>CAVQRB010000014.1:0-168633 GCA_963715055.1 uncultured Alphaproteobacteria bacterium | reverse complement strand
TAAGTATAACATCCGCACACTGCCGATTTACGAAATCCCTGAGTCAATATCGCGGGGCTATACAAGCTCCACCAAAAAATCGCCTGCGCATGGCTGCGCGACCAGGGTCATTCGTTGCACACTTACCGGTTCGGATTTGCCAGAACCGCTTGGTTGCTGGAAGGGCTGCGATTAGGCTTTCCTTGGCAAATGGGAGGACTGATGCCCGAGTCGGTGGAGAAACGCCTGACCGCGATCCTGATAATGGATGTTGTCGGCTACAGCCGCCAGATGGCGGCGAACGAGGCTGGAACACTGGCCCGTGTCACCGCCGCGCGACGCGAGGTCTTCGACGGGGCCGTCACTGGCAATGGCGGACGTGTGGTCAAGCTGATGGGCGATGGAGCGCTGGTCGAGTTTCCCAGCGTCACGGGGGCGGTGCTGGCGGCGCGCGCGATCCAACAAGGGCTTGCCTCGTTCAATGCCGCGCGGCCGGGGGACGAACCGCTGCAGGTGCGCATCGGTGTGAACCTGGGCGAGGTGATCGTGCAGGACGGCGACCTTTACGGGGACGGAGTGAACGTGGCGGCACGGCTGGAAGCTTTGGCGGAGCCCGGCGCGATACTCATTGCCGGAGCCGCGCGGGCACAGCTGCGTGACCTTGACGGCGTTGGCTTTAAAGACCTCGGACCGCAGTGGGTCAAGAACATCCCCGAGCCTGTGCATGTCTTCAAGATCACCGATGGCGATGGCGATAGCGTTTTGAACAGACCCCGGCCGGTGCCGCGGCGGCTGGCGCCTGCTGTCCTTGTGGCGGTGGTCGTGCTGCTTGGCGCGGCTTGGTGGTTCGTGCCGCAGGTGCGCGACATGCTGGCGCCGACCGTGCCGCCTGTGGCGTCGCTCGCCTCCGAAAGTCGCCCGTCGCTCGCAGTCATGCCCTTCGAGAACCTGTCGGGCGACGCCGAGCAAAACTATTTCAGCGACGGCATGGCAGACAGCCTGATCTCGGACCTGAGCAAGGTGAGCGGTCTTCTGGTGATCGCGCGCAACACCTCCTTCTCGTTCCGTGACCGCGGCGAGTCTATGGATGCGCGCTCGGTCGGGGCGGAACTCGGGGTGCGCTACGTCGTGGCGGGGTCGGTCCAGCGGTCGGGCAGGAAAGTGAGGATCAGCGCCAACCTGACCGACGCCCAGAACGGCATCCAGCTGTGGGGCGCGCGGCTTGACCGCGAGTTCGAGGACCTCTTCGCGCTGCAGGACGATGTGACCACCCAGATCATCGGCGCGCTTCAGGTTGAGCTGTCGCAGGAAGAAAGGCGCCGGTTGTCGAAACACTATACCGACAGCCTCGACGCTTATGATCTCTACCTGCGCGCCTGGGAGGAGATCTGGCGCTTCAACGAAGACGCCCGCAGGAATGGGCAAGCCTTTCTGCTGCGCGCCCTGCGCATCGATCCTGATTTCGCACTGGCCAAGGCTTTGCTCGCCACCACCTACACGAACCGCGCCGGCGTCGCGCTTCTTGATAACGAGCAGGTGCTGGAGCAGGGTTACCGGATCGCACTCGAGGCGGTCGAGATCGACCCGGACCTGCCGCAGGTTTATACATCGCTCGGACTTGTGCACATGTTCCGCCGCGAATACGCGGAAGCGGAAGCGGCGTTCAAACGCGCTGTCCAGATCGACCCGAATTACGCCGACGGGTACGGGTTGCAGGGCTGGAACAGACTTTACGCCGGAAACCCGCAAGCCGGGTGGAGTTTCTTTTCAGTATGCTTTGCGGCTAAACCCCCGTGCACCGTTCCCCTATCTGAACGCCATGTCCGAGATCCAGTTCAGCCTGCGCAACTACGAGAGAAGTCTGGAGCTGGGGCTGGAAGCCTTGGAACGAAACCCCGAGGCGCTGCGGCAACGTCTGTTCCTGGCTGCGACCTACATGGGATTGGAACGCGTCGAAGATGCACGCTGGGAAATCGAAGAGGCGCTGCTATTGCAGCCCGAGTTGCGCCTGCGCGACATCCCCTTCATCGCGCCCTACGGCAAGCCCGAGGCACTGGAGCACCTAACCGGTCTCTTGCGCCTTGCCGGGTTGCCCGAATAGGCGTTGACCGGGCGTTCGCTTGTGATCAGAAACAGCGCATGCCTCCCGAGCGCTCAACACAGACCAGCCGCGCGCATGACCGGGCCTACCGCCATCTGCCCGCGCTGAGCAACCTTCGCTGCGCTTAATGCAAACAACGCCTTTGGGCTCAACGCGGTCATCCGGCTATTTTACTCAGAGTACGGCTTCATCATGGTAAGCTGCCATTGCGATAGTAACCACCGAAATTAAGGGAAGCCCTCGTGCCCGAAGTCCTTACGATCACGCTGAAGCCGGCTGTCGATTATGCAACCTCTACCGAACATGTAGAACCGGGTCCCAAACTGTATTGTGAGAAGCCGCGGATTGATCCGGGTGGTGGCGGCGTGAATGTCGCACGTTCGATCTTAAAGTTGGACGGAAGCGTTAGGGCTTTGGTCGTAGTTGGCGGAACAATGGGTGACCGTCTATTAGCATTGCTGGAAGCGGAAAATGTTCCGACGGTGAAATGCCGGGTTGCCGGTGAAACGGGTTACAGCCTGGCAGTTACCGACGCGTCATCGGGAGAGCAGTTTCGTTTTACGCTGCCCGGGGAACCGGTGAGCGAAAATGAAGCGCAGATGATCCTGGACCTAGTCTCCGAGACCGCGCCTCAGGGCGGGTTCGTCGTATTGAGTGGTGGCGCAGCTCATGGTCTTCCAGACGATTTTCCCTCAAAAGTGCAGGCGATTGTATCGCGCTCCAATGGACGTCTGGTCGTCGATACGTCCAAAGCGCCGCTGTTGCACCTGATCAACTCACCCGCTTCCCCCTTGGACGTTTTACGGCTTGACCGCAGCGAAATGGAAAAAGCGACAGGTCGCCCGATGCGGACAGTCGCCGACAATCTCGCTTTCTGCGAACACCTAATTGCGCGCAGTGTTGCGCGGATTGTGGTTTCCGGGCATGGCTCAGAGGGTTCTGTCATGGTCAATGGCGACCAAAAGTACTTTTGCGTTGCCCCGAAGGTACCGGTCCGCAGTAAGGTTGGAGCTGGGGATGCGCTGGTTGGCGCGTTCACACTATCGCTTGCGCGTGGAGCCCAGGCCGAGCAAGCGCTTCTATGGGGAGTAGCGGCAGCCAGCGCGACGGTCAGCAGCGAGGGAACCGCACTCTTCGAGCGCGCGGATGCAGAACGCTTGCTGACCCAATGCAGGCTTGAGCGGCTGTAGGCCCATACCTTGCTGCGGAGCGGCAAGCCATGGTCGGATAAATGGCGGCTTCGGGCTTATTTTGTTGAAAAACTCCATTTTTGGCGAAATCGACGAAATTTATCGCCATAGAGCGCAGCCAGCTTTTTGAGGCGAGGGGTTCGGCCAAATTGGGCTTCTGCCGATCATGTGCCAGCTCACTGCGCCTCACGAACGATCTTATCCGACTTTTTGGTATCACGGGCAATTTTCAGAAAAATTCGATATCCAAAATTCGGTGTTTTTCAACACAATCGGCTCTCACCTGGCTTTCGCCGCATGTTACACGAATGACCACTGTCGGGAACAGATGTTTTCAGCTAAACAACTGTAAGGCTTTGGTAAATTTGGAGCGGGCGAGGCGATTCGAGCGCCCGACCCTAACCTTGGCAAGCTGCCGGGGCTCCAAATGAAGCGGTTAACCTCTTCGCTCGCTTGAAGGACTGGCGCCGGATCGCAACCCGCTACGACAGATGCGCCGACCTCTTCCTGTCAGCCATCTGCATCGCAGCCACCGTCATGTTCTGGTTGTGAGTCCTGACCCTAGTCGTTGTCGGTTTGCACGCAGTTCAGATGGGCAAGAACGAGCCGCCACTGGCCGTTTCGTCTAATCCATACGTCGCTCTCGGAGTATTCCAGGTCCTGCTCCGTTCCCTCCCTCGTCCGCAATCGCTCGCGCCAGGTGAAGCTAGTGACCACCGCATCGCCTGAGGGGCCGATGTTGATGTAGGTGGGCTCTGGCAGATCGATCAAGACAGGGCCGCCCCCTGACTCGAAGAAGGAGACCATGGCGCTCCTGAGGGCTGCTATGTCGTATGACGCGCCATCGATCACCACGTGTGCGTCGTCCCAATAGCTGGAGAGGTAAGCCTCCAAGTCACTCGATGCATAAGCGTCACCCCGCTGCCGGTGGTTCACAAGGACCTCGGCAGGAGCACTGTGTGGAGCAGCTTCAGACATACGTCCTCCTTCGTCACCCGCCTGATCATAGTCTCTTTGCAGTCGAGGCACGTCCCCCATTCCGGTGGTGTCAGACAGATTCGAACCGGTCTCCGCAACGGCAGTATGGCTGTCCCTTATCTGCGATGCGACAAAGAAATGAAGCAACGATCGCAAACCGTTAGAGGATGGGCCTCGGACAATCGCGTGTCAGGCGACCTCTGTCAGCGGATCGCGGCCGTCCCAGGTGCCAGTATGGCGGAGGAGCCGTGTGCGCGTATAGGAGGTGCGATCCGCGAGGCGTTCCGCTTTCTGCCGGTCAAGCTGCGCCCGGTGCAGTCCTGGCCCATACGCGCCGGCTCGCAGGGCATCGTCGCTACGCCAGAGGGAAAAGGTCATGCCGTCCGTGCCGGTTGCGAAGTTCCCATTGACGATATTGCCGTCGATCTCGTCGTACCATGCGCGGACCCGGTCCACGTTTTCGCGGAAGTCGCGCTTGCGCGCAGTCTGTTCGGGCCCCATGTCGTCATAGCCTGCCGAGGTCAAAACGACCGCAGGTCCGCCGGAATCTGCCTCCGCCACGGCAAGCGTCGCGTTGGCTCCGGATAGCCATCGACAGTCGCCCGAAAAGCGGATGGGTCGCAACAGGCAATGGAAAGCTTCCCCATGTGCCGGAAGGTCCGGAAACTGCGCCACAGGGTCGTCCAGCACGCAATCCGCTGCGGTTTGATCCGCGAAAAAACCAGCCCCAGCCCAGGAGCGGCCGCGTCCGGTCCGGAGCCCATCGGGTCCGATCGGGCTGTCGGGGCCGAAATGCCACCACGCCGCGCCCTCTGGTGCGGGAAGCGTCAAAGCGCCGGCCGCCTGTTCAGAATCGAAGAACCAGCGATGAAATGTAATCCAGCCGACTTCGACCATGCTAAGGCCCTCCGCTTTTTTTGAAGTCGATACCATGCTTCCGGCGAAGTCAAATACTTCGACCCAGTCGCTTGAGCTCAACCCGGTCATCTGAGTGCTCTGCTCAGATGAACCCTTCATCGGCAGTGCGGAACTCGGCGCTGAGCGCGGCGCGGGTCTCGGTTCCGCCTATCGCGACTAATGTTGTGCCGAAGTCCAAGGTGCGAGATGGGGTCGAACTCGGTCATCTGACTATTTTCTCAGACGACTGCTTTTCCACCTTAAGCGGCCATATTTCCACTGGACTTGCGCGCCAAACAGAGCGGTACTGTCCGTGTCGCGACGCACCTGGCGCTGTGTGCCGCCTTCTCCGCCCGGGTTTCCGGGCTCTGCTCAGTAGCAGGATCACTTCGGTCCTGCCTGAACAAAATGGAGAAGACCAGATGACAAAGCAGACCAAACCAAAACCAAGAAAGCGCAGCTGATCCAGATGCTGACCCGCAAAGCCGGGGTGGATGTCGCCACGATCAGCGAGAAGCTCGGCTGGCAGTCGCATACGACGCGGGCGGCGCTGACGGGCCTGCGCAAGGCGGGGTTCGAGATTTCCGCCGAGAAGACGGGAGAGGGCAAGCCGCTCAGCTACCGCATCACGGCCCAGCCGGCGGATGCCGCCTGATGGCGGACAATGCGGACATAGCCGCGCGTTGGGCAGATCTCGGTCAGATGGACCGGGCCGCCCTGCGCGTGGCCTGGGCGGAGGCGTTTGGCGACGCCCCGCCACACTTCCTGTCGATGATCTTCATGCGCAAGGCGCTGATCTGGGATGCGCAATGCTCGGGCGTTCGGCGGGCTGACGACAGACGTGAAACGCGCACTGAAGTCCGCTGCTGGTGGCAAGGAGGTCAGAGCACCCACACCCGTGATCAAACCCGGTACGCAGTTGGTACGCGAATGGAATGGCCGGCGGTATCAGGTGGAAGTTCAAGAAGACGGTTTCGTAATGAACGGCGACCACTTCAAATCCCTGTCGGCCATCGCGCTTCAGATCACCGGCACCAGCTGGTCGGGGCCGCGGTTCTTTGGCCTCAACGGCAGGGCAGGGGCTGACGCATGAAGAAGATCCGCTGTGCCATCTATACCCGCAAAAGCTCGGAGGAGGGGCTGGAACAGGAGTTCAACTCACTCGATGCGCAGTACGAGGCCTGTGCCGCCTACATCTCCAGCCAGAAAGCCGAAGGCTGGGTGCTGCTGCCAGAGCGGTATGATGATGGCGGTCTCTCCGGGGGCAGCATGGAAAGACCCGGGTTGCAGCGGCTGCTCGCTGACATCGATCGCGGAGCCGTCGATCAGATCCTCGTCTACAAGATCGACCGGCTCACGCGATCGCTGGCGGACTTCGCCAAGATGGTCGAACGGCTGGATGCCGCGGGCACGTCGTTTGTCTCGGTCACGCAGTCGTTCAACACCGCCACCAGCATGGGGCGGTTGACGCTGAACATGCTTTTGAGCTTTGCCCAGTTCGAACGCGAAGTGACGGCCGAGCGCATCCGCGACAAGATCGCCGCTTCTAAGAAGAAAGGGTCTGTGGATGGGTGCGACGGTGCCGCTGGGCTATGCCGCCGCCGGCCGGTCCTTGAAGATCGCCGAGCCGGATGCGGAAGTGATCCGCACGATCTATGATCTATACCTCGAGCATCGCAACACGCGCGTCGTCAAAGAAACCGTAGACGCGCTTGGCCTGAAGACACCAGTCCGAACGCTGATCTCGGGCAGGGTGAAAGGTGGGGCATCCTTCAGCTATGGGCACATACACTACATCCTGACCAACCCGGTCTATGCCGGTCGCATCCGGCATCACGCGACAGTCTATCCCGGGCAGCATCCGCCGCTGATAGACCCGGAGGTCTGGGACAGCATCCAGGATCAGCTGCAGATCGGATGCGGCAAAGGATCGAACCTTCACGAAGCGGAACCGCAAGGGCGCCAAAGCATCAGCTTCGCCGCTGGCCGGCAAGATCTACGATCAGACCGGGGATCGTCTGACCCCAAGCCATTCGAAGACGGCGAAGGGCCGCAAACTCAGATACTACGTGTCGCATCGGCTGGTCCGCGGAACGGCACCGCGTGATCCATCGGGGTGGCGGTTGCCAGCAGCGGAGTTGGAAGACAAGGTCGCTGATCTGGTCCGGCGTCATCTGAAACAACCGGAGGTGCGCGCAGGCATCTTGTGTGACGCGACCGCCGACGAAACCGTCGGGGTCGGAGCGCGCTTGTCCGAACTGTCGCGAAAGCGACACTGCCGCTGTCAAAGATGCGATACGCCACTGTCTTGAACTGGTCGACCGCATCGATATCGCGCCCGGCGACATCCGCATCGCCTTGTCAGGCGAGCATCTCGCTAGTCTCTTGATGTGGATGCGGCGCGCATCGTAGAAGACCTGCTGACCGTCACCTCAGCCCGTTCCAGCATCGCAAGCGCGGCGTGGAAACCAAGCTCATCATCGGCGACGCACAGCCGGAGATCGATGCAACTCTGCTGCGCAACATCGCCCGCGCGCATCGGTATTTTGATCTGGTCCGGTCGGGCAAGACCTTTGCTGAGATCGCCGAGGCCGAATGCGTCTCGAAACGCCGTGTTCAGCAACTCATCGAACTGGCGTTCCTGGCGCCTGACATCATCAGAGCCGTCCGCGAAGGCCGACAGCCTGTTGGCATGACATCCGACTGGCTGAAGCGTCATGCCTTCTCACCCATCTGGACAGAGCAGCGCGACGCCTTCGCCGCTCTGTAAATCTTAGCATAATCAAAATGTTGCGCGCGTAGGTATTCGATGAACGGATACTTCGGCGTCGTGCTATGCCGTTTCGTGATCGTTGCGCGTTAAAGGGCGATGCTACACCCATCACATGTCGCCCAAACTGCTACCGCGGAAATGGCGATTCCAGACTTTTCGAGAGAAACGGGCAGAATATCGGAGATCTGGTCGGTCTGGGGTAAAATGACACCTCTGAAATGGACCGAAATACACGGCAGAAAATTCAATATTTCTGCATTATATCAATGACTTAGGTGGTGGTGGCTGGGGTGGTAGGATTCGAACCTACGGTACACGGTACCAAAAACCGATGCCTTACCACTTGGCCACACCCCAACGTGTCCGCGTAATTAAGGCCAAGGCTCGGGACGCGCAAGCCCCGAATTACCGTTTTTTGTCCCAAGCGCGCAGCAGCGATCAGCCGTCGTTGACGTCGATCAAGGTCGCTCCTGACCGCGCACCGCTTTCCACGCTTTCATGCGCCAAGGCGGTTTGCGACAGAGGAAAAATCCGATCGACCGCGCAAGTCATCGCACCTTCGGTCAGTGCGGCGTGCAGGTTGTCGATGGCCTTGCGCCGCGGCGCGTCGGGCAGGATGTAGATCAGGGCAAACTCGACCGTGACCGCTTTGAACAGGAGCGGATAGAAGGGAATCGCGGGCGTCTGCTCCTTTTGCGAGCCATAGACGCCGATAACGCCATTGGGTGCGATGACGTTGACATTGGCGGCGATGTTCAGGCCAAACTCGACCTCCACGATCCGGTCCACCGGCTGTCCGCCTGCCGCGGCCAAAATCTCGCTCGCACGCTGCTCCGACCGGTAGTCGATCACTGCATTCGCGCCGGCGCCGCGGCATCGCTCGAAATCCTTGGGGCTTGCCGTGGCAATGACCCTCGCACCGCTCCATTTTGCCAGTTGCACCGCCAGAAAGCCGACGTTGCCTGCGCCGCCGTGCACCAGGACGCATTTTTGCGTGACCGGCCCGTCCCCCAAGACGCAATGCGTCGCCGTTAGCCCCGGAATGCCCAGCGACGCGCCGGTCTCGAAGGAGACGGTGTTGGGCAGCGGCACAGCTTGCGCCGCGGGCAAGGTGGTTTTCTGTGCGGCGGTGCCCTAGGTCCGTTGCCAGTGATCGTTCCAGATCCAGACTTGCTCGCCCAGACGTTCAGGGTCTACACCATCTCCGACCGCCTCGATCACGCCCGCGCCATCGCTGTGCGGACAAACCCTTTCGAAGGCAGAGTCATCGATTCCGGGGCGGGCGCTCGCGCGTCGTTTGACGTCCGAGGGATTGACGGCGGAATAGGCGAGCGCCACGCGGACTTCGCCGGCCACGGGGCTCGTCTCCGGATGCTCGCCAAGTTCCAATACGTCTTTCGCCGGCCCGAAGCGTCGATAGGCGACAGCGCGCACGCTCATATTCCTTCCCTGATGCCTGCCGGCTCAGTCACGCAGTTCATCCCGCGCAACACCCCAGAGGTTATCCTTGCTGGCCCAGCCCTTGTAGCCGCCCGAGCGCAACTGGCACCAGTCGGGTTCGCATTTGCCGAGCCTTGCGACAACATCCGGCTCCAGCGCCGCGACGACCGGCGATTTTGCGTCCGGACGTTGATGAAGGTTGATCATCTCTTCGCCCACGATCACGGTACGCACGCCCGAGAGCAGCGAGTAATGCACCCATCCTCCCTGACCTTCCCGGTCCTGCACCCGGCGCCAGTGGCCGTGCTCGGCGGTGATCTCGAGCGGCATGTCGCGGCGCGTGAAGACCCAATCGATGCGATGCGTGAGCGAGGGCCCCCGACGCACGTTTCCTTCGGCGGCCTTCAGCGACACGAAACGGGGCAATGGCAGGTTCGTGACCTGTCCCTTTTCCACCGCATGCGCCACGGGCGCCACCACGCCAAAGGCCAGCACCACCGCCAGAACGCGGGTCAGCATAGGGATCATCCTGAAACCTGTCATTCGCATTTTGCTCTTTTGCAGCGCGAGGTTCTTGTGCCTCACTGTGACTTCCGCCACCATGTCACAAAACGAGTACCAAGGCCAAGTCCGGGGAGAGGCGACATGTCGAAACCGAAGCTGAGTGTTGTCGTAACGCGACGGTTGCCGGAGGTCGTCGAAACGCGGCTTTGCGAACTCTTCAACGTGACGCTGCGCGAGAGTGACGCGAAGATGACGCGCGCTGAGCTTGCCGAGGCGATCAAGTCGGCGGATGTGCTGGTGCCGACGATCAGCGACGATATCGATTCAGCCCTGCTCGGGCAGGCCGGTGACCGCCTCAAGCTGATCGCGAATTACGGTGCCGGGGTCGACCACATCGATGTGGCCACGGCGCGCCAGCGCGGCATCCTTGTCTCCAACACGCCCGGGGTGCTGACCGACGATACTGCGGACATGACGATGGCGCTCATCCTCGCGGTGCTGCGCAAGATCCCTGAGGGTCTGGCGGTGATGCAGAACGACACATGGGAAGGCTGGGCGCCTACGGCGTTTCTTGGTGGACGCGTCGGCGGGCGGCGCCTTGGGATCCTCGGCATGGGCCGGATCGGGCAGGCGGTGGCGCGCAGGGCCAATGCCTTCGGCATGCAGGTGCATTATCACAATCGCAGGCGACTGCGCCCCGAGATCGAGCAGTCCTTGCAGGCGACCTATTGGGACAGCCTTGACCAGATGGTCGCACGCATGGATGTGATCTCGGTGAACTGCCCGGCGACACCCTCGACCTTCCATCTGATGAACGCGCGCCGTCTGAAGCTGATGAAGCCGGACGGGGTGCTGGTGAACACCTCGCGCGGCGAGGTGATCGACGAGAATGCCTTGACCCGCATGCTGCGGGCCGGCGAGATCGCGGGCGCTGGGCTTGATGTCTACGAGCGCGGCACCAAGGTGAACCCACGGCTGCGGGAGCTGACCAATGTCGTCTTGCTGCCGCACATGGGGTCGGCCACGCGCGAGGGTCGTATCGAGATGGGTGAGAAAGTCATCATCAACATCAAGACCTTCGACGATGGCCACCGGCCACCGGATCAGGTCGTGCCCTCCATGCTCTGAAGGGGTTTTCGAGAGAGGAACGGATCATGCGGCACCTTTGGACCTGCATTTTCATGCTGCTGGCCCAGCCGGCGACAGCACAGCAGGCCGCGGATGCCATCGCGCCTGAAGCCGCAACGACCGGCCTCCTCGAGGCGATATCGCCCGAAGTTGCCGCTGCACTTGACGCCAAGGCTGCGGGCAGACCTGTCGAAGCTGCGGACTGGATGGTCGCCGCTGCCAATCCATACGCCGCGCAGGCGGGGGCCGAAGTGCTAAAGCGGGGCGGAAGTGCAGCGGATGCGGTTGTGGCTATTCAGGCCATGCTCGGGCTGGTGGAGCCACAATCCTCGGGCCTCGGCGGGGGCGCTTTTCTGGTCTTTTTCGATGCCGCATCGGGCCGCGTGACGACGCTCGACGGGCGCGAGACAGCACCGCTCGCTGCCACACCGCGCCTCTTTCAGAACGCGGCGGGCGAGCCGCTTGCGTTTTTCGATGCGGTCGTCGGGGGTCTCTCGGTGGGCACGCCGGGCACACCTGCCTTGATGCAGGCGGCGCATGACCGATGGGGCGTCCTGCCTTGGGCCGAATTGCTCGCGCCTGCCATCGACCTTGCCGAAACCGGTTTTCCCGTGTCACCGCGCCTTGCATCCCTTGTCGCGGAGGATGCGGAGCGGCTAGGTCGCTTTTCCGAAACCGCCGCCTATTTCCTGCCGGGAGGCGTTCCGCTGGCTGCCGGTGTGCTACTGAAGAACCCGGACTATGCGGCGACCTTGCGCAGCATCTCGGAAGAGGGCGCGCAGGCCTTCTACACCGGCGCCATCGCAGCAGACATCGTAGCCACCGTGCGGGGCGCCGACGGCAATCCCGGCGTGCTCTCCGCCGTCGATCTGAGCATCTACGAGATCAAGGAACGGGAACCGGTCTGCGTGACGTATCGCGCCCATGATGTCTGCGGCATGGGGCCTCCGTCCTCTGGTGCGCTGACGGTGGGGCAGATCCTCGGCATGCTGGAAGGTTACAATCTCGGCGCAGGACCGCAGGACGCGGAGGTGCGCCGCCTGATCGGCGATGCCTCGCGCCTCGCCTTTGCGGATCGGGGCCGGTACATGGCGGACAGCGATTTCGTACCGATGCCGACCAAGGGACTGGTCGATCCGGGCTATCTCGCGGAACGCGGCAAGCTCTTGGCGGGGGACGACGCCCTGCCGGAAGTCACCCCCGGCAATCCCGCCTTCGACCATGCGCAGAACTGGGCCGATGATGTCTCGCTGGAACTGCCTTCCACATCGCATTTTGTCGTTGTGGATGCGGCGGGCAATGTGGCCTCCATGACCACGACCATCGAGAACGGATTCGGCAGCCGTTTGATGGTAAGGGGATTCCTGCTCAACAATGAGCTTACGGATTTTTCCTTTGAAACGCATGTCGACGGTGTGCCGATCGCCAATCGGGTCGAGCCGGGCAAGCGGCCCCGGTCGTCGATGGCACCGACCATTGTGCTGAAGAACCGCAAGCCGGTGCTTGCCATCGGCAGTCCAGGCGGCAGCCGGATCATCGGCTATGTTGCGACAAGCATTATCGCCTACCTCGACTGGGGCATGGATGTGCAGCAGGCAGTCTCGGTGCCGCATGCGGTCAATCGCTTCGGCACCTACGATCTTGAAGCAGGGACGCAGGCGGAAGACCTGGCGGAAGCGCTTGGTGCGATGGGCTATGAGGTCAGCATCCGCGATCTCAATTCCGGCCTGCACGCCATTTCGCTGGGTGAGACGCTGGCAGGCGGTGCCGATCCGCGCCGCGAAGGAATTGCATTGGGCCGCTGAGCCCGGCCAAGGAGAACGACATGGTGCACCACGCGACACTGCCGCGCAACGAGACCGGCATCGAAACGGTTCTGGGGGTGCTCAAGCAGCGCTTCGGCGAGCGGTTCCAGACCGGGCAGGCGATCCGGGAACAACACGGTCACACGACGACATGGATCGAGAACCAGCCGCCCGATGCCGTGGTCTTTCCGGCCTCGACGCAGGAGGTGGCCGATATCGTCGCCGTCTGCGCCGAGCACCGGGTACCGGTCATTCCCTACGGCACGGGCACCTCGCTCGAAGGCCATGTGAATGCGCCGGCGGGGGGCATATGCGTCGATGTGAGCCAGATGGACAAGGTGCTTGAAGTCAACGCAGGCGATCTCGATTGCCGGGTGCAGCCCGGCGTGACGCGCGAGGCGCTCAACACCCATCTGCGCGACATGGGGCTGTTCTTTCCGATTGATCCGGGGGCAAACGCCTCGCTGGGCGGCATGGCCTCGACCCGCGCCTCCGGGACGAACGCGGTGCGCTACGGCACGATGAAGGACAACGTGCTGGCGCTGGAGGCGGTGATGGCGGATGGCACGGTGATCCGCACCGGCAAGCGGGCGCGCAAGTCTTCCGCCGGCTATGACCTGACGCGTCTCATGGTCGGCTCCGAAGGCACACTCGGCGTGATCACCGAGATCACCCTGAAACTGCAGGGCATTCCCGAAGCGATGAGTTCCGCGCGCTGTTCCTTTACGTCGGTCGATGCGGCCTGCCGCACGGTGATGGCGGTGATCCAGTACGGGCTGCCGGTGGCGCGGATCGAATTGCTCGACGCGCTGGTGGTCAAGGCGCTCAATGGTTATTCGAAACTCGACCTGCCGGAAACGCCGATGCTGCTTTTGGAGTTTCACGGGACTGAAGCCAGCGTGGTCGAGCAGGCGGAGATCTTCGGTGCGCTTGCCGAGGAAGAGGGCGGCGAGGGCTATACGGCCACCACCAGCACCGAAGAACGCAACAAACTCTGGAAGGCGCGGCATGACGCCTATTGGGCCATGCTGCAACTGCGACCCGGTGCCAAGGCCATCGCCACCGACGTGTGTGTACCGATCTCGCGGCTTGCCGATTGCGTTGGTGCCGCGCAGCGCAAGGCCGAAGAACTGGACCTGATGGCGCCCATCGTGGGCCACGCGGGAGACGGCAATTTCCATGTTTCGCTGCTGATCGACATGGAAGATGCGCAGGAGGTGGCGCGGGCGGCGGGCTATGTCTCCTGGCTCAACGATGTCGCGATCGAGATGGAGGGAACCTGCACCGGCGAGCACGGGATCGGTCAGGGCAAGAAGCCCTATCTGCGCAAGGAGCTTGGTGCGGCGGTCGATGTCATGGTCTCGATCAAGCGCGCGCTCGATCCCAAGGGCATCATGAATCCGGGCAAGATCCTCGGCTAGACGGCGTATGGGCCGCTCCTCGACTGGCGCAATGTCGCTTTCCCGTCATGACCGGTCGGGCGCGTTTTGCGCCGTACCGCGCCAGAGGATAAAGCTGGCCGCAGTCCATGCCCGAGGAGAGTCCGCGCCATGAAAACCCAAGTCAAAGCCCTCGTCGTCGGCGGCGGTGCCGTTGGCACCTCGATCGCCTATCACCTTGCCCGCGCGGGCTGGGACGACGTGATGCTGATCGAGCGGGACGAGTTGACCTCGGGCTCCACCTGGCATGCGGCGGGGCTCTTGCCCTACTTCAACATGTCCTTCGCGACGACCCATATCCACGACTACTCGATCCGCTTTTACAAGACGCTGGAAGAGGAAACCGGCCTCAACGCGGGCTTTGCGGTGGTGGGCAACCTGCGCATGGCGCAGACGCAGGAGCGCATGGATGAATACATGCTCTACGCCACGACGGCCGAAACCTGCGGCGTGCCCTACCAGTGGATGACGCCTGAGGAGATCAAGGCGAAATGGCCGCTGATCCGCACCGATGACCTCAAGGGCGCGCTCTACCACACCACCGACGGCTATATTAACCCCGCCGATGTGACCATGGCGATGGCCAAGGGGGCGCGCCAGCGCGGCGTGATGATCGAGCGCAAGTGGCAGGCGGATGCTTTCCACTGGACCGGCACCCACTGGGAAGTCACCGTGACCAAGATGGTCGAGAAGGGCGGTAACCTCGTGCCCTCCGACGAGCAGGTGGTCATAACCGCCGAGCATGTGGTGACGGCGTCCGGCAACCACGCGCAGCGCACTGCCAAGATGCTGGGCATCAAGATCCCTGCCATCCCGGTGGAGCATCAGTTCATCGTGATGGAGCAGGATCCCGAACTGGTCAAATTCCGCGCCGAAGGCAATGTCGAGCATCCGGTGATCCGTGACGCCGACGCGCAGTCCTACGTGCGCGAAGAGCGTGGTGGCTGGATCCTCGGTGTCTACGAGAAAAACGCACCCGCCCGTTTTGAATATGGTGTGCCCGACAGCTTCCGCGCGGATTTGTTCCAACTCGATCTGGACCGGATCGAGGATCAATACATGGCGATGAACCACCGCATCCCGTCCTGCGAAGACTGCGGGCTGAAGGACGATTTCAACGGCCCGATCTGCTATACGCCCGACGGCAACCCGCTGGTGGGGCCCGCGCCGGGGCTGCGCAACATGTGGCTGGCCGAAGGCTTCTCCTTCGGCATCACGGCGGCGGGGGGCACCGGATACTACCTGGCGCAGCTGATGGTGAAGGGAGAGGCGGAGATCGACATGGCGAGCCTCGATCCCAAGCGCTACGGCGACTGGATGACCACGGAGTTCGCCGCGCGCAAGAACGAGGAGTGCTACGAGCACGTCTACATCCTTCACCACCCGGACGAAGAACGCCCTGCCTGCCGCCCGCTGCGCACGTCGCCCGCCTATGACCGGCAGGCCGCGCGCGGCGCGCAATTCGGCTTCGTCAACGGCTGGGAGCGTCCCAATTACTACGCGCCTATGGGCTTCAACGATCATGACGCGCGGTCCTTCCGGCGCGGCGGTTGGTGGCAATACGCGGTCGAGGAAGCAAAAGCCATCCGCGAGGGCGTGGGCCTCATCGACGCCACCGCCTTCACCAAACACCTGGTGCGGGGGCCAGGGGCGACGCAGTTCCTCGACTGGTTCACCTGCAACAAGCTGCCATCGGTGGGCCGGATCAACCTGACTTATGCGCTGACGGGGCACGGCACGACGCGCACGGAATACACCATCGTGCGGTTGGCGGAACATGAGTATTATCTGGTCTCGGCAGGTGCATGGACAGCTTACGACGCGGACTATCTGCGCAAGGCCATCGAAGACAAGGCGCCGGCATTCGGCTACATCGAATGCCATGACGTGACCACGCAATGGGGCGTCTTCGCCATCGCCGGGCCGAAATCGCGCGACGTGCTGAAGGAGATCGTCAAGGACGCTGACCCAGAAACCGTCCTGTCGAACAAGCGCTTTCCTTGGCTCACCATGCGCAACATCGAGCTTGGCATGTGCCCGGTCCGCGCGATCCGCGTGGCTTATACCGGCGAGTTGGGTTGGGAGTTGCATCATCCGATCGAGATGCAGAACTACCTCTTCGACCAGTTGGAGAAGGCAGGCGAAAAGTACGGCATGAAACTCGTCGGCGCACGGGCGCAGAACTGGCTCAGGCAGGAGAAATCTTACCGCGCCTTCGGCAACGAATTGGGCCGCGACGCCACGCCGTTGGAGGCCGACCTGCCGCGCTTTGTCGACCTCGACAAGGACTTCCACGGCAAGGACAGGTTGCAGGAGACCGGTATCCGGTCGAAATGCGTCACCCTGCTGATCGACGGACCTGAGGATGCCGATCCCTGGGGCCGCGAGGCGCTCTATGACGGCGAGACCCGCGTGGGGCGGCTGACCTCCGGGGGCTATTCCGTGGCCTTCGGCAAGTCCATCGGCATGGGCTACGTGAAGCCCGACCTCGCGGTTGTCGGCACGAAGCTGCAGGTCAAGATGCTCGACAAGCTCTGGCCCGCAGAAATTGTAGAGGATAGCCCCTACGATCCGAAGAACACGAAGATCCGCGCGGACGGCTGATCCGCGCGGTTACTCGGGTCCGAAATCGCGCGCGGGTCGTCGGGTTCTGCGGCGCCTCGCCACCGGTGGAAAGACCGCCACCGAGGGCATAAGTGGTGGGGTCGGTGATCGCAGGTATTGGCAGCGTCGCCGTGATCAGGAACGAAGAAGGATTGCCTGCCTCGGTGATCGATCCCGACAGGCTCGGAAATGGAAAGATTTCGCCCGACAAACCGATTTCGAAGTCCAGCGCGCTCGATGTCTCGCTCACGGTCGTGTCGAACTGGGATCCGCTGAAGCGTCCGGAAAACCTGTTGTCGACGATCGGCAGACTGGTTTCGAATTTGTCCGCGCAGGAGGTTATCGGACCGAGACCATCGTACACCGGGTCGAAACAGATGAACATTTTGCCGGGAAGCAATTCGTCAGCATGAAGCGTCTTCGCGGTCAGACCGGCCCTCACGACGCGCGCCATTGACAAAACGCGCATGATCTATGCTTCGAAAGAGGGAGACCGTCGCCTGACAATATCACGCGTCGGGCTCGAATGTTTGCGATTTTATAGGGTTGGCCGGTTGCGCACGACGAAACAGAGGTTGTTGGCTGGCATTTCCCGTCTTTCTATCTGCGCGCCTGTAGCACTCACCCAAGAGGCGATGTCTCTGTCGTTCTTGTAGCCGATCTCCGGATCAGCCGCGCGCAACTCGCTGTCAAATCGCAGGTCGCCCTCGCTGGTCAGGAGCCCGTTGCGTTTGAAAGGGCCATAAATCACAAAACACCCCCCCGGAGCCAGCGCTGCCATGGTTTCCGCAAGAACGGTTCGTGCCGCAGACGTCGGTATGAGGTGCAGCAGGTTGATCAGGATGATGAGGCTCTGTCCGCCGTGCTCCCGGTGCCATCCCGGAGCCGTGGCGTCGAGCGCGATCGCGGGTCGCAGGTTGCTGCGTCCTGCCTCTGCTACATAGGCGTCGATGCTGGCACGGCGCTGCGGGTCGATCTCGGTCGGTTGCCAGACAAGACCGGGCAGGGCGCATGCGAAGGCCGTGACGTGCTGGCCGGTGCCGCTGGCGATTTCGAGCGCATTGCCCGTGGCGGGAGCATGCGCCGCGAGCACTGCGCAGATCGCCTCGGCGTTGTTTGCGGCAGATGGAGCGTAGAGCTTGGCACCTTTCGCCGGGGTGGCCAGACTGGCGGATTGGGGGAGTTTTCGGGTCATCGCAAACGCGCCGGTGTGAGCTGTGCGACGACCTCGGAGTCGATCTCGCAAGGACGTCCCATTACAAGGTCGGCAACAAGCCGGGAAGCGGCCGGGGAGGTCTGGAAACCATAGCCGCCTTGTCCCGCACTCCAGACGAAAGCGGGCTGCGCCGGGTCCGGCCCGAGCACGAGGCTGCGATCGGGTGCGAAGCTGCGCAGGCCCGCCCAACTCGACTGGAGCCGGGTCACCGGAACGCACACCATCTCTTCGTAACGCGCAAGTCCTTGCGCCAGCGTCAGATCCTCCGCCCAGGCATCATGCGGCGCCACGGGGTCCTCGTCGGCGGGCGAGACAAGCAGGAAACCTGCGTCCGGCTTGGCGTACCAGCTCTCACCGACACCGAAGAAGACGGGCCAACGCGAGACGTCCTGCTCTGCCGGCGCGGGGATGCGCGCCATCGAGCGGCGATGCGGTACGATGCCGAGCGGTGCGAGCCCGGCCATTGCGGCGACCTCATCAGCCCAGGCGCCGGCGGCGTTGATCAGGAGGTCGGCGTGAAACACCCGGTCCTTGGCCGTGACCTGCCATTTACCGCCCGCAAAGCCGATCACGGTCACAGGATGGCCGGTGAGAACCTGCCCGCCATGTGCGCGGACGGTCCTTGCGAAATCCTCGAGCAACCTGTGGGTGTCGATGTCTTGCGCCCCTTCATGATAGGCGGCGTAGCGCAGCTTGGCAGGATCGAGCACGGGGATGATCTCACGCGCCTCAGCAACTGAAATCGGCACGAGACCCATGGAAGCGACGTCTGCCTCGAAGGCTGATTGCTCCTCGGCCTTTCCCAGCAGCATCAACCCGCGCGGGCTCAGATAACCGCCCTGCCGCAGATAGGCTTCGCTCGCCCGGTTCAGCGCCCGGACGCTCGGGGCACCGTAGTTCGGCTCGAAGACGGCTGCGGATCGGCCCGAGGCGTGATAGCCGGTGGCGCTCTCGCGCTCCAGGACTGTGACCGAGGCGTCAGGAGCGAGCCGCGCCGCGGCGGACAGGCCCGCGATGCCACCGCCGATCACGATGATGTCGCTCATGACTGCTCTTCGATCCGGTCGGTGGCAGGCGGCGGCGTCGGGCTCAAGGCGGCAATCCTCTTGTAGAGGGCTGCGTCCATCTCGAAATCCATCGCGGCGAGGGAAGGGACAAGCTGATCCGCCGACCGAGCAGAGATGATTGGCGTCGGCCCCATGGGATGCGCCGCAGCCCAGGCAACGGCCAGCGTCGGAGCGGGCACGTCAAGCTCGGTTGCGATCTGCGACAATCCCGCGGCCGCCTCATGCATGAAGGCAAGACCGTAGCGTGCCGCGTAACGGTCGTCTTCGGCAAGGCGGCCCACGCCTCCCGTCACATATTTCCCAGTCAGCAAGCCGCCGCCCAGAGGCGAATAGGGCGCGCAGGCCACACCCTGATCGGCGCACATCGGCAGAAGCTCGACCTCCGCCTGACGTTTCACCAGGTTGTACATCGGTTGCAGTATGTCGATGGCGAGATCGAATTTGGCTGCAATGGCGATCGCTTTCATCACCTGCCAGGCCGCGAAATTCGACACGCCGACGTAGCGGATCCGGCCCGCAGATTTCAACTCCGCCATGGCTTCCATGCTCTCGTGCAGGTCGGTGTCCGGATCGAAGCGGTGCATGTAGAGGACGTCGACCATGTCGAGCTTCAGCCGCTGCCTGGAAATCTCGAAACTGCTGGTGATATTGGCCTTGGACCCGCCGCCGCTGTAGGCGGCCTTGGTGGCGATGATCAGGCTGTCGCGACGCTTGCCGAGCATCCCGCCGAGCAGTGTCTCCGAGGCACCTTCGTTGTAGACATGGGCGGTGTCGAAATGGGTGATGCCTGCCTCGACGCAGGCGTCGAACATGGCGCGGGAGGCCGTTGCATCGGCGCGTCCGCCGAATTGCATCGTGCCGAATGCGAGGCGGCTTGCCGCCGTGCCGTCGGGGCTTGTCATGGGATGTGTCATGCCGTCAGGATTGGCATGAGGCTAGGCACCATGCAACGGTGAATCCCGAAAGCGCGCAGTTTGAGGAAAGGCGAGAGCGATGATCGTGACCCACAGGAAGGACATCGAAGGCACAGCACGAGATGCGGCGGGGCCGGGCTGGACCAGCCTCAGGCTGCTGGTGAAATCCGACGGCATGGGGTTTTCCATGACGGAGACCCGTGTGCTGCCAGGTGCTGTGCTGGACCTGCACTACAAGAACCACGTCGAGGCCTGCTACTGTATCGGCGGCGCGGGGATCGTCACCGAAAAGCAGAGTGGCAAGGAGCACCGGATCGAACCAGGCGTGCTCTATGCGCCTGACGCTCATGACGCGCATGAGGTGCGAGTCCTGGGCGACGTGCCGCTGCACCTGATCTGCGTGTTCTCGCCGGCCTTGCAGGGCGATGAGGTACATGGGCCGGACGGCAGCTATGCCTCGTCCTGATCCGGCGCAAATCCCATAACGAAGGCGATGACCTTTTCCGCGGGCATTTCGCAGGGGCGCAGGCGTGGCCCGGCGGCAAGATGATAGAGGTTCAGGCTGATGTAATCCTTGCCGCCAAGTTCCTCGGCCACCAGCTTGACGGATCTCTCAGCCGCGCAGGTCGTTTTCGTCGCGAGGTATTTGCGCCCCTCGTAGAGTCCCCGCACCGGACCATCGGGTAATTGCGCAAGCCTGCCCGCGACATCGGCGGGCGCACGGTCGTTCAAGACTTCTTGCCGATTTTCGGCTCTGTCCCGGCGCGGATGCGGGCGATGTTGCCCCGGTGACGCCAGAAGATCAGGGCGGCCATCAGGGCGATGTAGACAGCCGTTTTCGGGCCATCGGCAAGGTAGGCCAGTGGGACCGCAGCGACCGATGCGACAAGTGCCCCAACGGAAGAAATCCGCGTGGAGAAGGCGCCCGCGAGCCAGGCAAGGCAGGCGCCGAGGCCGACCATCGGGTTGAGCGCAAGGACGATGCCGAGGAAAGTCGCCACGCCCTTGCCGCCCTTGAAGCGTAGCCAGACCGGAAAGCAATGGCCGATCATCGCGGCGAGACCCGCGATGAGGCCGGGATCGCCCCCTGCGGCGTGACCCAAGAGCACGGCCAGCGCGCCCTTGCCGCCGTCGAGCAGGAGCGTGAGGGCCGCCGCCGGTTTGTTGCCCGTGCGCAGAACGTTGGTGGCCCCGATGTTGCCCGAGCCGATCTCGCGCAGATTGCCGAGGCCCATGACCCGCGCGACCAGCAGCCCGAAGGGGATCGAGCCCAGGAGATAGCCGAAGGCGGCCCAGTAGCCGAGCGTGGTGAGGGCGATGTCGGTGTTGCTCATGTCGATCGCTCATAGACGCAGGCACCGCCGACGTAGGTGGCCAGCACGCGGCCTTGCATCCGGGCCCCGTCGAAGGGCGTGTTGCGGGATTTCGAGCGCAGCGTGGCGCGGTCCATCAGGAATGGGGCGTCCGGATCGAAGAGTACGAGATCGGCCGGGGCACCGACGCTCAGACGCCCCGATGCCAGACCCAGCCGTTTTGCCGGATTGAGCGACATCGCGCGCCACAGGACAGGCAGGTCGATCAGCCCGGCGTGATGGAGGCGCATGGCGGCGGGCAGCAGCGTCTCAAGCCCCACCGCACCCGATGCCGCCTCCTCGAAGGGCAGACGCTTGCTTTCCTCGTCCTGTGGCGTGTGCATCGAGCAGATCACGTCGATCAGACCGCTGTTCACGGCCTCCGCGACGGCGAGGCGGTCCTGCTCGTCGCGCAAGGGGGGCTTGAGCTTGAAGAAAGTGCGGTAGTCCGCGATGTCGAGCGCATTCAGCGTGAGGTGGTGGATCGACGTGCCCGCGGTAATGTCGAGCCCGTTGCGCTTGGCGCGCTCCAGGGCGGGCAGGGCGCGCGCGCAGGTGATCTGGTCCGCGTGATAGCGCGCGCCGGTCATTTCAATGAGGGCGATGTCCCGGTCGAGCCCCATGCGTTCGGCCATCGGCGAGACCGCGGGCAGGCCGCGCAGCGAGGCGAATTTGCCCGATGTGGCGCAGGCGCCTGCGCTGAGGCCCGGTTCCTGCGGATGGGCCACCACCAGCGCCCCGAGCCCCCGCGCATAGGTCAGCGCCCGGCTGAAGACCTTGGTGTCCGTGACCACCCGGTCGCAATCGGTGAAGGCCACGGCGCCGGCGTCCATCAGGAAACCGATTTCGGTCATCTCGCGGCCGTCGCGCCCTTTGGTCAGGGCCGCCATGGCGAGCACGTTGACCGGCGAGGCCTCGTTGGCGCGGCGGGTGACGAATTCCAGCGTTTCGGGGTTGTCGATGGCAGGCGTCGTGTCGGGCCGGGTGATCATCGTGGTCACGCCGCCCGCCGCCGCCGCGAGACCCGCCGAGCGGTAGCTTTCCTTGTGGCGTTCGCCCGGTTCGCAGACCTTCACGCCCATATCCACAAGGCCCGGGGCGAGGTATTTCAATCCGCAGTCGATCACCCTGCCGGCGGGCTTGGCATCCTTGTCGAGCCGCTCGACGATATGCCCGGCGTCAAGGCGCAGACCGCCGGTGGAGACGGTGCCGCTTTCGGGATCGACCAGACGGGCGTTGACGAGGCTGAGCGTCATGAGCCCACCCAGATCATCAGGCCGACGACGCCGAAGGCCACCAGCAGCGCGATCATCGCGATGCGTCCCGACATCTTGGGGTCCTTGGGGTCGTTCATTCTCTTGCCTCGCAGGTCATTGTAGCATCACCCAAAGGGCCGCACCGGAGGCAATGACGAATGCGAGAAGGATCACAATGCTGCCAATGCCGCTGCGCGAAGGTGCAGGAGCGGGTTTTCCGGGCTGGCCGCTGTAGGGCTTGGCACTCTCCGCCCGGATCGCTTTGCCGCCGCCCTCGGGCTGGAATTCGGCGTAGGTACCGATCAGGTTGACATCGGGCCCGGGCGTCAGGGTCGCTTCCGCACCGGCGAAACTGTCCGAAAAGAGCAGCATCACGTAGCCGTCGAGCGCGTCGAGCCTGGCGCGGTCCGCGGCGATGGCGTCCTGCGATACCGCATAGCCTTCCGCGAGATAGGCCGCGAGACCCACCCCGGAGAGGTCTGAGACGGGAAATATCTCCGTGCTGGCGGTGTCGAGATGCGGGCTGCCCAGAAGCCTGCGCGCCAGATCCGAAGCGGGCATCCGCGCGAGGTCTTGTCGCACGTCCTCTGGCGGCAGGTTGATGGCGAAGACGCGGATCCGGCCTGCCTCGCCGGCGACGATGTCGATCTGTCGGCTCATGCCGCACCCGTCCGGGTCAGGCGCAGGTTGCGCGCCAGCAGATCCATGGCGGCCATGCGCACGGCCACGCCCATTTCGACCTGGTCCTGGATGACGCTGCGGTTGATGTCGTCGGCCAGGGTGCCGTCGATTTCAACGCCGCGATTCATCGGGCCGGGGTGCATGACAATCGCATCGGGCTTGGCCGCGGCCAGCTTTTCGGCGTCGAGCCCGTAGCGGTGATAGTATTCGCGCTCGGAGGGGATGAAGCCGCCGTCCATCCGCTCCTTCTGGAGCCGCAGCATCATCACCACATCGACATCACGCAACCCGTCGGTCATGTCGTCGAAGACCTCCACGCCGAACTCGGAAATGCCCGCGGGCATCAGGGTCGGCGGTCCGATCAGCCGGATCCGGTTCTCCATCTTGCCCAGCAGCATGATGTTGGAGCGCGCCACGCGGCTATGGGCGATGTCGCCGCAGATCGCGATCGACAGCCGGTGCAGCCGCCCCTTGGCGCGGCGGATGGTCAGCGCGTCGAGAAGGGCTTGCGTCGGGTGTTCGTGCCGCCCGTCACCTGCGTTGAGCACCGCGCAGTTCACCTTTTGCGCAAGAAGATCCACCGCGCCCGAGTGCGGATGGCGCACCACCAGGAGATCGGGATGCATGGCATTGAGCGTGAGCGCGGTGTCGATGAGGGTCTCGCCCTTTTTCACCGAACTGGCCTGCATCGCCATGTTCATCACATCCGCCCCGAGGCGCTTTCCGGCGATCTCGAAGCTCGCCTGCGTCCGGGTGGAGTTTTCGAAGAACATGTTGATCTGGGTGAGCCCTGCCAGCGCATCCGCATGTTTGTCGGGCTGGCGGTTCAGCGCCGCGTAGCTGTCCGCCAGATCGAGAAGCGTGACGATTTCCGAGGGGTGAAGCGCCTCGATGCCAAGCAGATGTCGATGGGGAAACGGCATGGAGGGCGACCTTCGGCGATTTCACCTCGTTATAGGCAGGGCAAGGGGGAGGGGCAAGCACGGCACCGCGAGAAACCGGTGGTTCAGTTTGCCCCGGTCGCGGCATAGAATGCGCTCATGGAATCAGCAGAGTTTCACCACGCGCTTGCGCTTCTTGACTGGCAGGTCGAACTGGGCGCCACGGAAGCCATCTGTGACGCGCCACTCAACCGCTATGAAGCGCCGGCCAGGATCGACACGCCGAAGCAACCCCAGGCCCCCGCCACCGCGCCCGCGCCTGGACAGGTCGATGCGGTCGAAGAGGCACGGCAGCTTGCGACAGCGGCTACTGATCTCGATTGCCTGCGCGCGGCCATGGAAGGCTTCGCACATTGCGATCTCAAGCGCGGCGCGCGCCAGCTGGTGTTTTCGGATGGGATCGCGGGTGCGCCGGTGATGATCGTCGGCGAAGCACCGGGGCGGGACGAGGATCTTGAGGGCAAGCCCTTCGTCGGCCGGGCGGGGCAGTTGCTGGACCGGATGCTCGCCGCCATCGGCATGGGGCGCGCGGACCCTGATAACCCTGTCTACATCACCAATGTCCTGCCCTGGCGCCCGCCGCAGAACCGCGATCCCTCGCCCGAGGAAATCGCGATGATGCGCCCCTTCCTCGAGCGCCATATCGCGCTGGCGGAGCCGCAGGTCATCGTCATCATGGGCAATATCAGCGCCCAGGCGCTGCTCGCCAGACGCGGCATTACCCGCTTGCGGGGCACCTGGGCCGAGGCGCAGGGGCTGCCGGCGTTGCCGATGTTTCATCCCGCATACCTTCTGCGAAATCCGGCGGCCAAGCGCGAAGCCTGGGCAGATCTGCTTGAACTGAAGGCGCGGCTGTCGCGTGGTTGACCCAATGACCCTTGCGGCGTTTTTGCCGGCGGCCCTTGCGCTGAACCTCACGCCCGGGGCCGACATGATGTTCTGCCTCGGACAGGGCTTGCGCTCGGGGCGGCGCGCGGCCTGGGCGGCCAGCGCGGGCATTTCCTGCGGCGGCATGTGCCATGTCCTGGTGGCGGGGCTCGGTCTCGGGGCTCTGATCGCCCGCTATCCCTTGGCCTTCGACATGATCCGCTGGGTTGGCGTCGCCTATCTTCTGTGGCTGGCCTGGCGCAGCCTGACTGCTGCGCCCTTGCCGGTGGATGCGCCGCAGGTCCGTGTCGGCAACGCCTTTCTTTCGGGCCTGCTGGTGAACCTGACCAACCCCAAGGTCATTCTTTTCGTGCTGGCCTTCGTGCCGCAGTTCGTCGTGCCCGCTGCGGGGCCGGTTCTGGGGCAGTTCCTCGTTTTCGGCGCCGTGATCGGATTGGGCGGTTTCATCATAAACGGTTTGGTCGGGGTCTTCGCCGGATCGCTGGGACGGCGGCTCGCGGGGCAAGCCCGCAGCTTGAACTTGATCAGCGCAGGCGTATTCTCAACCCTGGCGGCGCGGCTGGCGATCATGGAGAGAGGTTGAGATGAGCAGGATCGACGAGACCAAGGAATTCATCCCGATCCGCATTGCGGTGTTGACCGTGTCGGATACGCGCGATCTGGCGCAGGACCGCTCCGGCGACGTGCTGGTGGAACGTCTGCTTGCCGCGGGGCATCACCTGGCAGAGCGCCGGATCCTGCGCGACGAGCGGGACCAGATCGCGGACCAGTTGCGGGTCTGGTGCGCGGACGAAGGAATTGACGTGGTGATCTCGACAGGCGGCACCGGTCTGACCGGACGCGATGTCACGGTGGAGGCGCATCGTGACGTCTATGAAAAGGAGATCGACGCCTTCGGTACGGTCTTCACGATCGTATCGATGAACAAGATCGGCACCAGCGCGGTCCAAAGTCGCGCCACCGGCGGTGTTGCCAATGGCACCTATCTGTTCGCGCTGCCTGGAAGCCCC
Source organism: uncultured Alphaproteobacteria bacterium (assembly GCA_963715055.1). GTDB lineage: Bacteria > Pseudomonadota > Alphaproteobacteria > Rhodobacterales > Rhodobacteraceae > CAVQRB01. The sequence continues at coordinate 142,470 of CAVQRB010000014.1, read as the reverse complement.
GGCGCCTGCAAGGATGCCTGGGACGAAATCCTGAGCAAACAGCTCGATTTCAGGCACCGTCCCTGCAATTTCGTCGAGATTTTGCCGCGCCTGGACGAACATCAGCGACGGAAATGACATTCCGCGCCGTATCAGTTGAATAGGCTGGTGTTTTTTGCCCTGTGCTGACCTATGTTTGAACAGACGGAAGTGCTGGAAATAGGCTGATGCGTTTTCTGCGACAAAGCATGATCGGATTGTTCCTGGCGTCCCTGGCGCTGGGCCTTTTGGTCTATGCGGGGCAGATGATTTCCGGGGCCATTCAAGAGCGCCTGAGCAAAGAGGCGGACGCGCCACCAGCTCGCGAAAGGGAATTCGCCGTCAACCTGCGCCGGGCGGAGGCGGAGACAGTCACGCCGGTGCTCGAAGCCTTCGGTACGGTCGCGGCCCGCAGGACACTGGAGATTCGTGCCGCGGTCGGCGGTCGGATCCTGTCGCTTTCGGAGGCTTTCGAGGAGGGCGGGGCCATCACGGCGGGCGACGTCATCGCCGTGATCGACCCGGCGGACATGCAATCGGCATATGATCGTCTGAAAGCAGATCTGGCCGATGCACAGGCGGAAGTGCGCGATGCGACGCGCAATCTGTCGCTCGCGCGCGACGAGGAAGAGGCGGCCGAGGCGCAGTCGGTCTTGCGTGAAACGGCCTACAGGCGTCAGGTCGATCTTGCCGCGCGCGGTGTCGGTACCGCAGCCGCGGTGGAGACCGCCGAACTTGCCGCGGCGGCGGCGCGCGCCACGGTTATTTCCAGCAGGCAGGCCGTGGCGCAAGGCGAAGCGCGCGTGGATCAGGCGGCGACCCGGCTTGCACGCGCCGAGATCGCAGTCGCGGAAGCCGAGCGCGACCTGGTGGATACGACCGTGCGCGCGCCCTTCGACGGGGTTCTGAGCAATACCGCGGTGGTCGCGGGCGGTCTTGTGGGCGTCAACGAACGTCTGGCAGATCTGGTCGATCCCGGCGATCTTGAAGTCGCCTTCCGGGTCTCGACAGCGCAATATGCGCGACTGCTCGACGCGGACGGGCGCCTGATGGAAGCGCCGGTTCATGTGACGCAAGATGTGACAGGTATCGATCTTTTTGCCCAAGGCCGGATTGCCCGCGTGAGCGCCGGGACCGGCGAGGGCCAGACCGGACGCCTTGTGTTCGCGCATCTGACCCGGGCACCGGGTTTCCGGCCCGGAGATTTCGTCAAGGTGGAGATCGAGGAGCCGCAGCTTGCCGATGTGGTTCGCCTGCCGGCTTCCGCGCTGGGGGCGGACGGACAGGTGCTGGTGATTGGTGAGGGCAACCGGCTCGAAGCCTTGGAGGTCGACCTCTTGCGGCGGCAGGGAGACGATGTGTTGGTCCGCGGCGAAGGGCTCGAAGGCCGCGATGTCGTTGAAGCCCGTTCGCCGCTTCTGGGGGCGGGCGTGTCGGTACGCCCTATTGCGAAAGCCCAGCCCGAAGCCGCCCTGGAGCCCGAGATGCTTGAGCTTGACGATGACCGCCGCGCGCGACTTGTGGCCTTTGTGCAAGGCAACACGCGCATGCCCGATGAGGCCAAGGCCCGGGTTCTGGCGCAACTGGCGGAACGGCAGGTCCCGGCGCAGATGGTTGCCCGGATCGAGAGCCGGATGGGCGGGTAGGTCGTGGCGCGCCGGATCCCGGCCGCGGCAGGCGGCATCCTGTCTTATTTCACCCGCCATCGGACGCTGGCCAACCTTCTGCTCATGCTGATGCTGATCGGCGGCTTTGCGGCGCTGCCGAACATGCGCACGCAGTTCTTCCCCGATGTCGTGCTCGACAGTGTCACTGTCAGTGTGACCTGGGAAGGCGCCAGCGCCGAAGACATCGACCGGGCCATCGTTCAGGTGCTCGACCCGGTTCTGATCGCGGTGGAGGGGGTTGAAAGCGCGGAGGCGACCTCTCGGGAGGGGCAGGCCAGCATTTCGCTCGAATTCGAGGCCGACTGGGACATGGCGCGGGCGACCGATGAGGTGCAAAGCGCCGTGGATACGGTCACCGATCTGCCCGAGGAGGCAGAGGAGCCGACCGTGCGGCGCTCGGCCTGGCGGGACCGGGTGACGGATCTGGTGATCACCGGCCCGGTGAGCCCGCAGCAGCTTGGCCTTTATGCAGACGAACTGGTTGTGCGCCTCTTCGCCGCCGGCGTGACCCGGACGACGATCCGTGGCGTGGCCGCGCCGCAAACCCTGGTCGAGGTGCCCTCCGCGCGTCTGATCGAACATGATATCACGATGGCGGAGATCGCCGAGGCCATCGCCGCAGAAGTGGACACCGACCCCGCCGGGGACGTGGAAAGCGCCAATACGCGGGTGCGTACGGGCAACGAGAAACGCACCCCCGAGGATATCGCGGCCATTGTGCTGCGCACGGATGCAAACGGCACCCCGCTGACGGTCGGAGACGTAGCACAGGTCAAGCTGGAAGGCTCCGATCGCGAGCGCAGTTATTTCGTCGGGACGGATCCGGCCATATCGGTGCGGATCGACCGCTCTGACCGCGGCGACGCGGTGGGCATCCAGCGCCAGGTCGAGGAGGTGGCCGGCAAACTCGAGGCGACCCTTCCCGAGGGCGTCACCATTGATCTCATCCGAACCCGGGCCGCGGAGATCACCGCAAGGCTCGACATCCTGATCAAAAACGGGCTCATGGGCCTCGGGCTGGTTGTCGTGCTCCTGTTCCTCTTTCTCAACGCGCGCACGGCCTTCTGGGTCGCCGCCGGTATCCCCGTGGCAATGATGGCCGCCATCGCGATCATGTACGCCGCCGGTCTCACGCTCAACATGATCTCGCTTTTCGGGTTGATCATCACGCTGGGGATCGTGGTCGATGACGCGATCGTCGTGGCTGAACATGCCGATCACCGGGCCCGGCACTTCGGCGAAGCGCCGGTGGTCGCCGCCGAAAACGCCGCGCGCCGCATGGCCATGCCGGTCTTTGCCGCGACCCTGACCACGGTGATCGCCTTTTTCGGCCTCGTGGCCATCGGCGGTCGTTTCGGCTCGCTCATTGCGGATGTTCCTCTGACGGTGATCGCGGTGCTGTTGGCCTCGCTGGTGGAATGTTTTCTGATCCTGCCCAATCACATGGCGCATGCACTGGCCGCGAAAGCCAAGGAACGCTGGTATGATTTGCCGAGCCGCATGGTCAACCGCGGTTTCCGTCGGATGCGCGAAACGCTCTTTCGCCCGTTGATGGCGGGGGTGATCCGGGGCCGCTACGTGGTGCTGGCAGGGGTCGTCGCGGTGCTGGCGAGCCAGATCGCGCTCTTCATCCGGGGCGATGTGCAATGGCGCTTCTTCAATGCGCCGGAACAGGGGTCGGTGACCGGTAATTTCGCCATGGTGGAAGGGGCCACGCGGGAGGACACGCTGGCGATGATGCGCGAGTTGCAGCGTGCCACCGACGCACTCGGCGCCGAGTATGAGGCGCGCCATGGCCTCAACCCCATCGCCTACGTCATTGCCGAGATTGGCGGCAATGCGGGGCGGGGGCTGTCGGGGACCGATACGAAGGACGAGGACCTGCTGGGCGGGATTTCCATCGAACTGATCGACGCGGACCTGCGATCGTATTCGAGCTTTGCCTTTGTCGCCGAGCTTCAGGACAGCGTGGTCAATCACCCGCTGGCCGAGACCGTCTCCTTCCGCGGCTGGCGCTCAGGCCCGGGCGGCGACGCGCTCGACGTCCAGTTCTTCGGGGCCACGACCGAGACGCTGAAATCCGCGAGCCTCGATCTGCAGTCAGCCTTGGCGCGTTTTCCAGAGGTGAGCGCCGTCGAGGATACGCTGGCCTATGACAAGGAGGAACTCCTGCTCGATCTGACCGCGCAGGGTCAGGCGCTCGGCTTCACCATCGACGCTTTGGGCCGGGTGCTCCGCGACCGATTGGGCGGAATCGAGGCCGCCACCTATCCCGACGGGCCCCGCAGTGCCACAATCCGCGTCGAAGTGCCGGAGGGCGAGCTGACGGCGGATTTCCTCGAGAACACCCAGCTGCGCACGCCTGCCGGCCAGTACGTGCCGCTGGCCGACATCGTGACCGTCGAGCGTCGCGTCGGGTTCAACACCGTGAAACGCGAGAACGGGGTGCGGGTGCTCTCGGTGACCGGCGACATCTCGGAGGACGATCCGGCGCGCGCCACTCAGATCCAGCAGGAACTGACCGAGAGCATCCTGCCCCGCATCGCCGCCGAGCATCAGGTCGACTGGCGCATGGCGGGCCTCAGCGAACAGGAGGATACCTTCCTCAAGGAGGCCCTTACCGGTCTGGTGCTTTGTCTTTCGGGCATATACCTCGTGCTGGCCTGGGTCTTCAGCAGCTGGTCACGGCCTTTCGTCGTCATGGCGATCATTCCTTTCGGCCTTGTCGGCACGATCTACGGCCACGCGCTTTGGGACGTGCCGCTCAGCATGTTCACGGTCGTCGGACTGCTGGGAATGACGGGCATCATCATCAACGATTCCATCGTGTTGATCACCACGATAGACGAATACGCCGAGGAGCGCGGGTTGATCCCCTCGATCATCGACGGTGCCTGCGACCGGTTGCGCCCGGTGATGCTGACCACCATGACGACGGTGCTGGGCATGGCGCCGCTGCTCTATGAGCAAAGCCAGCAGGCGCAGTTCCTGAAACCTACCGTGATCACGCTGGTCTACGGGCTGGGTTTCGGGATGGTTCTGGTCCTGCTGGTGGTCCCCGCCCTGCTCGCGGCGCAGCACGACGTGGCGCGCCAGATGCGGGCGATGCGTCGCGGCCTGCGTGCGCCATTGCGCAGCCTCAGGCTGGGGTTCGCTGCACTCTGGGGGATCATCATCGGCTGGGGTGCGGCGACGCTGGGCTGGGTGGTCTGGACCGGGACGCTCGCCCCGTGGCTCTTGCAGCTCATGCCGCAGGTCGCGAATTGGTCGCCGATGGGGGCGGCTTTCACGGCCTTCGTCCTTGGCGCGGCGATGGTGACGATGCTCGCATATACGGCGGCGGCGCTCGTCTTGCGCAGCCGCAGGTCGCCAGCCTAACCGGCGCTGCAACCTCGGATATCGACGGCGTGTTTGCTGCCCAGCACAGTCAGGCGGATGGCGGAACGGTCGAGCGCGAAGGCCTTGCCGCCGACGTGGATCATCTCTGAGGTGGCGACCACCTCGCCGCCCGCGCGCGCGGTCTGCGCCTCGCTGACCCAGACATCGCCCAAGCCGGGTTCGATCACCATGACCTCGGGACCACCAGCCGAAGGCATCGTCACGCGCGCCTCGATCTGCCAGCCGTCGGGTGTTGGCGCGAAGCGGCAGGTGGCTGCGGTGACGCCGGCTTCGGACGCCGAGTAGGGCCGTTGCGCGAGGGCCGCGGCAATGGCCGGCGTCGGCTTGCGCTCCGCCGTGTCGAGCGTGCCTTCGAGGCGCAACCGATGCGGCACACAGATATCGGAGCACACGCCGAGATCCATCTCAACGTCAAGGTGCACCGGCGCGCCGGTGCTGTCGGGCTCGATTGTGAGCGGAATCACGACTTCGTTGGAATAGACGATGGTCCGCATGCCGTTCTGGTCATGGACCTCCGGCGTCGGCCAGCTGATCGAGACTGCGCGCATGTTGCGCGACGCGGACCAGTCGAAGGTGGGGGGGATGCCTGCATCTCCCGGCGCGCGCCAGTAGGTCTTCCATCCCGGTTCCAGATGCAGGTGCAGGGCCGCGACCCTCGTGCCATCCGCCTTGACCCAGCCGGGCAGGATCTGCGCAGTAACAGGCACGACGAAGGGATCTGCGGCAAGGGCAGGCAGCGCCAGCGAGGCGGTCACGATCGAGGCGAGGCAAATGTTTTTCATACATTTGATATGGGCGAGAAAGACTGTAATGCCAAGTCACGTTCCGGTTAGGCGGGATTGCGACCACGCCCGGGCAAAAGCCTTGCAAGCAGCGCGGGTGCAAGCCATGCTGCCACGATGCAGGGCCCTTTTTTCATAGCGCATTCATGCTGGATCTGACCGGAAAATTGCTGATCGCGATGCCGTCGATGGGTGATCCCCGGTTCGCCCATTCGGTGATCCTGCTCTGTGCCTATTCCGACAAGGGTGCGATGGGCCTGATCCTGAACAAGCCCAGTGCGGACATCAGGATGAGCGATGTGCTGGAGCAGCTGGATATCGTCCCGCGCGAGCCCGTGGCCTCGACAGTGGTGCATTTCGGCGGGCCGGTGGAAACCGGTCGCGGTTTCGTGCTGCATTCGCCGGACTACCAGTCGCATCTGCACACGCTCGCCGTGCCGGGCGGATTCGGCATGACCGCGACCCTCGACATTCTCGAGGAGATCGCCCGGGGGCAAGGGCCATCGCGCGTGCTGATGATGCTGGGCTATGCCGGTTGGGGTCCTGGACAGCTCGAGCGGGAGATTTCGCAGAACGGCTGGCTGACCGCGGATGCGCACCGATCGCTGGTTTTCGACACGCCGGCAGCCCAGAAATGGTGCGCAGCCTTGGAAAGCATCGGCGTCGATCCGGTCAGCCTGTCCTCGACCGCCGGGCACGCCTGAACTTTTCCGCGTTTACGGGCGCGGTGCTGCGGCCCGTGCCAGCCTGTCGTTGATGGCAAGCCCGAGACCGTGGCGCGGCACCGGGGCCACCGCGATCGGCTTGCCCATGGCATCGAGTTGGTGCAGGCAGTCGAAGAGCCGCGCCGCCGCTTCCCGCAGGTCGCCTGAGGGCGACAGGTTCACATCGCAGGGCATCGGTCCGAAACCGAGCATCACTTCGCCGGCATCCGGTCCGGCGGCGTCGAGCCGCAGCCGCGCGCGCGGCGCGTAATGGGAGAGCATCTGGCCCGGCGCGGTGATCTGTGCCGCCTCCGCTGTCAAGAGTGGATGCCCAAGACAGGCTTCTATGTCTTCCACCGGCAGCCCGCCCGCGCGCAGCAGGGTTGGCGGCCCATCGAGGCCGACGATGGTGCTTTCGAGGCCCACGCTGCAGGGGCCATTGTCAAGGATGGCGGCAATCCGGTCCCCAAGGCCCGCCGAGACATGGGCCGCCGTTGTCGCGCTGATCCGTCCGGAGGGATTGGCGGAGGGGGCCGCGACCGGTCCGCCCACGGCGCGCAAAAGCGCGTGGGCCACCGGGCCGGCGGGCACGCGCAGGGCAACTGTTGGCAGGCCTGCCGTCACCAGCGTCGACAGGCCATGCCCTTCGCGCAGCGGCAGCACCAAAGTCAGCGGTCCGGGCCAGAACGCGCGCGCCAGCCGGTCGGCGCTCTCGGTCCAGTTGACGAAGGATTTCGCCATGGTGGTATCGGCCAGATGCACGATCAGCGGATTGAAGGCGGGCCGTCCCTTCGCCTCAAAGATCGCGGCCACGGCCTCGCCGTTTCGGGCATCCGCACCCAGGCCGTAAACCGTCTCCGTCGGGAAGGCCACGAGCTCGCCCGCGCGCAGCAATGCCGCCGCTTGGGAGATGCCAGCGGCATCGGCAGAAAGAAGGCGAGAAGCTGCGGTTTTCATTGGGTTTGGTGACGCCGCGTTTCGGTTGCCGCGCAATGCGCGACGGATCATGTTGAGCCAAAGCCCTTACAGGGCGTGGTCCGGCTTGCCAAGCCGACATCCTGTCAAACGGAGAATATGCGATGCCCTTCCAAGCGCCGGTGGCGGATTATACCTTCATCCTTGAAAACATCCTGAACATCGACGCGCTGCGCGCAACCGAGCGGTTTGCAGAAGCCACCAACGATGTGACGCAGGCGATCCTCGCGGAGGCAGGAAAACTCTGCGACGAGGTGCTTGCGCCCTTGCAGCGGTCGGGCGATCTGCATCCGGCTCGGCTAGAGAACGGCGTTGTGCGCACCTCTCCCGGTTTCGATGCCGGATGGAAGGCCATCGCCGAGGGCGGCTGGATCGGCATGGCGGCGGACCCCGCGCATGGCGGCATGGGGTTGCCGATGGCCCTGACCTCTTCGGTCAACGAGATGATGAGCGGCGCCTGCCTGTCGCTGCAACTGGCGCCGCTGATGACCCAGGGCCAGATCGAGGCGCTGGAGCATCACGCGAGCGATGAGATCAAGGCGCTCTATCTTCCGAAGCTGCTGTCGGGCGACTGGACCGGGACGATGAACCTGACAGAACCGCAGGCCGGATCGGATGTGGGCGCGCTGGCGACGAAGGCCGAGGATCGGGGCGATGGCACCTATGCGATCACGGGGCAGAAGATCTACATCAGTTGGGGCGATCACGATATCGCCGAAAACGTCTGTCATCTGGTGCTGGCACGTCTGCCGGGCGCACCGGCGGGGACAAAGGGGATCAGCCTCTTCATGGTGCCCAAGTTCATTCCCAATGCCGATGGCAGCCTTGGTGCGCGCAACGGCGTCAGCGTCGTGAGCCTTGAGCACAAGATGGGGCTGCACGGCTCGCCCACCGCCGTGATGCAATACGACGCGGCCGTGGGATGGCTGATCGGTGAGCCGCAAGGCGGGATGGCTGCGATGTTCACGATGATGAACAACGCCCGTCTCGGCGTCGGTGAACAGGGGATCGGCGTGGCCGAAGCGGCCTACCAGCAGGCGCTTGCCTATGCGCTCGACCGCAAGCAGGGCAAGACGACGGGTGCGGCGGGGGGCAGCATTCTCGAGCATGCCGATGTGCGCCGGATGCTGACCACGATGAAGGCGGAGATCTTCGCGGCCCGCGCCATCGCGCTGAGCTGTGCGATGGCCATCGACATGGCGCGCGCGACAGGCGCACCGGAGTGGCAGGCGCGCGCGGCCCTGCTCACGCCGATATGCAAGGCTTTCGGCAGCGATACCGGCATCGCGGTCAGCGACATGGGTCTTCAGGTCCACGGCGGCATGGGTTTTGTCGAGGAAACCGGGGCTGCGCAATTCTGTCGTGATGTCCGAGTGACGGCGATCTACGAAGGCACCAACGGCATCCAGGCGATGGATCTGGTGGGCCGCAAACTGATGGACGGGGGCGAGGCGGCTTTCCGGCTGCTCGACGAGGTTCAGACCGTGGCCGAGGCCGCGCGGGCGGATCTGCCCGAGCAGGCCGAAGCGGTCTGGCAGGCGAGCGAAAGCCTGCGGGAGACGACCGAGTGGATGGTGTCCCGCGATGCGATGAACGACCGGTTTGCCGGATCGGTGCCCTACCTGCGCGCCTTCGCGCGGGTGCTGGGTGGCTGGCTCCACCTCAAGGCCGCGCTTGCGGACCGGGGCGGCGCGCGCGAAAGGCTGGCGCGCCTTTACATCGAGCGGATGCTGCCCGAGCACGCAGGTCTTCTGGCTCATGCGCAGGCTGGTGCGCAGGATCTCTACAGCCTCTCGGCCGAAGATCTGGCCGCCTGATGCCCGACGCGAACACGCAAGGCCTGCGCTACCCCTGGGACATGCCGCCGCCGGAAGGGGAGGCGATCGAGATCGCCGAGGGCGTGCTCTGGATGCGGCTGCCGCTGCCGATGAAACTCGATCACGTCAATGTCTATGCGCTGGATGACGGCGACGGCTGGACAATCGTGGATACGGGGTTCGACTCCAAACGCGGGCGGGCGATCTGGGAGGGACTTCTGGGCGGGCCGCTCGGGGGCAAGCCGATTGCGCGGGTCGTGGTCACGCATCATCATCCCGATCACATCGGCATGGCCGGCTGGTTGCAGTCCGAAAAAGGGGCGGAGCTTTTGACCACCCGCACGGCCTGGCTGATGGCGCGGATGCTGACGCTGGATGTTCAGGAGGTCGCTTCTGAGGAAGCGCTTGCATTCTACCGCAGCGCCGGCATGGACAGCCCCATTTACGAGAAGCGCAAAATCGAGCGCCCGTTCAATTTCGCCGATGTCGTGGCCCCGCTTCCCATTGGTTACAGCCGGGTCCGGCAAGGCGATACAATCCGCATGGGTGGTCGGACCTGGGATGTGCATATCGGCAATGGGCATGCGCCGGAGCATGCGACCTTCTGGAGCCGGGACGATAATCTGGTGCTCGCAGGGGATCAGATCCTGTCGTCGATCAGTCCCAACATCGGCGTCTATCCGACCGAACCGATGGCGGATCCGATCGCGGAGTGGCTGGAGGCCTGCGAGCGTCTCGCGCCGCTGGCCCGGCCGGATCATCTGGTGCTTGGCGGGCACAAGCTGCCTTTCACCGGCCTGCCGCTCCGGATGCGGCAGTTGATCGACAACCATCACGGGGCGCTGTCGCGCCTGCTCGATTACATCGACTCGCCGAAATCCGCCTCCGAATGCTTTGCACCGCTCTTCAAGCGCGAGATCGGCGAAGCGGAGTATGGTCTGGCGCTGGTTGAATTGGTGGCGCATCTGAGCCATCTTCATCAGGCAGGACGCGCCACGCGTGTGCGGCGCCCGGGTGGAGCCTGGGCGTACCAGCGGAAGGGATGAGCGATGGGCGACCAGATCAGGACTGCTGCGGAGGCGGCCGAGGACGCAGCCCTTGCAGGGCTTTATGAGGTTCATTGCGACCCGGAAGTCACCAGTGCCTGCGCAAGACCGATCCCCAAGGCGCTGACCCGGCGGCCGGCCTCCGAGAAGTCGGAAGCCCAATGGGCCTATGAACGGATCATCCTCTACCTCAGGAATTTCGAGGACCAACTCGACAACAGCCAGGAAGTCGCCATGGGGTTTGCCGGTGGCGGTACCGGTGTCCTGCGAATTGAAGGCATGGGCTATTTCGATCCGGATATCGTGACCTTTTACGGCACCGAGGCCACGGGCGGCCGCACCCAACTGATCCAGCATGTGAGCCAGTTGAACGTGATGCTGCGAGCGCTGCCGAAGCCCGACGAACAGAAGGAACCGACCCGCATCGGCTTCCGCCTCGTCCAGAGCCTCGAGGCGGAGTCCGAGGAGGGTTGATCCTCTCGTGGCACAAGCGTTCTTGACACTCGCAAGTGGTAGTGGTCCTGCACAGGCATGATTGTGCATTCGACCCAAGAAGGCGTGTGACCGGGTGACATGGCCAAACGAATCCATTAGGGCTGAGCACGACAGAAACGGAAGGACTGCGGCAATGGCAGAACACAAACACGGAAGCATGGACATCAAAGAGCAGGAAAAGACTTTTGCCGGGTTCATGTCGTTCACGACGCGCACGGTGATCGCGATCATTGTCCTGCTTATCCTGATGGCGATCTTCCTGACCTTCTGACCCACGCGCGTGCCCTATCGGGGGGCGCCGTGACCGGAGCATCCTATGCGATTGATCATGGTTCTTGCGCTGCTCGCAGGGCTGGCGGCTTGCGCTGCGCCGAGCTCACTTGATGCGACGCGCGCCCGCGTGGCGGCTGTGGCTTATGTGCCCTCGGGCCCGCCGAAGCTGACGCTGATCACGGTCATCAATAACCGCACCGGTGGCGGCGGGCATACGGCGCTGATGGTCTCAGGGTCCGAGCAGGTGATCTTCGATCCGGCAGGCTCGTTCATCCACGAGGGTCTGCCCGAGCGCGGTGACGTACTTTACGGCGTGAGCCCGGCCTGGTTCGCCGCCTACAAGAGTGCCCATGCCCGCAGCACCTGGCATGTGGTGACACAGGAAATCGACGTGACCCCGGCGCAGGCCGAGCAGGCCCTGAACCTCGTGCGCAACAACGGGTCGGTCGCCGGTTCCTTCTGCACGAACTCGACCTCTCGCCTGTTGCAGCAGGTCCCGGGCTTCGAAAACATCAAGGTCACCTTCTATCCGATCAATCTGATGGAGCAGGTGGCTGCCCGCCCGGATGTGAAAACCGAAAAATACTACGAGAACGACGAGGGCGATGTGCGTGACGGGATCGCGGCAGCGCAAATCTGAACCTGCCACGCGTCATGGCGACGGCGATCAACCCAGCAGGTACAGCAGGGCATAGAGCGTGGCGGCACCCGCGAAAATCGCCGCGAAGAGGTTTTTCGTCCAGAGACCGACCGCGAGTGTCACGCAGGCCGCGGCGAGACGCGCCGGATCGGTCTGCCCATCGGTCGCGGCGGGCCAGAGGATCTGCGGCGCCACCAGAGCGGGCAGGATGGCGACCGCCGTATATCGCAGGTGGCGCAGAAGCCAGGCGGGCATTGGCCGGTTGCCGACAAGACCGATAAAGGTGAAACGCAGCAGGTAGCTGCCCGCGCCAAGACCGAGGATCACCGTCCAGAGCGTCGATTGATCTATCATGCGAGCGCTTTCCGGCGTTCAAGCAGGACTTCCGCCTGCGCCCCGGCCATCATGCCCAGTGTGCCGGCGATGATGAGACCCAGCGAATAGGGAACCCCGGCTGCCAGCAAGCTGACCACGATGGAGACGAAGGCGGCGACGAGATGCGCGGGCGTGCGCAGCATTGGTGCCACCAGTGCCAGGAAGGTGATCGGCAGGGCGAAATCCAGTGCCCAGCTCTCGGGAATGCGCGCGCCGATCAACGCGCCGACCACAGTGCAGAGGTACCAGGCGGGCACCACAGGGGCCACGGCGCCAGCGAAATAGGCGACACGCTGCGGCACAGACATATGCGGTTTCGCCTCATATTCCTGAATCGAACAGGCGTAGGACTGATCAAGCGTGAAATAGGCGATGATCGCCCGCTGCCAGAGTGGTGCAGCACCAATCCATGGTGTCAGCGAGGCCGAATACATCGCCATGCGCAGATTGACCGCCAGTGCTGAGAGTAGAACGATCGCCGTTGGCGCCTGCTCGGACATCAGTTGCAGGGCGGTGAACTGCGCAGCACCGGCGATAACCACGACCGAAAAGGCAAGTGTTTCAATAACATCCAGTCCCGCTTCGGTCGCCAGAACGCCGAAGAGCACGCCGAAAGGGCCGACGACGAGCACGAAAGGCAGGCCGGTGCGAAAGCCCTTCCAGAAGGTAGCGGCCGCGCCTGATGATTTCTCGGTGGTGGAGGTCATGAGTTGCTTTTAATGTGTGACCCGACAGCTAACCCAGCCTTAGGGAGGATGCAATTGGCGAGGCTTGAGGAGACCGGCGATTACCTGATCGCGCCCGATCCCGATGCGCCGCGTCTGACGCGCGCCGTGACCGGCATCGACCATGAGGGCCGGGAGATCACCACCCGCGTCGTCGAGGAACGTCCGCTTACCATTTTCCTCAATGCGCAGGAGATTGTCACCGCCATGACCATCGGCGACTATCCGGACTATCTTGCGCTGGGGTTCCTGCGCAATCAGGGGATGCTGACGCCGTCGGATGAGATCACCGGCGTCGATTATGACGAGGAACTGGAAACGGTAATCGTGCGCACGGCGCGCAAGACGAACTACGAAGAGAAGATGCGCAAGAAGACCCGCACCAGCGGCTGCGCCGTGGGTACGGTCTTCGGCGACATGATGGAGGGGCTCGAAGGCGTGCACCTGCCCGCGACAGACGTGCGCACCTCCTGGCTCTATGCGCTGAGCGCGCGGATCAACCGCACGCCCTCGCTCTATCTGGAGGCCGGGGCGATCCATGGCACGGTGCTTTGTCATCAGGACCGGCCACTGGTCTACATGGAGGACGTGGGCCGCCACAACGCGGTGGACAAGATCGCGGGCTGGATGCTGTCCGAAGACGTGCCCGCCGGCGACAAGATCCTCTACACCACCGGGCGTCTCACCTCGGAAATGGTGATCAAGACCGCGATGATGGGCATCCCGGTGCTGGCCTCGCGCTCGGGCTTCACCGCCTGGGGCGTGGAGATCGCGCGCAAGGTAGGCCTCACCCTGATCGGCCGCATGAAGGGCCAGCGTTTCGTCTGCCTCTCGGGGCAGGAGCGGCTCTTGCGCGATGCCGATCCCGGTCTTGTCCCTGATGAGCCGCGTCGCGCCGGGCGCAAGGGGGCCGCATGAAGCAGCCGTTGGGCGTGATCCTCGCGGGCGGACAGGCCACGCGTATGGGCGGCGGCGACAAGGGGCTGCTGGCTCTGGGCGGGCAGTCGCTGCTGACCCGTGTCATCGCGCGGCTGGCGCCGCAGGTCGCGGGCCTCGCGCTCAACGCCAACGGAGATCCCGCGCGGTTTGAGCGCTTCGGTCTGCCGGTTCTGGCCGATAGCATCGACGGGTTCGCAGGGCCATTGGCCGGCGTGCTGGCGGGGCTCGACTGGGCCGCGGCGCAGGGTGCCGAGAGCATCGTCACCGCAGCCGCGGATACGCCCTTCTTTCCCGCCGATCTAGTGCCGCAGCTGCAGCTCGCCGGCGAAGGGATGACCCATCCGCTGGTGCTCGCCGCCACCCCCGATCCGGCGCGCGGCACGGTCAGGCATCCGACCTTCGGGCTCTGGCCGGTGGCCCTGCGCGACGATCTGCGCGAAGCCCTGGGGGGCGGGCTGCGCAAGGTTGTGCTCTGGACCCAAGCGCATGAGGGGCGCGAGGCGGTCTTTCCGGTATCCGGCTTCGATCCCTTCTTCAACGTCAATACACCCGAGGATCTGGCCCGGGCGGAAGGGTTGCTATGAGACTTTACGGCATCGTCGGCTGGAAGAACGCCGGCAAGACCGGCCTGATGGAGCGCCTTGTCACCGAGATCTGCGGGCGCGGTTTTTCGGTCTCGACGATCAAGCACGCACACCATGTCTTCGACGTGGATCACCCGGGCAAGGACAGTTACCGCCACCGTCAGGCGGGTGCGACCGAGGTGCTTCTGGCCTCGCGAAAGCGTTTTGCCCTGATGCACGAGTTGCGCGGCGAGGCGGAGCCGCGCCTTGAAGACCTGCTTGCGAAACTCGCGCCCGTCGATCTGGTGCTGATCGAAGGCTACAAGCGCGATGCCCACCCAAAAGTCGAGGCTTTCCGCGCCGAGACCGGGAACCCCTTGATCGCGCAGGAGGATCCAACGGTCAAGGCGGTAGCCTCCGATGTGCCGCTGCAGCTCGATCGCCCGGTGTTCGATCTGAATGATACGGGCGCCATCGCCGATTTCATCCTTGCCGAGGTCGGCTTGTGACGTCTTTCGACAGCTTTCTGATGGTCGATTGGGCGGGGGGGAACGATCGCGGCGCGCGCCCGACAGCCGATGCGATCTGGGCCTGCATCGCGCGCGAGGGACGGGCGGAAGAGCCCGTCTACCTGCGCAACAGACAGATGGCCGAGACCTGGATCGCGGCAACACTGGAGGCGGAAATGGCCGCGGGCCGCCGGGTCATGGCGGGGTTCGATTTCCCCTTCGGCTACCCGCAGGGCTTCTGCTATGCGCTGACCGGCTCGGACGATCCGCTTGCCCTGTGGCAGTGGTTCGAGGCCCGCGTGGAGGACGCGCCAAAAGCCAACAACCGCTTCGATCTGGCCGGTGAGATCAACCTGCGCTTCGGCGGGCATGGGCCGTTCTGGGCCAATGGCTTGTCACGCGAGATCGAAGGCCTGCCGCGTAGGAAAACGGACTACCAGAACCCCTTCCCGGACCGCCGGGAAGCAGAGCAGCGGGCCAAGGGGGCCTTCACCTGTTGGCAGATGGCGGGTGCGGGTGCGGTCGGCTCGCAGGTCTTCATGGGCTTGCCGGTTCTCGAGCGGCTCCGGCGGCGCTTTGGTGCGGCGGTCTGGCCGTTCGAGCCTTTGACGCGCCCGGTCGCCTTCGTCGAGATCTGGCCGTCGCTCACGCTCGGCGCGGCACCGGACGGCTGGATCAAGGATGCCTGGCAGGTGCGCGAAGTCGCGCGGATGATCTCATCGCTGACGCCGGAGGAGTTGGGTGGGGTGCTTGACGTTTCGGCGAAGGAGGAAGGCTGGATCTTCGGCCTGGGCTGCGAAGACGTGCTGTGTCAGGCAGCGATGCGCCCGCCGAGGCTTTCGAACAACTGTTTCGCCTTGCCGCCGGGTGTGCACTGGACCCCGGTCAGCGAAGCACTGGATCAGTTGCGAGAGCGCCTGACGCCGGTGACAGGCCGCGAGACGCTGGATGTTTCGGCTGCCATGGGCAGGGTGCTTGCGGCGGATGTCGCCGCTAAACGCAGCAATCCGCCGCTGCCCAATACGGCGGTGGACGGTTACGGGTTTGCGGGCGGCCGGGGCGACGGCGTGCATGTGCTGCCGCTCGCTGTGGGCCGTGCGGCCGCCGGAGATGCGCCGGGGCAGGTGGCTGCCGGCGAAGCAATCCGGGTGTTGACTGGAGCTGCCCTGCCGCGCGGTGTCGATACCGTGGTCTTGCAGGAGGACGTGACCTCGACCGACGGGCAGATCGCCTTTCGCGGTCCGATCAAACCGGGGGCGAATACACGAAAAGCCGGTGAAGACGTGGTGGCCGGTGCCGTCGTGGCACAGGCCGGCGCGCGGATCGGCCCGGCGCAGGCCGCCCTTCTGGCGGCCACGGGCGTGAGCGAGGTCGAGACCTTTCGTCCCTTGCGGGTTGGCGTGCTCTCCACGGGGGCGGAACTGGTCGAGGCAGGCGCTTCCGCCCGCGCCGGGCAGATCTTTGACGCCAACCGGCCGATGCTGCTCGGGATGCTCCGGCGTTTCGGACATCTGCCCGTCGATCTGGGCAGGGTGCCGGATGACCGTGCCGCACTTGCTGCCCGGCTCGATGAAGGGTCTGCGACTGCGGATGCCATTCTGACCAGTGGCGGGGCCTCCGCCGGCGACGAGGATCATGTCTCGGCGCTTCTGCGCGAGGCGGGTGCGATGACGCTCTGGCGGATTGCGGTCAAACCGGGGCGTCCTCTGGCCTTGGGGCAATGGCAGGGCGTGCCGGTCTTCGGTCTGCCGGGAAACCCTGTGGCGGCGATGGTCTGCGCGCTGGTTTTCGCCCGTCCCGCGCTGGCCCGACTGGCGGGCGAGAACTGGCCCACACCGCAGGGTTTCGACGTGCCTGCCGCCTTCTCAAAGCGCAAGAAGGCGGGCCGCAGCGAGTTTCTTCGTGCCCGGATCCGAGACGGACAGGCAGAAGTCTTTGCCTCCGAGGGATCGGGGCGCATCTCGGGGCTCGCCTGGGCCGAAGGTCTTGTGGAACTGCCGCACGGGGCGATGGAGATCACGCCGGGGGTTCCCGTACGCTACATTCCCTTTGGCAGTTTCGGGCTCTAGTCGAAGGTTCCGGCGACACGGCCCAGAAGCATGAAGGCCCGCGCGGTGCGGGTCTCGGCGAGCGCGGAAATCTCGCCATCGGATGCGGTTTTCTCGAAACTCGCAAAGGTCTTGTCGAAGCGGCGCAGGAAGTGGTGGGCGGCATCGCGGAAGATCGGATCCTGCTTCATGCGCCCGCTGGTAAGCGCCAAGGATGACCGGTCCCTGATGCCGCCGAGTGCTGCGATGGCGCGGCCGCGCGCGCCCTGCCCGAACTCGCGCCAGATCTCCGGGCGGGCCCGGTCGGGGCGCAGGTCGTCCATGTAGATGCCGTCCTGGCTCAGCAGCGTCAGCACGTCCTGCGCGGCCTGGATCAGTTGCGCGGCGTTGCGATCCTTCAGGGCACGGCGCAGGGCTGCGAAGCCGTCCTTGTCCTCCGCAGTTTCGGGAAAATTCAGCGCCCGGATGAAATCCTCCGCGGCGAGGGGTGGCGAGATATCCTCTGCCTGTGTGCCGAGAGCCAGCGCCGGCTGGTCGTCGCGCACGGTGGGCGATAGCCGCCGCAGCCGGCGATTGCCGCACGTGTTCCCGGCGCGAGGAGAAGGTCGCCAGAACGGTTTCCGTCTTGCGGGCCGCCGCGGCGATTTCATCGAGTTTGCGGGTCACGGAAGCGGCTTCGCTTGCCATCCCGCCAGCCTGGTTCTGGTTCACGTAAGTATGGCGAATCGCGTCGATGGCGGCCTGCAGGCGTTGGCTTTCCTCGCGCATGATCCGTGAAGACCGCGCCGCCGTGGCGGCGACCCAGATCATCGCGACCGGCATGAAGATCGCCATCAGCATCATCAGAAACCGCAGGGAACCGGCGCCAGTGGCATCGGCTTCGGGCGGCAGCATCACAAAGAAGATGATCGCCCCGAGAAGCCAGACGCCGGAGAGAACGATTGCTGCAATCTCGATACCGGTGATCGTCTCCGCATTGGGCCTGTCGTAGATGCCGAGAGGAGTCGGGCGGGCGCGCTGCCTGTTGTCTTCGGTCTGCTCCGAGGTGTCGGCCATATCAGTCTTCCTGTCAGGCGTAGACGATCTTCAGAACTTCGTAGGACTTGATCCCGCCGGGCGTGCGCACATCGACGCTGTCGCCTTCGTCCTTGCCGATCAGTGCGCGCGCGATGGGAGATTTTATGTTGAGCAGCCCGTTCTCGATGCTGGCCTCATGCTCGCCCACGATCTGCCAGGTCTTCTCCTCGTCGGTATCCTCGTCGACCAGCGTGACCGTCGCCCCGAACTTGACCGTGCCGGAGAGCTTCGACGGATCGATCACTTCGGCAAGCGCCAGCACGCCTTCGAGCTCCTTGATGCGCCCTTCGATGAAGGACTGCTTTTCGCGGGCAGAATGGTACTCGGCGTTCTCCGACAGATCGCCATGCTCGCGCGCCTCTGCGATTGCCTTGATGATCTGCGGCCGCTCCACGGATTTGAGCTGCTTGAGCTCGGCTTCCAGATCGGAATGGCCCTTGCGGGTCATGGGTATCTTGTCCATCGTCGGCTTCCACGAAATGATGCGGCCCGCCGGCAGTGCCGGGGGCCGCGGAACTTGTCTTCCCAATTACTGACCCAAAGGCGAGGTGGAATGCAAGGGGGCACTGGCGGGACCGGTGGCTCTTTGCCGGAACCGGGCCATGCGCGCCCTTGTTCAATTGTAAGACACGACCTCGAATTCGATGCCGTCCTGATCCTTGAAATAGAAGCGGCGACCGGGGTCGTAGTCGGCATGTGACGTGGGCTTGAAGCCCGCTGCCCCGACAGCCTGCTCGGCGGCGTCGATGTCGTCGACGACCACGGCGAGATGGTTGAGACCACCTTGCGTAGTGTAGCTATCGTCCTTCGGCTGCAAGGGGCGCGCAGGTTGGTAGAGCGCGAGATATTGCGCCTCGGTGCCGACGTGCAACGAGGTGCCGCCGTCGATCGCGGGGCCCTTCCATCGCACATGCCAACCGAAGAGATCGCACATCCATGCGGCGGTGGCGTCGGCATCGCTGACGGTGATGTTGGCGTGTTCCAGGGTCGCGGGCATTCTTGTCTCCTTCTTGTGGACTTTGCCTGCGACTCACCGTAATTTCTAAACCTGACTTGAGGTCAAGGTATTTATGGCACTGAATGACGGCATGTCGATCGGCGCGCTTGCCGCGCGCACGGGGCTCGCGGTCTCGGCGATCCGCTACTACGAGGCGCAGGGGCTGATCCAGCCCCTGGCGCAATGCGGGCGGGCAGCGGCGCTTCCAACGATCGGACCTGCGGCGGTTGAGTTTCGTGATGATCGCCCAGCAATTCGGCTTCACCCTGCCACAGATCCGCGCCGAGCTTGATCGCCTGCCGAATGGGCGTACGCCTACGAAAGGGGACTGGGCGCGGATCAGCGCGGGGTTTCGCGACAGGCTGGAGGCCAAGATCGAAACACTCACGCGGTTGCGCGACAATCTCGACGGCTGCATCGGCTGCGGTTGCCTGAGCCTGCCCAGTTGCGCGCTTTACAATCCTGTGGATCGGGCAGCCGAAAAAGGCGCGGGGCCGCGCTACTTGCTGGGGGACAAGCCAGGCTGACGACGACCGTCTCAATTCCGGGCAGCGCGCGGCAACCGTGGCATTATGACGCCCGGTTGTGATTGCATTGAGGCTGGCGCTGGTTTAGCCAATCGCGAAACGTCGAGACGCGGCCCGTGCCGCAGCGGATATTCGCAGGGAAAGGTTCAGTCATGACCGACACGACACGTGAAGCGATGGAATATGATGTGGTGATCGTGGGCGCAGGCCCCGCAGGCCTTGCCGCCGCGATCCGACTGAAACAGCTCGACGCCGATTGCAACGTTGTGGTGCTGGAAAAAGGCTCCGAAGTGGGCGCGCACATCCTGTCAGGCGCAGTCCTCGATCCCGTGGGCCTTGATGCGCTGATCCCGGATTGGAAGGAAAAGGGCGCGCCGCTGAACGTGCCGGTCCGCGAAGACAATTTCTACATGCTGGGCGAGGCGGGACAACTGCGCATTCCCAACTTTCCCATGCCGCCCTTGATGAACAACCACGGGAATTACATCGTCTCCATGGGCAATGTCTGCCGCTGGATGGCCGAGCAGGCCGAGGCGTTGGGTGTGGAAATCTTCCCCGGCATGTCCTGTTCGGAACTGGTTTACGACGAGAATGGCGGGGTAAAGGGCGTTGTTGCGGGTGAATTCGGCAAGAACCCGGACGGCACAAAGGGCGACAGCTACGAGCCCGGCATGGAGCTGCACGGCAAGTATGTCTTCCTTGGCGAGGGCGTGCGCGGCAGCCTCTCCAAGCAGGTGATCGCGAAATACGACCTCTCCAAAGGGCACGAGCCGCAGAAATACGGGCTCGGCATGAAGGAGATCTGGGAGATCGACCCGGCCAAGCACCGCGAGGGCACGGTCACGCACACCATGGGCTGGCCCCTGGGCAAGAACGCGGGCGGCGGCTCATTCATATATCATCTTGAAAACAATCAGGTCTATGTGGGTTTTGTGGTGCATCTAAACTACAAGAACCCGCATTTGTTTCCCTACATGGAATTCCAGCGGTTCAAGCACCACCCGATGGTGGCGGACCTGCTGAAAGGCGGCAAACGCGTGGCCTATGGCGCCCGGGCGATCAGCGAAGGCGGCTACCAGTCGATGCCGAAGATGGTCGCGCCCGGCGTGGCGCTTTTGGGCTGCTCGGTGGGCATGGTCAACGTGCCGCGGATCAAGGGCAATCACAACGCGATGCTGTCGGGCAAGGCCGCGGCCGAAGCCGCCATCCAAGCCATTGCGGCGGGCCGCAGCGGCGACGAGTTGCTCGCCTATGAAGCGGAAGTGCGCAGCGGTGCCATCGGCAAGGACCTCAGCAAGGTCCGCAATGTGAAACCGCTCTGGTCGAAGTACGGGCTGACCGCGAGCCTTGCGCTGGGGGGCTTTGACATGTGGACCAACACGCTTGGCTTTTCGCTGCTCGGCACCATGAAGCATGGCAAATCCGATGCCGAGGCGACGGAAGAAGCCGCCAAGCACAAGGCCATCGATTATCCGAAACCCGATGGCAAGCTGTCTTTCGACCGGCTGACCAACGTGGCGTTTTCCTTCACCAACCATGAGGAAAGCCAGCCCGCGCACCTGACCCTCAAGGACGCGTCCGTGCCGGTGAGCATCAACCTGCCGAAATACGCGGGCCCTTCGGCGCGCTATTGCCCGGCGGGCGTCTACGAATTCGTGGAGGAAACCGGCAAGGACACGCGCTTCGTCATCAACTTCCAGAACTGCGTGCATTGCAAGACCTGCGACATCAAGGACCCGTCGCAGAACATCGTCTGGACCACGCCGCAAGGCGGTGACGGCCCGAACTACCCGAACATGTAATTACCCGAACATGTGAGGTATGGCCGGGCCCTTATGGCGCCGGTTGCCCCGTGATTTCGGACGGACCCCGCCGGTCGGCATGTCGTGAAGCCTGCATGGCCCGGCGGGCCATTGCGCTTGCAGCGAAACCTGCTAGCCTTGCGCCGCAATCGAGCAGTCAAGAGGTCAAAACCCGTGATCCGCACCCTGACGGTCCCCATGGTCGCCGCCGCCCTGTCCTTCGTTCTGGCGGCGCCGTCAGCGGCGCAATCCATTGCGGGGCCCTATCTCGCGGCGCGTTCCGCTGCGATGCAGAACGATTTCGAGGATGCCGCAACCTACTTCACCCGTGCGTTGGCGCGTGATCCCGGCAATCTGGCGCTGATGGAGGGTGCCGTTGTGGCGCAACTCGCCATGGGGCGCGTCGACCGGGCCCTGCCGATCGCGCAGACCTTGCAGCGGGCGGGTCAGCCGAGCCAGGTGGCACAGCTTGTCCTGACCGCCGATGCGATCCAGCGCGGCGACTTCGAGAAACTTACCCAGGTCCCGGCGGAAGGCGAAGGCGTCGGCTCGCTCGTTGACGGGTTGCTCCGCGCCTGGGCGCTTATGGGGCTCGGCAAGGTCAGTGAGGCGCTCGCGGCCTTCGATGAAATCGCGGCGCAGCCGGGTCTGCAAGGGTTCGCCATGTTCCACAAGGCCATGGCGCTGGCCTCGGTCGGTGATTTCGAGAGCGCCGAGGGGATTTTCGGCGCTGATACCGCCGGTGCCGCCGTTCAGACAAGGCGTGGCGTTCTGGCCCGGGCGGAAATCCTGTCGCAGCTGGAGCGCGCTGATGAAGGCCTCGAAATGCTGGGGCGCATGTTCACCGGCGCGACCGATCCCGAGATCGACGAGATCGTGGCATCGCTTGAAGCAGGCGAACCCATACCCTTCAGCACCATCACCACTCCGCAGGATGGTTTCGCCGAAGTGTTCTATACGGTGGCCGCAGCCCTGCGCAGCGAAGCGGGACCCGAGTTCACGCTCCTCTATGCCCAGGTCGCCCGGGCGCTCCGACCAGATCACGTCGATGTGCTGCTCCTGACGGCGGAACTCTTCGAAAGTCTCGATCAATACGATTCCGCCATCGACGTCTACAAGCAGGTTCCCGCGAGCCATGGCGCCTATCACGCTGCCGAACTCGGCCGCGCCGATGCCCTGCGTCGCGCGGACCGTCCCGAACAGGCGATCGAAGTGCTCGAGCAGCTCTCGCGCAGCCATGGCGATCTGGCGATCGTGCAGACCTCGCTCGGTGACGCCCTGCGCCAGCAGGATCGATTCGCGGAAGCGGTGAGCGCCTATGACAAGGCGGTCGAGCTCTCCCAGACCACTGGCGGCCCGAGCTGGTTTCTGCTTTACGCACGGGCGATCTGCCATGAGCGCACGGAGAATTGGGAGGCTGCCGAGGCCGACTTCCGGGCGGCGCTGGAACTCAACCCGAACCAGCCGCAGGTCTTGAATTACCTGGGTTATTCGCTGGTCGAGCAGCAGGTGAAGCTGGAAGAGGCGCTGGAGATGATCGAGCGGGCTGTCGCGGCCAGCCCCGACAGTGGCTATATCGTGGATTCGCTGGGATGGGCGCTCTACCGCCTCGGGCGCTATGAGGAGGCCGTGCCGCAGATGGAGCGCGCCGTCGAACTTCTCGCGGTCGACCCGGTGGTGAACGACCATCTGGGCGATGTCTACTGGGCCGTGGGCCGCGAGCGCGAGGCCCGTTTCCAGTGGATGCGCGCGCTGTCCTTCATCGATCAGGGCGAAAGCAACGAGGACGTAGACCCCGACCGCATCCGCCGCAAGCTCGAAGTCGGGCTCGATCAGGTGCTGTCGGATGAAGGCGCGCCTCCCCTGAAGGTGGTCAATGAAGACGGTTAGCGTTTTCGCGCCGGCCAAGATCAATCTCGCCCTTCATGTCACCGGCCAGCGCGCGGACGGCTACCATCTGCTCGACAGCCTCGTGGCCTTTGCGGATATCGGCGATAGGGTGCGCTTGCAGAGCCACGGCCCGGCACGGCTTCTGGTCTCCGGGCCGGAGGCGGTGGCGGGACTGGAGGGCGGTGACAACATCATGTGGCGGGCGGCACATCGTTTCTGGCCACCCGACCTGTCCCTGTCGATGCATCTCGAAAAGCACCTGCCGGTGGCGTCGGGCATAGGTGGCGGATCGGCGGACGCGGCGGCCACTTATCGCGGTCTGCTGATGCTGCAGGCCGCCGTCAACGGCGGGGAGCGGCCGCGCGATCCCACCGCACAGGACGCGCGCGACCTGCTCGAGATCGGTGCGGACGTGCCGATGTGCGTGCTGTCCGAGCCTGCCCGGGTGAGGGGAATCGGAGACCAGATCGAACCGGTTCCGGACCTCCACCCCTATCCGGTGGTGCTGGTGAATCCGCGCCTGCCTGTGAGCACACCCTCGGTCTTCAACAGGCTGCACAGCAAGGAGAATTCCGGTCTTGATCTCTGGCCGGACCAGTTCGTGGATCGCGACGCCACGCTCGACTGGCTTTGCGCGCAGCGCAACGATCTGCAGGGTCCGGCCGTCGTGGAATGCCCGGACATAGCAAAGGTTCTGGAGGCTCTGGACGGGCAGGAGAAGTGCCGCCTTGCACGCATGTCGGGGTCAGGGGCCACATGCTTTGGCCTCTTCGAACGGGTACATCAGGCGACGGCTGCCGCCGAAGCGATCCGCGCGGAAAGGCCGGATTGGTGGGTGCGTGCCGGGCGGCTGAACGGCGGCACCAAGGCGGCACCTCAGCTGATCCGTTCGACCACGTAATCCGCCAGATCGAGCAGCATCTCCTTGACAGGATGGTTGGGGAGAGGAGCCAGCGCCTGCTTGGCGCGTGCGGCTTCTGATCGGGCGACGCGGCTGGTATCGCCGAGGGCATCGTGTTTGGTCAAAAGCGCCAGGGCGTGGTCCAGATCGCCGTCCTGCTGCCTGCCCTTTTCGATGGTGCGGACCCAGAAGGCGCGCTCTTCTGCGTCCGCCCTTGCGATCGCCTTGATCAAGGGCATGGTCAGCTTGCGTTCGCGGAAATCGTCGCCGACGTTCTTGCCGATGGCACCCGGATCGCCTTGAAAATCCAGAAGGTCATCGACGATCTGGAAGGAGATGCCCAAGGCATCCCCGAAATCGCTCAGCGCTCTGACCTGGGTCTCGGGCGCACCGGCGATCACGCCGCCAACTTCTGTTGCGGCGGCGAAAAGAGCGGCGGTCTTGCCGCGCACCACCTGCATGTAGATGGATTCCGTGGTTGCCAGATCCTGGCTGGCGGTCAGTTGCAGCACCTCGCCCTCGGCAATCGTAGCCGAGGCGTTGGAGAGGATGTCGAGCACCCGCAGCGATCCGGTCTCCACCATAAGCTGGAAACTGCGCGCAAAGAGATAATCGCCGACGAGAACCGAAGACTTGTTGTCCCACAAAAGGTTGGCCGTTGGTCGGCCGCGCCTTTGCCCGCTTTCATCGACCACGTCGTCGTGCAGCAGAGTGGCAGTATGGATGAACTCCACCGTCGCCGCGAGGTTGATGTGGAAATGGCCCTGATACCCACAAAGATGCGCTGCCGCCAGCGTCAGCATCGGGCGCAGCCGCTTGCCGCCCGCCTCGACCAGATGCGCTGTGACCTCCGGAATACGCGGCGCATGCTCCGACGCCATTCGCGACCGGATCAGCGTGTTCACGGCCGCAAGGTCATCCGCCAGATAGGCTGCCATGCGATCGTGCGGTTTGCGTGAATTCTCGGTCTCTGGCATCGACTTCCTGCTTGCAAGGCTCGACATTCTCACTGGCTTGCCCTTACATCCCTGATATGAAGGAACTTTTGCGCAGCACCGATCCAACGATCATCGCCTTCGCCTCAGCCCTGCTTCAGGGCGAGGATATAGACTGCTTTCAGATGGACGTAAACATGAGCGTGCTCGAAGGTGGCATCGGAATCTTCCCCCGGCGGCTCATGGTGCGTGAGCGGGATCATGCCCGTGCCGAGCGCGTGATGCGGGACAACGAGATCCCGCTGGGGCGATGACGGAAGAGGTGACGCAGGACGCCTTTCTGGGCGGCAAACTGCATCTCTGCCAACCGAAAGGCGGCTATCGCGCCGGTCTTGATTCCGTGCTGCTGGCGGCGAGCGTGCCGGCGGTGGCGGGCCAGCGGGTGCTGGACCTCGGCTGCGGTGTCGGAGCCGTGGCGCTTTGCCTCGGTGCCCGGGTTCCTGGCCTGTCGCTCACGGGCGTCGAAATTCAACCGCGCTATGCGGATCTTGCGCGGCGCAACGGCGGGGAGCGCTTCGAGGTCGTCACTTCCGACATCTTCGACCTGCCGGTTGATCTGCGCCAGCGCCAGTTCGACCATGTCCTGGCCAATCCGCCCTACTTCGACCGCGATGCTGGCAAGGCCGCGAAGGATCGTGGTCGGGAAACCGCGCTGGGGGAAACCGCGCCGATCGGCGATTGGGTGAAGGTTGCCGCCAAGCGGCTTGCGCCGAAAGGGATTGCCCATTTCATCCATCGCGTGGAGCGGCTTCCGGATATCCTCGCCTCCATGAGCCAAAGGCTGGGCAGCATCGAGGTTCTGCCTGTGAGCCCCCGACCGGGGCGCGCTTGTGAACTGGTGATCGTGCGGGCGCGCAAGGGCGGGCGGGCAGCGTTCCGGATGCATCCGCCGTTGATCCTGCACGATGGCGCGCGCCATCTGCGGGACGGCGACAGCTATATGCGCGAGGTCAAGGCGGTTCTGCGTGACGGCGCTGCACTGAAATTCTAGGCGCCGTTAAGCCATTTTTAACCGCATCGTCAGCTATACTGCGGGTGCAGCGTGACTTGAATCGTTTGATGTGATCAACTTGTCCTGCAACGAAGCAAACAGGAGGAATGAATGAGCGTTACCGCACATGTCGAACAGCTGAAAAAGAAACATCAGTCCCTCAGCGAGGCCGTAGAGATGGCCCAGCGTTCCCCCGGCGCCGACGATCTGGCGATTGCGGATCTCAAGAAGCAGAAGTTGCGCATCAAGGAAGAGATCACGCGCCTATCCAGTTAAAAAACGATCCTTATTCCCGGCTGGCGCGAGTGGCAATCATCGCTCCGCCAGCCACCATCAGCGCTGCAAGCGCAAGGCTTGCCGTGAAGGGTGTGACGCCCGCAATCACCAGCGCACATGTCGAAAGGATCGGCGCGGCATAGGAGGCCGTTCCAAGAATCTGGATATCTCCTTTCTTCACGCCGATGTCCCATACGAAAAAGGCAAGGCCCACCGGTCCGAGGCCGAGACAGACCGTTGATGTCCATGCAAGTCCGCTGCCCGGCCAGACCGTCTCTTCAAAAGCCAGGTGCAGGGGCAGGGACAGCGCCGCTGCCGCGATACAAAAAACGGCCACCGATTGTGTCGGTACCGCACCCGCGAGGCGCGACAGGATCGAGTAACTCGACCAGGTCAGCGCGCAAACCAGCGCGAGCAGATAGCCGGGCAAGAACTGCGCCTGAATTCCACTGCCCCCGCCCGAGATGATCAACGCGGCCCCTGCGAAACCGACGCAAGCGCCGAGGATATGGCCACGCCTGACCCGTTCACCCGGCAACAGGCCGGAGAAGACGACGATCAAGAGCGGCCAGAGGTAGGCAATCAGCCCTGCTTCGGCCGCTGGCGCCAGGCGCAGCGCCGAAAAGTAGAGCGCATGGTACCCGAAAAGGCCGAGCGTCCCGAGCAGGTAGACCCTGAGGGGCACGCGCCTCAGCACCGAGAGGCCGCCCGCAAAATGGGCCCACAGCAGCCCGCCAGTCCCACCGATCGCAAAGCAGATGGTATTGAGCAGGAGCGGAGGTGTCGGCGACGAGCCCACGGTGAGCACTGCCAGCAAGGACCAGAGCAGCACGGCAACAAAGCCGATCGCAGTCGCGCGGGGTCTGGTCATTCTAGGGAGCTTTCGGCGGGACGATGGTCAGCCTGTCAGTGATGTGCGCGGTTTTGTCAATCTCCGCCAGCATCCACTCGCGGAAGGCCTTGATCTGGGGGCGGTCCTGCGCCCCTGCGAGGCAGAGGAACCAGAACCTTGCGTTGACCGAGAGCGCCGTCTTGAAGGGCAGCACCAGGCGGCCTTCGTTGATGTCCTTGACCACAAGCGCGCGCCTGCCCAGTACCACGCCTACGCCAGCCAGAGCGGCATCAATCGCGTGGTCGGCCTGACTGAAGCGCGGCCCGTGATGCGGTGAGAAATCTTCGCCCATGGCCCTGAACCAGGCGGCCCAGTCGCTGGGGGGCGTCAGAAACTGTATCGAGTCGTCAAAGATCAGCGGCGCTTTCTTCAGGCTTTCAAGGTCGGGATAGCGGCTCGCCAGTTCGGGTGTCATGACGGGGGCCACCCATTCCTCCACCAGCGGCATGGCATAGAGTGCCGGATCGACCGTGTTTGCGAAGCGAATGGCCACATCTATGGCATCCCGCGCCAGATCCATCATCTTCAGCGATGCCGAAAAGCGCAGCTCAACATCCGGATGGCCCTGCGCAAACTCGTAAAGCCTCGGTGCCAGCCACTTCGCGGTGAATGCCGGTCCGGCGGTGACGGTAAGGGTCTGCTCGTTCTGGAGGCGTTGTGCTGCCCGCCAGGCCGTTGCCAGCGTATGAAAGCCGTCGGTGGTTCCAGGCGCGAGCGCCGCGCCCGCCTCCGTCAAGGCCACTGCGCGGTTCATCCGCCGGAAAAGCGGTGCGCCCAGATGTTCTTCCAACGATTTGATCTGAAAGCTCAAGGCGGCCGGCGTAACGGAAAGCTCCTCCGCCGCTTTGGCGAAAGACATGTGCCGTGCCGCTGCATCAAAAGCCCGCAGGGCGGTGAGGGGAGGGAGACGATCTGCCATGCTCGGTGAAGTAATACTTATCTGAAGTCTTTAAAAGTCTCGTTTGTAAGTTTGATTTCGAGGCGCCATATCAGTTTCAGTTCAAATCACTTGAGAAGAAAGGACACCCGATGATCGAAGCACCCATCACCACGACGGCTCGTAACGCAATGCAAAGAGCCCATGAAGAACGCGCACAGGCTATGAGGGATGCATGGCGGTGGCTGTTTCCGACCGTGCGTTAATTCGCAGTATGGAAGCCACGCTACAGGAAAGGGCCAGGAAAATCACTGGCCCTTTCCTTTTTTTGAACAATTAGACGAAGAATTGAGCGCCGTTGGCCGAAATCGTCGATCCGTTGATGAAACCTGCATCATCGGAGGCTAGGAAGACGACGCAGCGCGCGATTTCCTCGGGCTCTCCGAGGCGACCGGCGGGAATCTGCGCGATGATCGACTCGCGCACCTTTTCCGGCACAGCCATCACCATGTCCGTCGCGATGTAGCCCGGACAGATCGCATTGGCAGTGATCCCGGCGCGTGCGCCTTCTTGTGCCAGGGATTTGACAATGCCGAGATCGCCGGCCTTGGTCGCGGCATAGTTCACCTGGGCGAACTGCCCTTTCTGGCCGTTGATCGAGCTGATCACAATGATGCGCCCGAATTTGCGGTCGCGCATCCCCGGCCAGATCGGATGCACCGTGTTGAAAACTCCGGTCAGGTTGGTGTCGATCACTTCCTGCCATTGTTGCGGCGTCATCTTGTGGAAAGGCGCGTCGCGGGTGATCCCGGCGTTCGCCACAACGACGTCGATCGGGCCGAGGTCCGCTTCGACCTGCGCCAGCCCGTCCTTGGACGCATCGTAGTCCGCAACGTTCCACTTGTAGGTCTTGATGCCGGTTTCTTCGGTGAACTTGGCAGCGGCTTCGTCATTGCCGGCATAAGTCGCCGCGACGGAATAGCCTGCGGCCTTGAGGGCGTTTGAAATGGCAGCGCCGATTCCGCGGCTGCCTCCGGTGACGAGTGCGACACGGGACATGGTGTATTCTCCTTGAACTTGCTGTTTAGAGTGTTACGCAAATCGATTTCGATGCGCAACTTTATTGCGTGACGGTGCGGCAAGAGAATGCCGCACCGCTGTCGCGATCAGGGGCGCTCGAGGCACATCGCCACGCCCATGCCGCCGCCGATGCAAAGAGTGGCGAGGCCTTTCTTGGCGTTGCGGCGTTTCATTTCGAAGAGCAGCGTGTTCAGGATGCGGGCACCGGAGGCCCCGATCGGGTGGCCGATGGCAATGGCCCCGCCATTGACGTTGACGATTTCGGGGTTCCAACCCATGTCCTTGTTGACGGCACAGGCCTGCGCCGCGAAGGCTTCATTCGCCTCCACCAGATCAAGGTCTTCCGCTTTCCAGCCGGCCTTTTCCAGTGCCTTGCGGCTGGCGTAGATCGGGCCCGCGCCCATGATGGCGGGGTCCAGACCGACCGTGGCGTAGCTTGCGATTCGCGCCAGCGGTTCAATGCCGCGCTTCTCGGCCTCATCGGCGGACATCATCAGGGCACCTGCGGCACCGTCGTTCAGGCCCGACGCATTGGCAGCCGTGACCGAGCCGTCCTTGGTGAAGGCGGGGCGCAGCTTCTGCATCGCCTCCATGGTCGCACCATGGCGAATGTACTCGTCCTGATCGACGACCGTGTCACCCTTGCGGCCCTTGACGGTGAATGCCACGATCTCATCTGCGAACTTGCCAGCCTTCTGCGCGGCCTCGGCCTTGTTCTGCGAGGCAACGGCGAAGGCGTCCTGCTGGTCGCGGCTGATCTGCCATTTCTCGGCGACGTTTTCCGCCGTCTGACCCATGTGATAGCCGTTGAACGCATCCCAGAGACCGTCCCGGATCATGGTGTCGATATACTGCATGTCGCCCATCTTGTGGCCTGCGCGCAGCGAAGCGGCATGCGGCGAGAGGGTCATGTTTTCCTGGCCACCGGCGACGACGATGGCGGCATCGCCAAGCTGGATGTGCTGGGCCGCGAGCGCTACGGCGCGCAGACCGGACCCGCAGACCTGGTTGATGGTCCAGGCCGAGCTTTCCTGCGGGAAGCCTGCGTGGATATGTGCCTGCCGCGCGGGGTTCTGACCCTGGGCCGCGGTGAGGACTTGTCCGAGGATCGTTTCGGAGACTTCCGACGCATCCACGCCGGCGCGGGCGGCGACCTCTTTCAGAACAGCTGCCCCGAGCAAGTGGGCCGGGGTGGTTGCGAAAGAGCCTCCGAAGCTGCCTACGGCAGTTCTCGCGGCCGATGCGATTACGACATTCGTCATGGTGATTGGTCCTTTGCCAGTTACTGGAGCGGGACGTTTTCATGCGCAGGTCAAATCAGATGCCGCGACCCCTCTCCCCATGGAAATGGGTCATACCGCATGACGCGGGGTCCGGCAACCAAATGCGGCACGCTGGGGTGGAAAGCCGTCATGTTCCGAGCGCAAGTCTTGCCGGGTGGTCAGACCGCCTTCTTGAGTGCGCTGTCCTGCAACCAATGCGGTCTGGTTGTGGCCGCGCCGAAGTAGTGCCCTTGCAGGCAATCGACGCCAAGCTGGGTCAAGACGTCTGCGTCCGCCTCGTTTTCGACGAATTCGGCCACGGTGATCATGTCGAAATGCCGCGCGATCGAAACCAGAGCGGCAGTCATGGCCTGGTTGTCGCTGTCCTCAGCGATCCCCTGAATGAACTGGCGGTCAATCTTGATGATGTCGAAGAAGAAGTCCTTGAAGTAGCGCAGTGCGGTGTATCCTGAGCCGAAGTCGTCCATCGCAAAGCAGATGCCGCGCATCTGCAAGCGGTCCATGAAATCAGAGACAAGCTCCGGCACCATCATCGCCGAGCTTTCGGTGATCTCGAGCACGAGCCGTTCCGCGATTGTCGAGTTCCGTTTCAACCAGCGTTCCAGCGTCTGGTTCCACTCCCGGAAGCCGATCGAGCGCGCGGACATGTTGATCGACAACCTGAGGCCCGGGTTTTCATGCAGCGCCTTGAGCCCGAGGTTGAGCGCCAATGTGTCGAGTTGCCGCCCGAGTTCCGTGTTCTCGATGGCGCCCATGAAGGCACCGGCCGGAATAACGCGCCCCGTTTCGTCGAGAACGCGGATCAGCCCTTCGTAGAAAGCGACCCGGTCGGCGGCCCGGGCCTGCATCACCGGCTGGAAGGCGAGTAACACCTGCCTGTGGCGAATGGCGGCCGACACCATGTTCATGGAATCGCGATCGCGGCTGCTTACCGCATGATCCAAAGGGCTTTCACTGCCCGGGGGAAGATCTGCCAACAGTCGTTTTCTGGGTCCGGACATGAGAATCCTCGTCGGGCGTGTCAGCACAGATTCTGCGGTATTCCCTAATTGTTGGTGAATCTTCGCATTTTGTTCCTATTCTAGACAAGTTTTAGGCAGGCGGATCGACGCGCTGTCACTTCAGGAGGCGAATGGTGGAAAGATGCGGCTGGGCAGGGCCTGAACAGATTTACCTTGATTATCATGACACCGAATGGGGCGTACCGGAGTTCGACAGCCGTGCGCTCTGGGAAAAGCTCGTGCTCGACGGCTTCCAGGCGGGATTGAGCTGGATCACGATCCTTAAAAAACGCGACAGTTTCCGGGCTGCATTCGCCGATTTCGACCCGAATGTGATCGCCTGCTGGGGCGAGCGGGAGGTTGCGCTTCTGCTTCAGGACAAGGGCATTATCCGTCACCGGGGCAAGATCGAGGCCACGATCACCAATGCGCAGGCATGGCAGCGTCTTGAGGCCCGCGGTGGGTTCGATCGCTTCCTCTGGGCCTACATGGACAATGCGCCCTTGCAGAACCGCTGGGCGCTGCAATCGCAGGTCCCGGCGCAAACCGCCCTTTCGGCGCAGATTTCGAAGGACCTCAAGGCCGAAGGGTTCAAGTTCTGCGGCCCCACGATCGTTTACGCCTTCATGCAGGCGGTGGGGATGGTCAACGATCACCTCGTGACCTGTCCCTGTCACGCACCGGTTGCGGAAATCGGCGCGAAACGGGCGTTGACTCTCGAAAACCCCGCAGTATAAGCGCGACTTCATTGGTGTTGGTGGCTCCCGCAAGGGGCAGCCTGTCAGGAGCGATCCAGAGGACAACGCCCTTCATCGCCCGCATGGGCCTCAAGGAAGGAGATCAGCCGTGACCAAACGCACGTCTGCCAAACACAAGATCGACCGCCGCATGGGCGAAAACATCTGGGGTCGCCCGAAGTCCCCGGTCAACCGCCGCGAATATGGCCCCGGCCAGCATGGCCAACGCCGCAAGGGCAAGATTTCCGATTTCGGCACGCAACTGCGCGCCAAGCAGAAGCTGAAAGGCTACTACGGCGATCTGACCGAAAAGCAGTTCCGCCGCATCTACGCCGAAGCCGAGCGCGTCAAGGGTGACACCGGTGAGAACCTGATCGGTCTGCTGGAGCGCCGCCTCGACGCCGTGGTCTACCGCGCGAAGTTCGTGGCGACCGTGTTCGCTGCGCGCCAGTTCGTGAACCACAAGCATGTGCGCGTGAACGGCAAGATCGTGAACATCCCCTCCTACCGCGTGAAAGAGGGTGACGTGATCGAGGTCCGCGACCGCTCCAAGCAGATGGCCGCGATCCTCGAAGCCACCCAATTGGCCGAGCGCGACGTGCCGGACTACCTCGAGGTCGACCACTCCAAGCTGACCGCGACCTTTGTGCGCACGCCGCACCTCGGCGATGTGCCCTATCCGGTGATCATGGAACCGAACCTCGTCGTGGAATTCTACGCCAAGAACTAAGTTACTTTGCAGCGCTGCAGCTGTTGAACCGCCCGGTCCTGTTCCGGGCGGTTTTTTCTGTTCGCTCGGTAGAGCGAAGGTTGGTTTCGAGCCCGAAGCGGTCATACGATTTTAGCCTGTGAATTGCTTTAAAAGCTAAAGGTGATAATGTAACACTTTGAGTGCATGTTGGAAGGATGCTTCTGCGAATGCGCGGCTTGATTCGACTGGGGTTGGCTCCATCAGCGAAGCTTTCCTTTCAGTCGCTTCTACCGGCTGAATTCGGCCCTCCATAACAGTTCCCCAAACCTTTACGTCCCGGATTTCCATAGGATCGACTTTGAGCGGGTTACGATCAAGAACGGTAAAATTGGCGCGCTTTCCCGGTTCGATACTGCCGATCTCGTCTTCGAGCTTGAGCGAATATGCGGCCTCGATTGTCACTCCACGCAACGCATCTTCTGCGCGGACCCTTTGTTCCGGCCCTGCTACCCGACCGGAAGATGTGACCCGGTTTACGGCGCTCCACATCAGAAACAGCGGATCGCCCGGAGCCATTGGCATGTCCGAATGCAGAGACCAGGAAATGCCCGCGCGTGATACATCGCCGATCCGGACCATTGAATCCGCACGTTCAGGGCCCAGACCAACCTTGGAATATTGATCAGCAAGAGCTGTGACATAATACGGGTTGGCGCTGACGATTGCGCCAAGATCTACAATCCGCTTTACCTGATCTTCAGCGCTCACCGCAAAGTGAACCAGAACTGTCCGGTGATCATACCGGGGATTGCGACGCAGATTCATCTCAAGTGTATCCAGTACACGATCCAGACCAGCATCTCCGTTTACATGCACATGGATTTGATAACCAGCATCCCAATAAATCCGGAACGCGCGATCGAAATCACTCTTGTCCATCATCCACTCGCCTTCGTGCCCGTCCAGATAGGCGTCGCGGACTTTCATCAACAAGGAATAGATAGCACCATCTGCAAACAGTTTGGCTTGCTTGGGCGCAAGGCTTGTCATTCCACCATACCAACCACTGAGGTTTTCTGTTTCTGCTATCACCTGAGCATCGTCAGGGTATGCCTTTACCAGCGATTTTGCATCCGGCATGAAGGACCAGCGGAAAGGCATATCCGGGCTCGAAAAAACAGCGTTTATACCATCCTGTACGGGCTTTGACAGAATGCCGCCGGGCTCATTTCCAAAAGTAACGCCTTTGGCGTGCATGTAGTCTCGGGTGAGTTCCAGCCCGGCTTGCAACCGCTCAGGAGAGGCCGCAAGAGGCGCGATATTGGGCAGAACCGCAAACAGCCCTTGTTCCCAAAACCTGCCCTCGGCAAAGCTCGATTGCATTTTTTCGGTGGGAGATAATCCTTCGACCAATTCCTGGGTAACCCCACCGATTTCAAGTGCAACACTGTTCAAGATCATCTCGTGGCAGGACCGCGCCCACACCAGTATTGGTTGTGTGGCGCTGATCGCATCAAGATCTTCGCGCGTTAGTGGCCCGTAAAACGCCGGGTGGTAACCCCAGGACACGATCGGTTCAGCGGGGTCTGTCCTCGCTTGAACAGCCTTTGTTAGACGTTCGACGAAGTCCTGCTTGTCCCGGACAGCTGGGACTGTTCCGAACGGCAAAACCCAGTCCTCGATCGACAAGATTTCTGAGGACATGGTGAGCGCGGCCAACAGCGGATGGTCATGCTGGGCAATGAAACCTGGCACGATCACTTTATCGGCAAACCTGGTGTCTATCGTGTGACGTTGCCCTTTGAGAGTATCCACTACATCTTGCAGGGTGCCAGTCAAAAGGATGCGTTCGTCCACCACTGCGACAGCATCCACAACGGGTTTCGCCGGATCAAGAGTGAGAACTTCCCGTGCGGTATAGACAGTGACTGTTGGGAGCGGAATGACTTTTGTGCCGAGATCAGAAAGAGAGCTGGTTTGGCCAACAACAGCACCAAATGGCAGTAAAACTGCTAACGTTGACACGCTGGCTTTCAACAAGCTTCGACGGTTCAGTGAACTCATTTGTCTTTCCCATCTAATTTTCGGTCAGAGTTCAATCAGTACATTTAGAAATCAACTATGAAAAGTTGGCCTATCCTAAAGGATAGCGAAGGCTGCTTAGTCCGCATAGCAGCCTATGCCCTTTCGAAACCTCGGCAGCGTGAAGCGAGATGCCGACAGCAGCATTGACCTGCCAGCCCTGCTCATGCATCACCCCTGCAACCCATTTGCAGGAGGCCAGAATGACCACCTATCCGAACTATGGCCGCATTGACGGGGCAATCGTCATCATCGGCTTCGGCTCCATCGGACGCGGCACCTTGCCGCTGATCGAGCGGCATTTCGATTATGACGCGGACAAGCTGGTGGTGATCGAACCCAACGAGGATGTTCACACATTTCTGCATCAGCGCAAGATCCGCCATTTGCAGGAAGCGATCACGCGGGAAAACTACCGTGAGATACTTGGCGGGATCTTCAAGGAAGGACGCGGCTTCTGCGTGAACCTGAGCGTGGATACCTCCTCTCTCGACATCATGAAATACTGCCGCGAGTTGGGAGTGCTCTACATCGATACCGTCGTGGAGCCCTGGGCTGGCTTCTACTTCGAGACCACGGAAAACGCGGAGCGCACCAATTATGCCCTGCGCCAAAAAGTGCGGGATGAAAAGGCCGCGAACCCGGGTGGTCCGACCGCCGTTTCCTGTTGCGGGGCCAATCCCGGCATGGTCAGCTGGTTCGTGAAGGAAGCGCTGCTGACCCTGGCGAAGGATACCGGCCGCGATATCGCCACGCCCTGGGACCGGACCGGCTGGGGTAATCTCATGAAGGATCTGGGCGTCAAGGGCGTCCATATCGCGGAGCGGGACACGCAGGCGCGACGCACACCGCGCCCGCGCGGCACCTTCGTGAACACCTGGTCGGTGGAAGGGTTCATCTCGGAAGGTTTCCAGCCCGCCGAGCTTGGCTGGGGCACGCATGAGACCTGGTTTCCGGAGAACGGTCACGGCCATGACACCGGATGTCAGGCCGCGATCTGGCTGGAGCGTCCGGGGGCGATCACCCGCGTGCATACCTGGTGCCCGACACCGGGGCCGCAATTCGGCTTTCTGGTCACGCACAACGAGGCGGTATCGATCTCCGACTACTACACCGTCGGTCCCGCCCATGCGCCGGATTTCCGGCCGACCTGTCATTATGCCTATCACCCCTGTGACGACGCTGTTTTGTCGCTGCACGAGATGTTCGGCTCGGGTCGCCAGCAGACCGTGCACGAAATCCTCGAACCCGACGAAATCGTCGAGGGCATCGATGAATTGGGCGTGCTGCTTTACGGGCATGAGAAGAACGCGCTCTGGTTCGGCTCGCGGCTCTCCAATGCGGAGGCCCGGAAACTGGCCCCCTATCAGAATGCGACCGGCCTGCAGGTGACCTCCGCCGTGCTGGCGGGAATGGTCTGGGCGCTGGAAAATCCGCGCGCCGGCATCGTCGAAACGGACGAGATGGATCACGCCCGTTGCCTCGAGGTGCAACGCCCCTATCTTGGCCCGGTGGAGGCGCATTACACCGACTGGACGCCGCTTCAGGACCGATGGGCGCTGTTCCCGGAGGACATCGACGACAGCGACCCCTGGCTTTTCCGCAACGTGCTCGCGAGTTGATGCTGGCGCAGGTGGGCAGGCCCCGGTAAACAGCGCGCGACAGGAGATCGCAGATGACGACAATGATCCGCCCGCAACCCGGCATCATGGAAATTTCGCTCTATCAGGGCGGGGCCGCGCATGTGCCGGGGCGCGACAATGCGATCAAGCTGAGTTCCAACGAGAACCCGCTGGGTCCGAGTGATGCGACCAAGGCGGCCTATGCGCGCGCGGTCCATGACCTGCACCGCTATCCGACGACGGATCACGCCAGCCTGCGCACGGCCATCGCCGAGGTTCACGGGCTGGACGCGGAGCGTATCATCTGCGGCGTGGGCTCGGATGAGATCATCCACTTCCTCTGTCAGGCCTATGCCGGGCCGGGGCAGGACGTGATCCACACCGAACATGGCTTCGGCATGTATCGCATTTCCGCCCTTGCGGCGGGTGCGACCCCGGTCGAGGTACGCGAACGGGAGCGTGTGACCGATGTGGACGCGATCCTTGCGGCCTGCACCGACAGGACGGCGCTTGTCTTCATCGCCAACCCCAACAACCCCACAGGCACAATGATCGGTGCGTCGGATGTGGCGCGACTGGCCGATGGCCTGCCGCGCCAGACGCTTCTGGTGCTGGACGGTGCCTATGCCGAATATGTCGAGGAGTACGACGGCGGGGCAAGGCTCGTGGACGCGCGCCAGAACGTCGTCATGACCCGTACCTTTTCGAAACTCTACGGGCTTGGCGGCCTGCGGGTCGGCTGGGGCTATGGGCCGTCGGAGATCATCGCCGTTTTGAACCGGGTGCGCGGCCCTTTCAACCTTTCCACGGCAGCCCTTGTGGCAGCGGAGGCGGCGGTGCGCGACACCGCCTATGCGGACCATTGCCGCCGCGAGAATGCGCGCTGGCGGACATGGCTCGCCGATGCGCTGGCCGAGCTTGGCGTGCCGTCGGATGTGTCGCTGGCCAACTTCGTCTTGGCACGGTTCGCGGATCCCGCGGAGGCGCAGGCCTGCGATGCCTACCTCAAGGGCGAAGGGCTGATCGTGCGCCAGGTCGCGGGCTACAAGCTGCCGCATTGCCTGCGCATCACGGTCGGCGATGAAAGCGCCTGCCGCCGCGTCGTGCATGCGGTGCGGCAGTTCAAGGAGCTCTGACGCCGTGACACCGATTTACGACCGCGTTGCCCTGATCGGGCTCGGGCTCATTGCCTCTTCCATGTTCTGGGCCATGAAACGCGGCGGGCTCGCCGGTGAAGTGACCGGCTATGCCCGCAGCGCCGAAACCCGCGCCACCGCCCGTCGGATCGGGCTTTGCGACCGTGTCTGCGACAGCGCAGCCGAGGCGGTGGAAGGTGCCGATCTGGTCGTGCTCTGCGTACCGGTCGGGGTCATGGGTGCTGTGGCAGAGGAAATCACAGGAGCGCTCAAACCCGGCGCGACCCTGACGGATGTTGGCTCCGTGAAGCGCGACGTGATCGCGAGTGTGGGCCCGCATGTGCCCAAGGGCGTGCACTTCATCCCCGCGCATCCGCTGGCGGGGACGGAGCATTCGGGGCCTGAATCGGGATTTGCAGACCTTTTCCAGAACCGCTGGTGTCTTCTGGTGCCGGTCGAGGGAACGGAACCTGCGGCGATTGCGCGCCTGCGCCGCCTCTGGGAAGCGATGGGCAGCAATGTCGAGGAAATGGACGCCGATCACCACGATCTCGTGCTCGCGGTGACGAGCCATGCGCCGCATCTCATCGCCTACACGATGGTCGGGGTGGCGGACGATCTGCGCCGTGTGACCGACAGCGAGGTGATCAAGTATTCTGCCGCAGGCTTTCGCGACTTCACCCGCATCGCGGCAAGCGATCCGACCATGTGGCGCGATGTCTTCCTGACCAACAAGGACGCGACCTTGGAAATCCTGGGCCGTTTCACCGAAGAGCTGTTCGCCTTGCAGCGGGCGATCCGCACCGGGGACGGCGACCATCTGCATGCCTATTTCACCCGCACCCGCGCGATCCGTCGCAGCATCATTCAGGCGGGGCAGGACACGGACGCCCCGGATTTCGGGCGGTCCAAGAAGTCGCCGTGAAGCGGCTGGCGGTTCTGCTGATGCTCCTTGCAGGGAGTGCTACGGCGGCCCCCGAAACATCGCTGCGGCCAAAGGCCCGGCCCGGCACTGTGCCCCTGACGCTTGAGCAATCGGGCACGATCGCGGCGCCGCAGCGATCCGAAGCGGCGCAGGTGGCGGTGGACCGTGGTCAGGGGATCGCCACGTCGCTGCGACCCAAGCCGCGCCCGCGCAAGCTGGAGCAGGCGGCAGAGCGGCAACAGCGTGAGCAGGCCAGACTGCGCGCGCGGGGTGCCGTCTGCGGCGATCCGGATATTCAAGGCGAGGTCATCGGCAGGGTGAGATCCGAGAACCGGAGCTGCGGCATCAAGGATGCCGTGCGCGTGACATCGGTGGCGGGCATTGGCCTGAGCCCGCGCGCGACCATCGATTGCCCGACGGCGCAGGCGCTGAAGAAATGGGTCGAGAACTCCGCGAAACCGACCTTTGCCCGTACCGGCGGTGGGCTCAAGAACCTGCGGGTCGCTGCGCATTATGCCTGCCGGACCCGGAACAACTTGCCTGGCGCAAGGGTGTCCGAGCATGGCCGGGGAAAGGCCATCGACATCAGCGGTTTCCAGTTCCGCGACGGAACCGGCGTAACCGTGCTCAAAGGGTGGAATGCCAGCGGTTCATCGAGCGCGCTGCGCAAGCTGCACAAGGAGGCCTGCGGCACTTTCGGTACCGTGCTTGGGCCGCAATCCGACCGCTTCCACAAGGACCATTTCCACTTCGATACGGCCCGCCACGGCAACGGTGCCTACTGCCGTTAACGCAGGTAGATGCGAGGCGCGGGGCCGAGGGGCAGGAAGCCCATCGAGACCCGTCCATTGGCAAGCGTCAGCGTCACATCGAAGGCCTCCGGGTTGCCGCTCGTCCCTGCCAGCGCGGACAGGATGCTCTCCAGTTGCGGGCGCAACTCCGACGGCAAGAGACCTGCCGATTGCGCAAGCGTCAGCATTTCCCGCCAGTTGCGCGCTTGCAGCGTGACCGTGCCGGAGGGAACCGCATCCGCATCGATATCGAGCTCTGCCGCAAGGCGCAGCCTCAGGTCGCCCCAGGCGGCTTCCGCCAGCGGCAGATCGATCCGGCGCGGTTGCGGGCGGGCTTGCTCCAGCGCGCGCAGGTCCCAGGGCCGGTCGAAGGCGACACGCATCTGCAGCGTGAAGCTTTCGAAACTCACCGGCCAGTCGGTCGGCACGAAGAACCTGTCGCGCAGCACCGGACCCGGTTGCAGTGCCGTGGCATTGGCCGTGAACCCGTAGGCTATGGGATCGTTGGGGTCCTGCGTCATCTGCAAGATTAGATCTGAGGCAGCGATCAGGTCTCCTTCGGGCTGCGTGACGATCCATGGCCCGGAGATCAACGCCATATGCTCCAGTTCCAGCGCCTGCCTCGGGTGCAGCTTGAGATCTGCCTGCGCTTCCTGCATGGTCAGGGTCGCTTGGCCCGAAGGGTTGGCCAGCCGGATCGGATCGGACGGCAAGGTCAGGATCACGTCGCCCGGCCACCACGCGGGAGATGCGAAGTCGAGACGGCTGACCTCGATCGCCACGCCGGTCGCCGGATCGGCGAGCGCGAGATTCAGGACTTCCGTGTCGAGCGACAGCGGGTAGCCCGAGGTCGAAACCGAGCGCGCCTCCGCCTGCCATCCCGCCGCGCGCTGCTGGTCCAGCCAGGCTTCGATCCCGCTGCCTACCCCGCGCGCGGCCAGCGCCCACCAGCCACTCCAGCCCAGAGCCACAAGCACAACAACCCAAACCAACCGCAGCATCACAGCCCCTTTGCTTTTCCCGTCGATTTGAGGTTTACGCAATCGCACAAAGGAGAACCAGCGCGATGACGATGTGGGTGTTCGGATACGGCAGCCTCTTGTGGAACCCCGGTTTCGAGGTCGCCGATCAGGTGCTTGCCACCCTGCCGGGCTATGCGCGGTCGTTCTGCATGTGGTCGATCCATCACCGCGGCACGCAAACCGAGCCCGGTCTGGTGCTGGCCCTCGACGAGGACCCGTCGCACGCCTGCGAGGGCGTGGCGCTGGCGGTGAAGCCCGGGAGAGAGGCGCAAACGCTGGCCTACCTGCGTGACCGGGAGTTGATCTCCTCGGCCTATCTGGAGCGCGAACTGCAGATCGACCTGCGGGACGGACGAAGGGTCAGCGCGCTGGCTTATGTGATCAACCGCGATCACGACCAGTATTGCGGCGGTCTGGCACTCGAAAAGCAGGCCGAGGTGATTGCCCGCGCAAAGGGTGGAATGGGTCCGAACACCGAGTATCTTTACAACACCACACGCCATCTGGCGGAGATCGGGCTGCACGATCCCGATCTGGAATGGCTCAGTCATCGGGTGCAGGCGCTGACCGCATAAATCCTTGGCGCTGGACAGGTTTTTCAGTGTAGTCTCGGCCAAGAGCAG
This sequence comes from uncultured Alphaproteobacteria bacterium, assembly GCA_963715055.1. Taxonomy (GTDB): domain Bacteria; phylum Pseudomonadota; class Alphaproteobacteria; order Rhodobacterales; family Rhodobacteraceae; genus CAVQRB01. The sequence goes on along the minus strand of CAVQRB010000014.1, from coordinate 101,277 downwards.
AACGATAAGGTCAGGAGCGAGGAGCGCATGGCGTTACCAGACCAGGAAAAAGGGCCCGTCTTTTCGCAGCCCGTAAGACAGATCTCCATGATGCTGATCGTGCTGGCGCTGTCGGGCTTTGGCATTTTTCTGGCGCTCCCCAGCGTCCTTCCCGTCTTCGTGGCGAACCTCTATCTCAACGGCTTCATCTTTTTCGTCTTCCTGATCGGCGTCGTCGCCTGTTTCTATCAGGTCTTCCAACTGATCGGCTCGGTCCGCTGGATCGAGCGCTTCGCATCCAGCAGGCTGGATTCAAGCGTAAAGGCGCCGCAGTTGCTGGCGCCGCTGGCCTCGCTGCTGCGCGCCCGCGGGGCCCGCATGCAGGTCAGCGCCTCGTCCACGCGCTCGATCCTCGATTCCGTGGTCAATCGCATCGAAGAGGCCCGCGAGATCACGCGCTACATCGTCAGCATGCTGATTTTCCTCGGTCTTCTGGGAACCTTCTACGGCCTGGCCACGACTGTGCCGGCCATCGTCGAGACCATCAGCAGCCTGGCCCCACAGGACGGCGAAGGCGGCGTCGAGGTGTTCAACCGGTTGATGAGTGGGCTGCAAACCCAATTGGGTGGCATGGGTGTCGCCTTTTCCTCTTCGCTCCTGGGGTTGGCAGGGTCGCTCATCGTTGGGCTTCTGGAGCTTTTCGCAGGCCACGGCCAGAACCGCTTCTACCGCGAATTGGAAGAATGGCTGAGCTCGATCACCCGCGTCGGTTTCACCTCGGGCGACGATCCGGTCAGCGACCAGAACCTCATGGCGGGGATGATGGATCACATGGGCGAGCAGATGGAAGCCCTGCAAGACATGTTCGCCCAATCGGACGCCAACCGTGTCGCGGTGGAGGAGAAACTGGGCAACCTCGCGCAGGCCATAGAAAACATGGTCTCCGGATCGCGCGGCGGCCATCCGGCGGATGAAACGCTGGTGCGCCTTGCCGAAGGTCAGGAGCGGATGATCGCTGCGCTTGAAAAACTGGGCGGTGACGGGATCGATGCGGAGAGCCGGATGCGCCTGCGCTCCATCGATGTGCAGATGCTGCGCATTCTTGAAGAGATTTCCGCCGGACGGCAGGAAAGCATGGCCGAGTTGCGCATGGACATCAACAAGTTGGCCGACGCGCTGAGACCACGCCGACCGAGACCGCCGGGACTGTCGACGCTTGGGGATAGCTGAGCATGGCGCTGTCTCGACGCACGGGCACACGGTTTCAGGCCTCGATCTGGCCCGGATTCGTCGATGCGATGACGGGGCTCCTGCTGGTGCTCATGTTTGTTCTGACCATTTTCATGGTCGTGCAATTCGTGCTGACCGAACGCATCACCGGACAGGAATCCGAACTCGATATTCTGGCGGGCGAGGTTGCGGCCCTCGCACAGGCTCTGGGTCTCGAGGAAGAAAACAGCGCCGCACTTCAGGCACGCGTCGGTGCGCTTGATGCATCGCTCAGTGATGCAGAGGCGCGCATAGCTGCTCTGACGGCCACACGAGAAGCGCAGGCGGCAGAGTTGGACGTGGCCCGCCGCCAGATCACCGATTTCGAAGCGCAAGTCGCGGCCTTGATCACGCAGCGGGATAGGGCGTTGGGCGATGTCGACTCGCTGGAACAAACGCGGCAGGCGCTGGAGGCCGCGCAGGCAAATCTGCTGAGTGAGCAGGAGGCGCTGCAACTGGCGCTCGCGGCCACCCGGAACGAGGTGAGCGCCCAGGAAGAGGCGGCCCGTCTGGCGGCAGCACAACGCGAAGCGCTGGAGGCATTGATCGTCGATTTGCGGAGCCGCAATTCTGACGCGGAAGGGCAGATAGCGACTCTGAGCGGGCAGTTGGACGATACCCAGACCGCATTGAGCGAGGAGGAGGCGGCCCGGCTGGCTGAAGCTGCCGCGGCCGAGGCCCTGCGCGCGCGCCTCGCCGACGCCGATGCGGAACTCACGGCGATGACACTGGCGCTGGAAGTGCAGCGCAAGGAGGCAGAGGACACCCTGACGCTTCTCGCTGCGGCGCGTGCGGCGCAGGCTGATCTCGACACCGAGCTTGCGGCGGCCCTTCTGAGCATCTCGAACCTCGAAGGGACAGTGGCCGAGGCGGATGAGGCGCAAGCAGCACTTGCGATCTTGCAGGCGGAACACCTGGCTCTGCAAAACCAGCTGGACGCGGCGCGGGCAGAGTTGACCAGCGCGCAGGAGGCCAGCGCAGAAGAAGCGGCGCAACGGGCCACGCTGGCCGAGCAGGTGGAACAGTCCCGGGCGCAGGCGGAACTGGACCGCGCCGCCCTGCGCGACCAACTGGCCGCGGCGCTGGCCGCCAAACTGGCAGCGGAAACGCTTGCCGAGGATACCACCACCGACGCGCAACGCCGCGCGGCCCTGCTCGCCGAGGCCCGAGCAGCCTTGGCGCAGGAGGAAGAGATCAGCGCCGAGGCGCAGCGACAGACCGAGCTTCTGAACCAGCAGGTCGCGGCATTACGTATGCAACTGGGTGATCTGCAGGCGCTGCTCGACGACGCCAAGGCTCGAGACGCGGCATCCCAGGTGCAGCTGCAATCCCTGGGTGCCGATCTCAACACGGCGCTCGCGCGGGTCGCGGCGGAGGAGCGGCGTCGCGCGCAACTGGAGGAGGCAGAGCGCAAGCGGCTCGAACTGGAGGCGCAACGGCTGGCCGAAGAGGCAGCCCGCCTGACCGAGGAGACAAAGGACCTCGCCCAATATCGTTCGGAATTCTTCGGGCGCTTGCGGGATGTGCTCGGCCGTCAGGAAGGGGTACGGATCGAAGGTGACCGCTTCGTCTTCTCGTCGGAAGTCCTCTTCGCGCCGGGGAGTGCGGAGCTCTCGCCCGAAGGCCGTCAGGAAGTCGCCAAGGTGGCGCAGATCCTGAGCGGCGTGGTGGATGACATCCCACCGGAGATCGACTGGGTCATTCGGGTCGACGGGCACACCGACAACCTGCCGCTATCGGGGTTCGGGAAATATACGGACAACTGGGAACTGAGCCAAGGAAGGGCCTTGTCCGTTGTGAAATACATGGTCGATGCCTTGGGCATCCCGCCGGAGCGGCTCGCGGCAAATGGTTTTGGCGAGTTTCAACCCGTGGCCGAAGGTGACAGCGAAGAGGCGAGGGCACAAAACCGGCGGATCGAACTCAAGTTCACCGAAAGATAGCTTGCACGGGCGGCACCTCCCATTTGGTGCAGTGAGAAGCGATGTCCGGCTTGGCAAGACAGGAGCACATTTCGACCTTCCTTCCCCTAAGTTGTACCGGTTGGTTGCTTGGCGAGCGCTGGAACAACGCCTGATCCGCAGCTTGCATAATTACCATTGCAGGTAGAACTTCCGTCATATCGCGCCAGCGGATAGGGGAAAGGGCTGTTGCAGCAAAAGCCCCGCAACGCTGACCGCTGCGGGGCTGTTGTGTTTGCTCAATCTGCTGTCAGCAGAGGAGGCTTGTTGCCGGACAGGCGCGGTTTGTCCGGGCCTTCGATCTTGAGATCGATCTGATCGCCCTTGATCCCGACCTTTACGACGCCGCCCTTGGCGAGTTTGCCGAAAAGCAACTCCTCCGCCAACGGCTTCTTGATGTGCTCCTGGATCACGCGACCCAAGGGGCGGGCCCCCATCTTGTCGTCATAGCCCTTGTCGGCCAGCCACTCGGCCGCAGGTTTGGTCAGTTCTATCGATACGTGGCGGTCCATCAATTGCGCCTCGAGTTGCAGAACGAATTTCTCGACCACGCGCAGGATAACCGACTTCGGCAAAGGTGCGAAGCTGATTACTGCATCGAGACGATTGCGGAACTCCGGTGTGAAAGTCCGCTCGATCGCTGCCGTATCCTCACCCTCGCGCCGGTCACGGCCAAAGCCGATGGCTTCCTTCGCCTGTTCTGCCGCGCCAGCATTCGACGTCATGATCAGAACCACGTTGCGGAAATCCACCGTCCGCCCGTTGTGGTCAGTCAGCTTGCCGTGATCCATCACCTGCAAGAGGATATTGTAGACGTCCGGGTGGGCTTTTTCCATCTCGTCGAGCAGCAGAACGCAATGCGGATGCTGATCCACGCCGTCGGTCAACATGCCGCCCTGGTCGAAGCCGACATAACCCGGAGGGGCGCCAATGAGTCGTGATACTGCGTGTTTCTCCATGTACTCGGACATGTCGAAGCGCAGCAACTCCACACCAAGCGTATCGGCAAGCTGCTTGGCGACTTCGGTTTTCCCGACACCCGTGGGACCGGCAAAGAGATAGTTCCCGATCGGCTTTTCGGGTTCGCGCAGGCCCGCACGGGCCAGTTTGATGGCCGAGGCCAGCGCTTCGATGGCCTTGTCCTGGCCAAAGACGACACGCTTGAGCGAGTTTTCCAGATCCTTCAACACCTCGGCATCGTCCTTGGAGACGTTCTTCGGTGGAATGCGCGCGATCTTCGCCACGACATTCTCGATCTCCTTGGTGCCGATGGTCTTGCGCCGTTTGGCCGCGACCACGAGATGCTGTGCCGCACCGGCCTCGTCGATCACATCGATGGCACTGTCGGGCAGCTTGCGGTCGTTGATGTAGCGCGCGGCAAGCTCCACTGCCGATTTGATCGCATCGGCAGTGTATTTCACCGAATGGTGATCTTCGAAATAGGGCTTGAGGCCGCGCAGAATCTTGATCGTATCCTCGACCGATGGCTCATTGACATCGATCTTCTGGAACCGGCGCGATAGTGCCCGGTCCTTCTCGAAATGCTGACGAAACTCCTTGTAGGTCGTCGAGCCCATCGTCCTGAGCTTGCCGCCCGCGAGGGCGGGTTTGAGCAGGTTGGAGGCATCCATCGCGCCGCCCGACGTCGCCCCGGCACCGATGACCGTGTGGATTTCATCGATGAACAGGACGGCGTCCTTGTGCTGCTCCAACTCGGCCACGACAGATTTCAGGCGCTCCTCGAAATCGCCGCGGTACCGTGTGCCGGCCAGAAGCGCGCCCATGTCAAGCGAGTAGATGGTCGTCTTGGAAAGCACTTCGGGTGTCTCACCGGCAACGATCTTGCGCGCCAGGCCTTCGGCGATCGCGGTCTTGCCGACGCCGGGGTCACCGACCAGCAGCGGATTGTTCTTGCGACGGCGGCACAGCACCTGAATGCAGCGTTCGACCTCATTGTCACGCCCGATAAGCGGATCGATGTCGCCTTCGCGGGATTTCGCGTTCAGATCCACGCAGTATTTCTCCAGCGCGGTTTCCTTCCTCTCACCCTCTGTCACGCCCTGTGGCTCTTCCTCGCGGTCCACCGATCCACTGACCGGACGCTGTTCGCCAAAGGCGGGGTCCTTTGCCACGCCATGGGCGATGAAATTCACCGCGTCATATCGAGTCATTTCCTGCTCTTGAAGGAAATAGGCCGCATTACTTTCGCGCTCGGCGAAGATCGCGACGAGCACATTCGCTCCGGTCACCTCGGTGCGCCCGGAAGATTGCACATGGATCGCTGCGCGCTGAATCACGCGTTGAAAGGCCGCCGTGGGTACAGCTTCGGAGCCGTCGACATCGGTCACGAGATTGCTCAGGTCCTCATCCACGAATTCCACGAGCGTCGCGCGCAATTCGTCGATGTCGACACTGCAGGCCTTCATGACCCGGAGCGCGTCGGGTTCGTCGATCAGCGAGAGCAGCAGGTGTTCGAGCGTCGCGAACTCGTGACGTCGCGCGTTCGCCATGGCCAAAGCGGAGTGTATTGCCTGTTCCAGTGTGGTCGAAAATGAAGGCACGATGGTGCTCCTTCTGATCGGGGTCGGTGGGGGGAAGAGGTTATGCCCATCCCTCAGCCAACCATGGCCTCATAGTATTAGAGTTTGGTTGATCGTAGCCCGGCTTCAAGTTTTTTCTTTGTCTTTCTGGTCACATTTTGTGTGAGAGGGGCAATAAAGTCTACGATGCAGGCGTTAGAAGGCGTCCTTGCGGGCGCGGGTTTCAGCAAAGACCTCGACGTCGCTGGCATGCTCCATGCCAAGCGCGGCTCTGAGGTCCGGGTCGGCAGCGCGCAGGAACGGGTTTGTCGCAAGTTCCAGAGCAAGTGTTGACGGGACGGTCGGAAGTCCTGCGGCGCGTTTCGCCGTGATTTCCTCAGACCGGGATATAAGATCTGGATTATGTGGATCAACCGTTAACGCAAACTTAGCGTTGGATGCGGTGTATTCATGGCCCGAACAGACAAGGGTTTCCGCTGGTAGGGAAGCGAGCTTGACCAGCGAGGCCCACATTTGCTCTGCACTGCCTTCGAAAAGCCTGCCGCACCCGAGCGCCATCAGGCTGTCGGCAGTAAAAACCGCTCCTGCAGCGCCGAGATAGTATGCCACATGCCCGCGCGTGTGACCGGAGACGTCCATCACGCGGACCGCGTGCCCTGCGAAATCGAAACGGTCTTCATCCGTGACGGTGCGGTCGAGCGGCGGCAGGCGATGCGCGTCCGCCGCGGCACCGGTGACTTGGGCGGGATGCTTGGAGAGAACCTCCGCCAGACCCTGGACATGATCGTCGTGATGATGAGTGATCCAGACCTCGTCGAGGCTCCAGCCGCGACGGGCGAGCGCCTCGAGGATCGGTCTGGCCTCCGGCACATCCACCAGCGCCGTTTTCCCCGTTGCTTCGTCATGCAGCAGATAGGCATAGTTGTCCTTGAGACAGGCAATCGTGACGATCTCGACGGGCATGGTCATTTTCCTCGATTTTTGCAAGACTGAGCCCAGAGTGACCGATCAGGAACCAGCTCGCAATGCATCTCGACGTGCAGGACTTGCGCAATTTCTACTATCGCAGCGCGCTCGGCCGCGCGGCGCAGCAGAGCCTGCGCTCGCGGATGCTGGAGCTGTGGCCCGAGGCCAAGGGTCAGACCGTGGTGGGCTACGGCTTCGCGGCGCCCTTGCTGCGGCCCTATCTGGGCGATGCGCGTCGCGTCATCGCCTTGATGCCGGGACCGCAGGGCGTGATGCCCTGGCCTGCGGGCCTGCCGAATGTATCCGTGCTGACCGAGGAAACGCTCTGGCCGCTCGAAACCGGCCATGTGGACAAGCTGGTGCTGCTGCACGGGCTGGAAACCTCCGAAAGGGTGTCTGACCTTCTGGAGGAATGCTGGCGCGTGCTGGGCCCGGGCGGCAAGGCGCTCTTCATCGTGCCGAACCGCGCAGGTCTCTGGGCGCGGCGGGACAAGACGCCCTTCGGCTTCGGTCGCCCCTATTCTTCCGGCCAGCTCGAAACCCAGCTGCGCAAGCACCAGTTCCTGCCGGAACGGCAACTTGGCGCGCTTTACCACGTCCCTTCGACGCAACGACTGTGGATGAAATCGGGGGCCGCCTTCGAAAAGATCGGTCGCCGGCTTCCGACGATCATGGCCGGTGGCGCCTTCATGGTCGAGGCGACGAAACTGGTCTATCCTCCCAAGGGCAAGACCGAAGTGCGGCGCAAGCCGGCTGTCACTGGCGTCCTGAAACCCGCGACGGACGCGATCTGAGGTGCTGCTGCGCGTCCGCTGCAGGGTTTTCGGCCGCGATCGCCTGAAATAACCGCAGGGGAATCGCTAAACTGCCCTGCGAAACGGCAATATTTTCAACTTTATTGGCCGCCAAAGCGTCGCATCCCGGTCAAGTCTATGAAAACAAGGAGAAACAGCCTTTTTCAAGGAACACTATACTGTGTTGCGGGGTGGAACCCTGTCTGCTACATCACCGCTGATTTCGACGTCTTGACCACAATCAAGCCGCGCCAACACATCCGGTGACGCGCTCTATCCGCATATCCGGGACCAGAACATCGGAAGGGTGGACGTGTCAGAACCAGCTTCGATTTCCACAAGCATTGCCATGCGCTACGCATCGGCGGTCTACGATATCGCCAAGGAGACGAAATCCGTCGGCGACATTGAAGCAGATATCGCCGCGCTCCAGGCGGCCATGACCGACAGTGCTGACTTTCGCACCCTGATCTCCTCCCCGATATACACGCGCGACGAGCAGTCCGCGGCGATCAGCGCCATTGCCAAGAAGATGAAGCTGTCGGGCACGATGGCCAATACGCTGGCGCTGATGGCACAGAAGCGCCGCCTCTTCGTTTTGCCGCAACTGATCGCGACGCTGCGCGACCTGATCGCCACCGACAAGGGCGAGGTGACGGCCGATGTGATCTCCGCCAAGGCGCTGACCAAGGCGCAGGCCGACAAGCTCGCCAAGACGCTCAAGGCCTCCACCGGCAAGACCGTGACACTGAACGCTTCCGTCGATGAATCCCTCATCGGCGGTCTTATCGTCAAAGTTGGTTCGCGCATGATCGACACGTCGATCCGCGCGAAACTGAATTCCCTCCAGAATGCAATGAAAGAGGTCGGATAAATGGGTATCCAAGCTGCAGAAATCTCTGCGATCCTGAAGGACCAGATCAAGAATTTCGGTCAAGAAGCAGAAGTGGCCGAAGTGGGCCGGGTGCTGTCCGTCGGTGACGGTATTGCCCGGGTCTACGGTCTGGACAATGTTCAGGCCGGTGAGATGGTCGAATTCCCCGGTGGTATCCGCGGGATGGCCCTCAACCTCGAATCCGACAACGTCGGCGTCGTGATCTTCGGGTCCGACCGCGACATCAAGGAAGGCGACACCGTAAAACGCACGAATTCCATCGTGTCGGTGCCGACCGGTGACGCGCTTCTGGGCCGCGTTGTGGACGGTCTCGGCAACCCGATCGACGGCAAGGGTCCGATCAAGACCAAGACAACCTCCGTGGCGGACGTCAAGGCGCCGGGCATCATCCCGCGCAAATCCGTACATGAGCCGATGGCGACCGGCCTCAAGGCCGTGGACTCCATGATCCCGATCGGCCGGGGCCAGCGCGAGTTGATCATCGGTGACCGCCAGACCGGCAAGACAGCCGTGGCGCTCGACGCGATCCTCAACCAGAAATCCTACAACGAAGCCGCAGGCGATGACGAGAGCAAGAAGCTCTATTGCGTCTACGTCGCCATCGGCCAGAAGCGCTCCACCGTGGCGCAGCTTGTGAAAAAGCTCGAAGAGACCGGCGCGATCAACTATTCCATCGTTGTGGCCGCGACTGCCTCCGAGCCTGCACCGATGCAGTTTCTCGCCCCCTATTCCGCGACTGCCATGGCAGAGCACTTCCGCGACAATGGTCGTCACGCCCTGATCGTCTACGATGATCTCTCCAAGCAGGCCGTGTCCTACCGTCAGATGTCGCTGCTGCTCCGCCGCCCGCCCGGCCGCGAAGCTTATCCGGGCGACGTTTTCTATCTCCACTCCCGTCTGCTCGAGCGTTCCGCGAAGCTGGGTGATGCGGCCGGTAACGGCTCGCTGACAGCGCTGCCGATCATCGAAACACAAGGCGGCGACGTGTCGGCCTTCATTCCGACCAACGTGATCTCGATCACCGACGGCCAGATCTTCCTCGAGACCGAACTCTTCTACCAGGGCATCCGCCCGGCCGTGAACACCGGCCTGTCGGTCTCCCGCGTGGGCTCCTCGGCGCAGACCAAGGCGATGTCCTCGGTCGCGGGTCCGGTGAAGCTGTCGCTGGCGCAATATCGCGAGATGGCGGCCTTCGCGCAGTTCGGTTCCGACCTCGACGCCTCGACCCAGCGCCTGCTGGCCCGTGGTGCGCGCCTGACCGAGCTGATGAAGCAGCCGCAGTATTCGCCGCTGACCAACGCGGAAATCGTCTGCGTGATCTTCGCGGGCACCAACGGCTTCCTCGACAAGGTGGATGTGAAAAGCGTTGGCCGTTTCGAAGCCGGCCTGCTGAACCACATGCGGACCAAGCACAAGGATGTCCTCGACTGGATCACCAACGAAGATCCCAAGATCAAGGATGACGCCGCGGACAAGCTCAAGGCAGTGATCGCCGAATTCGCATCTGACTTCGCTTAAGAGGTAGGCCCATGCCCAGTCTTAAGGACCTGAAAAACAGGATCGCGTCGGTCAAATCGACCCGCAAGATCACCAAGGCCATGCAGATGGTTGCCGCGGCGAAGCTTCGCCGCGCGCAGGAGGCTGCCGAGCAGTCGCGTCCCTATACAGAGCGGTTCAACGCCGTGATGGCGGGGCTTGCGGCTTCGGTCGGCGGCTCGGATACGGCGCCCAAACTTCTCTCGGGCACCGGCAGCGACAAGGTGCAGCTGCTCGTCGTCATGACTTCCGAGCGGGGTCTGTGCGGTGGCTTCAACACCAACATCGTCAAGATCGCCCGGGCCCATGCCCGCCAGCTTCTCGCCGAAGGCAAGGAGGTCAAGATCCTCACCGTCGGCAAGAAGGGCCGTGATCAGCTCAAGCGCGACTTTAGCAAGTATTTTGTCGGTCATGTGGACATGACCGAGATCAAACGGGTCGGCTACGTCGATGCACAGAACATCGCGCGCGATGTGCTGGGGCGTTTCGATGCGGGCGAATTCGACGTGGCGACGATGTTCTACTCAAAATTCGTCAACGTCGTGAGCCAGATACCCACGGCGCAGCAGATCATTCCGGCCGCGTTCGAAGAGCAGGAAGGCGACGAAGCCTCAACCCTGTTCGACTATGAGCCATCGGAAGAAGCCATTCTGGCGGACCTTCTGCCGCGCGGTGTGGCGACGCAGATCTTTGCGGGCTTGCTGGAAAACGCGGCGTCCGAGCAAGGCGCGCGGATGTCCGCGATGGACAATGCGACCCGCAACGCAGGCGAGATGATCGACAAGCTGACGATCCAGTTCAACCGCTCGCGTCAGGCCGTCATCACCAACGAGCTGATCGAAATCATTTCCGGCGCGGAAGCGCTGTAAGACAAATCGGAGACACGACATGGCACAAGCAGTCGGCAAAATCACCCAGGTCATCGGCGCGGTCGTTGACGTCCAATTCGAATCCCATCTGCCGGAGATTCTCAACGCGCTGAACACCGAGAACCAGGGTAAAAACCTGGTGCTTGAAGTCGCGCAGCACCTCGGCGAAAACACCGTGCGCACCATCGCGATGGACGCGACCGAAGGTCTCGTGCGCGGCCAGAAGGTCACCGACACCGGCGGCCCGATCTCCATTCCCGTAGGCAACGCGACCTTGGGCCGGATCCTGAACGTGGTGGGCGAGCCCATCGACGAAAAAGGCCCCGTGGACGCGACCGAGCGCCGTTCGATCCACCAGGACGCTCCCGAATTCGCAGCACAGTCGACAACTTCGGAAGTGCTCGAAACCGGCATCAAGGTGATCGACCTGCTGGCTCCTTATGCCAAGGGCGGCAAGATCGGCCTCTTCGGCGGTGCCGGCGTGGGCAAGACGGTTCTGATCATGGAGCTGATCAACAACATCGCCAAGGTGCACTCGGGCTTCTCCGTTTTCGCCGGTGTGGGTGAGCGGACCCGTGAAGGCAACGACCTCTACCACGAGATGATCGAATCCAACGTGATCAACCCCGACGATCTCTCGAAATCCCAGGTTGCCCTGGTCTACGGTCAGATGAACGAGCCTCCCGGAGCCCGCATGCGCGTGGCCCTCACCGGCCTGACCCTGGCCGAGCAATTCCGCGACCAGTCGGGCACCGACGTTCTCTTCTTCGTCGACAACATCTTCCGCTTTACCCAAGCCGGTTCCGAAGTGTCGGCCCTTCTCGGCCGGATCCCGTCTGCCGTGGGCTACCAGCCGACGCTGGCCACGGACATGGGCCAGATGCAGGAGCGTATCACCTCGACCAAGGCCGGATCGATCACCTCCGTGCAAGCGGTCTACGTCCCGGCGGACGACCTTACCGACCCCGCACCTGCGACCTCCTTTGCGCACCTCGACGCGACAACGGTTCTGTCGCGTGCGATCTCCGAGCTTGGCATCTACCCGGCCGTGGACCCGCTCGATTCCACCTCGCGCCTGATGGACCCTTCGGTCGTGGGCGAAGAGCACTACCAGGTGGCGCGTGACGTCCAGGGCATCCTGCAACGCTACAAATCCTTGCAGGACATCATCGCGATCCTCGGCATGGACGAGCTTTCCGAAGAGGATAAGCTGACCGTGGCCCGAGCGCGCAAGATCCAGCGCTTCCTGAGCCAGCCCTTCGACGTGGCGAAAGTCTTCACCGGCTCCGATGGTGTGCAAGTACCGCTGACGGAGACCATCTCCTCCTTCAAGGCGGTTGTAGCCGGCGAATATGACCACCTGCCGGAGGGTGCCTTCTACATGGTGGGCGGTATCGAGGAAGTGAAAGCGAAAGCGCAGAAACTGGCCGCCGACGCGGCGTAAGGAGCCTTTGCAATGGCAGAAACGATGCAATTCGACCTCGTCTCGCCCGAGAAACGGCTTGCCTCCGCGCAGGTCGTCTCGGTGCAGATACCCGGGGCCGATGGTGACATGACTGCGATGGCGGGCCACTCGCCCACCATAACCACGCTGCGTCCCGGTGTGCTCACGGCAGATGGCCCGGAGGGCAGCATGGAGTTCGTGGTGACAGGCGGTTTTGCCGAGATCAGTGCACGTGGCGTGACTGTGCTGGCCGAGCGCGCTCTGCCCAAGCAGGACATGACAAGCGCCGATCATGCCGACATGGTCAAGGACGCCGAAGCAGCACTCGAGAAGGCAAAGTCCAATTTCGAGAATGAGCCGGGCCCTGTTGACGATGCGGCCAAACTGCTCGCCGATATGGTGGCGGTGGGCGATCACATCAAATTGTGAGTCGCCTCTGATCGAACTTTCAAAGCCCCGCGACCGTCGCGGGGCTTTTTCTTTGTGCCGGTCTGCGGGTCAGGATGCCTTGGCGATGCGGTCCGCGATCATCGGGGGGTCGCCGCCAAGGAGGCTGTCGATCAGCACGCTCAGCAATTCGCCACGATTCTTCGTGCCTGATTTGCGGTAGATCGCATTCAGATGCGCCTTCACGGTCCCTTCGGCGCAGCCGCGCGTCACCGCGATCTCGGAAATCTCGAGGCCTTTCACCAGAAAAGTAGCAACATCGGTTTCCGCCGGTGAGAGCTTCCAGCTTTCGAAATGCGCGAGGATCACGTCATAGACTTCAGCACTTGCGATCTTCAGGTTCTGTTCCAGATGTGCCTTGCGCCGCAGCAAGGAGAAGAGATAGCGAATTTCCACCAAGATCGCCGCCAGGAGGCAGAGGGTCGCAATGGTCTCGAAGCTCAGATGATAGGGGATCCCGCTGCCGGGTGCCTGCTCTCGGTAATCCGCCACCAGATCGCCAAGAAAGAAAACGACACAAAAGAACTGAGCTGCGATCAGCAAGCCAAGGCCGAGTGGCATTCTAGTATCTGTTGTGAGTCGCAGTGCCATGGTGCCAAGTCTACTTGGACGGGATATCCTTGTAACCTCGGATCATCGCCCGCGGCAAATTCACGCCGGTACGCCGGCTTTCATAAATCACCGCAAGGATATGCAGGACCACGGAGACCTCTGTCCAGGTAACGGCAACTTCATGGACCTCCTCCGGCCACTCGACGCCCCAGAACATGTCGGTGGTCATCAGATAGCCGGAGAGGCACAGGACGAGCAGCGCCAGCAGAAGATTGTAGATCATCCATGCGCCCAGAGGGGTATGGCCCACATGAACCCTGCTGCGATGCGTCGCGATGTCAATCAGTTGCTCCCGCGCGCCCTCCAGGCTGGGCGGAAAACTGGCAAAGCGGGCATAGTGTGACCCGGCAAAGCCCCAGAGGATCCGCAGGAGAACCAGCCCGATGATTCCGTAGCCGACCCATTGGTGCAGCTTGCTGTCGTCGTCAATCACGAGCGCATTGGCCGCGAAGGCCAGAACCAGCGACCAGTGAAAAAGGCGGACGAGGGGGTCCCAAACCTTGATGCGTTGCATGATACCATCCTTAGCCGAGCGACGGGCGGTCCGGGGACCGCCCCTTGGTCCGTTTTCAGTCGTCGATTTCGGTTTTCACGATGGCGAAATCCGCATCCATGAAGACCTCGTACTTCTTGCCGTCCTTTTTGGCGTAGGCTTCGTAGAGTCCGTCTTCGATCTTGATCTTGCCCACTTCGTAGCCTTGCTCGGTCAGCACCTCGCGGATCTTGGTGGTATTGCCATCGGTCAACTCGACTGAGCCGGCGGCAAGGGCGCCGGTGGAGATGCAGGCCAGAAGTGCTGCGGGGAGGAGGAGGCTCTTGAACATGGTAGGTCCTTTCAGGTGTGATGAGATGGCGGCACAAAAGTATCTTGTGTCGCTTGCGATGAAGGTGGCGAACGTTCCGCGCCAAAACCATTGAACGGCAGGTGTAGCGCCCGGCGATTTGCCTGTGGTCGGAGCGGTCTACAACTTTGGTTTAGGTGGCTTTGACTGCGTAGGTGCCCGGATTGTTTAATATATCAATCAAGCGGCTTGAGGCGTCCCGCCACCTGACGCATAGTTGGTCGGTATCTTGAAAAGGGAATGCGCACCGTGAAAGTCATCGTCATGGGGGCCGGTGTGATCGGCGTGACCACAGCCTACTACCTTGCCAAGGGAGGGGCGGAGGTTGTGGTGCTCGACCGGCAGGCCGGGCCGGGCCTCGAGACGAGCTACGCCAATGCCGGCGAGTTGAGCTACGGCATGACCTCGCCCTGGGCCGCACCGGGGGTGCCGATGAAGGCCGTGAAATGGCTCTTCATGAAGCGGCGTCCCTTGTTCATTTGGCCGCTGATCAGCCCCACGATGTGGAAATGGGGTCTCGACATGATCCGCAACTGCAATGATGAGGCGTACCGCATCAACAAGGGCCGGATGGTGCGGATCTCCAACTATTCGCGCGATGTCATGCCGGAACTGATCGCGGAGACGGGCATCGAATACGACGGGCGGGAACAGGGTACGTTGCAACTCTTCCGCAATGCCAAGCAGATGAAAGGGTCCAAGGCCGATCAGGAAATACTCGCCGAGTACGACAGCCCCTACGAGGTGCTGGGCCGCGACGCCTGCATCGCGGTGGAACCGGCCCTTGCCGAGGTACGCAACAAGTTCGTGGGCGGCCTGCGACTGACCGCCGACCGCACCGGCGACTGCCGCCTCTTCACCATGGCGCTCGCCGACAAATGCGCCGAGATGGGGGTGGAGTTCCAGTACGGCCAGTCGATCCGCGCCATCGCAGTCGAAAACGGCAAGGTCGCGGGCGTCGACACCGAAGTGGCGGGGCGGATCACGGGCGATGCCTATGTCTGCGCGCTTGGCAGCTACGGGCCGAAGGTGCTGAACCCGATCGGGGTGAAGCTGCCGGTCTATCCAGTGAAGGGCTACTCCGTGACCCTGCCGGTGACGGACGATGCCTTCGCGCCGCAGTCCACCATCATGGATGAGACCCATAAGGTCGCGATTACCCGCCTCGGGGACCGTATCCGTGTCGCGGGCACGGCCGAGATCGCGGGCTACTCCAACCGGCTGGGACCTCATGCGACGGATACCGTGCGCCATGTGATCTCCGACCTGTTCCCGAAAGGTGGCGATATATCAAAGGCCGAAGGCTGGACCGGCCTGCGCCCGATGACGCCCGATGGGACACCGGTTCTGGGCGGCTCGCGCTATGCGAACCTCTATCTCAACACCGGCCACGGCACGCTGGGCTGGACGATGGCCTGCGGATCGGGGCGCGCGGTGGCGGATGTGGTGCTGGGCAAGACGCCAGAGATATCCTTCGACGGGCTGACCGCCGAACGCTACGGCTGATCCGCCACCTGCGGACGATGGTGCTCTTGGGTGGCCTGCATCGGCCCTGCGCGCCGAATGTCGTACGACGTGGTGAATTCAGAATCCGTCGGTGTTTCCTGTGCTATCGGCCAATAAAGTCTTGACACATTGCCTTCCCACGCGTCACCTTACGTCCATTGAAATTGTTATCTTGTTTTTGAGGTTGCCGATTTTTTCGACGGGTCCATCGGATCCGCATATTTCTGTTCGGTGCCAATCCTTTGCGAGGTCGGTCATCGACCAATTGAGAAGGATTGAACAATGATCTTGCAGAAGAATTCCTATCGAGCCGCGCTTCTGACGGCCACCGTCCTGATCTCGGGCATGGCAGTCGGTGCGACAGTGACCTCGACCTTCGACTTTGAACGTGAACAATGTCGGTCTTGATGGCGGTAGGGCAGGTGGGTTTGATATGTTCACGACTGCCGATGTGGGCATCGCGACTCTGCGTTTCGGCGCCGAAGCTTCCGGTGGCGATGTGGATGCCACAGCCTCCGCCCGTCTGGCCTCCACCTTCTCCAACAGTGTCGTCGCTTTCCGAAGCAAGTGCTGTCTCTGTGTCAATGGGCCTTAATTCGCTCAGTTTGGCTACAATGCATTCACCGGCGCTGACGCCGGTGCATTTGTGAACTTCGATCCTTTCCTTGGTTTCAATCCGCCAGAATTCCGGGTCGTGGGGGATGACTATCGTCTTGATACCTCAGGGTCCCGTTCTTCTTTTGGCAGCACCGGGACCGATCGCGCCACCAGAGAACTGGTCGGCGTCGGGCCAGATGTGTCACTGGGACTTGCTGTACGTGCCGAGGTGACGCTCGACGCCAGCCAGACCACGTCGCTGGAGGTCAGCGACCTGACCGGGGTCCTGAGTGGCAGTACATTCGAGCGGTGTAATCCAGCTCGCGGATTTCGGTCTTGTCAGCGACGCCTTCAATCTGCTTGACCTGTCGGTCCTCGGGGATTGGACTCTGAGTCTGAGAGGCGTGCGGTTGCGAAACAGTGTTCGACAGTGCGACCGGGATTTCGGCAGGCGTATGAGCTTGGCCTTGCGGGAGAAGTGCCCGTTTGTTCGGTCTTGCGGTGATATTCTCGCTCGAGACAATGACAACGAATTTCGGAGTGTGTTGGCGATATCGGCGTCTCCGGCGATACGGCGCAGCTCAATCTTCTGAATCCTGCGCCGTTTGAACTGGATTGGGGATCACGTTCCGCATTGCTTGGCACGATTTCCGTTCTGGCCGATCCGGTAGACCCTCCAAGCGCCGTGCCGCTGCCTGCCGGCGCCTATCTGTTGATCGGGGGTCTTGGCCTTCTGGGCGGCCTGCGCAGGAAAAAGCGTATGCTTGCGCACCCGGCCTGACCAACAAGGCCATAGGATGAAGGCTAGATCGCCGAGAAAATGACTCTCTCAAAAAGCCGAAAGCGCCCGGAGTGATCCCGGGCGCTTTCTACGTCACCGTACATGCGACAGCGATTTTATTCTGCGGCGTACATGCCATCATAGATCGGGCTCAGCGTCTCCGCCTCGAAAAGTGAGGAGACCGAGGTGCCGTTCCAGATGTTCAGGATCGCTTGCGCAAAGATCGGTGCCGTCGGTACGATGCGGATATTGGGGGCACCGAGCACGGCTTCGGTGGGTGCGATCGAGTCCGTTACGACCAGCGATTTCATCACTGATTTCGAAACCCTTTCCACCGCGGGGCCGGAGAGCACGCCATGAGTGATATAGGCATGAACCTCCTTGGCGCCATTGCCGATCAGCACTTCGGCGGCCTTGCAGAGCGTTCCTGCGGTGTCGCAGATATCGTCCACGATCAGGCAGGTTTTCCCCGTCACATCCCCGATCACTGTCATTTCCGCAACTTCGCCAGGTTTCTCGCGGCGTTTATCCACAATGGCGAGCGGTGAGTTGATCCGCTTGGCCAGTTCACGCGCGCGCGCCACACCACCAACGTCCGGGGAAACTACCATCAGGTCTGACATCTTGCCCTTGAACTGCGTCTTGATGTCGAGTGCGAAGATCGGCGAGGCATAGAGGTTGTCCACGGGGATGTCGAAGAAGCCCTGGATCTGTGCGGCGTGCAGATCCATGGTCAGTACCCGTTCGATGCCGGTACCGACCAGCATGTTGGCGACGAGCTTGGCGGTGATCGGCGTGCGGGCCTTTGTGCGTCGGTCCTGGCGGGCATAGCCGAAATAGGGCAGCACCGCCGTGACCCGTGCGGCCGACGAGCGCCGCAGCGCATCGGCCATGATCAACAGTTCCATCAGGTTGTCATTGGCCGGGTTCGAGGTCGATTGCAGGATGAACATGTCCTCGCCGCGCACGTTCTCGAAAACCTCCACGAAGATCTCGCCGTCGTTGAAGCGTTCGACCCTGGCATCAACGAGTTTCACCTGTTTGCCGCGGTGCATGGACATGCGCCGGGCGATGGCTTTGGCCAAGGGCATGTTGGCATTACCGGAAATCAATTTCGGTTCATCGGTGTTCGGCATGGGGAGGGGGTTCCTGGTGCAGCGACAGGGAGATGACAAATTCGTGACGTTGACTTCACCTATCACGCCCTTACCAATCGGCAAAGAACCACGCCGCCCAAAGGAGCCGCAAAATGGCACATATCGATCTGTTTTTCTCAACGCTCTCGCCATACGCGTATTTGGCTGGGCTGCGCGCCGAAGACGTGGCGGCCCGACATGGTGCCACGATCACCTACAAGCCATTCGATATCATGACCCTCTTTCCCAGAACGGGAGGCACTCCGCCCAAGGATCGCCACGCGAGCCGCGTCGAATACCGTGCCATCGAATTGGATCGGCAAGCCAGGAAGCTGGGCATGCCGCTCAATCTGAAACCCGCGCATTGGCCGACCAATGCGGCACCTTCCTCCTATGCGATCATCGCCGCCCAGAAGGCGGGCGGTGGTGACATGGGCAAGCTCTGCCATGCCATCCTGCGCTCGGTCTGGGCCGATGAGAAGGACATCGCGGAGGACGCGGTGGTGCGCGCCTGTCTGACCGAGGCGGGTTTTGATCCCGGGTTGGCGGACAGCGGGCTTCTGGTCGGCGCGGAGACTTATGCGGCCAATCTGGAGGAAGCCGTGAAACGTGGCGTTTTCGGCGCGCCCTTCTACATCACCGATCAGGACCAGCGATTCTGGGGGCAGGATCGCATCGAAGACCTCGACCTGACGCTCGCCGGAAAGTTGTGACACCGGCCTTCCGGACCCATGCGCGCCACTTCGGCCGGGGGAGCCGACAGGTGCTTGCCATCCATTGCACGCTGGGTCACGGCGGCGCGTGGCGCGGTGTCGGCGCTGCGCTGGAGGCGGTGGCTACCATCACCGCCATCGATCTGCCGAGCCACGGCAAAAGCGCGGCCTGGGACGGGGTGACCAACCTGCACACTCTTTGCACCCGCGCCGCTTCGGGCTTTCTCACGGCGCGGATGGATCTGGTGGGGCATTCCTTCGGTGCGACGGTGGCCCTGCGCCTCGCGGTGGAGCATCCGCATCTGGTACGCAGTCTCACGCTGATCGAGCCGGTCTTTTTCGCAGCGGCCTTGGCGGATTACCCTGATGTCGCAGCCGAGGACATCAGAACTTCCCGCGCCTACTGCGTGGCCTTGGCGCAGGGTGATATGCCGCTTGCCGCGCGTCGTTTCAATGCTGCCTGGGGCAATGGATCGGATTGGGCGCGGCTTCCCGCGGCCATGCAGCGCTACATTTCTGATCGGATGCACGTAATCGCGGGCCAATCATCGCTGATTTTCGATGATGACGCTGGGCTGCTGGTGCCGGGGCGGCTGCGTCGAGCGGATATGCCCTGCCGGCTGCTTCAGGGAGATCGGAGCCCGCCGGTGATCGACGCGATCAATGAAGCACTGGCGCGGCGCTTGCCGCGTGCCGAGCGGGTCACCGTTGCCGGAGCCGGCCACATGGTGCCGATCACCCATCCGGCGCAGGTCGCAAAGCACATCGCCGGGTTATTCGAAATGGCTCAGGAATAGGTCGATCTGCTCTCTGGTGATCGACCAGTCGCAGACGAGGCGCGCGGCCAGCATTTCATCCGCATCCGCCCCTTCGAGCGTGCCTTCCCAAATGTAGTATTTTGCCCCCGCCGCATGCAGCCTTTCATGAATACGTGCCGGAAAACGCGCGAAGATCATGTTGGCCTGCGGTTCATGGAGGAAGGCCACGCCCCGCGCGCGCAGGCCTGCCGTGAGGTAGGTGCAGGCGTCATTCGCGGCGCGGGCCGTCTCGAGCCAGAGGTCTTTTTCCAGATAGCCTGCCATCTGTGCAGAAAGGTAACGATGCTTGGAAAAGAGATGCGCGCCGCGTTTGCGCCGCAACTCGAATTCCCAGGCCTTGGCCGGATCGAAAAGCACCACGGCTTCAACCCCCATGCAGCCGTTCTTTGTGCCGCCGAAACTCACCACGTCCACGCCTGACTTCCAGGTCATCTCCGCTGCGGAACAGCCGAGCCGCACCATGGCGTTGGCAAAGCGCGCCCCGTCGAGGTGAACGGGCAGCCCGAATTCCTGGGCGATGCCGGTCAGGGCGCGAAGCTCCTCAAGGCTGTGCACGCTGCCGCGTTCCGTCACTTGCGTGATCGACACCGGCCCGCGCTGCGGCCCGTGAACCCCCCGCGATTCCTCACCCTCGATGCTCGCCCGGAGGGCATCTGGGGCCATCTTGTCGCCGCCTGGGACCAGCGTCAGCTTCGCGCCGCTGCTGTAGAATTCGGGCGCGTTGCACTCGTCTTCGTGGATGTGGGACACCGGCGAGCAGAATACCGTCTGCCACGGCTGCGTATGGCAGGCGAGGGCGAGCGCATTTGCGGCTGTCCCGGTGGCCACCAGATAGACCGCTGCCTCGGGAGCTTCGAAAATCTCCCGGACCTTGGCCTCGACGCCACGCATCAGATCGTCGGCACCGTAGGAGGCGGCGTAGCCTGCGTTGGCATCCATTACGTGCTGCATGACTTGCGGATGTGCGGGCCCCGCGTTGTCGGAGGCAAAAAACATCAGATAGGCTCCTCGATGATATGCTCTTCCCAGTCGTCGTCGGGAATGTCGAATTCGCTCAGTGTCCAGCCCTGCACCGAGACACCGGCGTCGTGCACGGACTGGGCCGTGCCGCTGATCAGCGGATGCCAGTCGGGCAGGGGCTTGCCCAGCCAGAGCAGGCGATAAGCACAGGTCTGCGGCATCCAGTAGGCGTGGGTGTCGAGGTTGTCGGGCTTCAGCACGATGCAGTCGGGTACGAACTGGTGGCGCACCTCGTAATGGGCGCAGCGGCAGGTGCTGTCGTCGAGCAGGCGGCAGGCGATGCGCGTCAGGGCCACCTCTCCACTGTCCTCGTCCTCGAGCTTGTTGAGGCAGCATTTGCCGCAACCGTCGCAGAGCGACTCCCATTCTTTCTGCGTCATCTTCGCAAGCGGTTTGCGTTCCCAGAAACGGTCCTTGAGGCCGCTGCGGTCGATCGGGTCCTTCACAGCGCTGCCAGAATGGCGCGGGCGCGGGCGCTGTCGGCGTCCATTTGCGTCACCAGCGCGTCGAGACTGTCGAACTTCGCTTCGCCGCGCAGGTGTTCGACCAGAGCGACCGACAGGTTGGCACCATAGATGTCGCCCTTGAAGTCGAAGATGAAGGTTTCGAGATTGGGTCGGTTCTCGCCGAACATCGGACGCACGCCCAGAGAGGCGACGCCGTGGTAGCTGCCTGCGTGTTTCCCGTCGAGAATGTCCACGAGCACGGCGTAGACCCCGAAGGCGGGCGGATGCAGCCCGTCGATGGACATGTTCGCCGTAGGGTATCCCAATGTGCGCCCGCGTTGCTCGCCGCCGATCACCGGCCCGTCGATCCGGTGCCAGTGACCGAGCATCGCCGCCGCTTTGCGCGGTTCCGCGTCGCTCAGCGCCTGACGGATAGCGGTTGAGGAGACGCGCTGCTCGGCATGGGCGACCATGGGTGCGATGCTCACGCCGAAGCCCATCTGCTGCCCGAAGGCCTGCAGGTCGCGTGCAGCGCCGGCGCGGCCCTTGCCAAAGCAGAAATCCGCGCCGACGATGACATGCCGCAAACCGAAACCTTCGTGGATCACGCGCCGCGCGAATTCCTCGGGCGTCATCGCAGCAAGCGCCGCGTTGAAGTTGACCTCAAGGAGTATGTCCACGCCCAGTTTCTGCAGCCTGTGCGCCCGCGCCTCGCGACTCATCAGCCGGAACGGCGGGGCTTTCGGTGCGAAGAACTCCCGCGGATGCGGCTCGAAGGTCAGCACGCCGAGGGGGGCTGCGGGCTCCACTTCGCGCGCCATGGCGATCACCGCCTGATGCCCCAGATGCACGCCGTCGAAATTGCCGATGGCAACGGTGGCACCCTTATCCTCAGGGGATACGAACTGGAAATCATGCAGGATCTTCATGCGCCTTGGGTAGCCTCAGGCGGCAGAACACGCAAGCAGGAGGATCGCGCCTTGCCGGGCTCGCCTCAGTCGAACTTGCGCGAGGGCGCCATGACCGTGGCTTCGCCGACCAGCACCTTCTTGCCGTCCACAGAGCAATGGCAGTCCATCTTCACGCGACGGCGGGCGGGCTCTATGTCCGTGACCGTGACCTCGGCATAGACCAGATCGCCAGGGCGCACGGGGGCCAGAAACTTCAACGACTGGCCCAGATAGACCGTGCCGTGGCCGGGCAGTTGCTCGCCGATCACCGCCGAGATCAGGCCCGCGGTCAGCATGCCATGCGCGATGCGCCCTTCGAAGATCGTGTCACGGGCGTAATCGTCGTCCAGATGCACCGGATTCCGGTCGGTGGAGATCTGCGCGAACATCTCTATGTCCTCGTCGGTGATCACCTTCTGCAGGTGGCGCGACATGCCCATCTCGATGTCCTCGATGCAAATCGTGCCGCGGGGCAAATTGTCCAACATGTTCGGCTTCCCGGTAATTTTATGACATCCAAGTATTCAAGTTTGAAACTTTATTACTTTGCAAATGCAGAAAAGCAAGCGGAATCTATGTCAGCGAAGCTGCCCTATGGTGAAGGTTGGGTTGGACATTTCCGTATCAAGGTAAGCTTTTAGCGCCGTTTCGTCCGGGTCGACGGTGGTTTTCGTTTCTGTCGCGGCCAGCCCGCCGGAGATGAATAGCGAATCGATGTCCTCGCCCATTGCGCCCGCGATGTCGGTCAGAACGCCGTCGCCGATGGCGAGGATTCTGCTGTCCGCGATATCGTGGCCGAGGTCCGAGAGCCTGCGGCGCGCCAAATCGTAGATCGGGGGATGCGGCTTGCCGAAGTAGAGGCTTTCGCCACCCATCTCGGTATAGAGCTTTGCCAGCGCTCCAGCGCACCACTCGCGTTGCTCGCCCCGGTCCACGACGATGTCGGGATTGGCGCAGAGCAGTTTCAATCCGCGCTGCTTGGCCAACAAGAACTGCGGACGCATCACCGCAGGGTCGGCGAGGCTGTCGAAGGGGCCGGTGCAGACCATGCCTTCGGCTGCATCGAGCTCGACACGCTCGATGTCGGCCGGATTTTCCACGACCTTCGGAGGCTCGAAGAACTTCAGGTCGCCCGGCGGTCCGATGTGCCAGACCCTTGTACCCACGACGCCGCGGTACATGGCCGATCTGGCGCTGTCTCCGGAGGTGGCGATCGTGTCCCAGGCGTCATCTGGCACGCCGAAATGCACCAGTTGCTTCTGAACGCCCGCGCGCGGACGGGGCGAGTTGGTGACCAGAACGACCTTGCCGCCGCTTTTCCTGTAGGCCTGCAAGGCTGAAACCGCGTCGGGCAGGGCGGAGACGCCATTATGGACGCAGCCCCAGAGATCGACGAAAAGCGCGTCATAGCTATGGGCGATGTCGGACAGGCTGTTGATGATCCGGGTCATGGGCGGGTGGTTCCTCGACGTTGTGCAGCGCGCGCCGGGAGGCTGAGCATGCTTGCGGGTTCAGACCATGAAATCGGGTCGGGCCGCAAGGTCTAGGCGTCAGTCGGTTTCTCCTCGGTGTCGCCGAAGAGACAGCAGCTGCGCACCTGCCAGGAGCCGTCGGGACGTCGTTGAAGGATGATAAGCGAGGTGCCGTCACCCGTGTGGTCCCCTTCGGAGAACCGACACAGACACCAGCCGAGCGCGGTCTCGGCGCCGCAGTCGAGCACCTTGAAATGCTTGCTGCCGCCGCCTTGCGTCCATATCTCGTGCAGGTGTTCGATTGCCGCGCGCCCGATAGCGGGCGGTGCGAAGGGTGAATGCAGTTGTGCATCTTCGGTGAAGAGCGCGGCCACGCCGGATGCGTCGCCCGCGCTGTAGGCAGCCGCCATCTGGTTCAGCAGGTCCCGGACCTCAGCCTCGAAGGACATCTCGCTACTCCTTTTCCCGCGAGCCTAAGTGACAAGGGGAGAGGGGCCAAGCGATTTTCGGCCTTCGGGCAAGGCAAAGGGGCACGCCTGAGCGGCCCCTTGAAAAGCCCTGTACCTTAAAGCCTCAGACCTTGAGGTTCGGAATGATCTGCTTCTTGCGGCTCATGATGCCCGGCAGGACCACCGCGTCGCCCGAGACGGTCGCGCCGAAGCTCTTCTCCGCCACCGATTTCACCAGATCGTTGGGCACCAGCAGGGTCGCTTCCTCGTTCAGGATGTCCACGACGAAGAGCAGCACCTGATCGGCACCGTCCTCGCTGGCCACGCCCGGCATCGCCGCCATAAGGGCGGCCTTGCGGTCGAGCACGGTCTTGGGCGAGGTGGTTTCCAGCACCGAGACCCGGAACTGCTTGCCGCCGACTTCGTATTCCTTGCTGTCCATCCGCAGCAGTTCGGCCTCCGAGAAGGACGAGACGTCGGATTTCGCGGCGAACATTTCGGCGGCATAGGCGGGGATATCGACGCCCAGATCCTGTGCGAGGTCCCAGGCGATGGCCTTGTCCTCGTTCGTGGTGGTCGGGCTGCGGAATTCCAGCGTGTCGGACAGGATGCAGGTCAGCATGGCGCCCTTGATCTCGGTCGGCATCTGCGCGAGATCCTTGCCGATCATCTTCCACATGATAGTGGCGGTGCAGGCCAGGGGTTCGATGCGGATGTCGATGGGACCTTTCGTCTCCAGCCCGCCGACCAGCTTGTGGTGGTCTATGATCTGGATGATGTCGGCGTCATTGATGCCATCGGGCAGTTCCGCAGGGTTGTTGGTGTCCACGATGACCACGGGCGTTTCGGCGGCGACCTTCGAGATGATCTCCGGCTTGTCCAGTTTCCAACGGTCCAGCATGAAGAGCGCCTCCGTGTTGGGCTCGCCCAAAAGGACCGGTTTCGCCTCCACGCCTTTGATCTTGTTGAGATACCACGACCAGATGATCGGGGAACCGGTGCTGTCGGTGTCGGGGGATTTATGGCCAAGAACGAGCGTTGTCATGGGAGAGAGTCCTGTACTGCGGTACTGATTTCGCGGGCCTTATAGGGGTGGGCGGAGGGCTTGTCACCTGTCGTCGCCAAAGAAAACCCGCACCAGATGTCACAGTTGGTGCAGGCTGCGCGGTTGACCCGGCCCCCGTGCTGGCCCACTCCTGAGGAGAAGGGAGCCGCCGCGACATGACCGAGCCACGCAGAAAGCCGAAGGAATCCGATCTCTATGCTCCGATCAAGGCTTTTCTGGAAGGGCAGGGATATGTGGTGAAATCCGAGGTCGGGGCCGCAGATGTGGTCGCCGTCAGAGGTGGCGAGTCGCCGGTCATCGTCGAGTTGAAAGTCGGCTTCTCGCTGGCATTGTTTCATCAATGCATCGCGCGCCAGAAGATCACGGATGACGTCTACCTCGCCGTAGCACACCAATCCGGCAAGCGGTTTCTGAAGGCGGTGAAGGACAATACCGCCTTGTCCCGGCATCTCGGTCTCGGGCTGATCACAGTCCGGCTGGATGATGGGCTCGTCGTCGTGCACTGCGATCCCGGCCCCTTTACGCCGCGCAAATCGCCCAAGCGGCAAAAGGCGCTCCTGCGCGAATTCGCCAAACGCACGGGCGATCCGAACGACGGCGGCCAGACCCGCGCCGGCCTTGTCACGGCCTATCGTCAGGATGCCTTGCGCATAGCACTTTATCTTTATGAGATCGGTGCCAGCAAAGGCGCTGACGTGGCGCGCGCCACCGGTGTTTCGCGGGCGACGCGGATGATGGCGGACGACCATTATGGCTGGTTCGACCGCGTTGAAAAGGGTGTCTACGGGCTGACCCCGGAAGGTGCGGCGGCTGTCGCGAGTAGCGGTCGCGTCCTGGGGTCCTGATCCGCTGGCAGGGTTCTTTGGGCCTGTCGCTTGTCGTCAAAATTTTATCAGAACCCCCGTTGACAGCCCAAGGCCGCTTGCCTATCTCTCATCCGTTATCACTCGATCTGTGTGAGTGCTAACGATCCCGGCCCGAAGCGTCGGCCCGGGACAAACAAGGTAACTTTGAGCCTCAAGGAGCTACAAAGATGGCATTCAAACCACTGCATGACCGCGTTCTGGTGCGTCGCGTCGAAAGCGAAGAAAAAACCAAGGGTGGTCTGATCATCCCCGATACTGCGAAAGAAAAGCCCTCCGAGGGCGAAGTGGTCGCATGCGGCGCCGGCGCGCGCAAGGACAGCGGCGAGCTGATCGAAATGGGCGTGAAACCCGGTGACAAGATCCTCTTCGGTAAATGGTCCGGCACCGAAGTCACCATCGACGGTGAAGAGCTGCTGATCATGAAAGAAAGCGACATCCTCGGGATCATCGCGCCTGCGAAAGCTGCAAAAGCGGCCTGAACGCCTCGCGTCGTCTGATCCACAACTGAAATTTAGGAGAAAACAAAATGGCTGCTAAGGACGTCAAATTTGACACCGATGCCCGCAACAAGATGCTCAAGGGTGTGAACATCCTGGCGAATGCGGTGAAAGTTACGCTCGGCCCGAAAGGCCGCAACGTGGTTATCGACAAATCCTTCGGCGCACCGCGCATCACCAAGGACGGTGTGTCCGTGGCGAAGGAAATCGAACTGGAAGACAAGTTCGAGAACATGGGCGCGCAAATGGTCAAGGAAGTGGCCCAGCGTACCAATGACGAGGCCGGCGACGGTACCACCACCGCCACCGTTCTGGCGCAAGCCATCGTCAAGGAAGGCATGAAATCAGTTGCCGCCGGCATGAACCCGATGGATCTCAAGCGCGGTATTGACCTCGCAACTGCGAAAGTCGTCGAAGCGATCAAGGCGGCGGCCCGTCCGGTGTCCGACAGCGATGAAGTCGCTCAGGTTGGCACGATCTCTGCCAATGGTGAAGCTGAAATCGGCCGTCAGATTGCTGATGCGATGCAGAAGGTCGGCAATGAGGGTGTGATCACCGTCGAGGAAAACAAGGGTCTGGAAACGGAAACCGATGTCGTCGAGGGCATGCAGTTCGACCGTGGTTATCTGTCGCCCTACTTCGTGACCAATGCTGACAAGATGACTGTCGAGCTGGAAGATGTGATCATCCTGCTGCACGAGAAGAAACTCTCCTCGCTTCAGCCGATGGTGCCGCTGCTCGAGCAAGTGATCCAATCGCAAAAACCGCTTCTCATCATTGCGGAAGACGTCGAAGGCGAGGCGCTGGCCACGCTGGTCGTGAACAAGCTGCGCGGCGGTCTGAAAATCGCGGCCGTCAAGGCACCGGGCTTCGGCGATCGCCGCAAGGCGATGTTGCAGGATCTCGCGATCCTCACCGGCGGTCAGGTCATCTCCGATGATCTCGGCATGAAGCTCGAGTCCGTGACCATCGACATGCTGGGTTCGGCCAAGAAGGTCAGCATCACCAAGGACGAGACCACCGTTGTTGACGGTGCTGGCGAGAAGGCCGAGATCCAGGCACGTGTTGCCCAGATCCGCAACCAGATCGAAGAAACCACCTCCGACTACGACCGTGAGAAACTGCAGGAACGCGTTGCCAAACTGGCAGGCGGTGTTGCTGTGATCCGCGTAGGCGGCATGACTGAAGTGGAAGTGAAGGAGCGCAAGGACCGCGTCGATGACGCGCTGAACGCAACCCGCGCTGCCGTTCAGGAAGGTATCGTTGTCGGTGGCGGTGTGGCGCTGATCCAGGCTGGCAAAGCGCTCAAGGATCTGAAGGGTGCGAACTCCGATCAGGACATCGGCATTGCCATCATCCGCAAGGCGCTGGAAGCACCGCTGCGTCAGATCGCGGAGAACTCCGGCGTCGACGGTTCCGTCGTGGCTGGCAAGATCCGCGAAAGCAATGATCCCAAGTTCGGGTTCAACGCGCAAACCGAAGAGTATGGCGACATGTTCAAGTTCGGCGTCATCGACCCGGCCAAAGTGGTGCGCCATGCCCTTCAGGATGCAGCCTCCATCGCCGGTCTGCTGATCACGACCGAAGCCATGGTCGCTGACAAGCCCGCCAAGGAAGGCGCTTCCGCCGGCGGCGGTATGCCCGACATGGGCGGCATGGGCGGCATGATGTAATCTGCCCTCCGGCTGCAAGAATGAAGGCCCGCAGCGATGCGGGCCTTTTTCGTTCCAGGCGCATCGCCCCCAAGCGCATCATCGGGAAAACAGATATTTGAACAGTCTGTCGCCGATGGGTGGCGCGCCCCCTTGGAGCCGCCGCCGCAAGACGGTAAGCGGAGGGATGAAGATCGTTCTGCTCACCGCCCTGACCATGATCGCTTTCGCGTCGAATTCATTGTTGACGCGGCTTGCGATCGACGGTGCGCATATCGATCCCAGCAGCTTCGGTCTGATCCGGGTCCTGTCGGGTGCGGCGGTGCTCTGGGCCATCGTGGCGGTGCGGCGGTCGCGTCTGCCGTTCTCCGGCAAGGCAAGGGTCGTCGGCGCCACCAGTCTGGCGGCCTATATCGTAGGTTTTTCAATGGCATACCTGACGCTTGACGCAGGCCTGGGCGCGTTGATCCTCTTCGGCGTGGTGCAGATCACGATGTTCCTGCACGGCGCGGTCACAGGGGCAGGGCCGACGCGCCGGCAACTGACGGGAGCCGCCATTTCGTTTTTCGGGCTGCTTCTGGCGCTCTGGCCGGGGGCTGACAGTGTCGCAGACCCGGTCGGTGCGGCCTTCATGATCCTCGCAGGACTGGGATGGGGGGCCTATACCATTTCCGGACGCGGTGCCGCCGATCCCCTGGCAAGCACCGGCGCCAATTTCGTGCTCTCCGTGCCCATCCTCGCGCTCGTGCTCTTCGGCACGCTCGACCATGCCAGTGCTACAGGCTGGGGGCTGGCCATGCTTTGCGGCGGAATCACCTCCGGTCTGGGTTATGCGCTGTGGTATTCGGTGCTGCCGTATCTCCAGCAGGGGGCCGCCGCCATCGTGCAGCTCAGCGTGCCGGTGATTGCCATTCTGGGGGGCGCTGTGTTTCTGGGCGAGCCCGTCACACTGATCATCGTTCTGGCCGCTGCATTGGTGCTCGGTGGTATCGCCTTCGGCGTCACATCACGATCATCTCAAGCGGGTCGTAAGTGACGCTGCTGTCCGAGGCGAAAGCGATCCGGGCCAGGCTATCCGGCTTGATCTTCAGCATGGACATATCTGCACTGCTTGCCCAGACATGTTCGGTGACGATGTTCTCCGGATCCTGCCAGCCGTCGGTAATCGTGGTCTCCCCGATGATCGAGCAGCGGAAGAACACTTCGACCTGATGAAAGCCGATGCGCGGATCGTGGAACTCGTTGACGAGACAGGGCGCATGGACCGCGACCCGCAAGCCGGTCTCCTCAAAGACCTCGCGCGCGAGGTTGTCGGGCAGCGAGGCCCCCGGATCGACACCACCGCCCGGTGCGCACATCAGCCTGCTCTTTCCGTCCGGCCAGGCGTTGACCAGAAGCAGCCGACCTTCGTGCACGATCACGGCGCGCACGGCCAGTCTGGGATATTTTGCGGGCATTTGGACCTCGTTCCGGCAAATCGCGTCACGTCAGGCTTTTGTTACGGCGCTGTCCGGCCTATCTCAATCCCCATGATCAGATCCTTGGGCATTGTTCTGGCGATACTGCTTGTCGTGACCGGGGTGCGGGCCGCGGACGCGCGCTGCGTGGTCCTGCTGCATGGGCTTGCCCGAACCGAGATGTCCTTCGCGCTGATGGAGGCGGCCCTCGTCAAGGCGGGCTATCAGGTCGTGCGCCCGGGCTATCCCTCGACCAGCGCGCCGATCGGTGAGCTTGTGGCCAGAACCCTGCCCGACGCGGTTGCCGCCTGCGGACCCGCCGGCAAGGTGGATTTCGTGACGCATTCCATGGGCGGCATCCTTGTGCGCCAATGGGTGGCGGATATGGCGCCCGACCGGATCGGGCGCGTCGTGATGCTGGCCCCGCCCAACCATGGCAGCGAAGTGGTCGATGCCTTCGATGACATCGGGGCTTTCGACTGGATCAACGGACCGGCGGGCGCGCAACTCGGGACCGACCCCACCGACCTTCCGCAGCGTCTGCCGCCGGTGAACTTCGATCTCGGCGTGATCGCCGGGGACCAGTCGCTCAATCCCTACTTCTCCTCGCTGCTGCCGGGGCCCGATGACGGCAAGGTCTCGGTCGCCTCCACCCGCGTGATGGGGATGCGGGATCACATCACGCTGCCCGTCACCCATACGTTCATGATGAACAACCCGCGGGTGATCGCGCAGGTCATCAGCTATCTCAATACCGGAGCCTTCGACCGGTCGCTGACGTGGTTTGAGTCGGTTCTGGGACAGTTGGGCTGTCCAGACGGCAGTTGCCTTCCGGGCGTGGAGCAGAGCCTTGTCGGACCTTGACCTGACCGGGGCCGAGGTGCTGCTCGGCAATCACCTCCACGAAGCCACCCTGTCTTTAGCAGGCGGGCGCATCGTGGCCGATGCCGTGGGGCGCAGAGTTGATCTTACGGGATACATGGTGCTGCCGGGCATCGTCGATCCGCATGGCGACGGATTCGAGCGGCATCTTGCGCCGCGCCGTGGCGCCATGATGCAACTGGCCGAGGGCGTGGTGGCGACCGAAGCGGAGCTTGCCGCGAACGGGATCACC
Organism: uncultured Alphaproteobacteria bacterium; assembly: GCA_963715055.1. Taxonomy (GTDB): domain Bacteria; phylum Pseudomonadota; class Alphaproteobacteria; order Rhodobacterales; family Rhodobacteraceae; genus CAVQRB01. Next base: position 70,583 of record CAVQRB010000014.1, on the reverse strand, counting down.
ACGGCGGTTCTCGCGCAATTTGTAAGCTGGGAAGGCGGGTTGCGCGGGCTCGACTTCGCCGACCAGGTTTTCAGGGCGATCAAGGCCACCAACCCCACGGTTGCCACGGACCTGCGGGCGCAACTGCGGTTCGAGACGCATCTTCTTGACCTGCATGAGCGCCTGCCGGAGATGCTCACCGACTGGGGCGTGGATTATGTCGCTTTCAACGATCACCTTCCCCATGCGCGCCTTGCCGAAGGGCGGCAGCCACCGCGCATGGTCGGGCAGGCGCTGAAAGCCGGTCGCAATCCGGACGCGCATTTCGATTTGATGCGCGCCCTGCATGCGCAGTCGGACAAGGTGCCCGCCGCCCTCGATGACCTCTGCGCACGTCTGCGCGCGGCGGGGGTGCGCATGGGTAGCCATGATGACCACAGCACTGAGGCGCGGCGTCTGTGGCATGACCGGGGCGTGCGCCTTGCCGAGTTTCCCGAAACGCTTGAGGCCGCTGAAGCGGCCCGCGCGCAGGGCGGCGGCATCATTCTGGGTGCGCCCAATGTCGTGCGGGGGGGCTCGCACAACGGCAATGTCAGCGCGGTCGAGTTGATCGCCATGGGCCTATGCGACGCGTTGGCCTCGGATTATCACTATCCGAGCCCGCGCCGTGCCGCGCTGATGCTCGCCGAGAGCGGTGTGGCGGATTTCGCGGCCTGCTGGCATCTGGTCTCGAAAGGCCCAGCGGAGGTCTTGGGCCTTGCGGACCGCGGCAGCCTGACGCCCGGGCTGCGCGCTGATCTCGTCATCCTCGACAAGACGACGAAGCGTGTCGCGGCCACGCTGGTCGAGGGGCGCTTCAGCTATCTGTCAGGAGCGATTGCCGAGCGTTTCCTGCGCTGAGGCGGCTCAGCCGGTGATGCGGTTCACATGGCCCATCTTGCGGCCGGGCTTGACTTCCGCCTTGCCGTAGAGATGCAGCGCAGTGCCCTTTTCCGCAGCCAATGCCGGCACGCGGTCCATGTCATCACCGATCAGGTTCTCCATGGTCACATCCGCGTGGCGATGTCCGTCGCCCAGCGGCCAACCGGCGACTGCACGGATGTGCTGCTCGAACTGATCGATGACGCAGCCGTTTTGCGTCCAGTGTCCGGAATTGTGCACCCTTGGCGCGATTTCGTTGACGACGAGACCCGCGGAGGTGACAAAAAGCTCCACGCCGAGAACGCCGACGTAGTCGAGCGCGTTCAGAATGCGCGCGGCGATCAGGATCGCATCGGTGCGCTGTCCGGCGGTGAGGCGGGCGGGGACAGTGGTCGTGTGCAGGATGCCGTTGCGGTGCACGTTCTCGCCCGGATCGAAACAGGCAACGTCGCCTTGGGGGCTGCGGGCCGCGATGACCGAGACCTCATGGCTGAAATTCACGAACCCTTCCAGGATGGCCGCCTGCCCGTTCATCGCGGCGAAGGCCGATGGTGCGTCGTCGGCAGAGCTGAGCCGCGCCTGTCCCTTGCCGTCATAGCCGAGCCGCCGGGTCTTCAGGATCGCAGGCGCCCCGATGCTCGTCACTGCTGCTGCGAGGGCGTCCGCATCGGGCACATCCGCGAAGGGCGCAACCGTCAGGCCCAGGGATTGCAGATAGGTCTTTTCGGTCAACCTGTCCTGGCTCACGCGCAGTGCCTCGCGGCCGGGCCGGATCGGTACGATCGCCTCGATCACATCCAGCGCTCCGGTGGGGATGTTCTCGAACTCATAGGTGACCACGTCGACGCTTCGGGCGAAGGCCGTCAGGGCGGCGGCATCCTCATAGGGGGCACAGGTTACCCTATCCGCGACCTGACCGGCAGGTGGCTCGGCACCGGGCTCGAAAACGTGGCACTTGAAGCCGAGGCGCGAGGCCGCGACGCTCAGCATCCGCCCAAGCTGCCCGCCGCCCAGAATGCCGATGGTGGCGCCGACCGCCAATGGATCACTCATCACGCGGCACCTCGGGAATCGAGGCGGAGAGGTCCGCCCGCCAGGCGTCGAGCCGGTCCGCCAGCGACCTGTCATGAAGGGCAAGAATGCCCGCCGCGAGCAGGGCTGCATTGGCCGCCCCGGCGGAACCGATGGCCATTGTCGCCACCGGATAGCCGCGCGGCATCTGGAGGATTGAATAGAGCGAATCCACGCCCGAGAGCGCCTTGGTCTGCACCGGCACGCCGATCACGGGGACGCGGGTCTTTGAGGCCATCATACCGGGCAGATGCGCGGCCCCGCCGGCCCCGGCGATGATCACCTGCAGGCCGCGCTCGACGGCCGTCTTGCCATAGTCCCAGAGCCGGTCGGGGGTGCGATGCGCCGAAACGATACGGGTCTCATGCGCGATTCCCAGATCATCGAGCAGGGTAGCGGCCTCGCGCATGGTGGGCCAGTCTGACTGGCTTCCCATGATGATGCCCACGGCGGGTTTGGTCATGTGGCAGGTACTTTCGGCATAACGTATTGGAAGCGGCACTATATCCAAACGCCCCTGCGAGGCAATGTCGCCGATGCCCGAAAGTCAGGCGATGATGTCGGGGGTCAGCCTGTCTTCGATCTGCGCAATGATGTCCTTGAGCCGCAACTTGCGCTTCTTGAGCCGCTGCAGGGTCAACTGATCGCCCACCCCGCGTTCGACAAGTGCATGGATCGCCTCGTCAAGGTCGCGATGTTCGCGCCGGAACACTTCAAGCTCCACGCGCAATACGTCGTCCGTTTTCATCGACAGGTCGGAAGGGGCATTCATCTAAGGTCGATTCCGTTGTTCGGGTCAGGCGGAATATAAGCACCGCATGCTTTTTCGCCTAGCCCTTGCGTCAAGAATGCTTACTCCCCATATTCCATTCGAGGCCGCCTGAATGGGGCCTCGATCAGACTGTCGCTTGACCATGAGGACGTGTCGCATGACGAAGATGACCCTTGGCTCCTATCCACATATGCTGGGATTCGAGCAACTCGAAAGACTGCTGGAACGGACCGCGAAGTCCGGAAATGAAGGCTACCCGCCGTTCAACATCGAGCAGACGTCGGACTTCTCCTATCGGATCACGCTCGCTGTCGCCGGTTTCGGCGACGGTGATCTGTCGATCACCGTGGAGGACCGTCAACTGGTGATCCGCGGTCGCCAAGGCGACGACAACGAGGGCCGGATTTTCCTGCACCGCGGTATTGCCGCGCGACAATTCCAGCGCAGTTTCGTTCTTGCGGATGGTGTGGACGTCGGAGAGGCCATCATGGAAAACGGCCTGCTGCACATCGATCTGACGCGCGCCAAACCGCGAACGGTTGTTCAGACAATTTCGATCAGGAAAGGGTAACGAGATGCATGAACCATTCGACACCGGACCCCGGGAAAATCGCATCGTCTACGTGAAGACAGTGGACGTGAACGATCTGCCGAGCGAGTTGAAAGACCAGGTCGACGGCCTCGCGCAGCTATATGCGGTGCATGACGAGCAGGGCCAGCAGCTGGCGCTGGTTGCGGACCGCAAGCTTGCGTTTCGCCTCGCGCGCCAGCATGACTATGCGCCGGTCGCCGTGCATTGACGACGATTTGATCCCCTGACCTCTCGAAGGCCGCAGGTTCTGCGGCCTTTTTCATGCAATCCCGGTTTGAGGGTTGGGCAATTCATCTGGCGCGCAGGATCAAGGGCAGCCCGCCTTTCGGTTTCGGGATCGGCATGCGCTGCCACTCCGGTGCCCCGCCGACCAGGTCGATCCGTCTTTGCCGCAGGATGGTCGCCACGAAGAGTTTGACCTGCATCGCGGCGAAATGCATGCCGATGCATTTATGCGCGCCACCGCCGAAGGGCGTCCAGGCAAAGCGGTGCACCCGGTCCTCGGCCCGTTCGGGCGAAAAGCGGTCCGGATCGAACGCCTCCGGATTGCTGAACAGTTCCGGAGAGAGCATCGTCACCCCGGGATTGAGCGCGAGCGAAGTGCCCGCCGGGATGTCGAAGCCCTGCCAGCGAAAGTCGCGCAGGGCCATGCGCGGAATGAAGGGCACCGGCGGCACGAGGCGCAGCGCTTCGCGAAAAACCTTGTCCGTCTCGGTCATCTTGCCGAGGGCCTCCTCATCAAGCGGTCCGTCGCCGAGCCCCGCCACTTCCGCGGCCAGTTTCTCCTGCCAGTCGGTATGCCCGCCTAGGGCTGCCATGATCACCGAGAGCGTCGTGGCGGTGGTGTCATGTGCGGCCATGATCAGAAGGTTGAACTGATCGACGATCTGCTGCTCGCTCCAGCCGACCCCGTCTTCATCCTTGGCCAGACACATCTGAGAGAAGAAATCCTCGCCGCCGCTGGCCCGGCGTTCCGGGATCATCTTGCGGAAGGTCTCGCGCAGGAAATCGCGCCCGCGCATCCCGTGCCACATCGGCGTGAAGGGGAGGGGCGTCCGGATCGGCGTGACGGAGGCGCGTATCTCATTGCCGATCGCCCTGTTGATCTTGCGCGCGAGGTCGCCGTCCAGCGGCAGCCCCATGAAGACCGCGCCGCCGATCCGCAGGGTCAGTTCCTTGATCGCGGTGTAAAAGCAGAATGTCCGGTCCACGGGCCAATCCGCCAGCAGGGCCGCCATTGTCTCGGCCATGCGCGCCCGGTAGTCGCGGATCGCATTGGCACGAAAGGCCGCCTGCATGATGCGCCGGTTCTGCCGGTGACCGTCGAAGTCCTGCAGGATCAGCCCGCCCGGATAGATCGGGCGCAGCGCGTCCCAGCCGCCTTCGGATGAAAAGATCCTGTCCTTGTCCATCAGAACCATTTCGAGCGCGTCAGGACCGCAGAGGTTCACCCTCCAGACGCCCAGCATCCTGGTCTTGTAGACCGGGCCGTAGCGGCGGATGTACTCCTTCTGGGTGCCGTAGCTGTCCCGCGCGATGGTCAGGGTGTGGCCGATCACAGGGGGCGCGGGCGGACCCGGAATATGAGCCAGAGCGGCACGGGTGGGCATGGCGGAAACCTCGCGGGGCAGGGGACATGGGACGCGCCACAAGCCTTGGCGCGTCGACGGTTATCCCCAAGCAAGGTGTGAGCGATCTTAACCCACCGTGCGCACGCAACACCGCATGAGCCGTCAGAGCCGGTGCAGGATCACCGGCAGCCCGCCTTTCGGTTTCGGTATCGGCATGCGTTGCCAGTCGAGCGTGGTCCTGTCGGCAAGGCTGATCCGGTGGTGCCGCAGCAGCGTCGCGATGAAAAGCTTCACCTGCATCGTCGAAAAATGCAGGCCGATGCATTTGTGCGCACCGCCGCCGAAGGGCGTCCAGGCGAGCTTGTGTCGTTGATCTTCTGCCCGGTTGGCCGAGAATCGGCCCGGATCAAACCGTTCGGGATCGGTGAAATGCACCGGCGAGAGCATTGTCAGTCCGGGGTTGAGGGTGATCCAGGTGCCGGCCGGGATGTCATGACCGGCCCAGTGGAAGCCCTTGAGCGCCTTGCGCGGAATAAAGGGAACCGGCGGCACGAGGCGCAATGCCTCCTTGAAGACGTGTTCGGTCTGCGTTCATCCGGGCAAGGTTCGCGTCGTCGAGTGGCCCTGAAGGAAGTGCCGCCACCTCCCCAATCAACACATCCTGCCAGTCGGGATGCGCGCCCAGTGACCAGACCATCGCCGTCAGGGCAGTCGATGTCGTGTCATGCGCGGCCATCATCAGGAAGTTGAATTGGTCGAGGATTTCTTCCTCGCTCCAGGATTGGCCCTGCTCGTCGGTGGCCGTGCACATCCGGGAAAAGAAATCCTCACCCGGGTTCGCCCGTCGCTCCGGGATCATCGCCCTGAAGGTCTCCCGCAGGAATTGACGCCCCTTGATCCCGCGCCGCATGGGTGTGAATGGCAGGGGTTTGCGGATCACCGCCAGAGAGGCTCGGACCTCATCGATGAACGCCCGGTTCAGCTTTGCCGCAAGCGGATCATCGGGCGGCAGGCCCATGAAAACCGCGCAGCCAAGGCGCAAGGTAAGCTCCTTGATCGCGTCGTAGAAGCGAAACGGTTGCTCTTTCGGCCAGGCAGCGACGAGCTCGCTCATGGCGTGGTTCATCCGCGCGAGGTAATCGCGCAGCGCCGGGGCGCGGAAGGCGGCCTGCATGATGCGCCGGTTCTGGCGGTGGTGCTCGAAGTCCTGAAGCATCAGGCCGCCCGGGAAGAGGCCAGAGATCACGTCCCAACCGGCTTCGGAAGAGAAGTTGTTGTCGCGGTCGAGCAGAACCATTTCCAAAGCATCGGCCCCGCAGAGCATCACGCGCCAGCGCCCCAAGAGCTTGATCTTGTAGACCGGGCCGTGGACCGCCATCAGGGTCCTGTGAAACCCGTAGGCGTCGTTGACGACCTTTAGCGTGTGACCGATCAGCGGCGGCGCAGGTGGCCCGGGAATATGCGCAAGTCCGACCGCTCCCGACATCCTCGCCCCTCCCGTTCCGGGCAGGCTAGCAGGTCGCGGTCGGACTGTCGCTCCTTACTGTGCGGCGACCACTGCCGCTTCCGCCGTTGCACCCGCATCCTGCTCGGCCAGAAATCGCTCCGCTTCGAGGGCGGCCATGCAGCCCATGCCCGCCGAGGTGACCGCCTGGCGGTACTTGTGATCGGTGAGATCGCCGGCGGCGAAAACCCCGGGAATCGAAGTTTCGGTACTGTCGGGTTTGGTCACCACATAGCCACCCATATGGGTTTCGAGCACGTCCTTGACCAATTCGTTGGCCGGCGCATGACCGATGGCGACAAAGACACCCTTGGCGGGGACTTCGGTGATCTCGCCGGTTTTCGTGTGTCGGACGCGCACGGCTTCGACGCCGAGCGGGTTGTCGGTGCCCACAACCTCGTCAAGCTCGTGAAACCACATCGGCACGATCTTGGGGTTTTTCATCAGCCGGTCGATCAGGATCTTCTCGGCCCTGAGTTCATCGCGCCGGTGGATCAGCGTCACCTTGGAGGCGAAATTCGTCAGAAACAGTGCCTCCTCCACCGCGGTATTGCCGCCGCCGATCACGACGATCTCCTGCCCGCGGTAAAAGAAACCGTCGCAAGTCGCACAGGCCGAGACGCCGAAACCCTTGAACTTTTCCTCCGAGGGCAAGCCGAGCCACTTGGCCCGCGCGCCGGTCGCAAGGATGACGGCATCGGCGATATAGGTCGTGCCGCTGTCCCCCTTTGCGACGAAGGGCCGCTTTTCGAGGTTCAGGTCGGTGATTATGTCGCCGATGATCTCTGTGCCCATGGCCTTTGCGTGATCCTGCATGCGGATCATCAGGTCGGGCCCCTGAACTTCGGTGTCGCCAGGCCAGTTTTCCACCTCGGTCGTGGTGGTCAATTGTCCGCCGGGTTCGATCCCCTGGACCAGTATCGGCTCCAGCATCGCCCGCGAGGCGTAGACACCGGCGGTGTAGCCTGCCGGTCCTGAACCGATGATAAGAACGCGCGTGTGACGTGTATCGCCCATGAGACCCCCGATCCGTAATCTTTGCAGCACCGCAACATATAAAGCCGCCGGCGGGTGGCTTAAACCCCTGTCGTACGAGGAGGCGCGCTTCGACGCCCGAGAAACACACGCCCTATGGAAAGAATCTTGCGCTGCTACGAAATAATATTGCGCACGCATGGGGCGGTGTTATAACAACTGGAAAAAGTGGGGGAGCTATGCCGGGAACACGACTTGATCCGATCGATCGGAAGATTCTCGCGGAGTTGCAGGCCGATGGTCGCATGACCAATGTAGAACTGGCAAAGCGAGTCGGGATCTCGGCACCGCCCTGTCTGCGCCGGGTCCGGACGCTGGAAGAGGCCGGCTACATCAAGGGCTACCACGCCGACGTCGATCCGCGTGAGTTGGGGTTCGAGGTCCAGGTTTTCGCCATGGTCGGTCTGGCCAGCCAGGCGGAGACAGATCTGACGGCCTTCGAGAATCGCTGCCGGGCCTGGCCCCTCGTGCGCGAGTGTCACATGCTGAACGGCGAAGTGGATTTCATCCTCAAGTGCGTGGCGCCGGACCTGTCGAGTTTCCAGCGGTTTCTGACCGGAGCGCTGCTGACCACGCCGAATGTGGCGAGCGTCAAGACCTCGCTGGTGATCCGCGGTGCGAAGGACGAGCCTGGCGTCCCCTTCGAGGTGCTCGAGGAGCGTCTGCGCGCCTCAGCCTGAGCGTTGCACAGGCAGGTCTTCGCCCCCCTCCGACGTGCGCAGATAGGCCATCGGGCCAAAATCCGAGAGATGGTGGATGTGCGGGAACATCGCCATGTAGACGATCCGCAGGGTATGCGACAGATTTCGTGTCGGGTGCAGGCCCGGATGGAAGGCTTCGACCTCCAGGCCGCTCGCAATGACCGCGCCATGGCGCTCCAACCCCAGATGAAAGAGCCGCAACGGCGTTGGCGGTGTGACTTCGATCACATTGGTTCCGTCGATGAAATCGCGGGCCTGGGTCATCAGGGGTGTCTTGGAAATACCCGCCCGCAGATGCGCAGGTGTCTTCAGGATGCGCGCCGCGGAGCCGAGAGTGAGGAAAGAATCCGGTCGACCGACGCCGAAGCTGTCGGCCATCACCCGCGTGAGCGGCATCGTGCTGCCGAGATCGGCAGGCGAGAAGGTCGCGGAACCGATCCAGTTCACCGTCGATACATCTCCCTGCGCCGTGACCAGCCTGTCGCCCGGTTGAATGTCTTCGATCGCGACCGAACCGTCAGGCCCTTGCAGCAGCGTGCCGCGTCCGAAGGCGGATAGGGCCGCGTCAAAGACCGGCATCGCCGGCACTTTGATCTGTTCGACAAGCAAGCTTCCGTCCGGGCGCAAGGCAGTAATATCCGCGAGGCGCACGGTGAAGGCGGGGCGTTTTGGCTGATCGACAGGTCTCAGGATGTTGGGTTGGCTTTGAGCAGCGCGCGCGGAAACAGGCTGACTGGTACGAACATAGGGGGTAGAGGTCACGGTTTAAGCCTTTGAGGTTTGTCGCATCCCGAACCGGCCCCCACCGACGATCACGGAAAGGACGATTGCGTTCTTTCGTGTCTAGGACAGTGACAGAAGAAGGGATTCTGCGAGATTTGTCAAAGTTTTCAGACCATTGTTTGCCGTGACGCGGTAATCGACAAAGGCAGTGGGATTTGTTTCTGAAATGCTTTCCGCAAGGTCACATTCGCCGAAAACGCAAAAACGCCCCGCTGCGACAGCACGCAGAAGGGCGCTTTTTCAAGGGCGCAGAAACACACGCCCGGCATCACACCTGGAGGGCGGGGATTTGTCAGGCGGACTTTCGGGGGGCCTCGCCCGCCGCGCGTTTCGCAATGAACGCCGCCCGCCGCGCGCCGCGCGTCCAGGGCAGGGCGGCTTCCGACGCTGCGGCTGTTTTTGTGATCGATTTGATAAAGCGTGCGTTGGTTTTCATGGTCTTTTCCTGCTCCGCGTTGGTGTTTCGGCGTCTTGCCTCATGCTCGCCACAAGACTGCCCTGCCAATCGGGCCAGTTTTGGGCGAGGAAGGTAAATTTCGGCTGAAAACCTGAACGGATTTGACGCGGAATGTGAACGATCTGCCTTTTTCAGGCGTGGCCGGTTTCCGCACCTGTTTGCTGCAGGAAATCGCGTGAAGTAGACCCGGAAGGGCCGCCGTCTGGGAAACAGCTGGTATGATTTATGGCGTCCGAAAGGCAAAATCTGCCCGCTTTTTGCCCAGATTGAGGCCAGTCAGAGTGCTATGGCGGCGATCAGACGGCCATAGTCGGCTTCCTTCGCATGTGTCGCGCGCCGATAGGAATAGAAACGCTCGGCGTCGAAATAGGTGCAATGCCGCGTCCAGCTTGCCGAGCCTATCCCTGCCAGCCGTAGCCGGTGCAAGCCGAAGCCCGGCAGATCAAAGTGCATCCTGTCGCCGTCACCGCCCGCGAAATACTGCGCGTAGTCGGGATCATGGTCGATGAAAATATCGAAAAACTCCGGCCCGACCTCATAGGCGGCCTGCGAAATGCTGGGCCCGATCACCGCGTGGATGTCCTCGCGACGCGCGCCGAGGTCGCACATCGCGTCGATCGTCGATTCGAGAATGCCGTCCAGCGTGCCGCGCCACCCCGCGTGAGCTGCGCCGATCACCTGCGCCTCATGATCGGCGAAAAGCACGGGCTGGCAATCTGCGGTCAGGACCGTCAGGGCCAGACCCGGCGTGCCGGTCACAAGCGCATCCGCGCGCGGCCGATCGGACATTGGACCGGTGACGGTCACCGCGTCTGCGGAGTGCACCTGATGGACACCGAGAAGGTTGCCCGGATCGATCTCGAGCGCGTCAGCCACCCGGCGACGGTTGATCGCGACGATCTCGGTCTGATCGGTGCTGCCGATGCCGCAGTTCAAGCCCGAGAACACCCCCGATGACGCACCGCCCCGACGTGTGAAAAACCCGTGTCGCAAGGGGGAGAGACTGTCGCTCGTCAGTATTTCAAGTGTCATACATTCAATCCAGGCGGAGGTCTTTGTCCTTCTGGAAACAGACCCTGCACCTTGAACAGGTTTCCCATTTCCGAAGGGTGCGTCAAGCGCCGATGTGCGGCGATATGGGTCTCAAGCGCCGCTCCGGAAAGTTTCTGGGCAAGTGCCTGCGCGCGCTGCGTGATCCCGAGGCGCTCGAGAAACAGCCCCTGCGGCGTCAGCCGTGTTACGGCCGAGCGTGCTGCGATTGCCAGCACCTCGAAATCCACATGTGCGGTCAGGTCCGCTGTGCCGGGGTCGACGAGGGGGTCTGCCTTTTCATGGGCGCACAAGGCCTGCCAGGTGTCCCCGAGGCTTCGCCAGTCGCCGTAGTCGATGATCAACCCGGCACCGCCATGCCGCGCAATCCGGTCGGAGATTTCCGTGACGATCGGTGCTGCCGCCGGCGCGTGTTCGACGCAATCGCCGGGCTTCGTGTCGGCGAGACGGTGCGCCAGAAAGGGCTGCGGCATCTCCGGTCCAAGGCCGAGTGCAAGCGCGCCGTCCCTGAGCCCTATGCGGCGTTCCTGCCAATGGCCTTGCGCCCTGAGGAATTGCCGGATCGGCAGGGCGTCGAAGAATTCGTTGGCGACAAGAAAGAGCGGGCGCTCTGGCAGGAACTCCACGCTTGGAAGAAAGGCAACCGGGTGGTCTTGAAGCGCTTGACGCTGGATCCCGCGCAGCCGTTCGGAGGCCTCGACCAGAACGATCTGCGCTGCCTCCACAAACCCCGGTACCTGTCGCGCCGCTCGCAGCGCGTCCGCCATCAGAGTTCCCCTTCCGGGCCCCAGTTCCGCGAGTGTGAAAGGTGCGGGGCGACCCTGGTCGATCCAGGCCTGCGCAAGGCAGAGGCCGATCAACTCGCCGAACATCTGGCTGATCTCGGGGGCGGTGATGAAGTCGCCTGCGCCTCCGATGGCGGGCCGGGTCGTGTAATACCCGAGCGTTGGATGCAGCAGGCATTCCTGCATGTAGTCGGCGACGGTAATCGGCCCCTCAGCCGCGATGCGTCCCGCGATGATCTCCGCCAGGGTCAAGGTCTTGTCGCGCGCCGGATCAACCAGGCGCCCACGACGATCATCGGCAGGCAGAGGATCTGCCCCATGGTCAGACCCCAGCCGCCGATCTGCCAGGCAAGGCCTAGCGGATTGCCGTCGGATACGAATTGCGCATCGGGCTGACGCACGAACTCGACAAGGAAGCGTGAGAGCCCGTAACCGGCGAAGAACGTGCCGGCCACCAGCCCGGGTCGCTTGAGCGCATCGCAGCGCCAGACCAGCCAGATCAGCACGGCACCGAGCAGCAGCCCTTCGAGGCCAGCCTCGTAGAGTTGCGAGGGATGCCGCGCGCAGAGGCCTTCAATGCCGGGACAGGACTGTGCGGCCTCCGTCGGAAAGGCGACACCCCAGGGCAGGGTGGTCGGGCGCCCCCAAAGCTCGGCATTGATGAAATTGGCAAGCCGCCCAAGCAGGAGACCCGGCGGCACGCCGAGTGCCATGATATCCGCAGCACCCAGTCGCGGGATCGAATGCCGCCATGTATAGATCAGCCCGGCCAGGATGACGCCGATCAGCCCGCCGTGAAAGGACATGCCGCCCTGCCAGACCGCGAGGATCTGTGACGGGTTCGCGAGATAGTAAGAGGTCTGGTAGAAGGCCACGTAGCCCAGCCGTCCCCCGAGGATCACCCCTATGATGACCCAGGTCAGCAGATCCTCGATCTGCCCAGGCGTCATGGCTGGCGTGCCCTCGCGCCAAAGCCGCGCTGTACGCACCGCCTGCACGGCAAGCCGCCAGCCGATCACGATCCCTACGATGTAAGCAAGCGCATACCAGCGCAGCGCCAGTTCGAAGCCGAAGAGCGAGATGGAGAAGATTTCCGGGGCGATGTCCGGGAATGGAATGAGGGCGCGCATGGGTCTCCCAATCTCCCGACGGCGCAGGCAAGTCAACCTTGCACAAGCGGTCCCGCCGTCCCATATATGAAGTATACAAGATGGCGGAGACGATACATGCAGACGCGTAACAAGATTTTCGATGACATATCGCAGTTGATGACCAATGCGATGGGTGTGGCGCAGGGCGCGCGCGATGAGGCGGAAACTGCGATGAAGGGCATGATGGACCGCTGGCTTGCGGACCGCGACTTTGTGACCCGTGAAGAATTCGACGCGGTGCGCGCCATGGCGCAAAAAGCGCGTGAGGAGAACGAAGCTCTGAAGGCGCGGCTGGACGCTCTGGACGCCAAGAAGAAGTAATCCTGCATGCGCAGGTTCGGGACTGCAGGCGCTCCTTCGGGAGCGCTTTGCGTTAACGGATCGTTAAAGCGTGCGGGATACCCCGCTTTGCACGTTAACCTCTGGCAATAAATTGGGCTCAGCGCAGCGCTATCCACAACTTATTGCGATTCGCCCCAAGAATAGGGCTTGCCAGAAGGCGCTATACACCGCACCATATCTTGTATGGACACGGGGGATCGCCCCGGTCTGTAGAGCAGGCACCTAGCTTTGGGGGCTGTAACGGGTCCACATCGCTAAAGCGAAAAAAAAGGTGGTACCATGGCCTTGTCCGAGCAGTATCTGGAAGACGACATTCACCCGATCGATATCGTTGAGACCCTCGCAGCCCATCACGACTGGGAGTTCGACCGCATTTCCGACGAACAGATCGCAATGGCCGTGGAGGGCCAGTGGCGGACCTACTCGCTGACACTCGCCTGGTCTGCGTTTGACGAAACCCTGCGCATGATCTGCACATTCGACATGGAGCCGCCGGCAGAAAAACTGCCGCACCTGTTCGAATTGCTCAATCACGTGAACGATCAATGCTGGGCCGGCGCCTTTACCTACTGGGCGGAGCAGAAGCTCATGGTCTACCGCTACGGGCTGGTGCTCGCGGGCGGCAATGTGGCGACGGCGGATCAGATCGACACGATGATCGGCGCCGCCGTGATGAGTGCCGAGCGCTACTATCCGGCCATGCAGCTTCTGGTCTGGGGCAACCAGACCCCGAAGCAGGCGCTTCAGGTCGCCATTGCAGAGGCCTACGGGCGCGCGTAAACCTGTCCCCCGACGACAAGGGTTTTCGGGGGATAGTTTCATGCAGAACAGCCGGATCGCGACGCGGGGCCTCGTGCTTCTCGGCTGCGGGAAAATGGGCTCGGCCATGCTCGCCGGTTGGCTGGCGCGTGGGCTGCCAGCTTCATCCGTATGGGTGATCGAGCCCTATCCATCGAATTGGCTGAAGGGCACGGGTGTTGATTTGTCAGGTGATCTGCCCGACAAGCCTGCCGTGGTGCTGGTCGCCGTCAAGCCCCAGATGATGGCCGAAGCGCTGCCAACCTTGCGGGCCATGGGCAACAGCGAGACGGTATTCGTCAGCGTCGCCGCGGGCATCACGATCGACTTCTTCGAAAAGATGCTGGGCGCGGATACGCCGATCGTGCGGGCCATGCCGAATACGCCGGCAGCGATTTCCCAAGGCATCACGGCCATCATAGGCAATGCGGCAGCCGGCAGACAGGCCCTTGCCGAGGCCGAAGCGCTGCTGAGCGCCGTGGGCGAAGTGGTGCGTCTTGAAAAAGAAGCGCAGATCGACGCCGTGACCGGTGTCAGTGGCTCCGGGCCGGCCTATGTCTTCCATATGATCGAGACCCTGGCACAGGCGGGCGAGGCAGAAGGCTTGCCGCCCGACATGGCGATGCAGCTTGCCAAGGCCACTGTCGCGGGGGCCGGGGCGCTGGCCAAGGCCGCCTCGGAAACACCGTCCCAATTGCGCGTCAATGTAACCTCGCCCAATGGCACGACGCAGGCGGCGCTCGACGTTCTGATGGACGAAGAGGACGGGTTCCCGGCGCTCCTGAAACGCGCAGTCAAGGCCGCTGCCGAGCGTTCGCGGGAACTGGGCAATGGCTGAGATCAGTTTCGACGATTTCCTGAAGGTCGACATCCGTATCGGCATCGTCACCCGCGCCGAAGCCTTTCCCGAGGCGCGCAAGCCGGCGATCAAGTTGTGGATCGACTTCGGTGGTGAGATCGGCGAGCGCAGGACATCGGCGCAGATCACGGCGCATTACGATCCGCAGACACTGGTCGGCAGGCAGGTCATGGCGGTGGTGAATTTTCCGCCGCGCCAGATCGGGCCCTTCATGTCCGAAGTGCTGGTGCTTGGCGTGCCGGATGCAACGGGTGAGGTCGTGCTCATCGGCCCGGACCAGGAAGTTCCAATCGGAGGAAGATTGCATTGACGAAGGTTCTCATGACCCGGCCGTTGCCGGAAAGGGTGCAGGCCGCCGCGCGCGCGATGTTCGACCTGACCGTCCGGCCAATCACGACGCCGATGACCGAGGCTGAGATGCGCGCGTCGCTCAGTGATTTTGATGGGGTGGTCCCGACGCTCGGCGATCTTTACACACCCGCGATCTTCGCCGCCGTGCCCGATCAGCGCTGCCGTCTGCTTGCGAATTTCGGGGTCGGCTACAACCATATCGACGTGAGCGCGGCGCGGGAGGCGGGCATCACCGTCACCAATACGCCCGGTGCCGTGACCGATGCGACCGCAGATGTGGCGCTGACGCTGATGCTGATGTCGGCGCGGCGCGCGGGCGAGGGTGAACGCCTGCTGCGGGCCGGAAAATGGGAAGGCTGGCATCCCACGCAGCTTCTCGGCATGCATCTGGGTGGCAAGACCGTTGGCATCGTCGGCATGGGACGGATCGGGCAGGCGATCGCGCGGCGCTGCCACTTCGGCTTCGGTATGTCCGTGGCCTATCACAGCCGATCGCCCAAGGACCTCGATTTCCCGGCGCGCAGGCTGGAGACGCTCGAGGCGCTGGCGGCTGCCGTGGATGTGCTGGTGCTCGCGGTCCCGGGCGGGGCGGAGACGCACCATCTGATCAACGCCGAAGTGCTCGCCGCAATGCAACCGCATGCGCATCTGGTCAATATCGCGCGCGGCAATGTGGTCGAGGAAGCAGCACTGATCCATGCCCTGCAAAGTGGGCAGATCGCCGGTGCGGGGCTCGATGTCTATGAGTTCGAGCCCGCCGTGCCGGAAGCGCTGATCGCCATGGAGAACGTCGTGCTGTTGCCGCATATCGGAACCGCGGCGCTAGAGGTGCGCGAGGACATGGGCCTGATGAGCGTTGCCAATCTCAAGGCGTTTTTTGCGGGTGAAACACCGCCAAACCTCGTCTGACGGCTACCCGTCGCCCACTGCCTCGCGCCAGTGCTTGCGGCAGAGCGAGACATAGGTTTCGTTACCGCCGATCTGCACCTGCGCGCCTTCGCTCAGGGCGCGGCCTTCGGCATCGCGTCGCACGACCATTGTGGCCTTCTTGCCGCAATGGCAGATCGTTCGGACTTCGCGCATCTCGTCCGCCAGCGCCAGCAGCGTCGCTGAGCCGGGAAAAAGCTCGCCGCGGAAATCCACCCGCAGCCCGTAGCACATGATCGGCACGTCGAGGTCATCCACGGCCCGCGCCAATTGCCAGACCTGTTCTTTGGACAGAAATTGCGCCTCGTCGATGAACACACAGGCAACCGGCCCCTCTGCCTGCCGTTTCTCGATCCTGGCGAAAAGATCGTCGTCCGGGTTGAAGGTATCGGCAGCCTGGCCGATGCCGATGCGCGAGGCGATACGTCCTTCGCCGGCTCGGTTGTCGAACTGTGCGGTTAGAAGGTAGGGAACCATCCCGCGCTCACGGTAGTTGTGCGCGGCCTGGAGAAGAACCGTCGACTTGCCCGCGTTCATGGTCGAGAAGTGGAAATAGAGCTTGGCCATACCGGTTGATAAGCGCCAGCACCGCGGGCGGCAAGACCGCGCGATGCGCGAGGAATGAGCCCCGGCGTGGTTGCCGGACGATGCCGGCCTGTCGATCCCTCTTCCGACAGGACGCAGCGGGGCTCCAACCCTTCCGGCGCGGGGAACGCCGGATACTCGTCAAACCCATTTCCATGGGGAGCCCTTTTATAAATGACTTTTCCCTGCCATCCGATTAATGGACACAAATGTATTTTTTTCCCGGCTGAAATGGTGACAGGGTCCGGGTGCCATGAGGAAATGATGAAGAAGATTGCCGGTTACCTCAAGAAACATACCGAAGCCCTGGTAAAGGATGTGGGCATCGAGCGCGCCTGCGAACTGACGGGAAAGTCGAAGGCGACCCTTGGGCGCTACTACTCGGACCATGAGGAACACTCGGACCGCTTCATGCCGATCGAGACGGTCGCGCTGCTTGAGAAATCCGCAAGCTATCCGCATGTGACCGGTGCCCTGGCCGAACTTGCCGGCACGTCGCTGCAATTCGATGACCGCTTGCCGAATGCAAAACGACCGGGCGGGGTCAATGCCGATGTGATCGCGCTCAGCCAGAGATTCGCGATGCTGATGGCCGAGTATCAGCAGTCAATCGAGGACGGAAAGATCACGGTCAACGAGGCCAAGCGTCTGTTGAAGGAGACGCAGATGCTTCAGCAGGTTCTCATCGACATGAAACTGCACCTAGAAGCCGATCACGGCTCTGCGTGACGCGGGGCTCAGGCGTGGCGGGTGAGCAGGACCGAGCCCACCGAATACCCGGCGCCGAAAGAGCAGATCAGGCCGCGGTCGCCGCTTTTAAGATCGTCCGAGTATTTTGAGAAGGCGATGATCGACCCGGCGGAAGAAGTATTGGCGTAATCCTGAAGGATGTTGGGCTGCTCATCCGGTTCGGGCGTGCGTCCCAGCACTTTGCGGCCGATGAAATCATTCATCGTCTTGTTCGCCTGGTGCAGCCAGAGCCGTTTGAGATCACCGGCAGAGACGTTCCCGGCCTCCATATGCGCGGCGATATGGTCGGCGACCATGGGCAGCACTTCCTTGAAGACCTTCCGCCCGTTCTGCATGAACTGCATGTCGCGCCGGTCCGCCATGCCGTCCGGGCGCGAGCGCCGCAGATAGCCGTTGTTGTTGCGGATGTTGTTGGAAAAAACCGTGGCGCAGCGGGTGGAGTCGATCTCGAAGCACGGACCCTTGGCTTCGTCGAGCCGTTCGATCACCATCGCCGTCGCCACATCGCCGAAGATGAAGTGACAGTCCCGGTCGCGCCATTCGAGGTGTGCCGAACAGATTTCCGGATTGACCACCAGCGCCTTGCGGATGCTGCCCGACCGCAGCATGTCCGCGGCGGCCTGGATGCCGAAGGTCGCGGAGGAGCAAGCGACGTTCATGTCAAACGCAAATCCGCCGGCACCGAGCAGCGACTGGATTTCGACGGCGATCGCGGGATAGGCACGTTCCATGTTGGAAGCAGCGCAGATCACCAGATCAATCTGAGCTGCGTCGATGCCGGCCTGTGCCAGCGCCTTTTGCGCGGCATCGAGGCCCATCTCAGCCATGAGCGAAGGCTCGTCGTCGCCGCGTTGACGCAGCAGTGGATGCATCACGCGCGGATCGAGGATCCCGGTCTTGTCGACCACGTGCCGCTGCCGGATTCCGGAGGCGTTGTAGATGAAATCCTCGGACGAATAGGCCTTGGCATCGACGCTACCGGCAGCGATCGAATCGGCATTTTCCGCATTGAAGATGTCCACGTAAGAATTGAAGGCGGTCACCAGTTCCGCATTGCTGATCACGTTCGGCGGCGTGAAGACGCCTGTTCCGGTAATGGCGGGTTTGAACATGGACAGCCTCCGTCAGGATTGCCGGATATGGCCGAAAATCGGGCAATTGGTCAAGGGCGGTGGCGGATCGAACGCGGGTTCAAGTGGCGGCTAGCGTTGCGGAACCGAATAGAGGATGTAGCCGTCGCGCCGGGCAACTTCGATGGCACGGGTCTGCGAAACAAAGGCAGGCAATGCCGCGAAGGTCTCGGGGCAGCCGATCAGATCAGCCGCATCATCGAGGAAGTCGGAGGTGAAGGCATTTTCGCCTAGACGGCGGCACGGATCACCGGCGGAGGGGTACCCGTCCCCGAAGAACGGCAGGGTTGTTTCTGTCTCCGGCGCCGGCGTGCAGGCCGCAAGAAGCAGGGGGATCAGAACGAAGGCTCGCATATCAAATTCCATTTCGTCTACATTTCCTGATCTATTTTGGAAGCCGCCTGCAGGCTTATACAGGACGTGCTCCCGGTCATCCTGTAAATCGTTCGCCAGTCTGACGGCTTTCTCGTCAATCGGGCCGGCATCGGCCACCCGGGGTCGGAAGTCACAGTCGCGAAAAGTAAAACTAATTGTGAACCAACCGGACCCGTATTGCGTAACATCCTTACAATAACCCAACAAGGACCCAAACTATGAACCGCAGATCTGCTCTGAAAACCACTGTTGCAGCCGGACTCGTCGCCTTTGTGGCAGGATGTTCCACCGGTCCCGGCGATATCGTCGATGTGGCCTCCTCGAACAGCGACTTCTCGACCCTCGTCGCGGCTGTGTCCGCCGCGGGTCTCGTCGAAACGCTGCAGGGCGATGGCCCGTTCACCGTTTTCGCGCCGACCAATGAAGCCTTCGCAGCGCTTCCTGCCGGCACGGTCGAGAGCCTGCTTCTGCCGGAAAACAAGGACAAGCTCGTTTCCATTCTCACCTATCATGTGGTTCCGGGCAGCTATCCCGCCAGCCAGCTCGTGGGCAAGCACGGAAAGCTTCCGACGGCACAAGGCGGCTCGTTGTCCATCAACGGCCGCGACGGTGTGAAAGTGAATGGCGCCAATGTGATCATCCCAGATGTGGCCGCCTCCAACGGCGTCATCCACGCCATCGACAAGGTTCTCCTGCCCAAGTGATCGGAACAGGACGACAAAGAAAAGCCCCGCTAGACCGGGGCTTTTTTTATCCTAAGCCGACGCGTCGATGATCCGGGAACACTTCGCGACGCTTAACGTTGTCGGTCGCTCCGCGCCGAACACTTCGGTTTCAACCTTGCAGCGCCTTGACGCCCACGTCCCCCTCCGCTTGTGCGCGGATCGCCAAAGCCGCAGCATAGCTGCCCGCAGCGGTCGTGAAATAGGGGATCTTGTCGTATAGCGCGATGGAGCGGATCGACTTGCTGTCCTCCACCGCCTGCGCGCCTTCGGTGGTGTTCATCACGAGATGGATGGCTTCGTCCTTCATCATGTCGGTCACGTCCGGGCGGCCTTCGTAGACCTTGTTGACGATGCCCGCCGTCAGCCCGTGCTCGTTCAGCCAGCTTGCGGTGCCGCGTGTGGCGACAATCGTGAAGCCCTGTTCCAGCAGGATCCGGGCGCAGGACAGCATGTCCGCGGTCTTGTCCGCGTCCTTGATCGACAGGAACGCGCAGCCTTCGGAAGGCAGCGGGTTGCCAGCGCCCATCTGCGCCTTGAGGAAGGCGCGCGGGAAGTCCCGGTCCCAGCCCATTACCTCGCCGGTCGAGCGCATCTCTGGCCCGAGCAGAGTGTCGACACCGGGGAAACGGGCGAAGGGCAGAACCGCTTCCTTGACGGAGAACCAGGGCATGTCGGGATCCGCGAGCGTCATCGGATCGCCCAAGGGCAGCACGTCATCATAGGCGGCGGACTTGTCGTAGGGCG
The DNA here is from genome assembly GCA_963715055.1 of uncultured Alphaproteobacteria bacterium. Taxonomy (GTDB): domain Bacteria; phylum Pseudomonadota; class Alphaproteobacteria; order Rhodobacterales; family Rhodobacteraceae; genus CAVQRB01. The sequence continues at coordinate 50,625 of CAVQRB010000014.1, read as the reverse complement.
CGCGCATCGGGAAATTCGTGAGCGGTTCGCCGGCCATGACGCGGGCAGCGATGGAGGCAATTGCGCTGTCGGTGGCCTTGGCGACGAAGGGCACGGTGCGCGAGGCGCGCGGGTTCACTTCGATCAGGTAGATATCGCCGTCCTTGACCGCGAACTGGATGTTCATCAGGCCCACCACATTGAGCGCAAGGGCGAGCTTGTGGGTCTGGACGTTAACCTCGTCGATGATCTCCTGCGCCAGCGAATAGGGCGGCAGGGAGCAGGCAGAATCGCCCGAATGCACGCCGGCCTCCTCGATGTGCTGCATGATGCCCGCCACATGGACATTGGTCCCATCGCAAAGCGCATCGACGTCCAGTTCCACCGCACCGGCCAAGTAGCTGTCGAGCAGCACCGGGCTCGCGCCCGAGACCACGACCGCCTCCTTGATGTAGCGCTCCAGCGAGGCCTGATCGCGCACGATCTCCATCGCGCGCCCGCCCAGCACGTAGGAGGGGCGGATCACCAGCGGGAAGCCGATGTCCTTGGCGATCTCGATGGCTTCGGCGTCGGAATGGGCGATGCCATTGTGCGGCTGCTTGAGACCAAGCGATTGGACGAGTTTCTGGAACCGTTCGCGGTCCTCCGCAAGGTCGATGGCGTCCGGCGTCGTGCCGAGGATCGGGATACCTTCCGCGTGCAAAGCGCCTGCGATCTTGAGCGGTGTCTGCCCGCCGAATTGCACGATCACCCCGTGCAGCGTGCCGTTCTCCTGCTCGACCCGCAGGATCTCCATCACGTGCTCGAAGGTGAGCGGCTCAAAATAAAGCCGGTCGGAGGTGTCATAATCGGTCGACACGGTCTCCGGATTGCAGTTGACCATGATCGTTTCATAGCCCGCATCCGTCAGCGCATAGCACGCGTGACAGCAGCAGTAGTCGAACTCGATCCCTTGCCCGATCCGGTTCGGGCCTCCGCCGAGGATCACGACCTTCTTGCGATCCGACGGGCGCGCTTCGCATTCCACCTCGCCGAAAACCGGCGTTTCGTAGGTTGAATACATGTAAGGCGTCTGCGCCTCGAATTCGGCGGCACAGGTATCGATGCGCTTGAAGACCGCCGTTACCCCGAGGTTGTGCCGCGCCTTGCGCACATTGGCCTCGTCGCGCCCGGTCAGGAACCCGAGCCGCGCGTCTGTGAAACCCATCATCTTGAGATGGCGCAGCTTGGCCTCGGTGAGCGGCAGCCCTTCTTTTCGCAACATGCGCTCGGTTTCGATGATCTCGCGGATCCGGGCGAGGAACCAAGGGTCGTACATTGTCACTGCGTGGATGTCCTCGTCGGACATGCCATGGCGCATGGCTTGAGCGATGGTGCGCAGCCGGTCGGGGGTCTGTTGGCTGATCGCCTTGATGATTGCCGCGCGGTCGGCGCCTTCGGCAATCCAATGATCGACGCCTACGCCGGGAATGTCGATTTCGTCAAACCCGGTAAGGCCCGATTCCATCGAGGCCAGAGCCTTCTGCATGGATTCGTGGATCGTCCGCCCGATCGCCATGGCTTCGCCCACCGACTTCATCGCCGTGGTCAGGTTTGGCTCTGCGCCGGGGAATTTCTCGAAAGCGAATTTCGGGATCTTCGTCACTACATAATCAATGGTCGGCTCGAAACTCGCGGGCGTCACCTTGGTGATGTCGTTGTCCAACTCGTCGAGCGTATAGCCTACGGCAAGCTTGGCCGCGACTTTCGCGATCGGAAAGCCCGTGGCCTTGGAGGCAAGCGCGGAGGAACGTGACACCCGAGGGTTCATCTCGATCACCACCATGCGGCCATCGACAGGGTTCACCGCCCATTGCACATTGGAGCCGCCGGTTTCCACGCCGATCTCGCGCAGCACCGCGATCGAGTGGTTGCGCATGATCTGGTATTCCTTGTCGGTCAGGGTCAGGGCAGGGGCCACGGTGATGCTGTCCCCGGTGTGCACGCCCATCGGGTCGACGTTTTCAATGGAACAGACGATGATCGCATTGTCGGCGGTGTCGCGCACCACCTCCATCTCGAATTCCTTCCAGCCCAGAAGGCTCTCGTCGATCAGGATCTGGCCCACCGGGGAAGCGTCCATGCCCGAGCGGCAGATTGCCTCGTAATCGTCGCGGTTATAGGCCACGCCGCCGCCGGTGCCGCCCATGGTGAAGGCCGGGCGGATGATCGCGGGCAGACCGACGTCATCGAGCGCCTCGACGGCCAGACGTACGCCGGCGGCGAGGTCCTTCTTGCCCTTGGCGTTCTTCGGTGCGGTCACGATGGTCGCGCGCGGGTTCTCGATGCCCAGACGGTCCATCGCCTCGCGGAAGAGCTTGCGGTCCTCGGCCATCTCGATGGCGGCGCGCTTGGCGCCGATCATCTCGACACCGTACTTCTCGAGGATACCCATTTCTTCCAGCGCCAGAGAGGTATTCAACCCGGTCTGCCCGCCCATCGTGGGCAAGAGCGCGTCGGGACGCTCCTTTTCGATGATCTTGGCGACCATCTCCGGCGTGATTGGCTCGATGTAGGTGGCATCCGCAAGGCCCGGGTCGGTCATGATCGTCGCGGGGTTGGAATTGACCAGAATGACCCGGTAGCCTTCCTCTTTCAGCGCCTTGCAGGCTTGCGCGCCGGAGTAGTCGAATTCGCAGGCCTGTCCGATCACGATGGGACCCGCGCCGATGATCATGATGGACTTGATATCGGTTCTCTTCGGCATGATCCGGCCCCCAGCGTTGTGCAAATTGTCCGCGTTATAGGCATCCGGGACGGGTGTGCAAGCGATATCGGGCGCGTCTGTGCCGGTGGGCCTGTCAAATGCGAAGCAGGGCTGAATTGGGTGCAGTTGCAGAAGGAAAGGGTGGCCGGAGGTTCGAGACGCAGAGGAAAGTCCATTTTGTCTGGGGATCAGTCTCGACATCTGAAAAAGGCGCGCCTTGCCTTGATCTGCCATTGTTTTTTGCTATCGGCCTTTGATGACAATTCTCTTGCTTTCGATCCGGTCGGAATATTTGCTAGGTGAAACGCCAAGAGGCGACGATTGCGAGGAGGCCCATGCAGAGCGCCAGAAAGTTGAGCCCAAGGGCTGTTGCGACCATCATGATGCTGATGTCGGCACTGCTCTTTTTCTGGGTCTTCGTCGCCGAAGAAACCAGCGGACCAAGCCAGTTGAGCTTCTCCGATATTCCCATCGCGCGTCTTTTCCAATACGGCATCGCGATGGCGCTGGGCGGGGCACTCGCGGGCTACGTGCTGTCCGGTTGCTTTGGCCGCAGAGGTTGGCTTGGGTGGGCGCTTGCCCTTGCCGGCGGCGTGATCGCCTCGCTGATCGCGGGGGCTTGCGGCAGTGCGCTGGCATTGGTGCCGGAAATCGTGACGCGCGGGTGGGGTGGCACCGATCTTGTTGCGATGGCGACCGGCGCCTTGATCGTTCCGCTTTCCCTGGTGGAATACCCGGTCCTCGCAGTGCTTTGGCTGGCACTTGTCGGAATGGCCCACCTCTGGAGCCGGTCCAGCCGCAGGAGGCTTGCAGGCTAACGCAAGATGTCCGGGTGCTACCGTTCCTGCAGAGGAAAGGATTGCGCGCTAGGGCAGGGCCAGAAATCCGCGAACTGCCGCTTCGAACTCGCGGGGTTTTTCGGCATGAAGCCAGTGCCCGGCACCGGGGATCCTGGCAAAGCGCGCAGAGGGAAACAGGGATTTGATAGCGGGGCGGTGTTCAGGGGTCACATAGTCCGAATTTGCACCCGACAGAAACAGGGTCGGCTTGTCGAAGCTGCCCGAGAACTCGGGAAAGCCCAGGATCTTGTCCATTTCATGAGCCAGGCTGTCGAGGTTCAGCCGCCAGCGTTTTTCCGGCACATCAAGCGACTGGGTGAAGAAACTGCACAAGGCGGGCTCGACGCCCAGGGCCGCCAGTTGCTCTTCCGCATCGGATCGTCGCGTCACTCGAGAGAGGTCAACAGCGCGCATCGCCGTGATGAACTGCATCTGGCTGTGGCCGTAGGATACCGGCGCGATATCGGCCACGATCAGTTTCCGGATCAGGTCCGGCTGGGTCAGCGCCAGCGTCATCGCCGCCTTGCCGCCCATCGAATGGCCCACCACATCCACTGGCCCGCCGATCCTGTCGATCAACCCGGCCAGATCGTCGGCCATGTCGGGATAGCTTTGGGTATCTCTGCGCGGGCTGAGGCCGTGGTTGCGCAGGTCCGGCGTGATCACGCGCATCTCATCCGCCAACCGCTTGGCGATCACACCCCAGTTGCGCCCGGACCCGTAAAGACCGTGCACGATCAGGACTGCTGGCGCATCCGCGGCGCCGAATTCCGAATAGCTCAACATGGCGCGAGGGGTACCGGAAATCGCGCGCCCATGCCAGCGGCATTGCGCCCCTGTTGGTCCTGCGGTTAGGGTCCGCTCCGATGACACCTTCTGATGATATCGATAAACGGGCCGATGCCCTGCGCGCGCTGATGCTGAAGCACCTCGGGATCAGGGGTCGCGATTTGGAGCGTGCCGTGGCCAAGGCCGGACGTCTGCTGCCCACCAGGGTGCGCAGCGAGGCGGAGATCATCATCGAAGCGCAACGCCTGGGTCAGAACCCCAGGCTGCAAATGAGGCTGGACAGCGCGCGCCTCGATGCGGCCTTCAAGGCGGTGAGCGCGCACCTCGAAGCCATCGACCTTGCGGACCGCCGCCGCGGGCAACTGCTGTCCCTTGCGGGCGCGGTCGCGTTCAACCTGCTTCTGGTCGCCGGCCTCTTCATCTTCTGGCTCTGGTGGCGCGACTACATCTGACCGGTCAGGCTTGGCATGGGCCCGTGAGTGGCAGGTGTTCAAAGCGGCAAGCCTTGCCATCGGCGCTTTGCCTGCCGCCCTGCAGGGTGACCAGGTGGCACGGGATCAGTCGCAGGCCGCGTCCACGATCACCTCGACCTTGAGTTCTGGCCGTGCGAGTTTCGCCTCCCCGCAGGCCCGCGCGGGTGCGTGGCCTTCCGGCACCCAGGCGTTCCAAACCTCGTTGAGCCCGTCGAAATCGTTCATGTCCGCAAGCCAGATCGTGGCGCGCAGCATCTTTTCCCGCGAAGAGCCGGCCTGGATCAGCAGCGCATCCACGCGGCGCAGGCACTCTTCGGTCTGCGCCTCTATCGTCGGCCCTTCGCCCACTTGCCCGGTGAGATAGGCCACGCCGCGGTGCTTGACGATTTTTGACGAGCGGATACCCGGTTCGATGCGTTCGATCATGTTGTTGATCCCCTGTTGACTGTCGCCGCCCAGTCCTGAAGGCAAAAGCGAAAAGGCGCAACCGCGCAATTCCAGTCTGCCAGGTCGCGGGTCTGTGTGGCACAGCCGAGAGCGGGCCAATCTTGTGGACGCTGCCTGTGGACAGTCGGACAAATGTCAGCATAGTCCTGAAACCCAAGGGTCCGGGCCGGAACGCATCGAGTTCAGGCTGACTGGACAGGTCGTATCCCGAGAGGAGTGCTTCATGAAATTCCGTTTCCCCGTCGTCATCATCGATGAGGACTTCCGTTCCGAAAACTCCTCCGGCTTCGGCATCCGCGCCCTGGCCGAGGCGATCGAGAAGGAGGGATTCGATGTCCTCGGGGTCACGAGCTACGGGGATCTGTCGCAATTCGCGCAACAGCAGTCACGCGCCAGCGCCTTTCTGCTCTCCATCGACGACGAGGAATTCACCCCCGGACCGGATCTTGATCCTGCCGTGCTCAACCTGCGAAATTTCATCGAGGAGGTGCGCTGGAAGAACGCCGATGTGCCGATCTACATCTACGGCGAGACCAAGACCAGCCGGCACCTGCCCAATGACATCCTGCGCGAGTTGCACGGCTTCATCCACATGTTCGAGGACACGCCGGAATTTGTCGCGCGCCACATCATCCGAGAGGCGAAATACTACCTCGAAGGCATCCAGCCACCTTTCTTCAAGGCGCTTCTCGACTATGCCGAGGACGGGTCCTACTCGTGGCACTGCCCGGGTCATTCGGGCGGCGTGGCCTTTCTCAAGAGCCCCATCGGGCAGATGTATCACCAGTTCTACGGCGAAAACATGCTGCGGGCGGATGTCTGCAACTCGGTCGAGGAATTGGGCCAGCTGCTCGACCACAACGGCGCCATCGGGGCCTCTGAGCGCAATGCGGCGCGCATTTTCAATGCCGATCACTGCTTTTTCGTGACCAACGGCACCTCGACCTCCAACAAGATGGTCTGGCATCACACGGTCGCACCGGGTGACGTGGTGCTGGTCGATCGCAACTGCCACAAGTCGATCCTGCACAGCATCATCATGACCGGAGCTATTCCGGTCTTCCTCAAACCCACGCGCAACCATTACGGCATCATTGGGCCGATTCCGCGCAGCGAGTTCGACATCGAGACGATCAAGGAAAAGATCCGCGCCAACCCGCTTCTGGAAGGCGTGGACGCCGAGAAGGTCCAGCCGCGCATCCTTTCGTTGACGCAATCGACCTACGACGGCGTGCTCTACAACACCGAAACCATCAAGGATGTGCTCGATGGCTATGTGGACAACCTGCATTTCGACGAGGCCTGGCTGCCGCATGCGGGGTTCCATCCGTTCTACGGCACGTTTCATTCCATGGGGCGCAAGCGCGAGCGGCCGCGCCATTCGGTGACCTATGCCACCCAGTCGATCCACAAGCTGCTGGCCGGGATCAGCCAGGCGAGCCATGTGCTGGTGCAGGACAGCCAGGACACCAAACTGGACCGGCACCTCTTCAACGAGGCCTACCTGATGCACATCAGCACGAGCCCGCAGTACAGCATCATCGCCAGCTGCGATGTGGCCGCCGCCATGATGGAGCCGCCAGGGGGGACGGCGCTGGTGGAGGAAAGCATCTGCGAGGCGCTGGATTTCCGCCGCGCCATGCGCAAGGTCGACGCGGAATACGGCGATGCTGACTGGTGGTTCCAGGTCTGGGGACCGGAAGCGCTCGAAGAGGAGGGCATCGGCCGGGCCCGCGACTGGATCCTGAAGCGCACGGATGCCGAGGGTGTGCAGGCGTCCGACGGGCAGGAGGCATGGCACGGTTTCGGCGACATGGCGCCCGGCTTCAACATGCTCGACCCGATCAAGGCCACGATCATCACCCCCGGCCTCAATCTCGACGGGCGCTTCGAGGAGACCGGCATCCCGGCCTCCATCGTGACGAAATACCTCGTGGAACATGGCGTGGTGGTCGAGAAGACCGGGCTCTACAGCTTCTTCATCATGTTCACCATCGGCATCACCAAAGGGCGCTGGAACACGTTGCTGACTGCCTTGCAGCAGTTCAAGGACGACTATGACAAGAACCAGCCGATGTGGCGCGTCATGCCTGAATTCTGCGCCAAGCAGTCGCGCTACGAACAGTTGGGCCTGCGCGACCTCTGCCAGCACGTACATTCGATGTATGCCAAATATGACGTGGCGATCCTGTCGACGGAGATGTACCTGAGCGATCTGTCTCCGGCCATGAAACCGAGCGACGCTTTCGCCCAGATTGCCGCAAGAACGACCCAGCGGGTCCCTATCGATGAGCTCGAAGGGCGCATCACCACCAGCCTGGTCACGCCCTATCCGCCGGGTATCCCGCTGCTGATCCCGGGCGAGGTCTTCAACCGGAAGATCGTCGAATATCTCAAGTTCAATCGTGAATTCGCGCGCGAGTGCCCCGGTTTCGAAACCGATATCCACGGTCTGGTTCAGGAGAAGAATGCCGATGGGGTCGTCAGCTACTACGCCGACTGTGTCGCGGAGTGAAAGAGGACTTGGCAGGGATGGCTGATCACCGTGACCTGACCTGCCCCAAGTGACGAAATTTCATCTGCCGGGCGGACGAGCCTCGCAGTCTCTCGCCTCCGGCTCGGGTTCTAATCGGGCCGGCGGAGACGCGATATCCCGGAGGCGAAACTGCACCGGCATGCACGCAAGATGTTGTTTTGCCGGACCTCAGATCGGAATGCCGTGGCGCAGCCTTCGGTGGTATGAGGGGAGCAGCGATCGGTTCATTTGTGATCTTGCGCGGTGATCTGCGAAGGTTTAAGGACGTCGCGTCGCCGCTGTAGCTCAGCTGGTAGAGCACGTCATTCGTTATTAGCGGGTCCCCGCTAGAATGACTTGCAAAACCAAAGAGTTCGCGGCAAAGGAGTAGAACTAGTAGGGCCATAGTAGGGTCCAGGAAGCCCCATTAGCTCAGCTGGTAGAGCAGGTCCTTCGTAAGGACAAGGTCGGCGGTTCGAGTCCGTCATGGGGCACCACTGCATCAGCTATCCCATTGGTATCACTCCAGCTTTTAGCAATTGCTTGGAGCCGTAGACCATGTCGGAGACCATTTCACCCACGTTCACCTTCGTTAAAGACGGAGTGTTTCTACTTCAGCCGCCGCATTCCCAAGGAGCTTGTCCGTCACTATTTGTCGCCTCGGATCGCATATTCGCTGCGTACACGGTCAGCGAAAGTAGCAGAAGCCAGAGCCAGAAAAGCTGCCGATCAGCTGGACGACTACTGGTTCCACCTCAGGTCTCGCGATGCTGAGCTGCCCGGAAAGCATATGCTGAGGCTGAGAAGCAGCGGCATGACTGAAGCTGGCGGCAACCTGCCTGTCTCCGCGTCGTTATCCGTCCTTCTCTCAGAGGCGGTGGACATCTACCTCCAGCAGAAGGGGAAGGGTCGACCGGTCACATTCCACAGAGCCGCTGAGAGGGCCTGTGGCTATGTCATTGACGCTTGCGGCGACAAGCAGCTTGATGCCTACACGAAGGCTGACGCGAATGCCTTCCGTGATGCATCTGATCTCTCGTGGTCTCGCTGGCAGCAGCCGACAGCCGTGGTCTTCGGCACACGTGCGCGGCGAGTGACCAACTTCGCAGCCAGTGAACAGGGGCTGACGCTGAGCAACCCATTCGCCGGGCGTCTACTATGACCGGTCACGCTGGCGTGATCAGATTGCGCAACCGTCGAACTCCCGAGGAAGCGATCAAGGTCATTCAGCGCAAGTGCCGCGAGACTTCGACTTGATGACCTGTGGTTCGGCGTGGTCGGCCATAGTCTTCTCGATCGACTGGCATGCGCTGGCTGAGGTTGCGGGAGACTCCACCTACCCGGCTGTTCGTGCGCCGATGACTGTCGATGATCGCGGCCGTCGGGTCGTCGTCCCGGCCATGCGTCATGGGTACGCAACATCTACAGGGAAGGAGGCACTTATCCTTCGGCGAAGGTAAATCCGGGTCTGGCTTCTGCTGTAGTTTTGTCCGCCGCGCCCACAACGCCAACGCGTCGCTTCGCGCTGAGCACATAAAGAAGTCCAAGGCGCGGGATCAGTGCGGCCGATGGCAAACCTGCCCCCGATCCCCTCAGCGGCAGCACGTCAAAGGCAGTTCGCCAGCGTGGATGCCAGATTGCGGATCATCTGCGGATAGAGCGCGGGCCCGGGTTCGAGGTCGGAACCGAGAGGATCGATCACTGCCGTTCCGGCACTCACGCCATCGAGCACCGTGGCGACAAGCCCCGGATTGAACTGCGGCTCGGTCAGAACGCAGTCTATACCCTCCTCGGCGATCCGGGTCTGAATTTCGGCGATCCGGGCCGGGCCGGGATCGGTGGCATCACTGATCGAAATGGCGCCGGAGGCAGGGAAGTCGAAATCCGCCTCGAAATACTGGTAGGCGTCGTGGAAGACGATGAAGCGTCCGCCGCGGACGGGCTCCAGTAGCGCGGATACTTCTGCATTCAGGGCTTCGATCTCGGCGCGCGCAGTTGCTGCATTCGCGAAATAGACGCCTGCATTCTCCGGATCGGCGGCTGACAACTGCCCGGCGATCACATTGAGCCAGGTCGCGGCGTTCTTTGGTGAAAGCCAGGCATGGGCATCGTGGTCGCCATGGTCGTGGTTCGCGTGGTCATCGGCATGTTCTTCGCCCTCATGGTCGTCTTGCTCATGGTCGTGAGCCTCGAATAGGGCATCTTCACGGAACGCCAGCCGGACGGTCCCATCCGCATTTATCAATTCGGTCACCTTCGCCTGCGTTGCAACGGTTTCGATGGCCTCCTCCAGCCAGGGTGTCAGATCTTCACTGATCCAGAAGACAAGGTCGGCTTCCTGCAACGCTGCAGCCTCTGACGGGCGCAGCGCGTATTCATGGGGGCTCGCGCCGGGCTGCACGATCAGGTCCGGTGTCCCGATCCCTTCCATGACCCTCGCGACCAGGGAGTGCACTGGTGCGATGTCAGCCGCGACGTGCGGTGCTTCGCCGAAGGCTGCTCCACCCAGCATGGCACCGGCGAGCGAGAGTGGCAGCAGTTTTCTGGACATCATAGCCTCCATGTGATTGTATAACATTGCCACCCTGATATTGGAAATGTGATAACATGACAAGCCGGTCGCCTAGTGACCCGGAAGACCCAGGCACTCCCGTCGGATTCGCACGCCACGACCATGCCGCCTGCGTGGCGGAAGGGCTGGCAGCCGCCGAGGCGCGATGCGCCGACGAAGGCCTGCGATTCACCCCTGTGCGCCGAAAGGTGCTGGAAATCCTGTTGCAGGAACACCGCGCGCTGGGGGCTTATGCCATACTCGACCGGCTGCGCAGTGACGGCTTCGGCTCACAGCCCCCGGTCGCCTACCGCGCGCTCGACTTTCTCGTGGCACATGGGCTTGCGCACAAGATCGAGCGGCTCAATGCCTTCATCGCCTGCGCCCATCCCGGCGCCAACCATGCGCCGGCTTTCATGATCTGCCGTCTGTGCGACGCGGTGGCCGAGGCACAATCGGCGCCAGCGCGAGGCGCCTTGGGGGCCGCCGCCCGGGCCACCGGTTTCCGGATCGAACGCACGGTGGTCGAAGCCGAAGGAATCTGCCCAAGCTGCGCGGACAAGGCGGACGCATGAGCCTTGTCGATGTCCAGAACCTGAGTATCCGCTACGGCGCAAGAACAGTGCTCTCCCATGTGTCGCTGTCCATCGAGCCGGGCGAGATCGTGACGATCGTCGGCCCGAACGGCTCGGGCAAGACCAGCCTGCTGCGCGCGATCATCGGGGCCGTCAAGCCCTCGCAGGGACGGGTCATGCGCAACGCAGGTGTGCGCCTGGGCTACGTGCCGCAACGCCTGCACATCGACCCGACCCTGCCCATCACTGTCGCGCGTTTCCTGCGGCTGCCCGGCGGTGTGTCGCCATCGGCCATTGATGATGCCTTGAAAGCAGCGGGCGTGCCGAATTTGTCTGGCGCACAGATGTCGCAGCTTTCGGGCGGGCAGTTCCAGCGCGTGCTGCTGGCGCGCGCGCTCATCGAAAAGCCCGACCTGCTGCTCCTTGACGAGGCCACGCAGGGGCTGGACCAACCCGGCTCCGCCGCCTTCTACCGTCAGATCGAACAGGTGCGCCGGGAAACCGGCTGTGCCGTGCTGATGATCAGCCATGAGTTGCATGTCGTGATGAGTGCCTCGGACCGTGTCGTCTGCCTGAACGGACATGTCTGCTGCGAAGGCACGCCGGAGGTCGTGGCATCGGCGCCGGAATACCGCGCGCTCTTTGGGTCGGGTACGATGGGTGCGCTGGCGCTTTATCGCCATGACCATGACCACGCACATGATCATGGGCATGTGCACGGTGAGGGTCACAAACATGATCATACGGAAGCAGCTGAATGATGCTGGATGATTTCATGGTACGCGCCACGCTGGCCGGTATCGGCGTCGCCCTTGCCGCGGCCCCCCTGGGTTGCTTCGTCGTCTGGCGACGCATGGCATATTTCGGCGATGCCACCGCCCATGCCGCGATCCTCGGTGTTGCGTTGTCCCTCGCCCTTTCCATTTCGGTCTTTGCGGGGGCCATGGCGATAGCCTTGTTGATGGCCTTGACGGTCAATCTCCTGACGGGCCGCGGCTACGCGATGGACACGCTTCTGGGGGTGCTGGCCCATTCGGCGCTGGCCTTCGGGCTGGTGGCGGTCTCCTTCCTGTCGGGCATCCGCATCGATCTGATGGCCTATCTCTTTGGCGATATCCTCGCCGTGTCCCGCAGCGATCTGGCGGTGATCTGGGGCGGGGCGGCTCTGGTCGTGGCGCTGATCGGCTGGCGGTGGTCCGCACTTCTGACCGCAACGCTGAACGAGGATTTGGCTCATGCCAGCGGGATCGATCCGAGGCGCGAGCAGCTTGTGCTGACGCTCGCACTCGCCATCACCGTCGCCGTCGCGATCAAGGTCGTGGGCGTCCTGCTGATCGCCGCGATGCTCATCATCCCCGCCGCCGCCGCCCGTCCGCTGAGTCGTACGCCGGAAGCCATGGCCTTTGTTGCTGCGTTCATCGGCGGTGCGTCGGCCTTGCTGGGCCTGCGCGCGGCATACGTCTTCGATACGCCGGCAGGCCCGTCAATCGTCTGCGTGGCCGCAGTCATCTTCGCGATCTCCAGTACGCTGCGAAGCCTGGGGACTGCGCGCTGAACGCCTGTGCCGGTCAACCCGCGTCTGCGCTGCCAAGCGGATATCGACAAAACCCGTGGTTTGCCCCAAGTCCGCGGCGCAGAGTACTGCGATGGCAGATTTCTCCGGTCGGCGACTGGGATGCGGATCTGACGTCAGTCACGCCTGCCTGGGAAGATGCCATTTCAGCCTGCTTCCGGAGGGGATCCGAACATAGGTGTACATCGGGTCTCAGGGCTGCGTCACATCCCGTTCTGCTCCAATTCTTGTTGAATCGGTCGTGAAAGGCACAATCCATAGTTGTTTTGGAGTTGCATTTGCAACACTTGGAAGAAGATCTTCCTGCGGCTTCTTCTCATGCCGACGATCTGCTGCTAACAGTCGGGAAACAATAACGGGCAGGTAAACAGGCACATGAAAACGGGCTTTCTGGGCACGTTCGTCATCCCCTGGTCGCAGACCGAAGTGGACGGCCTCGAAGCCGCCCCGGTGCACAGTCTCATCACGGGGTCTGCGTGGTCCTGGCGCGGGGACGTGGTGCAGGTCGACGGACCATCGAGCGTCTTGCGGCTGGGTCGCGCGGAAGGATCGGATGTCCTGCGCAAACGTGCCGCCAGACACGTCCGACGCCTCGTCGGTGCGGCGCTTGAAGCCAGCGCGCCGCGTGCAGCCGTTCTGGATGAGGATCCCTCCGGCGAAGACCTTGCCGACAGCTCCTTTGTCGTGACCGATGGCGCGCGCAGCTACACCGTGACGATGATCGATGTCGGTCACGGCGCGCAACCCCTGCTCATGTTCCTCGACGCCTTGCCGCCGCGCGACACGGACCTTTGGGTTGTCCATCACACACTGGGCGCCAGGCCTGAAAAACAGGATGGACCCGATGGAAGCGGAGTCATCTGCTTCACCCTTGGCACGCGGGTACTGACGCCGGCAGGCCCGGTCCGCGTGGAAGACCTGCAGCTCGGCGATCTGGTGACGACCAAGGACAACGGGCTGCAGCCGATCGAATGGATCGGCCGCCGCCGCATGACCGGTGCGCGTCTCTTCGCCATGCCGCGCCTCAGGCCGATCCGCATTTCCGCCGGTGCGCTTGGCCTCGAACGCCCCGACCAGTCGCTGCTGGTCTCGCCTCAACACCGGATGCTGATCACCGGGCGGGTGGCCCAAGACCTGTTCAACACGCCCGAAGTGCTGGTGGCCGCCAAGGATCTTGTCGATGGTCGCCTGATCGCGACGGAGACGCGCGCACGGGAAGTGACCTACATTCACCTGATGCTGCCACAGCACAATATCGTCTGGGCGAACGGTGTCGCGACCGAGAGTTTTCATCCGGCGAACACCGCACTGGCCTCGCTGGAAGAGCACGACAGGCACCGATTGCTCGCGCGCTATCCTGACCTCAACTTCGATCCCCATACTTACGGCGGTTTCGCCCGCCGCAACCTGTCTGCCTCGGAGGCTGCCATTCTGGCCCATGCCGCCTGAGGCGGGCGGTTACTCACCGATTGCATAGACTTTGATCTCGCTCCTGCCACGGTCGCTCAGCTGGCGTGCGGTCTTGCCGTCCACCTCCCAGTAGTGGCAGATGGTGCCGGTCTCGGGATTCTTGCCGATCCGACCGTTGCTGCACTGAGCGCCGTCACTCCAGATCCAGGCACCCACCACAGGCTGTGTTTCCACCTCGCCGATCAATTTCCCGTCCGGTTGCAGCAGGAGCCAGGCCTCGCCGCTCTCAAGCCGCTTGTCGGTAAGCAAGTTTCTGAATTCGCTTTCGGATTCGACCCGTTTGAACTCGGCAACTGCCGGTATGGGGATCAGAAGGGCGCAGCATGCGACCTTCGCCATGAATGTAATGCGCATCTCCAAACTCCTTCAACTATATGTGGAATATAGTCGAAATGCGCCACAAAAGACAGGGACATGACCAGAAGCGCGGGGCAGGATGCCGCCTACTCGCGGCCCAGAATCGCCGAGATGACCGCCTTGGCGCTGTCTGACGCCCAATCCGCATCGCCGCGCAGCCGTGCGATTTCACGACCCTCAGGGTCGATGATCACGGTGATGGGCAGCCCGAAGACGCCCATCTGACCGGCCAGTGACTGTTTGGGGTCCTGATGGCGCGGCAGGTTGGTCACGCCGATCTCCTCGAAGAATTTCTTGATGCCCTCGGGCGAGTTGCGCCCTGTCGCGATCGTCAGCACCTCGAAATCCTTGCCGCCGAATTCGGTCTGCAATGCCGAAAGTTGCGGCATTTCCTTGCGGCAAGGCGCGCACCACGTTGCCCAGAAATTCAACAGCACATGCTTGCCGCGATAATCCTCGAGCGTCCTTTGCCCGGAATCGTCTTCCAGATCGAAGGCGGCCAGCGACGTGGCTTCGGGAACTTCATGGAAAACAAGTTTCTTCATGTCGCCGTCGCGCAGCAGCATCGCTGCATCGATATCGGCGCGCGCCGGCCCGACCCCCAAGATTGCGCCTGCGCCAAGGGCCGTATAAACGAGCGCTGCAACCAGATTTTTCATTTCCCCTCCGAAGGGCCAGACAGATGACCAAGACGCGCGACACCGCAAACCCGAAGGCCTCGAACCAGATGTGGGGCGGCCGTTTCGCCGCGGGTCCCGACGCGATCATGGAAGCGATAAACGCCTCGATCGGCTTCGACAAGCGGATGGCGGTGCAGGACATCGCGGGCTCGCGCGCACATGCCGCGATGCTGGGCGCGACAGGTATCTTGCAAGCTAGCGATGTGAAGGCCATCCGGGAAGGCCTGCTCACGGTCTTGTCAGAGATCGAGGCGGGAACATTCCGCTTCTCCACGGCACTCGAGGACATTCATATGAATGTCGAGGCGCGGCTCAAGGAGATCATCGGGGAGCCCGCGGGCCGGCTGCACACCGCGCGCAGCCGAAACGACCAGGTGGCGACCGATTTCAAGCTCTGGGTCCGCGACCAACTCGACGCCGCCGACACCGGGCTTCTGGCGCTGATACGCGCGTTGCTGGCACAGGCCGAGGCTGGGGCCGGTTGGGTGATGCCGGGTTTCACCCATCTTCAGACCGCGCAGCCAGTGACCTGGGGCCATCACATGATGGCTTACGTCGAGATGTTCGGGCGGGATCTGGCGCGGATGCGCGACGCGCGGGCGCGGATGAACACTTCGCCCTTGGGGGCCGCCGCCCTTGCGGGCACTTCCTTTCCGATCGACCGGCAGATGACCGCCGAAGCGCTCGGTTTCGATGCGCCTGCGGCCAACTCGCTCGATGCCGTCAGCGACCGGGATTTCGCGCTGGAATTCCTCGGTGCCGCCTCGATTTGCGCGATGCACCTCAGCCGCTTCGCCGAGGAGCTGGTGATCTGGTCCTCGGCGCAGTTTCGTTTCGTGACCCTCTCGGACCGTTTTTCCACCGGTTCCTCGATCATGCCACAGAAGAAGAACCCCGATGCCGCCGAGTTGATCCGCGCCAAGGTGGGCCGCATCTTCGGTGCGAACACGGCCTTGATGATGGTCATGAAAGGCCTGCCGCTGACCTATTCCAAGGACATGCAGGAGGACAAGGAGCAGGTCTTCGACGCCGCAGACAACCTGATGCTGGCGCTGGCTGCGATGACCGGCATGGTCGCCGACATGACCGCCAACCGCGAGAGCCTGGCAAAGGCGGCAGGCTCCGGCTTCTCCACCGCGACGGATCTCGCCGACTGGCTGGTACGGGTGTTGGGCTTGCCGTTCCGTGAGGCGCATCACATCACCGGCAGCCTCGTGGCGCTCGCCGAAAGCAAGGGCTGCGATCTGCCGGACCTTAGCCTTGCCGACATGCAGGGCGCCCATGCGGGCATCACCGAAGATGTCTTTGCGGTGCTGGGGGTGGAAAATTCGGTCAACAGTCGCATATCCTACGGAGGCACGGCACCGTCGCAGGTGCGCAAACAGATCGAGCGGTGGAAGGAGATCGTCGGATGAAACCTGTCGCGGCATTCTTGTCACTCTTGGCCCTTGCCGCCTGTGGTGCCGATGGCGAGCCGGTGCGCCCGACTGCCAATGCAGGTGTCAGCATCAACAGCAGCGGTATCTACCCGAGCGCCCGCGTCGGTGTCAGCACCGGGCCCTTCTGGCTCAGCCTGGGTCTCTGAAATGCGAGTCCTTCTGATCATTGTCTGTCTTGCCGGGCTCACGGCCTGCACGGGGCCGGGTTCGTCCGGGTCATCTTCTGCGCCGCGGGCCGCACCTTCCGAGGTCCCACCCACAGGGATCAGCGTCAACGGCTATGCCCGCTACGGCATCGTGAAGCGCGGATGAGGACCACACCATGCGCATGATCTTTCTCGCGCTGGCGGTCTGGGGTGCGATCCACCCGATGTATTACTTCATCCAGTGGTTCAACGAGAACGGCTATGACCTGATGGCGATGGTCGATGCCTGGCATGTGAACACGGCCACGAGCGGGCTGGTCTGGGATCTTACGATTGCAGCCATCGCACTGACGGTCTGGGTTCTGTTCGAAGCCTTCAGCCAACGCAAATGGCACTACCTGTTCGTTGTGCCGGCCACTTTCATGATCGGGGTGAGTTGTGGTCTGCCGCTCTATCTTTACCTTCGGTTGAGGTAGCTGCATCCTGAGGTGGGGGGCGCGCCGCGCTCTTTTCGACTTTTCGGCTAAACCTCACGTCAATTTTGCTACTTTTTTGACTTTTCAAGGGTTTCACTCGAGCGTCGATTCCCCGACTGTTGGCGCCCTCGGGATTTGTTGACGCGCCGACCCCTTGGTGAAGACGCATCGGAGATGTGATGATGACCTTTCTTAGATCCGCGATGGCTGCTGTTGTCCTGGCTGCAGCCCCTCTGGCCGCGTAGGCGGTGACGATGGATTTCGACGCGCTCAATGCCAGCTCCGCGCAGACCTTACCCCTGATGACTTTCACTGAAGACGGCTACCCCTTCGAGCTTTCCTTCACGCGGACAAACGACGTCGCCATTTCCGGTCCTGCGATTTTCGATTCGGCCAACCCGGTGAAGGGCGGTACAGACCTGTCGCCGATCGCACAGGGCAACGACGGGATTTCCGGAATATCCTGATCCTGCAGGAAGCAGGTTCGAGGAGTCCGGGTGATGCCGCCGGTGCCGGCACGATCATGCTCACGCTGCAGCGTGGTCCGGCCTTCAGGTTCCTTGGCGCATCTGCGAACGATAATACCGATTTCAAGTTTTCTTCGATCATCGGGGGGACGACAACCGCCCTCGGCACAATCGACATTGGTGACATAGAAGGCAACCGGCAGAACGGCACCGGCGCGCTGACCTTTGGCACGCCCTCGGATGTGATCCGTGTGGGCGAATCTATGTTCGTTGAATTGGGCGGCTCCGGCGGCGTGGATTCGCTGCAGATCGCTCCGGTACCGGTGCCGGCTGCCCTGCCATTGCTGCTTGCCGGGCCTGGCGGACTGGGTTTGATGAAGCGTCGCAAGGACAAGGCTGCAAAAGCCTGAGCGCTATGCGCATGGATCGGAACACGGGCAGCTCGTGCTGCCCGTTTTTGTTCGTGCCGCGCGCGTGCCTCGCCGATTGCGCCCGTCCGCAGGTCTGATATGACGCCCTCACCCTGAAACCGATGGCGTGGCGTAGGTACAATGGATCATTTTCTCTATCGCAATGGCGCCCTGCACGCCGAAGACGTGCCTGTGGCCGAGATCGCCGCGGCGGTCGGCACCCCATTCTACGTCTATTCTACGGCTACCCTGCTGCGGCACTTCAATCTCTTCAACGAAGCGCTTTCGGGCCTCGATCACATGGTCTGCTATGCGATGAAGGCTGCGAGCAATCAGGCGATCCTGAAGACACTGGCGGAGGCGGGCGCGGGCATGGACGTGGTCTCGGGCGGTGAATACCGTCGTGCCAAGGCCGCAGGCGTGCCGGGCGAGCGGATCGTGTTTTCCGGCGTCGGCAAGACGGCTGCGGAAATCCGTCTGGCGCTGGAAGGCGGCATCCGCCAGTTCAACGTGGAATCCGAGCCGGAGATGGCGGTCCTGAACGCCACGGCGCTGGAGATGGGCAAGATCGCGCCGATCACGATCCGGGTGAACCCGGACGTGGATGCCAAGACCCACGCCAAGATCGCGACCGGCAAGTCCGAAAACAAGTTCGGCATCCCGATTGCGCGAGCCCGCGAGGTCTATGCGCTGGCGGCCAGCCTGCCGGGACTCGAGGTGATCGGGATCGATGTGCACATCGGCAGCCAGCTGACCGAGCTCGAACCCTTCGAGTTGGCCTATCGCAAGGTTGCCGAACTCACTGAAACCCTGCGCGCTGACGGACACGATATCCGCAGGCTGGATCTCGGTGGTGGCCTCGGCATACCTTACATGCGCGACAACCAGGCGCCGCCCCTGCCGCTCGATTATGGCGCGATGGTCAAGCGCACGCTGGGCCATCTGGACTGCGAGATCGAGATCGAACCGGGCCGCCTCATCGTCGGCAACGCGGGGATCATGGTCTCCGAGGTGATCTATGTTAAGTCGGGCGAGGGGCGCGATTTCCTGATCCTCGATGGCGCGATGAACGATCTGATCCGCCCGGCGATGTATGACGCGCATCATGACATCGTCCCGGTTGTCGAGCCCGACGCCGGTGTCGAGCAGGTGAAATTCGACATCGTCGGGCCGGTATGCGAATCCGGTGATACATTCGCCAAGGGGCGGATGATGCCGCCGCTGCGCGCGGGTGACCTCGTTGCATTCCGATCCGCCGGGGCATATGGCGCAGTAATGAGCAGTGAGTACAACTCGCGCCCCCTCATTCCGGAAGTTTTGGTCCATAAAGATCAATTTGCGGTTATTCGCCCGCGACCGACGTTTGACGAAATGATAAATCGCGATACCATTCCCGAGTGGCTCTGATCAGCGGCGGACTGCCGTGCGAGCGAGACCGAGGAGGTTGAATGGCGTCCTTTTCAAAGCGCGACAGCACGGCGGCACTGGATGCGGTGCGCTGGCCCCTGCGTCTGACCCGGCTCGGCATGGTCGCAGAGGAGTTGGTGCGGAGTTTCTGGCCGCTTCTCAGCGTCATTCTCCTGGCTCTGGCCCTGCTGATGTTCGGCGTGCAGGATGTCGTGCCGCTGGAAGTGCTCTGGGTCGGGACCGTCACCACCGTTCTCGCGGCCATTGCCGCAGTGGTTTACGGCTTCATGCGCTTTCGCATCCCGAGCCGCGATGCCGCGCTCGCGCGTCTCGATGCCACGATGGCCGGGCGTCCGCTGCGCGCGCTGCTCGACACCCAAACCATCGGGGCGGAAGACCGTGCGTCGACAGCGGTTTGGCGCGCGCATCAGGCCCGTATGGCCGAACGGGCAAGATCCGCGGAGCCTGTACCTGCCGATCTGCGCATTTCCGACCGCGACCCTTACGCTTTGCGTTACGTGGCTGTGGTGGCCTTCGCGATGGCCCTGCTTTTCGGGTCGGTCTGGCGGGTCGGTTCAATGGGAGAGTTGGCGGGTGGGCAAGGTGGGCTCGCCTCGGGACCGGTCTGGGAAGGCTGGGCGGAAAGTCCGCGCTACACAGGGCGACCCACGATATACCTCAACGATATCGATACGGGCACGCTCAGTGTCCCCGTGGGGAGCCTGATCACCCTGCGGCTCTATGGCGAGGTCGGCGCGTTGAGCCTTTCCGAAACCGTTTCGGGACGTAGCGAGATGCCCCCTGCGACCGATCCGGCGCAGGATTTCGTGGTGCTTCAGGACGGGACGATCTCCATCGACGGACCGGGCGGTCGCAGTTGGCAGGTGGCAATCATCCCCGACCTGCCGCCGGAAATCGCTGTTCTGGAAGACCCGACCGCTGCGGCGCTTGGTGAGATGACCTTGCCTTTCGCGGCGAAGGACGACTATGGCGTCGAAGCCGGCGAAGCGCGGTTCACGCTTGATCTGGCATCGGTGGACCGGCGCCATGGGCTGACGATCGATCCGGAGGCGCGCCCGGACCTGATTGTGCCACTACCAATGCCCATCGCCGGCAATCGCAGTGAGTTCGAGGAAAATCTGATCGAGGATTTCTCCAAGCACCCCTGGGCCAACCTGCCCGTGGAAGTGCGGCTGACCGCGCTGGACGGCGCCGAGCAGCAGGTGGAGACGGCACCGCGGGGAATTGTCCTTCCGGGTCGGCGCTTTTTCGATCCTCTTGCAGCTGCGGTGATCGAGCAGCGACGTGACCTTCTGTGGTCCCGCGGTAACGGGCAGCGGATCGGTCAGGTGCTTCGCACGGTATCTTACCTTCCCGATGACGTTTTCCGCAACGAAGTGGATGTGCTGCGTCTGCGCAAGCTGATCCGCCAGGTTGAAATCTACACAAGCTACGGCATGAGCGACGACCAGCAGCAGGCGCTTGCCGAGGATCTGTGGGATCTCGCACTGATTCTTGAAGAGGGCGATCTGGCGGATGCGGCAGAGCGGATGCGCCGCGCGCAGGAACGCCTGAACGAGGCGATCAAGAACGGCGCTTCGGATGAGGAGATCGCCGAGTTGATGCGCGAACTCCGTCGAGCCACCGAGGACTACCTCGAGCAACTCTCCCGGCAGGCGCAGCGCGAGCAGCAGGAGAACGGCCAGCAGCCGCAGCAGGGCGACCAGAACAGCATGCAGATGACGCAGGATGACCTGCAACGCATGATGGACCGCATCCAGGAGTTGATGGAACAGGGGCGCATGGCCGAAGCCCAGCAGGCGTTGCAGGAACTCCAGCAGATGATGGAGAACATGCGCGTGACCCAAGGCCAGCAAGGTCAGGGCGGCCAGAGCCCGGGGCAGCAGGCCATGGAAGGTCTGGCCGAGACCCTGCGCGAACAGCAGGGCCTCTCCGATCAGGCTTTCCGCGACCTGCAGGAGCAGTTCAATCCCGGAGCGCAGGCTGGCGAAAGCCAGGGCAACGAAGGCCGCAACGGCGGACAGGGTCGCGGCGAAAGCCATGAAGGTCAGCAAGGCCAGGGTCAGCAAGGCGAAGGCCAGGGCGGCGGGCAGGACCAGGCTCAAGGCGATCAGAACGGGCAGGGCGGCCTCGACGAGGGCTCGATTGCCGACCGCCAGCGCGCGCTTCGCGACGAATTGAACCGCCAGCAGCGCAACCTGCCGGGAGAAGGGTCTGCCGAGGGCGATGCGGCACGCGACGCGCTCGACCGTGCGGGACGCGCCATGGATGGTGCGGAACAGGCTCTGCGCGAAAACGATCTGCCCGGTGCGATCGACGATCAGGCGCAGGCCATGGAAGCTCTGCGCGAAGGAATGCGGGCTCTGGGCGAGATGATGGCACAGGAGCAGCGCAACCAGCAACCGGGCCAGGGCGCGCAGGATTCAAACCAGCGCGCGGACAGCCGAGACCCCTTGGGGCGCGACTCCGGGAACTCGGGCGTGGACGGCGATGACAGCCCGCTTGCCCTCAACGACGATGCTTACGGGCGGGCACGGGAACTGCTGGACGAAATCCGCAGGCGCTCGGGCGAAGTGACGCGCCCCGAGGAGGAGCGCGACTACCTCAACCGCCTGCTGGACCGCTTTTGATGCGGGACTGCCGGATTACTGGCTGCTAGAAACTGCCGCTGCGTCGAGCCAGGCCAGCAGGCCTTCGACCTGCGTGTCAAGCCACATGCGCCAACTGTCGACGATACCCACATAGGCGCTGAGCCAGGGATCGACCCAAGGGAGAGCCTGCGCAATCTTCGGGGCAAAGACATAGGCGAGCACCAGCAAGGCCGTCAGGAGTACCATGAGCGTGAACCCGCGCCGCGAACTCCGCGCCTCCCGGACTTCGATCTGGGCGGTCTGGCCGGGATCGGTCAGAGGGGATCGGTCGCTGTTCGAGCGCAGGGTCGAATTGATCTCTTCGATATCCGGCAGGAGATCCCGGCGCGATGCCGGCAGCACCTCCCGTACCGTGGCTGGCTCGACCTCTTCCGGCGTCGGATCTTCGCCGCGCATCCGCGCCATTCGCGTCCGCGCATCACGGCTGTGCGTGCTCATGTCACCGTCGATTTCATCCAGACCCAGATCAGGCTGGCTCTCCAACCGATCCGACATGGCATTCCGGCGCGCCCGGGCCTCGAGTTCGGCCTCTTCCCGGAGCACTTCCGCCACATTGGGGTCGAGCGCCTTGCGCGTGGCGGGCTTGTCGCCAGCCGGGGCCTTGGGTGCGGGCGCCGGATCGAAGGAGGGCTTGGCCTCCTGCGGCTTCGGCGTTTCAGCGTCGTGCTTGACCCCGACCTTTTCCTTTTTCGCCTTACCGGGTGCTTCCTGTTTCCCTTCGGGTTCCGGATCGTCTTCGTCCAGAGGATAGTCGGGATGAACCTGGAACCATGTCTGACCGCAATTGGAGCATTGAACATCCCGCCCCTCCGGCGGCATGACGTCTTCCGGCACTTCGTATTGGGCGTCGCAATTGGGGCAGATTATGCGCATTCTTGGCCTGCTGCGTTTCATTTTCACTCACCATAGGATCATAGAAGCCTTGCGAAAAGCGTTAACTACGCAAGAAGCCCGCAAGTGATGCATTGAAACCAGACCGGTGCTGAGGCACAACAGCGCGAGCCAGGATCCGGGAGGTCATGTGATCGAGCTTAAGAACGTCGCCTACAGCTACGGAGGTGGGGCGCTTTTATCCGACATTTCGCTGAACCTCGCGCCGGGATCGTTTCACTTTCTCACCGGGCCGTCCGGTGCTGGCAAGACGACACTTCTCAAACTCTGCTACGGGGCCCTGCAACCCTCTTCCGGACAGGTCGTTGCCTTCTCGCAGGATGTGCGCGGACTGGACCGCGATGGTATCGCGCGCTTGCGCCGGCGGATGGGGGTCGTGCATCAGGATTGCCAGTTTCTCGACCACCTGTCGGTCGCGCGCAACATCGCCCTGCCGCTGGCGGTGGCCGAGAAGGACGCCGAGACGGGCGATGAGGATCTGACCGAATTGATGGCCTGGGTCGGGCTCACGCAACGCGCGGAAGCCTTTCCGCCGGAACTCTCCGGGGGGGAGCGCCAGCGCGCCGCCCTTGCGCGGGCGGTGATCATGTCGCCCGATGTGGTGATCGCGGATGAGCCGACCGGCAATGTGGACTGGGAGATGTCGCAGCGCCTGCTGCGGCTTCTGGTGGAACTCAACAAGATGGGAAAGAGCGTGCTGGTCGCGACCCATGACCTGAGCCTGATCCGGGCCGCAAAAACACAAGTGCAGGCCCGCGTTCTGCGCATCGCCAACCAGCGGGTGCAACTCGCGGGGTCGGATCTGTGAAGCTCGATCTGCGCCGGGCGCTGCTGGCCGAACCGCAAGCCTTCAGTGTCGTGCCGCCTTCGGGCTTCACGGCGCAGCTCACGCTCGTCGCGGCAGCGGTGATGGCGTTTCTCGCGGTCTTCGCCCTCGCGCTGTCGTTTTCATCGGGGCGCCTCGCGCAGACCTGGGCGGAGGATCTGGCGCAGTCGGCGACCATCCGGATTGTCGCAGCTCCGGAGGCCCGCGAGGCGCAGACCGATACCGTCTTGCGCATCCTTGAATCCACTGCCGGCGTGGCCTTTCGCCCGTGCACTGGATGACAACGAGCAACGCGCCCTGCTGACACCATGGTTCGGGCCCGACCTCGATCTGGCCGCCCTGCCGGTTCCACGCCTCATCGAAGTGATCGAGGACGCCGAGGGCTTCGATCCCGCCGGACTGCGGCTTCGTCTCGCGGCAGAGGCGCCGGATGCCTATCTGGACGATCACAATACCTGGCGCGATCCGCTGGTCAACGCAGCCAACCGCCTGCGGCTGCTGGCGGTGCTCTCGGCGGCCCTGATCGCGGTGACGGTCGCCATCATGGTGACGCTTGCGGCACAGGCGGCCCTTGCCGCCAATGAATCCGTCGTGCGCGTGTTGCGCCTTGTAGGGGCGACAGATCGCTACATCGCCCGCGCCTTCGTGCGCCGCTTCGCCTGGCGCAGCATGATCGGAGCGGTTGCAGGTGCGGCGGTGGCGGCTCTTGCCCTTATGCTACTGCCGGATGCCGGCGAAACGGGCGGTTTTCTGACCCGCCTGACCTTCGAGGGTGTGGAATGGGGCGTGCCCTTGTTGATCCCTCTGGCCTTTGCCCTTGTCGCAGTGATCGCGACGGCGCTTGCAGCGAAACGGACACTGCGAGGGATGACCTGATGCTGCAATACATTCGTTCGGCGGTCTTCATAGCGCAGATGTATGTCGCCATGCCGATCGTGGGATTGCTCTTCGCGCCCTGGGCACTCTTCAGCAGGCGCGGCGCCTATGCGGCCTGCAAGACTTACTCGCGCTACGTTTTCTGGACCGCGCGCTGGATGGTTGGTATCCGCTGCGAAGTCCGCGGGACGCCACCCGAAGGCGAGGCGCTGATCGCCGCGAAACACCAGTCTTTCCTCGACATCATGATGATCTTTACGGCGCTGCCGGCGGGAAAGTTCATCATGAAGAAGGAAATCCTTATGACGCCGATCATCGGACAATATGCCCGGCGGCTCAACTGTGTCGCGGTCGACCGTGGCAAGCGGGGTGCTGCGATCGAGAAGATGGTCGCGGACGTGAAGGCGGGTCGTACCGAACCGGGGCAGCTCATCATCTATTCGCAGGGCACGAGGGTCCCGCCCGGGATCCGGATGCCCTACAAGGTCGGCACCGGGATCCTCTATGAGCAGCTCGCGCAGCCCTGCGTACCGGTGGCGACGAATGTGGGTGTGCTCTGGCCGAAGCGCGGTATCCTGCGCAAGCCTGGCGTCGCCGTGGTGGAGTTTCTGCCGGTAATCGAACCGGGGTTGTCGCGTGATGATTTCATGCAGCATCTGGAGAAGTCGGTGGAAGCGCGCTCGGATGCGCTGATGGCGGAAGCGGGGTTCAGGGCGAATGGGTGAAGGACGGATTAGGGATCTGGACGCACTTGAGGCGCTTTACGGCAAGGTTAGCGAGGCGGCGATGCGCAAGGTTGCGCGCCGGATGACGCCGCTTTATCGGCGCTGGATCATGGCGTCGCGGTTCTGCGTGCTCTCGACCGTCGGGCTGGAGGGGACCGACGCGAGCCCGCGCGGCGACGATGGCCCGGTCGTTACAGAGCTTGATCCCGGCACGCTGCTCATGCCGGACTGGCGTGGCAACAACCGGCTGGATTCGCTGCGTAATATCGTGAGCGATGGACGTGTGTCTCTGATGTTCGTGGTGCCGGGATCGAACAATGTGGTGCGGGTAAACGGGCACGCCTGGTTGAGCGCGGATCCGGACCTACGGCGGGAATTCGACAGGGACGGCGCTCTGCCGGCCACCGTAATCGTGATCGAGATCGGCGAGATCTACACCCAATGCGCCCGTTCGCTCATCCGCTCGGGTCTGTGGCGCGGGGAAGGCGGGGATGCGGACTTGCCTAGCGTCGGCGATATCCTGTCGGAGATGACCGACGGCGCGTTTGACGGCGCGGCCTATGACGCGCAATGGCCCAGCCGCGCGGCGAAAACGATGTGGTGAGCTTGACACGCTAAACAATTGCCCAAGGTTTACCGCATTGTCGCCAGTTCTTGATGGTCATGTAAAGAAAGACCGAAAAACCGGCGGGGCAATCACACGGGTGTTTTTCAAGAACTGGCGCATCGTTTCGTCAGCAACGCAGAGTCTGTATTTCTCTCCGCCAGCAGTCCCAATCAGCGCGTCTAAATCATCTACCTGCTGACGAGCGCCATGATTGCATGGTTGGTCTACCGCAGTAGACAGGGCCGTCAGAGCTCGCAAGAAAAGACATTCCTTCGATTTCTCTTTCCGAAAGCAGTTTGGAGCCACCCGTCTGCATGGCTCGACCTGCGTTATTTCTTTTTCCACGGCATCATCGGCAAGTTCTTCATGATTGGGCTTTCCGCAGCTTCGGTCGCTTTGGCGTTCCGGTGGAGTTCCGGAGGGCTTTCGATTACCGAAGTCTCGGGCCAATGGAGTTTTTCTGCGGGTGCCGACTTCGCGATTGCTCTGCGATTCATGGTCGTGGCGATGATCATCTCGGACGGTCTGGCTTGGTACTGCCACTACCTGCAGCACAAGTCGCCACTCCTTTGGCAGTTCCACAAGGTGCACCACAGCGCCGAAGTCATGCATCCCGCATCAAACTATCGCGAACACCCGGTGGACAATCTTCTCTACATTGTCGTCCTGGGCGTGGGCTATGGCGTAATACTGGCGGTAGCCGTGCGGCTTTTCGGCTATGTACCGACAATGCCGAGCCTCCTTGGGGTGCCTCTGATGATGCTGGCCTTCAACCTTGTCGGGTACAACCTGCGCCATAGCCATGTTTGGTTGCGTTGGCCTGGCAAGCTCTCGATGATCTTCCCGTCGCCCGCACACCACCACGTATATCACAGCTGTCATCCCGACCACATCGACACGAATTTTGCTTTCATGTTTCCGGTCTGGGATGTGATCTTTCGCACCTACCACATGCCCGAAGATAACCGCGACGCCAAATTCGGCATCGGCGAAGGCAATGCGGAAGAATTGAACACCTGCTCCAGGCTGTATTGGGTTCCTGTCCGCGACGCTTTCCGTGTCATGAAGGCGCAGGCCCTGGGCCGCGAATTCAACATGTCGAAACCCGAGCCGGTGACCGCTACGCAGGTTGCTTCTTCAGAAAAGACCGGGTGATCTGAAGCCGGAAGGGCGGGTGCCCTACATGTGGATCGCGCCGTCGCCGCAAGCCAATGCCGCTTCGCGCACCGCCTCGGAATAGGTCGGATGCGCGTGGCAGGTCATCGCGAGGTCCTGCGCCGAGGCGCCGAATTCCATCGCCACGCAGATCTCATGGATGAGATCGCCTGCGGAGGGGCCAATGACATGTGCACCAAGGATTCGATCGGTCTCCTTGTCGGCGAGGATCTTGACGAACCCGTCGCCTGAAAAATTCGCCTTGGCCCGTGCATTTCCCATGAAGCTGAACTTGCCGACCTTGTAGGCACGCCCTTGTTCTTTCAGACTTTCTTCGGTTGCGCCCACGTTCGCGACCTCGGGATGGGTATAGATCACGCCGGGGATAACGCCGTAGTTCACATGGCCATGCTTGCCCGCGACCTGCTCGGCTGCGGCCATGCCCTCATCTTCGGCCTTATGGGCCAGCATCGGGCCTTCGATCACGTCGCCGATGGCGTAGATGCCGGGCACATTGGTCTGCCAATGGGCGTTCACCGCGATCTGGCCCCGCTTGGTCATGGTGACGCCGAGAGCATCGAGGCCCAGCCCTTCGGTGAAGGGCTTGCGCCCGGTCGCGACCAGCACCACGTCCGCGTCAAGCGTGTGCTCGCTGTCGTCCTTGCGCAGCTTGTAGGTCACCTTGGCCTTGGTCTTGCTGGCTTCCGTGCCCTGAACGGCCGCCCCCATGATGAACTCAAGCCCTTGTTTCTTCAAGGTTCTCTGGAAGGTCTTCTGGATCTCTGCGTCCATGCCGGGGGTGATGGCGTCGAGGTATTCGATCACCGTGACCTTTGAGCCCAACCGCGCGTAGACCGAACCCAGTTCGAGCCCGATCACGCCGGCACCGATCACCACCATGGTCTTCGGCACCTTGCCCAGTTCCAGGGCACCGGTGGAGGTCACGACGACTTTCTCGTCGACCTCGACACCGGGCAGGGAGGCCGCTTCCGAACCCGAAGCGATGATGATGTTCTTGGCCTCATGCACCTCGTCGCCGACCTTGAC
Organism: uncultured Alphaproteobacteria bacterium; assembly: GCA_963715055.1. Lineage (GTDB taxonomy): Bacteria > Pseudomonadota > Alphaproteobacteria > Rhodobacterales > Rhodobacteraceae > CAVQRB01. Next base: position 22,487 of record CAVQRB010000014.1, on the reverse strand, counting down.
CTTGCCGGGCTCAGGGATCGTGGCCCAGCCCTTGATCCAGTCTACCTTGTTCTTCTTGAAGAGAAATTCGATGCCCTTGGTATTGGTGTCGATGGTGTCCTGCTTGTAGGCAAGCATCTGTTTCCAGTCCACGGACGGGCTCTTGCCCTTGAGCCCCATGGTCGCGAAATTATGCTCCGCCTCATGCAGCATGTGCGAGGCATGCAGCAGCGCCTTGGAGGGGATGCAGCCCACGTTGAGGCAGGTGCCGCCCAGGGTCTCGCGCCCCTCGACGCAGGCCACTTTCAGCCCCAGTTGCGCGCAACGGATGGCGCAGACGTAGCCGCCGGGGCCGGCGCCGATGATGATTGCGTCGTAACTAGCCATGGGTCTCTCCTTGGTCTTTCCTGAGGCGTTTTCGGCGATGCACCGGGCGTACACCCCCTGTACACCCCCCGTACACCGGCAGAACGGTTTTCGTCTTGATCCACGTCATACTCACCCGCTCAGACGAGGGCCGCAAGCAGGATCGCCACCGTGGCGGCAAAGCCCACCATCCAGATCACCGACCGCCACGGCACCCAGCCGAAGGCGTAGGCCGGGACATAGAGCACGCGGGCGCCGAGATAGACCCAGGCGCAGGCGGTGGTGAAGCCGCTCGACTGCGCCGAGAGGGTGATCGCGAGCGTGGCGATGGTGAAGAGGATCAGCCCCTCGAAATGGTTGTTCATGGCGCGCTGCAACCTTCCGGCGGTGCCGGTGAGCGTCACCGGCGTGTCGCGCGGGCTCGCGGCCTTCTTCGGGCCGACCTGCATGTTGGCGGTGACCGAGAAGGCGGCGTATTGCAGCACTTGCAGGAGGGCTGCAAGGACGAGGATCTTGAGTTCGGGCGTCATACGAGCGCGTTGAAGTAGAGCAGGGCGGTCGCGGCGATGCCGACCATCCACGCAAGGCTGCGCAGGCCGGTGATGCGGAAGGCATAGGCGGGCAGGTAGACGATGCGGGCGATCAGGAAGGCCTGTGCCGCAAGCAGGGTCTGGTTGCTGGTGGCCTGCATCACGGTGAGGATCAGCACGGCGGGGGCGAAGAGCACCATGGCGGTGATCGAGTTGTTCAGCGCCCGGTCGAGGCGTCCGGAGATGCCCTTGACGGTGCGATGTTCATCGCGGCTCGACAGCAGGTAGCCCATGCCAAGCTGCGTCATCATCCCGGTCGCCTGCGCGATCAGGGTGACGATGACAAGAAGCCCGTAGAGGGCGAGGATGTGGATTTCGGTCATTGGTTGTCCTCTTTCGTAGATCTTACGATACTGCCTTGAGCGTTGGACATGCGCATCTGGACGCACGATATACTCGTCTAGTTGGCGCACTCCAACTGAACTGTACTGCTCATGGAAGTCGGAACAGTCCTTTAACTATCGGCTTGGTCAGTCTCCGTCGAATCTCGCAGTCAGCGCCAATTCCTCGCCACTGCTGATCAGTGCGATAATTCAAGCATGCGTCATGCCGAGATGATCACGAGTTATCTGCCGTAGTAGCTTTAGTTTGCGATCGCTTAGCTGCGATAGGTGCGATGCGCAACCTTTTTCGCATCGAGATGCAGCGATCTGGTAGCCCATTCAGCAGACTCTTGTATCGTCATGGCGGTACTTGTATAACGCGCATGCCGTGTCAGCAGACTGCCAAATCGCTTGTGTACTGATATCGCTTCGGTCAAATCATACTCTGCTTGGAAGCCTGCAGTTTTTCGTCACCCGGCAAGCCTGACAGTGCATTGACCCTCCGGGAGGGCGCTTCTCGCCCACCCAGGGTCAGGCGCTGCACTATGTTGCGACTTCCTCAAGCTATCACAAATCCATCAACAACCGCCGCGGATCCTCCAGCGCTTCCTTCACCCGCACGAGGAAGGTCACCGCCCCCTTGCCGTCGACGATGCGGTGGTCATAGGAAAGTGCCAGATACATCATCGGGCGGATCACCACCTGGCCCTTGATGGCCATCGGGCGGTCCTGGATCTTGTGCATGCCGAGGATGCCCGATTGCGGCGGGTTGAGGATCGGCGAGGACATCAGCGAGCCGTAGACGCCGCCGTTGGAGATGGTGAAGGTGCCGCCCTGCATCTCCGCCATGGAGAGCTTGCCGTCGCGGGCGCGGGCGCCTTTCTCGGCGATGGCCTTTTCGATGGCCGCGAAGGACATGCTGTCCGCGTCGCGGATCACCGGGACCACGAGGCCGGTGGGGGTGCCTGCGGCGATGCCCATGTGCACGAAGTTCTTGTAGACGATGTCGGTGCCGTCGATCTCGGCGTTGACCTCGGGCACCTCGCGCAGCGCGTGGCAGCAGGCCTTGGTGAAGAAGGACATGAAGCCCAGTTTCACGCCGTGTTTCTTCAGGAACAGGTCCTTGTATTCGTCGCGCAGGGCCATGACCTCGGTCATGTCCACCTCGTTGTAGGTGGTCAGCATCGCGGCGGTGTTCTGGCTGTCCTTGAGGCGGCGGGCGATGGTCTGGCGCAGACGGGTCATCTTGACCCGCTCCTCGCGGCTGGCGTCATCGGCGGAGACCGGCGCGCGCGGGGCAGCAGCCGCCGCAGCGGGGGCGGGCGCCGATCTGGCGGCGGCGATGGCCTTGGCCACATCCTCCTTCATCACGCGCCCGTCGCGGCCCGTGCCGGTGACCGCGTCGCGTGAAATCCCGGCTTCGGCCATGGCCTTCTTGGCGGAGGGCGCATCCTCCACGTCCTTGCCCGAGGCCGCGGGGGCCGGGGCGGGTGCCGCTTCCGAGGAGGCCGGGGCGGGTGCTGCGGCACCTTCGCCGCGGGTCATGACGGCGAGCTTGCCACCCGCCTGGATGGTGCTGCCTTCGGCGGCGAGGATCTCGGTGAGCACGCCGGCGGCGGGGGCGGGCACTTCGACGCTGACCTTGTCGGTCTCGAGTTCGCAGAGCATCTCGTCCTGCGCCACGGTGTCGCCGACCTTCTTGAACCAGGTGCTGACCGTGGCTTCGGTGACGCTTTCGCCCAGTGTGGGCACCATGACGTCGAGGGATTCGGTGCCCTTGCGCGGCTTCACGTCAGAGGGGCCCGCGTCGATCGACTTCGGCGCGGCATCGGCTTTCGCGGGTTTGTCGGCGGCCCCTTCGGCGATGGTGGCCAGCAGCGCGTCGACGCCCACGGTGGTGCCTTCGGCGGCGACGATCTCGCCGAGCTTGCCCGCGACCGGGGAGGGCACTTCGACCGTCACCTTGTCGGTTTCCAGCTCGCAGAGCATTTCATCGACCGCGACCGCGTCGCCGGGTTTCTTGAACCAGGTGGCGACGGTGGCTTCGGTGACGGATTCGCCCAGCGTGGGCACGCGTACTTCGGTGGTCATGGTCATTTTCCTTCGATCGTCAGCGCTTCGTTCACGAGGGCTGCTTGTTGTGCTTTATGCTGGGACGCAAGCCCCGTGGCGGGCGAGGCGGAGGTGGCGCGGCCGACGTAGACGGGCCGGACGTGCTTGGCCTTGATCCGGCCCAAGACCCATTCGATGTTGGGTTCGATGAAGGTCCAGCCGCCCTGGTTCTTCGGCTCCTCCTGACACCAGATCATCTCGGCGCCCTTGAAGCGTTCCAGCTCCTTCACGGCCGATTGCGCCGGGAAGGGGTAGAACTGCTCGAAGCGCAGCAGGTAGACGTCGTCGATACCGCGCGCGTCGCGTTCCTCCAGCAGGTCGTAATAGACCTTGCCCGAGCACATCACCACGCGCCTGATCTTGGCGTCGGCGACCAGCTTGGTGTCCGAATTGCCCTGCTGCGCATCGTCCCAGAGCACGCGGTGGAAGGAGGAGCCGGTCTGGAACTCCTCGGCCCGGCTGATCGCGAGCTTGTGGCGCAGGAGCGATTTCGGCGTCATCAGGATCAGCGGCTTGCGGAAGGTGCGGTGGATCTGGCGGCGCAGGATGTGGAAATAGTTGGCCGGCGTGGTGCAGTTGGCCACGATCCAGTTGTCCTGCCCGCACATCTGCAGGAAGCGCTCAAGCCGGGCGGAGGAGTGCTCCGGTCCCTGACCCTCGAAGCCATGCGGCAGCAGGCAGACGAGGCCGGACATGCGCAGCCACTTCGACTCGCCGGAGGAGATGAACTGGTCGAACATGATCTGCGCGCCATTGGCGAAATCGCCGAACTGCGCTTCCCAGAGCGTCAGCGCGTTGGGTTCGGCCAGCGAGTAGCCGTATTCGAAGCCCAGCACGGCATATTCCGAGAGCATCGAATCGATGACCTCATAAGGCGCCTGACCCGGCTTGATGTGGTTGAGCGGGTAGTAGCGTTCTTCCGTGTCCTGGTTGATCAGCCCGGAATGGCGCTGGGAGAAGGTGCCGCGGGTGCTGTCCTGCCCGGCAAGCCGCACCGGGAAGCCTTCGGTCAGGAGCGAGCCGAAGGCCAGCGCCTCCGCCGTGGCCCAGTCGAAGCCCTCGCCTTTCTCGAACATCTCGCGCTTGGTCTCGAGCAGCCGCTCCACGGTCTTGTGTACCGGGAAGCCTTCGGGGGCGGAGGTCAGGGCCTTGCCCACCTCGGCCATGGTCGCCTTGGAGATGGCGGTCTTGCCGCGCTGGTATTTCTTCTCCTTCATCTTGTCGAGATGCGACCACTTGCCGTCGAGCCAGTCGGCCTTGTTGGGGCGGTATTCCTTGCCCGCCTCGAACTCGTCGTTCATGCGGGCCTGGAAGGCGGCCTTCATGTCCTCGATCTCGCCCTCGGGGATCAGCCCGTCCTTGACCAGACGTTCGGTATAGAGGCTGAGCGTTGTCTTGTGACCCTTGATCGTCTTGTACATCAGGGGGTTGGTGAACATCGGCTCGTCGCCTTCGTTATGCCCGAAGCGGCGGTAGCAGAAGATGTCGAGCACCACATCCTTGTGGAACTTCTGGCGGAATTCGGTGGCGACCTTGGCGGCATGGACCACGGCCTCCGGGTCATCGCCGTTGACGTGGAAAATCGGCGCCTCGACCACCAGCGCGTTGTCGGTGGGGTAGGGCGAGGAGCGCGAGAAATGCGGCGCCGTGGTGAAGCCGATCTGGTTGTTCACGACGATATGCATGGTGCCGCCGGTGCGGTGGCCGCGCAGGCCGGAGAGCGCGAAACACTCCGCCACCACGCCCTGACCGGCGAAGGCCGCGTCGCCATGCAGCAGGATCGGCAGCACGGTGGTGCGGGCCTTGTCGTTGTTCTGGTCCTGCTTGGCGCGGCATTTGCCCAGCACCACCGGGTTCACGGCCTCGAGGTGGCTGGGGTTGGCGGTCAGGCTGAGGTGAACCGTGTTGCCGTCGAACTCGCGGTCCGAGGACGCCCCGAGGTGATATTTCACATCGCCCGAGCCGTCGACATCTTCCGGCTTGAAGCTGCCGCCCTGAAATTCGTTGAAGATCGCGCGGTAGGGCTTGGCCATCACGTTGGCCAGCACCGACAGACGCCCGCGGTGCGGCATGCCGATGACGATGTCGCGCACCCCGAGCGCGCCGCCGCGCTTGATGATCTGCTCCATCGCCGGGACGAGGCTTTCGCCGCCATCGAGGCCGAAGCGCTTTGTGCCCATGTATTTGACATGCAGGAATTTCTCGAAGCCTTCGGCCTCCACCAGCTTGGCCAGGATCGCCTTGCGGCCTTCGCGGGTGAAGGAGACCTCCTTGCCGAAGCCTTCGATCCGCTCCTTCAGCCAGCCGGCTTCTTCGGGGTCTGAGATATGCATGTACTGCAGCGCGAAGGTGCCGCAATAGGTGCGTTTGACGATCTCGATGATCTGCCGCATCGAGGCGACCTGTAGCCCCAGCACGTTGTCGATGAAGATGGGCCGGTCCATGTCGGCCTCGGCGAAGCCGTAGGATTTCGGATCAAGCTCCGGGTGGTTGGACGCCTCGCGCATGCCAAGGGGGTCGAGATCGGCGGCGAGATGGCCACGGATGCGGTAGGCGCGGATGATCATCAGCGCCCGGATGCTGTCGAGCACCGCGCGCTTGATCTGGTCGTCGGAGACCGTGGCGCCCTTTTCGGTCGCCTTGGCACGGATCTTGTCGCCGGCCCCTTTGAGTTCCGCCTCGGGCGCCCATTCGCCGGTCAGCGCCTGCGTGAGCTCGTCGCCCGGAACCGGGGGCCAGTCGCGGCGCGCCCAGCTCGGGCCTTCGGCTTCGCGTTTTACCGCGACCTCGTCATCACCCATCGCCTTGAAGAAGGCGGCCCAGGCTTCATCCACCGCGCCCGGATCATTGGCGTAGCGTGCATACATCTGTTCGAGGTATTCCGCGTTGTGCCCCTGCATGAAGCTGGAGGCGTGGAACTGGTCGTTTGCGGGATGGTCGGTCATGTGAGTACCTCATGAGGGTTGGGACCGTATGGGTTCGGGCCGGGGGTCGAGGGGCGGGTCAGCCACCACAGGACGAAGAGTGGGGAGAGGGCGAGCACGATTCCGGCGAGGATCATGACGACCATTGTGAGGCCGCCCGGATCGGCGGCGGGCGCATCGGGGCCGGGAAACATGCCGCCCATCACGCCGGTCATGGCGGCGAAGGATCCGACGCCGATCATGGCGATGAGCGGGTAGAGCAGGTAGAGGCCGGAGCGGCCGCTGTCATGCATGCGCCGCCAGCCTGCGGCAAGTGCGGGAAGGAAGGTCGCAAGGCCGAAGAGACCGGCCAGCGGGCCTTGGGCTTCGGGATGCGCGTCGCTCGGCTCAAAACCGAAGAGGAGGCTGTCCACAAGGCTCATGACGAAGCTGCCAAGCAGGAGAAAGAGAAAGAACCACCAGTATTCCGACCGCGAAGCGCGACCCGAGAAGGTAATGTATTTGGACAGGCAGGCCTTGACGGCTTCGGTGAAGGTCATGCGGTGACCTCACGCGGGTTCGGGCCGTAGCGGTTGGGGCCGGGCTCTGAGGAGACCAGCATTTGTCCGATGATGGATGAGGTCATGAAAAGGCTGGCGAAAAAAGCGATGATGTGAAGCGGCGTAAGGATGACCAGGGCAAGAATCCATACCCCAAAGACCCATGGACCTGTTGTGACAGCCAGAACCCAGCCAAACCAAAGAATGAACTGATACCCTACCCAAAGGACTACAAACGGGGCAAATGGGTAGAAGGCTGATGTCCCCTCCATTCCCGTGTCCTGAAGCCGCCGGGCGGCGGCATTCAGCAAGGGCAATGACAGCACAAAGAGTGTTGCCAGCTTCCATATGCCCCAGATTTCTACGACCAGCCAGTCAACTCGAGTTGCAAAAAGAACTGGCGGGGTCAGTGCGACCGGCGCAAAGCACCAGAAGTCCGAGCGCGATATACGCCCGGAACTCGTCCATGCCTGCCGCAAGTTGCGGGATATGGCGCCGGTCATCTCCATTCTCAGCCTTTGGCGATCGCCTCTTTGACAGCTTCGCCGAGCGTTGCGGGGCTGTCGGCCACAACGATGCCGGCGGCCTTCATCGCTTCGATCTTGCTTTCCGCGTCGCCCTTGCCGCCCGCGACGATGGCACCTGCGTGGCCCATGCGGCGGCCCGGAGGGGCGGTGCGGCCGGCGATGAAGCCTGCGGTGGGTTTCCAGCGGCCTTTCTTCTTCTCATCCGCAAGGAACTGTGCTGCCTCTTCTTCGGCGGAGCCGCCGATTTCGCCGATCATGATGATCGAGGTGGTCTCTGGATCGGCCAGAAACATTTCCAAAACGTCAATATGCTCGGTGCCCTTGATCGGATCGCCGCCGATACCTACCGCTGTTGACTGGCCGAGGCCCATGTCGGTGGTCTGCTTGACCGCCTCATAGGTCAGGGTCCCGGAACGCGAGACCACGCCGCAGGAGCCGCGCTTGTGGATGTGACCGGGCATGATGCCGATCTTGCAGGCGTCAGGGGTGATCACGCCCGGGCAGTTCGGCCCGATCAGGCGCGATTTTGACCCTTCGAGCGCGCGCTGCACCTTCATCATGTCGAGAACCGGGATGCCTTCGGTGATGCAGACGATCAGCTCCATCTCCGCGTCGATGGCCTCCAGAATGGAATCGGCGGCAAAGGGGGGCGGCACGTAGATCACGGAAGCATTGGCGCCGGTGGTGTGCCGCGCCTCATGCACGGAGTTGAAGACCGGCAGGTCGAGATGGGTCTGGCCGCCCTTGCCGGGGGTCACGCCGCCGACCATCTTGGTGCCGTAGGCAATGGCCTGTTCGGTGTGGAACGTGCCCTGGCTGCCGGTGAGCCCCTGACAGATGACTTTGGTGTTTTCGTCGATGAGTACGGCCATGGTATTTCCTTTGACTTACATTCTGATGAGGATGGCGCTGGTGCCATCGTTGAGACATTCGCCGCTGTTGCCGGCGGCGGCATAGCTGAGGGTGAGGAGTTCCTGCGTCGCGAAGATCTGCAGGCCCTCGCAGGGGGCGAGCGGTGTGCCCACCACATGTTCGGGGCTGCCCTCCTGCACGAGGCCGGGAAACAGCCGGTCGGCCAGCGCGCGGCCGATGGCTTCGGCCATCTCGAGCGGAACATCGGTGGATTGCACCGAGCAGAAGGCGCTGGGCGGCAGCGTATCGACGGTGCCCGTCACGCCGGGTGCCGTAAATTCGAAGGCACCGCTGTCCGTGTAGGGTGACACCGAGAAGCCGGCCGCGGCGAAAGCTTGCGGGATCTCGCTTTCGGTGCGGTGGTTGCGCAGGCAAAGCTCCGCGGCGAGCTGCATGTTCTGCGCCGCGGCCTCCTGCGGCGATTGCGCAGCCAGCGGTGCGGGCAGGGTCAGGGCAAGCAGGGCGAGAGATCGGGTCATCTGGAACTACGGGCCTTTCTACACGCGGTATGAGCTGTAAAAGAACGCGGTGCCGTCGTCGGTGCAGCCTTGCGTGCCGTTTTGCAGCGAGGCCACGCCGATGATCAGGCCGATGGGGTTGGCCGGATCCTCATAGGTCACGCATTGGGCGGGCTGCCCGGTGGCGGGATCGGCCGGGCCGGTCGTCACCCTGCGCAGGAAGCCGGGAAAAACCCCCGGGATCAGCGCATCAAGCAAGGCGCTGCCGCGCGAGACCCCCATGTGGGAGGTCCGCACCGTGCAGTGCTCCGGCATCTCGCCATAGTAAAGCTCCACCGTGACCGTATCGGAGGGGGCCGCGAAATGATGCGTGGTGTCCGAATTCACGGTGCTGCGGTCCACGCGCTCGGAGAAGCCCGCGTCGCGGAACCAGGCCGCGCGCGCCGCACCCGACGCCTGGCCCGCATTGCAAAGCTGCACCGCGAGCGAGGCATTGGCCCAGACCGCCTCCTCGAAGGTCTGCGCGGACAAGGGCTGTGCCGCGCAGGCCAGCGCCAGGATGCCAGAGCGCATCACGACGCGGCCTCCGCGGTCTCCTGACCGCTGACCGGAGGAGGGCAGGCGCAGACCATTGGATCAGCCTTTCACGGCTTTCACGATCTTCTGCGCGCCATCCTTGAGGTTGTCCGCGGCGATCACATCAAGGCCGGAGTTGTTGATGATGTCCTTGCCCTGCTGCACGTTGGTGCCTTCGAGGCGGACCACCAGCGGCACCTTGAGGCCGACTTCCTTGACCGCGGCCACCACCCCTTCGGCGATCACATCGCAGCGCATGATGCCGCCGAAGATGTTCACGAGGATGCCTTTGACCTGCGGGTCTGAGGTGATGATCTTGAAGGCCTCGGTCACCTTCTCCTTGGTCGCCCCGCCGCCCACGTCGAGGAAGTTGGCAGGCTCGGCGCCGTAGAGCTTGATGATGTCCATCGTCGCCATCGCGAGGCCCGCGCCATTGACCATGCAGCCGATCTCGCCATCGAGGGCAATATAATTGAGGTCGTATTTGGAGGCTTCCAGCTCCTTGCTGTCCTCCTCCGTGGTGTCGCGCAGTTCGGCGATGTCGGCATGGCGGTAGATCGCGTTGCCGTCGAAGCTGACCTTGGCGTCGAGCACCTTGAGATCGCCGCTGTCGGTGACGATCAGCGGGTTGATCTCCAGCATCTCCATGTCCTTCTCCATGAAGGCCTTGTAAAGCAGCCCCATCAGGCCGACGCATTGCTTGACCTGCTTGCCGTCCAGACCCAGCGCGAAGGCGATCCGGCGCCCGTGGAAGGGCTGGTAGCCGGTGGCGGGGTCGACCGAGAAGGAGAGGATCTTCTCGGGCGTGGCCGCGGCCACTTCCTCGATATCCATGCCGCCTTCGGTGGAGCAGACGAAGCTCACGCGGGAGGTCTGGCGGTCGACCAGCAGGGCGAGATACATCTCGGTCTCGATGCCGGAGCCGTCTTCGATGTAGATGCGGTTGACCTGCTTGCCTGCGGGCCCGGTCTGATGCGTCACCAGCGTGCGGCCCAGCATCCGCTTGGCTTCCTGGGCGGCTTCCTCCACGGATTTGGTCAGGCGCACGCCGCCTTTCTCACCGGCGTCGGCTTCCTTGAAGCTGCCCTTGCCGCGCCCGCCCGCGTGGATCTGCGCCTTGACCACCCAGAGCGGGCCATCGAGCGCCCCGGCAGCGGTCTTGGCGTCTTCGGCCTTGAGGACGACACGTCCGTCGGAGACGGGTGCGCCGTAGCTGCGGAGGAGGGCCTTGGCCTGGTATTCGTGGATGTTCATGGCGGTGTCCTGTGTGTTTCCGGTCAGGTGCATCCTAGAGACGAAAGAAACGCCCGAAGGAACAGGTTTTTGCCTGATTTAGGGGCAAAGTCGTATTTCGCGCATTTTTGTGATCACAGTATTTGAGCGTGTGATCACAAAATCGAATCAGACATCCATGGCGAATCGGCGCGGTCGCTGCGGTGTCGCTCAGGAAGCTGACAAGACTGCCTCATCTGAAATGGAATTCGTCCGAGGGCTTCTCGCCTTGGTTGAGATTTCTTCGCGCGTGGCGAGAAGTTCTCTATCTGCGCGTGAATGCAGCGAATGCGCAAAAAAACGCTTTGAAATGTGACGGAATTGCGGCAGCTCATCGGTAAGATGCGTGGCAGAGGGTCGGCGATGAAAGTTTGCGTCACGGTGAACGTCAACGTAGCTTCGTGAATGCGACTGTTAACTAACGAGGGATATGAAAATGAAAAAAAGACTATTTCTGGCTACAGCAATGGCGCTGGCCTTGCCGACCGTCGATGCTGCGTCGACGTTTGATTTTGTCGCGGAAGCGGACGGAACGATGAACGTGGTGTCGCAACGCGGTACCGTAATCGAACGTGAGTTGTGTAGACGTTGACTTTTTCGTCAACTGGTCCGCATTTTCCATACTTTGACCATGGAAGCGCTGGCGGCGGTGTCTGCAAGTCAGTGACGTTGTAAGTTTCGACTTCAGCAACGGCGGCCAAGCCGCTGCGCGTCGGGTTCGCGCGACGATAACGTAACGGTTCGTGGAATCTGTCACTATCGGTTTCGACTCCGCAATGTCCCTTAGTGGTATCCTGTTTAATCAGGAAGGGCATACGCCTTTCAGCAGTTCCGCAACGGCGTTGGCCAAAACTCTCCTGTTTGGAACAAATGGTGGACCTTGGCCGATATACATTCGGTGAGCTTCAGAGCGCTCGCTTCGCGAAGTATTGAGTGCGACTTTCGCACTACGACGTCGACTTCTCCTTCCTGTTCGATACGCGCAGATTGCCCGCAATGCAGAGCAGTTCTACCTCGCAAGCGCAGTCGTGACCCCGGTTCCGGTTCCGGCAGCCCTTCCGCTGCTTCTGGCCGGTCTTGGCGGTCTTGGTGTCATGGCGCGGCGCAAGCGCAAGGCAGCTTGATCTCGAACCCATAAACAAAGCAAAAAAAGCCCCGGATCGCTCCGGGGCTTTTCGTTTGTCTGTGTAAGATATCAGGCGAGGCTGCTGTCGATCGCCTTGCAGGCCTCGACGAGGCCTTTCACGGCGTTGACGGAATTGTCGAACATCGCCTGTTCGTCCTTATCCATGGAAATTTCCACGACACGTTCGATCCCGCCGGCGCCGATCACCGTGGGCACGCCGACATAGAAGCCTTTCAGACCGTAGGCGCCGTCCACATAGGCCGCACAGGGCAGCACGCGTTTCTGGTCCTTCAGGTAGCTTTCCGCCATTTCGATCGCCGAGGTCGCAGGCGCGTAGAACGCGGAGCCGGTTTTCAGCAGGCCCACGATTTCGGCGCCGCCGTCGCGGGTGCGCTGGACGATGGCGTCGAGTTTCTCCTGGCTGGTCCAGCCCATCTTCACCAGATCGGGCAGCGGGATGCCGGCAACGGTGGAGTAGCGCACCAGCGGCACCATCGTATCGCCGTGGCCGCCCAGAACGAAGGCGGTCACATCGCGCATGGAGACGTTGAATTCGCTGGCGAGGAAGTGACGGAAGCGGGCGGAATCGAGTACGCCCGCCATGCCGCAGACCTTCTCATGGGGCAGGCCGGAAAATTCGCGCAGCGCCCAGACCATCGCATCGAGCGGGTTGGTGATGCAGATGACGAAAGCGTCCGGGGCATGGGCGGCGATGCCTTCGCCCACGGACTTCATGACCTTGAGATTGATGCCCAGCAGGTCGTCGCGGCTCATGCCGGGCTTGCGGGCGACACCGGCGGTGACGATGCAGACGTCGGCGCCCGCGATGTCCTCATAGGACTGCGTGCCGGACATGGCGGCATCGAATTTCGCGGCAGGACCGCTTTCCGCGATGTCCAGCGCCTTGCCCTGGGGGATGCCTTCGGCAATGTCGAACAGGACGACATCGCCCAGTTCCTTGAGCGCTGCCAGGTGGGCAAGGGTGCCGCCGATCTGGCCAGCGCCGATAAGCGCAATTTTGGGTCTCGCCATGAGAATGGTCTCCGACTTCGGTTGAAATTGGGCCTGTGCTACTCAATCGGGGCCGCTTGCGCAAGTTGGGTGATGATGGGACCGGGAGATCCGCGACCAGTGGACAAATTCGATGCGGCAGGTCAGGACTTGCGCCATGCTGGTGCTTGATCCCACATTTTTCGCCATCGCCGGTCCCGCGGTCATGTTCGCCGGGATCTCTAAAGGTGGATTCGGCTCGGGTGCGGCCTTTGCAGCGGCGAGTCTCCTGGCGCTGGTGGTGGAGCCTGGGCTCGCGCTCGGGGTCATGCTCCCGCTGCTGATGCTGATCGATGTCAGCACCCTGCGCCCCTATTGGCGGAAATGGGATGGTCCTGCGGCGCTCTTGCTGATCCTGGGCGCGTTACCGGGCGTGGCGCTCGGTGCTGCTCTTTATCGGGTGGCGGAGCCGGATGTCTTTCGCGTGCTGATCGGCGTCATTTCGGTAGGGTTCGTCGCCTGGCAACTGGCGCTGTCGCGCGGATTGGTGAAGCGGGCGCAGCGCGTCCTGCCGGGGTGGGCCGGTGCGCTGGCCGGCGCGGTGGCGGGGTTCACGAGTTTCGTGAGCCACGCGGGCGGTCCACCGGCGGCGGTCTATCTGCTGTCCAAGGGGCTCACCAAGACGCAGTTTCAGGCAACGACCGTGCTGGTCTTCTGGGCCGTCAATATTTCGAAATTCGTGCCCTATGCCTTTCTTGGCATGTTCACCGTCGAGACCGGCCTTGCCAATCTGGCACTGGCGCCCTTTGCGCTTTTCGGGGCTTGGCTCGGAGTGCGGGCGCACCGCATCGTGCCGGAGGTACTGTTTTTCAGGCTGACTTACGTGCTGCTCACCGTGACCGGCATCAAGCTGATCTGGGACGGGCTGACCTGAGCCGGCAGAGCCCTTGCCATGGCGCCGCTACCGGCAGTCGCTGTCGCGCAAGGGATGCGCGCGACAGGGTGCCGCCGGGAGATCGGACGCAAATCGTTCAGGCGTCGTTGCCTTTTGCCGGCAGGGCTTCCGCGAGCGTCTCGAAGGACTGGCCGGAGGCAACAAGGCAGGTCAGGCCGTTCGGCGTGGTGACCGTGATCGTCCAGGTGCCGGTTTCGGCCGAGGCAAAGACCTCGATGACGGCGTTGTTGGCGCCGAGGCCCATGGACTGGCGGGTTTCGCCGTAGCCTTCGGCCAGGCGGTCGACGACTGCATCGCGCGGGGCGCAGTTGCGCGCGTTTTGCGCGGCCGCGTCCGAGGTGGAGGCGATGTAGAGAGCCGCGGCGGCTGTCAGCGCGCCGAGGTGCAGGATCTTCGATGAGCGTTTCATGTCATGTCTGCCTTCAGTTCAAAGACGGCACCCGCAGTCATCTGGCTCTGCCGGTATCCCGGCGATGACCGGGCGGCCCCGGTTCAATACATTGTCCTCAACGTCTCCTTACTGCGTTCTGCGGCCCAGCCAAGGTGACCTTCGGGGTGAGACATCGGACGCTTTTCAGCATCTGCCGGAGCGTTGAAATATTGGTTAAACCAGCGGGCGCAAAGTTCGTAGAATTTGATAGTTTCTGCATTGCGGCATAAATCTGCTTGTACTTTCTGGCAAAAAATGTCTCTCTCCGCGCAACTTTATATCGCGCCTTCTCGGTGCAAGACCTCGGAGACCATTGCATGCCCGCCACATCGCGCCCCCTGCGCTCTGTCCTCTATATCCCGGGCTCGAACGCGCGTGCGCTGGAAAAAGCCCGCCAACTCCCTGTGGATGCAATCATTTTCGATCTCGAGGATGCCGTGGCACCCGAGGAAAAGGCCTCTGCCCGCGCCACGCTGGCCGCGGCGCTTGGGGCAGGCGGCTATGGCGCGCGGCTCAAGATCGTGCGGGTTAACGCCTTGTCCACGGAATGGGGGGCCGAGGATGCGGCGGCTGCCGTGAAGATGGGCGCGGACGCGATCCTGCAACCGAAAGTCGATGGGCCGTCGGATATCGACGCGCTTGGCGCGCTGACCGGCAACGTCCCGCTCTGGGCGATGATGGAGACGCCGCTTGGCATGTTGAACGCGGCGGCCATTGCGGCGCATCCACGCTGCGAGGGTATGGTGATGGGCACGAATGATCTGGCCAAGGACATGGGCGCGCGGTTCCGCGCAGATCGTCTGCCCCTGATGACCGGCCTCGGTCTTTGCGTTCTGGCGGCGAAGGCGCATGGGGTGGCCATCGTCGACGGGGTCTACAACGCCTTCAAGGACGAGGTGGGGCTTGCCGCGGAATGTGCGCAAGGACGGGACATGGGATTTGACGGCAAGACGCTGATCCACCCGGGACAAGTGGCCGTGGCGAATGCCGCGTTTTCGCCGACGCAAGCCGAACTCGAGCTTGCGGCGCGCCAGATCGCGGCCTTCGATGCCGCCCTCGCCCAAGGCAAGGCAGTGGCGGTCGTCGACGGAAAGATCGTGGAGAACCTTCATGTTGCAACGGCCCGCGAAACACTGGCAAAGAGGGAAGCGATAGCAGCCCTTCACGCGGAGTGACCCCATGACCCTTCTGATCGCCGGCCTCTTTTTGTGGACCGCCGCCCACTACTTCAAGCGCCTGATGCCCGCGCAACGCGCCGCCATGGGCAATGCCGGCAAGGGCGTTGTCGCCGTGGCGCTGCTCGCCTCCGTGGTGCTGATGGTGCTCGGATACCGGGCGGCGGATTTCATCCCGGTCTGGACCCCGCCCACCTTCCTGATGCACGTCAACAACACGCTGATGCTCTTTGCGCTCTGGGTCTACGGGTCGAGCGCGGCCAAGGGGGCAAAGGCCTGGCCCGCCGACAGGATCCGCCATCCGCAACTTACGGGCTTCAAGATATGGGCAGTGGCGCATCTGCTGGTCAATGGTGATCTCGCCTCCATCCTGCTCTTTGGCGGCCTCTTGGCCTGGGCGGTGGGCGAGGTGATCCTGATCAACCGAGCGGAACCCGAGTGGACGCCGCCCGCCAAGGCAGGCATGGCCACCAAGGTGCGGCTCGCGGTGATCACGCTGGTGCTCTACGGGGTCATCGCAGGCGTACACATCTGGCTCGGCGTCTGGCCGTTTCCTTCCTGAACCACGGAGCCTCCGGTGAAAATCTACCGATTCCTGTCCGAAGAGGACACTTCCGCCTTCTGCCACAAGGTCTCGCTTGCGCTCAGCAAGGGGTGGGAGCTCTACGGCTCGCCGACGCAGGCCTTCGACCACGCCAATGGCGTCATGCGTTGCGGGCAGGCGGTGGTGAAGGACATCGATGCGCCCTACAGCCCTGACATGAAGCTCGGAGAGCAGTGATGGCGGCAAAGACCAATCCGGGGCGCTTCTTCGAGGATTACGCGACGGGGCAGGTCATCCACCATGCGGTGCCGCGCACGGTGAAGATGGGCGAGCGCGCGCTTTATCACATGCTCTACCCGGCGCGGCATGCGCTCTACTCCTCGGACCAGTTCGCGCAAACCTGCGGGCTGCCGTTCTCGCCGCTCGATGACATGGTGGCCTTCCATGTGGTCTTCGGCAAGACGGTGCCGGATGTCTCGCTCAATGCGGTCGCGAACCTCGGCTATGCCGAAGGGCGCTGGATCACGCCGGTCTGGCCCGGGGACACGCTGCGTTCGGTCTCGGAAGTGATCGGAACGAAGCAGAACTCCAACGGCAAGACCGGGGTCGTCTGGGTCCGCACCAGGGGTCTGAACCAGCATGACGAGGTGGTGCTGGAATATGTGCGCTGGGTGATGGTGCGCAAACGCGACGCGGACGCCGAAGTAGCCGCGACGGTGGTGCCGGAGCTTGCACAGGTGGTGCCAACAAAAGATCTGGTGATTCCGAAGGGGCTCGATTTCACCAACTACGATTTCACGCTGGCGGGCGAGCCGCACCGTTGGGGCGATTACGAGATCGGCGAAACCATCGACCATGTGGACGGGGTGACCGTCGAAGAGGCCGAGCACATGCTGGCCACGCGGCTCTGGCAGAACACGTCGAAGGTGCATTTCGACACCTCCGCCCGGCCCGATGGGTCGCGTCTGATCTACGGCGGGCATGTGATTTCGCTTGCAAGGGCGCTGTCCTTCAATGGGCTTGCAAATGCGCAGATCGTGGTCGGGCTCAATGCGGGCGCCCATGCGAACCCGTGCCTCGCGGGCGATACCGTGCGGGCCTGGTCGGAAGTGCTCGACAAGGCGGAAACCGCGGCGCCGGGCGTGGGTGCGATCCGGCTGCGGCTGGTCGCGACCAAAGGCGGCGCTCCTTTTGCCCTGCGCGACGAGAGCGGGAAATACCTGCCCGAGGTGCTGCTCGACCTCGATTACTGGGCCCTCATGCCGATCTGAGGCGCGTCGACACTGACACGGTTTTGACGTGCGAACAGGGCGGCTTCGGGTAAGCTCGCGGGCATGAACCCGCGTGCCGTTGCCTTTGGTCTCTCCCTCATGTCGCTGCCGGTGCAGGCTTGCGATCTGGCGCTGGTGCTGGCGGTCGATGTATCGGGGTCGGTCGATGCGCGCGAATACAGAGTGCAGATGGACGGGTTGGCGGAAGCCTTGCGCGACGGGATCGTGGTCGATGCGCTGGTCGACCAGCAGGCCATGGTCAGCCTGATCCAGTGGACGGGCACCTCCCGTCAGAAGCGCACGGTGGACTGGCGTCAGATGGTCCGGGCGTCGGACGTGCTGGCGCTGGCCGATGCGATCGCTGCGGACGAACGGGTCTGGCGCAATTACTCCACCGCCATCGGCGAGGCGCTGCGTTCCGCAGAGGTGGCGCTGGCCGAGGTGCCGCAGTGCCGGCGCAAGGTCATCGACGTTTCGGGCGACGGTGTGTCGAACGAAGGGCCGATGCCCGCCACGCGGCACGCGGCGCTGAAGGCCATGGGCGTTACGGTCAATGCGCTGGCGATCGAGACCGATGGCACCGATCTGACCGGCTGGTTCTTCGAGAACCTGATCCTGGGGGAGGGCGCTTTCGTGATGACCGCCCATGGTTTCGAAGACTACCCCGAAACGATCCGCCGCAAACTGCAACGCGAAACGACGCGTCAGTTGAGCCACCTCGAATAATGTGATCACACGATAATTGAGCGTGATCACAAAGCAGAAAAAAACCTCAATTTTGCCCTTAATGCGCCAAATAACCGCGCCTTGCGGGTCGGCTGACAGGTGACAAGGCTGTAATAAGCGGTAAAAGGAATGTCAGGGAATAAAAGGAATCTGACATGGCCGATGTGAATCGGGGCGCGAGGCCCCTGTCACCGCATCTGACGATCTATCGCCCGCAACTGACCTCGATGACCTCGATCCTGACGCGGATCACCGGAAATGCGCTCCTGATCTCCGCCTTGCTGGTGGTCTGGTGGTTTCTGGCGGCCGCGACCTCGCCCGAGTACTTCGCGGTGGCGGACGGTGTGCTGACAAGCTGGTTCGGCGATCTGGTGATGACGCTGTCGCTCTGGGGGCTGTGGTACCATTCGCTGGCCGGGTTGCGGCATCTGATCTGGGACCAGGGGGTCGGGCTCGATCTCGAGACGGCCTACAAGATGGGTTACGCTGTGATCGGCGGATCGGTGGTGTTGACCGTGTTGACCATTCTGGCCGTGCAATAGGAGACCCCCGATGAGCTATCTGACAGACCGCAAGCGCGCCGTGGGTATGGGTTCGGCCAAAACCGGAACCGAGCATCACTGGTCGATGACCCTCTCTTCGGGTGCGCTGCTGATCCTCGTGCCGCTTTTCATCTTCACCTTCGGTCCGATGCTGGGTGCGCCGCATGAAGAGGTCGTGGCCTATTTCAGCAGGCCTTTTCCTTCCGTGGTCGCGGGGCTCACGATCCTTGTGGGCTTCAAGCATTTCGCGGGCGGCGTGCAGGTGCTGATCGAGGACTACGTGCACGGGCTGGCGCAGAAAGTTGCCATCGTCGCGATGACCTGCCTGTCCTATGCTGCCGCCGCCGTCGGCCTATATGCAATCGTGCGCCTCGCGCTCTGACCTCTTTTTCGCGCGCCCAATGCGCGACGCTACACATCCGGGAGACTGATCCATGGCTGCTTACGAATACGAAACACATGAATACGACGTGGTTGTGGTGGGCGCGGGCGGTGCCGGGCTGCGGGCGACGCTCGGCATGGCGGAGCAGGGGCTGCGCACGGCCTGCGTGACCAAGGTTTTCCCGACACGGTCCCATACCGTCGCGGCACAGGGTGGCATCGCCGCAAGCTTGAGCAACATGGGTCCCGACAACTGGCAGTGGCACATGTATGACACCGTCAAGGGCTCGGACTGGCTCGGCGATACGGATGCGATGGAATACCTCGCCCGGGAAGCGCCCAAGGCGGTCTATGAATTGGAGCATTACGGCGTGCCGTTTTCGCGCACCGAGGACGGCAAGATCTATCAGCGCCCCTTCGGCGGGCATACCACCGAATTCGGCGAAGGTCCTGCGGTGCAGCGCACCTGTGCCGCCGCCGACCGGACGGGCCACGCCATCCTGCACACGCTCTACGGTCAGAGCCTGAAGAACAACGCGGAATTCTACATCGAGTATTTCGCCATCGACCTGATCATGTCGGAAGACGGCGTCTGCCAGGGCGTCCTCTGCTGGAAGCTCGACGACGGCACGCTGCACCTCTTCGCCTCGAAGATGGTGGTGCTGGCAACCGGCGGTTATGGGCGCGCCTATTTCTCCGCGACCTCCGCCCATACCTGCACTGGCGATGGCGGTGGCATGACGGCGCGGGCAGGACTGCCCCTGCAGGACATGGAATTCGTGCAGTTCCACCCCACCGGTATCTATGGTGCCGGGTGTCTGATCACCGAAGGCGCGCGCGGCGAAGGCGGGTATCTGACCAACTCCGAAGGCGAGCGCTTCATGGAACGTTACGCGCCGCAGTACAAGGATCTCGCCCCTCGCGATTATGTCAGTCGCTGCATGACCATGGAGATCCGCGAGGGCCGGGGCGTCGGCAAGAACGGCGATCACATCCACCTGAACTTAAACCACCTGCCGCCCGAGACCCTGAAGCTGCGCCTGCCGGGGATTTCGGAAAGCGCCCGCATCTTCGCGGGCGTGAACCTCAACAAGGAGCCGATCCCGGTGCTGCCGACGGTGCATTACAACATGGGCGGCATCCCCACGAACTACTGGGGCGAGGTGCTGGCACCGACCAAGGATGATCCGGACCGGGTGAGCCCGGGCCTGATGGCGGTGGGCGAGGCGGGCTGCGCCTCCGTGCACGGAGCCAACCGGCTGGGGTCGAACTCGCTTATCGATCTTGTGGTCTTCGGCCGGGCGGCAGCGATCCGCGCGGGCAAGATCGTCGATCCGGCCTCGGCCGTGCCCACGCCGAACGCAGCGTCCGTGCAGGCCGCCCTCGACCGCTTCGACAACACCCGCTACGCCAAGGGCCACACCCCCACGGCGGCGCTGCGGCTTGAGATGCAGCAGACCATGCAGAAGGATGCCGCCGTCTTCCGCGCCAACGAGACGCTCGCTGAGGGCAAGAAGGCGATGGACGAGGTGGCGGGCAAATGGTCCGACATCGGCGTCACCGACCGCAGTCTCGTGTGGAACTCCGACCTGATGGAGACGCTGGAACTGGCCAACCTCATTCCCAACGCGGTGGCCACGATCACTGCCGCCGAGGCACGCAAGGAAAGCCGGGGCGCGCATGCCCATGAGGATTTCCCCGAGCGCGACGACGTGAACTGGCGCAAGCATTCGCTGATCTGGTTCAAGGGCAACAAGGCGTCGCTGGGCTACCGCGGCGTTCACGAACAACCGCTGACCAGCCACAACGACGGCGGGATCGACCCCAAGAAGATTGCACCCAAGAAAAGGACATTCTGATGACGGTATTATCCAGAGCGCGCGTTTTCGCTGTCGCAGCAGGGCTTGGCCTCATCGCGGCGCAAGGCGCGTCAGCCGCGAGCGTCGACGCCCAGACACGGGCGATCTTCGCCTGCAAGTCTGAGGCCGGGATTGGTGGGGAGGCGAGCCTTGCCACGACCCTTGGCGCCGAACCCGTCGTCACCATCCTGCCATTCGACGAAGTGACGGCGGAAGATGCAGCGGCCATCAATGCCTGTGCCACACGCACGCTGAGCGGTGCGGCCACCTCGGCCAGCGCCGCGAGCAAATCCCACCGGTCCCAGCGCGGACAGAGCGGCAGATCCTACCGCGGCGGATACGTCGTGAACGCCAACCCGGTCATCCGCAGCCCGCTTTGCCCGAAGGACTTCTACGGGCTCTACCGGGGCTCGCTCTACTGCTTCGACCTTGGATGAAACGGATACGGGCCGGTACTGCTGCGGGAGGCGGGCGATGCGATCTCCTCTCCCTTGCCGACCCGAAATAACTTGGTGAACAACATGACCAGACTGCTCCTTCTTTCTGCCCCGATCCTGCTGCTGGGTGCTTGCGCCGATGTGATGCAGGCGTCCGATCAGGCGGCGCGCAACACGTCGAAAACCGCGGTGAACGAAGCGATGCTGACCCGCTTTCCGCAGGTGCCCAAGGAACTGGTCGTGCCCTTCACCGATTGCGTGGTCGAAAACGCCCTGCCTGCCGAGATCAATGAACTGACGCAGGATGCCGTTGTCGGCGTCGATGATCAGACCGCCGAAATCATTCGCGGCGTGCTTGCGCGGCCGCAAACCCAACAATGTCTGTCCGCCCGCGCTCCGGCTGCGGCGACAACGTTTTAGATCCGACAGGAGACCGAGATGGTTCAACTGACACTTCCCAAGAATTCGCGCATGACCGCCGGCAAGACCTGGCCGAAGCCCGAGGGGGCGACCAACCTGCGCAAGTTCCAGATCTACCGCTGGAACCCCGATGACGGGAAGAACCCGCGTGTCGATACCTATTTCGTCGATCTCGACAGCTGCGGCCCGATGATTCTGGATGCGCTGATCAAGATCAAGAACGAGATCGACCCGACGCTGACCTTCCGCCGCTCCTGCCGCGAGGGCATCTGCGGATCCTGTGCGATGAACATCGACGGGATCAACACGCTCGCCTGCATCTACGGCATGGATGAGGTGAAAGGCGACGTGAAGATCTACCCGTTGCCGCATATGCCCGTGGTCAAGGACCTGATCCCGGATCTGACCCATTTCTACGCGCAGCACGCCTCAATCATGCCCTGGCTTGAAACCAAGACCAACCGCCCCGCCAAGGAGTGGCGGCAATCCATCGAGGACCGCAAGAAACTCGATGGGCTGTATGAATGCGTGATGTGCGCCTCCTGTTCGACGTCGTGCCCGTCCTACTGGTGGAACGGCGATCGCTACCTCGGGCCCGCCGCGCTGCTGCACGCCTACCGCTGGATCATCGACAGCCGCGATGAGGCCACGGGCGAGCGCCTGGATGATCTGGAAGACCCGTTCAAGCTCTACCGTTGCCACACGATCATGAACTGCGCCAAGACCTGCCCCAAGGGACTGAATCCCGCCGAAGCCATCGCCAACATCAAGAAGATGATGGTCGAACGCCGGGTCTGAGCGCTTGCCGGAGCCCTTCTGGGCGGCGATGTCCCTTGCCGCACTGGCGGGGCTTTCCATCCCGCTCGGGGCCGCCCTTGCGCTTTGGCGGATCGATATCCTGCCCGATTGGGTCGCAAACGAGGCCCGTCATGGTGTGATCGCCTTCGGGGCAGGGGCGCTGTTTGCCGCCGTGGCACTTGTGCTCGTGCCAGAAGGATCGGACCGCCTGGCACCATTGCCGGCGCTCTTCTGGTTCGCGGCGGGTGCGGGCCT
>CAVQRB010000013.1:0-139189 GCA_963715055.1 uncultured Alphaproteobacteria bacterium | reverse complement strand
GTGCGAGAGTTGATTTGCCGCAACCGAATTCCCCAACAATGGCAAAGGTTTCGCCGCGTGGCTCAAGTCGACGCCATCCACGGCACCGACCTCGACAGGCGCACCGAACAAAGGGCGCGCGGTGATAAAGCGCCGCTCCAGACCCTTTGCCTCAAGGATTCACATCATCCGGATTCAGAGAACTCGCGCCATCGCCCGCCCCCGGTCCGTTCCAGAGGCGCCGCCCAGCAAGCCACGCTGTGTCCGTTGGCAACTTCGGCGAACGGGGGCGCCGTCGCGCAGGCCGGCGCGGCGAACGGGCAGCGCGCGGCAAATCGACAGCCGCCAGGCATTGCATTTGCCGAAGGCACAACCCCCGGAATGGTGATAAGTCGTCCCCCCGAGCGTTCAGTGACGGCATCGAACTCATCAATCCTATGGTATAGGGGTGCTGGGGATCGTCGAAAATCGCCGCCACAGGGCCGGAATCGACGATGCGGCCCGCATACATCACCGCAACCTGATCAGCCATTTCGGCCACTACCCCAAGATCGTGAGTGATCATGATCAACGCAGTACCGGATTGCTGTTGAAGGTCCTTCATCAGGTCGAGAACCTGCTGTTGCACGGTCACGTCCAGAGCAGTTGTTGGTTCGTCCGCGATCAAAAGTTTCGGGTCATTGGCCAGCGCCATGGCAATCATCGCGCGTTGCCGCATGCCACCAGACATCTGGTAGGGGTATTCCGACAACCGCTGTTCCGGGGCTGGAATCCGAACCCTCCGCAGCATTTCCAATGCCCGCTCCATCGCACTATTTCTGTTAAGCCTGCGGTGACGGCGCAGCAATTCAGCGATCTGTTCACCAATCGTTAGCGCCGGGTTAAGCGATGACATCGGCTCCTGAAAGATCATCGCCATCTGGCTGCCGCGAATATCGCTCAGCGCGCCGGGTGACAGTGCGAAGAGGTCGTGACCGCCAAATTCGGCGCGTCCTGATACCAGACGCAAAGGCGGATTTGCCAATAGCCCCATCAGCGCAAGTGCCGTAAGGGACTTGCCACACCCTTAACTCCCCGACAATGCACAACGTCTCGCGGGCCCGCAGGGACAGCGAGACGCCGTCAACCAGGTTCACAGTCGCGTTGCCGATCCGGATTGACATGTCGGATACTTTCAGCAGTGGATGGCTGTCAGGCGACATCTTGGCGGTCCTTTGCCATCATGCCCTCTAATCGGCGCAGCAGTGTTTTCAGGTGTAGTTGCATTGCCATATAAGCACCGTCACCGTCACCAGCACCAATACTGTCAATGATCTGGTCGTGCTGAACCCGGTAAAGGGCTAGGGTTTCGGGCCCCCTCGCTTTCTGCCGCAACGCCCGCCATTCATCCGTTGTGCGCAATTCGTCGATCATGGCGAAACCGGCAAGCAAAACCCGGTTGCCCGCGGTGCGTGCGATCAGGCGATGCAGGGCGCCGTCCCATAACTCGGCTGCATCGGGGTCGGCCGTTTGGTGGGTACGTATGGCAAGGTCGCGCATCTGGGC
Source organism: uncultured Alphaproteobacteria bacterium (assembly GCA_963715055.1). Lineage (GTDB taxonomy): Bacteria > Pseudomonadota > Alphaproteobacteria > Rhodobacterales > Rhodobacteraceae > CAVQRB01. Next base: position 137,665 of record CAVQRB010000013.1, on the reverse strand, counting down.
AATGACTTCGTCGCTAGCATGTTCGGCGCATAGCCGGGCAAGGGCGGGTTCGATGCAAATTCGTGCCATCATCACTTCCAGCACTGTCGCCTCGCCCGCGATGTGCGCCGCAAGGGCACCGACCGTTTCGGGGGCTTGCCCGATGAACGTGCCCTTGCCTTGACGCCGCCACAACACGCCTTCCGCCTCCAACACCTCAAGCGCGCGCCGTACAGCGCGTCTGCCCACGCCCAAACGCTCGACCATTTCGCGTTCAGTCGGCAATCGCCCGTTGGCCACAAACTCCGCAGAGTCGATCAAGCCACGCAACCGCATGAGCACCAGCCCTGAATTTTCTTCCGCCTCGGGCGGGTCTGTGGCAAGCGATGACATCCGGATCAATCCCGCATTGGTTCGCAAGAAAGGTCCGAATGCCGCGCATAAGTCAACTGCCGTTGCAGCGATTGTCCGTGGTTCCCCCGCGCGCAGGAAACCAAAGCTTCTTTCGACTATTTTTTGCGCACTTTTTGCGGTTTGGCTGCTTTCATACGAGGATCATGAGCGTGTGGGCGGACTCACATCGGCTGATCCTGAGGGCAATGTTGAATAGCCCGCTGGATATCGAGACTTTGGTCCAATTTGTTCTGGAATAGGTTCGCGCTGGTCTGGGCAACGGCATTCGCCAGCGCCTGTCGGCCGACAATTCCAGCAATCCCTTGCGATTATATAAAGGGGGTTGTGATGTGATTCATCTCTCGGAAGTTTGATCCATTTTCAGGATTGGTTCCCCTTCCTGCGCCGCGACCCGATGGATGTGTTCTCAATGGTCCAGACTTGGATGCAATCAGACATCTCGGACAACGACATTTTTGGCGGTGATCTCAAGGCTGCCTTGGGCGCGATAAAAGCGCAAACAATTGTCATGCCCTCGACAACGAATCTCTACTTCACGCTCGAAGACAGCCGGATTGAGATAGCACTAATGCCCAATGCAGATTTATGCCCCATCCGCCCGTATTGGGGGCACCGGGCCGGAAATCCGCAACATACGCCCGAATACGAGGTTGCCATCCGGCAGACCGTGCAGGAGCTTCTGGCTGCGTGCTCTCTGGCTGGCGAGTGCGTCAGAAAGTGGCCGGTGGCGCCGTTTCCTTCAAAATCGAAGCTCTCATCCTGGTCTGCCCCCATTGAGTGGTCCAGTTTGAATGTTAATGCATGGTCGGCCTCTGGTTATCGGCACGAGGCTTTCGGGCGCTGGTGGACGGTATCCCAATGCGCTGTGCGGCCTGACCGTATTGTAGTGGCGACGCCATTTCTCGATGGGGATTTGGGCCTCACGCAGGCTGTAGAAGGCCTCACCATTCAAAAGTTCGTCTCGGAACCGTGCGTTGAAGCTCTCGCAGTAGCCGTTTTCCCAAGGTGAACCTGGTGCGATGAAGGCCGTCTTGGCTCCCACCGCGCCGATCCAGACGCGCACCTTCTTTGCGATAAATTCTGCGCCATTGTCGGATCTTGTGTATTCCGGCGGTCCGCGCAGGATGAACAGGTCGGTCAAGGCGTCGACCACGTCGACGGAATTGAGCTTTCGTTTGACACGGATCATCCCGTGGACCGGCAGGCGATGCCTGCATCGCCGAGAGGGGGCGCCTCCTTCGTGAACTCGTCGATGATGTTGAGCGTGCGATATACCCGCCCGTCGTGCGTCCGGTCCTGGACAAAGTCATAGGACCAGACATGGTTCGGGCGTTCCGGCCGCAGCCGGACGCACGACCCGTCCACTGCCCGACAGTCGATGCGCAGTATCGATGAGAGGGGTTCAACCAGAGCCGACCCTTCCTGGGTTGTTTCTGTGGCACTTTCAGCCCCTCCCGACGCCAGATCCGCTCGACCATTGCCCGGCAGGCGATTTGCAAAGCAAATCTGCCGAGAGGGGCGCTTGTGGTTTACATGCCAGCCGCTGTTGTTCAGCATTCCGGTGATCATGCGGTATCCCTCTCGGCAGATTGCTGCGCAATCGCCTGCCGGGCAGTGCATGGCGCCCGAACTCTCGCGTCAACTCGATGATGTCATCGGTCAGCCGTTCTTCGTCCGGCAGGCCGATGGGAACCTTGCGCTGCGTGGAACGGTGCTGCCCGATGGTGCGGCAGGCCCGACGCTCTGATACGCCCAGGGTCTGCCGCACGTGATCAATGCATCGACGACGGCGGGAAGGGCTCAGAAGGGCTGCGCGTTCGGGGCTGGAACCCATCCACTGGATGGTTTCCTTGACGCCCCTCATCCCGGGCAGCCTCGGTCAGGATCATCTTGTCCAGCGTCAGATCCGAAACCGCACGTCTGAGCCGGGTATTCTCTGTCTCAAGCTCCTTCAGCCGTTTGAGCTGGTCTCGGCTCATGCCGCCATAGTCCTTGCGCCACCGATAATACGTCTGCTGCGCCACGCCGATCTGTCTGACCGCGTCTGCGATCGAACTGCCTTGTCCTTGCAGCACTTCGACCTGCCGCAGCTTCAGCACGATCTCTTAGGGTTTGTCTCGCTTTCCAGCCATCTCTTGGTCCTCCTGAAAACGGGATAAAACTATCCCAATTGGTGGACCACTTCAGTGGGGGCACTCCAGCTTCTAGTATCGTTACATCGCGACCTTCAGCCTTCAAGGCTGCCGCCAGAGCGAGGCCTGAGAGCCCTGCCCCAACGATCGCGATCTCCGTGTCTGATGTCACCCTGCGCGCTCGGCCACGTGGAGCAGATGTCCGGTCTTGATCCAGACGCTCGCGCCAGACCCGCCTGCCGTTGCGCGAAACGCAGCGCCTACCGGAAGGCGAAGCCAGTCCCAGCGGCCAAGTTCATCTCCCGTCTCGATGAAGTCTCCCTCAACCACGAAGACTTCCAGACCGCCGGAGGCATCAAGTTCACGCGTGGCACCCGGTGCCCAATGCTCCATCACGACTTTCTCCCTGGCATCATTGTGCAGCACCAGCGTTTCGACGCCATCCTTGGAAACTGACCAATTTGCCGAGCTGCTATCGATCTGAACCAGCTCGCGGTCGTCAGGGTGGAATTGATGCAGTTTCACAAGGATGGTCGCCCCATCCCGCGCCGCAGGCGTATGCGAGGACGTCGGAGGGTTCCGGACATATGAACCCACCGGGAAGTCCCCGTTCTCGTCCTGAAATGTCCCGTCGAGAACAAGATACTCCTCTCCGCCGTCATGTGTGTGGGGCGAAAATGCGCTGCCCGGGGCAAACCGTACGATGGTGGTCGCGCGAGCGACTTCTTCCCCGATGCGGTCAAGCATCTTGCGCTCGACTCCGGGCATGGGCGAAGACACCCATTCATTCTCATCAAAGCGCACGATCGTGCGCTGTTCGAAATCTGCATTCACTCTCATGACATAGAGCCCTTCCAAGTATCCACTTATCATTCGGCACGTCAGTGTACTTATAGCATTGGTTTAACAAGCGGGCCCACAGACTCTTGAAATCAGATCAGCTATCCGGGGTTCGCCACCTGCGGCAACGCGAAATGATCTGCAATACGACTGCGAATGGGACTAATGGTGGGAAACAGTTAGAAGAATGGTCCTGGCCGATCGCCTGTCAGGCGACCTCCGACAGCGGATCGCGGCCGTCCCATGTGCCCGAATGGCGGAGGAGCCGTGTGCGCGTATAGGAGGTGCGATCCGCGAGGCGTTCGGCTTTCTGTCGGTCAAGCTGCCTCCGGTGCAGTCCCTGACCATACGCACCGGCGCGCAGGGCATCGTCGCTGCGCCAGAGGGAGAAGGTCATCCCGTCTGTACCGGTCGCGAAATTCCCATTCACGATATTGCCATCGATTTCGTCGTACCAGGCGCGGACCCGGTCCACGTTCTCGCGGAAGTCGCGCATGCGTGCCGTCTGTTCGGGCCCCACGTCGTCATAGCCTGCCGAGGTCAGTACCACCACAGGCCCGCCGGGATCTGCTTCCGCCACGGCAAGCGTTGCATTTGCATCGGAGAGCCAGCGGCAGTCGCCCGAAAACCGGATGGGGCGCAACAGGCAGTGAAACGCTTCACGATGTGTCGGAAGGTCGGGAAACTGCGCCCAAGGATCGTCCAACACACGATCCGCCGCAGCGCGATCCCCGAAAAAGCCAGCGCCGGCCCAAGAGCGGCCACGTCCTGTCCGGAGACCATCGGGTCCGATCGGGCTGTCGGGGCCGAAATGCCACCATGCCGCGCCCTGCGGTGGGGGAACCGTCAAGGCGCCAGTCGCCTGCTCAGAGTCGAAGAGCCAGCGATGAAACGTAATCCAACCGATTTCGACGATGCCAACAACCTCCCCATTGCGCTTGAAGTCGATACCAGGCCTCCTCCATAGTCAAACACTTTGATTCAGTCGCTTTGGGATCCTGAACGAATCCGCTCTGCGGCATTGGCGCTTTTGGCTGATGGGGTGAGCCGCCCGTAGCTGTGCGCATTTTGTGATCTGGCAGACCTGTCTGACGATTGGGGTTTCCCAATCGTCAATCAGGAGGTTCCCATGACACAGGTGAAGATGAGTCCGCTGCGCCGGCGGTTGATCGAGGACATGCGCATTCGGGGGATGGGCGACAAGGCGCAGAAGTCACACATCCGGGCGATCAAGGATTTCGCGGTCTTCCTTGGGCGATCACCCGATACGGCCACTCCGGAAGATCTGCGCGCCGATCAGCTTCATATGTCTGGCACGGGTGTCACGCCATCGACCTTCAACACGCGCATCGTGGCGCTTCGGTTCTTTTTCGGCATGACCTGCGGGCGCGAAGAGATGAAGCGTTACATGCAATTCCGCACCGAACCGCGGAAGCTGCCCGTAGTCTTCAGTGTAGAGGAGGTTTCCGACATCCTTATGGCGGCGCCCGGGCCGGGGCTGAAGTATCGCGCCGCGCTCAGCATTTCCTATGGGGCTGGACTTCAGGGCAACCGAGGTCTGCAACCTCAAGATCGGCGACATCGACAGCGACCGGATGCTGATCCATGTCGAGTTGGGCAAGGGTCAGAAGGACCGGAAGGTCATGCTGTCACCCGGTTTGCTGGAATTACTGCGCGCCTGATGGCGCGAGGCGCGCCCGGAGGGCTGGCTTTTCCCCGGCAAGCCAAAGATCAACCCGATCTCGCCGCGCCAGCTGAACCGGGCCTTCACCTCAGCCAAGCACATGGCCGGGGTCAAGAAGGTCGCGACGCTGCACACGTTGCGCCACAGTTTCGCGACGCATCTGCTGGAGGCCAATACCGACGTGCGGGTGATCCAGGTGCTGCTCGGCCACGCCAAGCTGACCACCACCGCGCGATACACCCACGTGGCCACCAAGACGATCCGCGACACTGTCAGCCCCTATGAGATGCTGGCCAGATTGCAGGATCAGACGGTGAAGCGAAGCCTGGAGTGACCGGGCACCGGGGTGTCCCGAGCAACGCTGGAGATCGCTGACATTTTCCGTGCATATGGTCCCGCATGGCGACAGACCAATGCCGGGCATGTCAGCCTCTCCCGGCTCAAGGTGATGTCGGCGATCGAGGCCTGCCGGACTGAGGCGCTCGGTGGGCATGTGGCGGGCTGCACCAAGTGCAACCACCATCACGTCGCCTACAATTCCTGCAAGAACCGGCACTGCCCAAAGTGTCAGGGAGCGGCCGCCCGCGACTGGATGGAGGCGCGAGCCAAGGATCTGCTGCCTGTGGAATACTTCCACGTTGTCTTCACCATGCCGACCGAGATCGCGCGGATCGCCCATTGGAACAAGAAGGCGATCTACGGGCTGCTGCTCAGAGCGTCGGCCGAAACGGTGACCACCATCGCGGCCGATGCCAAGCGCTTGGGTGCGCGAGTGGGCATCACCAGTGTGCTGCACACCTGGGGTTCGACCATGACGCACCATCCGCACATCCACATGATCGTTCCGGGCGGCGGCCTGTCGCCTGACGGCACTCGTTGGGTCGCCTGCAAACCCGGGTTCTTCTTGCATGTGCGGGTGCTGTCGCGGTTGTTCAGGCGCCTGTTTCTGGACGGGCTCATGGCACTGCACCGCACCGGGCAACTGGTCTTCTTCGGTGATCTCGAAGGGTTGGCCACCGTTGATGCCCTAAAGGCTTGGCTTGCCCCGTTCCGGAAGACCGAATGGGTGGTCTATGCCAAACCGCCCTTCGGCGGGCCGGAGGCGGTGCTGGCCTACCTGAGCCGGTACACTCATCGCGTCGCGATCTCGAACCATCGCCTGGTCAGCGCCGATGCCGACACCGTGGCGTTCCGCTGGAAGGACTACCGCATCAAATCAGGCGACCGCCAAAAGGTCATGCGGCTGACCACGCCCGAGTTCATCCGCCTTTTTCTGATCCATGTCCTTCCCGACAGATTCCACCGGATCCGGCATTATGGCCTGCTGGCCAGCTCAGCCCGCAAGGCCAACATCCCGAAGATCCGCGCCTTGCTCTGCGTCCAACGTCCAGAACGACCCGTTGCGCCAGGTGTCGAGGCCGAGATCGTCCCGTTTACACTGCGCGAACCATGCCCCTGCTGCGGTGGCACAATGCGGATCATCGAGATCTTCCAGCGCGGTCAGAAACCAATGTCCCGCGCACCACCACGGGAGCAGGCCGCATGATACGAAGCCTGTTCACCCAACACAACATGCGCCGGTCACCTTTGGCTGATCGATCGAAGCCCCCTGCGGCAATCATTCAAAATGACCGCGCGGATGGCGTTATGCGCAGTCAATCGGTGACATGCTTGCGGCCACGCTGGCATAAAATAACTGCAGAAAAGCGCCTCAAAGACAGTCGCCCGCGCAACCGAGGCAACGTCGGCCTCACCCGTCGGTACTCTTTCCCCATAGCCTAATCCCAGACCCCCGCGGCTTCCTCCTTCCGAGGTTTGTCAACGCGGGCCGCCCGCAGCAAATAACGGCAAACTTGCACCTCGGCCCGCATCGAAAAACCTTCAGGAGAGCGGACTTTCGCTGCGCATCAGCTAAACGGCCGCTCTGGGCCATTTAGAGACGCCGTCACAGCGCCAACGGCATGGTAGCACCGGTTGCATGCGGTGGGCCTGCGGCTCGAGTGAGCGGGAGACCGGTAGCGTGCGGCCGTCAGCAAATTTCGCCAACAGTTTCCCATTTTCGCGGCTGATGCCAAAAAATGCGTGGACGGGTATCCAATCCGCATTCGGCTCCTGATTTCATTGGAGTTTTTTGCATGCCCATTGCATTCTACGTCACGCTATTTCAATGGTTTAGCGGATGCTCTGTAGATCGGTTTGTGGGGTTTACTTCGATTGATCGCTTGCGTTCTGCTCAGGGCCGTATTCTCTGAGAACATGACAAAGCTGGTGCTGCTCCACAAGGCGGACTCTATTTACGACGACGAACCTGACGTCGTTTATGACTTTCCGCGTGCCTACCTCAAGGCTGTCAAAGAGGCCGTTGGGGACTGGGTTGTTTACTATGAGCCGGTGAAGGCTGGGCCGCGTGGGTATTTCGCGGTTGCGAAGATCGAGAGGGTGATTCCAAAGCCCGGAGTCGAGGGGCGCTATCTCGCCATGATCGAACCGGGCAGCTTCCTGCCGCTCGATACTGAGGTTCCGCGGTTAATCAACGGCAGCCCATTGGAAAAGGCGCTCACAGAGCCAGATGGAACCCCGAAGAAGGGTGGGGCCGTGCAGCTCGCGGTACGGCGTCTCCCAGATGAGGATTTCGTTCGGATCGTCCGGCTGGGGCTTCCTGAAGACCTCGAGAGGCAAGAGGCCACTCGATATGATCCGAAGGGTTCGGAGATTGCCGAGGAGGCGACGATCTTCGAACGTCCGGTTCTGGAACGCCTTACGCGGCGGCCATACCGAGATGTTGCGTTCCGCCGGAAGGTGCGTGAGGCTTACGACTACCGCTGCGCCATGTCCGGGCTGAAGCTCAGAAATGGCGGCGGGCGCCCAGAGGTGCAAGCTGCCCATATCCGCCCTGTCGAACTTAACGGCAGCGATTCCGTGAGGAACGGGCTGGCGCTGTCAGGAACACTGCATTGGATGTTCGATCGTGGGCTAATCTCGGTCGCGGATGACAATAAGACGATCCTCGTGTCGCGCAACAAGGTTCCGGCAGATGTAACCGATCGGCTGTTACGTCCGGATGGGAAGATTTGGATGCCCGAAGACAAGAGAAACTGGCCGCACCCTGCAAATCTGGCATGGCATCGGGAGAACATTTTTGGTCAATTGGTTGCCGAAGGTCCCGCTCCTTGGGAATAAGGACTAAAATGCCAGTATGAAAAACATAATTTCCCGCGGCATATCGAAAGCCTTTGGCCGTAGACGACCACAGCAGCCTGAAAAGCCAAAGGCTGATCCGCCGGAAAAAAGCGGTATTCAAATGCCGCGGGACCAATCCAAAATCCTGTCGCGCTGCCTGTCGATTGATCTGGAGGTCGATCCCAAGGAAGCCCGGATATTCGCCTTTGCAGCCGTGCCGGAAGGTGGGGGAGAAGGGATTGTTCATCGGAAAGGTGACACGAGGGCCGCGCTTGAAAAACTGGACCTGTTCTGCGCTGGCTTCGCACATGTCATTGGTCACAATATCTTGCGCCACGACTTGCCGCATTTGACGGCGGTGTCGCCGCGCTTTGCAAAGCTTGCGGACGGACCGATCGACACACTGTGGCTCAACCCTTTGGCTTTTCCGCGCAATCCGTATCACCATCTGATAAAACACTACCACGATGGGCGGCTTCAAAGTGGTCACGTTAACGATCCTGAGCTCGACGCGCGTCTTGTGTTTGAGGTCCTTCGCAACCAGATCGACGCCTTCGTATCGCTGAATACGTCGTCTCCGGAGACGATGATGGCCTATCACTGGCTGTGCTGCCGAGGACCGGGTAGCGACGGGTTTGATCGGCTGTTCAGCGACGTGCGCGGGGCGTCCATCCCGACTGAAACGGACGCGCAAGGAGCTATTCGGGCGCTGCTTAAGGAGGCGGCCTGCGGCGCGCAGGTGGACGCTGTACTCGAACAGCTCCCGGAAGCTGGGCTGGGCTGGCCGATGGCATACGCCCTTGCCTGGATTTCGGTCGCTGGTGGAGATTCTGTCATGCCGCCCTGGGTGCGCTTGCAGTTTCGTGATGCAGCACGGCTCGTAAAAGACCTGAGGGATACGAACTGTCGGGATCCGCAGTGTGCCTATTGCGCAGAACACAACAATCCTGCCCGTGCGCTGGAACGTTGGTTCGGCTTCTCCAGTTTCCGCCCAGAACCAGTCGACGAAGACGGTCGCCCCCTGCAAGAGAAGATCGTGGCGACAGCTATGGACGGCGACCACCTGCTGGGCATCCTGCCGACGGGCACCGGCAAATCCATCTGCTACCAGATCCCTGCCCTGTCGCGGTATGACAAGACCGGGGCTTTGACGGTCGTTATTTCGCCGCTTGTCGCACTGATGGCGGATCAGGTTCAGGGCTTGGTGCGGTCCGGAATTTCGTCGGCTGTCACAGTCAACGGGCTGTTATCATTACCCGAACGTCAGGACGCGCTTGATAAGGTGCGGCTTGGGGATGCAGCGATCCTGCTGATTTCGCCGGAACAATTGCGCAGCACGACGGTCCGGTCCGTTCTGGCGCAGCGCGAGGTGGGATTATGGGTGCTGGACGAGGCGCACTGCGTGTCCAAATGGGGCCACGATTTTCGGCCAGACTATCGCTACGTATCGCGGTTTATCAAGGAAAGCTCGGGGGACGAACCGGCTCCGGTACTTTGCTTGACCGCAACGGCAAAGCCGGATGTTGTGCAGGACATCCGCAGTCATTTTAAAGACCGGTTGGGCGCTGAGCTAACGCTGATAGACGGCGGTGCATCGCGGTCGAACCTGAGCTTTCAGGTGTTGCCAACGCAGCGGGCAACCAAGATGGCGGATATCCTTGACACGATCGAGTCCCACCTCCCACGCGAGGGCGTGTCCGGGGCGGTCGTCTATTGTGCGACCCGAAGCGCAACCGAACGTGTGGCGGAGTTCCTGAAACAACAGGGCATCGCCGCAGAGCGGTATCACGCTGGCCTTAGCGCCGATGACAAACGTGAGATCCAGGAGGATTTTCGCGTGGGAAATCTGCGCGTCATCGCGGCGACCAATGCCTTTGGAATGGGTGTCGACAAGCCAGACGTCCGTCTGGTGATCCACGGGGATGTGCCGGGATCGCTGGAAAACTACCTGCAAGAGGCGGGGCGCGCTGGACGGGATCGTGACCCTGCAAACTGCGTTCTTCTGTTCAATACAGAAGACGTCGATCGCCAGTTCAACCTCAGCGCGCGGTCTCGGCTTGCGCAGCATGAAATCGGCGCGATCTTAAAGGCGCTTCGGCGGCTCGACGACCGGACCGGAAAGGACGGCGAAATCGTCGTCACCTCCGGTGAGATCGTGCATGAGGAGAAAGACCGCGATTTCCAGCGCGACAGCAATACCGACGACACGCGAGTCAAGACGGCCGTTGCCTGGCTGGAGGAGGCGCACCTTCTGAACCGCGAGGAAAACCGGGTGCAGGTTTTTCCAGCGTCCTTGCGGATAAAGAGCATGAAGGAGGTCCGCGAGATCCTTGCATCCGCTGACATTACCGAACGCCGGCGCAAGGACCTGGCCGCCATCGTGCAGCATATTATCAACGCGCCGCAAGAAGAGGGAATTACGACCGACGAGCTTTGCGGGGTCAGTGGCCTGACGGTGTCGGTGCTGCGCAAGGCCTTGGCAGATCTCGAAGCCTTAGGGATTGCTAAGGATGATACAAACATCACCATCTTCGTGCATGTGCGCATTGAGAATGCCTCGCCGAAACGGTTTGAAGCAGCGTCCCGGTTGGAAGCAGACTTGATTTCGACCCTGCGAGAACAGGCGCCCGATGTGGAGATTGGCGAGGCTTGGCCCTGCCATCTGGCCTCGGTGGCGCAGGCCCTGCGAGAACTGGGGCACGCCTCGGTGCGGCCGGATATTGTCGAGGGGTTGCTCCGCGGGATTGCACAAGATGGCCGCGACATGGACGGAGGCAAAGGCAATATCGGCCTGCGCAAAGTGTCCAAAGGCAGTCTTGTGGTCCGGATGCAGCGATCGTGGACGGTCATCGAGCAGACCGCTCAGCTTCGCAGGCAGGCCGCAGAGCAGTTGATGTCGCATCTGGTCGACCAGGTTCAGGCGGGCTTGAAGGGGAAGGATATCCCCGTCGAGACCACGCTTGGCGACCTTCTTGGTGCGATCAACAGCGACGCGCTGCTTAAGGCGTCAGTCAATGACCCTTCAAAACTGATGGACCGGGCGCTTTTGTGGTTGCACGAACAGCAGGTGGTGACTTTGGGCAAGGGATTGTCCGTGTTCCGCTCGGCCATGACGCTGCACATCAATCCCAAGGGTGGCGGCTTCACCACCCAGCATTTCGCCCCGCTCGAAGATCATTACAGCGAACAGACCGTCCAGACCCATGTCATGGCGGCCTATGCGACCAAGGGCATTGACGATATCGGCCAGTCCCAGCGGCTTGCCCATGACTATTTCACGATGGAGCAATCCGACTTTATGAAAGCTTGGATGCCCGGGCGCATGTCGGAGTTCAGACGGCAGGCGACGCCGCAATCCTATGCCGAAATCGTCGACAATCTGGGCAATGCGATACAGGCGCAGATTGTGCGTGATGATCGCGAACGAACCAATGTGCTTGTTCTTGCGGGGCCGGGCTCGGGCAAGACACGCGTTTTGGTCCATCGTGTGGCCTATCTGGTTCGGATCAAGCGCGAAGATCCAAACGGTATTCTTGTGCTCGCCTACAATCGTCACGCCGCCGCCGAGATCAGGGAACGCTTGCGTCGTCTGATCGGCGAAGATGCGCGCTTCGTGACAGTTTTGACAATCCATGCCTTGGCCATGCGGTTGGTTGGCGCGAGTTTCGCAGGATGGTCAGGGGCCGATGAGCCCGACTTCAAGACGCTTCTGACGGATGCGGCACGTCTCTTGCGCGGCGACGGGCTGGACAAAGTCGAGGCCGAAGCCTTGCGAGAGACATTGATCCAGGGGTTTCGCTGGATACTCGTGGACGAATATCAGGACGTAGGGCCAGAGGAATACGCCCTGATCGCTGCGGTGGCCGGTCGCAGCATTGACGATCCCGATCAACGAATCAGCCTGTTCGCCGTCGGCGATGACGACCAAAATATCTATGCGTTTGCGGGCGCATCGGTGCGTCACATCCGGCAATTCGAAGAGGATTATTCAGCCAAGCCGGTCTTTCTAACCGACAATTATCGCTCGTCGAAGCACATTGTCAGCGCCGCGAACGCCGTAATCGAAGGCTCCCGTGAACGCATGAAAACGGGGCATGGGATCAGCGTCGACCAATCGCGGCAAAGAGACCCGGCCGGGGGTGTCATGGAAGAACTTGACCCGGTAGCGCGGGGACGGGTCCAAATTCTTGGCTGTCCCGCTGGAAATGACGCGCAGGCCCTTGCGGCGGTTAACGAGATGATCCGCCTGTCAAAGCTGGTCCCTGACTGGAGTTGGAAAGGGGCTGCCATCATTTCTCGGGATTGGCGCAAGCTTTTGCCGGTCCGCGACTTTGCCGAGGCGCAGGGAATTCCCGTCGAAATGGCGAACGAGAACCTGCCGAGTGTCTGGCGCACCCGCGAAATGCAAAGGTTCATCGGTGGCCTGCGCGAGAAAGACGGGGCCATGGTCGGCTTAGGGGAGATGATCGAAACCCTTAACGCGATACCTTCAAGCCGTTGGACCGACCGAATTGGCGAAGGACTTGGGCAACTTGCGCGTGACGTTGACGGCAAAGCGTTTCCGATCCCTGACGTGATCGAATGGTTTGCCGAATGGTCTAAGGATTCTTGGGGAGAGCAGCGCGGACTCAAATTGTTGACAGCGCACCGGGCCAAGGGCCTCGAATTTGACGATGTCGTGATCATGGATGGCGGCTGGGAACGGCCCTCACGCAACGAAGATCAGGACGCGCCGAGGCGATTGTTCTATGTCGCCATGACACGTGCGCGGCGCAACTTGATCGTCATGAGCAACGACAATCACGAATACCTTCCCACCGTGTCGCCTTCCGTGGTCACGCGGGACGTGGTGCCCGACTTGGCGACAGTCCCCGGCCCACGCCGGTTCTTTCAATCGCCCGAGATGAAGATGGTCGATCTGTCATTCGCAGGACGTCAAGGTGATTGGCACGCAGTTCATAACGCGATCGCCGAAGCAAAGGTCGGCGCGCCAGTCAGGCTCTCCAGGGTCAGGGATCTCTGGCAGATCGAAGATGTTCGAGGGCGGGCCCTCGGGAGGATGTCACACGCATTCGCGCCACCGATTGGAACGAAATTTGTCTCCGGCGAGATCGCGGCCATCATACAATGGCGTAAAGAGGATGCTGATGAGCGTTTTCATCACTTACTGAAACGCTCCAATTGGGAAGTCGTTGTGCCTGAACTGGTCTTCGAAGAGGTCAGAGAGACTGAAGGATTGTTCAGAAAGGAAAAAAGCGGCAAGTAGAGCGGTCAAGCGGTCGTTCGCTGCACTCGCCATACAGGACAGCTTAGGGCCGATCTTAGCGGGCCTATCGTGCTGTGGCTGCGAAGTGCGGTCTTCGACGTCATGGTCAGCCTGGGCTCGGAGCCGAAGTTCCGGGCACAGTCGTCTACCGACCGCTTCGAACAGCCGAATGTCCGAGGATCGGGTCACTCCGCTGAAAGCGTTGAAATTCCTGTGTTTCGGGAATGGCTGCTGACGGAGCGTAGTCCAAGCTTACCTCGCTGCGCCGCCGTAAGTCCGCCGCCCAATGCAGGCATGGTCCGGCACCGATGCTCGCAGATGTCGCAACTCATTTGAGCGAAACCATCGGCTGTGCCGCAGGAAGAAAGTCGGCCTTTGATGCAATTCACACTAAAATCGACTGAAACTATGATCGAGCTGCGAACGAAGTGGCCGATCGCATGTCAGAGAATGGCGCTCGCGATCCTCATCGTGGATTGATATAGAGCAAGGCGCCCAGTCGAGCATCGGTTAGCGTGAGCCATGGAATTGCATCTGATCTTCCTGACCCTCGGCGCACTCTTTCTGCTTGGACTTTTCGCGGATCAATTCGGACGGCGCACCCGACTGCCCCGCGTCACATTGCTGTTGCTCTGTGGCGTCGCCGTTGGGAGTTCAGGCCTGAACTGGCTGCCGGTCGAGGCAAAGTATTGGTACGAGTTCCTGACTATTGCCGCCTTGACCACGGTCGCCTTCCTGCTGGGCAGTTCGCTATCGTTGAAAAACCTGCGCAAGCATGGGGTGACGATTTTGGCGATCTCGCTCTCGGTTGTCATCGTGACAATTGCTGTCGTTGGAGCCGGGCTTTGGGCTATCGGTATCGATCTGGGTCTTGCACTGCTCTTGGGCGGCATTGCTACAGCGACTGATCCCGCAGCCACGCAGGATGTGATCCATCAAGCCGATGCCAAAGGAGGATTTACGAAAACTCTGACTGGCATTGTCGCTATCGATGACGCCTGGGGCGTGCTGGCATTCTCGTTGATCCTGATCGTCGTTGGCCTGCTGAACGGCGGAGAGGCGAACGGTGGCCTTTTCGACGCCGCATGGGAGATTTGCGGTGCACTTGTTCTGGGGTTGGCTCTGGGCTGGCCCGGGGCATACCTAACCGGGCGTTTGGCCAAGGGAGAGCCGCAACAGACTGAAGCACTTGGCATTGTATTCTTGTGTGCCGGACTAGCGCTGTGGCTCGACGTATCGTTCCTGATCGCGGGCATGACCGCCGGGACAGTAATTGTGAATGTTGCTCGGCACCATTCACGCGCATTTCACGAGATCAAGCATTTTCAATGGCCATTCATGATCTTGTTTTTTATCCTGGCCGGGGCCTCGCTCGATGTCGGCGCGCTGCGCAATGTCGGGCTGCTTGGACTGGGCTATGTCGTTCTGCGGATCATCTCGCGGATCATAGGCGGCTGGATCGGAGCGTTCATCGGTGGCGCACCACCGGAATACCGCCCATGGTTCGGTATTGCCCTTCTGCCCCAAGCGGGTGTTGCGTTAGGGATGGCCTTGATTGCCGCCGAGGAGTTTCCAGCATATGCCCAAGCCATCTTGACCGTCACCATTGGCACCACAGTGGTATTTGAACTGCTCGGCCCTTCCGGAACTCTTTTCGCCCTTCGAAAGACATCAACTGCAAAGTAGCTATCTTCCCTGACATGATACGGGCGCAGTCATCGATGCTTCTGGTCTGCGGGGGGTCTATTCGCCTGCCGCAAGGCAACTGGCGGATGGAGGCCGAAGTACCATTCAGCAAGCCAAGCCAGATACCGGGCACCCGGCTGGAGGACGTCTTGGGATACCGGCCTCCAGCCAGAAGACTGAACAAACCAAAGCGCCTTTACACAGTAGCTCATCTTGGACACCGTGCTCGCTTTTGCTGTTTACGCATACTTTGGAGACCGGAGCTGTGGGCGTCATGGTCGCTCCTCCCATGGGGCTACAGACAGGCGCTCAGATTGCCAGCTGTTTTCAGAGCACGGCAGATGCTTTGGGTGACATTCCTTTCGTGCTTAAGGGTTTTCTGCTAGCCATGAGTGTGAATATTCATCCCCGGTTGTTCTCAGAAAAGTGGAAGACTGCCCGACCTGTGTAATGCTCAAACATGATGAAGGACCGGGTTTCGAAAAGATCTCGATACTGCGCAAAGTGTCTGATGCAGGATCGCGCGGGATATCAGCAACCCGCGCAAACGATCCAAAACATGTGTTTGTCGTTGAGTTATTTGCAGGGCTTTGCAGCATAGGTGCCTGATGGAAGCGAAAGATAACCAAAGCGCAGCGGAAGCGACAACGCTCTTTCATCGCGTGTTCGTCGATCTGGCGAAGCAGATGCGCTGGTCGTTTCTGCCGCCGCTCATGGTCTATTTTGCGGCGGGGGTGTCCGGCCTGACGTCGGTCGTCGGGGCATTTTACCTAAAGGACTATCTGACTCTTTCTGCGACCTTCATTGCCGGCCTGACGTTCTGGGCGGGGTTACCGTGGATACTCAAGGTGCCGATGGGCCATGTGGTCGATCTCTTCTGGCGCTGGAAAGCGCTGCTGATCCTGTTGGGCGCCGGGCTGGTTGCCGCGTCCCTGCTGATCATGTTCGGGTTGGTGTCGAGACCGGATCGGATGCGTGCGATTTTTCCGCTCGAGACGTGGTTCGTGATTTCCCTTCTGCTTGCCCCGTCAGGTTATGCCATTCAGGATATTGTCGCTGACGCCATGACCGTCGAGGCCGTCCCGAGCGCAGATGATGCCGGGCGGTCATATGGCGAACAGGACCTGCGCGCCATGCACACGACGATGCAAACACTCGGCCGGATCGCGATCATTTCGGGATTCGCTTCGGTTGCGGCCGTTAATATCTGGATCTTTTCCGATACCGAAAGCCTGTCGCGCGACGCGCGCCTCGCGCTTTACGCGCGGGTCTATTTGATTGCACTTGCGATCCCGGTTATTTCGATCTCAGGCATGGTGCTGCACACGCTGGTTCAGCACCGAAGGTCTGCACGGGGATTGCCGCAATCCGGGTCCAAAGGCGAGACCGAGGTCAACTGGCAAATCCTCGGTGGTGGCATCGCGTTTGTCGTCCTGAGCCTTGTTCTGGGTACGTCCGATTTTGTGTTTGCTCAGGAAGCCATCTTTGTCACATCGTTTTCAATCATTCTTTACCTGATCCGACAGTTGACAAAAGAGTTGAAACCCGAAGCTGCACGTGTCCTGATTGGTACGGCTACGATCATTTTCGTGTTCCGAGCCGTGCCATTGCCTGGGCCGGGCCTTACGTGGTTCGAGATCGACGATCTGGGCTTCGATGAGCAGTTTCTATCGGTCCTGTCTCTTATCACTTCCGTGTTGACGCTTGTGGGTCTGCTGGTTTTGAGGCCGCTTATGGCGAACAGGTCCATAGCCTATATCGTCGTGATGCTCACACTTGCGGCGGGCGTTCTGTCCCTGCCGAACATAGGGCTCTATTACGGGATCCATGAATGGACTGCGGCACGCACCGGCGGCATTGTGGACGCAAGGTTCATCGCAATCCTCGATACCGCCGTTGAATCACCGCTGGGGCAAATCGCGATGGTGCCGATGCTGGCGTGGATCGCACGAAATGCGCCTCCTGACCTGAAAGCCACCTTCTTTGCCGTGATGGCTTCGTTCACCAACATGGCATTGTCCGCGGCGAGCCTTGGTACGAAGTATCTCAACAAGGTATTTGTTGTCACGCGCGCCTCCGTAGATCCGGTCACGGGCGAACAAACCTCGGTCGCGGATTACTCGCAACTGGGACAACTTCTGATCGTCGTTGGTGTGATCACCTTGGTGGTGCCGCTTCTTGTAGTGCTGATGGTGCAGTCGTCCGCATATCGTACATCGGAGTAAATCGTTTGCATCATTTGTCGGCCATAGTGGCCAGAAGACGGTGTAATTCGCCAACAGGAACACCGATATTGGCTCCCCCGAATTCGGGAAGAATAGCGGTGTTTATGGCCACGACATGGCCTTCTCTGTCCAATGCGGGGCCTCCACTGCCGCCGATTGTGGTTTCGGCATCATAAATGACCGCTTTCGGCGTGATCTGAGCGATTATGCCGCGGCTTGCGAGCGGCGCGATCTTGCCCTGTTCGGACAGGCGGGTCGCGATTGTCCAGAATTCGGTTTCACCTGCGTCTTCCAGCTCAGTGAAAAAGTCCTGGCCGGCCTGTGCCATAAGGGCACGCAGGCCCGTCGGAAAGCCCATGACGATCACCTCATCTCCGATCTCCGTTGCGCTTTCCGACAAGGTCAGACCGCGGCCTTCGGCAACCTCGGCAGTCACGGATAGAAGTGCCAGATCGGCCGTGTCGCTGGCCCCAAGGAATACGGCTTCAACCGGCTTTCCCAAACCGGGCAGAAACACCACGAGTTTGAGCATCTCAGGTTCAAATCCGCTTTCCTGAAACGCCTGCAGCCGGTCACCGGAAGCCCAGGGCAGTGCGACGTGCCGGTTGGTGACAAGCTGACCACCATCGGCGAGCAGAAACCCTGTGCCCGTGAACTGGAATTCCAGCGGATCGCCGTTCCCGTTCACATCGGCGAGCGGCTTGCCGAAAGGTGTCTGCAGGGGCACCCCTTCCGCATTCACGACGCGACGCAGCAGCTTGCCACTCGCGATTTCTCTCAAGCCGAAAGCACCTTGCAGGAAAGCGACGGAGGCAGTCGCTTCGCGGATGACGCGCGCCGAGGCATCAAGGCGACGCTCGAGTTGGGCAAGGCGTTCTGTGTTTTTTGCTAGTTGTAGATCAAGCTGATTGCGAAGCGCTGAAAGTTCCTCGACGCTCAGCGCTTGCTGGCGGGTTTCGGCCAACGCAATTGCAATCGCCTCAAGACGCAGCGCCTCCGCTTCAAGGCTTTGCTCAATGAGCCGATCGCTGCGCCACTGCAGCGCAACGACAGTTGTCAGCCCGATCAGAGCCGCGATCACCGTCAAACGAAACAGTAGCGAGGTCTCGAAAAGGAGCCGTCGTCCAGCTTCAAAGAATGCGTTGCTCAGGCGCGGTCCGAAAGGTCGACGGCTCGAGCGGGCATAAGCCATGGTATCGCTGATGATTTCCTCGATCGGCCAGCGCGTCGGAAAGGCATTGTGACACAGCCGATACCGGCACATCGGTCCGTCCTCTCCGAACTCGATCATATCGCCGTGGATCAAGTGCGCGGACCCGACTTTGCGACCGTTCACCCAGATATTCGCATCGGGGTGTGCTTCGATCTCGTAGGTCTCACCAGACCAAACCAATCGAGCGCGTTCCCCTGCGCCCGGCGCTTGATCCTCATCAGACAGGATACGAAGGATGCGGTCTGCGCCAACACTGACGCGCGGGCGCTCCGAAGACAGCCATGAAATCCCGCCGCGCGACGGGCCTGTCAGGCTCTCCAGAAAAGCGCGGACACAGTCTTTTTCCGACTTCGCGCCGGCTTCGGAACAGGGTGCAGGATCATCAACCAATCAGTTTCCTGACGTGAGAAATTCGGTTCCTATCATTGCGATGGTACTCTCGGCTGCCACATCGGTCCACGGCCTTGCATCGGGACTGCGCGTATTATCCGCCAATGATGGCTGCGCCCCCTACCAGTGCGATACAAAAGAAAGTGCCCGCCATCGGAAATGCGATGTGAACCGTAAAGATGCCATCAGGTGGCGGCACGCGCCTGAGCTTGAACCAGACCAATGCCAGATTGATGATCGCAAAGACTGCGAGAAGAACCTCTGACGAGGTTTCGGCCAGTGTGTCCAATGGTGTGAAGAGCGCCAGGACCAACACGGCACCGGCAACGAGAACCGTCGCCCGGACCGGCGTCTGGCTGCGGGGTGAAACGACGCCAAGCCATGCGGGTAAACGGTCTTCCTGCGCCATTCCATAGCAGACGCGGGCCGCCATGATCAGGATTATGACGACGCCATTCATCGTGGCAATGATGGCAATCAGGGTAATCGCGAGCGAAGGCAGTCCAGTCAGTTTTTCAAACAGCAGGCTGATCGGTGCGGACGTGGTAGACATTTCCTCAACGGATATGTTTTGCATGGCCACGAAGGATACCAATACATAGAGCACGGTAACTGCGAGCAGCGTGATGCCTATCGCCCAGGGCATAATGCGTCGCGGATTCTTGGCTTCCTCCACAAGATTTACAACGTCATCAAAGCCGATAAAGGCAAAAAAGGCGATCATGCTGGCGGCCAGCACGCCTGAAACAGCCGAAAAGTCTGTGATTGGTGGCGCCAGAGATGCCGGTAAATCCGCGATGCTGGCCGGATCGTTGGCTAGGCCCACAACAATAATGATGAGCAGACCGGCAACTTCGACAAGTGTCATGGCGCCAGCGATCGCCACGGATTCGCGAATACCCCACGACGCAATCACGGCCATCAGAGAAACGATGCAGGCAACCAACACCTCTTTCGGCAGAGCAATCAATTCGCCGACATAGCCTGCCGACCCCACGGCGATTGCCGCCGCCGCGATCATCGCTTCAATGAGCACCGCAAGGCCCACGGCAACAGTCAGCCATTTGATCCCGAATGATTTCTCCACGTACACCGCTTCGCCTGCAGCTTTCGGCACACGTCCGGACAACTCGGCAAAAGACGCTGCCGTAAACCCCATCACAAAGGCAGAAAGCAGAAATGCTGCAGGCGCGTATGGGCCCGCGCGAACAACGGTTTCTCCAACCAGAACGTAGATTCCGGCTCCAATCGTTACACCAAGACCATAGAGAACAAGCCCGACTAGGCCTATTGATCGCCTGAGTTGGACGGTGTCTTGATCCAAGGTTCAAATCCTTCCTGAAGGCTGGTACGGGCTCCTGTTGACCTTAGCGGCCTTTCACGGCTTCGGAAAAGCCCGCACCTGAAAACCAACCATCGCAACGGCCGGCCGCCGGTCGAAATCAAGGGTGTTTTGCGCGGTATGATGTTCTGCGATAGAGAAGAATTGCCACACACTGCCTCGTGGTCTTTGCGCTCCTGGATCAGGCTCAAGTCTCAAACATCTGGCAAAGCTGCATGCGTATCAAGCCGGATCGTCCGAAAGCCGGTGACCCACCCCCCTGATCCGAGCCGTTAAAGCGTGGAATGCGTTCCTGTGTCTTTCCGGTGTCTTGGTTGCGGTCAACGCATGCCGAACGGCCCAGCTGCAGACCTCAAGAGAGGCAGGCCGGATGATACGGTTTAGATGGACGTGGACTGCCGAGGCCAGCCCGCAAGACGATGTATGTGGTCTTTGGGTGTTATCATCGACCCTCCGGTTTCCGATGATCTTTCGCACTTGAGCGAGGCTGTTGAAGATGGATGGCTCAGACGTGCAACAAAAAAATCCAGAGTATCAACCCTCGGAAAATCTCCAGCCGGATGGTCCAAAAGAAGCTAGCAGCTGAACCTGTGAAACGGCGGGCAGGCCAACGTCGGGTTGTCGATGTGGCAGGGAGTGGCGGATCGGCTAAGCAAACAGCAAGCTTACCTGCAATCCGCGCACGTCTCCCAAGCCTCTCTCCGACCTATCCTAGTGGCAAATGCAAGGGAGACCTTGGCGGATCTGGAAGATGCAGACGAGGCTCGACGGCAAACCGAAATTGACCATCCTTGGAAAGACCCAATCGCCGGGGCGGCGTGCAGCATCATTTGTCATGCCTGTTCATTGCGGAAAAGTGGTATCCCGAGAACGGCTTTTCTGATTTCACATCAGAGGAAACCAGATGTGATCCGCCAAACGGCATCTCGCGCCTAGACCACGCACCGCCAGAGAACCCGGGGCGGTCCAATCTCCTGACAATTGCTCTTCCGTACGGATGCGATGCGCGCGCCTGAATCTCGTCACTTGGGCCCAAGTCAGGGATGTGCGCCTTTGGGCGAGAACCTAGACCCGGCCTTGCCGTTCCGTCGACGCGCGTTGCAGGCAGTTTCTCATTTGTGCACGCTAATCCGAAGTAGCAAATGATCACGCAACGCTCTGCCGCGTGACGTCGCGCTCTGCCTTGCCGCCAACAAGCGTAGCCGCCGCCGGCGGATGCCTATGCCCGCTACGCGACTTCGCGACCGGATTTCGATGCGTCAGCGAGCCAGCCGACGATATCCTCGACCGATGGCTCCAGCCGTTCTGCTTGCGGGCCTGCAAAGGCCTCGAATGCGCCGAGGTTCAGAGCGTTGACCCCTACCAGAACAGGCAAGTCGCGCTCAATCGCCTCTGCGATCACGGATCTGAATCCGCGGCCATCTGCTTCGTGCTTGCCGAACTTGTTGACGATCAGCACATCGACTTGCCCGGCCAGTCGTGCCGCGACCAGTCCGACGGCCTTTTCAAGCACGGACGGATCGAGCCTGCATCCCTTGGCCTCGCGCCCGAGGCTCTGCGAGATGCGCAGCACGGGACCATCCGGTAGAATCTGCACGTCCATGTCGCAGGGATGCGTGTCGCATTCGGTGTTGATCTGTACGGTACCGCATGTTCGATACCCGCGCGCTGCCAGTTTCTGTGCCGCCGCAAAGAGCAACAGATCCGTGTCCCCGCGCCCTTGCGCCATGGTATAGGCTATCTTCATGATCTTGCTTCCTTTCTCATTTTCAGAAGGGCTGGAATTCGACAAGCGCACCTTGCGGCAGTCCCTCGGTATCGGCGGGGATCAGGATCAACCCGTCAGCGAAAGGCAGCTGTGCCACGCGCCCTGAATGGGTGGCTTGCGCGACATGAACGATCTCACGGCCCAGACCGTCGAAGCCGGAAATCTCGGCCAGCCGCAGCTCGCAGCGCCCATACCTGTGCGACAGCGGCTTCGACAACACGACGTGCCGGCGGCGGGCCGGTGAAGCGGTATCCCCCGTCAGGGCGCGGCAGAGCACCGTGCCGAAAAGCTGCCACGTGACAAAGGCGGAGAGGGGATTGCCCGGCAGGCCCAGCCAATGCGCCTGGCCGAGCCGCCCGTATGAAACAGGCTTGCCGGGCTTCATCGCGACACCACTGAACACCATGGTCGCGCCGAGATCTTTCAAGGCGGGTTTTACATGATCCTCCTCGCCCACCGATATGCCGCCCGTGGTCACGATCAGATCGACGCGCGTCGCGAGGTCGGCAAGTTGCTGGCGCAACGCATCGCGATTGTCCTTGCCGGTTTCGACATCGACCAGATCGATCCCCGCCGTCGCGATCAGCGCGCTCAGCATGGGCGTGTTGACATCCCAGATGCCGGCACTGTTCCGAGGCCTACCTGCCGAATTCACCTCATCCCCGGTGACGACCAGCGCCACGCGAAGGCGGCGGTGCACGCGAAGCCTTGCAGCGCCTGCTGCCGCACAGGCTGCGATCTCCCGCGCGGTGATGTTGCGGCCAGAAGGCACGATGGTTGCGCCTGCCAGCATATCTTCGCCGGCTGTCCGGATGTGGGTATACGGCGTGATCTTTTTGGAGATGAATATCGAGCCGTCGAGAACGTCGACGTCTTCCTGCATCACCACGGCATCCGCACCCTGAGGGATCGGCGCTCCGGTGAATATCTGCGCGGCTTCTCCCGCACCGATCCTCGTGTGATCGACCCGCCCGGCCGCAATCCGGGCGATGACGTCAAGACGCCAAGGACCTGCCCCGGTCAGGCTACCGGTGTTGATCGCATAGCCGTCCATGGCCGAATTGTCGAAGGGTGGCACGGCGGCCTGCGCCCGCACCGGTTCTGCCAGAATGCGCCCGGATGTTGCGGCAAGCGGCATCTCTTCGGTTTCGGCGACCGCGCTTGCGCTCTGCATGATGCGCGCGACGGCCTCGTCGATTGTCACGAGGCCATACGGATGATCGGTCGCGCCACACCCGCAGCCCGGCTCGGCGATCCGTGTCAAAAGCGTCATTGCGCCGCCTCCATCTGAAAGTGCCCCGGGCCCACCGTGCAATCGAGGTCGCGCAGGCGGCCATCCTTGAGCCCATAGATGAGCCCGTGTATCCGAACGCTGACGCCGTTTCGCCAGGCGCGCTGCATGATCGGGGTCTCTGCGACACGGCGAACACCTTCGACCACGTTCAGTTCCGCCAGCTTGTCCCGCCTCGACTCCGCGCTGTCTTCTCGTGAAAGGTCCACCGCGTAGGCGCGTGCAAGCCGCCGGATCGGCTCAAGCCAGTGATCCGCGAGGCCATGTGGAAGGTCTTCCGTCGCCGCCTTGACGCCACCGCAACCATAATGACCGCATACGATGATCTCACGGATCTTGAGCGCCTCCACCGCGAATTCCAGGGCCGACAACATGTTCATGTCCGTGGAATGGATCACATTCGCGACGTTGCGATGCACGAAGACTTCACCGGGATCGAGCCCCGCCACGACATTGGCCGGCACCCGACTGTCGGAGCAGCCGATCCAGAAGAACTCAGGGGATTGCTGCGTCGCCAGTCGGGCAAAGTAGCCGGGTTCTTCCCTGTTTCGCTGTTCGGCCCATCTCACGTTGCGCTCAATCAGGTCATTCAGCATCGCTCATTCTCCAGTGGGCGGCAGGCTGCCGCGGCGTTCGAGCATGTGTCTTTTCATCGTGTTCAGATCCTCTTGTGTCAGTCGCGCGCGGGCGAAGGGCAGGACGATCGCATTCTCCAGGATCAAATGCCGGTCTGTGTGGTGAGCAAACTCGGCCATTTGCTCACCATCCGACGCGAACGGCCTCGAAGGGCTTTCGCCAATTCCCTTGATGATCGAGATGCTTGCGGGCGCGTCGGCTTCGGCGTGGCCTTGATCGGACCGACACCCGGCGATCACCTTGTCGATCTCAACTTCCGCATCGCAGCGCTTGAGCGTAAGCTGGAATATGTCGATTTCTTCATCGGCCAGATGATGCGGCGGTTCAGCTGCCAGGAAGGCGAGCATCTTTGCCAGTTCCGCTCTTTCCCCCTTGGCCGACTTCAGAAGCCGTTCAGCGTCCTTTCCCATCCTCCTCTCCTCCCGGTCAGACTGAGTTGAGATCCGCACCCTTGATGTCCGAAGCTGCCACCAGTTGCGCGATGAAGCTGCGTGATTGTCGCGCCCAGGCCGCCTTTTCCATGGCTTCGCCGATCTTCGCGCGCACGGCTTCGAAGGGCAGGATCTTGCCCGGGGCCACAGCATCCATACGGATGATGTGGTAGCCATGCCGCGTGAGCACCGGCTCCGCGGAAATCTCGCCTTCCGACAACTGGCGCAGGGCCACCTCGAACTCGGGAACGGTGTCATTCGGACCAAGCTGACCCAGGGAACCGCCCGAAGACCTGGATCCGCAATCGCTCTCGCGCGCGGCCAGAGCGGCAAAGCTCTTGGGGTTGCCCTCCAGCAGGGCGAGCAGACCCTTTGCACGGGCCAGAGCCTTGGCGCGCGCCGCCGCATCCCGCGGGTCGCACCCGCAGAGGATATGGGACACCTCCCAAAGTGGCGCAGTCCGAAAACGCGCAGGGTCCTTCTCCCATTCGGAATGGATCGTATCCCCGGTTGGGGGGTCCACATCGATCGCCTGTTCGAGAAGGCCCCGGATCAGGGCCTCCTCTTCGGTCTCGAAACGGCCTGGACCGACCTCCCGGGGCGCCGCCACGATCTGACGGGCCGCTGCCTCCTGCAACAACAAGGTACGGATCGCCACGGCATTGGCCGCCTTGCGCCAGGCAATCCCCGGCTTGCCCTTCGGTGCGTCCTGGTTCTGCGTTTCGGCGGCGATCAGCGCATGTGGGACAAGTTCGCCGTTCACAATCAGGTCGGGGAAAAGTGCTGCGTTCATCTGCCTTACTCCGCCGGGGTTGCTTTGGGGGCGGCGCGCTTGGGCAGCGCCTTCTGACGCCGCGAGCGGACGATCTGATATCCCGGACGCATGAGGTAGCGGAACGGGGCGGCAAAGCCCGATAGCATATGCACCAGCCGCGAGAACGGGAAGAGCGCTGTGATGATCAGCCCCAGGAAGATATGCAGCTTGTAGAGCCAGTGCACGTCGATCACGGTGACCCAGGCGTTGATGTTCCAGGTGATGATGCTTTGCGACCAGGTCATGAAGCGCACCATCTCCGAGCCATCCATGTGTTGCAGCGTCTGCGTGATGGTCAGCAGACCGATGGCCAATTGCAGCCAGATCAGCGCCATGATGGTGATGTCCATCCAGCTTGATGTGGCGCGAATGCGGGGCTCGGTCAGCCGACGATGCATCAGAAGCGACGCCCCGATCAGGGCCGCAATCCCGGCAGGCCCACCGATGATGACCGCCATCCATTGCTTGAGCGCATAGGGCACGCCAAGCGCATCCAGCACCCAGACCGGAGTGAACAGGCCGACCAGATGCCCGAAGAAGATCGTGATGATCCCGACGTGAAAGAGGATGGAGCCCCAGATCAGTTGCTTGCGTTTGAGCAATTGGCTGGACGAGCTTTTCCAGGTGTACTGGTCCCGGTCATAGCGGGCGATGCAGCCCACCACCAAGATGGTCAGCGCGGCATAGGGCATGATGCCGAAGATGATGAAGTTTATGTCGAAATTCGAGAACATGATGCTGTCTCCCTATTCGGCCGCGTGGCGCGGCGCGGGGTTAACGGGCAAATCCATCTGCGCGAGCATGTCACGCGCTTGCGGACAACCGGCATTGGGGTCCGGACCGAAAAGCACTTCGCTTTCCTCCCAGACGTCATCCAGGGCTTCCAGATCGGTGGGATCGTCGTCTGGCTGCGCCAGCATCTCGGCCACGGCTTGCTCGTCTGCGGTGACGCCCGCCAGTTGCAAAAGGCTGGCGAACACGGCTCCATAAGGGCTTTCCCGCCGGACGAGCCGGGCGTTCAGGGCCTCGAAGATATGGGCCGCGTCCGCCAGAGTCTCCTGTGCCTCCCGGAAGGGCCGTGTGGACAGGAATTCCAGCAGCACCGGCAAGTGATCCGGCAGTTCCGACGTGACGGGATCGAACCCGCCCGCACGGTAGGTCTCCACAAGCGACACCATCGCTCCGCCACGGTCACGGCTTTCGCCATGCACATGTTCGAAGAGGTTGAGCGACAGGGTTCGCGAACGATCGAAGAGCAGCACGAACCGCTCCTCGAGCTCATAGATGTCGCGCCCGCCGATCTCCTCCACCAGCGGGCGCAACGCCCGACGGGCTGCCGCCGTCAACCGCGTATCGGAGGCCAGAACGGCGCCGATCTCGGGCATGGCACGCTGCAAATCACGCGTCGGGTAGCTCAGGATGAGCGAAAATGCTTTCAAGGTACGGTCCATATCACATTGCCTCCGTGGGCATCTTGAGGGGTCGCTTGGAGCCACCGAAGAGCGAGCCCTTCGATGAGCCGCCACCGCAACCATTGGTGTCGGTAAAACCGCAGCCGCCGCGCAGATCATAGGCTTCCTCGACCTGTTCGCGGTGGGTGGTCGGGATCACGAAACGGTCTTCGTAGTCAGCCAGCGCCATGATCTTGTACATGTCCTCGATCACTCGGCCAGACAGGCCGACGCGCGCGGCGATGGCCTCGTCGACTACTCCTTCGATGGTCTTGGAACGCATGTAGGAGCGCATCGCCAGCATCCGCTCGAGCGCGGTGACGACAGGCGCCTCATCGCCCGCGGTCAGCATGTTGGCCAGATAGCGGACCGGGATGCGCAGGTTCTTGACGTCCGGCATGCCGGCATCCGTGCCGATGGTTCCGGCCTCGGCGGCATTCTGGATCGGGCTGAGCGGCGGGATGTACCACACCATCGGCAGCGTCCGGTATTCAGGATGCAGCGGAAAGGCGACTTTCCACTCCATCGCCATCTTCCAGATCGGGCTTTCCTGTGCGGCCTTGATCCAGTCTTGCGGGATGCCATCGGCTCGCGCCGTTTCGATCACGACAGGGTCGTGCGGGTCGAGGAAAACGCCCAGTTGCGCGTCATAGAGGTCCTTTTCATCCTCCATGTTCGCCGCGTCCTCGATCTTGTCGGCGTCATAGAGCATGACGCCCAGATAGCGAATGCGCCCGACACAGGTTTCCGAACAGACCGTCGGGTTGCCGCTTTCGATCCGCGGATAGCACAGGGTGCATTTCTCGGATTTGCCGCTTTCCCAGTTGTAGTAGATCTTCTTGTAAGGGCAGCCCGAGACGCACATGCGCCAGCCGCGGCATTTTTCCTGATCGATCAGAACGATGCCGTCTTCCTCGCGCTTGTAGATTGCGCCTGACGGGCAGGACGAGGCACAAGCCGGGTTGAGGCAATGCTCGCAGAGCCGGGGGAGATACATCATGAAAGTATTCTCGTATTCTCCGTAGATCTCCTTCTGGATGCCTTCGAAGTTGTAGTCCTGCGAGCGTTTCGAGAATTCGCCGCCGAGGATTTCCTCCCAGTTCGGACCCTTCTCGATCTTCTCGATCCGCTCGCCGGTGATCTTGGAGCGCGGACGCGCCGTCGGGAAAGCCTCCATCTCGGGCGCGGATTTCAGGTGGTCATAGTCGAAATCGAAGGGCTCGTAGTAGTCGTCGATCTCGGGCATGGACGGGTTGGCGAAGATGTTGGACAGGATCCGCCATTTGCTGCCTTGCTTGGGCTGCAGCTTGCCGGATTTCGTCCGTTCCCAGCCGCCTTTCCAACGGTTCTGGTTTTCCCAGTCGGTCGGATAACCGGTGCCGGGCTTGGTTTCCACGTTGTTGAACCAAGCGTATTCGACGCCGTCCCGGCTGGTCCAGACGTTCTTGCAGGTGACGGAGCACGTGTGACACCCGATGCATTTGTCGAGGTTCAGCACCATGCCGATTTGTGCGCGGATTCTCATTCTGCTGCCTCCTGTGCAGGTGCTTCCCAGCTCTTTTCTTTATCGAGCCAGTCGACTTTCTTCATTTTGCGGACAACCACGAACTCGTCCCGGTTCGACCCAACGGTGCCGTAGTAGTTGAAACCATAGGATTGCTGCGCGTAGCCGCCGATCATGTGGGTCGGCTTCAGGACCGTACGCGTGACGGAGTTGTGGATCCCGCCCCGGTTCCCGGTCTTCTCGGACCCTGGCGTGTTCACGATCTTTTCCTGGGCGTGATACATGAAGGTCGAGCCCTCCTTGATCCGCTGGGAAACCACCGCCCGCGCCGTCAGCGCACCATTGATATTATAGACCTCAATCCAGTCGTTATCGACGATCCCCGCCGATTTGGCGTCCACCTCGGAAATCCAGACCACCGGACCACCTCTGTTCAGCGTGAGCATCAACAGGTTGTCTGTATAGGTTGAGTGAATGCCCCATTTCTGGTGCGGGGTGATGAAGTTGAGGACAAGTGTGTCACCTTCGTCCTGCACGTCCTTGGTGATCGTCTTAAGATCCACCGGAGGCCGGTAAGACATGAAGCCTTCGCCGAAAGCCCGCATCCACAGGTGATCCTGATAGAGCTGTTGCCGCCCCGTCAGAGTGCGCCAGGGGATCAGTTCGTGCACGTTGGTGTAACCTGCATTGTAGCTGACCTTCTCGCTCTCGATGCCCGACCATGTGGGGCTGGAGATGATCTTGCGGGGCTGTGCTGCGATGTCATGAAAGCGGATCTTGTTGCCATGCTCGCCTTCGGCCAGATGCGCATGTTCGCGCCCCGTGGCCTTTTCCAGCGCTTGCCAAGCTTTTACGGCCACGTTGCCATTGGTCTCGGGCGCCAGCATCAGGATGACTTCGCAGGCATCGATGGCGGTTTCGATCTTCGGTCGCCCGGCAGCGGTGCCGTCCAGTTGCACACCGTTGAGGGCCGCGAGGTTGTCGATCTCCTCCTGCGTGTTCCAGCTGATGCCCTTGCCGCCATTGCCGAGTTTGTCGAGCATCGGACCGAGTGCCGTGAAGCGGTCATAGATTGCGGTGTAGTCGCGCTCGACCGCCACGAATGCCGGGGCCGTCTTGCCCGGAATCAGCTCGCATTCGCCTTTCTTCCAGTCCTTCACCTGGTCCTGGGCGATCTCGGCGGGGGTGTCGTGCAGGATCGGCAGGGCGACAATGTCGGTCTCCTTGTCCAGGTAGCCCGGTGCGATCTCCTGGAACTTCCTGGCGATGGCCTTGAAGATTTCCCAGTCCGATTTGCTTTCATAGGCCGGGTCCACCGCCGCTTGCAGCGGGTGGATGAACGGGTGCATGTCCGACGTGTTCATGTCGTCCTTTTCGTACCAACTGGCCGTCGGCAGAACGATGTCGGAGTAGACGCATGTGGTGCTCATCCGGAAGTCGATGGTCACCAGCAGGTCGAGCTTTCCGCGCGGCGCGTCCTCGTGCCACTTGGCCTCCTTGGGCAACTGCCGGCCATCCTCGCCCAGATCCTTGCCCATGACGCCGTGATCGGTACCCAGAAGGTGCTTGAGGAAATACTCATGCCCCTTGCCGGAGGATCCAAGCAGGTTCGAGCGCCAGACAAAGAGGTTGCGCGGCCAGTTCGACGGGTTGTCCGGGTCCTCGCAGGACATTTCAAGATCGCCGGACTTCAGTTTCTCGGCGACATAGGCCGGGATCTCCTTGCCCGCCGCCTTGGCCGCCTTGGCCACTTGCAGCGGATTGGTCTTGAGTTGTGGCGCCGAGGGGAGCCACCCCATGCGCTCGGCCCGGATGTTGTAGTCGATGAGGGAAATGTCCCAATCGCCCTCGGGTGCCGTGGGCGACAGGATTTCACCCGCCGTCAGCGTCTCATACCGCCACTGATCTGTGTGAGCGTACCACGCAGAGGTGGAGTTCATGTGGCGCGGCGGGCGGTTCCAGTCCAGCGCGAAGGCCAGAGGCTGCCAGCCGGTCTGCGGGCGCAGCTTTTCCTGCCCCACGTAATGCGCCCAGCCACCGCCGGACTGACCGACACAGCCACACATGACCAGCATGTTGATGACACCACGATAGTTCATGTCCATGTGGAACCAATGGTTCATCGCAGCACCGATGATGATCATGGACTTGCCATTGGTCTTTTCGGCATTGTCCGCAAACCCGCGCGCGACATGGATGATCTTGTCGGCAGGCACACCGGTGATCTTCTCGGCCCAGGCGGGCGTGCCGGGCATGTCGTTGGCGTAATCGCTGGTCACCCAGTCGCCGCCCAGGCCCCGGTCGAGGCCGTAATTGGCGCAAAAGAGGTCGAACACGGTCGCCACCGCAATCTCGCCATCGGCCGTCTTGATCTTCTTCACCGGGATGTTGCGGGTCAGGACGTCGGGGTGCGTTGCATCCGTCTTGAACTGGCCGAAAGCCTCGCCTCCGAAGTAGGGGAAGTCGACGCCTACGACATCGTCGTGGTCTTCCTCCAGAACCAGCGACATCTTGAGATGGGTCTCGGTCTTGTTGGCCTTCTCCTCGAGGTTCCACTCGCCGTTCTCGCCCCAGCGATAGCCCACCGAACCGTTCGGCGAGACGAACGCCTTGCTCTTCTCGTCAAAGGCGACCGTCTTCCACTCGGGATTGTTCTCCTCGCCGAGTTTGCCATCGAGGTCATCCGCGCGCAGGAAACGGCCCGGCACGAGCTTGCCGTCCTTTTCATCCAGCTTCACCAGCATGGGGAAATCGGAGTATCTGCGGGTGTAATCCTCGAAATACTCTGCCTGACGATCCAGGTGGAACTCGCGCAGGATCACATGCCCGAAGGCCATGGCCAGCGCCGCATCCGTTCCCTGCTTGGCGTTCAACCAGACATCGCCGAATTTGGCGGCCTCCGAGTAATCCGGGCAGATGACCGCGGAGCGGGTGCCCTTGTAGCGCGCCTCGGTGTAGAAATGCGCGTCCGGCGTCCGCGTCTGCGGCACGTTGGAGCCCCAGAGCAGCAGGTAGCCGGAATTGTACCAATCGGCACTTTCGGGCACGTCGGTCTGCTCACCCCATGTCATGGGCGACGCCGGCGGCAGGTCGCAGTACCAGTCATAGAAGGACATGCAGACGCCGCCCATCAGGCTCAGGTAACGCGACCCGGCAGCATAGCTGACCATCGACATGGCCGGGATCGGCGAGAAGCCGAAGACCCGGTCAGGCCCATAGGTTTTTGCGGTATAGGCGTTGGCCGCAGCTGTGATCTCGGTCGCCTCGTCCCAAGTTGCCCGGACAAAGCCGCCTTTGCCGCGTGTTTCGACATAGGAGGCGCGCAGGATCGGATCGGCCTGCAGCTTGGTCCAGGCCTCGATCGGGCCCATGGTTTCGCGCATCTTGCGCCAGATCTTCATCAACCGGCCACGCACCAGCGGGTTCTTCACCCGGTTGGCGGAGTAGAGATACCAACTGTAGCTCGCGCCACGGGCACATCCGCGCGGCTCGTGGTTGGGCAGGTCGGCGCGAGTGCGCGGGTAGTCGGTCTGCTGGGTTTCCCAGGTCACGATCCCGGACTTGACGTAGATCTTCCAGCTGCATGACCCGGTGCAGTTCACGCCATGCGTAGAGCGGACGACTTTGTCGTGCCGCCAGCGGTTGCGGTAGGTGTCCTCCCAGTCGCGGCTTTCGCGGGTGACTTTTCCGAAACCATCGGAAAACTTGTCGAGGTCCTTTGAGGCCAGGAAATTCAGTCTGTCGAGAAGGTGGCTCATTTGGCGTCCTTTCTTATTCTGCAGGTTGGGCGGCGGATCGAGTACCGCGACCGCGTTCGATGTCATGGAGCAGCCCGCCCGGACGGGTGTAGAAAACCCAGGTCACGATCAGGCAGAGCACGTAGAAGCCGAGGAAGGCCCAAAGCGCGCCATTCGGTGCCCCGGTCATGGCAATCGAGGTGCCGTAGAGCTTGGGGATGAAGAAGGCGCCATAGGCTGCAATCGCCGAGGTGAAGGCGATGATCGCCGCGCTTTCGCGCTCGGCTTGCTTGCGGCTCGCGGCTGCGTCCAGTTCCGGCATGAGGCGCGGGATTTCGCGGCCCATGATCGCCGGGATCATCTGGAAGGTCGAGGCGTTGCCGATACCGGTCAGCAGGAAGAGCGCCATGAAGCAGGCAAAAAAGCCCATGAAGCTGCCGCCCTGCCCGTCCGACGGCAAGAAGAAGATCACGCCATAGACCGCGACGATCATGCCCGCGAAGGTCCAGAAGGTGACCCGGCCACCGCCGAACTTGTCGGAGATCCAGCCGGTCGCCGCACGGCTTAGCGCACCAACGAGCGGTCCGAGGAACACGTATTGCAGCGCATTCACATCAGGGAACATCAGGCGGGTCAGCAGCGGGAAGCCGGCCGAGTACCCGATGAAGCTGCCGAAGGTGCCGGTGTAGAGGACACACATCACCCAGTTGTGGAACCGGCTGAAGATGATGGCCTGGTCGCGGAAGCTGGCCTTGGCGTCGGCGATATCGTTCATGCCGAGCCATGCGGCGGCCGTGGCGATCAGGATGAAGGGCACCCAGACAAACCCGGCATTCTGCATCCAGAGCTGGCTGCCGTCATCGAGCGTGACCGGCGCACCGCCCATGGCCCCGAAGACACCCGCCGTGATGACGATCGGCACCAGGAACTGCATGACCGAGACCCCGAGGTTGCCCAGACCCGCATTCAACGCCAGCGCGTTGCCTTTCTCCGCCTTGGGGAAGAAGTAGGCGATATTGGCCATGGATGAGGCAAAGTTGCCGCCGCCCAGCCCGCACAGAAGTGCCAGAGCGAGGAAGATCAGATAGGGCGTCTGCGGGTTCTGCACCGCGTAGCCGATACCGATTGCCGGCATCAGCAACGAGGCTGTCGAAAGGGTTGTCCAAAGTCTGCCGCCGAAGATCGGCACCATGAAGCTGTAGAAGATGCGCAAGGTAGCGCCCGACAGACCCGGCAGAGCGGCCAGCCAGAAGAGCTGCGAGGAGGAGAATTCGAACCCGATGGCAGGCAGGCGCGCCACGACCATCGACCAGACCATCCAGACCGAGAAGGCCAGCAAGAGAGCGGGGATCGAGATCCACAGGTTGCGGCGCGCGACGGCGCGGCCCTTCTCTTCCCAGAACGCGCTCTCCTCGGGTCGCCATTCGGTCAGCACACGCGGCATGGCGGTTTTGCCGGGTGTGTGGATTTCCTGCATCTCCGGCAGTTCGGGAAGCTCATCGAGCGCAGGGCCATGTGCCGCACGTTCCATGGCGCGCACGGAGAGGTGCATCCAGGCCAGAGCGATCGCAACCAGCGCGAAGAGAAGCGCAAAACAGCTTGTGTAGATGCCAGTCAGTTCCAGCAACGCGCCGAAGCCGATCGGCAGTATGAAACCGCCCAGACCGCCGATCATCCCGACAAGCCCGCCGACGGCACCGACGTGGTGCGGATAGTAGACGGGGATGTGCTTGAAGACGGCCGCCTTGCCGAGGCTCATGAAGAAACCCAGCACGAAGAGCGTGATGACAAAGGGCCAGAGCGCCATTTCGGTCGAGAAAGTGATCGGCCCGTTCTTTCCCTGGATCACGTAGTCGGTCGGGGGATAGGACAGCATGAACAGCAGCACGAGGCTGAAGCCGAAGGTCCAGTACATCACCGCACGCGCGCCAAACTTGTCCGACAGGTGCCCGCCGTAGGCGCGAAAGAGCGATGCGGAGAGCGAGAAGGCTGCAGCCGACATGCCCGCCGTGCGCACATCGAGACCGTAGACGTCGATCAGGTAGTGCGGCATCCAGAGCGCGAGGGCCACGAAAGCCCCGAAAACGAAGAAGTAGTAGAGTGAGAACCGCCAGACCTGAAGGTTCTTCAGCGGCTCGAACTGTTTTGCAAGGCTAGGCGCCTTTACGCCCGACTTCCGCCGCGCGACCAGTTCGGGATCGTCCTTTGCGAAAACGAAGAAGATCACGGCCATGATCGCAAGGCCGATGGCCCAGACATGGGCTACACCCTGCCAGCCGTAAGCCACCATGACGAATGGTGCCACGAATTTGGTGACTGCGGCACCGACGTTGCCCGCGCCGAAAATCCCCAAGGCCGTGCCCTGGTGCCCCGCATCATAAAAGCGGGACACATAGGCGACGCCGATGATGAATGATCCGCCGGCAAGGCCGATGCCGAGGGCCGCAACAAGATACATCGTGTAGGTAGAGGCAAAGGTCAGCGCCCAGGTTGCCAGGGCGGTGAGCAGCATCTGCGCGGTGAAGACGAGGCGTCCTCCGTATTTCTCCGTCCATACACCGAGAAACAGACGGGTGATCGAACCGGTCAGAATGGGCGTTGCAACCAAAAGACCGAACTGCGCCTCGTTGAGGCCGAGCTCTGCCTTGATGCCAACGCCGATGATGGAGAAGATCGTCCAGACCGCGAAACAGGCGGTGAAAGCCACGGTGCTGAGCCCAAGGGCCCTGTTCTGATCGGCTCGGCCGACGGTTCCGGCACTGTTCATGATGTGTCCTCCTGACGAAAATGCGTGCGAAACGCCCAATTCGGGCTTGGATGCCTAGGTGGACGGTTTTGGGGGTCGCTTGCTTGATCTGGATCAAGAATTAAAAAATATGTAGCAAAATAAATAACTTACATAAATTTATCAAATCAGAAACCACGAGAGGTCAAGTCACCTTTCGCATGGATCAATCGCCCGGTTGACATTTATCAAGCGAACCCGACAGATACCTCAAAGCACAAAAAAACCTGAGGACCACGGCGGACATGTCCGAGTCGTACAAAGATGAGGTTCGCGACCTTGCGTTGTTTGCCAATATGGAAGAGGCAAGCTTCCGTGCCCTCATGCGCGGCGCCTATGTTCAGAATTTTCCGCCCCGGATCGACCTCATTCATGAAAATGAGCCGCCCGATTTCCTGCATGTGGTTCTGTCGGGGTCCGTCGATCTCTTTGCGAGCTGGAATGGCCGGGAGACGAGCATGGCGACAGTAAGACCGGTATCGACCTTCATCCTTGCGGCCAGTGTCCGGAACTTGCCCTACCTCATGTCCGCCCGAACACTGGAGAAAAGCCGCATCGCCCTGATCCCGTCCCAGGACGTGAGGGCGGTGTTCGGCAAGGATGGCGCCTTTGCCCAAGCCATCGTTGCCGAGCTCGCGCAGTGCTACCGCTCCGTTGTCAAGAATACCAAGGATCTGAAGTTGCGAACATCGCTCGAACGGCTGGCAAACTACCTGCTGCGCCAGCAGGAGCGGGTCGGAGAGGTCGAGTTCGATCTGTCGATGGAGAAAAGGCGCCTCGCCTCCTTTCTCGGCATGACACCGGAAAACCTCAGCCGCGCGTTCAAGGGCCTTGAGCCCTACGGTGTCAAGGTTGAGGGCAACCACATCGTGATCACCGACCTCGAAGACCTCATGCGCTACGCCAAGCCCAATCCGCTGATCGACGACTATTCAACGTGAGAATGCTGTCATGACGATATCCATGCCCGGCGCAACCGATGATCTTGCCCAGCAGCACGCGGATATCTGGAGCGCCTTTTCCAGCCTCGGCAAGGCCTGCACCCTGACCGACCGCGAGAAGCGTCTTGTCAAACCGGCGCTTGCAATCGGGGTGGCTTGCGGAGAGGCGGTCCATTCGCACACCCGCCGAGCCCGGTCCAAGGGCATCGCGGATGCAGCGCTGCACCAAGTGACCTTCCGAGCCATCGGCCCGCTGGGCCTGCCGCGCGCGGGCGCCGCCGGGGCCTGGATAGAGGACAGGGAGAAGGCCTGACAAAACGTCAGCGTGACCTCAGCCGGTTGAACCGCCCGGCATTGGCGCAAAAGGAGGGTGCCTCGGATCCTTGCGCAGCACCTGCCAGCCAATTCTTGCAGATATCGACGTTCAGGCAGTCCAGACATCGCAGGACGGCGGGCTGCAGATCGGCGTCACCGCCGAAACCCTGCGGCAACCGTGACAGGGCGCCTGTCACCTCGAGCATCTCGCCCATCTGGCCAAGGCGGGCGTCGCGCACCGCGTAGCAGCTCCCGAGTGCCTCGCGGATGCTCATTTGGCCGCCTCCGATGCATAGCCTTCCGCCTTGAGACGCAGGATGGCGTCGCGATTGGGGCAGAACGCGGCCGGAGGCGTTCCGGGCTTCGCCGCAGCGAGCCAGGCTGCGCATTCCTCGCCGCTCGCGCAGTCATCACATTTGAAAATGCTGTCGCGGATTTCGTCTTCGATGTTTTCAGGAATATTCCGGCTGGGCAGCGTGACACCCGCGAGGCGCAACATCCTGCGCCTGAGCGCCATGCGTTCCTCAAAGGCTTCGATCGTTGTTTCGAGCAGGCTTGATGACATGATACGACACTCCTCCCGTGTGGTACATGAGGTCAGTTTATCCGCGGCGAAGGCGAATTCCTTGATCTGGCACAAACGCGCGGGAAAATTTCCGGGCGCCCTGATTGGCCGTTTGGCGACCGCGAGAGCGCTTTCGGGTGCGGAACATTTCCCTTCGAAAAACGTCGTAGCCTTTGGTATTTCACCCCAGGGGGTTCACGCCAAAGAGCCATGGATGCAGCCAGATCAGGCCCGCGTAGAGGGCGACGCCCAGCCCAAGGCGCAGACAGACAGACCCCCAGGCTTCCGGTCTTGCGGTCCCGATGCCGGACATGACCTCGCTGTATTGCCTTTGCCACGCCGCTCCCATTTCGCGCTGGCGTCGCTTGTCAACCAGACGCCCGCCGAAGGCTGCGAAGGCTGCGAAAACGCCAAACAGGATCACGTGCGCCAGATCTCCGTTGGGAACAAGATGCGCCAATGCCCAGAGCGACAGCGCCAGAAGAAGCGGGTGCCGCGTAACCCGCACGATCCCGGCGCGCGCCGGATTGAATGCATGTGACCGCGCACCGCCAAAGGAAAAAGGGTTTGGCCGGCCGATGGCAAGGGCAAGGATCAGGCAGACAGGCAGCATCACCACCAGCGGCACTTGGGCCTGCCAGGGCGCCCAGGCCCACAATGGTACAAAAGGAGCGCGCCCCGCGGCACCGATCAACCAGCCGAGCACGGTCAGAGACAGGAGCGAGTACCCATAGATGAAGCCACGCGGCCCCAGCCTCGCCTGAAGCCAGGGGCGCAGTGGCGGGCGCAGCGGCAACGAGTGGGTGGCGAAGAAGACCCCCCAGGCCGCGGCGAATTCGAGCCAGGCCATGGCGCGGCCTAGCCCGCGCGCCGCTTGTCCGGCGGGAGGCGCAACAGCAAGGGACCATACGCGAGGACAAACCCGCCAAAGCCTGCGATCCAGCCGAGACCGGCGATCATATGCAACCAGCCCGCCTCCGACGGCCAGACGCCTGCCGCCACCCGTGCCAGAACCGCCACCGCCACAGCGACGTATATGCCGACGGTTCCGCTGCCCGCGTGAAGGGGCCAGCCAGTATGCCCCAGAGTGGCCCGCGTCATCACAGCCAATGTCATCAAACCGATCGCGCCAGCCATCCAGAGGTGCTGCGCCGCCGCAGCCCCGAAGGTGCCGGGCCAGAGCACATCCGCCCCGATCGCCAGCGCGCCGAGTGGCACAAGGGCATAAGCCAGATGCAGAATGGCAAGCAGAGGCTCCGCTGCTGTCCGATATCCCGCCCACCGCACCAGCCGCACGCCATGCGCAAGCCCTGCCAGTAGAAGCGCGCTGCCCGTTGCAGGATGGTCAGGCCAGAAGACCCAAAGCAGGAGCGCCGCCAGCAAGACAAGAAGAGCCACCTTGTCGAAGGTCTGCATCGGCGGCACCGGCAAGCGCCCGCCGCCCTTCTGGACCAGCCAGTTGCGGGTGAAGGACGGCACGATCCGCCCGCCGATCACGGCGATCATCATCACCCCTGCGCCAAGGCCCAGGCGCAGACCATGCCCCTGGGCGGCCTGTGCCCCCATGGACGCCTCCCAGTGGAACAACCCGTTGGCGAGCATGAACACGGCAAGCATGGCCAGGACGATCAGGTTTCGCCAGTTCTTGCCCGCGACGATCTCCCGCGCAAGCACGAGGCAAAGCGCGAGCGGAAGAGCGAGATCAGCGACCGCCACCAGAAAGGGCGGCAGGAAGAGTGAGAAACTTACCGCGGTCCGCCCCATGAGCCAGAGCGCGAAGAGCGCTGCGAGCGGCCACCCCACAATCGGCATCCGCCCGGTCCAGTTCGGCACCGCGGTAAGCAGAAACCCCGCGACCACGGCGGAGAGATATCCGAACAGAAACTCATGCGCATGCCATGACACCGGGTCGAATGCAGTCGGCAGCGTCACCGCGCCAGACATCATCGGCACCCAGAGCAGCATGATCAGCACGGCCCAGACCGCAGCCCCGAGGAAGAACGGGCGAAAGCCGTAGGTGAAAAGCGCCGGACCTTGCCATGCGCGCATTTGTTCTGCCGTGCTGCTCATATTCATTACCTTGAAGCTTGTATTCCCATGTCGGTCAGGATTCTGCCCAAGGGGATATTATCCGGTTGGGGATAGCTCGCGGTGGCGCGAGCGGAACACATACCGACACCGTTGGCCATGGATCGTGTGGCGAGCGCCGCCAGGCTTCGCTTGAACCAGCGGCCGAGATGGAACCCCCTCAACTCGGCGGCCAATCAGTGGCACGGGTGTCACCACTGGCGTCAGCGCCTCCGCCAGTGGCCAGAAGGACACCATGCGTTCCGGATTTAACGTCCAACCGGCTATGCATCCGGTAAATGCAGGCCAAAGAAAGGCATCCGTTCGGATTTTGCGACGAAACCCATGCACGAGTTGCGCCAGCGCCGTGACGCAGAAACCTGTCGGATCCATGAACGCCTGCGTTCCTTCAGGTCTCGCGGGCGGGAGTCTCGGTTGCTCTGACTGTGTTCCGGCCATCATGGCCTCCTGAGGCATTTTTCGTTGCATCAAGACTTAAATTCATTAATAGGTATTGTAAATACCCATTTAGACAAGGGAGACAGAGTTTGCGCCTTACGTCCTTTACCGATTACGGCCTGCGCATGCTGATGCGCATGGCCACCGCCCAGGACCGCGCCTTCTCGACGGCGGAACTGGCATTGGAATTCAGCCTGTCGCGCAACCATCTGAGCAAGATCATGCAACGCCTGTCGCGCGGCGGGATCGTGGAGACACGCCGCGGCGGTGGGGGTGGCGCGGTATTGGCGCGGCCCGCGGGAGAGATCCGTTTGGGCGATCTGGTACGACTTCTCGAGGAAGACCAACCGCTGGTCGAGTGTTTCCAGACCGAGACCAATACCTGTTCGCTCGACGGCAGATGCCGCCTGAAAGCCCGGCTGCGATCGGCTGAAACAGCTTTCCTGGCCGATCTGGATCGTTCGACACTGGCCGATATCGCCCTTCCAATGTCATCTGCGAATAGCTGAGCATGAGCTTCGCCTTCAGGTCGTGGATGAGTGCAATTACCCCGCCACAGCCCGGTCTTGGAGGCGCAATCCAACTCATGGCTTACCGGCGTCGCAGGCATCGAAGCATGCCGACGGGTGGGAAGAGAGCCCCCAGGTGACACTTGTATCTGTGGAAAGTTGATGCTATTTATATTTCACACGAAAGGCATATAGCGATGACTCATCCGAATGCATCCCCCCAGACAGCTTCCGGCATGATCTTGGGCAAGGCGGTTTTTCGAGCGTCTCAGGCACTGGGCCTGTCGGGCGCCGAACTTGCTACCGTCATCGGCGTCAGTCCCTCTTCGGTATCGC
This sequence comes from uncultured Alphaproteobacteria bacterium, assembly GCA_963715055.1. GTDB lineage: Bacteria > Pseudomonadota > Alphaproteobacteria > Rhodobacterales > Rhodobacteraceae > CAVQRB01. The sequence goes on along the minus strand of CAVQRB010000013.1, from coordinate 97,705 downwards.
GCCTCAACGATGGACAGTACAGGCTGAGCGGCAAACCTTTTGAACTGGCAGCATGTCTGGTGCGCGTGTTTCGTTCGCTGGATGCGATTGTCCACGGTGACGGTACATCGATGAAGGCCTGGATGGCCAACCGGAATACGCATCTCAATGCGACCCCGAAGGACGAAGTGAAATCAGCCCAGGGCCTCGTGCGAGTCATGAACTATCTCGATGCCGCCAGAGCTCCCCTATAAGCCCTACGCAAACACAGTCTGGCGCCTCGTGGAAGCGCAACACATCGTGTCGACGACGAAGCTCGTCGACAGTGGCGAAGAGCAGGAACTCCTCGAACACATCCTGGAAACCACAAAGCCTCCGGTGCCACCCGAGTGCCAGCATCTACATTATCTGCTCAGCACGCCTTTTCGGTACGGAAGATACCCTTGGGATTCCCGCTTTCGCAGGAAAGGCGAAACTGCTGGCGTGTTCTACGGCGCGGAGGATCCCATCACGGCTGTCGCCGAGACCGTCTGGCAGAGGAAGATCTTCTTCGAAGGCTCGCCCGACACCCCATTGCCAAAGGCGCCGGGAACCTACACGGCCTTCAGTGTAGCGGTTCGCGTACCGGCAGCCATTGACCTCACCGAACCGCCCATGTCACGCGACGAAGCGCTCTGGACCGATCCCGCGGACTACAGTGCTTGCCTTGATTTCGCGGACCGCGTTCGCAAGGAAGGTTGCGAGTTGATCCGCTACGCCTCTGCCCGTCACCCGGACGGTCTGCCGAATATCGCGGTACTTACCTGCCGGGCTTTTTGCGATCCCGACCCAACGCAGTTCCAGACATGGCACCTGTTTCTAAGGCCGGGCAGAACACAAGTGCGGCGTGAACACCCGAAAGTATCCCTTGAGTTCAAGTTGGGACCAACCCGGCTGGAGTTTGCTTGAACCGCCCATTTGACGACGCAATATCCGCATCGAAGATCTGACATGCGGCCGCTCCTGCCCCCGCTGCCTCCATGCGGGCCTCAGCGCGTCAACCGCCCATGTCACCGAAGGCGCAGCGCGGGGCACTTCGGACAATTCCCGGCTTGGTGCACGGCTTCGGCGCGGGCCTGAACCCGGTCAGGACCAATCGCCAAATCTTTGTTCCTGTGCAGTCCAGGTGGCAGGGCGGAGTTGCGCCTCAGCGAAGGCTGATACTTGATTTACGTAATGATATAACATATTAATTCAAGAGGACCAGTAACCCGACCGGTGACGTGAAAAGCAAACTCCCGAAAGGAACTTCTTATGTCAGACACGCGCCTTCCCGTTACGGTGCTTTCCGGCTTTCTGGGCGCCGGCAAGACCACTCTTCTAAATCGCGTGCTGAACAACCGCGCGGGCCGGCGCGTCGCGGTGATCGTCAATGACATGTCCGAGGTGAACATCGACGCGGATCTTGTGCGCGCCGAAACCGAACTTTCCCGCACCGACGAGACGCTGGTGGAGATGTCGAACGGCTGCATCTGCTGCACACTACGCGACGATCTGCTCGACGAGGTGAGGCGTCTGGCGGGCGAAGGACGCTTCGATCACCTGCTCATCGAATCCACCGGCATATCCGAACCCTTGCCTGTCGCCGCGACCTTCGATTTCCGCGATGAACATGGGGACAGCCTCGCCGATGTCTCCCGCCTCGACACGATGGTAACCGTCGTCGATGCGGTGAACCTCCTGCGCGACTTTTCCAGCCATGATTTCCTGCGCGACCGTGGCGAGACGATGGGCGAGGCGGACGAGCGCACCCTTGTACATCTGCTGACCGAACAGATCGAATTTGCCGATGTGGTGATCCTCAACAATGTCACCGACGCCGGACCAGACCGCGTCGATGCGGCCCGCAAGATCATCCGCAGCCTGAACGCCGATGCAAGGATCATCGAGACCGATCATTCGGACGTGGCTGTCGATGCGATCCTCGATACCGGTCTTTTCGATTTCGAGAAGGCGCATGAGCATCCGATGTGGGCCAAGGAACTCTACGGCTTTGCCGATCACAGGCCGGAGACCGAGGAATACGGGCTCGCGTCTTTCGTCTACCGCGCAAGGCTGCCGTTCATCCCGGAGCGGATCATGGCGGTACTGAACGGAGACCTTCCGGGCGTGATCCGCGCCAAGGGTCACTTCTGGATTGCCACGAGACCTGGCTGGGTGGCGGAGTTCTCGCTGGCAGGCTCACTGTCCAGCATCAAGCCGCTCGGGACATGGTGGGCGTCAGTGCCGAAAGAGAAATGGCCCGATCACGAAAGCGCCAGATCCTATATGCAGGCCCATTGGCAGGAGCCCTGGGGGGATCGCCGTCAGGAGCTTGTCTTCATAGGTGCGGGCATCGACTGGCCCCGCATGAAGGCGCTGCTCGACGGCTGCCTCGTGCCGGAGCCCGAGGCGGTCGGCCCCGACAGCTTGCCCGACTACCCCGATCCCTTCCCGGTCTGGCGGCGCGCGGACCAAACGGCATGAGCCTGCTCGGCAGAATTGCGCAAGATGCGCCCATGGGAGTTGCGATCACGGACCGGCCAGAAGAGCTTGCCGCGTTCCGTGCGTCCGGATGCGCTGCCGCGATCTGGCGCAGGCCGCCCGACCAGCGGTTATCCGCATGGTTGGACAGGGTCGATCCGGACAGGCTCCCGAACGGCCGCGCGACCCTGCACCGCAGGGCTGTCCGCGCCGCCCTGACCGAGATGTGTGCGCGCGCGCAAACGCCACGGCGACCGGAGCTTGCGCTGCTGATCGATGATGCCACAGCCCTCGCGGGGGTCTTTGCCGATCTGATGGGCGCGCGGCATCTGAGCCTGCGGCTGCAGGCGATTGCCACAAATACATGCGCCCGATTTCACGTCGACGCCATGACGGCTCGGCTGGTCTGCACCTACCGAGGCACGGGCACGCAATACGGCATTTCCATTGACGGCACTGCCCCGGAGCGTATCTTAACCGTGCCTACCGGCTCACCGATCCTGCTGCGAGGGTCGCTCTGGCCCGAAACGCCGCCCTCCGGCCTGCGCCACAGATCGCCGCCGATCGAAGGCACGGGCGAGACCCGCTTGGTCCTTGTCCTCGATCCGGTTTTTGATCCGGAGGACGCGGCATGAACCGCAATCTCGGCATGACGCGCTTGCGGCGCAAGCGTCGCACCACGGAACCGATGCGCGCTTACGATTCCTTGCCGGAACCCTTGCGACGCTGGCTGGCCGAGGCAGTTCTGCCATGGTCGCCCGCCTCGGCCAGACGGATCTGGAACCGCGCCTGCTCAAAGGGCCTGAACCCGGAAGACGCGCTGCATGCCCTGTCGTGTGCCGAGCAGAAAACCCTGGCGCGCGAACGCCATGTGCCTTCCCATGTTCCGCCGCTGCATTTCTGCGAGCACAGTGCCCCGAAAGCAGATCCGTCTATCCTCGGAGAGAGATCGCATGGTCCTGCGCCTTGATCCACGGCCAGCACGACCGCACCCCGGGCCTTCCCTCAAAGCCGGCCTAGAAGGTCACACTTGCGGCAGGCCTTTGTGTCAAGAATTCCGAACCATGGCCGCTCCACTCAAATGCCTTCTTCAGTGGCCGGCCATTAGGTGATAGCGAAAAACCTATGACACCAATGCCTGCATCGTCCCAGTATGCAACGGTTTCCCGTCAGTTCATTGCCGACTGGCTGGATGCGCTGCGGCCTCTATGTTCGGAACCGCAATATCGCGCCCTGTTGCAGCACGCAGATCTGGGCACGGAGCAGAACCAGACGCAGGGCCGCGTCACACTCGATCAGATCGTTTGCCTCTATCAACGGGCCGCCGTGGAAACAGGCGACGAAATGATGGGCCTGTGGAGCCGACCGATCCGGCCGCGCGCCCTGCAGCATCTTCTGACTTCCGTGCGGGAAGCGACATCGCTGGCCTCCGCCTTGTATCGCTTCTCGACCTTTTGGAACCTCTTGCTGGACGACTACCGTTTCACGCTCACCGAAACGGGCAAGGTTCTGGTGCTGGCGCTGACACCACAAGGCGCGGCACCGATGCAGCGCTTTGGACATATGCTGATCCTCAAGCTGGCACATGGCCTGATGTCCTGGCTTGCAAAGCACGAAGTCCCGGTAAGGGAGGTCGGCTTCGCCTTTGCGCGTCCCGCCTTCGAACAGGATTACGCGGTCATCTTTCCCACCACGGTGCGGTTCAACTGCCCCGAAACATACATCGCGTTCGACCTCGACCGATTGGGCGGGGTTCATCTGCGCAGCACCGCCGAACTCGATCGCTTCCTCGAAAACGCGCCGCGGGACTGGATCTTCACACGGTCGCGCGAACATACCCAGTCGTTGCGGGTGCGCAATTATCTGAGCCAGACAGACTGGGACCGCGCCACCCTGTCCGAGGCCGCACAGGCCATGCACCTGACGCCGCGCACCCTGATCCGCAGGCTGGAAGCGGATGGCACCTCGTTTCAGGCGATCAAGGACGCCTTGCGCCGCGACCTTGCGATCCGCCACCTCCAGTTGGGTCAGAAGAGCATCGAGGAGATCGCGCAGGACGTGGGCTTCACCTCCGCCGCCAACTTCCACCGCGCCTTCCGGCGCTGGACAGGCAACACACCGAGCGCATATCGGCGCAGGATACCCCCCGACGGATGATTTTGTCACTTTCGGACAATCGACTGTCATGTGATGAGATGGTGCGACCTCTGTTTCCGCACTATTTCCCGAAGAGTAATTGAAAAAGCTAGGCAACGGGCCTTGACCCACGCAGCCAGGCCAACCTCTTGAGGTGGCGGGATGCGATAATCCGTGCTCAAAAGAGGAACGACAGATGTCAGAGAAACTCGACACCATTCTCGCAGCCGCCCGCAAGCATGCCAGCGATGTGATTTCGCCCAATGTGGCGGCATGGAACGCCGCCCGGAAATGGCCGCGCGATGCATCCGACCAGGCGGGTGCAGCAGGCCTGACAGGGCTCTATGCGCCCGAGGAATTCGGCGGGCAAGGACTGCCGCTTTCCGAGGGCATCCAAGTCTATGAACAGCTCGGCCAAGGCGACGGTGCCTATGCCTTCGCCCTCTCCATGCACAATATCTGCACCTATGCAGGCTGCGGATATGGCACGCAGGCCTTCAAGGACAAATGGGCGCGCGATCTGACCTCCGGCCGCAAACTGGCGAACTTCGCGCTGACCGAACCGCAGTCCGGATCGGACCCAATGACGATGTACACCCGCGCGCGCATCAACGGCGACGGGACATGGACGATCAATGGATCGAAAGCCTGGGTCAGCCTCGCCACCGAAGCCGATGTCTATTTCACCGTGGTAAAGACCAGCGATGCACCGGGCCACAAGGACATGGCGATGATCGCAATTCCCGCAGACGCGCCAGGCGTCAGTTTCGGCGCGATCTACGATACGCCGTCCTACTCCTTCCTGCCGATGGCGGAGATGTATCTGACCGATGTCGTGGTCAGCGAGGACAACATCATCCTGCCCGTCGGACAGGGTCTGCAAGGCTCTCTCATGGCCATCGACATCGCGCGTGTGTCCATCGCATCCGGCTGCTGTGGGTTGATGCAAGCCGCGCTCGATACCGCGCTCTCCTACTCCAAGAACCGCAAGATGTTCGGCGGCAAGACCCTCGATCTCGATGGAATCCAGTGGATGCTCGGTGAAGTGGCGACCGATCTCGAAGTCTCAAAGCTGCTCTATCGCAAGGCGGCAGCGGCGCTCGGCACGCCGGAGGGTCCGCTTATGGCCGCACATGCAAAGCGCTTCGTGCCGGATGCAGCACTCAGGGCGGCCAATACCTGCACACAGGTGCTGGGTGGCATGGGGCTTTTGCAGCCCTACGGGCTGGACCGTCTGTCACGGCTTGCGCAGATGCTTCGGATCGTCGACGGGACGACGGAAATCAGCCGGGTCGTGATCGGGCGGGCACTGCAAAAACGTGCGGCAAGCCTGCCGGATCTGCCGGTCCCGAAAGGCTTCGGCGAGGCGGAAACGAAAGCCGCGCCGATCGCCGCGCAATAGGCCCCGCGAGGCTTGAATTCGCGACGAAAGCCTAACTTACCTTCCCATGAACGCGCGAGCGGATGCGTGGTGCGGCGAGCCGGATCAGGGCGAGGGAGGTGGTGGCCTCGTGTTTTTCGTACCGGGGTGCGAGGACTCCGACGTGTTTGAGTTCTGCCAGGAACCGCTCCTCCGGGTGCTGCGCTGGCAGGCATCGCGCTCCGGCGGCGCGAGCAAGCCTGCTGGCCTATGTGCTTACCGATCAGGTTCGGACCAATCTGACGCCTCGGCATTCCGGCGCTTCAACCGAAAGGCCAGACCAAGCGCAACGCCAGTTGCGATCGCAACGGTCAGATCGGCAAGGACGGTCAGAAGCATCGTCAGCGCCAGCAGGAATATGTCCGATCCGCGTTCCGCGAAATATCCACGCCATTTGTGCGGCTCGCTCATGTTCCAGGCCGTGATGATCAGGAGCCCGGCCAGGGCGGGCATCGCCAGAAATCCGACAAGTCCCGAGGCGCACAACATGACGATCAGGACCGTCAGCGCATGAATCATGCCCGCGACGGGCGTCTGGCCGCCAGCCCGGATATTGGTCGCCGTACGCGCAATGGCTCCCGTCGCAGGCATCCCGCCGAAGAGCGACGAGCCGATATTCGCGGCCCCCTGCGCCAGAAGCTCGGCGTTGGGGCGGTGCTTCCCGGCGGTCATGCGGTCGGCCACCATGGCGGACAGGAGGGATTCGACCCCGGCAAGGAAGGCGATGACGATCGCGGAAGGCAGCAGATCGCCCAACCGGGCCAGACTGATCTGTGGCAGGCCGGGCCAGGGCAAGGAGCGCGGCAGGTCGCCGAACCGCGATCCGATGGTATCGACCGGCAGGTCGGCAAGCGCAACGACCGCCGAGGTGCAGGCGACCGCGACAATCAACCCGGGCAGTTTCGGCGCCATGCGGCGGAAGAGGACGATCAACACCATCGTGGCGAGCCCGATGAGCGCCGAAGCCGCCGAGAATGTCGGACCCGCCGACCAGAGCACCTCGATCTTGGCCAGAAATTCCGCAGGAACGGCCGCCACCGACAGCCCGAGGAAATCCTTCAACTGGCTAGTGGCGATGATGATGGCGATGCCGATGGTGAACCCGTTGATGACGGGCTCGGGGATCAGACGGATGAGACTTCCCGCCCGAAAATACCCCGCAGCCAGCAGGATCAGCCCCGCCATGAACGTCGCCATGACCAGACCGTCATAGCCATGTTCCGCGATCACGCTGAAAACGACCACGATGAACGCGCCGGTTGGCCCCCCGATCTGCACCCGACTGCCGCCCAGAAGCGAGATCAGGAAGCCGGCGACGATTGCGGTCACGAGGCCCTTGGATGGATCGGCACCGGATGCGATGGCGATGGCCAGACTGAGCGGCAAGGCCACCATCGCGACGGTCACGCCGGCGATCGCGTCCTTGAGCAGAAGTGTCCGGGTATAGCCGGGCAGCGTGGCGAGAATTTCCGGTTTCATGAACGGAACTTAGACCGATGCCGACGGGCTGTCATTTGGAAAACCTGCCGTCTGCGCATGCGTGGCAAGCGGCGCATCATGTGCAGTTGGAACGCGTGAAATTGGGGCAGAGCGGCACCGCAGCGCATGGGAACGACCGCGCAGGAACCGACGCGCAGGATCCCTTCGGTCGGCGCAACCGACGCAAAGACCGACGAGCCCTGTTCAGTCTTGGCATGGAGCACGTGACGTCCATTTTGGGCCATAGGCGGCGACGCCGGTGAACGGCGTCAAAAGGGCCGGGGTTCCTGCCAATGGATCAGTCGACCGGGTTATCGGTCGGTCTGCGACCTCCTTGTCAGGTGGCGAGCCTGATCTCGAAGCGGCACGGGGTTTTTGCATCTTGAGCGCCGCAGGATGTTTCGGTGCAGAGGCAGCGGGCACTGACCAGCTCTTGATACAATCTCGCAAAGACCCCTGCATGCCAGTCGCAAAGGCATGTATTGCTCTGCTCGCCCTTGATCAGAGGGTTGTCCCATATGGCGTAGGTCCAGGGGTCAACGACATCAAGCCGCCCCGATCCGACGAATGTCCAGGCGTGCCGGGCAATCGCGCGGGACAGAAGGCGGGCGGCGGGCTCTTTCGGCAACGCTTTCAACAGCCATTGCGCCGCAGTCGGGATGCGGTGCGCGAGGATGTAGTTCGCAGTCCCCACGCCCGCCTCAGCGGCAAGGAGTGGTGCCAGATCGGGCTCGTTCCAGCGCAGTTGGCGGTGCAGACGCGCGGCATCCGCCTCGGGGATCATGCGCGTCCCGTCCGGCAGATCCAGTATTCCCGCAAGGGCCAGAATTTCTGCCCGCCACGCCGGCCCGCCGAAACGTTCGAGAACCGGCAAGAGCTGAAGGATCGCGTTCGGCCCGATGACGCCGGACCCTCGGGTCCCTTCCTCAGACATCTTCCATTTGCGAACTGCCACCACCGCAAGACTTGATCTCGGCGCCATTGGGCATCCTGAACGCCTGCGTCCGCTCGACCGCGCGCTCCTTGCCTTGTGCGCGCAGGGCGTCACGGCGCTCGGCCGCCTTGGCCGCCTTGTCGGCGGAGGCCTCCCAGTCCTCCATCTGCGCCTCGGCGATGGTGCGTGTCGTGTCGAAATGGAAATCGAGTTTGTGCTTGGATTGCGGACCGGTGTATCCGACCTTGCCGAGATCGTAGAAGGTGCGTCCGACCCCGGCTTTCAGGAAGGCATAAAGACAGCCGAGCAGGTAGCGCCTGCGGAACCCGGTGCCACGCCACGGATAGTGAAAGAGCGCCTTTTTCATGTAAAACCGGCGATAGTTGTTCATCACGCCGTCCAGCAACTCGCCCCGTTCCATTTTCGCGGGTTTCATGATCGGGGTCACGAAATTGTATCGGCTGAAATCGAAGACCTCGACCTGGTCCTTCAACTCCTGAAAGAGCGGCGTGAAGGGCCAGGGCGTGTACATCGACCAGTTCGCCAGATCGGGCTGCCAGTCCCAGGCCATCTGGTAGGTCTCTTCCAGGGTTTCCGGCGTTTCATTGTCGAGACCCACGATGAATTGCGCCTCCACGAGAATATCCGCTTCGCGCAGCAGGCGGATCGCCTGCTTGTTCTCCTCGACCTTGGTTTCCTTGTTGAACACGTCGAGCTTCATCTGGGCTGCGGCTTCGGTCCCCAGGGATACATGGACCAGCCCCGCCTTGCGGTAGAATTTCAGAAGATCCCTGTCGCGGTAGATGTCGGTGACACGGGTGTTGATCCCCCATTTCACCCGTTTTGGCAGGCCGCGATCAATGAGTTCCTGACAGAAGGCCACGAACTTCTTCTTGTTGATCGTCGGTTCCTCATCGGCGAGAATGAAGAAGCCGACACCGTGGTTGTTCACCAGATCCTCGATTTCATCGACCACGTCCTTGGGATCGCGCACGCGGTAGTCGCGCCAGAATTTCCACTGGCTGCAGAAGGAACAGGTGAAGGGACAGCCGCGCGCAAGGTTCGGGATCGCCACGCGCTTGCCGAGCGGGATGTAGATGTATTTGGACCACTCCAGCACCGACCAGTCCGGCTTGATCTTGCTGAGGTCCTTGACCGTCGAGGCCGCCTGCGTCGCGATGATCCGGTCGCCGTCGATGAACGCGAGACCATTGATCTTGTGGCGTTCGGCCGGAAAGCGTCCGTCCTCGATGGCCAGCATCAGTTCGGTGCAGATTTCCTCGCCTTCGCCACGCACGATGACGTCCACCCAAGGCGCTTCGGTCAGAACCTGCTTGTACATGAAGGTCGCATGCACGCCGCCCAGCACCCGTACCGCGTCAGGCACGACGTCGCGGGCGATCTTGAGCACATCCTCAGCGCGGTAGATCGACGGTGTGATCGCGGTGACGCCGACCACATCCGGTGCAAGCGCCTCCATTTTCTGCGCCAGATCCGCGTCGCTCAGCCCATCGGTCATTGCATCGATGAAGTGGATGTCGTCGAATCCGGATTGGCGCAAATGCCCCGTCAGATAAGCGACCCATGCGGGAGGCCATGTGCCTGCAATTTCAGCGCCACCTGAGCGATAATTTGGGTGCACGAACAGTATACGCATGTCTCTCTCCGTCAAATGTGTAACGCAAACTTTACACACTATCCGTCAATTTGATTTGACACAAATCAAGTTCCAGACTGTTCGCTGCGTAAGGTCGGCAGATGCGCGCCGCGACGCCCTCTCCGCCAGATCGATCGCCCGGCATCTCCAAGACGCAACGCCCGGGCTGGGACCACGCAGCTTTTAAAAGACACAGGGCTCTACCCTTGTCTCGCTGTCATGGCAGTGGTTGAGTTTCGGCACTTGCGCTCGGAGACGGTGGCCCGCTCCCCTTCCCAAGGCCTTCGATTGGCAGGGTCCTCCGCCGCAGGGTGCAAGAAAGCTGCCGGTCTGCCATACGCGGATCACGTTTCCCAAAACCTGATGTGGAAAGCGCCGGCACCGCCTTGATATCGGCTCCTCGTCCGGTAGTGTCGCTTGCAGGGCGGCGCACGCGACGATCGTATGCCTTACCCGCAGATGAAGGGGTGGCGCGGCCCCGGACACCGGATACCGTTTGAAACGAATGCACATCAACTCTTGCGCGCCGAACCGGCCGCAAGGTTTGATCAAAGAGGTTGAGATGCCGACCAGTCACTGGGCCGAGGCCCTCCACCAGAACTGGCACTTGAAGAAGCGACTCATCCGGCTCGACGGGGAGTACGACCTGAACTTTCTGGCAACGGACGCAGAGGGGAAAGACCATATCCTCAAGGTCATGCGGCCGGGATGCGATGCGCAGCTTGTCGATCTGCAGATCAAGGCGCTCGAGCATGTCGAACGGCAGGCCCCGGGCCTGCCCCTGCCGCGTGTCGTCCGAAGCGCCACGGGGGCGCCCTTTGTGGTCGTGACCGATGAGGCGGGCGCGGACCGACTTGTCTGGGTGCTCGAAAAGCTGCCGGGGCGTTGCTATGCGACGATCGCCCCCAAGAGCCTCGCGTTGATCGAGGATCTGGGGGTCGTTCTGGGAGGATGTGCAAAGGCCTTCGCGGATTTCGATCATCCCGGCCTCGACCGCCCTTTCAAATGGAACCTCATGCAGGCCGACTGGATCGAAGACGATCTGGGCTGCCTCGACGATCCGGCCCGTCAGGATCTGATCGCCGGAATCGCCCGCGACTTCGCGCTGATCAAACCAGCACTCACCGCCTTGCCGCAGCAAGCGGTGCACAACGATGCCAATGACTACAACATCCTGGTCGACGGGACGATGGGGCAATCCCTGACAGTTTCCGGCCTCATCGATCTCGGCGACATGTGCAAAGCCCCGCGCATCTGCGACCTTGCTATTGCGGCGGCCTATGTCGTTCTGGATCATGACCAGTCGGAACGTGCGCTGGCGCGCCTTGTGGCGGGCTACCATGCGGCCTCCCCCCTGACCGCCGCCGAGCTCGACCTGCTCTGGCCGCTTCTGCGCGCGCGCCTCGCGGTCAGTGTGGTCAATTCGACGATCATGGCGAAAGCCGACCCAGATGATCCTTACGTCATCATCTCACAAGCGCCAGCCTGGCGTTTTCTGGAGGGTGCTGTGATCGATCCTCACCTCCTTCGCGCGCGGTTGCGTGCGGCTTGCGACCTGCCCGTGGTCGATGGCGCGGACCGTGTCGCGGCATGGCTGCGGCAGGCCAGTGGCAGCTTCGCCCCGATCATCGCCGATGATCTGTCGCAAGCCCCGATGGGAAGCCTGTCGGTCGACCAATCGGCGGAGCCGCAGGATCCTTTCGCGATGACCGCCACCGAGGCTGCAAGGCTGGGTGGTGAACCCCTGCACGGCGCGGGACCCTGGCTCGGCTACTACCGCGAGCCGCGGCTGATCTACACTGACAAGGCCTTTCGCAAGGGCAAGTGGAAGGCCAGCGACAGACGCTGCGTGCATATGGCGGTGGACATCTTCGCGCCCGCGGGAACGGTTGTCCATGCGCCGCTGAAAGGCGAGGTCGTTGTCGCCGAGTGCCGCGAGGGGTCGCTGGATTACGGCGGAATGATCGTCCTGCAGCACGAAACACCGCAAGGCGACCGGTTCTTCACTCTCTACGGCCATCTCGACCCTGCGTTCCTCGGCACGCTCGACATAGGCAGCATCGTCGAAGGCGGTACCGCTTTCTGCACATTCGGTGCGCAGGACGTGAACGGCGGCTGGGCGCCGCATCTGCATTTCCAGGTGCTGATGACGACCGACGGCATGGCCCCCTCCTGGCCCGGTGTCGCCGATCCCGACGATCTGCAAATGTGGGAAGCCCTTTGCCCGAACCCGGCCAGCCTGCTGAACCTGCCCGACGACAAGTTGCGCTACGACCTGCCCGACAAGGCACAGGTTCTGGACAAGCGACGCCAGCACTTCGGCGGCAATCTCAGCCTGACCTACGTCGAGCCGGTGATGCTGCTGCGCGGCTGGCGGCATCATCTCTTCGACGAATGGGGCCGCGCCTATCTCGACGCCTATAACAACGTGCCGCATGTAGGCCACGCCCATCCGCGCATCCAGGCGGTCGCCGCGGATCAGCTCAGGCGGATGAACTCCAATACCCGCTACCTGCACCCGGCGCAGACCGAATTCGCCGAAAAGATCCTGTCAAAATTGCCTGAAAGCCTGCAGGTCTGCTATTTCGTCAATTCCGGGTCGGAGGCGAACGAACTGGCGCTGCGTCTGGCGCGGGCCCATACCGGCGCGAAGGGCATGGTCACGCCCGATCACGGCTATCACGGCAATACCACCGGTGCCGTGGATATTTCCGCCTATAAATTCGCGAAACCCGGCGGGGTCGGCAAACCCGATTGGGTGGAACTGGTGGAAGTTGCAGACGATTATCGCGGCAGCTTCCGGCGCGACGATCCGGAACGCGCGCGCGGCTTCGCGAACCTAGTCGATCCGGCGATCAATGCGCTGCAGTCCAGAGGGCATCGGCTGGCGGGTTTCATCGCGGAAACCTTTCCGTCGGTCGGCGGCCAGATCATTCCGCCGAAAGGCTATCTCCCGGCGGTTTACGAAAAGATCCGCGCGGCGGGCGGCGTCTGCATCGCGGACGAGGTGCAGACCGGGCTGGGCCGCCTGGGGGAATATTACTTCGGGTTCGAGCATCAGGGCGCGCTGCCCGATATGGTGGTGCTCGGCAAACCCATCGGCAACGGCCATCCCATCGGCGTCGTCGTCACGACGCGCGAGATTGCGCAGAGCTTTGACAACGGGATCGAGTTCTTCTCCACCTTCGGCGGCTCGACCCTGTCCTGCCGGATCGGCAAGGAGGTGCTCGACATCGTCGACGACGAAGGGTTGCAGGAGAATGCGCGGGTGATGGGGGCGCGGTTGATTGCGGGTCTGAAGGACTTGGAGCACCGCCACGCCTGCATCGGCGACGTGCGCGGCATGGGGCTCTTTCTGGGCGTCGAACTTGTAACCGCGGAAGGCATGGAGAGCCCGCAAATCTGTGCCTACGTGAAAAACCGGATGCGCAATCATCGGATTCTGATCGGCAGCGAAGGTCCAAAGGACAACATCCTGAAAATCCGCCCACCGCTGACGATCGAGGCCGACGACGTCGACATGATCATCGAGACCCTCGATCTGGTTCTGGCCGAGGTCGCGCTCTGGCAAGGCGCGCGAAGGTCCTAGCCCGACAGCACCTCGCCGATGGCTTGCGCCAGCAGATCCGCCCAAAGCTCCACGCCTGCATCGCTCTGCAACTGATCATTGCACACTTCGATCAGACAATGCCGAATGCCGCGCGGCTCGGCGTGGTGCGGAATGAACCAGTCGCCTTCATCCTCGATCTGATAGGGTTCGTTGATCGCCAGAACCAGATCCGGCCTCGCACGGCTCAAGCAGTCGACGAAAACCTGCGCCGCTGCCATGTCCCGGCGACACAGGAACCCGGCATCCCATCGGCGCCTCTCGCTCTGGTGCATCTGCCGGGTGAAACTGTGGATCGAAAAGGCGGCGCGGCGTGGTGCGCGCGCGAAGCCTTGGGTAATGGCGGCGTCCAGAGGCGCGAAGATCATCGCCTCGCGCTGCCTGCGCGCTTCCGAACCCAGGCGCCGATTGCCCGGAACGACCACATTGTCGCTGATCTCGGGGATCGAACCCGCAGCACCCGGCGGGCGGTTGCAGTCGATCACGAGGCGACTGTAGCGCTGCAGGATCAGCGGCGCATCGAGCCTTGCGGCAATTGACCTGGCCAGCCGCTCGGCGCCGATGTCCCAGCCGATGTGCAGATCGATCGCACCCGCAGGCAAGCCGAGTGCCGCAAGCTGTGCCGGGATCGCCTGCCCTGCGTGTTCGCAGAGCAGCAGAACGGGGGAGGTGCTGTCCCGGTTCACCCATTCGACGGGCGTCGGATCATGCTGCTGGAGCAGGTCAGTCCGGGAGGTCAAATCGTCCATCTGTCGTCCTTGCCCGACCTGCGAGACCCCTGCGCCTCCGGGATCACGAGCGGTTGGCATTCTTGGCGGGCAAAAGCCCGTCCGGCCGCCAGAGCAGCGCCGCGATGACCAGCGCCAGAACGATCGCATCCCGGTAAGGCGAGAGACCATCAGGCAAAAAGGCCTGCGTCAGTACTTCAAGCACGCCGATCACGAAGCCGCCCAGAACCGCCCCGCCAAGACTGCCGAGCCCGCCCAGAACCGTGGCGATGAAGGCCTTGAGCACGGGAAAGAAGCCCATCATGGGATCGACCGAGCCGCGCTGCGCCGTCCAGATCACCGCGGCGATGCCCGCCAGCAGTCCGGAGATCGCAAAGGCCACGGCAACGACACGATTGGCGCGCACGCCCAGAAGTTTCAGCATTTCCAGGTCTTCGGCCGCGGCGCGCATCGCCATGCCGGTGGCGGTACGATGCAGGATCAGGGTCAGACCCAGAAGCGACACGAAGGCCACGATGATCGAGACCGTGGGCACGACCCCGATGGTCGCCCCCGCGATCTGGTAGGTGCCGGACCAGGAGGCGGGGAAGGATATGGGCACGGGCCGCGCGGAAATCGTGTTCTGAAAGAGCACCTTGAGGATTTCGGAGACGGCAAAGCTGGTGATCAGCAAGGTCACCACATCGGCCCCGCGCATGGCACGGAAAGCCGTGCGTTCGAGCGACAGTGCCATTACGACGGCCGCAGCGATCCCCACTGCAAGTGCCGCCACCGGCGACATGCCGAAGGCCAGCGACAGGAAAATCCCGTAGCCACCGAAGGTCATGATGTCGCCATGGGCGAAGTTGATCAGGCCCACGATCGAAAAGACGATTGCGAGACCAAGAGCGAGCATCGCATAGACGCCGCCGAGGCTTATCGCGTTGATGGCTTGCTGGATGATGAGGTCCATGGATCAGGCCGCCAGATAGGCTGCTTGCAGCAGCTTGTCGTTCTTGAGATCGGCGGGCGCGCCGGCGGCGGCAACCGCGCCATTCGCCAGGATGACCGCGTGATCGGCCACATCGAGCGCCAGCGTCGCGTTCTGCTCCACCAGCAGGATCGAAATGCCTTCGTCGCGCAGCTCCTCGACGATGCCGAAGATCGCGTCGACCATCTGCGGCGCGAGACCCAGCGAGGGCTCATCCATGAGCAAAAGACGCGGACCACTCATCAGCGCCCGCGCCACCGCCAGCATTTGTTGCTCGCCGCCGGACAGGAGCCCCGCGAGTTGCTTGCGCCTTTCACCGAGGATCGGAAAGCGCTCCATCATCGCGGCCTTGCGCGCTTGTGCCGTGGCAGCATTTCCCACCACGGAGCCGGCCAGCGTCAGGTTGTCCTCCACCGAGAGCGCCGAGAACACCCGCCGCCCTTCCGGGCAGATGGCCACGCCCGCGCGCACGATGGCGTCGGGCGAGGCTCCTGTCATGTCCTTGTCGAAGATGGAAACCGATCCGGCCGAGATGCGCCGTGCGCCCGCGATCGCCATCACGGTCGATGTCTTGCCGGCGCCATTGGCCCCCAGAAGGGCGGTGACGCCGCCCTTGGTCGCGACCAGATCGACGCCGCGCGTGGCCTGCACCGGACCATATCTGACATCGAGCCCGGTGATGCGGAGTGCGGTTTCCATCCCCCTGCCCTTACGGTTGCGGCAGGGTTGCGGGGTCGGCCTTGGTGCGCAGAACGAACTCCTTCTCGCCTGCCCCGGTGATCCGCGCCACCACCACATCGCGCAGCGGCATCCGGTCCGTCCCCTTGAACGTGAAGTCCGACATGATGCCCTTGCCGTTCTCGATCTCGGCCATCGCCGCCGTCACGGCTGCGGGATCGGTGGAACCCGCAGCGGCAACCGCCTGTTCGATCATGTTCACGATGTCGCAGCCGTTGACGTAATAGTTGTTGTCAGGCGTCGTGCCGGTC
The DNA here is from genome assembly GCA_963715055.1 of uncultured Alphaproteobacteria bacterium. Taxonomy (GTDB): domain Bacteria; phylum Pseudomonadota; class Alphaproteobacteria; order Rhodobacterales; family Rhodobacteraceae; genus CAVQRB01. The sequence goes on along the minus strand of CAVQRB010000013.1, from coordinate 81,304 downwards.
GCGGCCTTGAAATCATCGATGAACTGCGCATAGGCGGAGCCTTCATCCGGGAAACCGCCGGAAGTGTGCACCACGCCATCCACCACATCGCCCAGTCCCCGCACCGTGGGCGTGTCGAGCACGTCGCCACCCATCACCTGCGTGGCGAGGCCCGCCCCGCGCAGCGCCTTGATGAAGGCCGGGAAATCGGGTTCCCAGGCCCAGGTCACGATAACGTCGGGCTGCGGTTCCGCCGCCTTGATCGTCGTTACGATGGCGGAGAAATCAGGCTGGTTCAGCGAGTAGTTGGAGGTGCCGACGATGTTGCCGCCGAGAGATTCGAAGACTTCACCGAAATACTCCGGGCCGCCCAGCGTGTAGGCACTGTCCGGGGATTTCACGAGGTAGACGTTCTCGAAGCCCTGCTCGCGGGCGTAGGCGGCAAGGACGGCGCCCTGCTGGTTGTCAGCCGGGTAGCTGCCGAAGACATGCGGGCCCACCTGCGTCAACACGGGTGCCGTACCGGCAAAGGTCATGGTCGGGATCCCGTCGGCCATCGTGATCTGTGCGGCCGCGATGGTGGGATCGGCGTCCGCCGAGGAGACGATGAACTGCGCCCCATCGTCCAGCATCTCCTGCACCACCTTCACGCCTTCGGCGATGTCGGAGCGCGTGTCCTTGACGATTGTTCGCACCATGTATTTACCATTGAGCCCGCCTGCGGCGTTCTTCTGGTCGACACAGAACTGAAAGCCCGCATAGGCCGGGCCGTCGTAGGGGGCAAGATAGCCCGATTGCGCGGACATCACACCGATCACGTATTCTTCGGCATGCGCAGCCCCGGCAAGCACCAGCGCGCTGGTCGTGGTCAATAGCAGTTTCTTGAAAGTCATGGTCTTACTCCTTGTTGCGGGAAAGTTTCTTCTCTGGGTGTCGTAGCGATCGCCGCCGCCGAGCGACCGCGCCCGATATAGGCCTCGATGACGGCCGGGTCGGCGCGCACCTCTTGCGGCACTCCTTCGGCGATCAGGGTGCCGCGGTTCATCACCACCGTCCAACCGGAAAGACGGTTCACGAAACGCAGGTCGTGGTCGATCAGCAGGATGCCGATGCCACGTTCATCGCGGATCCGGATCAGCCTGTCGGCCAGATCGTCGGTCTCCGCCGGGTTCATCCCGGCAGCAGGCTCATCGAGCAGGAGGATCACGGGCTCCTGCGCGATGGCGCGGGCAATCTCCAGCCGCTTGCGCGCCCCATAAGAGAGCGCATCGGCACGGGTCGCGGCGAGATCACCGAGATCGAAGGCAATAAGTTCGCGCAGCGCCACGGCGGCGGCATCGGTGCCGCGATGTCCCGCGGCCAGTGCCGACACCAGCACGTTTTCGTAGACGGTAAGGCCCTGAAACAGACGAAGGTTCTGGAAACTGCGCGAGATGCCGGCGTGGGCGATATCCTCGGGGGAGACAGCGCTCAGATCCCGATCCGTCAGCAGGGTCCGCCCCGCATCCGCCCTGTACTGGCGCGTGATCAGATTGACGAGGGTGGATTTTCCCGCACCGTTGGGCCCGATCAGGCCGGTCACGCGCCCGGTCGGGGCCTCGAAGCTCATGTCTTCGACGGCTTTCACACCGGCAAAGCTTTTGGAAAGCCCTTCGGCCCGCAGGATCGCAGTTGAGACAGGAGCAGGCGCCGGGGCCGGGGCGGTCTGCCGCCCGATCCGGTCGAAGATGCGCGCGCCCGCCCCGGGTCCAAGCTCGAACTTGCCGACCAGCCCCGCAGGCCGCAGCCAGATCACCATGAAGAATCGCGAGGCCAAGCGCCACTGTTGTCAGCCCGAACACCTCCGGCAAGGCCAGGCCGAAAACCTCCACACCGCCTTCGAACTGCCGGACGCCGTCCTGCAGGAGCGTGATGCCGATGACGCCCGTCACCGCACCGCCAACCGAAGCCATGCCGCCCACGATCATCATCGCGACATGGGCGAACACCAGGGAGAGATAGAAGGACGCCGGGGAAAACGCCCCGAGCATATGCCCGTAAAGCGCGCCCGCGACAGTGCACATGGCACCCGAGAGGCACCAGCTGATGAACCGCGTGCGCTGCGGATTGATCCCCAGTGCTGCGGCAGCGGCGGCGTCATCACGCGCGGCGCGGGCAAACAGGCCCATCGGGCTTTCGCGATAGGCCCGCGCCAGCAGCACGAAGACCACGGCGGCACCAAAGGCGATCCAGATGTCCACCACCCGGGGCACACCGAAAAAGGTCTGGCTGCCGCGGGTGATCTCCCGCGCGCCGACGGCCACCCCATGCGTGATGATCAAGAGCCCCAACGAGGCAATTGCGGCGGATGCCCCCATGAGCCGCGCGATTGCCGTGCCGCTGATCGCGGCGAAGGCCAGCCCCGCCAGCGCCACGACGGGCAACGCCAGCCAGAGCGAGAGCTCATGGCCCGCCAGAAACCCGGGCAACTCCGGCAGGGAGGTGCGCTGGATTCCCGCCGGCATGGTGAGTATTCCCGACAGATAGGCGCCGATCGCCATGAAGGCCCCATGCCCGAAAGACACGATGCCGGTATTGCCGCAAAAAACCCCCAGCGCCACGACTGCGGCCACGTTGATGCACATCTGGACGGCGATCCGTTCGCCGGACCGCCCGAAGACCAGCGTGAGAATGGCCACGGCCAGCGTCAGCACCGCAAGGCAGACAAGCGTGCGTGCAATATTCGCGGCACGCAGCCGGGCTGGAAAGGTGAGCAACGCCGCGTCGCTCACGCAGATGTCCTGCCGATATGCGCGACTGCGGTCACTCAGGACAGCTCATCAAGAAGTTCTTGCGTCGTGACCTGGCGGCAATAGCCCTTGATCGTGCGCAGGGAGTGGTCGTGGCGTTCCTGGGAATAGGTCAGGCAGGCATCGGTCACCTGCGTCACCAGATAGCCCAGATCACAGGCATCGCGGATAGCACTTTCCACGCATTGATCGGTGATCAGCCCGCTCAGGACCACCTGCTTCACGCCGAGGTTACGCAGCACGTAGTCGATGTGCGTGGAGACGAAGACCGAGGAGGAAGACTTCGGAAAGACGATCTCATCCTCGCCCGGCGCGATCTCGTCGATCACCTTGCCGTCCCAGGAACCGCGCGGCACGTTGAACCCGGTGATCTTGTAATCAAGGCTCCGGTCCCGGCCATCCTTGGTCAGGCTTTCGATGGTCGTGTAGAGCACTTCCACACCAGCCGCACGACATCCCGCCTGCAGTTTCTGCATGTTCGGGATGACGCGCGATTTCAACTGATCGAAAAACCAGCCGTAGTTTTCCGTGAAAGCCGCGTCCGACAGGTCCTTGAACTCGGCTCCCTCTCGCTTGGCGCTGAAATTCTGCACATCGATGAAAAGCAGCGCCGATTGAGCGGGCACCAGCGGTACCTCGCGCGTCAGAAGAGTTTCGGGGGTTTGTGGCATTTCTTGCGCGTTTCCCTCTGCGATGAACGGCTGACGAGCGAGGGACCGACTGGAAAGAATGACATTCCGGGCACCCTGCCCCCAAAAGCGGCGCTTGCCCTTGAGCAGACGAAATAAGAATTTCAGAGTCAACAAAATTAGTTGACGTGAAAGTCCTGTTCACACACCCTCGCCCAAACGGAAGGCAACCGGAGCCCGCATGATCATCCGCGAACGCATCGAGAAAGCCGCTGAAACCCTCACGATCCGCGAGCGCAAACTGGCTGCGACGATCCTGTCGGACTATCCCTTCTCGGGGCTCTCCCCGATCCACGAACTGGCGCGGCATTCCGAGGTATCCGCCCCGTCGATCTCCCGGTTCGTCACCAAGATCGGTCTCGAAGGTTATCAGGAATTCCAGCGAGAGCTGATCTCCGAACTGAAACAGGGCCTGCGCTCGCCGCTCGATCTGCACGCACCCGGTCGCCCGGTGGAGGGGGGCTACCTGAAGGATTTCATCGCCAAATCCACCTCCCAGATGGCGATGGCCGCCGATGCCATCACCGAAGAGCAGTTCTTGCAGATCTGCGCGCTGCTGACCGACCGCAGGCGGCGCATCTATGTACTGGGCGGGCGCATCAGCGACACCATCGCGCGGCATCTGACCTTTCACCTGCGACAGGTTCGATCCGATGTCTGCCACCTGCCCATCGATGCGGAAATGTGGCCGGACTACCTGATGCGGATGCGACAGGGTGACATACTCTATCTCGTCGATTTCCGGCGCTATGAACAGCGGCTGGAACGGCTCGCCTGCAAGGCTGCCGAGACCAAGAACCCCCGCATTCTGCTGATGACGGACAAGTGGATTTCGCCGATCGCGAAACACGCGCATGAGGTGCTTCCCGTTCCCATCGACAGCGGCACCCTCTGGGACACCTATTCCGCGGCACTCGCGGTGACGGAAGCAATTGTCACCCGGATCGCGGAACACGACTGGGACAAGGCCCGCGCCCGGATCGAGGCGTGGGAGAAACTGAGACCGCCATCAAAGGATGATCCGACATGACCCCGATGCCGCTGATATTTGCCGCCATCTGCGACATTGCCGGCAAGGTGCGGGGCAAGGCCTTTCCCGCCGATCAGCTGGACCGCCGCCTGAAACGGGGTCTCGGCTGGACGCCCACCAATGTGCAGATCACCTGTTTCGACCGGATTGCCGAGACACCCTTCGGAGCCTTGGGAGATCTGCTGCTGATCCCGGACCCCGAGGCTGCGGCTGACGTGACCTTCGCGGACGGACGCCGCGAGCATTTCATCATGTCCGACATCACCACCCTCGAAGGCGCGCCGTGGGATTTCTGCATGCGTTCCTTGCTGAAATCCGCGCTCGGCCGGCTTCATGCGGTGGCCGGCGTGCATCTGATCTGCGCCTTCGAGCATGAGTTCCAGATCAGGAGCCAGTCGCCCACGCCCAACCTGGCCTACAGCCGCGAAGGCTTCGAGTTGCAACGCGCCTTGTGCGAAACCCTGATGGCTGCCCTGAAATCGGCAGGCCTCGAGCCCGACAGCATCATGAAGGAATATGGCCCGAACCAATACGAGGTTGTCGTGGCACCGGCGAAAGGCGTACGCGCCGCCGACGAAGCGGTCATCCTGCGCGAATTGACCCGTTCCGCCGCGCGCAACCTCGGGATGGCCGCAACCTTCACGCCGATCCGTGATCCGGCGAGCGTCGGCAATGGCGTACATATTCACATGAGCTTCGTGGATGATAGCGGCAACCCCGTCACATATGACGAAAACGGGCCCTGCGGGATGTCGGCGATCACTGATGCCTTTGCCGCGGGCGTGCTGAAATACCTGCCCAGCATCGTCGCCCTGACCGCTCCTTCGGTGATTTCCTATGAACGGCTGACGCCGCACCGCTGGTCCGCTGCCTACAACAATCTCGGTTTTCGCGACCGCGAGGCGTCCTTGCGGGTCTGTCCTGTCACCGCCAAGGACCCGCTGTCGATCGCCCGGCAATTCAACATCGAATACCGTGCGGCCGATGCGGCGGCCTCGCCTTACCTCGCACTTGCCGCGGTGGTCCATGCAGGCGCGCAGGGCATCGAGGACGGCCTGAAGGCCCCGGCACCGACAGAGGAAGACCTGTCGCTCCTGTCGCCTGAGGCGCTGAGGGCAAGGGGCTTCGTCCGCCTGCCGGAAACGCTCGAGGCGGCGCTGGACGCCTTTGCGGCCGAGCCGGTGACGAGAGGTTGGTTTCCCGAAACATTCGCCGCCGTCTACCGCGCCCACAAGATGGCGGAAATCGCCCATCTGACGGATATGGACACGCTCACACGCTGCGCCGCCTATGAGAATACCTACTAGGACATCGATCGGCGGCCCTCGCACCCGCCAACCCCTGTGCTTTCGACGCGCGCAGGCTACCTTGAGGGCGAGATGACAAGAGCAAGAGGAGTGGGAACGCCATGTCATGGATCTCGACATCGTTCATGGGCCGCAAGGCCGTCGCCAAAGGAAGCCCCGGTGCCAAACACCTGCTGAGCGAAAAGGATCAGGGCACTTTCCACTACGTCTATGGCCCCTATTCCGAACCGGTCCTGCGCATAGCACCCGGTGATGTGGTCGAGGTGGAAACCCTCGATGCCTTCGGGGGCGCCATCACCAGTGAGGACGACTTGCCGTCCGCTGTGCTGAACATGCCCTTTGTCAATCCGCAGAACGGCCCCATCGCCGTCACCGGTGCCGAAAAGGGCGACGTGCTGGCGGTGCATATCCATTCCGTCCTGCCGCGCGGCCCGCAACCGGCAGGCACCACGGCGCTGATCCCGAGCTTCGGCGCGCTGGTTGCCGATGCCAACCTGATGCTGAACCCGGCTATCCCCGAGCGCGTCAAGAAGATGGAGGTGACGCCCGAGGGCATCAAGTTCTCCGACCGCATCACCCTGCCCTTCGAGCCTTTCATCGGCACCATGGGCATCAGCCCCGAGATCGAGGCGGTCTCCTCGCTGCAACCGGATTATTGGGGCGGCAACATGGACCTGCCGGATGTGGCGCCGGGCGCCGTGGTCTATTTCCCGGTGCAGCGCAAGGACGCGCATTTCTTCGTCGGCGATTGCCACGGACGGCAAGGCGATGGCGAACTTTGCGGCGTGGCGGTGGAGATACCGGCCACGGTCGTACTGCATATCGACGTGATCAAGGGCTGGTCGATCCCCGGCGTGCGGCTTGAAACCGAAGACTTCATCATGTCGGTCGGGTCGGCCCGCCCGATGGAGGATGCGGCACGGATGGCCTACCGCGATCTGGTGCGATGGATGGTCGAGGATTTCGGTTTCGATGAGTCGGAGGCCTATTTCCTGGCCACCCAAGCGGGCAAGATGCGTGTCGGGAACATGGTCGACCCGAAATACACGCTGGGCGCCTCGATGTTGAAGAAATATCTGGTCTGAAGGGAGATATCATGGATCTGGGATTGAAAGGACGCCGCGTTCTGGTCACCGGCGGGACAAAGGGCATCGGTCGGCACTGCGCGGAGATCTTTGCAGACGAAGGCGCGCATGTGGCGATCTGCGCCCGGGATGCGGACGGCGTCGCGGAGACTGTCGACGCGCTGAAAGCGAAAGGCGTAACCGCCTTCGGCAAAGCGGTGGATGTGGCAGACAAACCGGCTCTGGAAACCTGGGTGACAGAGGCCGCGGCGGCTCTGGGCGGGATCGACATGATCGTGGCGAATGTCTCCGCCCTCGCGGTTTCCGACGACGAAGCCGCTTGGGAAGCCGGATTCGCCGTGGACATGATGCATTCCGTGCGGCTTGTGAACGCCGCGATGCCACACCTCGAAAAATCCGATGCCGCCTCGATCACGCTTGTTTCGTCGGTTTCCGGGCGCGAGATCGACTTCACAGGCCCGGCCTACGGGGCGTTCAAGGCGGCACTTGTGCATTATGCGCAGGGGCAAGCGGTGAAACTTGCGCCGAAAGGCATCCGCGCCAACACTGTCTCGCCAGGCAACACCTACTTCGACGGCGGCATCTGGCAGTCGATCGAGCAGAACATGCCCGAGCTTTTCGCCGAGGCGATGAGCCTCAACCCCATGGGACGCATGGCGGGTCCCGATGAAATCGCCCGCGGTGTCGTATTTCTCGCCAGCCCCGCGTCGAGTTTCACAACCGGCACCAATCTGGTGATCGACGGGGCGCTTACGAAAGGCGTGCAACTCTAGGACGGCTCGGTTTCCGTGGGGTTTGCGCCCCGTGCGAAAAGCCAGAGCAGCTGAGGTCAAGCCGGTGCGCGGGTCATCTGCCAGCCATTCCTGTGCAGCGAGTATGACCCGCGACCTACTTTAGGGATACACCCCTTCCATGTCGGTGTTTCGGCGCGTTCAACCGGGGAGGGCCACCGGTCGGCGCCCTTGGCACGCAAAGCGCATAATGGGGAAGTCGGATCCTGACAGGCCCGGACCGGATCGATCAGCGAACCATATTACCATTTGCGTTGCGGGAGGAGTTCCCGAAAACCATGCCACAGGTTGCGTGACGCTGGTTTTGCCCGGCGTTTTCAAACAGGGAAATTCTCGTCGACATCGCCCTCGGCACCCCCATCTGAGGCGCCTTCCAGCCAGTCCTCCGCAGCCCGGCGGTCGGCAAGCGGGAAGCCCTTGATCTCGAGCGACGGGATCACCGCCCCTTCTATTTCGGCAGCGGTTCTGATCCAGCCAACGTCCGAGAGCACGGCACATTTGTCGAATCTGCCAATCAGGCCGAAGAGCTTCGGCATATGCTGGAATTCGACAGCCAAAGCCCCCAGGGTCGGCATTTCGAAGTCCTCGATCGTGTAGAGCATCTTGCCGTGGCTCATGCCTTCGGATTTCGCGATCAGGTCATCAAGCGCTGTGTTCATCGTGTCCGCGTCAATACTTCCGGACAGCGCGATATCCAGGCGATTGGCGGATGGTTTGGAAACATTCAGCATCGTTTCTCTCCTTTTCTTCTGGTGGAAAGATAGGCACGGAGGCGCACCGCCGCGTTGATGCAGGTCAATATCTTGGCGTTTGAGATATCTGGCAGGATCGCCTGACAAGTCATCACCGCCGAGATAGGGGATTTTCCGGCTTGAGTGATCTGCTTCACAGACTGGGCGATGTTTTTTGCCTAGCATCATTCCTGCAATCCGGTTGCAGGTCTCTGAGTTCCGTACCCGGTTAGCTTTACCTCCCTGTTGGACTCGCCGGTGCTTGCGCACCGGCTTTTTTTTCGCAGGCCCGGAAGGTCCAAGCCGGTTGCGTAAGAGACCGGGAGCACTCATGATTGTGCTGCAAGAAACGAAGGCTTTGATCCGAGCAAGCATGACCGAAAACCAGTGCGCGCAGATCCTGCTGACCGGGGACGTAAGCAGCGATGAGTTTCCCGAGTGGATCGCGCGCCATGCCCGTAAACTCGGGCTGGTCGAAGTCACGACCCGTAAGGTCAGCGCCGGACTCCTCGTAACGGCGCGCGGCGCCGAGGAAATGCTGCAAGCCCTCGCACTTGGGGCGAGTCTCGGCCCTGAAAGCGTGCTTGTGGAGACCATGTCAATCACAACCGATGCGTGAAGCCCGGCAAGTCGGCGATCACAATTTCATCGCGGAGTGCAATAATTGGGCGAATATTCCGGAAATCCTCGGTATTTCAGATGCCTGCGCATTGATCAGGACCACCGGCTTTGACTAGACTATCTCAAATGATCTGGAGCATGCATGGAGTGGATTGCTGTCGGTTTGAAGGAGGACATCCCTCCGGGCGTCGTTGTCCCGAGCCGCGTCGGGGCAACGGAGCTTGCGATCTGGTGTACGACCTCGGGCGCATATCACGCTTGGTCTGACCGCTGCCCGCACCGCGGCATGCGCCTGTCGCATGGCTTTGTCCGGGGCGACAGGCTCGCGTGCATCTACCATGGCTGGCAGTACAACGAACGGGGCAGCTGTGACTATATCCCCGCCCATCCGAAACTCACCCCGCCCGACACGATCTGCGTCCCTGCTTATCGCACGACCGAATCCGGTGGCGTGATCTGGGTCGCCTTGAGCGATACCGAACAACCGCCCCCCGACCTTGGCGGGCGTCGCCCCGTCCGCTCGCTGCCGATTGCGCTCTCGGCGGCAGAGGTGGCCGCGCATTTCGGCGCGGAGACCGCCACCACCATCGCCGTGGTGTCGGACCATGACACACTGCTGGCAGTTCAGCCCTGTACCAACGCGCAATGCGTGGTGCATGCATTGGCCGCGCCCCAACACGACCGCAAGGACGTCTCGCGCTGGCTCGAAGAGATGCGCAGGCGGCTGGAGGGCGTGTCGGCATGAACGATGCGGTCGACAACCACTGGTATCCTGTCGCGATGATCTCCGGCATCGAAGAAGCCGCTCGCGAGACGCTCTTGCTGGGTCGCAAGATCACTCTGGGGCGTGAAAAAGGCGTCTGCCGGGTCAGAGATGCGTCGGGCAAGACCCTGCCAACTGTTGAGCGCTTCGGTCACCTCTGGACCAGCCCGGGCCAGCCGAACCGCGATCTCTTCACCATCCCCGAAGCCGAGAGCCCAGGCCGCCGCCTGGTGGATGTGGGCTCTGTCCGCGTGAAATGCTCGCCGCTGCGCGCGGTCGAGAACTTCCTCGACATCGCGCATTTCCCCTTCGTTCACACCGATATCCTCGGCGCCGAACCGCATACGGAAGTGGACAGATACGACGTGAAAATCCGCGAGGAGGTGGATGAGGTCTGGGCGACGAAGGTGAAGTTTTTCCAGCCCCAGGCAGCCAGATCGGCCGCCGGCGGGATCACCACGGAATACATGTACCGCGTGCCCGCGCCGACCTGTGCGGTGCTTTACAAGACCTGTCCGCCGCGGCCGGGCGAATGGGATGTGATTACCCTTTTCGTGCAGCCGCTGACCGAGGAATGGTGCGAGGTCTGGCCCTGGATGGCGCTTTATGACGACGCCTCCACCATGGCGGAGATGGTCAGCTTCCAGCAGTTGATCTTCATGCAGGACAGGTCGATCCTCGAAAACCAGATCCCGCGCAAACTGCCGCTCGATCCGGGCATGGAAGCGCCGACACAGGCCGACATGACCTCGGTCGCCTATCGCCGATGGCTCAAGCGGATCGGCTACACCTATGGCGCGCAACTGGTGGCGGCATGATCCTTTACGACTACGTTCTCAGTGCCAGTTGCTACAAGGTCCGCCTGATGGCGGCCCTTCTGGACAAGGCGCTGCAGCTCAGAGCGGTGAATTTTCATCCGGCGCGCGCGCACCGGTCGCCGGAAATGCTGGCTCTGAACCCGAAGGGGACGCTGCCGATCCTCGAGGAGGGCGATCTGATCCTCACCGACAGCGCCGACATGCTGCGGCATCTGACGCGCGACCACCCGGCGTGGCGCAGCGACTCCGATGCGGGCTGGCTGGCCTTCGCCGCAGGCCTGAACGACAGCCTTGGCCTCGCCCGTCTGCACGACATTCTGGGCTATGACGCGGATATCGACCGTGTCCGGCGCGAGGGAACCATCGCGCTGCGCAAGCTGGAGGAACGGCTGGCGGAACAGCGCTTCGATGGGCTGACCTTCCTGACCGGCGCGCGGCCGACCATTGCCGACATCGCCTGCTTTCCGAACACGGCACTTGCACCCGACGGCGGCGTCAGCCTCGATCCCTACCCCTCGATCCGGCTCTGGATGCGGGCGATCCGGTCCTTGCCGGGCTTCATCGAAATGCCCGGCATCCACCGGCTGCATGAACTGGCGCAACCGGCATGAATGCCGTTCTGCTCAAGTCCTGCGAGGCCATCGTGACCTCCGCCGATGAGCCGGTGCGCTGGCGTCAGGACATCCTGTGCCGCAACGGTGCGATTGCGGCAATTGGTCCGAACCTGTCGCGAGACACCCCCGAAGGCACCGAGGTGATCGATGCCACCGGGCATTTCGTCTATCCGGGGCTCGTCAACACGCATCACCACTTCTTTCAGTGTTTCGTGCGGAACCGGGCCGAACTCGACTGGACGCGCTATTCGGTGATCGAGTGGCTGGACCGCATCTATCCGATCTTCTCACGCCTGACCGAAGACTGCTTCTATCACAGCTCGGTCGTGGCGATGGCCGAGTTGATCAAGCACGGGTGCACCACCGCCTTCGATCACCAATACTGCTTTCCGCGCCACGCCGGGTCGCGCATCATAGACCGCCAGTTCGAAGCGGCGGAGCTTCTCGGCATGCGGTTTCACGCCGGGCGTGGCGGCAACACCCTGCCCAAGTCCGAAGGCAGCACGATCCCGGACGAGATGCTTGAGAGCACGGATGAATTCATCGCCGATTGCGAACGCGCAATCGACACCTTCCACGATCCGGAACCGCTCTCGATGCGACAGGTCGCGGTCGCCCCCTGCCAGCCGGTCAACTGCTATCGCGAAACCTTCGAGCAATCCGTTCGCCTTGCCCGAGACAAGGGCGTGATCCTGCACAGCCACGTCGGCGAAGGCGAGAGCCCGGTCATCGAAAAGGTGCATGGCATACGCACGGTGGATTACTGCGCCGAAATCGGCTTTGCCGGGCCGGATACCTTCTACGCCCATGCCTGGGAATTGACGCGGGACGAGCTTGCCAGTCTCGCGCGGAGTGGGACCGGCGTGTCGCATTGCCCGGAGCCCGTCTATCTGGTCGGGGCCGAAGTCACCGACATTCCAGCGATGGATGCGCTTGGACTGCGTGTCGGTCTGGGCTGCGACGGGGCGGCCTCGAACGACAATTCGAACCTCATGCACTGCGTGCATTCCGCCTATATGCTGCAATGCCTCGTCGCCTCGACGCGGCAGGACGGGGTGCCGGTTCCGGGCCGTTTCCTGCACTACGCAACAGAAGGTGGTGCCTCGCTCCTGGGGCGCAAGGACATCGGCGCGCTGCGTTCCGGCATGGCGGCCGACCTCTTCGCCATCGACACCCGAAAGCTCGACTATGTCGGTACGCGCCACGATCCGGTCAGCCTTCTGGCCAAGGTCGGCGTCGGCGCACCGACCGACCTCACCCTGATCAACGGCCGCGTCGTCTGGCGCAACGGAGAGTTTCCGGGCCTTGACGAGGGCGCCTTGTTCGCTGCCGCCGAAGATACGCTTCATACCATTTTGCCAAACACCAACAACGGGGATGACCATGACTGACACATACAAACGCCGCAGTTTCCTGAAAGGCTCGCTTGCCGCCACCACCCTACTCGCGCTGCCGATGCGCGCATCGGCGCAGGAGGTGCTCAAGATGGGCGTGGTGCTGCCATCGCCGGTGGCCGACGTGGGCTGGTCACACACGCTGATGGAAGGCGTTGCATCGGTGAAGGAGGCCTATGGCGACGCGCTCGAAGTGACCGTCCTTGAAAACATCGCCGAAGGTCCGGATGCCGACCGCATCGCCAACGGTCTCGTGGCGGAGGGTCACAAGGTGCTGCTGCTGGGCTCCTTCGGCTATCAGAACGGCGGCATCCAGATCGCCAAGCGCAATGCGGATGTCTCGATCATCCATGCCTCGGGCTTCATGGTCGAGCCTAACTTCGCCCCCTTCACCGCGAAATACTGGCAGGGCACCTACCTGATGGGCATGGCCGCCGCTTCGCTGACCAAGACCAAGAAGATCGGCTGCGTCGGGGCCTTCGCGATCCCGGAGCTGATCACCTCCATCAACGCTTTCATGCTGGGCGCGCAGTCGGTCGATCCCGAGATCACCATGAGCGTCGTCTGGGTGAACAGCTGGTTCGATCCCGCCTCGGAGCAGGAAGCGGCCAAGGCGCTGATTTCGCAAGATGTGGATGTGCTCTTCTCCAACGCGCAGGACACGCCTTCGGTCATCGCCGTCGCCGAGGAGGCGGGCGTCTATGCCTACAACCTCAACTCTTCCATGAAGAATTACGCGCCGACAAAGTACCTCGGCGTCGTGGGCACCGATTGGGGTCCGCATTTCAAGCGTCTGGTCGAAGGTCATGTCGCAGGCAACTTCCCGAGTGCGAACTACTGGCTCGGGATGGAGGATGACGTGGTCTTCACCGCCGACTGGAACCCGGACATCCCGGCGGAAATGGTCGAACAGATCACCGCGAAACAGGCAGAGATCGCCTCCGGCGCCTTCGTGGTCTTCAAGGGGCCGCTGACCGATCAGTCCGGCACCGAGCGTGTCGCGGAAGGCAGCGCCATGGCCGATGGCGAGATCATCGGGATGGATTGGCATGTCGCCGGCGTCACCACGCCGCTGCCTTCATGACCCAGCCCGCGCTCTTGAGGCTCGAAGGGGTCTCGAAGCGCTATGGCACGGTTCAGGCCAACAAGGACATCGACCTCAGCGTTCACGCAGGCTCGATCCATGCTGTTCTGGGCGAAAACGGTGCTGGCAAATCGACGCTGATGAAGCTCATCTACGGGGTCGAACAGCCGGATGCCGGCCACATCCACTGGAACGGGCAAGAGGTTCATCTTGCCCGGCCCTCCGATGCGCAGGCGCTCGGCATCGGCATGGTGTTCCAGCATTTCTCGCTCTTCGAGACGCTCAGCGTGGTGCAGAATGTCTCGCTGATGATCCCCGGCACACCCGCCGAGCTGGCCCGCAAGATCAGCGACCTCGGCGATCAGTTCGGCCTCTCCGTCGATCCGCAGGCAATGGTGCATCGCCTTTCGGTCGGGGAGCGCCAGCGGGTCGAGATCATCCGCTGCCTGCTCCTGAACCCCAAGCTCCTGATCCTCGATGAGCCTACATCCGTGCTGCCGCCGCAAAGCGTGCGCCGCCTCTTCGATACGCTGCGCAAGTTGCAAGCCCAAGGCATGGCGATCCTCTTCATCTCGCACAAGTTGGACGAGATCCGCGAGCTATGCGACACCGCCAGTGTCCTGCGCGGGGGTGAGGTGACGGGCCGCGTCGATCCGCGCGAACACGATGCGCGGTCGCTGGCGCAACTCATGATCGGGCGCGAGATGCCCAACGTCGCCCATGCGGCCCCGCGTCCGCCAGGAGAGGAACGTTTGCGCCTCGCTGGGCTAAGTCAGCCGCGCGCCAGCCGGTTCGGCACCACGCTGGAGGGGATCGACCTCAGGCTGCGCAGCGGGGAGATCATCGGCATCGCCGGCATTTCCGGCAACGGCCAGCAGGAACTGGCCGCCCTGGTATCGGGTGAAACCCGCGCCGGGCACCCCGGCATGATCGAGATGATGGGCCGGAAGGTCGGCCATCTTGGCCCGATGGCACGCCGCAAACTGGGCTTTGCCTTTGTCCCCGAAGAGCGGTTGGGGCGCGGTGCGGTTCCGGAAATGTCGCTGGCCGACAACAGTCTTCTGACCGCCCACAGCCGCGGCATGCTGAGCCGGGGTTTCATCAGGCGCAGTGTCGAGCGCAGCTTCACCCGCGCTTGCATCGAAGCCTTCGACGTGCGCACCCCCGGCCCTGATGCTGAAGCCGGGGCGATGTCGGGCGGCAATCTGCAAAAATTCATCCTCGGGCGCGAGATCATGCTGAAACCCGATGTGATGCTGGTGTCGCAACCGACCTGGGGGGTCGACATCGGTGCTGCGACGACGATCCGGCGGCGTCTTCTGGAGATGCGCGATCAGGGCTGCGCGATCCTCGTGATTTCCGAGGAGATGGAGGAATTGTTCGAGATCTGCAGCAAGCTGCATGTGCTGCACAACGGCAGGCTGTCGCCCGCGCTCGAAGCCGCCCGGACGACGCCGCAGGAGATCGGGCGCTACATGATCGGAGGACAGGAATGAAGATCCGCCTGATCCGGCGCGACGCAGCTTCCCGGCTCGCGATGTTCGCAGCGCCCGTTCTGGCGCTGATCTTCACCTGCCTTGCGAGCCTCGTCCTGTTCGCAGCCCTCGGGAAACCGGCCGGGGCGGCCCTGCATGCGCTTTTGCTCAAACCGTTCCTGAGTTGGTACAGCTTTTCCGAAGTGCTGCTGAAGATGGCGCCGCTGCTGCTGATCGCTCAGGGCCTCGCCATCGGGTTTCGCGCCAATGTGTTCAACATCGGGGCGGAAGGGCAGTTCATCGTCGGCGCGCTCTGCGCCTCGGCCTTGCCGGTCTATTTCCCCGAAGGAAATATCCCGCTGATGTTGCCCGCGATGATTGCGGCCGGGGCACTGGGGGGCACCGCATATGCCTTGATCGCGGCCGGCTTGCGCACGCGCTTCGGGGCATCCGAAATCCTCGTGACCCTGATGCTGGCGCTGATCGCCGTGCAGATCCTGAACTACCTGCTGCTCGGGCCCTGGAAAGACCCGCGCGGCTTCAATTTCCCGCAGTCGGTGATGTTTCCCGATGCCGCGATCCTGCCGATCCTGTTTGACGGGACACGCACCAATATCTCGCTGCTCTTCGCGCTTGCGGCGAGCGTCTATGCCTACCTCATGATGCAGCATCATTTCCGGGGCTATCAGCTGCGCACGGCGGGACTTGCACCGCGTGCCGCCCTCTACGCCGGGTTCTCGGCGCCGCGCATGGTCTGGCTGGGCCTTGGTCTGGGCGGGCTGGCCGCAGGCATCGCCGGAGCAAGCGAAGTGGCGGGGCCCCTGGGGCAATTGCAGCGTTCGGTCACCTCCGGCTACGGCTATGCGGCGATCATCGTGGCTTACGTCGGCGGGCTGAACCCCTTGGGCATCATCGCGTCGAGCTTTCTGATCTCGGTGATCTACATCGGCGGAGATAGTGCTACCGTATCCGCCGGGCTGCCCGTGGCTGCGGTCGAAGTGTTCCAGGGTCTGCTGCTCTTCTTCTATCTTCTGACCTTCACGATGATCCGTTTCCGGATCGAGATCGACCGGAGGGCGCCGGCATGAGCGGGCTCGAGTTCCTTCTCGCCGGCACACTGGCCGCATCCTTGCCACTGCTCCTTGCCGCCTTGGGCGAGATGGTGGTCGAGAAGACGGGCCTTCTGAATCTCGGGCTCGAGGGGATGATGGCCATTGGTGCTGCCATCGCCTTCATTTGCGTCTATCATAGCGGCTCGCATGCGTTGGGCTTTCTGGCTGCCGCCGTCGCAAGCACCGTAGTTGCGATGCTCTTCGCCCTCCTCGTGATCGGCGTGCGGGCCAATGAGGTTGCCGCGGGGCTGGCCATCGGCGTTCTCGGCCTCGGGCTCTCGGCGCTCTTCGGGAAATCCTACGAGAGCCTGACCATCAAGGGGCTTCCCAAGCTCGGTCTGCCCGTGCTGTCGGATATTCCGGTGATCGGCCCGACCCTGTTGACGCAGGATATCGTGGTGTGGCTGTCGCTGGTCGGCACCGTCATCCTATGGTGGGTTCTGAACCGCACCAAGCTGGGCCTGATCGTAGCAGCGGTTGGTGAAAACGCCGATGCGGCCCGGTCCATCGGCTATCCCGTGGTCCTGATCCGTCTGGTGGCCGTCGCTTTTGGCGGCGCGATGTGCGGGCTGGCGGGCGCCTATGCCTCGACCGTCTACACGCCATTGTGGGCCGATGGCATGATTGCCGGGCGCGGATGGATCGCGCTGGCGCTTGTGGTGTTCGGCACCTGGCAAACCGGTCGCGTGGCTTTCGGGGCGCTTCTCTTCGGCATCCTTTCGCTGGGTGAGTTGACCGCTCAGGCCGTCGGCGTCGGCCTGCCGTCGCAGGTTCTGTCCAGCCTGCCCTATCTCGTCACGATCCTGATGCTCGTCGTCATCTCGCGGCGAAAACCTGCCTCTGCCTGAGAGCCTGTTCGACGTCGTGAAAGGCACTGTCCCGGAATAAGCCGTTCCTGTTGACACAGAGAAAAATGGGCGCGGTTTCCACAAGGCAGACAACCGTTGCTGACATGCTGTCGTCAGATAGCCTTCCGATCTGGCACCCGAGGTGATCATGGGTCTGCCGAAGCGCATCGCTTGTGCGCCCCGCCCCTTCTCACGCCAACAGCATCCTGCTTTTCCGGAACCGATGGCTCAGCAATACCGCTCGGGGCCGATCCATTGTTCCTCCGAGTAGCGGTCGCCATGCGCCCATCCCACGGGCAGGACCGCCTCGATCCGCGCCAGATCATCCGGCGACAGGTTCAGCGCCGCCCCTGCCATGCAGTCGCGCAGATGCGCCACAGAGCGCGTTCCCGGGATCGGGATCACATGGGGACCGCGGGAAAGAAGCCAGGCGATCGCCAGCCCGGCGGCCGGCGTGCCCATCTCCGCCGCCAGCGCCCGGAAGGCCGCCGTGATCGCCATGTTCTCCGACAGGTTCGGTTCCATGAAGCGCGGGTTTCCGGCGAGGAAGGGCAGTTGAGGTATCCGTTCTGCGGGAATCGGATTGTCGGTCAGCAAGGAGCGCCCGACGGGCGAGAAGGCCACCATCGCAACACCAAGCTCGGCGCAGGTCTGGACCAGTCCGAGATCCGGGAACCGGGTGGAGAGGGAGTATTCCGACTGCACGGCGGCGATCGGAAAGGCCTTCATCGCGCGCCGCAGGGTCGCAGGCGCCACTTCCGAGAGGCCGATGGCCCGCGTCTTGCCCTTCTCGACCAGCCGACCGAGATTGGCCGCGGTTTCTTCGGGCGTGAAACGTGGATCGCGACGATGCGCGTAGAAGAGATCCACGCAGTCGAGGCCGAGGCGTTTGAGGGATCCGTCAAGCTCCCGTTCGAGATGCGCGGCGGAATTGTCAAAGCACCGGTTGCCCTCCGCGTCCCGGGTGATCGTCGCTTTGGTGGCAATGACGAAGTCGTCCCGCGCGCCCGGATTGGCCCGCAGGTAGCTTCCTATGGCGCTTTCGGATTTGCCCATACCGTAGACATTGGCGGTGTCGAGATGGGTGACGCCAAGCGCGCGGCAGGCGTCGAGCACCGCATGACTTTCTGCTTCATTGGTCGGGCCATACATGTCGGAGAACGACATCGCACCATATCCCACGGCGCCGATCTCCGGCCCATCCGCTCCCAGTTTTCGCTTCTGCATCATCGCTTCCTAAAGTCCAGCCCGTTGTGCCCCTTCCTTAAAGGCTCCTGTGCGGGACGTCCATTTTCTGCGCGCCACCGCCTCGTTTTGCCCGGACGACGGGACCAACGTCAGGCATCGCCTTCATCAACCGCCAGTTTTTGCGCGCGCATGGCCAGGCGTTCCCGGTTCAGCGTGTAAAGGCCGGTGGCGACGATCACCACGGCACCGATCCCGGTCCACAGATCCGGCAGGTCGCCGAAAACCAGAAAACCGTAGAGCGTGCCCCAGATCAGCAGGCTGTACTGCACCGGGGCCACCACCACCGCCTGAGCTGCATCGAGCGCCATGATGACCAGTACTTCGCCAAAGGCCGCAAACACCGCTATCGCGATCAGCAGGCCGATCTCGAGCCCGCTCACAGGGGTCTGCCACACGAAGGGCAGCGGAAGGGACAGGAGCACCCAGGACACGATGGCGGTATAGGCGACGGTGGTTCGGGTCCGGTCCCCGCCCGCCAGCACACGCGACAGGACCTGGCGCAGGGCAAAGGCCGAGGCCGCGATGATCAGCAATCCCGCCGCCGGATGGATCACACCCATGCCGGGTCGAATGACGATCAACGTGCCGATAAAGCCGATCACCACGGCTGCCCACCGCCGGGCGCCCACGGGTTCGCGCAGGATCAGCGCCCCCATCACGGTGACCATGAATGGGGCCACGAAGGTAATGGCAACCGCATCGGCGAGCGGAACATGAGCCACCCCGACGATGAAGAGCGTGGCCGAACAGGCCGCCAGCACGCCGCGCCCGATCTGAAGCTTCAGATGGACGGTGCGCAGGACCGATCTGCCCTGCATGGCGATCAGGATGAGCACCCCGAGCAGCAGGCCGCTCTGCCGGAACCAGACGATCTGCACCGGGTGCAGCGATTCTGTGAGAAACTTTCCCATCGTGTCGACGCCGGAAAACAGGAACATTCCCAGGGTCATCAAGGCGATCCCGCGCAGACTGTCGCTGCGCCGCGCAGCAGGCTCCAAAGGCAGCGGTGTGATCGGGCTCAGGGCCATCCGGCACCTCCATTAGCCGGGCCGCTTGCGTGACCCGTGGCCTCTGATAGGCAGCCGCGCCCGTCTGGTCCATGGGCTCTAGGGTTCTTCCTGCGGTTCTCAGTCACGGCGCCCCATCAGCCGGTCAATCGGCGCGTAGTCGTCTGTCAGAAGCTGGCCGCGCGTATCCGCCAGTTGTGCGACGAAGCCATCCGCGAGCGCTGCAAATCGCGTCTGGTCCGGGGACGGCGCACTGAAACTTCCCGCCTGCGTGGGTATGTCGCCGCCAACCACGACGAAGACCATGCGCTGGCCGGGCATGGGCGCCACCTGCTCGGTCCAGACTTCGACGACGGGGAATACCGATTGCAGGGTCAGCACGATCGACGCCAGCGCAGCGAGGCTGTCTTCATGGTCGATCACGTTCATAAGAAAGCTGCCGCCGGGCGACAGACGGTCTGCCGCGAGGCGGAAAAACTCCTGCGTCACCAGATGGACCGGGACGACCACATCCGTGAAGGCATCGCCGATAATGATGTCGTAGCGTGCCTCGGGCTGCATCAGAAGCGCCCGCCGCCCGTCTTCGTGCAGCACCTTGGCGGAGGCCGGATCGAACCAGAAGGACGCCGCCGCCATCTCGGTCACCGCGGGGTCGATCTCGGCCACGGTGATGGCCTGCTGGCCGCTGGCGGCAAAGGCCCGTGGCACCGCATAATTGCCGCCGCCGATGTGGAAACTGCTGAAACGTTCCGACGGCGCTCGAACCCGCGCCAGATGATCGAGCATCGCCGTATGATCGGTGAACTGCACCTGAGGCAGGTCGCGCGCGCTGATGCCATGCGCCAGATGGTCGATGACCATGAGGCGCACGGGTTGCGAGGGATCAGCGGAGATGTCTTCGACCCGCAGGCAGAAATAGCGGCTTTCCCGGTCGCAGGAGGGCGGGGTCGCCACTGCGCCAGCCACCAGAACTGCACCCAGAACCGTTGCGGCAGTCAAACCGCGTCGCCCGCCGCCCCCGCCCAGCCAGAAAAAGAGAAGGCCGCACAGAAGATAGATGATCGTGACGACCACAAGGGTAAGGGTCGAGCCGAGCCAGGAGATGAAGACGAACCCGGCCAGCAGCGTGCCCGCGATCGCCCCAACAGCCCCCGAGGCGAACATCGCCCCCAGCGCAGGGCCGGTGCGGTCGGCGGTGGTGACGGCGATCTTGGCAAGCACCGGTGCGGGCGCTCCAGCAAAGAAGGAGGGCAGGAAAAAGACCAGCGCGGTCAGGACCGTGATGCCCCAGACTGGCTGCGTCACGAGGCCAAGAACCGGACCGGCAAGGGCAGGAAGGATCGGCACCGCACCGGCGGTAGTGATCGCCCCGGCGAGCAGCGCCCCGCCGATCCACCTGAACGCGGGCCCATTCGGTTTTTCGGCAAGCCTGCCGCCCCACCAGTGCCCGGCGGAGAAGCCCGCGAGCACCACTGCGATCACCGCTGTCCAGGTGTGAAGCGACATCCCTACATGCGGCGCGAGCATGCGGCCCGCGACGATCTCGACGACCAGCGACGCCGCGCTGACTACGCCCTGCATCGCGACGAGGAGCCACAAGGGCGCGCTGCGCGTCATCACCTGTCCTTTTCGTTTCGCATCCTGCCGATACTAGAGAGGAACCGATCACCTCGATCAAGTCCGCTCGCCCATGGTCGGGGTCTTCAACCGAGGCAATGCCACTGACGCGGTCTCGCAGGTGACCGCGTCATCTACGCGTTTCTTTGCAGGGCACCCTGTCCGGGCCTTTCACCCCGGCTACGGCGGCGGCACAGGGATCGCCCTCCTTGCCGGCGACCGACGCGATGTTCGCCTGCATGTCGGACGTCACCGCCTTCATCGCGTGAAAGGAGCCGATGCGATTGATCGCAACGATCCGGCGAAGTTCGTTACATCATAGTCAGTAAATAGTCACCAACGACAGCAATCGGCACGGCAAATCCGACCCGAGGTTCCAGACGATGTCGACCAGCCCGAAGGTTTTCCAAGTCTTGCGGAGCACCGACCGGCCCTGCGAGCAGTCCGGCCGCGCAAGTTCTGTGAGCGAATTGAGCAAGCCCGCCCAGCACCTGGTACTGGATTGCGCAAACGTTGCAAGCGGTTGCATACGGCCCACGGGCGACGGCACCTAGCCCTGCGTCAGAAACGTCTCATAGTCGGACACCAGAAGATGCAAGGGTGGCACATCTTCGTCGACAGTGGCGAAACGTCCGATCGGCGCCTCGAAGATATTGTCCGTTTTGTCGTCGTTCACGGTCGACACCTCGCCGATCAGAACATCAGCCCCTTCCGCCCAGAAGGCATGCCAGGTGTCGGGGTGCAGCGTGACGCTTTCGCCCGGATCGAGCTTCAGCAAACCGCCGGCTGCCAAGTCGCGCCATTGCCCGTCGACCGGCACGCGGAGTGCTGCGTCACGGTCGATCCCGCCATCGGCGTCACGGCTGAAAAGCTCCAGCACGAGCCTGCCGCCGCCGCGATTGATGATGTCTTCGGACTTCACAATGTGACGGTGCATCGGGCTCAGCTGGTCCTTGCGGGAGATCATGATCTTCTCCGCATAGACCATGCCGCGCCCCCGGCTCAGGTCTTCGGCCAGCCCGTTGCGCGTCGTGAAGAGGAACAACCCCAGATCGTCGAACCGCCCCTGCCCGTAGTCGGTGATGTCCCATCCCATGCCGCGCCGCACGATTTCGGTGCTGTCACGCTGCCGCATCTCTTGAGGTGTCCAATAGGCGAAGGGCGGCAGAACGTAGCCGAAGGAGCGGATGAAGGCATCGCTCTGCCGCAGGATGTCATTGACCAGGGACCGTTTCATTTGCACCACTCCTTCTTTCCTGTTTGCGCCTGCGGCGTGCAGGAACGGCAGCGACGCAGCACCACGGCCTTCGGAGGGCACCCGGATACCGGGCGCGCCCGATCCGAGCGCGCCGGCGCTAGGTTGCTGTCCCGGCTTCTTCAAGCACCGACCGCGCGACCCGGAAGCACTCCAACGCCTGCGGCACACCGCAATAAATCGCGACCACATGGATGATCGCGCGGATCTCCTCCTGACTGACGCCGTTGCGCAATGCGCCGCGGCAGTGGATCTCCCATTCGTGCATCCTGCCGAGCGCGCCGATCATCGCCAGATTCATCATGCTGCGGGTTTTCGCGTCGATAACGTCGTCGCCCCAGCCGAACCCCCAGCACCAGGCGGTCATCGCCTCCTGGAAGGGCCGCGTGAACCCGTCGGCCGCTGCGAGGTTCTTCTCGACATACTCGGCGCCCAAGGTGGCCTTGCGGCGCTCGAGGCCTTTGAGAAACAGGTCTTCGTCAAAAACGCTCATGGAGTTCGCCTTTTCTGGTAGCGCCCGGTGCTTTTGTAGGCTGCGGCGACAAAAGGCGCAAACGCCAAGTCGATCCGCGCGACGCGCGTGACGGCCCATTAGCGCTCATGCGGAAAACTGCGCGTTGCACCCATCCGGTGATCATATAAACTGGGGCAAAATCATAAAACCACGGGCAGCAACCATGAACACTACCAGACGCTTTTTTGGATTAGGGCTTGCCGCCTGTAGTCTCTCGGCCTGTGCCGGCGGGGCGGTCTCCGGCGGTGGCAGGTCTGCTGCACCCGGGACCCTGCCATCGGATCTGCTGCCGGTCACCAATACAGGCTATGACGCCTGGGTGGCGGGATTCCGGCCGCGTGCCCTGTCGCAAGGCATCTCGGAAGGCACCTTCACCGCTGCTTTCCGCGGTGCCGGGTACATTCCGGGCGTGGTCACCCGCGACCGCAACCAGACCGAATTCAAGCGCAGCCTCGAAGACTACCTGTCCATCGCCGCATCGGACGAGCGGATTGCCAAGGGCCGCGCCGCCTTCGCACGCCATCAGGGAACACTGAATGCGCTCGAAGCGCGCTACGGGGTCGACGCCGAGATCATCACCGCGATCTGGGGCCTCGAGAGCTTCTACGGCGAGCGCAAGGGCGATGTTCCGGTGATCTCGGCCACCTCGACCCTTGCCTATGACGGACGCCGGGGCGCCTTCTTTGAATCGCAGCTGATCGCGGCCCTGAAAATCCTGCAGAACGGCGACATCACGCCTGAGCGTATGACCGGAAGCTGGGCGGGTGCCATGGGGCATACGCAATTCATCCCCACGTCCTACCAATCCTTCGCCGTGGATTTCACCGGTGACGGACGGCGCGATATCTGGTCCGACGACCCCAGCGATGCGCTGGCCTCCACCGCGGCCTATCTGGCGCGCAACGGCTGGACACGGGGCCTGCCCTGGGGCGGTGAGGTCGGCGCGGGCGCGCCGCAGGGCCGGATCATCGAGCCACAACCCGGCGGGCCGCGCTTCGCCGTGACAAGCAATTTCAACGTGATCAAGCGCTACAACAATTCGGATGCCTATGCCATCGGGGTGGGTCACCTCGCCGACCGAATCGGCGGCGGCGGGCCGTTGCGGGCGAGCTTTCCACCCGATGAATACGGGCTCACCAAGGATGACCGCATCGCGCTGCAGCAGCGGCTAACCGCGCGCGGTTTCGACACCGGGGGCAGCGATGGCGTGATCGGCCCGAATTCGCGCAAGGCCATCGCGGATTTCCAGTCGAGCATCGGACTGCCAGCGACCGGCGATCCTTCGCCAGAACTACTGCGTCGCCTGAATTGAGCCGGGGCGCGGACTGGTCGCCGCACGTGCAAGCACGGTAGGTTGTTCAAGGATAACGGGTATGTAAAGCCAGCATAGGTGAAATTGCGTAGGTAAAGACACCCATTCGTCACGCGATTGGTTTTGTGCACAGTAAGCGGGATCAATTCGCGTCACGGAGGTCGAACTTGATAGCGCCCGTCAAGTCACCGGCTTTTTCCGCCCCTGCGGCCCGGATGGACCGACGCCACAAAATACAGTCAAACGGCGGACCAGGCGTCACAGGATGCCCATCAAGTGTCGTGGCGCACGCCCGCCGGGAAGCGTTTGACGTGTGCGCGCGGCTTGACCTGTCAAGCATCATGTACCTTGGCAACAACGACGCGATCCCTTCCGGGACGAAACTTGCCGCCAGATTTGCCTTGGGCGACAACGGCGCACTGACCCGGCAACTCGCCTTTTTCGCCGCCCATCTGCCCGACCCACCGCAGCATCTGGCGATTTGCGATGTTTTTTCCCATCCCCTCGTCAAGCCCATGCATATATCCGCAGGGCATCGCCTGCGGGCCGTTCTGGGAATATTGGTCCTGACTCAAGATAAATTGAACCTTGGATCATTGTTCTTAATGGACCACAACGAACGCCGCTGGACCGAAGAGGATGCATACGAGGTGCGGTTTCTCGCCGGTCTTTTAGGAGAATTTTTGCCTGTACCGAAAACAATCTCTGTCAAAGTGCCCTTGCTTGAGCCTTAATGGGCCAATATTGGACAATTACACGCCCGTATCCCGATTAAGGTTTGCTTGTTCTTTTCCTTGTAAAAACCAAATCCTTGGAGCCATGAAAGAAAACCTGAGCGACAACGCCATGCAACGGAGGGTTCCATGAAGTTTTCACTTGGCATGGTTCTGGCACTCTGTCTGGCAGGGCTGCAATTTCTTGCGGTGTCAATTGTCGTATTCTCCTCCTATCTGACATCGGAGAAAGTGTTGCTGGCGCATGCCCGGGACCTTCTGAGCGACGTCGGAACCAACACCATCGAACACTCCAAGGGGTTCCTCACACCGGCCCGCGGCGCGGTCGAACTTGCCACGCGTCTGGCTGAAAACCAGGTGATCGCCAGCGACGATCCTGAACTCCTCGAAAAGCTGCTGTTCCAGCAATTGCAGATCTCGCCGCAATTCGCCGGCGTATTTTACGGCGACGAGGACGGCAATTTCGTCTATGTCATGCGCAGCGATGGGCCCGGTCCTTTCAGGTCCAAGATCATCAGGCGGGACGGAACCGGACGGGAAACCGATCTGATCTGGCGCGACGATAGCCACCGTATCGTGGAAGCGAGCACTGATCCCGGTGACACCTACGATCCCCGCACGCGTCTGTGGTATCAGGAAGCCCGTGAGAAACTGGGCAGCATCTGGACCGAACCCTACATCTTTTTCACATCGCAGAAACCGGGCATCACGGCGGCGTCGCCGGTATTCGATGGCACCGGCGCCGTGCAGGGCGTCGTCGGCGTGGATATTGGCATCGATGCCATTTCCGATTTCCTGTCGCATCTGCAAATCGGCGAGAACGGAACCGCACTGATCCTCAACAGGAACGGCGATGTCATCGCCTATCCGAACCAGGATCTGTTGCGTGCACAGAACCCGGACGGCACCTTCCGCTTCGCCAATATCGAAGAGATCGACGACCCGGTCGCCCAGGCCGCTTTCGGGAACCTGTCGCGGCAGGGGACGATTTCGGTCGATCAGGAGATCTACTCACGTTTCGATTACGACGGGTCGACCTATATCGCGACCGTGATGCCTTCGATCAGCGAGGCGTTGCCCTGGACAATCGCGGTTTTTGCTCCCGAGTTCGATTTCACGGGCGAAATCGCGGCAAACCGCTCCCAGAACGTCTGGATCGCGGCCGGTATCGCCCTGATTTCGGGTGTCTTCGGATTGGTCCTTGCCAATTACATCCACAAGCCTGTGCGCGCTTTCGCGGTGCGCGCCTCGCTGGTGTCGCAGGGCGAGATTCCCGCCACGGCCCCTTTGCCGAAAACCTATCGCGAGCTGGAACGGGCCAATGAAACGCTCGTTCAGGCCATCGCCGAGCGCAAGGCCTGGGAAACGGAATATGGTCGGACATTCGACCTCTCTTCGCGTGGAATGGCGCAGATTCAGGCCGGGACCGGACGAATCCTGCGCGCCAATTCGAAATTCGCCAGCATGCTGGGCTATGATCCGCAGGAGATCATGGCGCTCACCGTCTCCGACTTCTCGCATCCCGGCGACCCCGTGGCATCGGTGTTTCTGGCAGTCAGCGAAGACATCGGCTCCGAATATGCCGAGGAGAAGCGTTATGTCCGGAAGGACAAGAGCGTCATCTGGGTCAGCGAAAACGTGATCGTGATCCGCGACGATGCGCAGAGACCGCAACATGCCGTGGTGACGGTCGACGAGATTACCGAGCGCAAGGCGGCCGAGCGCAAGATCCAGCAGTTGAGCCGGGATCTGTCCCACTCCGCCCGGGTCAACGTGATGGGCCAGATGGCGACCAGTCTCGCGCATGAACTGAACCAGCCCTTGCTGGCGATCACCCAGAACATGGATGCCGCCCTTCTGACGTTGGATGGTAGATCCCGGAACCCAAGCGATCTGCGTCAGATCCTGACCGAGACCGAGGCTCAGGCCCATCGCGCCGGCGATATCATCAAGGCGCTGCGCGGCTTCGTCAAGAAAGAGGGTGTGGAGAAAGCGCAGTTCGATTGCGCCGAGCTGCTGGAGCAGACCCTCCAACTGATGCGGTCGGACGCAAGGGAACACAACATCGAGATCATCTCCGAAACGGTTGGCGCCGAACCTGTCTACGGCTCGCGCGTTCAGGTCGCGCAAGTTCTCGTGAACCTGCTGCGCAACGCGGTGGAAGCGATTGCCGACAGCGGGGCCGCAACCGGGCACATCATCGTACGCATCGAGAATACCGATGAGGGCACGATGATTTCCGTCACCGACACAGGACCGGGGTTCAACGAAACCCTGGATCTCTTCGAGCAGTTCGAGTCCACCAAGGAAGACGGCATGGGGCTGGGCCTGTCCATCTGCCGGACCATCGTCGAGGCGCATCGTGGGCAGCTTTGGTACGAGAAGGATGCGCTCGGCAGGTCGCGCTTCTGTTTCACGCTGCCGTCGCTGGCGCCGAAGCCCAAACCGGGGAGGCAGAATGCTCTCGTCCACTGAGCCTTGCGTCTTCCTCGTCGACGATGACGAAGACATCCGCCTCTCGCTGTCACGTGCATTGGAAATGCGCGGGTATATCACAGAGGCTTTCGCGTCGGCGCCCGACTTTCTGGACGCCTATGACCCGGCGCGGGCCGGGTGCCTCATCCTTGATTACGGCTTGCCGGAGATGTCCGGCCTTGAACTGCAGAAGCTGCTGGTCTCCAGGGGCCACGCGATCCCGGTCATCTTCATCACCGGACATGGTGGCGTGCCCGAATCCGTCGAAGCCATGAAGATGGGTGCTGTGGATTTTCTGGAGAAGCCCTTCCGACAGGATACGCTGGTTCGGCAGATCGACGCGGCACTTGCAGCCGACAGGAAGAACCGCGCCGGAAGCGAGCGGACGCGCGACGCCTTGCAGAAGATCGGGCGCCTGACAGAGCGGGAAAGGGAAATCCTTGAGTTCCTCGTGTCGAACCCCTCGAACACCTCCAGCAAGGACGTGGCACGACATCTCGACATCAGCCCCCGAACGGTGGATCACCACCGCGCACGGATCCTGGAGAAGATGCAGGTAGGTTCCGTGGTCGAACTCCTCGACCTCTCGATCAGCACCGGTATTTTCAACGACCGTATAGGCAGAAATACCTAGGCAATGGTGCGAATTTACTGTGCCACGAAAATGTCCGAATCTCATGCGTGTGGGTTTCACGTATGCACCTGTTTCGTGCACCAGTAACCAGTTCGCCTGTTTCCGCCGTAACGATCGGACTTGATCCTTGTGGTTGCGTCGAGGTTTCCACGCCCAACGCATCGAAATCGGAAAATTTTGGCAGGGCGCCGCTGTCGGGAGCACACTTACCGGCAGCGGCGCCGACGCTATGGCGTCGCGCGCGTCATGCGGTGTTGAACAACCTCCGTCGATCTCTAGACTGTGCCTCCGGAAGAGGAGTGTTCGCGTGCCACAACGCATCGCCCTGATCGGTTTGGGGGCCATCGGCTCGGCGCTGCTGCATCATTTGCAGGAAGACCCTTCTTTGATCGTGCAACAGGTCGTTGTTCGTGCAAGCCGCCTTTCGGATTGCACAGCCATGTTCGGCAGCCGATACGAGTTCATTGCCGATCTGAAAGACTTGTCGCCGGACATCGATGTCGTCTTCGAATGCGCCGGTCACGACGCCGTGCACCGTTTCGGGCCAGCGGTTCTGCGTCGCGGGGTCGATTTCGCCATCGCCTCCGTCGGTGCGCTCGCGGACCCTGACCTGCGCGCATCCCTTTCCGAAGCCGCCGGGGCCTCGGGCGCACAAGCGCTGATTCTGCCCGGCGCAATCGGCGGCACCGATGCCCTCGCCGCTGTCGGCAGCGCTGGTCTCGACACGGTCGTCTATACCGGGCGCAAGCCCCCGCGCAGCTGGTCGGGATCGCCTGCAGCCCTTGCTTTCGATCTAGACGCGATCGACCGGCCCACGGAAGTGTTCAGCGGCACGGCGGCCGAGGCGGCACGGCTCTACCCGAAAAACGCCAATGTGGTGGCGACCGTGGCGCTGGCGGGGATCGGGTTCGAGCGCACCCGGGTGCGCCTGATCGCGGACCCAGGTGCCACCGGCAACAGCCACCACATAGAAGCGCATGGCCCGCAACTGCAGGCCAGCTATGAGACGCGAAGCGCCGCCTTGCCTGACAATCCGAAAACCTCCGCTCTCACCGTGCTCAGTGCGATGCGACTGCTGCGCAACAGGGTCCAAGACATCGTGGTTTAAGCCGCTTTTTCAGAGCCGGCTCAGCCGGTACTGTTCCAGAAGCGCGATCAGCATGGCCCGTGCCTCGCTTCTGTGCGCATGGTGCAGTCGGCGTGCCTCCCGCGGCTGGCCGCGCAGGACGGCATCGTGAACCTTGCGATGATCCTCGTTGGAGCGCAGTGGCAGAGGACGCATGTGCAGCGTAACCGCCCTTGCCCTGCGCACCTGATCCACCATCATCGCCACGATTACCGCCATCCGCCCGTTGCCGCCCAAACGCACCAATTCGGCGTGAAATTCGTCGTCTGCCAAAGCCCAGGCCGCGCGGTCGCCCCGCGCAAGTGCGGCGTCCATCCGGTCGATGCTTTGCCGAAGCGTTCCAAGGTCGGCAGCGGAATAGCCATGCGACGCGGCTCTCTCCGCCGCCAGGCTCTCCAATTCGGTCAGGATGTCGTAGATGTCCGCCATGTCCTGCGGCGAGACCGGCAGGACGCGCATCCCCCGGCGCGGTCGTGTCTCGACCAGACCCTGGGCGGCGAGAGCCTGCATCGCTTCCCGCACCGGTGTACGCGACATGCCCAGCCGTTCGGTCAACTCGCTTTCAAGGTGATCGGAGCCCGGTGGCAGCGTGCCATCGAAAACAAGCGCCCGCAATTCTGCGGCGGCGCGCTGGCTGCTCGACAGACCGCGTGGCACCGACTCGCGCGTCACAGCGTGATCTTCCTGCTTGCCTCGTCGGAGCGGTAGATGGCGTCCTTGATCCGAATGACCTCGAGATATTCCCGTGCCGTGTTTTCCGGGGACGCACCTCTGTGCAGAGCCTTGACGATGTGCTCTTGCAAGTGGCGCACACAATCGCCGCCGAAGCCTTGCCAGGTGTCGGGCGGCAACAAAGTCTCCACTTCCTGCCGTCCGAAGGCGCGGAAATCGACCCGACCGTCGCCCATCAGCGTCAGGCTGCCTTCGGTGCCCTCGAAAAGCGCCTCGCCCATGGTCCTGCGCGTGTTGTCGGCGGCGTGATCGCACAGACGGTTGCCATCGAAGAGCGCCCGCATGCCATCCGGATGATCGAAGAGGACGAGACCTGCATCCTCGCCCGCAATCGCCGGGTTGATCCGGCGCAGATCGGCGTAGACCGCCGTGGGCGAGCCGAAGAGAAAGCGGAATGTGTCGATCCAGTGCACGCCGGTCTCATGGATCAGGAACT
Source organism: uncultured Alphaproteobacteria bacterium (assembly GCA_963715055.1). GTDB lineage: Bacteria > Pseudomonadota > Alphaproteobacteria > Rhodobacterales > Rhodobacteraceae > CAVQRB01. The sequence continues at coordinate 51,084 of CAVQRB010000013.1, read as the reverse complement.
TCGGCATCGACTGGAAATAAGGCTGCCGGTCGAGGTAGGCGCGCGGCCCCTGCCCGTCTCCCGGACGCAGGCGGAAGGTGGCCTGCAGGGGTCTGCCGATCCGGCCGGCGTCGATCTCTGCCTTGATCCGCCGGTACCAGGGCATGAAGCGAAAATTCTCATGCACGATGAGAAGCGCGCCTGCCGCTTCGGCAAGAGCGGTGATGGTCTCGGCTTCCTGAAGGTCGCGGCAGAAGGGTTTCTGGCAGATGATCGTCGGGACGCCCTGCGCGAGCGCGTGTTTGATCGCCGCCGAATGGCCTGGCGGCGGCACGATCACGTCGAGAATGTCGGGGCGCGTCGCTGCCAGCATCTCCGGGAGGTCGGAAAAGGCGCGCAGCCCGGTATTCTGGGCCGCAGACAGGTCGAGATCGCAAGCGCCGACCAGCTCCACCCCGTCGATCCGCGCCCAGGCCCCATAGTGAAACTGGCTGAAATACCCGGCACCGAGGCAGGCGACCTTCAGGGATGCCGCCTTCGTCACAGATCAAGCCCTGCCACCACGGCCTCCGCCGCCTGCTGCGTCGTGGCAGTACCGCCCAGATCGCCGGTCAGCACGTCGCCTGCGCGGATCACATCTTCCACCGCCTGCCGCAACGCCAAGCCATCCGCGACCAGAGCCGGCGCATCATGCCGCAAGCCGAGCCAATCCAGCATCATTGCAGCCGACAGGATCATCGCCAGCGGGTTCGCGATCCCTTGCCCCGCGATGTCCGGCGCCGAACCGTGGCAGGGCTGGAAAACCGCGTGATCGAGACCGATGTCCGCCGAAGGCGCCACGCCCAGCCCGCCCATGAGCCCCGCACCGAGATCGGACAGGATGTCGCCGAACATGTTTTCGGTCACCAGAACATCGAAGTCCCAGGGCTTGAGCACGAACCAGAGCGCCGTCGCATCCACATAGGCATGATCCGCCACAAGATCGGGGTTCCGGGCCGCTTCGGCATCGAAGATCTCGCGGAAAAAGGCAAAGGCGCGAAAGACGTTCGCCTTGTCGACACATGTCACCCGCCCCTCGCCGCGCCCTGAGTCCTTGCGCGTGCGGGCAAGATCGAAGGCGAAACGGAAGAGCTTCTCGGATATCTCGCGCGTGATCAGCAGCGTTTCGCGCGCCTCGTCGCGGCTCACCTCGCCGCACCCCTGCGTATGGAAGAGCCCTTCGGTGCTTTCCCGGATCAGCACGAAATCGACCTCCCTGTCGGCAGGCAGGTTCAGCGGCGTTTTCTGACCCGGAAAAATCCGGACAGGTCGCACGCCCGCGAAAAGCGTGAGCGCCTTGCGCAAGTCGATCTGCGGCGAGATCTCGGTACCGTCCGGGTAACGCACGGAAGGAAGACCCATAGCCGAAAGCAGGATGGCATCCGACGCCCGCGCAGCTGCCATGGACGCCGCGGGCAAGGCCTCCCCGGTTTCGGCATAATGCGCGGCACCGGCCGGGAGGCTGTCAAATGTCAAGCTGTAACCGCCGCGTGCGCCGAGGCGGGTCAGCAGGTCGACCGTGGGGCGCATGATTTCCGGCCCGATCCCATCCCCTTCGAAGACAGCGATTTTATATTGGCTTCTCACGGGCATTCAGTCCTTTCGATGGCGCGGGCAATCAATTTAGCAGATGACAGCACGGCTATTAATGCATACGCTAACGCATACATTAATACCTGCAAGGATCAAGCCCGGATGTTCGCTGTCGTCGTTACCTTCACCCTCTCTCCCGGCCAGATGACGCGTTTTCTGCCGCTTATGGTTGAAAACGCGCAGGTTTCCTTGCGCGACGAAGAAGGGTGTCATCAGTTCGACGTGGCGACCGACCCCGACAGGCCCGATGAGCTCTTTCTCTATGAGCTTTACAACGATGCCGAGGCTTTCGCGCAGCATCTTGCCACCGGGCATTTCAAGCGCTTCGATGCGGCGACGCGCGACATGATCGCAGCCAAATCCGTCACCACCTACCGGCAGGTGCAGCAATGAGCCTTTGGGAAGTCCATGCGGTCAAATACGCCGATCGCAACAGCCGGACACGGCGCGACAGTTTCATCTTTGATGACAACCATGACGCCCCGCATCCGATGGATTACTTCATCTGGGTGCTCCGGCGCGAAGGTGAGGTGATCCTTGTCGATACCGGATATGATCATGCGGAAGCGGCAACGCGCGACCGCCCGATCCGGCAGGACCCGGTCGCAACGCTGGCGCCGCTCGGGCTGCGGCCCGAGGACATCCGGCATGTCATCGTGACACATCTGCACTACGATCACGCGGGCGGGCTGCACCTTTTTCCAAACGCGACACTGCACATGCAGGCGGCGGAAATGGCCTATGCCACCGGTCCCTGCATGTGCCATGACACGCTGCGGATGCCCTTTACCGCCGGACACATCTGCGAAGTCGTCAAACGGCTCTATTCAGGACAGGTGGTGTTCTACGACGGCGACGGCGAGGTGTCCGACGGGGTCACGGTGCATCGCATCGGCGGGCACAGCCGCGGCCTGCAGGCGGTGCGGGTCCGAACCGACGCCGGCTGGCTGGTATTGGCCTCGGACGCGGCGCATTACTACGAGAATTTCCTCGCGCGCAAACCCTTCCCGATCGTCGTGGATCTGCAGGACATGCTGGAGGGTTTCGACAGGCTGGAGGCGCTTGCCTCCTCCCGCGACTTGATCGTCCCGGGACATGATCCCTTGGTGACCCGGCTCTTTCCACGCTCCGTCGCCGACCATATCTGGCGGCTCGATCACGGGCCGACCGGCAAGCTGCCTTTCTGAGCTTGTTACTCCGGTCTTGGCGGCTGCTCATCAGGACGGGGCGCCAACTCTTCGCTTTGGCCCGAGGAAAACGCCGCCGTCTCGGGCGTGGCTGTGCGCCCCGGCGGGGTGGCGACAAATGCGACCTTTCGGTCGCGCCGCACGGGCTTGCGTTTGGCGATACGCCGCAGCGTAAAGGCAATCATCAGAAGATGCGCGACGATCGTGGTGACGAAAAGCCCCGAGGGCGCGGATTGCGACATGCCGAACCCCGCAATAAGCGGCCCGACAATGGCTCCGATGCCGAAGACCAGCAGCAGACCGCCGCTGGTCTGGATGAAGGCATCGACATCGGCGTGATCGTTGGCATGGGCGACGATTACCGGATACATCGAGAAGATCGACGCACCGAACAGGGCAGCCAGAGCCATGTTGGTCGACAGGTCCAGCGGCGCGATCGCGATGAAAGCCGCGTCCGCGATCACGGCGAGCACCGCAAGCCCTACCAGCACCTTTCGCCGGTCAAGTCGATCCGAGAGAAAGCCCACGGGGATCTGCGCAATCGCGCCGGCCAGCACCGGCAGGCTGGCGAACAGCGCAACCTGCGTCAACTCAAGGCCGATCCGGTTGGCATAGACCGCCGCAAGCGTGCCGAAGGCGCCGTTCGAGATCCCGATCATCAGCACCCCGAAAACGGCCACAGGCGAGTTGCGCCAGAGACTGCGCAGGTCGAGGCGCACCTTGACCAGCGGTTTCGGGCTCTGACTTGAGGAAATCGCGATGGGCACGAGGGCGAGGCAGTAGAAGATTGCGCCGAGCACGAAGAAAAGCGGCCCGTCCGGCGCCGCGAGCGTCAGGGCAAGCTGCCCGCCCGTGGAGGCCGCGAGATTGACCATCGTGTAGGCACCGAAGACCTTGCCCCGGTTGGCAGCATCGGTGCGTTCGCTGAGCCAGCTTTCGACGATCATGGCTGCCCCCGCGAAGCAAAAGCCCGAAAGGGCGCGCAGGGGTATCCAGGCCACAGGCGTGAGCAGGATCAGCGAGGCGAGGATCGCCACCGCCGCAAGAGCCGCCATCACGGTGAAGGCGCGAATGTGACCCACCCGGCTGACAAGGCCGGGCGCGAAGAGGCATCCGATCACGTATCCCAATGCCCATCCGGTGCCGAGTAGGCCCAGAGAGAAAGCGCTGAATCCTTCCGCAGCCCCCCGGACCGGCAGGACCAGACTGTTCACGCCTCCTGCGAAAAGCAGCAGGGCGGAGCCCAAAAGCAGGGCGCTGATCGGGAGGAGATTTCGTATCATGAGAGAACCGTGACACGAATTGACTGCGGGTGAAACCTGCCAAGGTGATCTTTGAAGCGAGGTTTTGCGTAATATTTAGGCATTGCGCTCACAGCTGTATACATCCGAGCGGTTGAGCATGGTCGAATCCCGATAAACGGTTAAAAATTAGACGTCGGAAAGATCAATCGAAAGCGTCATCACCTTGCTGCTGCGTGCCGCCACACCGCTGGACCAACCACGCGCTCTTGGTCGCGTCAGCCTGTCGAGCAAGGCGCGGGCAGATGCGTCGCACATCGACGGGCTGCATCAGGCTGGCGCCTTGAAGGTCTTGTTTCCAAGATCGCAAGACAGGCTTGATGCCATTCTGATCAATACAGCCGGTGGTATAACCGGCGGCGACGCTTTTCAGGTCGTCGCCCGTGCCGGAGATGCCTCGACGCTCTGCCTCACGACCCAGGCGGCGGAGCGCGTCTACCGCGCTCAGGCGGGACAGGTGGGACGGCTGACGACGCGGCTGTCGGCAGACCGCGACGCCACGCTCCTATGGTTGCCGCAGGAAACGATCCTCTATGACGGCGGGGCCCTGCGGCGCGATCTGCAGGTGGAGCTTGCCGCATCCGCGCGCTTTCTGATGGTCGAGGCGGTTCTCTTCGGTCGCAAGGCCATGGGTGAGGATGTGGCCGCCTTGCGTTTCGACGACCGGATCGTCATTCGCCGCGAAGGCCAGCCGCTCTGTCACGACGGCATCAGGCTCCACGGCGATGTGGCGCGACACCTCGACAGACCCGCCACGGGTGCAGGCGCCCGGGCCATGGCCTGCGTCATCTGCGTCTCGCCGGAGGCACAGGCGCATCTTGCGGTCGCGCGGACGTGCATCGGTGCCGCAGGCGGCGCGAGCCTGATCGGCAGCGATCTTCTGGTGATGCGGCTCCTCGCGGAGGATGGCTTTTCATTGCGAAAGTCGCTGCTGCCGCTCCTCGACCACCTGACACAAAACCAACTGCCTTCAAGCTGGAGACTTTGACCCATGCAGCTCACCCCGCGCGAAAAAGACAAACTGCTGGTCGCCATGGCCGCCGAAGTGGCCCGCAAGCGGCTTGCCCGCGGCGTGAAGCTGAACCACCCCGAAGCCATTGCCCTGATCACCGAAGCCGTGGTCGAAGGCGCGCGCGACGGGCGTTCGGTAGCGGAGATGATGGAGGCCGGGGCGCAGGTGATCACCCGTGATCAATGCATGGAAGGCGTGCCGGAAATGATCCACGATGTGCAGGTCGAAGCGACATTTCCCGACGGCACCAAACTGGTGACGGTTCACAATCCGATCCGTTGAGCATGGATATTTTCAGCCAGAAGAAACAAGGAGGCTCGAGATGATACCGGGTGAGGTTTTCACGGGAGATGGGGAGATCATCCTCAATAGCGGGGCCGAGACCACGACGGTAATGGTCGCCAATACCGGCGACCGGCCGGTCCAGGTTGGCAGTCATTATCATTTTGCCGAAAGCAATCCCGCGCTCGATTTCGACCGCAAGCTTGCGCGCGGCCAGAGGCTCGACATCGCGGCCGGAACGGCCGTGCGGTTCGAGCCCGGACAGAAGCGCGAGGTGCAGTTGATCCCGTTCCGCGGGGCGCGGCGTATTTACGGATTCAATCAGGAAGTGATGGGGGAATTATGAGGAACCAGGCGTTCAATCCGGTCCGGTTCTGGGCCAATGCGATGCAGGCAGGCTTGATGATGGCCGAGGCGCAGACGGTGATCGCGATGCGCCTCATGGGCGTGGCGGGTGTCTGGTCGGTGGCACCTTCCGAAAGCCACCGAATGGTATCGGAGAAGGTCCATGCTGCCGCCAAATCGGCGACCGAGGCGGGTCATGCCATGCTGCGCGGCCAATCGCCGGACCAGATCATCGCGGCGGTCTTGCGCCCTTACCGCCAGAAGACCCGTGCCAACAGCCGCCGCCTCAGCAAGCGCGGCGTGAAAGTGAGATAGGCGATGCCGAGACCGATTTCCCGCAGCAGCTACGCCGCCATGTTCGGCCCGACCACGGGCGACCGTGTGCGGCTTGCCGATACCGACCTGATCATCGAGGTGGAGCGCGACATGACCACCTATGGCGAGGAGGTCAAGTTTGGCGGCGGCAAGGTCATTCGCGATGGCATGGGACAAAGCCAGGTCACGCGGGCGGCGGGTGCCGTGGATACGGTCATCACCAATGCGCTGATCGTGGATCATTCCGGCATCTACAAGGCGGATGTGGGCCTCAAGGACGGGCGGATCCACAAGATCGGCAAGGCCGGCAACCCCGACACGCAGCCGGGCGTCGACATCATCGTGGGCCCCGGCACCGAGGCCATCGCGGGCGAAGGGCGCATCCTGACCGCTGGCGGCTTCGACAGCCACATCCATTTCATCTGCCCCCAGCAGATCGAGGACGCCCTGCATTCGGGTGTGACCACCATGCTGGGGGGCGGCACGGGGCCTGCGCATGGAACACTCGCCACCACCTGCACGCCCGGTCCCTGGCACATCGGGCGGATGCTGCAGTCGCTCGATGCCTTCCCGATGAACATCGGCCTCGCAGGCAAGGGCAATGCCTCCCTGCCCGACGCACTTGTGGAGCAGGTCGAAGGCGGAGCCTGCGCGATGAAGTTGCATGAGGACTGGGGCACGACGCCCGGCGCTATCGACTGCTGTCTCTCGGTGGCAGACGACATGGATGTGCAGGTGATGATCCACACCGATACGCTCAACGAAAGCGGCTTCGTGGAAAACACGGTCGCGGCGATGAAAGGCCGCACGATCCACGCCTTTCACACCGAAGGAGCCGGCGGCGGCCATGCGCCTGACATCATCAAGATCTGCGGCGATGCGAATGTGCTGCCCTCGTCGACCAACCCGACGCGGCCCTTCACGGTGAACACGCTGGAAGAACACCTCGACATGCTGATGGTCTGCCACCATCTCGACAAGTCGATCCCTGAGGACGTGGCCTTTGCCGAAAGCCGGATCCGCCGAGAGACCATCGCCGCCGAGGACATCCTGCATGACATGGGGGCGTTTTCGATCATTGCTTCGGACAGCCAGGCAATGGGCCGCGTGGGCGAGGTGCTGATCCGTACCTGGCAGACGGCGGACAAAATGCGCAAACAGCGCGGGCGTCTGGCGCAGGAAACTGGCGACAACGACAATTTCAGGGTGCGGCGCTACATCGCGAAGTACACCATCAACCCGGCGATTGCGCATGGGATTGCCCACGAGATCGGCTCCATCGAGGAAGGCAAACGCGCAGATCTGGTGCTCTGGAACCCGGCCTTTTTTGGTGTGAAACCGGAGATGGTTCTGATGGCCGGGACCATCGTCTGCGCACAGATGGGCGACCCGAACGCGTCCATCCCCACGCCGCAGCCGGTCTATAGCCGTCCGATGTTCGGCGCCTATGGGCGCTCGGTTGAACGCTCCGCCGTGAGTTTCGTCAGTGCCGCGGCGGAGGCGAAGGGGATCAAGGCACGGTTGGGCCTTGCCAAGGACGTGGTCGCGGTGAAAGGCACCCGCGGCATCGGCAAGAAGGACCTGATCCTCAACGACGCGCTGCCGCACATGGAGGTGAACCCGGAAACCTACGAAGTGCGCGCCGATGGCGAATTGCTCACCTGCCAGCCCGCCGAGGTGCTGCCGATGGCGCAGCGGTATTTTCTCTTCTGATGAGGGTCGACGACATGAGTTTGAAAACCGCGCAAAAGGTTGTGCATCACGCCGATGACGTGAGCGAATATGTTTCGCTTGACTATGCCGCGCGATTCATTCGGCGCAAGGTGGTGACGACGCAATCGGGCGTTCAGGTGCTGGTCGATCTGCCGAAGACGGTATCGCTTGAGGCGGGCGACGCCTTGCAGACGGAAGCCGGTGATCTGATCGGCGTCCTCGCCGCGCCCGAACCCCTGCTGGAGGTGAAAGGGCATGGCCTGCACCGCATCGCCTGGCACATCGGCAACCGCCACGCGCCCTGCCAGATCGAGTCGCACCGTCTCCTGATCCAATCGGATCACGTGATGGCGCGGATGCTGGAACAGTTGGGCGCGCATGTGCATGAGGTGCTTGAGCCCTTCACGCCCGAAGGCGGCGCTTACGGGCATGGGCGTACCCATGGGCATGATCACGGACATCAGCATGGCCCGGAGGGTGCGCATACCCATGAGCACTGAAGCGGTCCTGACCCTTGCGCAGTGGCTCTCGCCCGGCTTTCCGATCGGGGCATATGCCTATTCGCACGGGCTGGAACAGGCCATCGACAGCGGTGCGATCCGCGATGTGACGGCCCTCGGTGTCTGGCTCGAGGACATCGTGGCACAGGGATCCGGGCGCTGCGACGTGATTCTGCTCGGCGAGGCGCACCGCGCCAGGGATGAGGATATCGCGGCCATCGACGCCACAGCGCGCGCCTTTTGTGCCTCCTCCGAGCGTCTGACCGAGACAGTCGATCAGGGGGCGGCCTTTTCGCGAACCGTCGATGCAGTCTGGAACACCGATCTCGGCGCGCTGACCTACCCTGTGGCGGTCGGACGCGCCGCACGCCTGCACGATCTGCCGCTGGACCTGACCGCCCGGATGTATCTTCATGCCTTCACCGCCAATCTGATTTCAGCTGCCGTGCGTCTGGTGCCGCTGGGGCAAACGGAAGGTCAGAGGCTGCTGGCCAGCCTCGCGCCGCTCATCGCACAGACGGCGAAAGATGCGATCGGGGAGACTTGCGACGCTCTGACATCGACCTGTTTTGCCGCCGACATCGCCGCCATGCGCCATGAGACCCAATATTCGAAGGTATTCCGAACATGACCAAATTGAACGGCCCGCTCAGGATCGGTATCGGTGGCCCTGTGGGTGCCGGAAAGACCACGCTCACCGCCGCCCTCGCGCGGACGCTGAGCCGCGATCACTCCATCGGGGTGATCACGAATGACATCTACACGCAGGAAGACGCAGAAGCGCTGATGCGGCTCCAGATCCTGCCGCAGGACCGGATCATCGGGGTGGAGACCGGGGGCTGTCCGCATACGGCGATCCGCGAGGATGCCTCGATCAACCTTGCCGCCGTGGCCGAGATGCAGGCGCGGCATCCGGAGGTCGAGGCCATCCTCATCGAAAGCGGCGGCGACAACCTCAGCGCCACCTTCTCGCCGGAACTGGCGGATGTGACGATCTACGTGATCGACGTGGCAGCGGGCGAGGAAATCCCGCGCAAGGGCGGACCCGCGATCACGCGCTCCGATATCCTGATCATCAACAAGACCGATCTCGCCCCGCATGTCGGTGCCTCGCTGGAGGTGATGGAGCGAGATGCAACCCGGATGAGGGCCGGAAAGCCCTTCGTTTTCACCGCCTTGCGCCATGGCGAAGGTCTGCCAGAGGTGATCGCGGAACTGCGGCGCATATCAGGGCTTGGTTTGGTCGGGGCCTGACGTCAGGACTGCAGGGCGGCCTCACCGATGGTTGGCACGGCGTTCAGGCTTGAAGGTCAAGCCGGCACAAGGATCAAACTGCGGCGCTCAAGCGTCGCGCAGGGCGCGCGCGGCCGATTTTACTGCTGCCCGAATGCGCGAATAGGTTCCGCACCGACACAGGTTGCCGCTCAGCGCCGCGTCGATATCCGCATCCGACGGGTCGGGCACGAGGTCGAGAAAGGCAGCGGCCTGCATGATCTGGCCCGACTGGCAGTACCCGCATTGCGCGACCTGATGGGCGATCCAGGCTGCCTGTACCGCGTGCAGAGCCTCCGGTGTGCCGAGGCCCTCGATGGTCGTCACCGGGCCATCCACATCGGCCACCGCAAGCTGACAGGAGCGCACGGCGATACCATCCACATGCACCGTGCAGGCCCCGCATTGCGCGACGCCACAGCCGTATTTCGGACCGGTGATACCAAGCGTGTCCCGCAGCACCCACAAGAGCGGCATGTCCTCGGCCACGTCCACCACATGCGTCCTGCCATTCACGATCAGTTTCACAGTATCCTCCGGTTCGCCCCGCTGAAAACGTAGGTGTCAGGTGGCGGCGCGGCAATGCCGGAAACGACCGGTGGCGCGAGGTCAACAGGCGGCGCAGGTCCGCCGGCAATAGCAGGACGCGCGGATCGGCACCGTGGCGCGGGCCCGCGCCTGATCCAGCATCGGCTTGATGAAGCGGATTTCGACGGTATCGCCGCGCCGGTTCAGACATTCGTGCAACCCGTGCAGGCTCCAGACGTTTCGCGGATGCCGGAACGACCGCGGAACGGAAGGGTCGAAGCCGAGATCGGCGCGGTAGACAGCTTCCGCCTCGGCAAATTGACCCGCCTCCATCAGCAGCGCGCCGAGCGCATGGCGCGTTGGCTGCATCCAACCCCAGGGTTCGTCGTAGAGAAGGCCGTCCTCGAGTTCCACCGCGCGGCGCAGATGGGCAAGCCCTTCCTCGATCCGTCCGGACTTATAGGCGACCTCGCCGTCCATCATCGCAGCCCCGATCCCCAGAACCAGCGTCGCAGTATTGCTGAAGACCATGCGGCTTGGCTGCACGAGAAGGCAGGCCTCGCGGGCGAGTTCCTGCTCGACCTCGGCTTCCGCTATCCGCCCCAGATTTGCCAGTGCGATCGCCCTGGCCTGCCGGATCGCGGCGGTCGAATAGGTGTAAACCTGCGGATCATCCGGCAGCGCCATGTCGAGAATGGCCTGCCAGCGCCCGAAGCGCACGAGCACATGCGCCTTCTTTCCCCAGAAACTCTCGAACATGTCGGGCAGGAAGCGCACGATGGGGTCCGGCAACATGTCCATCAACTCGTCCACCGCCGCCAGAGCGCGATCCGGCTGCCCAAGCAACATTGCACCGTAGGCTTCGAAGTGCACATTATGCACCCGGTAGACCGTGTAGAAATTCTCGGCCCCTGCAAGGGCCGCGTATTTCCGATCTATGATCGCCGCGCGCCGGTTGCGGGTCACGACGTTCTGGTACTCGCCGCAGACGAGATCGATATGCGTGGCCATATGCACGAGATGGCCGGACTCGGGCACCAGATCGACAAGCCTCTCGCCGTGGCGCAGCGCCTTCTCCGGGAAGGGCGACATTTCGACGACGTGGATATAGATGTGCAGCAGGCCCGGATGATCCCAGGCCTCGGGCACAGTCTCGAAGAGCCCGTCTAGCACCTCGAGCGCCTCGAGCGCGTCCGAGCCTTCGCGCGGAGCATCGGTCTTCTGGTCCCACAGCTGCCAGGGCGTGCGGTTGATCAGCGCTTCTGCGAATATGCAGACCACGTCGAGGTCGCACGGAAAGGCCTTGTAAACCTCCCGCATCGCTGCGGCAAAGGCATCGTTATAAGGAGCAAAACTCTCGATCTCGGGGCTTTCGGGAAAGCGCGCGGCAAGGGCATCGACCAGCGCTGCTTCCACAGCCGTGATGCGCGAACTGACGGCTTGCGCCGCATGAATCGCCGCCCACCCCTGCCGGAGCATCGCGGCCTGCTCATCGCGCTGCATGAACTCCCAGGGCCGGTTGTAATTGGGGCCGATGGCATAGGCGAGACCCCAATGCGCCATGGCGCAGTCGGGATCGGCAGCAATCGCGGTCGCAAAGCACTGCGCCGCCATTTCGTGATTGAATCCGAAAATCCAGATCAGCCCGTCGTCGAAAGCCTTTCTCGCTGTGTCGGAAGCGGTAGTTATCTGGCGCCGATAGGCGCCAAGATCAAAGGTCGTCATCGAAGTGTCCCGGTCTTTTGGAACGCAGCCTCGGCCGTTTCGGATCGGCTTGGCTACTCCAAAAAGACCGGGAATCCGTCAGTCCACGACCATCAGAACTCCACCACGGCGCGGATGGACTTGCCTTCGTGCATCAGCTCGAAGCCGTGGTTGATCTCCTCGAGCTTGAGTTTATGCGTGATCATCGGGTCGATCTCGATCTTGCCGGCCATGTACCAGTCCACGATCTTGGGCACATCGGTGCGCCCCTTCGCGCCGCCAAAGGCCGTGCCGCGCCAGACCCGGCCCGTCACCAGCTGGAACGGCCGCGTCGAGATCTCCGCCCCCGCAGGTGCCACGCCGATGATGATGCTCTCGCCCCAGCCCTTGTGCGCGGCCTCGAGCGCCGTGCGCATCACCTTGGTGTTGCCGGTCGCGTCAAAGGTGTAATCCGCCCCGCCCTTGGTGAGCTCCACCAGATGCGCCACCATATCGCCCTCGACCTTGGTCGGGTTCACGAAATCGGTCATGCCGAAATAGCGCCCGATCTCCTCCTTGTCGTCGTTGAGGTCCACACCCACGATCTGATCCGCGCCCGCCAGCCGCAGCCCCTGGATCACGTTGAGCCCGATGCCGCCCAGCCCGAAGACCACGCAGCGCGCCCCGATCTCCACCTTGGCGGTGTTGATCACCGCCCCGATGCCCGTGGTCACGCCGCAGCCGATGTAGCAGATCTTGTCGAAAGGCGCGTCCTTGCGCACCTTGGCCAGCGCGATCTCCGGCACCACCGTGTGATTGGCGAAGGTCGAACAGCCCATGTAGTGATAGATCGGCGTACCATCCAGCATCGAGAACCGCGTGGTGCCATCGGGCAACTGTCCGCGTCCCTGAGTAAGCCGGATCTTCTGGCAGAGGTTGGTCTTGCCCGAGAGGCAATACTCGCATTCGCGGCATTCCGGCGTATAGAGCGGGATCACGTGATCGCCTGGCTCCAGCGTGGTCACCCCCTCGCCCACCTCCAGCACGATGCCCGCGCCCTCATGGCCCAGGATGCAGGGGAAAATCCCCTCCGGATCATCGCCCGAGCGCGTGAACTCATCCGTGTGGCACAGCCCCGTGGCCTTGATCTCCACCAGAACCTCGCCCCGCTTCGGACCCTCGAGGTTCACCTCCATGATCTCCAGTGGACGGCCAGCAGCAACAGCAACAGCAGCGCGGGTTCTCATGATGATTGGATCTCCTTGAATTTTCACCCACGTGAGAATGCCAGCGGGACAATGTCAAGTCAAAGGCCGGTTCGGCACGCGCCGACTGGCTGGGCCGAGCGAGCCGCGCGCGATGAATTCCGTGGGCAGCAGAACGCTCGAAACCCCCGAAGTGGACGCCAGCAGCGCAAGCAGCACGCGCGCGGCTTCACGGCCCATGGCCAGTTGTGGCACCCGCACAGTGGCCAGTGGCGGGGTCACCACGGAGGCAAGGCCGATATCGTCGAAACCGATGATGGAGACGTCTTCCGGCACGTCGATCCCGAGATCGCGCGCCCGCATCATCGCCCCGGCCGCAAGCACGTCATTGGCACAGACTATGGCGCTCGGCCGCTGCGTCGACATGATCCGGGAAAACGCCTCAGCACCCGCGTCCAGACGGTACTCGGCCTCGACGACCGTTGTGAGAACGGCGCCCTCGCCGAACTCTGCGACCGCCCGCATCACGCCGTCGCGCCGCGCCCGCGTACGATCATTGTTGACGCTCAGGCCACCGATCATGGCGAGGCGCCGATGCCCCAGTGCCAAGGCCCGCCTCGCCGCATCGCAGGCCGCCGCCTCATTGTCGAAACCTACGAAAAACTGGCCCGGACGCGCCTGGTTCGTCCACGCGACCACATGCGCGACCTGCCTCTTGTCGATGAAATCCCAGGTCTTTTCCGGCCTGTCGTTGCCGATCAGTAAAAGTCCGTCCGCGCCATGCGATACCAGCGCCTTGATCTGGCGCAGTTCCACCTCCGGATCGAACCCTGTCGTGGCGACCAGCAGGTTGACGCCTTCCGAGGACAGGGCCTCCTGAAACGCCTGCAATCCGCTGGCGAACATGGCGTTGGACATCGACGGGATGATGGCCCCGACAGTCTCCGTCCGGTTGGAGGCGAGGGCACGGCCACCAAAGTTCGGCGTGTATCCCAGCTCGTCAATCGCCGCCTGAATCCGTTCGCGGGTGGTACTGGTGAGTTTCTCCGGCGCATTGAGCGCGCGCGAAATACTCGCAGTCGACACGCCTGCAAGTCGGGCAACATCTGCAAGGGTTGGCGTGGATTTCCTGTTCATTTCTCCATACCGAATGTCCAAAATCCCTCCGGACCATAGGCTTCAGTAGCCGAGATCGGAAAATTTCACCAGAAAAATGTAAGCGCTTGCATGAAATGATGTAAGCGCTTACACAAAGGTTCACGTAGGGTTAACGAATCATCCGGGCGATCCCGTGTCAGACGACGTGAGGCGGGAGCGACCCGCGCAGGATGGCTCCGTTCACCAGTCCAATCGGAACAGCGATGCTCAAGGAGATGCGCCAGTGGCCCGTGAATATCTGAAAAAAGCAGCCAAGACCGCAATGACCGATGCGGGCGACGTGCGCGAAACCGTGCAGAAAATCCTCGACGATATCGAAGCGGGGGGCGACAAGGCAGCCTTGGACTACGCCGCGAAGTTCGACAACTACAAGGGTAGCATTCTGCTCAATGCCGACGAGATCGCCGAGGCCTCCGCCAAAGTCTCGCAAAAGCTGAAGGACGATATCGCCTTCGCGCATGACAACGTGCGCCGCTTTGCAGAGACCCAGAAATCGACGATGACCGATGTGGAACTGGAAATTGTTCCGGGTCTGATCGCCGGGCAGAAGGCTATTCCCTGCCGTGCCGCCGGTTGCTACGTGCCGGGCGGTCGCTACAGCCATATCGCCAGCGCCATCATGACCGTGACCACGGCCAAGGTTGCCGGGTGCCAGCATATCACTGCCTGTTCCCCGCCGCGCCCCGATGTCGGGATCAATCCGGCGATCATCTACGCAGCAAACCTGTGCGGTGCGGACAACATCCTGTCGATGGGCGGCGTGCAAGGCGTGGCGGCTATGACCTTCGGGCTCTTCGGCTTGCCGAAGGCTGATATCCTGGTGGGCCCCGGCAACCAGTTTGTGGCGGAAGCCAAACGTATCCTCTTCGGACGCGTCGGCATCGACATGATCGCCGGCCCCACCGACAGCCTGATCCTTGCCGACAAGGACGCGGACCCCTTCATCGTCGCGACCGACCTCGTGGGCCAGGCGGAACATGGCTACAATTCGCCGGTCTGGCTCGTCACCGACGACCGTGCCCTCGCGGAGAAAGTCATGGAGATCGTCCCCGGGCTGATCGCCGATCTGCCGGAGCTCAACAGCAAGAACGCCGAAGCGGCCTGGCGCGACTACGCCGAGGTGATCCTCTGTGCCGACCGCGAGGAAATGGCGGCATGTTCGGACGATTATGCGCCAGAGCACCTGACGGTGCAGGCGGCGGATCTCGACTGGTGGCTGAAGCGGCTGCAATGCTACGGCTCGCTGTTTCTCGGCGAGGAAACCACCGTGGCTTTCGGCGACAAGGCATCGGGCACCAACCACGTGCTGCCGACGTCGCAGTCTGCCAAGTACACCGGCGGTCTTTCCGTGCACAAATACATGAAGATCGTGACCTGGCAGCGCGCCACGCGCGAAGGATCCAAGCCCGTCGCGGAAGCCACTGCTCGTATCTCCCGCCTCGAGGGCATGGAAGGTCACGCTCGAACCGCAGACGCGCGCCTGCACAAGTACTTCCCGCAGGAGAACTTCGACCTGTCGGCCGAGGAGTAAGCCGTTGACCGCGCTCTTCGACGTCAGCGGCAAAGTGGCTTGCGTCACCGGCGCCAGCAGCGGCCTTGGACGGTCCGCGGCGAACCTTCTGGCCGCGGCCGGCTGCAAGGTGGTAGGCGTCGCACGGCGCGCCGACCAACTCGCCGCCTGGAGTAGTGCCGCGGAAGGCGATGTCGCGACCCTCGCTGCTGACCTGTCGAACCGCGCGACGCTTCAGGATGTGGCGAAGGCCGCGGCCGAACCTTTCGGCAGCATCGACATCCTGATCAATGCGGCCGGCATCAATACACGGGAACCCGCCGATGCGGTTACGGACGAAGGCTGGGACACCACGCTGAACCTGAATCTTGCGGCACCCTTCTTTCTGGCCCGGGAGATGGTGCCGGGCATGAAGGACAAAGGCTGGGGCCGGATCGTGAATTTCGCCTCCTTGCAATCGCGCAGAGCCTTCGCCAATGGCATCAGCTATGGCGCCTCCAAGGGCGGGGTCGAACAGATGACCCGCGCAATGGCCGAAGCCTGGTCGCGCTTCGGGATCACGGCCAACGCCGTGGCACCAGGTTTCTTCAGGACGGAACTCACCGGTCCGGTTTTCGCCGACCCGCAACTCGCCCAGCGCAACGCCGAGCAGACCTGCATCGGGCGCAACGGAGAACCTTCCGATCTTGACGGCCCCCTCCTGTTCTTCTGCTCTGACGCCTCGGCCTATGTGACCGGGCAAACGCTTTTCGTGGATGGGGGGTTCACCGCCAAATGAAAGCTCTGGTTTACACTGGCGTCGAACAATTGGCCTACCGCGATGAGCCACGGCCTGAGCCGGCCAGCGGCGAGGCACTGGTGCGGATCATGGCATCAGGCATCTGCGGCTCGGACATGCACGCCTTTCTGGGACATGACGAGCGCCGCCCTGCCCCGCTGATCCTCGGCCATGAGGCCGCGGGCATCGTTATCGGCGGCAATGAAGACGGGCGCAGGGTAACGATCAACCCGCTTGTAACCTGCGGAACGTGCCATGATTGCACCCATGAGCGCACCAATCTTTGCGCCAGGCGCCAGATCATCTCGATGATGCCGCGGCCGGGCGCTTTCGCCCAATATGTCGCCATGCCCCGCACCAACCTGATCACGGTACCTGCGCATGTCTCCCTGAACCATGCGGCCCTCGCCGAGCCCATCGCCTGCGGTTGGCACGGTGTGCGACGCGGGCGAGGCGCATTGGGCCGGTCGCTTCGAGGCTTGACCTCTGTGGTCATCGGCGGCGGCGCAATCGGCGTGGGTGCAGCGCTTTGCCTGCGCGCGGCGGGTGCGACGAACATCACGATTGTCGAGCCGAACGACCTGCGTCGCGGAGCGCTGAGTTCTGTTGAGGGTTTCAAGGCCTGCACACCCGCTGAGGCCAAGACACTCGACGGCACGGTCGATCTGGTGATCGACGGCGTGGGTTATGCAGCGACCCGCGCCGCGGCCTGCGCGCTGGCGAAGCCCGGCGGCGTGATCGTTCACATCGGCCTTGGCGAAGCCACGGGCGGTCTCGACGTGCGGCGGATGACGTTGCAGGAGATAACCTTCATCGGCACCTATACCTATACAGCCACCGATTTCGTCGAGACCGCCAATGCAATCTTCGATGGGCGTCTCGGCGCGCTGGACTGGATCGAAACCCGCCCTCTCGCACTGGGGCAATCCGCCTTCGCAGACATCCGCGCCGGCAAGGTGGCCGCCCCGAAAATTGTCCTGATCCCCGAACACGAGGAGTAACCAAACGTGTCCATAGACAAGAAAATCGTGGACGATTTCGTTGCCAACGGCATCGAATTCGTGACCACAGTTCCCTGCAAGCAACTTGCAGGCGTCATCGACGAGGTCGAGGCGCGCAAGGAAATCTTCCACATCCCCTCGAACAAGGAAGACGAGGGCATGGGGCTCTGCGCCGGGGCCTGGATGGGCGGAAAACGCCCTGCCATCATCATGCAGAACACCGCGATCGGGGTCACGATCAACACGCTGGCCACGCTGATCCAATACTACCGGATGCCGCTGCCGATGCTGATCTCCTATCGCGGCGAATTGCGCGAACCGGTGGCCTGCCAGGTCGAAATGGCGGTGCACACCAAGGCGCTGCTCGCGCAGATGAACATCCCGACCTATCACTTCCACAAGGAAAGCGACGCGGTCGAACTCGACGCGATCCTGAAGTACACCTTCATGTGCAACAAACCTGTGGCGATCCTGACGGATGCGTCCTTCTGGGGAGGCTATGGCGACCAATGATCCGCTCTGAAATCCTGCGCGAAATCGCGCCCATCCTGCGCGACCAGCTGGTCATCTGCAACATCGGTCTGCCGAGCCAGGAGCTCCACATGATCGACGACCAGCCCACCAATTTCTACATGCTGGGCACCATGGGCCTGTCGTCCTCCATCGGTCTCGGACTTGCCCTGGCCCAGGACAAGACGGTCATTTCCATTGACGGAGATGGCTCGGTGCTGACCAACTTCGGAACGCTGCCGACGATCGCGAACAACGTGGCGGACAATTTCATCCTGCTGATCATCGACAATGGCAGCTATGGCTCGACCGGCGACCAGCCGACCTATGCCGGCAAGAAGACGTCGCTGGCGGCAGTTGCCAAGGCCTGCGGCTGCGAGAACGTCGTCGAATGCAAGGACGTGGACACCGGCAAGGTGCTCCAGGCCGCCATCGACAGCAAGAAGATGACGATCATCGTAAGCAAATGCGACAGCGGCAACATCAAGCTGCCCGTGATCACAATGGACCCCGTGGTGATCCGCGACCGTTTCATGAAGGCGGTCAAAGCCTGATCGATGTTCGGAAACGGCACCATCCATTCCTATGCGGATGCCCGGCGCCTCGCGCGTCGGCGTCTGCCTTGGATGGTGTTCGACTATATCGACGGGGCGGCGGGAGAGGGCGTTGCCGAAGCGCGCAATCTCGCCGCCCTGCGCGCCATCGAGTTGCAGCCGCGCGTGCTGGTCAACGTGCGGGATCGCAACCTGAGCGTGCCTGTTTTCGATCACGAGGGTCTTGCGCCCTTCGGCATCAGCCCGATGGGCATGTGCAACCTGTCAGGGCCCGGCGCGGATCTGATGCTCGCCAGAATGGCGGCAAGGTACAAGGTGCCACATGGCGTGTCGACGGTGGCCTCAACCTCGCTTGAGAAGATCATCGAGGCCGCCGAAGGTCACGCCTGGTTTCAGCTTTACTTCAGCGGCGACGGCAGCGGCACGGCCAGGCTTGTGGAGCGCGCCAAAGCCGCCGGTTACAGGACACTGGTGATGACCCTCGACGTACCAGAGGTCGGGCGCCGCCCACGCGAATTGCGACGCGGGTTCAAGATGCCCTTCAGGATCGGCCCGATGCAGTTCATCGATTTCGCCCTGCATCCGCGCTGGTCGCTCACCAGCCTCGCTGCCGGCGCGCCGGACCTTGCGAACTTCAAGGAATCCGGATTCAGCTTTGATCGGACCGAAAGCCGTGCTGCGGCGGATTGGGACTTCCTCAAGCGCTTGCGGGACAGTTGGGACGGCAACCTCGTGGCCAAGGGCGTTACCGACGTTGGCGACGCGCTGCGCCTCAAGCAGGAAGGCGTGGACGCCCTTCAGGTGTCGAGCCACGGGGGGCGGCAGCTTGACTGCGCACCCGCCCCCATTCTGGCGCTCAAACGGATCCGCGACGCGATCGGTCCGGACTATCCGCTGTTTTACGATACCGGCATCCGGTCGGGCGAAGACGTGGTCAAGGCCTATGCGATGGGCGCAAGCTACGTGTTTTTCGGCCGGGCATTGCAATTCGCCATCGCCGGCGGCGGTCAGCGAGGACTCGAGCAGTTCTGGAAGCTGGTCCTTGAGGAAATCGGGCTGACCCTCGCGCAGATCGGCCGGGTCAACCTTCCTGTCGGCGGCCTGACCACGGCCTGAACGGCATGTGCGATCAGTTAATGATCTGCGCGATGCGTTCCGCGATCTTTCGGCTTGCCTTCTGCGACGGGTGAATCATGTCCGCCGAATGGAACGAACGGTCCCCGTGCGGTACGAGATCGCGCAAGGACACGAAGTGTACGCCGGGGTCGCGGGTTGCCAAGTTGCGAAATCCGGCGCTCGAGTTCGTTGCCCTCGTCGCGGCAATGCTCGATGACCGAGCCGACACCCGGGCTGCGCAGATAGCCCACATAGATCACCCGCGCACCGGCGCTCCTGATCTGGGACACGAGGGTCGCGATTTCCCCCGACTTGCCGTCAGTGGAGATCATCTTGTTCATCCGATCCGAGCACCAGCTGCACCCGCACCCGAGCCAGAGGTCGTTGCCGCCGCCGTTCAGGATCACCCAATCCCACTTGCCGGGGCGGTATTGCTGCGAGATGTTCATCCCCAAGGCCCCCGAGACCGGCAGATTGTAGACCATGCGCGCCCCGCTGACCGACCGGTCGACGACGGGCTCGCCCAGAATGGCCTCGACACCATCCGGGATTGAGGCCCGGGTTCCGCTGTGCCAGGCCATCATGGAATCGCCCATGGCGAGGATGCGCGCAGAGTGGTCGCGTGGTACGGCTTCGGTACAGCCCGAAACCAGAAGTGGCAAAAGCAACACGATCAACAGAAGACGTTTCATTGGAACCCCCAAGATGTTCACCCACAAACAAGACCTTGCCCGGGTTGGCGAAGCGCGCCGGGCATCCCACAGGTCTCCGGAAAATTTAGGAGGAAAAATCTCAAAACATGTTAACACCCGCGGGTGAAGTCACTCGGGACCGCCGAACTTGCCGTCGAAAATGCGGTGAGTTTTCTTAAAACCGCGAGGCGCCGCCAAACCGTGCGACAGGATCAGGCGCGCGGCGTCAGGGTCACGCTGACCGGACGGTGATCGCTGAGCATGCCCGCGCCGAACCGGGCTTCGGCCTCCTCGAAGGCGAGATGCTCGACCCGGCCTGCACCAGATTGCACCCAGAGCGGGCTCTTGCCCGAGCGCGTCATCGCCTGGGTGAAAAGGATGTGATCGAGCAGGATACGGTCGTTGCGCGCCGGGTCGATCGGGTCCTTGAACTGCGCGGTCCAGCGCAAAGTGGAGGGCTGGTCGAAAAGCGCGTGGTTGAGAAACCGCTGCGCGAAAAAAACTTCACCCTGAAGATTGGAAATCAGATCGTGGAGCAGGTACTCGCGCTCCATCACTTCCTTGCCCGGTCCGTCGTTGAGATCGCCCAGCACGACGATGGAGGGATCGGCTTCCTGCCCGAAGCGGTGGTCGATATAGGCGCGGATCGTTGTGGCTTCCGAACTCAGCTTGACGCGTGCCTCATGGGCCATCGCGAGGAAGGATCGCACTTTCTTGCTGCCCTCGACATAGTCATCGAAGCTCTGGTTTGCCTTGCGTTGGGGCAGTGAACTGCCCGTGAACTTGCTCTTGAGATGCGCGCCGATGACTTCGTGGTGCCCGCCGCCGAAAGCGAACCGCAGGATCTGCGGCTCACGGTAGAAGGAATGCTTTGTGCGCAGGGACACCGGCACGTCCTCCACGCCGCCCACGGTCTGCAGCTTGGGCGTGGCCACGCTCCAGGTTCCGTCTTCGGAAATACTGTCGGTATCGGCGGCCGCGAAGGCACGCCAGATCGGGATCGGCACAAGTCCCGGCGCCACCCGGTCCGCCAGCGCCTTGCGCATGAGGAACCATTGCCACTGCCGGCCTTGGGTCTCGTAGCTGTCGCCCTTCGGACGGGTGACGAGATCATACTCGGGCAAGACAGTCTCGACGAAGGCGCGCATGTCCTCCTCGCCCGCGGGTGCCTCACAGATGAAGAGAATGTCGGCGGCGAGTGCGTTGAGGAAATTCCTGATGGCCTCGATGCGCCTCGTCGCCACGGCCTTGGAAGGGGCGGTGTGCGGAAAGATCTTCTTCCCCGGTGCGTGCTTGCCGCTGAGCACGCCCCAGTCCGTGTCAAGCCATTCGGCGTTCCAAGTGGTCAGCTTCATCGCCACCTCCCCCCACCAGCCGCGGCACCCTTCCCGCGACGCGAGTGTCGCGCAAAGTGAGCCCGAAAGCAATTCCGCGTTCATCGGCTAGCTTTCGGCGAATCCACAACACTTCCACCACAGGGCTTGCGCAACAGCCGGGCAATGCTTTACATCGATGCCCTTCCTTCGTAGGCAGACACAGCCTGCCACGTCAAAAGAGACCAGCGGAATGCTTGAAAAGTATATAGCAACCTTGAAGAGCAAGATGCTCTGGCGCTTGTTGAGCGAGAACATGCGCATGCAGGCCAAGAACTACACGATAGCTGTCGTTGCAATGATTGTCATTGCGGTGACTTCTTCGCTGACCGCGTACATCATGAAAGACATCATCGATTCCATGATGGAGGAGAACAATCGCGCTCAGGTGTTTGCGGTTGCAGGTGCCGTGGCCTTGATTTTCACCGCCAAGGGGATGGCGACCTATGTGCAGATGGTGTGGCTCAGCCGCGCCGGCAACAGCATCGTGGCCTTCTTGCAGCGCAATGTCTATCGCAGCATTCTGGACCAGGGTGTCGCCTTCTTCAGCGAAGGCGACTCGTCAGACCTGCTGGTGCGTGCAACCTATTCCGCGCAAGCTGCGAGGACCGTGATCGACACCATAGTCATGGGGTTTGCCCGCGATCTTCTGACCCTGATCGGTCTGGTGATCGTGATGTTCATCCAGCAGCCGACTCTCTCTCTTTTTTCGATGGTTTTCGGACCGATCGCCATCTACGGCATTCGCTATCTTCTCAAGAAAGTTCGCAAGATCATGGAAGCGCAGATGACTTCCATGACTGAGATAATCAAGGTCATTCAAGAAACCTCGACCGGCATCCGGGTGGTCAAGGCTTTTGCACTCGAAGGGCGCATGGTCGATCGCATGAGCATCGCCATCGGTTCCGTTGAAAGCCGTGCGAATGCCATTGCAAGGCTTCAGGCAGCCACAAGCCCGTTGATGGAGACCCTTTCAGGTTTCGCTATTGCCGCTGTCGTGGCCTTGAGCGCGGTGAGCTTTTTTGGTGACACATCGACGACACCCGGCGAGCTCATGTCGTTCGTGACGGCCTTGATGATGGCCTATGAACCGGCAAAGCGGTTGGCCAAAATGCGCGTCAGCATCGAGGTCGGCATGATCATGGTCGACATGATGTACAAGATCATCGATACGCCGATTTCTGTGATGGAAGCGCCCGATGCCAAGCCCATCCCCAAGGGCGGTGGCGAGGTGAACTTCATCGATGTGGGCTTTGAGTACAGCGACGGGCAGTCGATTCTGAGAGACCTCTCGATCCGCTTCGAGGCCGGCAAGACGACAGCTCTCGTCGGACCGTCGGGCGGCGGCAAATCCACGATCATGAACCTGATCATGCGGATGTACGACCCGACCTCGGGCCGCGTGGAAATCGATGGATGCGATCTGCGCGACGCGACCTTCGCCTCGATCCGCGACAAGATCGCCTTTGTCGGTCAGGATACATTCCTTTTTGCCGGCTCGATCCGTCACAACATCGCCCTTGGCAGCAAGGATGCTTCCGAAGAGCAGATCATAGCTGCCGCGAAAGCAGCGAATGCGCATGACTTCATCATGAAGACACGCAACGGCTATGAGACGGAAGTGGGCGAGAACGGGGTGAACCTTTCCGGCGGGCAACGGCAACGCATCGCCATTGCGCGGGCGATCCTGCGCGACAGCCCGATCCTGCTCATGGACGAAGCCACCAGCGCACTCGACTCCCAGTCCGAGCATCTGGTGAAGGAAGCGCTGCACCGCCTCTCCAAGGGTCGGACCACCATCGTGATTGCGCACAGGCTCTCGACTGTCCTGAGCGCGGACCGCATCCTCGTCATCAAGGATGGCGAGGTCGTGGAAGAAGGCAAGCTTGCCGAACTGCTCGAGCAGGACGGGCTTTTCCGTGCGCTCTACGATCACCAGTACAGCCACGCGGAATGATCCCAAGCCGGATCAAGACCCGCCACAGCGCGTCCGGATAGGCCCGCTGCGGCTATTCCAGAAGCTGCGGCAGGGTCAGCGAAATGGCAGGCACATAGGTGATCATCATCAAGGCCGCGAAGATCGCGAGGTAAAAGGGCCATATCGTCCTGACCGCCTTTTCCATCGGCAGCTTGCCGACCGCGCATCCGACAAAGAGGCAGGACCCGACCGGTGGCGTGCAGAGCCCGAGGCCAAGGTTGACCATCATGATCATCCCGAACTGCAAGGGATCGACCCCGATGCTGTTGGCAACCGGCAAAAAGATCGGCGTGCAGATGAGCAGAAGGGCGGCCATGTCCATGATCATGCCCAGCACCAGCAGCACCACGTTGATCAGCAAGAGGATCATGAAGGGATTGTCGGTCAGCCCGGTCAGCAAGGCGACCATCTGGTCCGGCACCCGGTAGAAGGTCAGCATATAAGCGAAAGCACCGGCACAGGCGATCAGGATCATGACCATCCCGGTGGTGCGCACGGATTGGGAGACGGCGACGCAGAAGGTCTGCCAGGTGATACTGCGATAGATCAGGAGCGTGACGAGAAAGGCGTAGATCGCGCCGAAAGCGCCCGATTCCGTGACCGTGAAGATGCCCGACAGGACACCTCCCACGATGATCACGGCGGTGAAGAGCCCCGGAATGGCCGCCACGAAACTCAGAATGAGGGCGGACCAGCCCGGAAACTCTTCCGCCCTGTAGCCGCGCTTGACCGCCACGAGATAGGCCGCAAGCGCCAGGCACATGCACATCAGGATACCAGGCAGTACGCCTGCCAGAAACAGCTTGGAGATCGAGATGCCGCCCCCTGCCGCGATCGCGAAGATGATCATGTTGTGGCTGGGCGGAATGACGATGCCCGCGATGGAGGAAGTCACCGTCACGTTTACGGCATAGTCCGCATCATAGCCCTTTTCCTTCATGACAGGGATCAAGATCGAACCCAGGGCGGAGATATCGGCCACGGCCGATCCGGAAATGCCCCCGAAGAGCATCGAGGAAAAGACATTGACGATGCCAAGCCCGCCCCGCACCGCTCCGACGGCGGCAGAGGCAAAGCGGACCAGACGTGCGGCGATGCCGCCGTGGAACATCAACTCGCCCGCGAAGATGAAAAACGGGATCGCCATCAGCGAGAAGACGTTGATGCCCGAGATGATCCGCTGGAACCCGATCATCATCGGCAGACCTTCGTACCAGAAGGCGGCAATGGCCGAGATGCCGAGCGCGAAGGCCACGGGAACACCGATGGTCACGCAGAGCGCGAACATCCCCAGAAGTACGAAAAGACCCATGTTCGGTTCCTGTCAGATGGCATCGCTGCGCGTGTCGCGGCCCCGGGCGATGCGCAGCAGATGCCCGAGCGTGAAGAGCAGGATCAGCCCGCCACCGATGGAAAGCGGCAAGGCGCGCAGACCCTCGGGCAGATTGATCAGCGGAATGGAGGAGCCCCATTTGAACAGGGTGAGTTTTCCGCCCTGCCACATCATCAGGAACCCGAAGCCCGCCAGCAGAAGATCGCTGATCACGACGAGAACCCGCCGCATCCGGTCGGACACGAGGTTCCGAAAGGCGGTCACCGATAGATGCGTGTTTTCGTGAATGCCCACGGCAGCGCCCAGAAAGGCGATGGTGATGACCAGCAGCAAGGCCACTTGCTCCACCCATGTGGGCGTCGCGTTCAATACATAGCGCCCGAAAACCAGCCAGCCGAAGATCACGGTCAACACGACCAGCGCGACCCCGGTCAAGACACGGCAGAAGTAGGCGATAGCGTCCAGCGCGGTCTCGATCCAGAGCAATGGATGGGTCCCGCTTTCATGTTTCTCGATCGGCTTCATGGGGTTCCCCGCACCATGTGATGTGCCCGGCAAAAGGCCGGGCACGGAGCGTTTCAGACCCTGGTCACTCGGTCGCCTGGATCATTTCCACAAGCGGGCGAAGGTCCGGGTTGCCGGCGAGATAGGCCTCATAGACCGGCGCCATCGCGGCCTGGAAGGGACCCTTGTCAGCGATCTCGTTGACCTGCACGCCGGCCTCCTCGACCATCTTGCGGCTGGCCAGCTCGCGCTCCGCCCAAAGCTGGCGTTGCAGCGCTGCGGACTCCTGTGCCGCTTCGGTCACGGCTGTCTTCATTTCCTCGGACAGACCGTTGTAGACATCCGCGTTGATGCAGATGCACTCGGGGATGATCAGGTGCTGGCTCAGCGAATAATACCCTGCCACCTCGAAGTGACCGGTGGATTCGTACGACGGCCAGTTGTTCTCCGCCCCATCCACGACACCGGTCTTGAGCGCCTGGTAGACTTCCGCGAAAGCCATCGGCGAGGGGTTACCGCCCAGTTCCGAAATCATTCCCGAATAAAGATCGTTGTTCATGACGCGGACCTTCATGCCGTCCAGATCGGCAGGCGTATTGATCGCTTTGGCGCCGTTGTAAAAGGAGCGCGCGCCCGCGTCATACCAGGCCAGCGGCACCAGCCCTTTTGCGGCCATTCCCGCCGCGATGGCCGCGCCTGCCTCACCGTCGAGCACGCGGAACATGTGCGGCACGTCCTTGAAGATGAAGGGCAAGGAAACGACGTTGGCTTCCGCCGCGATCGGACCGATCGGCCCGAGGTTGAAGTTACCGATCTCCAGACCGCCGAGGCGCACCTGCTCGATGGCATCGGGCTGGCTTCCCAAGGTGCCGCCGTGGAACATCTGCAGCGTGATCTCGCCGCCGGTCTTCGCGGCCAGCAGTTCGGCAAAATTGTCCATCGCAACGGTATTGGGATAGCCATCCGTGTGGATGTTCCATCCCCGCCAATCGGCGGCGTTGGCTGCGCCGCAAAGCAAGGTTGCAACGGCTATTGCGCCTGCGAGTTTTGTTGAAATCCTGTGGTACATGTCTTCCTCCCTGTGGTGATGGACGTATGTCCGGATGGTCTTTCTGGGGTGGCCTATGAGAACAGGAGGCCGCCGTTGATGTCGATGTTCGCCCCGGTGATGAACGCGGCCTCCTCCGAGGCGAGGTAGGCGACGAGATTGGCGACATCCTCCGAGCTGCCCTCCCGCTTGAGCGGCGTGATGCCGGCCACGTGACGGCGCACCTCATCCTTGGTGAAGGTGTTGTGGAAATCCGTGTCGATCATGCCCGGGCAGACCGAGTTGACGCGAATATGCGGCCCGAGTTCCTTTGCGAGGCCCCGCGTCATGGTCATGACGGCGCCCTTGGACGCGGCATAGGCGACGGCCCCCGGACCGCCTCCGTCCCGCCCCGCCTGGCTTGCGAGGCCGACGATCGCGCCACCGGTCGCCATATGCGGCAAGGCCGCCTTGATTGCCCGCATGAAGGAGGTGGCGTTCAGGTCCATGACCCGGTTCCAATGCGCCTCGTCCATCTCCAAGATCGTCTTGCGCGCCACCAGACCGCCAGTCACATGCACGAGAACATGGATCTGATCTCCGAAGGCGTTCGTCGTCTCTTCGATCAGGCGCTGGACGTCGCGGGCATCGGTCATGTCGCCTTTGCTGGCGAAAGCCCGACCGCCAGCTGCCGTGATCTCGGCAACAGCAGAGTCCGCACCCTCCGATGAACTGAAATAGTTTATCGCAACGGCCGCACCTTCGGCGGCCAGCTTCAGCACGCAGGCCCGTCCGATGTCGCGACCGCCTCCGGTCACGATCGCCACCTTGCCGGCGAGCTTGCCGCCCTGCCCTGCCCGATCGTCTTTCGACAGCGCCATGGCTTCCTCCCTGCGTCGGTTCGGCGGTGAGGCGGATTGCCCCCGTTTCCGATTTGACCGACTGTCACCACGATAATTATTGCGCCATTTAGATGACTAGTATACTAGTATTGTCAACATAATTGTTCATGCCCAAAGCGCATCGGCAAGACTCGATTTCCAGTTCAAATGAACGCGAAAACCGGGTTGCGCCACGGCAAACGGCGATTGGATGGCGGGCGTCGCCATCGCAGGACACCCCCAACCACAAGGGCGGCACATGCAGGTCAGTAGCGAAATCTTCGAAAGACGAACGACAACGGATCTTGTCTTCGATCAACTGCTCGAGGAGATCGTGTCTCTCGAATTGTTACCGGGCGCGAAACTCTCCGAAGCAGAGATCGCCAAGCGCTTCGGTGTGTCGCGCCAACCGGTTCGGGATGCCTTCAACCGGCTCGAAGCACAGGATCTTCTGTTGATCCGTCCGCAGAAAGCAACCGAAGTGCGCGGTTTTTCGATGGAGCGGATCGCCCATGCCCGTTTCGTGCGTCTCGCCGTCGAACTGGAAGTCGTCCGGAGTGCCTGCGCCGTCTGGCAAGAGGATAAGGCTGAAGTGCTTGCACGGAACCTCGCCGACCAACAAAGATCGGTCGACTGCGGTAAGCCTGATTTCCACTGGCTCGACTACCAGTTTCACAAGCTGATCTGCCAGCTCAGCGGCATTCCCCTCGCCTTCGAGACGATCCAAGACTGCAAGCAGCGCATCGACCGTCTATGCGTGCTCAGCCTTGGCCGTCAAAGCGAGACGGCGGTACTGCTGGAAGACCACAAGGACATTGCCGACGCACTGTCGCGCCGCGATGCGGATCTGGCCGCCCGCGTGGTGCGGCGCCATCTCGCGCGCATCAACGCCACGATCACGGACATCCACGCCAAGCACTCCGAGTATTTCGAGTAGCAAGGCCTCCGTCTCACTGACATCTGATAGGATTTTCCCTTTGAGCAAAGACTTCCCCATTGTCGCGACCGACCCCGGTGTGACCCGACAGGTGCTCGCGGATCATCCCGACCTCATGATGGTCTCCTTCCGATTCGAGCCCGGTGCGCAAGGCCGCCTGCACAGCCATCTGCATGTTCAGTCCACCTTCGTGAAATCCGGTCGTTTCGCCTTTTCCATTGACGGGAAATCGATGGAACTCGGCCCCGGTGACAGCGTCATCATCCCCTCCGGCGCAGAACACGGATGCGTCTGCCGCGCACCCGGAGAACTCATCGATTGCTTCACGCCAAGACGCGAAGACTTTCTCTGAGCGCGCGCCTGCATGGATCTGCGTGTCCTTTTAAAGCAATGCGGAGGCTCGCAGCAAAAACAGTCTTGTCCTGTCCAGGCTTGAAAATTACGCTAGGCACCCGCAATCGTAAGCCGGACTTTTGACACGCGTCGGCAGACGCAAGCACAACTTTCAGGGACTCTGGCCTATGCCTCACCGTCAGGAGTTCGGGCGGCTGGGACCGACGTCGCATGACCAGCTTACGTATATGACAACTAACGTTCTTCAGCTTTCCGTCCGCGACATGAACGGTGAAACGACACTTACAAATGAATATCCGAACGTGGCTGCCAGCCTTGCAATCAAGTTGCCTTCTGAGCACAGGCCGATAGAAGCCAGACCACCTTCGAAGTCGGGCAAGGACTTCGTTTGCGAGCCGCTAAAAAGGCACTGGACAGCCGCCCGTCAACCTCCTAGAAGGCCCAAACCCAATCTGCAACAGATTGCCCGTGCCCGGGTAGCTCAGGGGTAGAGCAGTGGATTGAAAATCCTCGTGTCGGTGGTTCGATTCCGCCCCCGGGCACCAAAGCATCAGCTATCCCATTGGTATCACTCCAGCTTTTAGCAATTGCTTGGAGCCGTAGACCATGTCGGAGACCATTTCACCCACGTTCACCTTCGTTAAAGACGGAGTGTTCTACTTCAGCCGCCGCATTCCGAAGGAGCTTGTCCGTCACTATTTGTCGCCTCGGATCGCATACTCACTGCGCACACGGTCGGCGAAAGTAGCGGAAGCGAGAGCCAGAAAAGCTGCCGATCAGCTGGACGACTACTGGTTCCACCTCAGGTCTCGCGATGCTGAGCTGCCCGGAAAGCTCAGTAGATGCTGCCCCGGCTGATCCCCAGCACCTTGGCCTGACGGCCGACACTTAGCTTCGCTGTGCGGTCGATCATCTTTTTGCGTTCAGCAGCAGACCCGCCTTGCCGAGCGCGCCGGACAAAAAATCGTTCTCCAGCGTCAGCTCCCCGATCTTGGCATGCAGGGTCTTCACGTCGATCACCGGCTCCGGCTCTGCCTTCGGGCCATCACCGAACACCCCGGTCGCGCCCTGAAGAAGCTGATCGCGCCACTGCTTGATCTGGTTCGGATGGAGGTCGAAATCCTGCGACAACTCGATCAGGGTCTTCTCGCCCTTGATCGCGGCTACCGCCACTTTCGCCTTGAATGCCGGGCTGTGGTTCCGGCGCGGTCGTCTTGCCATGGTGTTCTCCTCGCTTGCAGCATCATGCTGCTGTTGCGCGGAAAATCCACCTATCCCGGCTGTTCAGATTTCCGGAGCCACCTCTCACTTACCTAATCGTCCCAGCTTTCTAATTCGCTTAGCACAATAGGATTAATATCTTTCTCTAGGCCATGTTCAAAGATTTGAGCCCGCTGTGCTGCCATGTTTTTATCTCGATACTTCTTCAAGAACGGACTTTCCATTTCCCGCAACATCAAGATGGGATGGTCAGAACGAAAAAAGAAGTCTTCAGATGCATCAAGCAAGACGTTTTCAATGGTTGGGCGGTCGGAAAGCATTTCCAAACTGGCAGCAGAAAGGTTTAGAAGCTTCTGGTTTTTCTTGAAAATTTTACATTCAACGTAAAATTGTAATACCTCCTTCAACTCGTTTGGTGGCAATTTAGCCAATGCCTTAGCTACTGAGGTATTGTTGTAATAGCTTCCTAGGGTAAATCCGTTTTTGGAGATAAGCTTGCTCAACCCAAATTCATATCGCCGAACGACAATGCGTTTTTCATTGACAAGTGGCATCTTCTCCCAAAAGCCAGCAAAGATTTTGGACCGAAGCAGTTTTCTGTCGACCCGATAGTAATAGCTTTGGACATGCGGTGGATTAGGTGGACGGGGAGTGTAACAAAAAAAGCCGTATAAGTTTTCCGGAGCTTCGCGTGACTTCGAGATCACATCGCTGTTGTTGAATATTGGGAACCAGTTACTGTCATTCAACAAAAATAGCCTTTCTGTATCGGGTAGGTTCCTTATTACATGGAGGACACCTTCTCGATAACCGCCAAAATCGTAGCCAACATTTGGGCGCTCTATCATCTTGTAGCAGTACGGACGCAGCGCTGTGATTTTGGTCTCATCCAGGGCGTGATTTGCAACCAGTATTACTGAAATTCCTTCATCGGCTAGATGCTGTAGAGTAACGAAAGTCGACGCTAGAAGTTTTTCAGGTTGGTATATTAGAAACACACCGGTTTCGCTGCTTTCGGGTTGGTCTCCTGAAAAAAACTTCACGGTTTGATGCGCCGTCAAGTCATGTTTGATCCGGTTTAACGGGCTCAGAGCAATGCGCGCCTTGCTCAAGACGCTGAGAGGGAAGCGCTTGAGTTCCCGCTTGATTTTCCATAGCGGCGGTAAACGATTATCCATGACCCCCCTCTCTGCGACCAGCAAGCCGGATGTTAAACTGCTTTCTCAGTTTGAACAAAGTACCCATAGCATTTCCGTATATTATTGGATCTGGGCTAGATACATTAGCGTGGCCGGCGCGCGGCAATTATATGAACAATATTCGATTCTTCAGGACCGATAACGACATTTTCTATTTCTACTGCCCATGCCTCAAGGGCTTCGCGCTTTTCATCGTGATACCAGTGTCGGTTGTAGATGCCAGCAACTCCTGAACGCGAACCAGAAATGTGGTTTAAAACCGCCTCTACGTGCGCCGCAGGTATCCCGATCCTCGTCATACCAGTGGAGACCGTGCGGCGCAGATCGTGGAATGTCCAAGGCGGTATCTCTATTGGCTCACCGCGTTCCTCTTTAGCAATTGCTACCATCCGCTCAGCGATATGGAAACGTCCCTTCGAGAACCCGCTTACTGGCGTTTTACCATTTGTTGTAAACAGCAGACCGGCGGTGTTGGCCACACGGTTCTTGCGGGTTATCAGGTCCATGGCGGCTTCAGATAGATGTAACTCATGTGTGCAACCATTTTTGGCGCGTGACCTACTACGCCTTTCCGGACAGTCACCGGATCAAGCTGAGAACCAACAACCCGCTGGAAAGGATCATGCGCGAGATCAGGAGGCGCACCCGTGTCGTCGGAGCCTTCCCGGATGGCAAATCCTGCCTGAACCTGGCTGCAGCCAGGTTGCGCCATATTGCGGGAACCCAATGGGCCACCCGGAAGTACATGAACATGACCCCCTTATTCGCGGATCAAACCCAAGGAGCCGTCGTTGCATAACCAAAAGTGCGAAAGACTCTGGACACTACCGAGGTTTACCTGCGGGCCTACGCCAGCGTCTCGGAAGCCCGCGCCGGGATCGGCCGCTATCTTGGCTTCTACAACAGCCGACGCCCACATTCATCGCTTGACGGCAAAACGCCCGATCAGGCCTACTTCAACCAGTCGATGTCCGAAGTGGCGGCGGCATAATCAAGGCGGAAATCCACTTGGAAAACGCCCGGAACCTGTTCAGACAGATCGAGCCACCTCTCTTTTTGGTTATGCAACGACGGCTCCTTGGGTTTGATCCGCGAATAAGGGGGTCATGTTCATGTACTTCCGGGTGGCCCATTGGGTTCCCGCAATATGGCGCAACCTGGCTGCAGCCAGGTTCAGGCAGGATTTGCCATCCGGGAAGGCTCCGACGACACGGGTGCGCCTCCTGATCTCGCGCATGATCCTTTCCAGCGGGTTGTTGGTTCTCAGCTTGATCCAGTGACTGTCCGGAAAGGCGTAGTAGGTCAGGGTCTCATGCCCGCTTTCCTCCAGCAGGTCGGCGGCCTTGTTAAGCCTCTGGCGGCGGAGTTCGATGATGACCGCGCCCATCTTCTCCGCAGCGGCCTCGCGGTCCTCCTGGGCGTGGATCGCCTTGAGCATTTTGCTCACATCCCGGACCTTTCCGGACGGCACCAGGCTGAAGACGTTGCGGTAGAAATGCACGACACAGCGCTGCCAGCGCGTGTCCGGCAGAAACTCGGTGACGCTTTCAACAAGGCCTCTGCACGCGTCTGAAACAACCAGTTGAACGCCAGAGAGCCCACGATCCATCAGATGGCGCAGGAAGGCCGACCAGCCGGACTTGTCCTCCTTGGGGCCTTCCATGATGCCAAGGATCTCGCGATAACCCTCCGTTGTCACGCCAATCGCCACCAGCAGCGACACGTTGCGCACTTCACCCGCCCAAGAGCGCTTCATGACAATACCGTCAAGAAAAACATAAGGATGATCGCCTTCGATCTTGCGGTGCCGCCATTCATCGATCTTGGCGTAAATCTTCTTGTTCAGGTTCGACACCGTGCCCGGGCTCACCCGCGTGCCCCAGAGCGCCTCGGTGATGTCCTCCACCCGGCGCACCGAAACGCCCGCCAGATACATCTCGACCAGCGCCTCCTCGACCGAGCTTTCCCGCCGACGGTAACGCTCGATGATGGCCGTCTCAAACGTCTGACGCCGCAGCTTGGGAACCTTCAGGCTGACCTTGCCAGCCTTGGTGTCCAGCGACCTTTGATAAGACCCCGCCCGCGTGTCCTTGCGGCCCTCGCTGCGTTCATACCGATCCGCGCCGCAAAGCCGGTCGGCTTCCGCGTCCAGCATTGCATTCAGGGTCTCTTCGACGGTGCCGCGCACCATCTCACCAAGGTGATCGCGAATACGCGCCTCGTCGATCTGGATCACATCTCCCATCGGTTTGGGCTTCTCGTTCTCGTCCATTCTCAGCTCCTCTCAGCCAGTCTGAAAGGAACCTTCGTCGAAATCAAATGTGCGAAAGATACTGTACGTTATCCAACGAACACCTGTTCCCGTCTCTGCGCCATGCCCGCCGCATGATTGCGGCATGGCGCGCCGACTACAATCACAACCGGCCTCACTCCAGCCTCGCTGGTCTGACGCCATTCGAATATGCTAACCGGTCAGAGGAAGACCAAAACCTGAACAGAGCTAACCTAAATTAGCGGACTCAAGGGGGAGCAGGTCAGATCGTATGGGCAATTTTTCAATGAATGTTCGGCCCAATACCGAGACAGTTTTCAGTGACATTCAACAGTTTTGAAAGGTTCTAAGGCGAGCAATCAGTGTTGTTTTATCCACTGGAAAGCCTCTGAAATCCCCTGTTCGAGGGAAACCTTGCATTCCCAATTAAAAGCATCCCGCGTGCGTGAGACATCGAGGACGGACCGCTCGACATCGATGCTGCGACTAGGTTTGTAGTTGGGTGATATCGTCTTGCCCGCTACCTTCTGCACAATTGTTAAGATATCGTTGATTGACATGCCGACGCCCGAACCTGCGTTGTATGCACCAGTCTTGTCACTCACGATTGCAAGTGCACAAACTTCCGCCAAGTCGCTGACATGCAGATAGTCCCGAACCACGCTACCATCACCCCAGATTTCGACGGGTTCCTCCATCTTGAGCCGAGATAAAAAAGTTGAAATTACACCTTGTACGCCGGTATGCGACTGTCTTGAACCATAGGGATTTGAGGCACGTATGGCGATTGAATTTAGGCCATGTTTTCGTTGATACATCCCTAAGTAATGCTCAATCGCACACTTCACAATGCCGTAGGAATTGATTGGGCGCAAAGGATGCGTCTCAGGAATGGGTACTACCTCTGGTGGGCCATAGACGGTGCCGCCCGATGAAAGGAACAGAAGCCGATATATTTCAAGACCAATCATCGCATCTAGTAGTGCTAGTGTGCCCACCAAATTGTCCTGAACGTCAATTATTGGGTCTAAATCAGCAGTTCCAGGAAAGGTTGTGCTAACAAGATGAGCTACAGCATCTACTCCGGAAAGGGCGTCAATGATGGCCATTCTGTCCCCAAAATTGCCAAACTGATACTCGACACCTTTCAAAGGCTTGCGAAACCTTTCCGGCTGACGGTCAAATACTCGAACGGAATGCCCATGTTCCAAAAGTCGGTCAACCAAGTGAGAGCCGATGAAACCGCACCCCCCGATAACCAAGATTTTCATTTATTTCCCACCTTTCAGTTTCATACTGAACTTCCTTTGAAAGGCAGTGTCATCCACCTTTTTTGTGGTGTCTACCGTGTCACACCTTGTATATTGGTGACGACAGTCCCCCAGCCTTCTAGATGTGGAATGACACCAAACAGCCTTTCAAGTGCATGGAGGACTGTCCCGTCATCAGCGATCGGCTCCTTGGGGTAATCACTCCAATCTAGTTCAAGTTTTACAAAACTATTAAACGCGCCAGCGCGCATCCAGAACATAGTGCCAAGCGGAAAATTGATGGCGGTCGGTAAGATGTCCTGACCCATCCGTGCAGCCAATCGCCGTGCCTTTCCAAGGTTTCTAGTCCATCCAAAGATGTGTGGGTCGTCCGGGTAGATCAAACCAATTTCTTCGTCGACTTCAAATCGTTCCATAATAAGATCGATCATACTGCCACCTAAGTTCCCGCCTAGAACGTTTTCCAGTTGAAATTTACTCCAAGCTTTGACGAAGCCTGCGTCTTTCAAGTGCGCACTTTTTTTGAGGTGCACATGGCCGATGATGTCGTAGTCGTTAATGAGCCGGGCACCAAATTGCGTCAAAAACGGACCGATATCCCGCCCTACATTGGGGACGGACTGTATCTCGCTAATATGTCCGCGGTAATCTGCTAGGATTGTACGTGCTTTGTCCTCGGAGCTTTTGTTTCTGACACTTACATACAAATCGGGTGAAGTCTGGTTTGCGCGCAGCCGAGAAACAATCTCAGGCAAATGGTCTACGTGATATGCATGTATATGCAGTGCACTGCGGAGCTCTGATTTTCTCGATGGCTTGTTTTTTTTAAGGCCGCCTTCAAGAACTGGCAGCAACCACGGTCCTTGAGGCCGACCTTTCGTTAGGAAATCGGCATATGCGTCACGCTTGCGATCATATTTCTGACCGGCACGGTCGGCATAAACAAATGGGTTAAACCCGGGTTCAGGTTTCCTCGCAGCTGCGATCCAGTTAAGCTGCTCAAGATAATCCTCGACTACTTTGGCCGGGTTTTTGTTGCGGGTTCCGATTGGTAGGAAAAAATCATCACGAAAAAAACTGGATGCAACGATATCCCGGACATCCTGATCTCGCGCGGCAGCCCGCGCCTTGCTTTCCAGCCCCAGCTTTTCGATCTGTTCGACGTAGCGGTCTATGTTTAGTACTTTGGCTGCGTAGTCGCTTGTTTTGCGTGATACCTCTTCAAAGAGTTTGGGCTCATTGGCGAGTTTAAGCAACTTGTTGGCCAGATCGGTTGTATCAATGTATCTTGCCACGCAGGTTTTGCCGAGGCCTGCATCGATCAAAAGATCCGCTACGCCGGATGTTTCTTCAAAACACAGGACGGGAAGGCCAGCAATCATCGAATTGATTGCGACATTGGGTAGCGGATCAAGCCTGCTCGAAAGCAGGAAAACGTTGGAAAGTTCGTAGGCCAAATCAATTTCAGAGGTTGCTGGTATCATCGTAACGCGCTCTTCGAGGCCAGCACGCTTCAACTGGTCGCGGAGATAGACGGAATACGCGAAATCACCGTTCGGGTCGTAGCCTGCACCGATCCAGGCAAAATGAATATTCTCGCCACCCGGGGCGTTCAGCACCCGAGTTGCGGTTTCGAGAAACAGATCCACGCCTTTACGAATTTCAACCGTTCCGGCACCTAGAACGACAAACCGCTCGGCTTGGTCCTCTGCAGGCCTAAGCAACTCGCGCAGTAGGTTCTTTTCAGCCTCGACTGTAGCCGAGTTGCGCTTGGTGATAGGCACACGGCACTTTCCCTGAGGCAGCACAGTCATACTCGGCGTTAGGTCCATAGTGCTCTGGTCAAACTCCAAGGCATTTTCCATTGTCAACCTAGTGGAAAAAACCGTTTCATCTGCCCATCTTATAGCTTCAGAAAACGAAGTCTTCTTTCCTGTGTAGGAAGCGAATTCATGCAATAGGGCTACGGAAGGAACATTGCAGTCGTGTAGGCCCTTGAGCAAGGCGTGTGACTCAACCGAATTGACAACGGCGAACGAATACTCCCGTTCCCTACAAAGCCGCTTCAAAAGAGCAGAGTAGTTCGAGGCGTCCATGCTGTGCAGATTGGCGTCGATCACCTTCTCAGACATTTCAGCGAAGTTGTCCAAAATTTCGCCACCCATCAAGCAAAGTGATGTGACGTTGTAGCGCTCCGATAGCCTCTCTGCGATGTTCAGAGCGAGTATTGGAGCCCCGGTCCTACTTGCCTGGTGACTTACAACTAGAACACTGGATTTGTCTGGATTGTACGCTTTATTTCCGCGAAATTCGTAGCCGATCTGCTTGCATGCCTTAGACCCGGCAATCGCATTTGCATGACTTGGTGCTTGCAGGAACCGATTTGGGTCATATTTTCGCGCGCGCCGTTGAAACCTAGCTGCTGAAGCCGTCGAAAGTGGCGGTGAAAACTTTGCTAATCCACTGTAAAGCTTAAATTTAGCCTTTCTTCGTACCTGCTTCCAAGGTTTCTTGGAAACGAGCGTTAATTCCTTTTCCAGTTCCGTCACGCGGCCTTCGGCGGAACGTCGAATGACGGCCGCTTCGCTTAGTGCAGCAGAGAGACTTGCGTTCTGCTCAGACAGCGATTGCTTAGCGCTTGTCGGGCCACCTACGTCGCTGGAAATGCCTTCGTTGATCAACGTGAGGCTATTTTTGGCGATGGAAACATCATAGCCGTGCTGGGCCAGCACATTTTCCCAGCCATCAGCGTCAGTATCTTGAAGCACGGCGGTTTTCACGAAGGGAAACCCTTCTTGAATTAGACCTTGCCAGTCCTTTATCGTCCGATTTGTAGATGTAGAATTGGGAAAAAGAGCAGCTGCCTGAAACCCCTCGGCTTTAAGCGCATCGGTCAGTTGCAACTCGTAGGACATTATTACTTCTTGCTTGTCATCCAACATCCGAACGCCTTCAAGGAACCCTGCCAAAGCGGATACCGCACGCCCCTTTGCGACTAGAAAAAAACTCTGTAGATGGTACTTAAACTCGAAATTTTCGGTAAGTCCCACGAGATCTTCGTCCTTTTCGCGTATTCTGGCCATTATCGGGATCAGTCCCTCGGACCCAATAGGTCCGATCAGGCTGTCGTTGACAAGGCAGAGCAAGCGCGTGTCTTTAAGGTCGATGTAGTGTAAGGCATGCGCCCAGGCCGCAAAGTCATACCCACCATTTTCGCGCAGGATCAGACCATCTACTTGATCCAACAATTCATCGACATTTATTTCCGACAACTGTTGCGCGACCACAATTGCGATGACCGAGAGACCTGACTTCGCGGAGGGCACTGATGTAAACCGGCACGTGAGGTTTGATTTTACCTGCCGGTGCATGCGTTACGAAAAGTGCGAGTTCCTTGGCAGGCTTTGCTTCTTTCAATATCTGGATCTCAGCTTCATCCAAGTCCCTTGACCCGTCAGTCGAGTTTTGACGGCGGCCCTCCAGCCTTCCATGGCGCAGGTAATGGAGGAATGGACTGCTTTGGTCGGCGACTGTATCGGGATAAGTCTTGGCGTACCAAGTAGGATCAAAATCCTTATTTGGTTTCAGCCCCTCACGTTCACCAGATGAGACGTAATGATAGAGTGGGTTTGTACCGCTCTGAGCAACCTCCGGATAATGTGAAACATACCATTTTGTCGAAAAAAACGCGTTTGGGTCGCGTCCCTCAGCGGCGCCGTACTCGAAATAATGGGACAGAGCACCGCCTTTGTAGCGCAATGTATCCGGGTATTGAGCGGCATACCAATCAGAATCGAACAAACCAGACCTTTCGACCATTGTGGCCTCTGGACTGCGACCCTTCGTACGTAGGTTGCGTCGTGCTCGCCTTGATTTGAGAGCAAATCTAAAGCCAAAAAAACCACGACTTTCTTCGAATTCACGCGTTCGATCAGAAATTTCTGACATTTTCACGTTTATTCGTGCAATATCACTTTGAAGCGCCGTGGTCTCAGACTTTATTGAGCCGACCTCACGGTGTAACTCGGGTAGTTCAGAATTTAGTATTCCGGCTTCGATGCCCGCAATTTGATTTTGAAGGATATCTAGCTTGTTCTTGATCTCTGCGTTTTCATTTGAAGACGCGGCAGCTATTTCCATTCTGCGCATTATCAATTGAGAGTGCGCGTTCAATTCGCCCTCTGTCGGAAGGCTGCTTCGTTGCTCAAATAAAATGGCCCAAGGGCAAAGAAAAGATCCGTCGAAGTCAGCAACTGGGCCAAATCCCTCTGCCGCAAAAAGACGTAGCCAATAGAGAGGCGTTTGAACGTTGATGTGCGTCTCTTCTTCGAAATCAGTCGGACTCGAAGAGAAGAATACCATTGGAGCGGCAGCGCAAAGGTTTTGCACAGCCTTGCGAGCCTGCTCTTCCGGCATGTGCTCCACAACCTCAATGCAAGTAACGAGGTCGAAGCGGCCTTCGATTGGATCGGCGATGGATCCCTCACTGCAGAAAGCTTTCAATCCCTGCGGAACTTGACCTATGGCATAAGAGGAAAAATCGCGCCCAAAAGCCTCGATCCCGCGGGCACGCAGTGTCTCTACGAGAAATCCGATTGCGCAGCCCGCATCAAAAACCGTTTTGGGTGCGAGTCTTTGATCAAGCTCCCGTGCGACATCACTGAAAAATTTGATCCAATGTGGTTCTGCGCGAGAGTAGGGGATGCCGCAATGAGACCCGAAGTAGTCTTCGCCGTAGTCCAGATCAGTCATGCAGAGACCCATGTTTGCTTCAAATGCGTTTTACGAGCATCGTTCTAGTCTAGACCTGCGGCGTCGAAACAGAAGTTTGATGTCAACGCTGTCTTATTCTCACTGTCGTCTATGGTCAACTTAGAGCATATCGGCCCTGATTGGATTCGGGATTCCCAAGTCGGTCTTCTTGTGGTTCCCTTCTGCTGTGGCAGATATGGGGGTCAAAGATGGGTAAACCGCATCCTGTTGAGTTGCGTTCCCGCGCGGTTGCACTTGTTGAACAAGGCAACACGCATACCGAGACGGCACGGCGGCTGTGCGTTTCAATAAAGTTCGTCAATGACATGGTGCGGCTCAAGCGCGAGACCGGGTCGCTTTCGCCAAAGCCGCAGGGCAATCCCGGACGCGGCAAGCTGACAAGTGTCAAGTATTGGGTGGCGGGCCGGATTGCAGCCCGACCTGATCTGACGATTGACGATTTGACTGCAGAACTGGCTGCGGAGCACGGGTTGAAGGTGCATCGCTCGTCCGTCGGTCGTTTGCTGCTCAGGCTTGGGCTGTCACACAAAAAAAGACCTGCAAGCGCTTGAGCAGAAGCGCAAGGATGTGGCCGACCTACGCCGCATCTGGATCGGCAGACGCCAGCCCTTCATGGCCAGGCATTTGGAAAGGCTGGCCTTCGTCGACGAAACCTCCGTAAAGACCAACATGGCCAAGACCACGGGATGGGCACCCCGTGGGCAGCGCCTTGTCGACCATGCGCCGTTCGGCCACTGGCGCACCCAGACCTTCATCGGAGCCCTGCGCCATGACCGGATGGACGCTCCCTGGGTTATCGACGGTGCAATGAACAGTGAGATGTTCGACCTGTATGTCACGACCCAGCTGGTGCCGACGCTACGGACCGGCGACGTGGTCATCCTCGACAACCTGTCGAGCCACAAGAGCCCCGGCGCCGCCCGAGCCTTGCGGGACATCGGCGCATGGTTCCTGTTTCTGCCGCCCTATAGTCCCGACCTCAACCCCATCGAAATGGCCTTCTCCAAGCTCAAGGCACTGATCCGAAAAGCCGCGGCCCGAACCTACCATGAACTTTGGCGGGTGGTCGGTCACGTGTGCGACCTGTTCAGCGAAGAGGTATGCTACAACTTCTTTAACGCTGCAGGATACAAATCCAATTAAACGCGACACGCTCTAGGTTGGTGCCGTGGCTTGCGAATCCAACGCGGACGCATATCCGTTAGCTCGCAAGCCGCTTCGATTTTTTGAGGGTAACTTAAAAATCGCTCCCAGGATGCTCGAAGAAGTCTCTCAGGATGTGATTGTTTCCAAATTTGCATGCTTAGTAAACAAAACCGCTTTCGGAATAAGGTCAATAAACCTCAAATCTCGATAACTGGTAGTTGTAATAATAATGCTGTAGGCTCGCTAAAACTTCTTCCCAGCCTCCTGATTATTTGAAATAACTAAAAAGCTAAAGGAGAAAAAATTTGTTCAAAAGAGCGTCTAATTCGTTAAAGAAATACAAGAAAAGCATTCTGCGACAGGAGACAATGCTGGTTGAACAGCGCGAAATAATTGAGGCATTCCTTCGGCGCGAAGGACTTTTGACTACACAGGTAGATGGTTCAGAAGTAACCGACATTAAACAGGTGCCAAATTTACTACAGCCCAAACCAAGTGGAAAGAAGATGGCGGTGCAACCGAAACTGGTTGGCCACGAAGATATTTGGAAATGGCTAGGTTCGGTTGCGAATAACTCGAACATCAAAGTTTTGGAAATTGGGTCGAGGGCCGTTGCAAGCGACTTTTTTTGGCGCAGTGTGGCCCCAAACGCAGATTATGTCGGCTTTGACTACATAGATGGAAAGAATGTCGATGTAGTTGGCGATGCGCACTCGTTATCAAGCTATTTTGCCGACGAGTTTTTTGATATCGTAATATCGTCTGCTGTTTTCGAGCATTTAGCAATGCCTTGGATTGTAGCTGAAGAAATCTCTAAAGTTCTTAAGGTAGGTGGGCATGTTGTGACTGAAACTCATTTCGCCTTCAAAGAGCACGAGCTTCCATGGAATTTCTTCCAATTCCATTTTGAGGGGCTAAAGGTTCTGTTTAATGAACGGCTAGGTTTTGAGACTATTGATTTTGGTTTTTCAAACCCGCTCGTGGCATGGTTTTCAGCGGAAGCTTCTGAGTATTTACGTGGACAGCA
Organism: uncultured Alphaproteobacteria bacterium; assembly: GCA_963715055.1. GTDB lineage: Bacteria > Pseudomonadota > Alphaproteobacteria > Rhodobacterales > Rhodobacteraceae > CAVQRB01. The sequence continues at coordinate 9,515 of CAVQRB010000013.1, read as the reverse complement.
GATTACTGACATCTACTGTCATTCGCACATCTTGTCTCGCAAGATAGAAACGGTTATTCGCTCAGGAGATGCGCCCTTTGACTGGCGGTCCACTTTATCAGATTTGCAAAAAAGCAGTTCGTATCCGAAAAAGACAGGTCTTTCTGCCAACGACTAGGGGCCGACGTAAACACCCATAACCGAGACGATGAGTGATCCGGCCCCTGTTTCACCGGACACCTAAGCGGTTTCGGTTTTGGCCTTAATGAACTCGCGAGGCGATCGCCATTTCAGGCCGCTGTGTGGGTGGTTGTCGTTATAGTCCTCGATCCAATCTCCTATCAATCTCAGAACGGTTTCAGCATTTGGCAGCGGATTAACGCGCACATAATCGCGCTTGAGCGTTTTCACGAAGGCTTCCGACATGCCGTTGGATTGCGGGCTGGCGACCGGCGTGAAGCATGGCTTCAGGCCGAGCTGACGGGCAAAGATGCGGGTTTCCTTTGCCGTATAGGCGCTGCCGTTGTCGGTCAAAACTTCGATGACTTCTGGCGCACGGCAGGTGCCAAAGCGTTTTTCGACAGCCTCCAGCAGTATGTCGCGCACGTCTGATCCGCTGATCCCGGCATTGGCCACAGCGCGCCAGGCGATGATTTCGCGGTCATGGGCGTCGATGAGGAAAGCCGCCCGGATGACGTCGCCGTTCCAGCAGGTGAACTCCAGTCCATCCGAGCACCAGCGTAAGTTCGAACGCATCATGATCACCTTGCCATCATGAGTGCGCTCGGGCCGGTCGAAGCCAGATCGCTCCAGCAGCAAGCTGTTGGTCTTCATGATGCGATAGACACGCTTGTGGTTTGCCGGGGCAAGGCCTTCTGCCGTGAGCTCACGGTTCAGCACCGCAGTGATCCGGCGGTAACCATAGGTGGGTCGCTTCGCCACAAGACGCTCGATGCGTGGCAGGACCGCCGCGTCCTGAGCTTTATGATAGCTCCGACGCGGCTTCGTGCTTCCGTTCTGTCGTTCATGCAGGTTCGAACGGGACACGCCCAATGTCTGTGCCACTGCCTTCATCGGGAACCGTCCGGTTTGAGCGACTGCGCAAGCAAGGTCGGTTTTTTTAAGCGCGACTTGTCGAGCGCTTCCTTCAGGATCTCCACCTCAAGCGTCTTGCGCCCAAGTTGACGTTCCAGTTCGCGGATGCGGGTTTCCATCTCACGAACGGTCTTGTTGCTGGTCACGCTGTCATCCCCTGTCACGGCGATACTGCCCCCTTCAAGCATCAGTTTGCGCCAACGATACAGCAGATTGGGGGCCACGCCATTACGACGGGCAACGGCAGAAATGCTCTCGCCGTGATAATGCGTCTCTTCCACGATCCGCAGCTTATCCGCCGCGGACCAGCGCCGACGACGACCGCCATCGGTGATGATTTCTATCTCAGACATAAGCACGTGCTTAAGGCTATCCTTAAGCCTCCTTGGTCAGGCCAAGGTGTCCGGTCGAAATGGGGGCCAGTTCAATGAGTAAGCGGTGCGCTGCTCTTGCAGTTACCCATAAGTGTCTGGCGGCAGAGTTGCGAGGCGGGAGAATCCTCGCCATTTGACGGTCGTCGAGGGTGGCGCGTCGGACGCGCGGTCGAGATAGCCTCTGAGGCGCGCGAGTGCCCTGACATAGAAGGCAAGATCGCGCGGTGCCTGGCGCTTTCTGTGTGGCGTCGCGTGCTCAATCATATCGGTGCCACATGACGGATCATGATCGCTACTTCTCGGGCAAGACCAAATCTGGTGGTTGAAAGAGGTGGCTCCGGAAATCTGAACAGCCGGGATAGGTGGATTTTCCGCGCAACAGCAGCATGATGCTGCAAGCGAGGAGAACACCATGGCAAGACGACCGCGCCGGAACCACAGCCCGGCATTCAAGGCGAAAGTGGCGGTAGCCGCGATCAAGGGCGAGAAGACCCTGATCGAGTTGTCGCAGGATTTCGACCTCCATCCGAACCAGATCAAGCAGTGGCGCGATCAGCTTCTTCAGGGCGCGACCGGGGTGTTCGGTGATGGCCCGAAGGCAGAGCCGGAGCCGGTGATCGACGTGAAGACCCTGCATGCCAAGATCGGGGAGCTGACGCTGGAGAACGATTTTTTGTGGTAGTGTCCAGAGTCTTTCGCACTTTTGGTTATGCAACGACGGCTCCTTGGGTTTGATCCGCGAATAAGGGGGTCATGTTCATGTACTTCCGGGTGGCCCATTGGGTTCCCGCAATATGGCGCAACCTGGCTGCAGCCAGGTTCAGGCAGGATTTGCCATCCGGGAAGGCTCCGACGACACGGGTGCGCCTCCTGATCTCGCGCATGATCCTTTCCAGCGGGTTGTTGGTTCTCAGCTTGATCCGGTGACTGTCCGGAAAGGCGTAGTAGGTCAGGGTCTCATGCCCGCTTTCCTCCAGCAGGTCGGCGGCCTTGTTAAGCCTCTGGCGGCGGAGTTCGATGATGACCGCGCCCATCTTCTCCGCAGCGGCCTCGCGGTCCTCCTGCGGGAAGCCGGATGTTGCGGGGCCTGCTGGTGCAGGAAGGCTTCAAGGTCGGGCGGCTGCATGTTGCCACGCTCATGAAGCACATGGGCATCGTGGCTCTCTATCGCAAGCCGAACACCTCGAAACCGGCGCCCGGACACAAGATCTACCCCTATCTGCTGCGGAAACTGCCCATCACCCGGCCCAACCAGGTCTGGGCGATGGACATCACCTACATTCCGATGGCGCGCGGGTTCATCTACCTCACCGCTGTGCTGGACTGGTTCACCCGCCGCGTCCTGGCATGGCGCGTGTCGATCACGCTGGAAGCGGACTTCTGCATTGAAGCAGTGGAGGAGGCGTTGGCGCGCCACGGCGCGCCCGAGATCGATAACACGGATCAGGGCAGCCAGTTCACATCGACCGACTTCATCAATGTCCTGGCGAGCCGGAAGATCAAGATCAGCATGGATGGCAAAGGGGCGTGGCGCGACAACGTTTTCGTGGAGCGCCTCTGGAGAACCATCAAATACGAAGAGGTTTACCTGCGGGCCTACGCCAGCGTCTCGGAAGCCCGCGCCGGGATCGGCCGCTATCTTGGCTTCTACAACAGCCGACGCCCACATTCATCGCTTGACGGCAAAACGCCCGATCAGGCCTACTTCAACCAGTCGATGTCCGAAGTGGCGGCGGCATAATCAAGGCGGAAATCCACTTGGAAAACGCCCGGAACCTGTTCAGACAGATCGAGCCACCTCAGAATCAATTCGCCACACGACTTGTGGGTAACTGCAAGGACGGCGCGCCGCTTACGACGATGAAACCTCAATTCTTAAAGGTCATATAACAGAGATATTGTCATGAGTTTGGTTAAGCCCTCATTCGAATAGCTACAAAACATGTCACCTCGGAGGTTTAATAATAAGGCCCTGCCCTGTAGGTAGAGAGAGAACAGAAATGCCTTGTCTTAATGCAAAACCGTCCATCGCGATTTTTTGAGACCTGTAACCTTTGTATGCATAATCGTCTAGAAGGATTGGTGCTCCGGGCACAATTCTGTCCCAAAGATGGGTGATCGCGGCTATTTCGGGTTGTGCACAGTTCATATCAAGATGAAGAAATGCAACTCTCGCAGTATCTAATTGATCAAGCGTTTCAGGCACGGCTCCAACAATTATTTTTGTGTTTGGCCATTCAGAAAAGTTCGTCATTACCTCGTCTGGAGCAGTCACATAGACACCGCTGGTTATCATTTCTGCGTTTTTTCGCTCGAAACCGTCTCGCCGCTCATCAGCTGTGAGAAATCGTTCGTCAATACCCGAGAATGTGTCCAAAAGATAATAAGTTCGCTTCACTTCTCTCCAGTTTAGATGATGCATAACCGCCGAACTCATAAAGCCACCACCGACACCACATTCAACAAAGTCGCCATCTAGTGTGCTCGCCAAGCTTGCTGCCCACAGACCCGTATGAACTCTCCAGTGCCAAAAGAAATCTTTTCCAGTCGCCTTAATTCCACGCGCATAAGCCGAGACAAAATCTGGATGATCCATAAATTCATGATTGTGGACAGTGCGCAGACCATCTTGATCATAAACTGGATCGTCGGAAGGCTTGTAGTCGCGACCCTCTTTCAAACCGTAGTTTAGGTAATGATAGGCAGCGTCCATACCAGCTCTTTTCACATCAATATGAAGTGACAGATAAATGTCTGGTTCAAAGTCGGGCGGAAGATTTTTTTCGGACATCAGCTTTCCGGTATAGTTTAATTTTACAAGGGGCGAAGCCAGTTATGTATCCCAAGATAGCATCTAGCCTTGGTTTCAAGTGAGTCGGTATTCATTTCAGTGAGCTAATTACCAATCTTCGGACGTTTTTCGGCGTGATTTAAGCTACTCTCTGCCTAGAGTATCCGTCTTGATCAAGCTGTTTTTGGCGTCCACTTGCGGTCTTGGCGGACGAGAGCGTTGGCCATTTCGATCAGCTTTCGCATGAGAGCCGTGAGAACGACTTTGGCGGGCTTTTCGGCCTGGATCATGGTCTGGTATTTCTGCCGCAGATCCGGGTTGTATCGGGCGGCGACGAGCGCGGGCATGTAGAGCGCATCTCGCAGGAACTTGCGCCCACCTTGGATGAACGCCTTACCACGCCACTGACCTGATTGTCGTGTCATCGGCGCGAGACCCGCGAGACTGGCGATTTGCTTGCGGCCCATGGTGCCGATTTCCGGGCACTCGATCAGGATCGCGATAGCTGTGATCCGCCCCAGCCCGGGGATCGAACAGAGAATGTCGAGGGCGCGTGCGCGTTTCGGGCATTCCTTCAAAAGTGAGAGCAGCGCGCTCTCCAACTCGGTGATCTGACGTTTGACTTGCGCGATCCGCGCTTTGGTCTGACGCTTGGTCAAAGCCATGTTCTGGGTCTTCACGCGGTTCAACAGGCGCGTGCGCTCCTTGATCAGGGCCATGCGCGCAACCTGCAACTCCTTGAGCTCGGGCTGATTTTCATCGCCAACCCTATCCGGCACAAGATTGAGCGCCGCTCCCATCATGGCCAGAACGCGCGCATCAACGGCATCGGTCTTTGCCCGTGTCCCGCGGGCCTGCGCGAAGCGGCGGGCCTGTAGCGGGTTTACCTTCACGAGCGGCAGAACGCCTGCAAAGCTGCGCTCAAGCGGGGCGTGATAGGCACCGGTCGCCTCAAAGACCACCAAGTCAGGCATTTTTGCTCCGATCCAGCGACGCAGCGTACGCAGACCTGCTGGGGAGTTGGGAAATTGCGCCGTCTCGCCCGTGCTCAGGCGGTGGGTATCAAGCGTGTCTTTTGAAATGTCGATTTCGATGGTATCCTTTGTCATCTTCGCGTGTCCTATGCTTGTCATAGAGGGCTTCGTGCCGCTCTGTATCCGTTCAGGCCTCAGGCGAAGACGATGGCTGATCACACTCTAAAACGGTCCATCACGACCAAGCCCGTGACGATCCAGCCACAGCCAGCACGCGCCATAAATGGCGTGGCGCGCGCTGGCTCTTTCTTCGCACAAGACCCGGGATCAGCATAAGACAAGCGCGTCGCGCTCAATCGGCTTCATAGCCTGCTGCTCTGAAGAAGTTGTAGCATTCTTCGTCTGAGAACAGGCCGCAAACCCGGCCGACCGCTTGCCAGAGGTCTTCGTATGTTCGGGCCGCAGCCTTTCTGATGAGCGCCTTGAGTTTCGAGGATAACGTACAGTATCTTTCGCACATTTGATTTCGACGAAGGTTCCTTTCAGACTGGCTGAGAGGAGCTGAGAATGGACGAGAACGAGAAGCCCAAACCGATGGGAGATGTGATCCAGATCGACGAGGCGCGTATTCGCGATCACCTTGGTGAGATGGTGCGCGGCACCGTCGAAGAGACCCTGAATGCAATGCTGGACGCGGAAGCCGACCGGCTTTGCGGCGCGGATCGGTATGAACGCAGCGAGGGCCGCAAGGACACGCGGGCGGGGTCTTATCAAAGGTCGCTGGACACCAAGGCTGGCAAGGTCAGCCTGAAGGTTCCCAAGCTGCGGCGTCAGACGTTTGAGACGGCCATCATCGAGCGTTACCGTCGGCGGGAAAGCTCGGTCGAGGAGGCGCTGGTCGAGATGTATCTGGCGGGCGTTTCGGTGCGCCGGGTGGAGGACATCACCGAGGCGCTCTGGGGCACGCGGGTGAGCCCGGGCACGGTGTCGAACCTGAACAAGAAGATTTACGCCAAGATCGATGAATGGCGGCACCGCAAGATCGAAGGCGATCATCCTTATGTTTTTCTTGACGGTATTGTCATGAAGCGCTCTTGGGCCGGTGAAGTGCGCAACGTGTCGCTGCTGGTGGCGATTGGCGTGACAACGGAGGGTTATCGCGAGATCCTTGGCATCATGGAAGGCCCCAAGGAGGACAAGTCCGGCTGGTCGGCCTTCCTGCGCCATCTGATGGATCGTGGGCTCTCTGGCGTTCAGCTGGTTGTTTCAGACGCGTGCAGAGGCCTTGTTGAAAGCGTCACCGAGTTTCTGCCGGACACGCGCTGGCAGCGCTGTGTCGTGCATTTCTACCGCAACGTCTTCAGCCTGGTGCCGTCCGGAAAGGTCCGGGATGTGAGCAAAATGCTCAAGGCGATCCACGCCCAGGAGGACCGCGAGGCCGCTGCGGAGAAGATGGGCGCGGTCATCTCCGAGCTGCGCCGCCAGAGGCTCAACAAGGCCGCAGATCTGCTGGAAGAAAGCGGGCATGAGACCCTGACCTACTACGCGTTCCCGGACAGTCACTGGATCAAGCTGAGAACCAACAACCCGCTGGAAAGGATCATGCGGGAGATCAGGAGGCGCACCCGTGTCGTTGGAGCCTTCCCGGATGGCAAATCCTGCCTGAACCTGGCTGCAGCCCGCTTGCGCCATATTGCGGGAACCCAATGGGCCACCCGGAAGTACATGAACATGACCCCCTTATTCGCGGATCAAACCCAAGGAGCCGTCGTTGCATAACCAAAAGTGCGAAAGACTCTGGACACTACCTGCGCAGCTCTGACCCGAGAGGACATCGTGCGCCATGATGATGGGTCTGTCGTCGCTCGGGTTCGTCCGCATCCTTGGCGTCGCCTCAAGACCAAGGGCAGCGAGCGGGATGTTCCTCTCGAAGGGCAGGCACCCTCGACTTGGCGTTGCAGGCATCGGGGTGTGACCAGTTTCACGTCGTTCACAAGCCGCGGCTGCTGAGCGACAACGGCTCCAGTTACGTCTCCAGTGACCTCGCTGAATGGCTGCGGGACAAAGGCATGAAGCACTCTCGCGGTGCGCCCCATCATCCCCAAACCCAGGGCAAGATCGAGCGGTGCCATCAAACCCTGCAGAACCGTATCCTGTTGGAAAACTACTTACTGCCCGGCGATCTCGAAGCGCAAATCGAGGCCTTTGTCGATCACTATAAAAACCAACGCTACCACGAAAGCCTGAGCAAGGTCACGCCCGCTGACGGCTACTCCGGACGCGACAAAGCCATTCTGAAACAACGGGAAAGGATCAAACGAAAGACGCTCGAAACGCGACGCTTGCATCATAGAAAACGCGCCGCATATCACGCCAACCAGATGAGCCGAACTCTCTATTAGTTTAAGCAGCCCTTGGTTCCAAAAACCCTGACCACGGACAGCTCCGCTAATCTTAACGATATTTATATTTTTCAGATTTATAACAGATTATCTGAAAAGCGTATCCACTCAAATATCCACCTTTTAGAGATCACTTAAAACCATTTTTTTACCATAAATTGGTTGTTCCTACCAGATTGGACTGAAGTCTTGCTGCGTGATAGCCCTGAATGAGGTTCGCAGCGGAACAAGCGATGAGATTTGAAGAACTAAGCAATTACATATCGGTTCAGATGCGCATGTCTACCAACCTGTAATGCTGCAAGAACTGCTGAAGTCAAACGGTGAAGCGACCGCGAACAGATCGCAGGTCGATTATTATGCAATCCGCACCAAGAACATGGTTGGCAAAGTTCTGACTAACAATGGTATCTTCGTCCTTGTTAAAAATGGGAATTCGCATAGTCAGATTGGCCCTCCCCCTGAGCTACCCCCCGAAATTCGGACACTGACGTAAGCTGCGATTTGCTGTCTGCTGATCTTCAACACGAAGGAGATCAGAAATGTCGAAACGAAAGCAACATCATCCAGAGTTCAAAGCCAAGGTCGCGTTAGAAGCGCTGAAGGGCGAGCAGACGGTCAGCGAGTTGTCCAGTCGGTTCGGTGTGCACCCGACGATGATCCATCAATGGAAGCGGGCCTTGCTTGAAGGCGCGTCCGGCGTGTTCGAGCGCGGTGGTCGCAAGGCGCCGGAAGTCGACGAGGAACAAGTGAAGGATCTGCACGCCAAGATAGGGGAGTTGGCCGTCGCCAACGATTTTTTGGCCAGAAAGCTCAAGCCCTGGACCGGCAAGTGAGGCGCAAAATGATAGAGCCGAACCTGCCGGGCCTGTCTGTTGGCAAGCAATGCGCCCTGCTGCGGATATCGCGGTCGTCGTTCTACTACGAACCGAAAGGCGAGACCGAGATGAACCTCGAACTGATGACGCTGATCGACAGGCAGTTCCTGGAAACCCCGTTTTATGGCGTTCGTCAGATGACGTGGCACCTGCGGAATGATGGCCAACTGGTGAACGAGAAGCGTATCAGACGGCTGATGCGATTGATGGGCCTCATGCCAATTTATCAGAAGCCCAATACCAGCAAGGCGGCGAAGGGGCACAAGATTTACCCCTACCTGCTGCGCGGTTTGCGGGTGGAGCGACCCAATCAGGTTTGGTGCGCCGATATCACCTATCTGCCCATGCGGCGGGGGTTCCTTTATCTGATCGCGATCATGGACTGGCACACGCGCAAGGTGCTGGCCTGGCGGATATCGAACACGATGGAGGCCGACTTCTGCGTCGAGGCGCTGAACGAGGCAATCACCCGCTTCGGCCTGCCCGAGATCATGAACACCGATCAGGGCAGCCAGTTCACGTCGTTCGCCTGGACCGACCGTCTGCGGCGATCCGGCGTCCGCATCTCGATGGATGGCAAAGGCCGGTTCCTCGACAACATCTTCGTCGAGCGGCTATGGCGCAGCCTGAAATACGAATGCGTCTACCTGCACGCCTGGGAGACCGGATCAGAGGCAAAGGCGGGTGTCGGCAAGTGGATCGAGTTCTACAACCGCAAGCGCCCACATTCCGCCCTTGGCGGCAAACCCCCAGCCGTGGTCTATTGGCTCAGAAAAGATGAAACCCAAACCGATCAGCAGGAGCAAAGAGTAGCTTAATTTACGACGGAATCCGTCCAAAGATTGGGGAGTAGCTCACTCTTTGGGGTCCTGCGCTTTCCTAACTATAGGCGGATCACCTCAAAAGAGGAGGCTCACTAGCAAGTGGCATCGCTTCATCTGTCCAGCATCCGGCTTCGCTTTGAATAGTGCTTTTGGCACGACGGCCGCCTCCGAAGACCTTCCGCCTTGCACTGGACCACC
>CAVQRB010000012.1:0-78943 GCA_963715055.1 uncultured Alphaproteobacteria bacterium | reverse complement strand
AAAACCAGTGCGGAGATCATCCGCCTGGCGGTGATGTTGTAAGACCCTTTCCCTTTGTCCCTTCGAAATGTGGAAGATTTGCTGCACGAACGCGGCATTGATGTCAGCCATGAAGCTGTGAGATTCTGGTGGCATCGGTTCGGTCCGGTGTTGGCGTCCGAGATCCGGAAACGGCGGATTGCTGGAATGAAATCCAGCCGGTGGCGGTGGCATCTGGACGAGATGTTCGTAAAAATTAGCGGTGAGCGACATTACCTTTGGCGGGCCGTGGATCATGAAGGCGAAGTCCTGGAAAGCTTCGTCACGAAGACCCGTGATAAGAATGCGGCATTGAAACTCTTAAAGAAAGCAATGCGTAAGCATGGTCCGCCGGAGGTGATCGTCACGGACCTGCTGCGCTCGTCCGGCGCTGCGCTGAAAGAGATCGGCGCCGCGCACAGGCAAGAAACCGGCCGCTGGCTGAACAATAGAGCGGAGAATTCACACCTGCCTTTTCGAAGAAGAGAACGGGTCATGCTTCGTTTCAGGCGTATGCGAAGCTTGCAGAAATTCGCCGCCGTTCACGCTTCCGTCTACAATCACTTCAATCACGAACGCAGCCTCTCAAGTCGACCCAATTTCAAACTCAACCGCGCCGCTGCTCTTGCCGAGTGGCGTGAACTTGGCGCTGAATAAAGGTCAGCGTCACTGGCCTGACAGAGACGAGTTCGAATTCGTCTGACAGCACCGTTTTGTCCTGCTGCTACTGCTGCTTCGTTTTGTGGATCCGAAGCCCGGCATTGAAAATCGTCTCTTTCCAAGTCAAAGCTTGCAATCACAAAATATAGGGGGATTGGCCTTGGGAATACCAAACTTGGTGATGACGATACGATCTGGCTTGCTGACTGCGCTACTGTTCCTCTCATCCGGTTTGGTAGCTGGTCCCGTTGAAGACGAAATCCAGAGGTTGTCGATCTCATTCGGCGGTGGTGATGCCGTTCTTTTTGCAGATTCGAAGCTGGATACAGCCGTCTTGATCCCCCAGTTTTATGCAAATCGCGACTATGCTCTGGGCTGGTATGGCACGCTCAACGCGGAACAGCTTTTTGCAGAACTGAACCGTGGTCTTGAGCAGGGTTTTCGCCCAGCAGACTTTAATCTTCCGCGGCTCTACGAATTACAGGACGCTGCCCGACTGGGCAATCCGAAGGACATCGCGATGTTTGATTTTGCCGCCACCGATGCAGCAATAAAACTGATACATCATATCGTCTTTGGAAAAGTTGACCCTTCTAAGCTCGACGGCGACTGGAATTTCTCGAAGCCGGTTATTCGCCAAGAACCTTCGGCTGTTTTAAACGACTTTATCGACGGAGAAGGCTTCAGCGCGCTTATGGCGCGCATCAATCTTGATGTCGCACAATACTGGCAGCTTGTTGAGGCGCTGAGGCGGTATAGAGACATCGAAAACAGTGGCGGTTGGCCGCTCGTGCCGGATCAGATCGTCCTGAAACCGGGAATGTCCGATCCCGCCATTCCCGTTTTGCGCGAAAGGCTTTTGCGTGAAGGCTCCGCACAGGAAACCGCAACTCTGTTAGCCCCATTCGCGCTGGAGGGTAGCGAAGAAATCTACGATGATCCGCTTGTTGAGGCCGTTAAGGCATTCCAGATCCGCCACGGATTGGAAGCTGATGGAGTACTTGGCCCGAGGTCATTTGCGTCCCTAAACCGCACCGCCGGAGAACGCGTGGACCAGATCAGGCTTAGCTTGGAACGCGCGCGTTGGCTTATGCGTGATCTCGATGACGATTTCGTTCTGGTCAACATCGCGGGTGCCCGCACTTATTTTGTCAAATCGAGCACCGTCTGGAGCACACGTTCTGTGACTGGGTCCGCCTACCGCAAAACACCGGTTTTCCGCGACAATATCCAGTACATGGAATTCAATCCGACCTGGACTGTCCCCGCTTCAATTTTTCGGAATGATAAACTGCCACGCATTCGAAAAGACCCCGGCTATCTGGCTCGCAACAACTACACCGTTGTTCGGAGCAGCGACCGCACACCTGTGAATGCTGCGTCGGTGAACTGGGCATCGGACAATCCCGGCGTCACACTGGTGCAGCAACCCGGACCGAACAATGCCTTGGGACTTGTGAAATTCATGTTTCCAAACGAGCACGCGGTTTACCTGCACGACACCAATCAACGTGACCTATTTGATCGCAATGAACGCAATCTCAGTTCAGGGTGCGTCCGTCTGGAATACCCTTTTGAGTTTGTCAGTCTTTTGATGGAAGGTCAGGCGGACTGGAGCACTGAACGAATGAACGCCATTCTAGACAGTGGAAAAACCACAAGGATCAACCTCGATAAGCCCGTGCCAGTTCTGCTGACGTATTGGACCGCGTGGGTAGAAGAGGGGAATGTGCACTTCCGCGAAGACCCCTACGACCGCGACGCTGCAATTCTTGAGGCATTGAACCGATGACGCGCGATGGTTGCCATTTCCTTATCAGGAAATCCCGTATGCGTCTCCATTACCGTCAATGGTTTGCGCATAGTGGCACCTTTCAAGAGTCTGCTTGGTCAAGCTGAAGCGAACGGCCGGTTTCGACTTTTGCCTTTCGGCAGGCATTGTCAGAGGAAACCGCTCCATTCGTCCTTGGTGCTCCCCTCCGCTTGAAGAAGAACGCAATAGTTATATCTGTGCGGCGAAGAACCTTGCAGAACGCCGCAGAGATCAGCAAACGATCCGCAGTCAGCTTAGCAGAGCAAGTTCCTCTCACGAGACCGGGCCATGCCCTGAGTGTCAGTGCCGAACCCGAAGAGCAGGTCGTATTTCTGCGCTAACGCAAAGGCTGTATCGGTTCCAGAGATCATGGCCTGGTACTTTTCTTCCTGAAACGAGCCGGCAGGGAGCGGGATCGCATCCTCGTCGTCATAGAAGGGCTGCAGGCAGATCGAAGTATTCGTCTCCTTCATCAGTTGGGCGGTTTCCTCGTCAATCATCTGGCCATGCTCGACATTCCGGACACCGCCGCGGATCGCATTCTGGATCGCCTTCGCGGTGTAGGAGTGAACCGTCACGTAGGTACCCCAGTTCTCCGCCACTTCGACCGCCGCCGCGATTTCCTCGACGGTGTATTGCGAGACGTCCAGCGGATCCGAAGGCGAGGCGACCCCGCCGCCCCCCATCAGCTTGATATGGGGTTCTTTCAGGATTTCGGCCTCTGGCTGGTTTGAAATGATATGTTCCATTTCTTTTAATCTGAATATTACGTTTGCATCTAGAACGCTGTCGCCCACAACAGCCGCATGGGTCAATTGTGTTTCAGTCGCGCCATTTAGGTTCAGACTTCATTCCCCCGGTTCTCTCTGATGGCAGTCCCGATCTCGGCATCGACGTCCGCATCAAGATCACGCAACCCGCTTCATCGGGTGGAAAAGTTCCTCAAAAAAACTGCGTGAGCCGGAAGCTTACGACATGGATCGTGTCGTCATCCGGATTGAAACTTGGATCAAATATCGCCTGATATCCGAACGAAGCTTCCACCCTTTCGAAGAGGTTGAAGCGGTAAAAAGTGTCGATGCCCCACTCGTCACGGTCAAACGGATTGGCGGTCGGTTTCACGTAACTTGCGGCTATACCGAACCTGTCGTCGGCCAGACCGAATGGATCCGGCGGGTCGATCCGCACATAGCGAACAGAGCCTTGTTCGCCGTAAACCGCTGCGTCGTCGTGTGATTTACCATAGCGGATAAGCGCTACGTTCTTGCCGTCACGGGTCAGTTCCTGCTGATAATTTACAAAGTATCCCCAGCCGTCTTCACCTGTCATCGAGCCGCGCGCATCTGATGGATCGTCCGTACCATCAGTGTGCCAGGCAGTCAGGCTGGAGTAAGGGGCGTCATCCGAAAGGGGGAAGAGGCGCGCCTGAAATTCGACGGCCGAGAAAAAGTTGCCCTGTCCGATATCGCCAAGATCGTAACGACTTCCCGCAGCATCGGATACGACCAGCCCGGCGCGGTAGTCTTCGCTGGGAAACCATCCTGCAGCAATTCCCAGACCGGAATCTGGCAAGGCGATCGCCCCGGCACCCTGGCTGCCGACGGGAAAGCCCAAGGATACCGGATCAATGAAATCAGAGGCCGTCAAAAGCCTGTCCGGGGTGATCTTGCCGATCCGGTAGTTCCATCCTTTCTCTTCGGACCCCTGACGCCAGAAAAGTTCGCGCAACACCACTGTCGGCGTGGTGGCTCCATAGGGATCAACAGTCCCGGTGGCACTGCCAATGCCGCCGAGCCCCAGTTTCCGAGGGCGTCAGCGTATTGCCATAGCCCCAGCGTGCCTCCAGCCCAAAGCTGATCTGTCCCGCGCTGGCGTCGCCGATCCGGACCGCATCCCATGTGCCATAAAGACCGGCTGATCGTGGCAACGCCGTATTGGTCCGAGTCGCCAGCCGATCTCGATGCATATTGGAAAACAGTGCTGTGGAAGAAGCCGGCTTTCAATCCGGTGGATTTGAAGAAATTCGCACGCCGAGTATCGAGCCCCTCGTAGAACCGCTCCAGTGCCTCGGAGCTGAAAAGGTTCTTGCTATCGGCTTTTGGTTGGCTGGCCGCGGTCCGCTTCGTCGGGTCATCCGGACTGGCAAAGCTGTTTTCGGCGTAAACGGGATGCATCGCACCCAGACACAAAAGCGCCGCAACGGACTGGCACAGCGTTGCCCGCCTCATGGATGCACGGCATTCAAACTGCCGCTCTCCGCACGCAGTGGTCAATGAACTCATCAAGATTTCCGTTAGTTTCCGGACCGAATAGCTGGATGGCCGCCGGATTATTCTTGCCTGATTGTCCGGCGGCCAATTTCGGATCGACGGGTTTCCCTTTGGTTAGCGCGACGGGTTTTCCGCCGTGCCGCAGATCTCGCCGTTGGTGCCGCCGCCGCCGCAATAGCTGACGTCTTGCACCTGGATGACGAGACCGTCGGGATCGGTCATATAAATCTCGAAAGAGCCTGTCGGTTCCCCGCCGCGATCGGGGCGGCGCGAGGTGTAGTAGTGCTGCAACGGACCTGTGGCGCGGAGTTGGTCGCCCAGATCCTCGAGCCCGTACCCTGACAGTGCGTTACGTACCTTGTTGAAGTTGTAGTTTTCCAGTGCGTAGCAAGTGTGGTCCACTTGGGGCGTCACGCCCAACGCCTGCGCATCCGGGTTTCCGGTGTAATCGAACATCACGAGGGTGCTGTTGCCCGATACGGTGTAAACCGGCGTCGTATCGCCCTGATAAGCGCGGATCGGCATGTCGAAGATCGACTGGAAGAACCGCTTTTGCTTTTCGGTATCGTCGATCCAGATCGTGCAGTGGTTGGCCTCGATTGTCTTCAGCGGGCTGTCCAAGGGATATCCGCCCTCAAGATGTCCACTATCAATGGTGGACACTTATCAACAAACTCTATGGCGCGTCAGAGCATGCACACCGGACGCTTACTATACGGCGTGGATTGAAATCGTTTATTTGCAATTTCAGGAAATTTCCACTTTGGCGATGCACTTAAGTCAACGTGTCAACGCCCTCCAGCCTTGCCCAGTTCGGTCCCAAGATCAATCAATCCGATAGACAAAGTTCAGAATTTTATTCTTGCCGTCCGGTGGGCGCGGGAACGGCACCGCGCTTCGTACTTGCTGCTTGGCGGCACGGCCAATTTCTTCTGACCCAGAACTGTCTATTATGTCTACCGATGCCAAGGTTCCGTCAGGGCTGATGTTAAAGAACACCCGCGCCCACCCACGGCCGGAAACTGCGACCGGCGGCGTGCGATTCAGGTGGACCAGGACCAAGCCCGCATAGTTGGTAACATCGGAGTTGCCGGGACCGCGGGAACTTTGGAAACCTTGACCGGCCGACCGGGCTCTGCCTCCCTGTCCGCCAAAAACATTGGTTCCATCGCGTTTGTAAGCCGTCAGCGGCGACTCAATAAGCTGAGACGGAGCCAGTCGCGCAAAGTCTTGCTCAGACGAACCATCGGGAATGCCGTCCGGCTCCGATGATGGTCTTTCCGGACGAAGTAGCGGGCGGAGAGATGTTGCAACTGCCAATCCGGAAGGACCGGCTTCAGGCGCTTCCGAAGACTCTTGAGATGGCTCGGGCTCAGGCTCAAACGTCGCCGGAGGCGCTTCTGGTTCAATTTCGGCAGGCTCCAACGACACGACAGGGACTGATGGCGTCACAGATGTGACCGCCACAGGCGGAACAGGCACCGGCGCTGATGGCAAGTCGGTGGGGGTGCTTACTGCAGAGTTCTGCGCGGGCGCCCCGGACGGCTCTTCACCCCCACTGGGCTGACCTTGTGGGACGGCAGTAACAGAGGCGGTCCCCGGCGGTGGCGCAAGGCGTGCGTCCGTGACCGCGCTCTCCTCGGCGCCGACAGGCGATTGGGTAGCAGGTTCGGGAGTTTCACTTGTATCGGGCGCGGGTGGTTCGGTGGTCTCTGGCTGAACGATCTGCGCGGTGCCGGTGTCAGGCGCCGAAACCGCTTGTGGATTGGCAGATGCAACAAGTGCCTGACTTGTTGGCGCATCGGCAGGTTCTGGAGCCGTAACAGCTTCGACTGGAGGTTCAGGTTCAGGTTCAGGCGCAGGGGCCGGTTCCGGTTTGACGGCCTCACTCATTGCCTCGGCCACGTCTTCAAATGCATTCCCGAGCGCAACAACCTCACTTGATGTCCTTCCGACAGAAGGCTGCGGCTGAACCTTCCACGTGAAACCGAGGCCGAGAAAGTGAACGGCAAGGGACAACAAAACAGCTATTGCGGCGATGGTTGTCGATCTTGGGATCATTCAAGAGCCCGTTCAGTGACCAGAATGACCGATGAGGCACCAAGGCTTCGCAGCATAGTCGAAACTTCAATAACGCGCGTTGCGCGTGCATCGCGATCTGGCACGATACGGACTGGCCCACTGCTGTAGGTGCTCATATAGGTATCAGGTTCGATCGGCATACCGCGGAAATTGAGGGTTCCGTCTTCCCGCAGAACCAGCGCGTCCGGTGGTTCGCGCCCCTCAAGGCCAGAGGTATCCACGAGTTTCAGATTAGCATCGAGCGGTGGCGCGATTGAGCCGGCAATCAGAAAGAAGATCAGCATTATGAAAATCACATTGATAAGCGCGATCGAGGGGTCACGCTTCCGGTTCTGGCGAGCAGGTCGGATCATACGTTCACTCAAGCACCAGAACATTCAAGTCAGAACGGCCGCGCAGCCGGACCAGCAGGTCGACCAGCCTTTGTGCGGACACATCGGGATCGAGGCTGACCAGCACCTGCCCGCTCTCCATTTGCGCTGCCAGATCATCAAGGGTCGCTGGTACGCCGTTCAGAACCAGACGCGTCGTGCCCAATTGAACAAAGAACCGTTCTGGGGGCACGCCCTGCGCCGCCGCCCCCCCAGAAGACTGATTGAGCTCGATTTCGCCATAACTCGAAAAGGTTGACGACAGCATGAAGAACAACAGCAGGAGAAAAACCACGTCGATGAGCGGGGTCATCGAAACGGCGCGTCTGACAAAAGGTGCTGCGTTACGCATGGCCTTCTTGCAGGGCGCGATGCTCCCCGAACTCCTGCGCTGTGGATTGCCCTGGCGCCAGAACGGTTCGAAGCGCCATATCGGCAAAAACACGCTCCCGCGCGGTGCGGCTTTCGAACCATGCCAGTAACATTGATGTCGGCATTGCCACCGCCAACCCAACCGCGGTGGTAAGCAATGCCACCCAGATACCGCCCGCCAAGAGGGACGGATCAACTGAAGAGCCAGCTGCCTGAAGGCTTTGGAAAGCCTCGATCATGCCCAGGACAGTGCCGAACAGACCCAGCAGCGGTGCGATCTGCGCGACAGTATCAAGCAGGCGGAAACCACGTTCCAGGCGCGCCATCGCGAGCCCGGCTTCTGCGTCGAGCCTTGCCTCGACGCCCGGGCGATCCGCGGCATTCATTGCTGCGTCAAGGATAGGCGCGAGATAGCTGCGGCTTTTGGCCAGACGCGCTCGCGCATCAGCCTTGTCGCCCTTGTCCCAGGCATCCAGCGCTTCCGAAAGAAACTTGTGACGTCCCACTCTTGAAGCCGAGAACTGCCAGATCTTGTAGAGCGTGACCGACAGCGTGACGATTGACATGACAAACAGGATCGCAACCACCGGTCCGCCAAGTGCGAAGATATTGCTCAGCGCGTCGAAAACGGTCATCCGAGCAACTCCACCGAAAGTCTGCTGCTCAGAGAAAGTGACTCAGTACAGATCGAACTCTCGCTTCCCTTCATTAGGCATGAATTCGCACCGTTTATTAGTGTTCTGCCAACACTGTCGCAGGCGATTCCCGGCAGATCAAATTGACGCACTCTGGTTCGGTCGGCTGGAAGATCTCGGAAATCAAACAGGGACAAACTCGCCACCCCGCCAGACTTATCGAAAACGACAGTCTCGAAAATAGCCTTGTCGATCGTCCTTCCGGTTTCGTTATTCACCAAAAAAGACAATCTGCAAGCGCCCTCGATATCTTGCAAATTGTTGAGTTCGATATGAAGCCGAGACGATGCAGTTTCAGAGGATTGCGCTAGCGAGGCCAACGGCACCGAGCCAGCCAGAAGAACCACAAACGCAAGGTGACAGAATTGCACGATGATATTCCCATGTAATTGACGCCGTTCACATCGAGATACGGCTTCTCCGGAGTGGTTGGTTGGCATTCAATCGCTTTAAAGTACAGTTCGAAACGGTCTGATCGTGAAGACGGCTCCACCTGAACGGCATCGCGATGTGCCATGCTGGTGCTGTTTAGAACCAACAGAGAGAAGGAGCCATCCACATGACTATTACAACACTCGGAATTGATCTCGCCAAGTCCGTTTTCCAGCTTCACGGGGTGGATGCGGATAAGGCTGTTGTTTTGCAAAAGAAACTGCGATGAACAACATCGGCTCAAATTCACCCTTGCGCAAACGGAGCCGTCCACACATGACAGTATCTATGTCCGAGCTCTTCAACTTCGAGCGCGGTACCTGAACTCTCTTGGCGAGAGGCCGGTCCATCGTCGCATGGCACGTGTCAACGAAGACTGACGGTCATAGCCCAGTTCTGTTGCGATGGACAGGATAGCCTCATCTCCGCCAGCAATCTGTCGCACTGCCCTTTCCAGCCGAACGTCATCGAGAATGTTCACGAAGGAAGTGCCTTCGTCCTTGAACCAGCGTTGCATGGTCCTGACGCTGGTTTCCGCAACATCCGAGAGCTGCTGCAGCGTCGGTACACCGTCTTCAAGCATTGACGTCAACATTATGCGCGCCGAAGACGAAAAACTACCGTCGCCCCGTAGTGGAGCCAGCGGAGGTGGACCTGATACGGCCAGGCGGTCTCGAGCGATCTTTCGATAGGGCCTCTCGGCGACACGCGACTCCACCCACATGGCGATCCCATTGCGTTCTCCAGCGAGAACCGAGCCTTTCAGCCACGGGTCAAGGTGCGATACCCCGTAATCGGGGTGTGGAAGGATTTCCACGCGTTTGAAGCTCGGGCCGGGTGTCTCTGTCATCTGGCAAATCCGATCCGCCATCGCCACAGCGTATTGCAGCATCAGATGTTCGGTTTCCGGTTCAAATCGGACCAAGTAGGTATGCCTGACCACGATCTGATCGCCACTTCGCAATACCGATACATTCTCATGGGTGCAAAAGAGTGGAAGCGCAGAAGAGATCCGCATCATCGTTTCAGCGGGCGTGGTTGTGCCGAGTGCAACCTTGCCGATCATCGCCAATTCGATCAGATTTGCCTCACTTACAATGCGGTACGGAACATCAGGCCCCTCATCGTCGGCGATGGCCTTGAGCAAGGCGGCCGCCTTGAAAAGGGATATGGGTCGCAATGGATCGCCGAAAGCAGCAGAATGAAGGCCAACTTCGCGCAGAAGTGCGTCCGGTTTCCGACCTTTCGATATCAGCCAGCGGACAGCCGGAGCGAGGGCCATCGCGCGCACCATAGGAACCGATTTCGCCATTCTCCAGCCTCTTCCACGTGTGTTTTCTCAGATACGTCGACACGTCCTGCGAAACGCAGAGCGATAAACCCTTTGCGAATTTTTCATTCTGATGCCTCAGGAAGGAATGGGATGCAACAGGCGCATGGTGCTGACCTCGGGTGTCGCAAGGAGCAGTGACTCGATGATCCTGTCCTGTGACCGAGTGATTGCCTGCTTCCGATCTGCATTCTGCTGGTCGCACAGGCGTTCGAGCTTGGCGTTCTTGTCCTCCAGAGGTTTCAACCTGGTAGACCCGGGCACCTCCTGTCAGCCGCGATAGGTCTGCCGTTCGTCGAACGTCGCCATTTTCAGGCCCCGCCTGCGGCATACCTCCGCCGTCGGCAGCCCAGCCCGTCGTTTCTTGATCATCCCGATTGTGTCTGCGGCTTAACGCAATCACTCTTTCGCACCGGTTGGCGTCTTCGGCCTTGGCACGGCCTCTAGATCACGCTGAGGGATTTGGCCGAGGTCAGGTCAACGCCAGACCGTACCTACCGATAAACCAAGACCGCGGGGAGCGCACGCTACCATGATGTCAGGAAACCCACGCTAAGCGATTGAGATGCGTTGCCAACGGGTTCCCGATTGTCGATGTCGATATAGGTAATCTTGAACGATAGTTTGG
The DNA here is from genome assembly GCA_963715055.1 of uncultured Alphaproteobacteria bacterium. Lineage (GTDB taxonomy): Bacteria > Pseudomonadota > Alphaproteobacteria > Rhodobacterales > Rhodobacteraceae > CAVQRB01. The sequence goes on along the minus strand of CAVQRB010000012.1, from coordinate 68,272 downwards.
GAGAAATCAGATATCCGACGCTGAGTGCCCAACCGACGTCTTTGCGACGATCATCTTGAGATAATCCATTGATCTGGGTCTCTCCTCCGACATTGAGTCCTGCGCTTGCAGCAACCCACAACCGGGGCGAAAAATCGTATTCGATGCTGCCGCCAAATGAATATGCAGGATCGGATGACAATCGGTTCGTCAGTAGCAAATCATCATTCTCGGTGTAAAATGCCGCAACGGCCGTTCCTTCGAATGTCCAATTCTTGAGTTTGTGCTGGAGGCCGATCTGAGGTCTGAAAGTGAAACGGTTCGTTCCGAGGTTTATCAGTTTGTCTTTTCGGTAATTGCCGGTCGGAAGTTGCATGCTCAAGGCGGCCCCGACGATCGTTTCCCGGGTTTGCGATTTCCTGTAGTTGACGTATTTCTCTCCCGATAGCGGGGGAGCGCCATAGAGACTTATTGCAAATCGCAGTAGCGTATCGTCGAGACCTTCGCGTTTTTCTGTCGCAGGTGCGCCGCGAACTGTTCCCGACCACGTGCCAGTCTTCCATGCTTGCCGGATTTCAAAACGTGAGGATCTTCCGAGAAATTCGAAAGAGTGCACAAATCCGAAAAGAGTGGTGTCTATGTCAACGGTTGCATTCTGAATCTGGAGAACAGGGTCGAAAGTGATTTCACCGTCAGAATGCGCGAAATTCAATGTGCCAAACGATCGATTGATCGGAAGGTGGTTCCAACGTCTTACTTCGAGCTCTTGTGCGACAATGGTGTGCGAGAACAATTGGAGCAAAAGGACAACGACTGGGACAGACAACAGCATGCGCCAGGTAGCCAGCATGACGCTCACAAAGGGTTCGCCCTTCGCAACTGACCGCGTCGGCGATATGAAAGCTGCGCTTTTTTCCACGCTTGGTTTTCCTGGCGCAAGTCGAGGTTCTGGTTTTGTGCGTACGAAGTCCGGCGCCGCGAGGCTACGACTGTACTGATGAAAGCAGGATAGAACGGTCAGGCAAAATCGCCAAACGATCAGACGACACCAGGGTTGCAGCACGTCGTCGTGATGAAAAAATACCACAGCACGAGGGGCTTACTGCTTTTGGAAGCTGTCTTTCTCTTCACTCTCCGGTCTGCTTTATCTCCCGTCTCGGCGACTTCAGAGAGGCAGTCCGATGAAAACCGCATTGCGTTCTGTTCGACATCGCCCTCCTGTCGCGTTTCGAAATTTTGCGAGATCGCTTTTGGGCGGGTTGGGTTACCGCGCGCCTCAGAATGTTGACCTTTGTGATCCGTGTTCTTGAGCCTGCCCAGCGGTTAAGAGTATCGAAAGTATTTTGTTTCTGTTTCAATTAAACATTTGAAACATATGTGTTTTATAGTAATGTTGAAATTCAGGGGCGGCACGGTGCCTGGCTGTTTGGAGACTGCAAGTTCCGGGCAATTTCGTGCCGCGCGGCTGATCGGAGCGGTCGGGAATCAGTGTTGTTTTTTGTGAGCGCTCACCGTTCGTGAGGAATGCCGGATGTCGTCGGTGGCATCGATTTTTTTGTATCCTTGGCCGGCATAGGTGGTCAGGTGAAAACGCGAACGAAGAGGAAAAAACATGCGTTCAGTCAAGCTGGCTTTGATGCTTGGGTCTATCGTTCTTGCTGGATGTGGCGGGCGGGGAACCTTGGCACTGTTGCCTGACGAACATATCCCGGTTCAGCAAGAAACGATACTTGTCGCTACATCCAGATCAGTTGCCCCGGAGCCTGTTTTCTTTGGTGAGACCAGATCGTATCGGACAAATTTCGCCAATGTCGAGGTTTCGATACCTCCGGGTCGCAATCCAGGGGAAATCGAGTATCCGAAGCGAAAAAAAGTTGATCCAAACAAGGAATTCCTGGTGGTCTCGTCAACAAACCTGACCACCGAGAATGAGTTCATTCGCGCAATCAATTCGGAAATCGCACAGGAACCAAACGGTTTGCGGCAGGGCGCTGTCTTCGTTCACGGCTTCAATACGAACTACGCAGAAGGCGTGATCCGGATGGTAGCATTGGCGGAAGATACCGGACGTGCTGGTGTGAAGGTCGCTTATTCGTGGGCGTCTGCTGCAAGTGTGTTGAAATATCTGGATGATCGCGAGAGTGCGCTGTTCGCGCGCGACGGATTTGAAGATACTCTGGTTGCAATGTCAAAGTCGCGGCTCTCGGACTACGTAATCGTTGGCCACTCGATGGGCACGTTTGTCGTGATGGACACGCTGCGCGAGCTTGCGGAGAAAAATGCGACCGCGACGCTTGGCAAGATCAACGCCGTGATCCTCATTTCGGCTGATCTCGACATTGACGTCTTCCGAAAGCAAGCACCTCCGGTTCTTGCGGCCGGCGTGCCGATTGTGCTTCTGACGACAGACGACGACCTTGCGCTCAGCATTTCCGCCAAAATGCGCGGCCAAGGCGACCGGGTCGGTGACATCCGAAACCCTTCCGAACTTGGCGGACTTGAAATTCCGGTCTTCGACTTTTCGAATGTTCAGGCAGGTGGCACTTTGAAGCATTTCAAGATCGGATCGTCCCCGGAAGTACTGGACTTCCTGAAGACGTTGAACCAATCAGGCGCCGGTCTTTTCACTGGTGCAGTCGCGGGGCAGGTTGTGAATGTCGGGGGCGCGACGATAACCGGAGCGACCGGAATTATTCTGTCGCAATAGCAAACCTGGGGTCAGGCAGGTTTCTGATCGCGTACGAACACCGTGCGCGCACCCAGATATCAAGATGCGCGCGCGGTCATTCGAACATCTTTGGGACAAGAACCGGTTCGATGCAGCCTGAGCGGATGCCAAGTGCTTGATGGAAATCGCCTCATCGGAATGACAGGGACGGCGGAGAGCTTGCGTTTCAGAACCTGTAGGTCAAACCAAACGCAGGGCCGGAAAGGTCGACCGTCGTCTGGTTGGCTCCTGCGTCCTTCTCAAATTCAAGGTAACGGTAACCTGCTTCAAGGATGACATTGTCGGAAACTCTGTACCCAATTCCCGCAAAAGCCTGCCACGAAGACGTATCTCCGCCGAAACCGCCATAGTCGACGAAAAGCCGAGCTGCCGTCCGATCGTTAATCGGGAAGGTGAAACGGGCCGCCAAGATGGCATCCGTCCAGTCCGTTGTTGTTTTGGAACTCGTTGCGGGCGCGGCCCCGCCGGAAAAGGACACTTTGTTTTCGAGCTCTATGTACCGCAGGCCCCCACCAAGGTCGATGGATACGTTCGGGGTCTCGACGAAACGGTATGCGCCGATAGCCGTGACAATGGTCATCTTCGACCCAACGCCGATGTCGGTAAATGCGATCCCGACCGGCGTTGACCCATCGGTCGAAAGATCTGTGTAGACCACGTCGGTCACGAAGCTCCAACGACCGTAATTGGCTTCGAAGTTGCCCATGAACGCCATGTCGAGATTGTCCAGCGCATCGGAAAAACTCAAGGAGCCATCAACTTCGCCGAGCGGTGTATCGACGGCAAGATCGGTATCGTTGAGCCAGGCATAGATCGTCGCTCCGAAAGACCATTCCTGCGCGGTGGCGGGTGTCGAAAGACAAAGTGCTCCGATCAGCGCGGCGAGGGAAACATTGGCATTTTTCATTTTGTTTTCCATAGATTAGAGGTGTTCCCCTTGCTCATACCGGGTGCTCAGGTCTTTGGCTCTGACTTGCTCACTTGAGTGGTGTATACCAGATCGCAGAAGTATAGGCACGTTCTTGCGAGAACATCGGCACATCTTCAGGCAGGTCCAGATTGAACCGTTTGGCGTCGTAGGCTGTCCACTTCGGCGTGGGAATCTCCAGAACTCGAATATAATAAAATGATGAAAGGGTCGGATCGAAGTCCGGGTCTTTCCATACTGCAGCCAGCTCCGATGCACCGATGGTATTGGACCAGGTAGCATTTTCGACATCTACCGTATTACCAACGGCAGGAATTTTCCCGTCACTTCCCGCTTGGCGAGTATCCGTATCGCTCCAGACCACATCAAAAACCTGTTCTTGCAGATCGCCATTCGAGTCAAGCCACCCTTTTACGATCTGGATGCGATCGAGGTTGGCACCGATCGGGTCTCGTACCGCACCGACCAGAAACGTAGGCGCCTTGCCAACAGGGGCTGAAGTCAGATCTCCACCCATCGGCACCCCTTTGTCATAGCCGACGTTGGCGAGTAGGCGACTTTGCAGGTCCTCAGGTCCGAAGTCCCAGCCACCAAAGAACCGCACTGTCATTCGCGGGCCTGTCGTGGCGTAGGTCTCCCTGCGCTCCATGGCATCGAAGATCGCAGACCGGGTGTTTTCAGTGGCCCAAACGACGGACAATCCTGCCGCGGCCACCTCGTATTCCATGATTGTCAGAGTCCCATCCGGACTTTGCATGAATGGTCGTTTGGTGCGTTCAGGGCTTGGTTCCATGCTCGCGATCTTGCCGAAGTAGTTTTCTTCTTCGACCGTGGCCAAGCCTGTGTGAGAATCCGTCCCGCCGACTACTCCAAATTTGTAGGGGTTCGCGCCCAGTTCACCTTCCAGTTGCAGGCCGTTCTTGAGCGCCGAGCGAACGTACTCGAATTCCAGCATATCCTTGGTCTTGGCTTCCGACAGATTCAAGTTACCCCAATCCCAAGTCTCGTAGTCGGCAAACTCGTCGTTCGGGGAAAGAAACGGATGTGTCTCACTGTCCCCTTTTTCCTGGGTGATTTCGTAAAGTGGCTCCCAACGCGCACGCCCGTCGGCGTAAGCCTTGTCGATCGGCTGGTTGGTGAAGGACTCGATCTTCGGAAACATGCGCCCGTTCGAGAGATTTCCGTTATGGGCGATGGCAAGCACATCGCCACCTGTCTTGTCCTCGTATTGTTCCATCCAAGCCCAGAGATCGCGTGGATTGTCACTGCCCCAAGGTTTGAGCGTAACAAATGGATCCATCTGACGCGCGTAGGTCATGTCATCGCGGTAAATCACGTTGCGATGGAGGTTCATGGCGTTCGTGTTCGACGTCCATTCATACCCGATGAAAGCAGTGAACAGCCCGGGCTGATTGAAGTCTTCTGCGGCCTGCATGGTTTGATCCCATGCCGACGTGAATGCTTTGGCGCCGGGCATCGAAAGCAATTCGGGAGGAAACTTGCCAGTGGACATTGCGTTGATGATTTCAAGTGTCGCCTCAACTCCTTTTCCGGAGTTGATCATGTCGTACCAGGCCTTGCCTTGTGGAACTTTCAAATAGTCCGGATCGCCGGAAAACAGCCTCGGGAAGAAGCCCATATTGTCGGAGTGATCCGCCACCACCAGAAAATCCAGGGGCCGCGACAGTTTGACTTGCTGTCCGGTAGAAGACGTCACTTCTTCGCCTCGGGCAAATCGATAGGCGTCCGCGGGCAACAAGCGCGCGCCCGCCGCACCCGCGTCAAGCGAAAGAGACGTGTGCAAATGGGTGTCGCCGAAAAGTGGCCGTGAAGGGAAATTTCGACCCGCGTAAGGTGAGTAGGATGATGTCTTGTGAAAACCCGCGATCTTGTCAGCAGAAATCGAACCTGCATCTCCCGCGCTAAGACCCTGCGCGTACAAAGCGCTACTTTGTGTCACGAGCAGACAAAAGGCCGCCATGGAAATTAAGGGTCCGCTTTTCATATATCACCTTCCAGACATCGGCAGTGCGCATTTTCATTGGGCCATGGGCCGAGCATAGTTGAAAAAGAACGCCATTCACTTCGCTTCACGCGCCAACAAAATGTCAATCTATCAGAAACTTGCCGACTGGGTCAGCGATCTGACCGCGTTTTCTTCACTGGCTTGGAAATCAACCGCACTTCTCTTGCACTTGCTGTCCGCGCCGCCTCGATGGGCTCCCGAATACCGGATGTTGATCAATAGCTCTGATGCTTTTGGCCTTCGCTGGTGGATGAACCGTTTGTTCTTGAGCGTTAGTGCTGACTATCTCCTGGCCCGCCAGAAGATATGCGGGACATCAACGGTCGCTGGTCGCTGGTCACTGATCGGCGCGTCATGGGTCAGTTTGGCACTGGCACACCTACCCTGATTGCCTCGGAGTATTCAGGGCCCAGCCCCGCAGCCTGACCGCGGGAGGCGATTTGGCCCAGTTCGCGCAGTTCCGAGATCGTGACCGATGTGTTGACCGCACCTCTTTCATGCATCATCTCAGGAAGGTATCCATTCGCGACGATCCTCCAGTCGAAAGGAATTTTCTGGCCGGACAGCGACAGCATCTTGTAGATCACCGTTGTGCAGTTGGTGGCGATCGAGTTGTACCATCGCGGCGTCTGAGAGATAGCATTTGCCTCGCGCACATATTCCTCCAGGAGTTTTCGCGCGCTCTCGGGCGGGGCGCGCATCCTGAAAATGTGAACGTCCTCGCCTCGCACGTTCGAGCGTACCCCGATCACGTCCTCTTCCTTTGCGGCCAGAATCACCAATGAATTGCTCTTGAACAAGTCCGCAACAGGTGAGAACCCGCCGCCGACCTCCCTCCTGACCTCGACCGACCAGGCAAGGTACGCACCATCCGAAAAACCGAAGCTCATGATGAAATGCGCCATTTGCGGAACACCCCAGTAGGACAGAAATATGTCGAGCGTCTGCAATTCGGACAGGTCATAGGTTTCGGTCAGCCATTTTTCGGTGAAGTCGGTTTCGCTTCGCCATTGAAATGCGCGCACATTGGCAAGTGTCAGAATATCCCCCTCAAGTGTTCCGGTGACTTGACGGGCCACACTCGGAGACCAGTTGCCTTCCAGCGGCGGCTCAATTGTCTTCCACCACAAAAGCAGTGCAGCAAATACGACCGCATAGACGCCAAGCCAGCGCAATCGGCCGTTAGTGAATTGACCGATGATGGCTACCACACCGATCAGCGCCATTGCGCCGCATATCGCGATTTTGCCCCAATCCTCGACCGGCAGCCGATACCACAATGCGAGGACACCCCAAGCCGTCGCCACCGCAAGCAAAAGTATAACCAGAAAAACGAAGAGGTACTTGAGAATTTTCATCAATGATCCATTCGTATTCATTCTCTAACCGTCTGCCGTGACGCAGGTTCTCGCCGTCTCTTGTCGGCCTTGGCCAAGGAAAGAACGGCGCCTTGCGTCCTTACTGTGCGCCACCTGTACCCTGGCTCTATCCAGACGGCCCGAAATCTCATCTGGAATGGACGCCGCGCATTCGACCTTGTCCTTGACCGGAGGATCGCACAGGCAGAAAGCGTTCCAGCGACCGTGTCAGTTTTCCAGTCCGTACTGCTGCCAACATCTGGGGTCTCCACCAAGCTGCCTTGAATTGAGATGATTTCTCGCGAAAGCACAACAGGTACATTCGCACAGCTTAACTCCGTGTACGGCGCGTGGCGTTCGAAGCGAGGTATTGGATCGTTCATCAACATGACCTTTTCGGAGGTCCAGAATTTTTCATTTGTTTGCAGCCCCCGAACTGCAAATCGGCTCTGTGCTTCTTGAGGCGATGGTACTGAACGATCAAGGTCGAAATCAGTTTAGGTCCCGGAGAAGGTTTGATGATGAAATTCTCGAACGCTTCGGATGTGTCGCCAAGCAGTCTTTTTCTCGAGCGCGATTTCGATTGAGAAAACGCCAAAGAACGAGCGCCTCATGTTAGCCTTTTGAGTCCGGATGGCGCGGGAATCCCGACCTTCCGAGCGGTGTTGTAGCGCGCCGTTCGACACCTGCTGCCCCAACGGTCCGGTGATTGTTTGGGCCATGTGACTGCGCAGGTTCGGTTCTTCAGAGAACACGGGCCAGATCGTTTCTTTCATGACAGTGCGTAAACCCCGTGCCGGAGGCTCGGGGTTTTTACGGTTGGCGTTAAGGCGTTTGGCGTATCCTGAGCTTGAAGTAAAACAGTCCGCCAAGCCGCCGCTCCCGGTCTGCTCCCTCTGCGTCCGTCCTGGCAATCGATTGCTCGCGATCGCGAGGATGACACTTCAGCAGTTGTAAACGCCAACCGCGCACCGCCTGACTGTACGGCGTCCAACTCCTGCCACACTGACCGGGGTCAAAGGACGACCAACGCGGGCCTCGACCGGTTGGCCAACGCTCAGACTTCCGGTCGCAAGGTAGGAGGCACCGATTTCAACGGTTGAGAATGCAGCAACAAAAGCAAATATGACGCCTATGATCCTTCTGGACATTTCACTTGTTTCCTTCTGATGAGTAAATGCCCGCGAGTTCGTCCAGGTTAGGTACCGCGTCAATCTCTGCACGGCTCGCGCCTTCCGGCAGAGAAAGGCTGCCAGTTATCTCGGTGGGCCCGGTTCGCCAGTTGCTGACATCGAACTGGTAGTCTGGCCAACCCGTAATTGTCTTGTTGGTTATGGTGTACCGGCAGGGAAATGGCGCATCTCCGGTTGCAATCCAGATTTGCAGGTCGACCTCTTCGGTTCGAAAGGCAAAGTGATCACAGACCGTTCCGTCTATGATGCCCGTTCCCAGATCCTTGACGTCTGTCATCAACGGCTTCATCAGCGAACTGAAATCCTTGACGAGAACATCCGCTGCTGGAAGCGGGAAGCCATATTCCTCGCGCAACGTGTCGATCAGGTTTTCAACAGTCCCGGGAATCTCAACCTGCCCATAGATTTTCTCATCTACGTTCAATGCTGTCAGCACCTGTCCGTCGAAACTGAACTCAACCGCGGCAAATCCGCCGCTGCGTTTGACGTGGAGTTTGTCAGGCCTCCCCAGTTCGATGCTCCCCGTACTGGCGATCGACAACTTCTGGTCGTCCTCAGTTATGATGTCCAAAGTCGCCTGGAAGTCAAAGGCAATGGCTGTCTGCGCGCCAAGGTAGTCGGACATCTTGTCGAGCGTCGCAATTGCATAGGCTTCGTCTGCTTGAGCTGAGACGGCGCACAGGAACGTGGTCGATGCTGACAGCACCAGTGGCAGCGACTTGCTCCACAATGCCGGTATGATTTGCTGCATTCTTTGTCCTTCGTGAGTGATAACCGGATTTCTTGGCGAACGAAGTCGGGGCGGAGCCTTTCTTCTGTGACGCTCTCCACTCTCGTGACAGGCATCTTCGACATTTCATGTGGCAATTCTCTTGGTTCCTGAACTCTAGCAGAAACAGCAACGCCTGATTTTTCATTGTGCGCCACTTTGGTGGTGTAAGAGAAAATCAGATTGACGCCGGAGACTTGCAAAGGGAACTGCCTTGCGAGGGGCGGGGCGATTTCGTAGCGGGGCTGTCAGAAGGCCTCGGGTTGCGCAACGAAGGGCATTTGGTGAATGAGAAGCGCATCCGCCGGCTGATGCGCCGGATGCCGATCTTTCAGAAGCCCAATACCAGCAAGTCGGCGAAGGGGCACAAGTCCTATCCCTACCTGCTGAGAGGTCTGCCTGAGGATCGTCCGAAACAGGTCTGGTGCTCGGACATGACCTATCTGCCCACACGGTAGGGATTCCTTTATCTGGTCGCCATCATGGACTGGCACACCCGCAAGGTCTTGGCCTGGCGCATCTCGAACACGCTAGAGGCTAACTTCTGCATCGAGGCGCTGAACGAGGCCATTCACAAGTTCGGTCCGCCCGAGATCATGAACACCGATCAGGGCAGTCAGCTCACGTCTTTCGCCTGGACGGACCGGTTGCGCCAGACCGGGGTGCGTATCTCGATGGATGGCAAGGGCCGGTTCCTCGACAACATCTCCATCGAGCGACTGTGGCGGACCCTGAAATACGAATGCGTCTACCTGCATGCCTGGGAGACCGGCTCGAAAGCAAAGGCAGGCATTCGGAAATGGATGACTTTCTACAACTACCAACGCTCACACTCGGCCCTTGGCGGCAGGCTTCCTTCCGTGGTCTATGGGCTGAGAAAAAACGACAGGCGACCCGATCAGCAGGTGCAAAGAGTAGCTTAAACTACGCCAAATCTTGTCCAAGAGATGGTGAGTAGCTCACTCAGATGCTACGTTTAGGACAAGGGTTAGTCAGGCACCCTGTTTCTTCCCTCTTGCTCAACCGGCACGCAGTCCCTGGCTCCACACGCCGCATAGCAGGGGGGTCTGCCCGATGCAGCGGACGCGCAACACATCTCCGCGCAGGCCGACACGCAAGGCCCCTCGATCCTTCAGCAGCGCAGCCGCTGAGGGGTTGCAGGTGACGGTCGCGACGGCGCGGGGCAGGTCGCCCCAGATCTCGGCAAGCCGGAAGGCGGAGAGAAGCAGCGCAGAGGGCACATAGTCCGACGACAGAATGTCCAGAAGGTCCGCGCGCGCCAGATCTTCGGCGGCAACATTTCCGGAGTGCGATCCACCGCGGATAAGATTGGGCGCGCCCATCATGACAGCTATGCCATGGCTGCGGCAGGCCTCGGCGGCCTCCATGGTCGTTGGAAACTCCGCGAAACCTACGCCATTCTTCGCGGAGGTCTCGACATGCCCGGCGGTGGTGTCATCGTGGCTTGCCAGCACCGCACCGAGGCGCCTCGCCTCTGCGACGGCTCCCGCTTCATGGCGCGCTCCGAAGCGGTCCTGAAGGCCGACGAGCCTTTCGACGTGCTCGATGAATTCTGCGTCATTCATGCCGCGTTTTCTGGACACATAGGTTTTCAGCGCCGAAAGATCCCGGAACTGGCGCTGGCCCGGTGTGTGATCCATCAGGCTGACGATGCCGACCCGGTCCTGCTGGCCGAATGCGGCCAGTTCGTCCAGCAGGGTCTCCGAACAGATCTCGGCCCGCAGGTGCAGGAAGTGGCTGATCCGGAAGAGCCCTTCGGCGCGGGCAGCCAGCAACTCATCCGCCAGCTTGCGTGCATAGTCGATGTATCGTCCTTTGCCGCTGTGGATCGAGCCTGCCCGCATGGCGTCGAAAACGGTCGTGATGCCCGTGGAGGCCAGTTCCGCGTCATGGGCGATCAGGGCGGGCAGATGCGGCCAGTCGACGTCCGGGCGTGGCTCGATATGGCGCTCGAGATTGTCCGTGTGCAGTTCCACCAATCCCGGCATCACGAGGTCGCCCGCACAATCGACCGCACCCCGCGGAACGTGGTCGCCCTCGACTATCTCCGCGATCATGCCCTTTTCGATGGTCATCGAGCCGGGTATCACCTGATCGGGCAAGACCAGTCGTGCATTGGCCAAACAAAGATCGCATGACACGGCCCTGTCACGTGCGGTTGCCAAAGAGGCGGAGTCGAAAGGGGAAGTCATGGCATACTCTCGATTTGCGATTTATTATCTGCCACCGTCAGGCTCCTTGTCGGATTTCGGCGCGACGTGGTTGGGCTGGGACGTCGTGCGCGGCTGCGAGGCGCGCCAACCCGACCTTCCCGGTCTAGATGACATAACCATGACACCTCGAAAATATGGATTTCACGGCACGCTCAAGCCGCCCTTCCGCTTGCGCGAAGGCTATGGGCTGCCGGAGTTGGACGCGTCCACGGCGGAGCTCGCGTCGCGGCTTGCGCCCGGCGCTTGCGAGCGTCTCGACCTGGCAGTGATCGGCCGCTTTCTGGCCCTGACGCCAGCGGGCGACACCGCCGATCTGCAAAGGATAGCGAGCGCCTGCGTGCGCGATCTGGATGGTTTCAGGGCGCCTGCCTCCGATACGGAACTGGCGCGCCGCCGCAGCGCCGGTCTGAGCCCGCGGCAGGAGGTGCTGCTGACGGAATGGGGGTATCCTTACGTGCTGGAGGAGTTCCGGTTCCATCTCACTCTCTCGGGGCGGGTGGACAAGAAGCAACTCGGCCACTGGTGCGACACCCTGCGCAGGCATCTGCCAGACCTGCCGAGCCCGTTTGCCATCGACGAGATCGCCCTTTGCGGAGAACGCGAGGATGGGCGGTTCGAGCTGATCCATCGCTATAAGCTCGCCGGTTGAAGCAGCGTCAGGGCGCGGGTCACGGTCTCTGAAAGCAAACCGTCATTTGACAGATGGAGGATTTCCAGCCCTTCCGGCAGGGGTTTGGCGGCTTGCGCGAGGCGCTTCTCGATCTGGCCCTGCGTTTCCCGTCCGCGTCCGGCCAGGCGGCGTGCCAATGTATCGGGGGCTGCCGTGATGTTCAGGACCAGAAGGCGCGGAAAGGTCGCTGCCGCTTCCTCAAGTGCCTTGCGGGAAAGATTGGCGAGGCAATCCTTGCCCCTGCTCAGGTGCTCCTGCACATCTGCGGGTATGCCATAGGACAATCCATGCGCGCGCCAATGCACCGCGAAGGACCCATTGCGCGCCATCTCGTCGAAACGCGCGACCGTCACCGTTTCATGATCCTCGCCGCAAGGTTCCGCCTTACGGGTAATGACACGGCGCACGAGGTTGATGCCGGGGCAGGCGGCGTGAATGCCGGCCATCACGCTGTCCTTGCCGACACCCGACGGGCCGACCACGGCGATGAGGCGACCTTGCGTCATGCGGCGCGGCCCGGCGTGAAGCGGCTGACATCGATCTCGCGATCGCAGACGCGCGCGCGGGCGGCCTCGTCGTGGAAGATCCCGATCAGAGCTGCTCCCCGCGCCTTTGCCTCGTCGATCAGCGACAGGACGACCTCGCGGTTCTCGGGGTCGAGGCTGGCGGTTGGCTCGTCCAGAAGCATCGCGGGATAGGCATGGGCAAAGCCGCGCGCGATGTTCACCCGCTGCTGTTCACCGCCGGAAAAGGTGGTGGGCGACAGGGCCCAAAGCCGTTGGGGAATATTAAGCTGCCGCAGCAGGTCCCGGGCACGGGCTTCGGCGTGCTGCGCGGAGGCGCCGAGCGCGCGCAGGGGCTCCCCCACGACGTCAAGGGCCGGCACCCGCGGCACCACGCGCAGGAACTGGCTGACATAGCCCAGCACCTCTCGCCGCAGGGCGATCACGTCCCGGGGCCTTGCCGTCACGAGGTCGATATCGCCGATGCGGATTTCACCTTTCTGGGTCAGGTAGTTGCCGTAGATCATCCGCATCAGGGTGGACTTTCCCGCCCCCGATGATCCGGTCAGGGCGACGCATTCGCCCGGTGCCACGCGCTGCGAGACACCGCTCAAAACTTCGATTACGGCGCCGCCCTGGTTGTGGAGCGTGAAGGTTTTGGAGACGTCCTTGAGTTCAATCATTCTTCATACCTGCAAGACAGAACTGACGAGAAGCTGGCTGTAGGCGTGTTGCGGATCGTCCAGCACCTGGTCGGTCAGCCCGGCTTCGACCACGTGGCCGGACTTCATCACCATAAGCCGGTCCGCCAGAAAACGCACCACGGCGAGATCGTGGGTCACGATGATGGCCGAGAGCCCCATGTCCCGCACCAGCCCGCGCAAGAGGTCGAGCAGACGCGCCTGCACCGAGACATCGAGACCACCTGTCGGTTCGTCCATGAAGACAAGCCGCGGGCCGGTGACGAGGTTGCGTGCGATCTGCAGCCGCTGCTGCATCCCGCCGGAAAAGGTCGTCGGGCGGTCGTCCACCCGGCTGGCATCGATCTCCACGCGTGCCAGCCAGTCGGTCGCCTTGGCGCGGATGTCGCCGTAGTGCCGCGCGCCCACCGCCATCAATCGCTCGCCGACGTTTCCGCCGGCGCTCACACCCATGCGCAGACCGTCGCGCGCGTGCTGGTGCACGAAAGCCCAGTCGGTGCGCGACAGCATCCGGCGTTCGGGTTCGGACATGGTGAGCGTGTCGCGCGGCCCATCGCCGCGCGTATCGAAGATCACCTTGCCAGTATCGGGCGGCAGATGCCCGGCCATGCAGTTCAGCAGGGTCGATTTACCCGAGCCGCTTTCGCCCACGATCCCCATGACTTCGCCGGGGTAGAGGTCGAAGGATACATCGGTGCAGCCGATATTTGCGCCGTAGCGTTTCGAAACCCCCTGAACGGAGAGCAAAGGCGTCATGCCGCGTCCTTTCCACGGTGGCCGGCGGATCGACGCGCCCCGCAGTAATCGGTATCGGAGCAGACGAACATCCGCGTGCCGGCGTCATCCACGATCACCTCATCGAGGTTCTCTTTGATTTCCTAAGCGAATGCGCCCGTACTGAGCGCTGTTGTGGCCGCAAGTGCCAGTGCGAGTGTCTTGGTCATTGATGTCTCCATGCTTGATTGGCCCCGCTCTCGTGCAGGTAGGGAAACTGGCTCAGGCGTGAACGGTTTGCCTGTCCAGTGTTTCGATTTCGGTGGAAGTCGCGGCTTCGGAGAAATCCGCGCCCGCGCCGTAGATGTCGCGTGCGACACCGGTGGTCAGTTGTGCCGGCGTGCCGTCGAAGACGATCCGCCCGTCGCGCATCCCGATCACGCGGTCGCAATACCGCCGCGCCGTATCCAGCGTATGCAGGTTCGCGATCACCATGCGCCCGTCCTCTTCATGGATCGTGCGCAGCGACTGCATTACCACCTGAGCATTCATCGGGTCGAGACTGGCGATGGGTTCGTCCGCCAGAATGATCCTTGGGTCCTGCATCAAGGCGCGTGCAATGGCCACGCGCTGTTGCTGGCCACCGGAGAGGGCCTCGGCGCGCTTCGGTGCCTGTTCGGCGATGCCGAGCCTGTCAAGGATCTCGATTGCCCGGTGGATATCCGATTGCGGAAAAAGGTTGAACATCGTCGCCAGCGTTGATCGTTTGTTCAGGGTTCCGTGCAGGTCATTGGACACCACATCCATCCGTGGCACGAGATTGAACTGCTGAAAGATCATGGCGCAGCGGGACTGCCAGTCGCGTTTTGCCGCCCCGCGCAGGGCGGTGATCTCTTCGCCGTCGAAGATGATCGTGCCCGCGGTCGCATCGCTCAGCCGATTGACCATCCGCAGAAGCGTCGATTTGCCCGCACCTGACCTTCCGATGATCCCGATCATTGTCGGCTTGTCCACGCGGATGTTCGCGCCATCCACGGCTGTCTTGTCTCCGAACCGCTTGGTCAGCGCTTTGATTGCCAGCATTTCGCCCCCATCGTTGAGGGTCGGATAAAAGGCCAAGACCACAGTCGCATGACGGTTTTGAATCAGTTCGATTGCTTATCTGCGACGAAAACGTGACGCAGTCACGGAAACGCACGGCCAAGTGGCTGAAACGATTGGCGGCTACGGCAAATGCGAAAAGTTACCCATAGTGCGTCATAAAGTCGTTAGAAAGTGAATGGCCAGAGCTTATGCTGCAATCATGAACATTCCTTGCGCATTTACCCTTTCCCTTGCCCTCCTTGTGCCAGAGCTTTCAGCAGCACAAATGGCCGATGTCAGCTGCGATGATACAGTTCGCATGACGCATACGCTGACAAAGGTGCTTGGAGCCGAGCGCCAGGGTATGGGGCTGCGGGATCCGGAAACGATGTTGGAAGTTTGCGTCACGCGCGGCAGCGGCGGCTGGATGATTGTTCAAACCTATGCGAACGGAACCTCTTGTATCGTTGCCTTGGGCGAGCACTGGGAAGGTGGCTTGCCCGGCCCTACCTGACTTTGAGGCTTTTGGAGATGCGCCGTTGCTGGTGAAGGTCGGGGGACCCAAGACTGAAGTCCGGAATGCTCGACCGCGCCGAATGAGGTTGCCCGCAGGCAGTGCCAGCAAGGGCGTTGCCATAAGGAGTGAAGTTGAGACGGGCAGGGCGGCCGCTTGGCGTCTGACCATAACCAAACCTGAGCCCGTCAAGGATTTCCAAACCCCTCCGGAGCTCCGTTCCTGACCGGCACGAGGGCGATGTTGGCGTACCCGAACTGGTTGGATCGGCCGATGTTGTCTTACGTCAGACATTGGTCTGCGATCATCCTCCAGAAAACTGGTTGCAACGGGAAATTTTTGCTAGGCTCAGACTGGAGTCCGAAAGGCGGTGCGTCGCTTGCCGTGCGGAAGGGTTGAAAGGGACAATCATGACTGGAAAAAAGATTCTGATGCTCATCGGAGAGTATTCCGAGGAATACGAGATCTTCGTGGTGCAACAGGCGATGGAGGCTTTGGGTCACACGGTCGACATTGTCTGCCCGGAAACCCGCAAAGGTGACCGGGTTACCACAAGCGTGCACGATTTCGGACCCGGTGTGATGACATGGACGGAGCACAAGGGACACGCGGTGGAAGTCTCCGTGGATTTCGACCGCGTGGACACCGCGAAGTACGACTCCGTCTATATCGCGGGTGGCCGGGGGCCGGAGTACATCCGCACCTACCCAAGGGTTCGCGAGATCGTCCGGGAGTTTCATCGCGCCGACAAGCCGATTGCCGCGATCTGCCACGGGCTTCAGGTCCTCATCGCCGTTCCGGAAGTGATTGCGGGCAAGAAGGTCGCTGGGCTCTTCACGGTCGAACCCGAAGTGGCGTTGACCGAGGCCACCTATGTCAAGATCGGGCCCAAGGCCGCTTTGCGGGACGGCAATCTCGTCACGGCCGAAGGATGGACGGCGCTTGCGGCCTTCATCCGCGAGTATCTTTCGGTGTTGGGTACCGAAATCGTGCATCACGAAAAGGCCTTGGCGGCAGAATAAGACCGTCAGAGGAGAGGGCGACGGCAATTGATCGTCTTCTCTCGGACGCAAGGATGCATCCGGGCATGATCAGCGCACCTCAAGACAGGTGATCGGGTATGGTAGCTGCGAGAAAGTGGATCGGCACAAGCTGGAAAATGAACAAGTCGCTTGCAGAAGCCGAGCGGTTTGCCGAGCGGCTCGCGCAAGAACCATCGACATGCAACTTGTCACTCCAACGCTTTGTCATTCCGCCTTTCACCACCGCGCGTCAGGTCAAGGCGCGCCTCGTGCACACCCCGGTTCTGGTCGGTGCGCAAAACATGCACTGGGAAGACGCCGGCGCCTGGACGGGAGAGATCTCCGCCTCCATGCTGGTCGACTGCGGCCTCGACATGGTGGAGATCGGTCATTCCGAGCGGCGGGCGCATTTTGGCGAAACCGATCATACGGTGGGGCTGAAAGTCGAAGCTGCCGTCAGGAACGGATTGATCCCTCTGGTTTGCATCGGCGAAACCCTGGCTGAGCGTGATGCCGGGCTGGCGCAATCGCGGCTTGAGACACAAGTGCGCCACGCGCTCGGCCATCTGCGGGATGAACAGAAATCCCGTCCGGTCCTGCTGGCCTATGAACCGGTCTGGGCCATCGGCGGAGGCGGGGTCCCGGCGACCCCGGATTATGCCGATGCCCGCCATGCGGAAATCATTGCCGTGGCGCGGGAGGTTGTTGGCAAGGCGGTACCCTGCCTTTACGGCGGATCGGTTACCGCCGAAAACTGTCAGGAGCTGATCTGCCGCCCGCACGTTGACGGGTTGTTCATCGGTCGCGCCGCCTGGGCTGTGGAAGGATACATCGATATCATCGGCCGCTGTGCCGCGGTGCTGGATGCGCAAAAGGAGAAGACATGAAGATTGCAGTTGCCGGAGACAGTGCTGGCGAGGGTCTTGCGGCCATTCTTGCGGACCACCTCGGGGATCGCCATGAGGTACACCATGTCTCGCGCGTCGAGGGGCACGTGGATGCGTTCTATGCCAACCTCTCCGATCGCGTGGCCACCGCCATCATGGCCGGAGAGTATGACAGGGCCATTCTCGTCTGCGGCACGGGGATCGGCGTGCAGATTGCCGCCAACAAGGTCGCGGGCATCCGTGCCGCGCAATGTCACGATACCTATTCTGCGGCAAAAGCTGCCACCTCCAACAATGCGCAGATCATCACCATGGGCGCGCGGGTGATCGGGCCTGAACTGGCCAAGGACATCGCAGACGCCTTTCTGTCGGCCTCATTCGACCCCGAGGGGCGATCGGCTGCCAATGTTGCAGCAATCAACGCGGTGAATGACAAATACACCAGAAAGTGAAAACGCGATGCCGTGCGCGCAGATGGATTTCGCTTGGCGCCGCCGAGTTTCGTTCTTTAACCTGTTGAAAAAGGGAGGCCTTATCTCATGACGACGCAGCGCAGGAAGCTGATCAATGACCCGGATGCGCTGATTGAACAGCTGATCGAGGGTATGATCACCGCACACCCGCAGTATCTTTGTGTGCAGGGGGAGACGGGCCGCGCGATTGTCGCACGAAACGGGCCCAGGGAGGGCAAGGTCGGGATCGTTGTCGGCGGCGGCTCGGGGCATGAGCCCGCCTTTGCGGGCTATGTCGGTCGGGGGCTGGCCGATGCAGCACCTTTGGGCAATATTTTCGCGTCTCCCTCGCCTTCCCAGATCATGGATGCGGGCTTTGCCGCGGATGGCGGGGCGGGAGTGTTGTTCCTTTACGGCAACTATACGGGCGACGTGATGAACTTCGGCATGGCCGAAGAAGGGCTCGGCGAGCATGGCATCACCGCTCGGTCCTTTGTCGTTACCGATGATATCGCCTCCGCGCCCAACGACCGGATCCACGAGCGTCGCGGAATTGCGGGCGATTTCTTCGTGTTCAAGATCGCTGGCGCCGCGGCGGATCTTGGCCTGTCACTGGAAGACGTGGAAGCGGCTTCGCGCCGGGCCAATGACGCCACGCGCACCATGGGCGTTGCCCTTTCCGCCTGCACCATGCCGCAGACGGGCAAGGTCAACTTCGAACTGCCTGCGGGCGAGATGGAGATCGGCATGGGTATCCATGGCGAGCCGGGGGTCGAGCGCGGCCCTGCCGGCAGCGCCGATGCCGTGGCGGACAAGCTGCTTGGACCGATTGTCGAGGAGCTGGACCTCAAGCAGGGCGACCGGGTTGCGGTTCTTGTCAACGGGCTTGGCTCCACCAGCCTGTTGGAACTCTATATCCTGCATCGTCGCGTCGCACAGGTGCTGGGTAAACGCAGTGTCGAAATTCACATGAGCTGGGTCGGCGAGTATTGCACCTCGCTCGATATGGAAGGGGCATCGATCACGGTCATGAAGCTGGACGATGACCTGACCAGATGGCTCGATCATCCATGCGAAACGCCTGCACTGCGTGTCGGTCAGAATGCGACCGAGCAAGGCGCGCCCATCCGGGCGCGGCAGGCGCGAAAAAAACCAAAGGCCAGACAGTCCATCGACCGGAGCCGGTTGAAAACCGAAGGCGACATCACTCCGGCCCGGTTTCGTGACCTGATGGCAGCCTCGCTCGGCGCGATACAGGCAGATCGGGAGCGTTTGAATGCGCTGGACGGCGCCATAGGCGACGGGGATCACGGGCTGACAATGGAGATCGGCTGGAAGGCCGTTCAGACGGTTCTGGACACCACCGATGCGACCGTCACGATCAGCGAGATGTGCGATGACATCGCGGAGGCCTTTCTTGGATCGGTTGGCGCATCTGTCGGCCCGCTTTACAGTTCCGGTTTTCAGGCCGCCGGGCACGCGGTTTCAGACCGGCTCAACCTTGACGCGGAGGCGCTTGTGCTTTGGCTGGAGGGCATGGTCCGCGGCATTCAGCAGCGCGGCGGTGCGTCTCCAGGTCAGAAAACCATGGTGGATGCCTGGGCTCCTGCAGCGGCTGCGGCCCGCGCCGAGCTGGAGCAAGATGGCGCCTGGGCCGACTGCCTGACGGCGGCGGCGCAGGCGGCGACCTTGGGGGCCGCGTCGACGAAAGATCTGCTCAGCCAGATGGGCCGGTCGAAGAAATTGGGTGCCCGTTCGAAAGGTCATGCCGACCCCGGTGCGGAATCCGCCGCCGTGCTGCTGAAAGCCTGGGCCGCCTTGGGTCGGTGAAAGCCCTCCGCGCCTCTCTTGCAGATCTGAGATGCGACGAGAGTTTTCTGAAACGCGCTCAAGACGGGGGCACGATGCCCTTTGACAGGATGATGTTGCCGTAGAGCCGTGTTTCGGACGTCTGCACCACGCAGTAGGTCTTTTCAGCCACGCGGTAAAAGTCGTGACGCTCGATCCCCTGCACCGTGCAGGGATTGTCGGCAACCTCATTAATGATGTTCTGGAATTCCACAACGATATCCGGTCGCCCGCTCGGATCGCCGACGACCTGCATGGTGCGGGCAGGGGCCTCGACGAAGGTATCCAGTGGCATGATGGAGAGAATCGCACGCAACGCTTCGGTGGCTGAGACACCGGCGAGCCGCTCGATGCGATTTGCACAACTCTCGGCCGGAAAATTGGCGTCTGCAATCACCAGTTGGTCTCCATGACCCATGGCGCGCAGATGGCGCAGCAGGTCCGGTGTCAGGGCGGGGTCAATTCCAATGAGCATAGGTCGGCATCTTTCATTCTTGAGGTATATTCGCTACCTTTTTGGTTGACGCACATCATTTACTACATCAACCTTTATCGCAAAGGGAGGAAAAATGAACCGGGTCACAGCGCAAGACGTTGCAAAAGCTGCTGGTGTCAGCTTGGCAACCGTTGACCGGGTTCTCAATCAGCGCAAGGGCGTGAGCCAGGGCACCATAGACAAGGTGCACTCCGCGATGAAGGAGTTGAGTTTCGTAAGAGATCAGGCGGCGGCCGATCTGGCGCGTCGAAAAAACTATCGGTTCACGTTCATTGTACCGGCGGGAGAGACGGCGTTTTTCAGCGATGTACGTCAAGAGATAGAAGCAGCCCGGCTGGAGGCGCCCAAGAAGCGAATCGACATCAGGATGATCGCGGTGCCACCGCTGAACCCGGATGCCATCGTGGCGGCCATCGACGAAATGGGCGACGAGATCGGCGATGGTGTGGCAATCGTTGCCATCGAAAGCCAGGCAGTGAGGGATGTTATCAACCGGCTGCGCAGTCGCGGCGTTCATGTGGTGACCTTCATTTCCGACGTGCCGAACTCGGCCCGTGAGAGGTTTATCGGCATCGACAATGTTGCCGCCGGTCGGGTTGCGGCAAGCCTGCTGAAGCGCTTCGTGTCGGCGCCAAAGGGTGATGTTGCGGTTGTTGCCGGGTCGGGCATTCTGCGTGACCATGTGGAAAGGCGCATGGGGTTCGAGCAAGTGATGCGGGCGGAGTGCCCTCATTTGAATGTTCTGCCCTGGATCGAGGGGGAGGAACTGGCAGGGGTTGTGGATGAAAAGCTGTCAAAGCTGCTGGCCCAGAACCGCAACATCGTTGGGCTCTACAGTTTGGGTGGCGGTACCCGTGGTGTGATCGAAGCGATGAAAGTCGTGCAACCCGATATCCGTGTGGTCACGACGGAGCTTTCGGACCACACGCGCAATGCATTGATGTCGGGCGTTATCGATGCGGTGCTGGTACAGGACCCGAGCCATGAGGTGCGCAGCGCAATTCGCGTTCTCAAGGCCCTCGCGGAAAACGCAGCGATCAATGAAAGCCAGGAACGGATCAGAATAGAGATTTTTGTCAGGGATAATCTGCCGTGAGGCAAGGGCAGATGCGAAGGGGATATGTGGTGACAACAACGACCGGGCATCGGGCCTGCGACGCAGTCGTCTTGGCGAGGCTGATGAGCATCGCAACACAGATCGCGCGCAATCACTGCAAGGCGGATCAGGAAAGGGTGCCACCACGTGTCTGAATTACGAGTGAAAAACCTGCGGCGCGAGTTCGGCAGTGTCGTCGCGCTCGAAGACATGAGCTTTGACGTGGCAGATGGAGAATTCTTCTGCCTTCTCGGGCCCTCGTCCTCCGGCAAGACAACGACCCTGCGCGCGATTTCCGGGTTGGAAGACCTCAAGCGGGGCGAGGTGTGGTTCGATGGCCGCAATCTGGCAGATGCGCCGGTGCAGAACCGGGGTATCTCCATGATATTTCAGACCTTTGCTCTTTACCCCCATATGTCTGTGGCAGAAAACGTTGCGCATCCGCTGCGCCGCGACGGCATCGCGGAGAGTGAGATCAGGAAGCGGGTCGGCGAAGTCTCCGAACTGTTGCGCATCACGCATACGCTCAAGCGCAAACCGACAACGCTTTCGGGCGGCGAGCAGCAACGGGTGGCCATTGGCCGCGCGATCGTGCGGCGCCCGAAACTGTTGCTGCTGGATGAGCCGTTGACCAACCTTGATGCAAAACTGCGTCACGAAATGCGCGCGGAATTCAAGCGTCTGCACCGCGAACTTGGCATGACCATGCTTTACGCGACGCCGGACCAACTTGAGGCGCTCACGATGGGGCAAAGGGTTGGCGTGATCGAGGAGGGGCGCGTGGTTGCCATCGGCACGCCGCGCGATCTCTACGGCGTGCCCGACAGCCTCTATGTGGCGCGCATGGTCGGCTCTCCGCCGATCAATATCCTGTCGGCGACGGCGCGGGCCGATGGATCGCTGTCCCTGCCGTTCCTGCCGACCCCGGTTGCAGCTTCGGGCGTGCCGACAGGGCATGATCTGGCGGTTGGCCTGCGTCCGAACGATATCGTTCTGGCGGATGGCGGCGGCGCAGGCGAGACGCGCTTCGCCGCCAAGATACATCTGACGGAACCGCTTGGCGACGTTACGGTCTTCGACGTTGCCGCACAAGGCGTGGAGCTGAAAATGGTTCTGCGTGAAGAGGTCGCCGCGCGGTATTCGGTTGGCGACGAAATCGACGTGGCTTTCAACCCCCGGGACTTGCACTTCTTTGACCGCGCCAGCGGCCGACGGTTGGGCATCGCGGTGGAGGCCGAACCCTAGGTGAGCAGATAAAACAAAATAATATCAACTAGCAACAAGTGGAGGAAAGACATGCGTACTTTAATTTCCGGCCTGTTGGGGGCGACGACCCTTGCCGCAGGCCTGAGCGGAGCACCCGCGATCGCTCAAGACATCACGATCACCATGGCGGCACCCGACTGGCCGCCGACAAGGTTCATGAAGGAGTACTTCGACCAGACCTACAAATCGCCCAATGGCGGCAACACGGTTCTGGAAATGGACTTCATCCCTTGGCCGAGCTTCTATGAGCGCGTGGCGGCCTCATTGACCTCGGGTGAGCAGAAGTACCAGATGATCGTAACCGACAGCCAGTGGCTCGGAGCCTTCGTCGAGGGCGGGTATTACCTGAACCTCACCGACAAGATCAACGAAGACCCCGAGTTGAAGGCGATCATGCAGGATCTTCATCCCGCGCTGGTATCGGCCTATTCGACCTATCCGCACCGGACGCGGGCACAGCTGGAGGAGGCGGGCGAAGTACCGGCACCGGGTGTGAACTACTACGGATTCCCGCAGTTCCCGGATACCTATGTGACCTACTACCGCGAAGACATCTTCTGCAACGAAGGCGAAATGGCGGACTTCCAGGCGAAATACGGAACCAACCTGCCTTGCAGCTACGAGGACTGGCAGGATACCGACTGGACCAAGTGGGGCCAGATCGGCGAATTCTTCCAGCGCAGCAAAGGAGAGATGCTTGCGGGAGAAACGCTGGACGATGACTTCTATGGCATCGCCTTTCAGGCGGGCAAAGGCTACGACTTCTCCACGATGCAGATCAACGCCTTCATCTGGCAGCAGGGCGGGGACATCTGGGATGAATCCAAGGCCCCTGAAGCGCAAGCCGAAGGTGTCGTGAACTCGGATGTGGCGGTTGCCGCTTTCGACGAGTACCTGTCTTACCTGAAATACATGCCGCCGGTCGCGCAGACCGGTCAGATGGACATCTTCGTGATCCAGGACCTTTTCATGCAGGGCAAGGTCGGTGCGATCATCGACTGGGTTGGCCTCGGCGAACCCGTGCTCGATCCCAGCGCCTCCAAGGTTCATGACAAGGCTGCCTTCGGACCCGCGCCGGGCACCCGCAAGGCAGACGGCACCATCGACCGGACAGGCAACATTGGCGGTCAGCCGTTTGTCCTGACGACCTGGAACAGCGACGAAGTGGTCAATGAAGCGCTGAACGTGGTGAAGTGGTGGCTGAGCCCGGAGACCCAGCTTGAGGCGGTCAGGAACGGCGGCCAGTCAGGGCGCATGAGCGTCATGGCTGATCCGACCTACAACGATCTGCGCCCGTGGAACCGCGCGCATGTCGAAATGATCGACTGGCAGAAGGACGTCTGGCACATTCCGGAGTTCTTCGAAATGCTGACCCAGCAACAGGAAGAGTTCGACAAGGCCATCACCGGCCAGATCGGCGCAAAGGAAGCACTCGATTCCGTGGCAGAATTCCAGCAGGAGCTGCTTGAAGACGGCGGCTACATCCAGTGACCTGACAACAAAGGAGCCCGGGTTCGTGCCCGGGCTCCCGTTTCTTTGGTAAAAATTCTACAATGCACGGGGCAGGTATCAGATGGCAGAAGCTGCAAGCAGAACCGGTGGATTTGGCGCATGGCTCCTGGATCCGAAACGTCGTGGTGCACTCCTGGTCACCCCGGCGATCACGATCCTCTTCGTCATGAACATCTTTCCCTTGCTCTGGTCCTTCGGGCTGAGTTTCTTCAACTTCAAGGCCAACTCGCTCAGAGTGCCTTCATTCCAAGGTCTGGAGAACTACCAGGACGTGCTGACGGACGACAAGGTCTGGGAAAGGTTTCAGACCACCGCGATCATCGTCGGGTCTTCCGTGATCCTGCAACTTATCGTCGGGTTTCTTTTGGCCCTGATGTTCGCCAAGGCGTTTCCGATGCGCCGGATCGTCCTGATGCTGGTGCTGACGCCGATGATGCTTTCCTTCGTATCCGTCGGTGTCTTCTTCAAGCTCTTTTACGAGCCGACCTTCGGTGTCGTCAGCTACCTTCTCAATCATTTCTCCGACGACAGGTTCGTGCTTCTGGGGTCGGCCACCGGCGCGATCATCGGGATCGTTATCGCCGATGCCTGGATGTGGTCGCCCTTTGTGATGCTCCTGGTGCTGGCCGGCCTCGTCAGCGTGCCGAAGTACCTCTACGAGGCGGCCGAAATCGACCGCGCCAGCAGTTGGCGGACGTTCTGGACGATCACTTTTCCCTACATCAAGAGCCTGCTGCTGCTCGCGGTTCTGTTTCGCACCATCGAAACCTTCAAGCTCTTCGACATCGTCTACATCATCACCGAAGGGGGCCCCGGCAGTTCGACCGAGACCATTGCCGTCTACCTCTACCGGACCGCGTTCCAGTTCTTCCGGACAAGCCAGTCTTCGGCCCTTGCCTACATTGTCCTCTTCATCGTGGTCGTTCTGACCAACCTCTATCTCTATTCGGTGAACCGCCGCGCACAGGAGGTCGACTGATGGCCCGCACATATCGTGAAATCGGCAAGGCAGGCTGGGGATACACCTTGATCACCGGCCTCGTGGGGCTGATCTATTTCTCTCCCGTGCTCTGGATCATCCTGACCGCGTTCAAGACAAGAACCGATGCCCTGGCGGTTCCGCCAAAGCTCTTCTTCACCCCGACACTGGAGAACTTCACTTCGGTGTTCTACCGATCCTCGATCACCACCGGCACCAGCCAGTCCACCGACATGGCGCTCTATTTCTTCAACTCGATCTTCATTGCGGGCACCTCGGTGGGTCTGGCTCTGATCGTCGGAACGCTGGCGGCCTATGCCTTCAGCCGCTATCCGCTGCGCGGCAACGACACCTATCTTTTCATCATTCTGACCACCCGCATGATGCCGCCGATCGTGGTGATCATTCCGATCTTCCTGATGTTCCGGCTGACCGGCCTCGCGGGCAGCTACTGGGGTATCATCCTGCTCTATACCGCTTTCAACATCCCCTTCTCGGTCTGGTTGGTGAAGAGCTTCTTCGACGAATTGAACCCCGAAATCGAAGATGCCGCCCGCATGGACGGGGCCAGTGAAAGCCGGGTTTTCTTCAAGTTCTGCATCCCGCAGATTCTGGCTGGCTTGGCGGCCACCTTCGTCTTCGGCCTGATCCTGACGTGGAACGAGTTCCTCTTCGCGCTGTTGCTGACCGGCGTCGAAACCCGCACGGTTCCGGTCGCCATGGCGCGAACCCTGGGCGGCGAAGTCGGTGTGGATTACGGTCTGCTGGCGGCCATCGTGACGCTCTTCCTGCTGCCGATCTTCTTTGTGACGTTCCTTCTGCAGAACCAGCTACTGCGCGGCGTGACCTTTGGTACGGTGAAGAAATGACGATAGAACTCAAGAACCTGACCAAGCGCTTCGGTGACCTGACCGCGGTTGACACGATCAACTTCGACGTTGGGGATGGCGAAGTCCTGTGCCTTCTGGGGCCATCGGGCTGCGGCAAGACAACCACGCTGCGAATGATCGCCGGGTTGGAATATGCCACCGAGGGCGATGTCGTGCTGCAGGGCAAGCGGGTCAACGACCTGCCGCCTCGCGAGCGCAATGTGGCCATGTCGTTCCAGTTCTACGCGCTTTATCCAAGTCTTACGGTCGCGGAGAACCTTGCCTTTCCGCTCTATGCGGAAGGGCTGTCGGGCGCCGAGATCGGCCAGCGGGTCAAACGGGTGTCGGACACCTTGCAGTTGGGGAAAATCCTCAAGCGGACTCCGGGGCAACTGGCCGAAGGCGAAAAGCAGCGGGTCGCCGTCGGGCGGTCGATCATTCGCGACCCCACCTGTTTTCTCTTCGATGAGCCGCTGTCCCGTCTGGATGTGCAACTGCGCGAGGAAATGCGTGGAGAGATCAAGGAGGTCCTTCAGGAACTCAGCCGCCCCACCGTGATCGTGACCCATGACCAGCTCGAGGCGCTCACGATGGCGGACCGCATTGCCGTCATGCGCGACGGGCGGGTGGAGCAGGTCGATACGCCGCATAATGTGTTTCAAAAGCCCAGCAATCTCTTCGTGGCAGGTTTTATCGGCACCCCTCAGATGAACCTGCTGCCCGCGACGCTGACGGCGACGCATGGTGACGGCAAGGCCAGCTTTTCCGTAAAAGGCGGGCAAAGCATGACCATCATGGTTGACGGCCGGATCCAGGAATTGGCACCCGGCACGCAAGTCACGCTGGGGGTGCGCCCTCGCAATCTGGAGATCAGCAGGGAGTCCGCCGACGATGGGCTCTCGACGGTGATCGACATGGTGGAGCCCATGGGCGCGGAAACGCTGATCCATCTCAAGGATGGTCATCAGGAATTGCGGCTGGTGACCGATTGGCGGGTGCCGCATGCGGAAGGAGATCGCGTGCATACGCGCTTCCCGCCCGGCGTTACCCATGTGTTTACCGAAGACCAACAAGTGTTGAGGACCCAATGACAGCATCTCAGGCAAAGCTGGTCGAACGTCTCATCATCGGGCTATGCGTCCTGTCCATACTGGCGATCTTCCAGCCGTTTTCGCTCACGCTCTTTTCGATTGGCTGCGTCACGGTGGTGATCGGCGCGCTGGTGTTCAATCTCGTGCCCTTTTGCCGGGAAGGCGTTCCGGCCCGAAAGCTCTTGAACGTGGCGTTGATCGTGTTGATCGTGCTGGCCGCGGCGGCGGCCCTCGGGATCGGGACGGCATTCTTGTATGTCGGATATCTGGAGACCCTGAGGTGAGTCGAAAATTCGATGTCAGCGTGGTGGGCCTCTATATCCTCGATGTTCTGGGCCGACCGGTCGAGCGCATTCCCCCCGGCGGCAATGTGGAGTTCATCGATGAGATCCGCCTGACCGTTGCCGGTACGGCAGGCGGCACGGTCGTGGATCTGGCCAAGCTCGGCCTGAACTGTCAGGCCGTTGGCGCGGTGGGGGATGATGAGAAAGCCGATTTCGTGCTCAATCACATGCAGAAGGTCGGGATCGACTGCCGGTTGATGCGACAGATCGAAGGGGTGGAAACCTCCGCCACCATTCTCAATGTCAGGGCGAACGGCGAACGCCCGGCGTTGCATTGCAGGGGCGCTTCGGATCATTTCGATGTCGCGCCCGACATTCTGCCTGATGTGCTGGATTGCCGTTTCCTGCATCTGGGGGGAACCGGTCTGCTTGCGAAAATGGACGGCGAGCCTTCACGGCGCTTGCTGCAGGCCGCGCAGCAAGCGGGCTGCGTCACGACCTGGGATCTGGTCGGTGCCGGGCCTGACACGTGGGAATTCGTGGAGCCTCTGCTGCCCCATATCGACTATTTCGTTCCGTCCATCGAAGAGGCGGAGATCCTTTCCGGGGTCGCCGGTGTGGAGGCAAACATACACTTTTTCCAGAGCCGTGGCGTGAAGTGCTGCGTGCTCACCATGGGCGCCGAAGGCTCGATCATCGCCGATGGCGACGACCGGGTTCATGTACCGGCCTATGCGATCGAAGTCGTGGATACGACCGGTTGCGGCGATGCCTATACGGCAGGTTTCATCGCGGGATTGGCGGACAACCGATCCTTGCTTGAATGCGGGCATCTTGGCACGGCGGCTGCCTCTCTGGTTGCTTCGGGCCTCGGCTCGGACGCAGGCATCATCGACCGCGCGCAGACCGAAGCGGCGATGGCGGCGTGGCGGGCGGCGTGACCTTCGTCGCTGTCGCCGGTACCTTTGATACCAAGGCTGAGGAACTGACATTTATCGCGGACCGTCTGCGCGACGCCGGGGTGAACGTCCGCACCATTGACCTGAGCACAGGTTCCGGTCCGCGCGGCAAAACGGATGTCTCGGCGGCTCAGGTTGCGGATCATCACCCCGACGGTGCCGCCGCGGTCATGAAGAACACTGATCGGGGCGCGGCAATCGCGGCAATGGCGCGGGCCTTTGAGGCCTATGTGCGTCAAGCGGATTGGATCGGCGGCATGATCGGCGCGGGCGGCTCCGGTGGCACGGCGCTGGTGGCCCCGGCGATGCGCGCCTTGGCCATAGGTCTGCCCAAGGTGCTGGTTTCTACTGTCGCCAGCGGCAATGTCGCAGGATACATCGGGGCGAGCGATATCAACATGGTCTACTCCGTTGCCGATATTCAGGGGATCAACCGCATCTCCAGCCGGATTCTGGGCAATGCGGCGCACGCCATGGCAGGGATGATGCAGCATGCCGCCGGGTTGCCGGGCGAGGATCAGCGCCCCGCCGTCGGCTTGACGATGTTCGGGGTGACGACGCATTCTGTCTCTCGCATCGCGCAGGCATTGGCTCCAGACCGCGATGCAATCGTTTTCCACGCGACCGGCACCGGCGGTCAGTCGATGGAACATCTGGTGGACGCCGGGATGATCGGCGCGGTGATCGACCTCACGACGACCGAGGTGGCCGACATGCTGGTCGGTGGCATATTTCCCGCAACCGACGACCGCATGGGCGCGGTGATCCGGAAAAAGGTGCCCTATGTCGGGTCTTGCGGAGCGCTCGACATGGTCAATTTCGGGCCGCGCGACACGGTGCCAAGGGCGTTCGAGGGGCGGCTCTTTCATGTCCACAATCCGCAGGTCACGCTCATGCGCACGTCGCCAGAGGAAAACCGGAGCTTCGGGGAATGGATCGCGGGCCGCCTCAACCGGATGGCTGGCCCGGTGCGCTTTCTGATCCCGGAAGGCGGCGTGAGCGCCCTTGACGCACCGGGTCAACCGTTCCACGATCCGGAGGCGGATGCAGCGCTCTTCGATGCAATCGAGGCTCATGTGCAACTCTCCGACGCGCGCCGGGTGATACGTGTGCCGCACAACATCAATACGTCCGAATTCGCCGACGTCGCTTTCTCCGAATTCCACAGCATAGCCGGAGGCCTTTGATGCCACGTATCCCCCGCAGCACCATTCTCGCCCGCTTGCGCGCCAAGATCGAGGCCGGTCGCCCGATCATCGGCGGCGGCGCCGGGACGGGCCTCTCTGCGCGCTGCGAAGAGGCGGGTGGCGTCGATCTGATCGTGATCTACAACTCCGGGCGCTACCGGATGGCGGGGCGCGGCTCGCTTGCGGGTCTGCTCGCCTATGGCAACGCAAACGAGATCGTCGTCGACATGGCGCGCGAAGTTCTGCCCGTGGTGAAGGATACGCCTGTATTGGCGGGGGTGAACGGCACCGACCCTTTCATGCTGCGCGACAAGTTTCTGGACGATCTGATCGCCTTAGGCTTTTCCGGGGTGCAGAATTTCCCGACCGTCGGTCTCATCGATGGCATGTTCCGCGCAAATCTCGAGGAAACCGGCATGGGATATGGGCTGGAGGTCGATCTGATCCGCGCGGCCCATGCGCGCGACATGCTCACGACCCCTTATGTGTTCAACCCTGATGAAGCGGTCGCAATGACCGAAGCGGGCGCGGATGTCGTTGTCGCCCACATGGGTCTGACCACGGGCGGGGACATCGGCGCGGGTACGGCCCTCTCGCTCGAAGACTGCGTGCCCGCCATCGATGCCATCATCGATGCAGCCCGGCAGGTGCGTGAAGATGTGATCGTGCTCTGCCACGGAGGGCCGATTTCCATGCCGGAAGATGCGGCCTTCGTGCTGGATCGCAGCACGGGATGCCATGGCTTTTACGGCGCCAGTTCAATGGAGCGCTTGCCGAGCGAGAAGGCACTGACCGCGCAGATGCAGGCTTTCGTCGATATAGGGAAGGTGTAGAGCATGAGCGGAACTTTCATGATGTCACGTGAGACGCCGGCGGAAGAGCTGGCCTGGGGCAAACTGCGATGGATGAGCAGCCCGCCGGCAACGGGTGCACGGAACCTGACGGTGATCGAGGTCAGCATTTCCCCCGGCGAGGGGCATGACTTCCACAAACACCCCGATCAGGAAGAGGTGATCTACGTCATGTCAGGCAGGGTCGAGCAGTGGCTCGATCAGGAGAAACGCATTCTGGGCCCGGGCGACAGCGTCTTCATTGGTGCAGATGTGGTGCACGCAAGTTTCAATGTCGGCGACGAGCAAGCGCAGCTGCTGGCGATTCTTGGGCCTTGTGTCGGTAATGCAGGCTACGAACTGGTCGATGTGGCGGAGGAAAGCCCCTGGAAGGACTTGCGGGCGCGGCGCTAGTACAGGCTGATCTTGCGCACCATCAGATCCGCGTCAAAGTCCTGCCCATAGGCGAACAACCCGATGCTGATGATCTCCGCAGGTGAGATCTCCTCGGCGAGATGCGCATGGGATCTTTTGAACGCGTTCAGCGGGAGGCGGACGGTCTGCCAGGAGGGTTTCGCCTCAAAACCCGCGTTGTAGTAATACCAGGGACGGGTCATCTCCCTCGTCCGGAGAAAAACATAATAGGTCTGGCCGTTGCCGCGCAGATCCAGCACGAAACCTTCGGTATCGTCCGGCAGACCATCCGGTAGCATGCGTCGGGCCTGAAGGAAGCCACCATTGTTCCTTGTGCTCACAGTGCCGGTCAGTCGGATGCCGGGATCGCCATCGATGATGCCTATGACGGCGCTGCCTTCGGAGACGCCGCCCATCACGCCATCCGTGATGAACTCCCACCGCTGTTCTGCACCGCCCTCGAAGGTTTCCAGATCAAAATACTCCGCAAGAACCGGGGAGTTCAAAAAGCATGCCGGCAACCAAGGCGGTTGCGCGTAGTTTTCTCATGGCCATCTCCGCATCCAAATATCGTTCGTATCCGTCGATATAGGGCGCGATGCGCATAGGCCAACCGGGGGCCTATGCAGCACGATTATTGGCTGTGACGCTCAGGTTGCGGTTTCCCATCGCCCGGTTTCGGCGGATTTCAGGACCGCATCCGTCACCTTGTCGGTCTTCAACGCATCCGCAAAGGTCGGTGCGGCTGCCTTGCCGTCGAGCCCCATGATGAAGTCCGCCGCCTGATGCGTGAAACTCTCGTCGTAGCCGATCGACAGACCCGGCACCCACCATTTGTCCATGTAGGGATGATCGCCGTCTGTCACGTGTACCGACCGCCAGCCGCGCGTGAGGCCCTCATCGCGGTGATCGAAATACTCCAGCCGGTGTAGGTCGTGCAGGTCCCAGAAGATCGACCCATGCTCCCCGTTGATCTCCAGCGTATAAAGCGCCTTGTGCCCGCGCGCGTAACGCGTGGATTCGAAGGTCGCAAGCGAGCCGTTCGAGAACCGACCCAAGAAGGCGCAGGCGTCATCGATACCCACCGGTTCGACCTTGCCGGTGAGCGTATGTGCCCGCTCCTTGACGAAGGTTTCGGTCATGGCCGTGACCTTGTCGATGCCACCGTTCAACCACATGGCCGTGTCGATGCAATGTGCAAGCAAATCACCCGTCACGCCGCTGCCTGCCACCGCCTTGTCGAGGCGCCAAAGCCCTTCACCGCCCTGCGGCAGATCGGCCGAAATCGTCCAGTCCTGGAGGAACTTGGCGCGGTAATGGAAGATGCGCCCAAGCTGGCCATCGTCGATCAGCTGCTTGGCCAGTGAAACCGCAGGGATGCGCCGGTAATTGTACCAGACCATATTGGCCACGCCCGCTTTCTCGACCGCGTCCACCATCTTCTGGCTTTCCGCGCTGGAGCGACCCAGGGGCTTTTCACACATGACCATCTTTCCCGCCTGCGCGGCGGCAATTGCGATTTCCATATGCGTGTCGTTCGGGGCGGCAATGTCGATCAGATCGATATCATCGCGCGCGACGAGCGCCTTCCAGTCGGTCTCGACCGATCCGTAGCCCCAGTTCTGGGCGAAGGCTTCGGCGCGGCCTCGGTCGCGGGCGCAGATCGCGGTCAGTTCCGGCTGCCGGGGCAGGTCGAAAAACCGTGGCGCCGTCAGAAAGGCGTTGGAATGGGTGCGCCCCATGAATCCGTAGCCTACCATGCCAATTCTCAGTTTCGGTTTTGTCATGCGAGCCTCCTTATGCTTGCCAGCCATGGGCGTCGCGGACGCGGATCATCGTGGCCAGAATGTCGTTCCATGTCTGCTGATCTTCCAGCACCGCGTTGGGGAACATGCAGCCATCCCAGCAGATGTGCCGCATCGCTTTCGTTGGTGTGCCATCCGGATTGTCGAGCCAGAAGCCTGCATGTTTGACTATGTCGAGCTTGCCCTTCGGATCCGTTGCCATGCAGTGCCGACCTGTCTTGTCGTGACTGCCGCTGCCATGCACCGTCCCGTCGTTCTGTGCGACATGGAAGTCGATCGTCCATGGGCGCAGGGCATCCGTGATGGTCTTGATGGCCTTGTCCAGCTCTGCCGGGTCCTTCCAGTCGTAGCCTTCGGGCAGCAGGCGGTGCTCTGGCGCGTTGTAGCCGAGCGCATAAAGCATCGTATGCGCCATATCCGCCTGGAACCCGAAGGTGCCGGGGCGGTCCACCGCCTCGAGCAGGTTCAGCATGTGTTTCCAGCTGTGCATTCCGCCCCAGCAGATTTCCCCTTCGGCGGCAAGTTTCTCGCCACTGTCCGCGGCAATGTCGCAGGCCTGCCGCATGGTTTCGGCCATTTTGGCCGTGTTGCCGGCGGGATCTTTCGCCCAGCTTGCCACATCCGTCGCGGTGTCCACCCGGATCACGCCACCGTCGCGTACGCCCAGATCGCGCAAACGGCCCATGATATGGCAGGACCGGCGCACTGCGTTCAGGAAGGCCGCGCGCCCTTCGCCTTCATCCATGGCCGATCCGCCCCCCACAGGCGGCCAGACCGGTGCGACCGCGGATCCGATCTTGAGGCCGCGCCGCCCGACGTTGTCCGCCAATGCCTTGATGGTGTCGTCATCCGCGTCGATGGGCGTATGCGGGTCCGCCAGAAACAGATCGACGCCATCGAATTTCACGCCATCCACTTCTGCGGCCTCGGTCAGGTCCAGCATCCTGTCAAGGCTGATCGGCGGCTCTTCTTCGCCTTTGCCGACCAGTCCTGGCCACATGGCATTATGCAATTTCGGGTATGTGTTTGTCGCCATAGTGTCCTCCCCACACATGCGTTGATGCGGCATGCTTGCACACCTGAGCCGGAAAGTATTCAATTTTCTGACGTGCGCACGTCAGAAATTGCTTTGGTTTTCCCTCATCATGCAGATATAGTCTTTAGGCTGGAACATGCCGGGGGGACGGGTCGTGAAAATCGGATTTTGCATGTTGCTTTGGACAACCTCCGTAGGGGAGGAGCACAAGGCGCTGCTCGCGGACATAAAGAAAACGGGATACGATGGGGTCGAGATACCGGTGTTCGACGGCTCCCCGGACGATTACGCAGCGATCGGCAAGATGCTCGATACGCTGGGGCTGGGTCGCACCGCCATCTCCGTGGTGCCGACACTGGAGAAGAACCCGCTGAGCGAGGACCCGGCGACGCGGCAGGCGGCGGTCGATTATCTCAAGTGGTGTGTGGATTGCACCGCGGCGCTGGGGGCGGATGCAATCGGTGGGCCGCTGCACCAGACACTGGGGCATTTTTCCGGCGCCGGGACCACGGCGGCGGAGTTCGACCGGGCACGCGAGGTGCACGCCAAGGTCGGCGATTACGCGCTGTCCAACGGGGTGATGATCGCCCTTGAAGCGATCAACCGCTTTGAGTCCTATTTCGCCAATACGATGGATGATCTTTGTGCCTATACGGCTTCGCTGAACCATCCCGCGATCAAGACGATGTATGACACCTTTCACGCCAATCTCGAGGAGCGGGATCCGGTTGGAGCGTTTACACGCAATGCAGACCAGGTGGTCCATGTCCATATCTCGGAAAACGATCGTGGCGTCCCGGGGCGGGGGCATGTCCCCTGGGCGGAAACGTTCCGGGCGATCAAAGCCTCCGGCTACGACCGTTGGCTGACCATCGAGGCTTTCGGGCGGGGCTTGCCGGAGCTTGCGGCGGCAACGCGGGTCTGGCGCGACTTCGCGGAAAGCCCCGAGGCATATTATCGCGACGGATATCGTTGCATTCGTGAAGGATGGGACGCGGCATGACGGATTTTTCAGGGCAGGTGGCAGTCATCACCGGCGGTGCGCAGGGCATTGGCCTCGCCGTTTGCGAAGAGTTGCAAAGACGCGGCGCGCGGATTGTGATCTGGGATCAGGATGCCCAGCTTGCACGTCAGGCTGCGGCTGAGCTTGGGGCCGATAGCCTCGCCATAGGGGTGGACATCGCTGACTGGAACAGTGTCTGCGCCGCGCGGGACAAGACGCTCGAGGCGACGGGGCGTGTCGACATTCTTGTCAATTCGGCCGGTGTTGCGGGCATGAACGCGACCGTAGAGGATTATCCGGTAGATGAATTCGCCAAGATCGTGGCCATCAACCTGAACGGCACCTTTCATGTCAACAAGGCGCTGGTGCCCGGCATGCGCGCCGCCGGTTACGGCCGTATCGTCAATATCGCGTCGATCGCGGGCAAAGAGGGAAACCCCAATGCCTCCGCCTATTCCGCCTCGAAGGCAGGGGTCATCGGGCTGACGAAGTCCTTGGGCAAAGAACTCTCCGGTCAGGACATCGCCGTGAATTGCGTCACTCCCGCCGCGGCGCGCACGCGTATCTTCGACCAGATGAGTCAGGAGCACATCGACTACATGCTCTCGAAAATTCCGCGCAACCGCTTTCTGGAGGTCAAAGAGGCGGCATCCATGATCGCTTGGCTGGTGTCGCGCGAGAACAGCTTTACGACGGCAGGTGTGTTTGATTTGTCGGGCGGCAGGGCAACCTACTGACAAAACAAGCCCGGCATGGCGCCAGCAACAGGACCAGTCCTTGATGATTGAAGAAGAAATCATCCGTACCTGCCTCGCGATGAACGCGAATGGGCTGAATACAGGCAAGTCCGGCAATGTTTCTGCGCGTAACGAGGCGGGTTTTCTCATCACCGCCTCTGGTGTCGCCTATGAGGTCATGGAGCCCTCGGATATCGTGCAAATGGATCTGGAAGGCGGCTATTTTGGCGCGACCCTGCCATCGTCGGAATGGCGTATGCATATGGATATCTATCGTGCGCGACCGGAAGCCGCGGCAGTGGTCCATACGCATGCCCCCCACGCCACGGCCATTTCCTGCCTGCGCGAGGACGTCCCCGCCTTTCACTACATGATAGGTGTTTGCGGTGGCGCGAGCTTACGCTGTGCGCCCTATGCCAGTTTCGGCACGGCAGAGCTTTCGTCGGCCATGCTTGAGGCGATCGAAGGTCGAAATGCCTGTTTGCTGGCCAATCACGGGATGATCTGTTTCGGGCGCGATCTGGCCGCTGCACTGGCGCTCGCGGTCGAAGTGGAGAACCTCTGCCGGCAGTATATCCTCGCCCGGCAACTTGGGGTTCCGACCATTCTTGACGACGCGGAAATGCAGGAAATCCTGCGCCGTTTCAAAACCTACGGCAAACAGGCGTCAGAGATGGGTTCGCAAGAGGACCCGGCATTTCTGCCGCCTCTTCGCCGTGACACCTGACGCGACACACCGCAACGTTCTTGTCGCGCGCGGCTTACCCCAGGGCAGATGATCGACTTGTGCAGTGCCGAGTGGTCACAACTGCACGTCCTGTATCGGTCCTGTGGGTGATCCAATGAC
The DNA here is from genome assembly GCA_963715055.1 of uncultured Alphaproteobacteria bacterium. GTDB lineage: Bacteria > Pseudomonadota > Alphaproteobacteria > Rhodobacterales > Rhodobacteraceae > CAVQRB01. The sequence continues at coordinate 32,252 of CAVQRB010000012.1, read as the reverse complement.
GTCCAAGTCATCCATCGATATCTGGCTGGCTTTACGGATGATCGAACCCGCATCCGAATGTGTATGACTGGCTAGGACGACGCTTGTTTCTGCTTTCACAGGATGTGCAGCTGCTTGTCGGGCATCAACATCAACTGCGGTTTTCTCCCCAAAATGCCCTCCAAATTCATGACCTTTTACAATTTTTCAGGCGTGCTGCGGTCGAAATCGTTGTGACCGGGCTGCCGCCAGACAATTGAAATGCCTGGCCGGATCCGCCCGCTTGGCCAGACTGTCCTTGGTTGTGGCAAGTCGGGTCGGAAGAAAAGCGCGGATCATCCCGACCTCGCGCATCCTGATGCGCATTGATGAGGCCCAAAACTCCGACCGGCGGCCGAGCTCCGCCAAGGCCGCAACATCAGGCGCGTAGCCGGCCACTGAAGCATCGAAGTTGCGGCGCCAGCGTCACGGAATGGCGATGCTGTGCCGAAAATGTCGAGAAAACCTCTGGCACAGATACAACAGCTATGATTGCCCGAAACCCGCCCTCCGTGTCTTGAGAGATCCCGCCTGCCTAGCCGATCCGCTTACTGGTGAGGAGGCTTTCTTCAATATGGTGAGGTGCGCCACTCAAAAAATCATTGACTCATATTGCGCGGGTCACTTAGCGTCGGACCTGCCACAATGACAGCGCGGGCGCCGAATTGCGTATCAGCGCCCCTTGCCAAGGGGCTCGTGTATCGCAGGGAGGTAGCGGGATCACATGGTGCATTTTATCAATGCCCGAGAGGACCTTGTCAGAGAAGCCATCGACGGTTTGTTGGCCGGTTCCGGCGGAACGCTGGCGCGTCTGGACGGCTATCCCCACATCAAGGTGGTTCATCGCGCCGACTGGGACCGATCCAAGGTCGCCCTGATTTCGGGCGGCGGTGCCGGGCATGAACCCGCCCATACAGGCTTTGTCGGACCCGGGATGCTGACGGCCGCCGTTTGCGGCGAGGTTTTCGCCTCGCCGTCGGTGGATGCGGTGCTCGCGGGCATTCTTGCCGTGACCGGAGAGGCAGGGTGCCTTCTGATCGTGAAGAACTATACCGGTGATCGGCTGAATTTCGGTCTGGCGGCGGAGCGGGCACGGGCCTTGGGATACAAGGTGGAAATGGTTGTGGTCGATGACGATGTGGCGCTGCCGGACTCGCCGCAGCCGCGCGGCGTGGCCGGTGCGCTCTTCGTGCACAAGATCGCGGGTGCTCTGGCTGAAAGCGGCGCGTCGCTGGAGGACGTTGCCTCCGCCGCGCGCAAGGTCGTGGCAAAAGTTGCGTCCATCGGAAAGAGCCTCGACACCTGCACGGTGCCCGGATCGCCGAAGGAAAACCGCATTCCAAGCGGGATGGCTGAATTGGGATTGGGAATTCACGGCGAACCGGGCGTGGAACAGGTCGATTTCGCCGGCGCATCGGAAGCGATCACCTTGGTGATGGAGAAACTGCGCCCGCACCTGGGCCAAGGCCCATGCGTCGCGCTGATCAACAACCTTGGGTCGACGACGCCCTTGGAGATGTCCGTGCTGTGCTACGCTCTGGCTGAAACTGGACTCGCCAGCCACGTCATCGGCCCGGCACCGATGATGACTTCGCTCGATATGCATGGCTTTTCGGTTTCCGTCCTGCCTGCGGATGAGGTGGAACTGGCGGCTCTGGAGGCGCTTGTCCCGATGGCGGCCTGGCCGGGCACCCGGCGCTTGTCAAAACCCAAGCTGACGGCGCTCCCTCAAGGCATGGCGCCCAAGGCAGCGGAGCCTTCGGCGGATGACCGAACCCGTGCCATACTGGCAAATGTCACCGAGGTCTTGATCGCGGCGGAGGCGCGCCTCAACGAACTCGATGCAAAGTCGGGCGATGGGGATACGGGCAGCACACTGGCCACCGCTGCGCGAGCCTTGAACGCAAGGCTCGACAGGCTGCCCCTGGCTGACCCCGCACAGCTTTTCGCAGCTCTTGGCAATGAGTTGAGCCAGACAATGGGCGGCTCGTCCGGTGTGCTTCTCGCCATTTATTTCAATGCCGCAGCGGATGCGTCCGCCAATGGATCCACCGTCGAAGAGGCGTTCAAGAAAGCTCTGCACCGAGTGAGCGAGGTCGGCGGAGCGAAGGTGGGCGACCGGACCATGGTTGATGCGCTTGCGCCTGGGCTTGAGGTGCTGGGGCAAGGTCTGCAAGCCGCAGCGAATGCCGCGCGCCGAGGCGCAGACAGCACCGCCGCCATCCACCGGGCAAAGGCCGGTAGGGCGGCCTATGTGCCGTCGGAAAATCTCAAGGGCAACAACGATCCCGGGGCCGAGGCCGTTGCGCTGGTCTTCGAGGGTCTGGCCAAATCAAGTGGCGGTTGAGGCGCGATCGGTCACTCGAAGAAGACCCGATCCGCGCAATTGAAAAACGACCGCTTCACAAGCGGCACCGAAAATAACCTGCCGCTCGGTTGGCAGCACCCAAGGGAGGAAAGAGGATGAAAACGATCAAGGGACCTGCGCTTTTTCTGGCGCAATTTGCCGGGGATGAAGCCCCGTTCAACTCGTGGGGTGCCATCACCAAATGGGCGGCTGACTGCGGCTACAAGGGCGTGCAGGTGCCCAGTTGGGACGCCCGCCTGTTTGATCTCGCGAAAGCTGCCGAGAGCAAGGATTACTGCGACAGCTTCAAGGGCGAGGCGGCAGAAAACGGCATCGAAGTGACGGATCTGTCGACGCACCTGCAAGGCCAGTTGGTCGCCGTCCATCCGGCATATGACGCTGCATTCGACGGGTTTGCAGACCCAAGTGTGCATGGGAATCCCAAGGCGCGGCAAGCCTGGGCGGTCGATCAGGTGAAAAAAGCGATCACCGCTTCGGCAAATCTGGGGATCTCTCAGCACGTGACGTTTTCCGGGGCGCTCGCCTGGCCCTACGTATACCCTTGGCCGCAACGGCCCGCAGGCCTGATCGAGACCGCTTTTGATGAACTGGCCAGACGCTGGCGGCCGCTTCTGGATCATGCGGAGGAGAACGGGGTTGATCTCTGCTACGAAATCCATCCGGGAGAAGACCTGCACGACGGCGTGACCTTCGAGATGTTTTTGGAACGCGTCGACAATCACAGCCGCTGCAACATGCTCTACGATCCAAGCCACTATGTCCTGCAATGTCTTGATTACATTGATCATCTGGACATCTACAAGGAGCGCATCAAGATGTTCCACGTCAAGGACGCGGAGTTCAACCCGACAGGACGGCAAGGCGTCTATTCAGGGTACCAGCCTTGGGTGAACCGGGCCGGGCGCTTCCGCTCGCTGGGCGACGGGCAGGTGGATTTCGGGGCGGTCTTTTCGAAGATGGCGGCCAATGACTTCGACGGCTGGGCCGTTGTCGAATGGGAGTGCTGCCTCAAACATCCAGAGGATGGGGCGCGCGAGGGAGCGGCATTCGTCTCCGACCATATCATTCGCGTGACGGAGCGTGCCTTCGACGATTTTGCCGACGGTGGAACGGATGAGGCCGCGAACCGCAAGATGCTGGGGATCGACTGATGGTGACGGGACGCAACGAAGCCTTGGGCCGTCGGATCCGCCTCGGGATGGTGGGCGGGGGCAAGGATGCCTTCATCGGGGGCGTGCACCGGATCGCCGCGCGGATGGACGACCGGTTTGAACTGGTCGCGGGCGCACTCAGTTCCACGCCTGAGAAATCGCGCGAAAGCGGCGAAGCGCTTGGCTTGGCCCGGATATATGACGATTTCCGGCAGATGGCGCAGCGAGAGGCGCGCCGCAAGGACGGTATCGAAGCTGTCAGCATCGTCACTCCGAACCATGTCCACTACGCTGCTGCGCGCGAGTTTCTCAAGCGCGGAATTCATGTGATCTGCGACAAGCCGCTGACCTCGACGCTGGCGGATGCCAAGAAACTGGTGAAAGCCGCCGAAGAGAGCGACGCGCTTTTCATCCTGACTCACAATTACACGGGCTATCCTATGGTTCGCCAGGCGCGCGAGATGGTAGCCAGTGGCCAACTGGGGCCTATTCGCGTGGTGCAGGTTGAATACCCGCAGGATTGGCTCTCGGTCGAACAGGATTTCAAACAGGCAAATTGGCGCACCGATCCCGCGCAGTCCGGTGTCGGCGGCTCGACCGGGGACATCGGCACGCATGCCTTCAACCTCGCCTGTTTCGTCACCGGCCTGAGGGTGGACAGCCTCGCCGCGGACATCCAGGCCTTCGTGCCGGGGCGCCAGGTGGATGACAATGCGCATGTCCTTTTGCGTTTTGACGGGGGTGCGCGTGGGATGCTGTGGTCGTCGCAAGTTGCCCCGGGCAATGAAAACGCGCTCCGCTTGCGGGTTTACGGCGAAAAAGGCGGGCTCGAATGGGCGCAGGAGGATCCCAATTATCTCTGGTACACGCCGTTCGGGGAACCAAAGCGGCTCATCACGCGCAATGGCGCAGGGGCAGGAGAGGCGGCGGGCCGCGTGTCCCGTGTTCCGGCCGGGCACCCGGAAGGTTATCTGGAAGGATTTGCCAACATCTACACAGAGGCGGCGGAAGCAATCATCGCTGCACGCTCCGGCAAGCCTGTACCCGAGGCTGTGGTTTACCCCACGGTTCAGGATGGTTTGCTGGGCGTGCAGTTCGTCTCGGCTTGCGTGAAATCCTCGGCCCGCAACGCGGCCTGGGTGAAGCTGGACCACTGATCCATCTCGGGATTTGGCGCTGACAGAAGAACATCGCTGGACGCAGGGCAGGGCACCGGTTCGCGTCTGACCGTGACCTGACCCAGCGCATTCAGAGGGATCAGGACGCGCCGCAGGTTCACGCGCCCTTCTGCGCTTTGCTCACAGGGCCACGGCCAAACGGGTTATTGCCTGGCTTTCGCCGTTCGGGTCCCTGTGATGCAGGGGATTGCCGGACCTAGATCGGCGGTTTTTCAGCCTGCCGTGGCAATCGACCGCCGCTCCGCGCGCGGCGCAAGGAAATCGTCGAAAGCGTCCGACCCAAGCTTGACCCCGACGCTGACTGCATCGAAACCGAGATCAACCACGCGGTGCGACGTCACCCTCAGGCCGCTGAGGACCGGCAGGCTTCGGGCTTCTTTCAGCAATTCGGGCGACACCGACTTGTCGCGGATGTCTTCGGCCAGCCCCACGACAAAGGCCAACTCCTGTTCGGCGACCTCGCCCACGGCCACGGTCGTCTCGCGCAGGCGCTGTGCCAGTTCGCGCGCGGCTGCCGTGACATTGTCGAGCCCGCGGAACCGGTCGCGCTCATTGCCAGCGGAGGCGATTTCTTCCGTCTTGATGTCCTGCATGCTTCAAACTCCTGACAAATGACCTGCCCCGGTCAAACGGCGGCAAGACCGATGAGGCTGGTGTAAGGATACCAGCAAATGTGGCTGTTGTTGAGTCCGTGATTGCGTCTGTTCAGGCATTCACACGACCTCGACCGAGAGCGACACCGGCTGGGTTTCCTGACCCGGCAGGGTGAAGGCAAAAGTGTATCGCCCGGGGGGAGTGTCCTCGGGTACGTCCACGCGGACCGTCAGCTTCTCGAAATCATTCGGTGCGATGGTCAGTTTTTCCGGCTTGAAACTCACATGCAACGGTGTCGGTGTTTCGGCGTCGACCAAGCGCGGCTCGATGTCCTGCATGACGGTATCGCGCAGATTGTCCACCGACAACGGCAGACGAAGGCTGGAGCCGCGCGCCACGCGAGGGGCGCGCGGCGGCGCGTTCACCGGCGCCGCTGCCGGTTCGGCGGCCGACCCCTCGCGGGTGGCGCTCATGACCGTGGTCAGGATGCTGCTTGCGGCAGTGGTGCCATGCCGGATCATCGACTGCAGAGGCGTGTCTCCGGGGCGGTTTGCCTGCGGCTTGCCGGTTGCGGCCTCCGCCACGGTCTGCACGACGGCCGCAGAGAGTTTCAGCGCCGAGGACACCAACTCGCCAACCGCCTCGCCGGGACGCGGGTCTTGCTTTTGCTCGCTCATGGATGCTGTGCCGCCTTCGGATCGGGTGCGCAGTCGTCGTCAGGGCAGGGCTGCGGCGTGGCCACAGTCGCGCCGGTCAGGCGGATGTCGAGGAAAGGCCGCCCGCGCAGGGCCACCTGAACCGAATAATCCGATGCCACCTGCCAGGTATTGCAGAACCTTATCTGCAACGGTGTGCGCATCTGCAGGGCGTGGTGGATCGGTGCTGCCAGCGAGGTTTGCATCTCATGGGTCTGGGCATGCGGCGTGTCGAAACGGTGCGCTACGTGAAACGGGTGTTCCGTGTCGGTGCTGGACCTGTGCTGCACGTCCAGCTTGCCCACGCAATCCTCGTTCCACAGATGCATGTGGACGACCGGTTTGTCGGTGTGGTGGACCATATCGGCCTGCACCCGGTGCTGCATTGGCGGATGCTGCTCGCTGCCGGACAGCGCAAAGCTCTCAGCACAGCGCTGGGTCACAATGATGGTTCTGGTCTCCTCGACCTCTTCGTCGGCCATGCGGAACTCCTTTCCGGTCAGCGGATGCGATACACGTCCATATCAAACTTCGCCTTGCATTTCCAATTCTCAAACACGATCCGGATTTCATGGTCGCCTTCGAGGCAGGCATGGCCGAAGACCGTGTCGCCCGCCTTGTCGCGATGCAGGCAGATTTCCTCGCCATCGACAAACACGGTGACATCGCGATCCGTGGCGATCTGGATGCGGTAGACGCCGTGGTTGAAGCAGCCATAGCCGATCCACGCGGCGCGGTAAGGCAGGTTCAACTCGCGGATGGTCTGCGGACGCATGTCGCTGGAGGGCAGGCCTTCGATGCATTCCTCGTCCGGCCCCAGGTCCAGCGCGCGCCGGTTGACCTCGATCCAGACGGGCCGGCTGGCAGAGCAGAGAGCGTGCTGAAGGGTGGCGCCCCGCAGAAGGTAGGTGGCCCGCGTGGCTTTGCCCATCGCTTCCGTCCGGAGCTTTGAGTCGCCGCTCATTGCGGCCGGTTTCGCCTCGGCATAGCGCGCTATCCCCGTCACATCATTGCGCGGGATTTCGTCGCCGACCGGTTCATCCGGCTGTTTGTCCGGATCGTCGCGCTCGCGCGGTCGCAGGGTCATCAGTTCCACCCGCAATTTGTCGCGCAGCGCAGCTTGAAGCAGCAGGTATTCCGGCGAGTTGTAGACCACCGCCAGATTGCGCAGCTCCGGCGTAAAACCCTCCAGCGGGACAACATTTCCCTCCAAGACGAACTCGGGCGCGGTGGTCACGGCGACCAGCATCAGGTTGGAGACCGGTGTATGGGTGATCTCCTCCACAAAGGCCGAAAACTGCTCGGTCTCCTGGCCGCTGGCGCCGGCCAGATCGTCGCGCGCGATCTGCGTGACCTCGCGGTTCTTGGTGCCGAAGGTCACTGTCACGCTTGCACCGGAGGCCTGCGCGTCACGGGCGATGTCGACCATCGCCATGGCCGCATGGCGTTCGGGCGCCTGCAGGCGGATGACGAAGTTGACCACGCCGGTGCCGGTCAGCAAGGCGAGCATGGCGCGATCCGACGCTTCGCCAAAGGGATTGATGTTCACCTCGAAGGATACCGAAAGCCCGACCACCATGCCCGAGGCGACCGAGGTTTCCTCGGGCCTTTCCAGCGCATCCCGGGTCAGCCGCTTGACGCTTTCGACCGGGCGAAAGCCATCGGATCGGTCGAATTCGATCTCGACCGGTTCGGCCCGGTCCATCGCGTCGCGCAGGATGCCGAATTTCGACAGCCTTTCGTTGAAGCGTTCCGGGTCGGCATCCAGATCGGCGACGGTATAGATCGCTCGTGACCCGTCGCCGTGCAGCACCGCCGCTTCGACAAGCCCGGCGCGTCCTACCCCGAGCGTTTCCACAAAGCCTCTTTCGGTTGGCATCGTCCTCTCCTTTCACGCGTTCAGGCCCCGGCGTCAGGGGCGCGGCAGGTCGCCGCCTTCAAGCAGGTCTTCGAAACTCGTTCCTTCGCGGCGGATGCGCAGCTTGCCCGGCATCACCAGTCCTTGCGATGAGGTCTGCACCGATTCAAGGCAGGCCTGCAGTTCGGCCACGCCGACCACGAAGGTCGGGATGGGTTGCATCTGACGTTCCTGTGCCCCGGCGAATTCCTCGGCCAGCTCGCCGCCGACCCGGTCGATCATGGACTCGATGACACCCAGCATGATCCAGCCGACGATCGGGATGATCAAATCGACGAAAACGTCGCAACAGCTCTGGCCGGCATCGAATTCGCCCATCTCGGCGCGGAACACAGCGCTGCATTCCGTGTCGGTTTCCGTCACATCAAGGCGCAGGAAGATCGGGCCGTCAAAGCTGACGTCGGGATCCGGCCAGCAGTCTATGTGCACCTCGGCCTCGCCCGAGACCCAGAGATGCCCCTCGCTTTCATCGTGGCTGCCGGGGTCTGATGGGGTGACCGACAGCGATTGCAGCGTGGCGTCGCCTTCGTCCGTTTCGATCCGGTGACCGCCGCTGGCAAGGCCTGGAAATTCCTCTGCGATGGCATCGGCGATGGTTTCGTCCAGAACCGCCCGGCTGAGCGCCAGTGCAAGGATGTGCGCCCCTCGAAAGTCATCGGGTGCTGCGTCATCCGCCGCGGTGCCGGTCCGCCGGTTCATCAGGATCGCGAGCGTTTCATTGGCCAGCAGCAGGAAGCCGACCGGCGTCTCCAGCGCAACCTCGGAATCGCCCGATTGTGGCGTGTAGAAGGGAAAGCGGCGCGGCGCGAGGTAGCCTGCGGTTTCCTGCCGGATCAGGGCGCGCGCGCTGTCTTCGTCGAACCAGGGTTCCTCGACCGGGGCGAAAGCTGCGATCTGAGTGATCAGCAAGGGCTCGAGCTGGTCGGCGATGATGCCGCCGATGCCGCCGTTGTCAAAGACGATGGTCGTGGCAAGCGGGTCGTCCGCGGGCTCGGTCTCCATCAGCACCCGGACCGTGCCGCCCCCGGTCACGACCTCGCGCCAAAGCGTCGCCGTGCCATAGCTTGCATAGGTGACGGGCACCGTGACATTGGCGTGCAGTGGCATGGTGATCCTGAGGTACTGCTTGCCGCCGTGGTTTTCGAGCGCCGCAGTGATTTCGGGGTTACCGGCCTTGTTGCCCGGGATCAGCGTTGCGTCCCGTGTCCCGTCGTAGATGTTCAGCGTGTTGCCGCCGAGGGTGAAACTGTGGCTCGGCAGGGTTTCGTATTTCGTATGCAACGCGGCGACAAAGCGTGCGGCATCCAGTGTGGGCAGGCCGGTGAGCGCGGGCACCTCGACATCTGCCGCCGTGATGCCTGAAAACTCCAGTCCAAGCTGATCGTCTCCAGATACCGGCCAGGTCGCCAGAGCACCGGGAGCCCGGACGGTGGATTGCAGTGTCACCGTCGCCAGCGACGGGTCCGGGGCGTCGGGTGTTTCGACCGCGATCTCGATGGGCAGATCGAAGAGGATGTGCTTTTCGTCCTGGAAAGACAGATCCGCGCTGTCGGTCATGTCGTCAAGCAGGCGCACGCGCACAGTGGCGGTATGGCCGCCGAAATCGCGGGTCAGCGGCGGCAGGTTGTGGGGGAAAAGATCTTCATTCTTGAGGGCGAGGTGAAAGACCTCGCGCACGGCCTCGATGCCGAATTGCACGCAATAGTCAAAATTCGATGTGTTGCTCACTCCGGCGTCACCTCGCGGATCCTGACCGCGCGGACAAAGCGCCGGAAGGCGTCGACCTTTTCACCCTTGGCGATGGCGCGAAACTCGGCGGGCGTTCTGAAGGGGAAGCCGCGGCGCATGATCTGGCCCAACTCGACCGCCTCCTTCACGATGGCGTCGTCCTTGTAGAACCAGGCCTCTTCAAGCGTCAGCGACTTGGGGGCTTTCGCGGCCGGTTTCATATCCGGTACATCGGCATCGAGGTCCATCCGTCGCAGTGTGTTGGAAGGCGGTGCGACGGTCAGCGAGAATTGCACTTTCGACCGGCGCTGGCCGCTGTAGCGCTTCGTGGCCTTGGGGCGCGCCTTTTGCAGACGCTCGACCGAGGCCGCATTCAGCGCCGGCTTGTAGGCAGGCTCGCCGCTGCCGATGTCACGGGGCTCGATCTTGCGTTTGCGGAATACCAGATCGGCCATCCATGCCTCATCGGTGGGCTTGGCTTTTTCACCCAGCGCCTCCTCCAGGCTGGCTTCGAGTTCCGCGCGGCGGGCACGCAGCTTGGGCGGATGACGCAGGGTATCCATGACATGGTGGCGCAATTCCGGACTGAGCTTGATGCCATAGGCCTCGAGCGCAAGGACAGGGTTCGACAGGAACATCACGCTGAACTCCGGGTTATCCCGGACCCGTTCGGCCATCTCACGCGACTTCGCGAAGAGCTCGCGGTGAGTCTTGATGGCAATCGGCTTCAGAGCATCGGGCGGTTCGATCGCAATCGCGGTGAACCGGGCGGAAGCTTTTGAAGGCAAAGTCTTTTTCGGTTTCACGTCGGCCTCCCAGGGGAAATGCGCCGTAATAACAGGGCGCCCGAACGTATATGGCAATCGAAATTCTATTCTATTTCTGGTAGTATGATACCATTCAATCTGCGAATATGAAACAATTCGATTTGGGGGCAGGAGCCGATGCAGTCCTTTCGGTATTCCGAAGCGGTGTCTTCCCGGCCCACTGGGCTCGGACCTGCCGGGCCTTTTCCTGCCAGCCCCTTGACCGACCCGATTGACCGCCGCTGGCTGCATTACGCTTTTCTGTCACGCGACGGGCAAAAGGCGCTGGTCGCCAATTCATCCTGGCTCGGCCCGGCCGAAGGGGAAGCGCCGGGCACCGAGCGCTTTGCCACCATTCTCGTGCTGCATGACGGCGAGGGGCCCTGGCATACCAGCCAGTTCAACGCCGCCACCCGGCGGCCTCCCTGGTCGGCCTTCACGCGACCCCATGCACATGGGGTGGCCGGGCGTCTGAGCATTGCTGCCGCTGATGGGTCCCCGGCCGTTGATCTCGCGTTGACACGCACCAGCCGCAACTGCACCAGCCAGACGGCGGTTTTCGCGCGCCACCAACATCTGCGGTGGCAGTCCGAAACCGGTGTGACGGCAGTCGGCGATTGGGTCACGCCGAAGGGCAGGACGCAGGTGGATCTTGTGGGGTATCATGAACGGGTGCGCGGCCGCTGGGGCTGGCCTGATCTGGGTGAATGGGTCTTCGGCTTTGCCAACGATCTGAACGCCGAGGCGGGAGAGCCGCCGGAATGGGCGGGTGTATTTACCTTCATTCGTCCGGCCGCGAGGCCCGCCGAGGCGACCGCCTCCTTCATGCTGTGGCACAAGGGGCGCATGGTGCGGCATTTCCCGCGCCGCTGCGTCAGTTTCGCGGTGCGCGGCGAGATGGACCGTGACCGGGTGTCGATGGCGCCGCCCCTCGCGGGCCTGCTCGGCGTGGCGCCGGTATCGGCCTTGCCGCGGCGGCTTGTCATCATGGCGCGGCAGGGCGACGACCGGGTGGTGCTGGATTTCGATGCCGACTGGGCGGTGCGGATCGTGATTCCGTCGGAAACCAGCCTGAATGCCTTCAACGTGCACGAAGTCGTCGGTCCCTGCGAGATGTCGGGTCGCGTCAACGGTCGCTCTTTCCGCCTCGAGACCAGAGGCATCGTGGAATTCTCGGGAGGGGCCGGCGGTGATTAACGGCGCGGATGTCCTTGACGGCACCATCGCCGCATTGTCGAAGCGCGCGCCCGCGATCATCGCGGCCGCGGCCCGTGAATTGGGCCAGATTCGCCTGCACCTGATGTTCGGTGATGGTTCCTCCTCACTGATGCAGGCGCGGCAGAGTACGCTGAAGGTCGTTCCTGCCGAACAGGCGACAGACACCGCGAGCGATGTCGCCGTACATTTTGACGACAGGGCCCTGATGCTGCTGTTCGATGCGATCCAGCGGCCTTCCGACCAGGCCCTCGAGCAGTCGCTGGATATGCGCGGCTCGCGCGAGGACCTGTTGGCAGTCTGGCGCTGTTTCCGGCTGCTGTCGCAACGGGCGTCCGGGCTGCGGGTGGTACAGGCGCTCTGGAGCGACTACCGCGATTCCAGGGCCGGTATCTGGGAGCCGGGTGCAATGCCCGCGGCACGGCCTCGCAAACGCGGCGCAGCTTATTGGGACGACGCGGCTTGGCCTGCCCTCGACTGGTTGGATAAACGCCACCCGGCGGGCGTGGACCTGCTGGAGCGACAGGAGCCGGTGCTGGCACCCGCGCGGTCGCTCTGGAACGGCAGGCAGGCCGAAAGCTGGCAGGCGCTCGACGATGTCTTCGACAACGACCTGCTGATGACCATGGACATCTGCAAGACCCGCGTGGTCGAGGAAATCCTGCGCCTGATCCCCGCCAAGCCGCCGCAGCGCGATCTTTATGCGCTCATGAAAGACTATGTGGTTCGCGAAGGCAAAGGGCTGCGTCCGACACTGGTGATCGCCACCTGCATGGCTCTGGGCGGGCGGATGGAGGACGGGGTGCGCGCGGCCGCGGCGCTCGAGATGTTTCACAACGGCTTTCTGGTGCATGATGACATCGCCGATGAGAGCACCCATCGCCGCGGCCTTCCGACCCTGCACGAGGCGCATGGCATCGGGCTGGCAGTCAACGCGGGCGACGCCATGCATCTTTTTGCCGTCGATATGACGCTGTCCAATCTCGGCACCATCGGCTTGGCTCGAACCCTTGGGATCATCCACGAGATCCTGCACATGTGCCGCGAAACCGTCGAGGGACAGGCCATTGAACTGGGGTGGATCAGGCGAAACTTCGTGCCGTCCCGGGATGCTGACTACAGCCGGATGAGCACCAAGAAGACCGGCTGGTACACCTGCATCAGCCCCTGCCGCATCGGGGCCGTGGCGGCCGGCGTGACCGACCCGGCACTATTGGACCGGTTCAATGAAAGCCTGCGGCTGACAGGCATCGCTTTCCAGATCCAGGACGATATTCTGAACCTCATCGGCGAAACCGCACTTTACGGGAAGGAAGCCTTGGGCGATTTGCTGGAAGGGAAGCGCACGGTGATGATGATTCACCTCTTTCGCGAGGCAAGACGAGATGTCCGGACCCGCATGACCGAGATCAATGCCCTGCCGCGCATTCAAAAGGACTTCGCCCTTGCCGAGGAAATGCTGGCGGCGATGCAAAAGGTGGGATCAATCGATTATGCCATCGCCCATGCCGACCGGCTGGCCAACCAGGGCGTGCGCCGGTTCGAGGCCGACCTCAGTTTCATTCCGGAAACGCCCGGCAAGGCGGTACTGCGACAAATCTCCAATTATGTGACAACGAGGGCGCTTTGACATGCCCCTGACTTTCGACGACCTGCCCGAAACCGATGTGGCGCTGCTGATGCGCTTGATGCCTCTGAACGACGGGTTGCGTGGCGCGGCCTGCACGCTGGCCCGACTGGGCGTCGGTTTCCGACGGGCATTTCCGGACCGGGCCGCCCGATGGATCGAAATCCTCGAACCGCATCCCTTTTACAAGTTGGGACAGGTGATGTTCGACCTGTTGGAATGGGAGGACTTCATGCTCGATGGCGAGGTGGCTCTGGCTGAACCGCAGGCGGTCGCGGATCTGGTCAACAAGATCGTGGCGCAGGCCGGCATTGAAGTCGAACCGATGGTATTTCCGGATGACCTGCCGCCGCTCGAGATGGGCTTCTACCTCTACCGTGACGTGGTCCTGGGTGGAGTGCGATTTGTTCTCGAGGCAGGCACTACCGCCTGAACCGCCAGACGGTCGATGCGCCAGATGCGTCCGACAGCGCTGTCTCAGATGACTGGCTTGGCACGGGCAGGGCGGTTTCATCCTGTGGCGGGATGGTCAAACCTTCACCTTTTCTGTGTTTCACGATGCGCCGCGAGAGTGTCCGTCTGGCGGTGATGCGCTCGCTCCATTTCCCGTGCTCCCTTCGCAAGCCCGTGGCTCTGCCGGACGTGCGTGATGGCGTCAACGTTTCGGCCCAGGGTTTGCCGAGGCGCGGTTCTGACCGCGAGGCATGGTCCTTGCGCCGCCAAATTTGGTCTTGATCATGCCGGGGCGTCGCCGCACCGATGCCGTCGGAGGCCCTTGCCTTGTGGTGAGCAGGTTTCCATGTCTTTCCTATCTTGCTCTCAGGTCGAGCATCCCGGTCAGGCCGCGATTGAACTTCGCGGGCGAGGTGGCAAATTCAGTTTTGTGTGCTGCGTCATTCGGCGCGTTCATGCCGTCAAAAAAGGCCGTTGGCATGCCCCAGGGTTCGATGAGGCAGAACCCGATACCGAAATCCGAGAGCTCGGAGCGGCAGCATTCGACAAAGGCTTCCAGCGTCCATGGCGGTCCCGAACAGGTGCCAAAAAACCCTGCTGCAATCCACCCAATCAGGCTGCAGGCTTAGGAGCGGTTCCACGACCTTCTGCCCGCATGACCTGCCGAGCGCCCACGTTATTCACGTCAACTCCCCCTGCGGCATATCCTTGGGGAACATCATCCCCCGGATATCTTTGGAGCCGACCCTCGCGCTATCCAATAGGATGTCGAGACCGCCGGGTCGCGACACCGCATCGGCCAAGCCGCATTCGATGCTGGCCGCGTCGGTTACGTCGAGCGCGACGACCATTGCAACCGCCGCCTCACGTTCAGCGACCATGGCGGCGTTCCTTCCGCCGCGATCAAGAAGGCTGACGGCAACACCCCGGCCTCTTGCGAAGAGGCCAAGCGCCTTGGGTGCGCCAATACCATTTTGGAGCCCGGTCACCAGAACGCTGTTCCCCTTTGCGATCCACGGATCACAGGCGGCCCCTTACGCCTCTTTCGCAGGCTCTTCGCTTGGATCGCGCGCATCCAGAAGATCGGCGATATGCCTGCGGTTTCAGACCATGCACGCCAACCCGCGCGATCCCCTCTGGTCATCTGCGCCATGCAAAGCCATTGAAACCCTGCGGGAAACTGCCGGAGAATGGACGGCTTCCCGGCAAGCGATTCTCGCCCAGTCCTATGGGAAAAAAGGATTTTTTCCGGATATCCTGGGTGGTCCTGCCATGAAGGCCAAGAAGCCCGCTGTTTGTCGTGCGAGGCGGGATCGCGACACGCTTGCTCAAAATCGCCTGCCGGCAGTCATCAAGGAAGTCCTTGACAGTCTTCACCTGCTGGGACCGTATTGAAAGGCTGACAGGGAGACGTCCGATCACCGGGCGATCCTGTCCATCTCACATCAAGGGAGTAATTTGATGAGACATGTTTCCAGGATATTAGCCTCCGCAGTGGTGACAGCCTCTTTCTGCCTGTCGTCGCCCGCGGCCCACGCGGAAACCCCTCCGGATACGCTCATTCAGGCGTGGCAGATCGACGACATCATTTCGCTCGACCCGGCCGAAGTCTTCGAGTTCACGGCGTCGGAAATTCTCGGCAACAGCTACCAGCCGCTGGTTGGTTATGACGTCAATAATGTCTCCGACATTTTCGGCGTCGTGGCCGAAAGCTGGTCGGTCTCCGAGGATGGCAAGATCTTCACCTTCGTGATCCGCCCCGACATGACCTTTGCCTCCGGTAACCCGATCACCGCGGCCGATGCGGTGTTCTCCCTGCAGCGCGCGGTCAAGCTCGACAAATCTCCGGCCTTCATCCTCACGCAGTTCGGCCTCAGCGCGGACAACGTGGACCAGATGGTGCGCCAGACCGGCGACATGACCTTCGAATTGGAGATGGACAAGGCCTATGCGCCGACGCTGCTTCTTTATTGCCTGACGGCGACCGTCGGTTTCGTCGTCGACAAGGAACTGGTGATGAGCAACGAAGCCAATGGCGACTTCGGGTATGAATGGCTCAAGACTAACTATGCAGGCTCGGGCGCTTTCACCATTCGCGACTGGCGCGCCAATGAGGTCGTGGTGCTGGAGCGCAACGATGCCTATTCCGGCGAGGCGCCGGCGATGGTCCGCGCGATCTATCGTCATATCCCCGAAGGCGCCACGCAGCGGCTGCTGCTGGAGCAGGGCGACATCGACATTGCCCGCAACCTCGGCGCCGAGGAGATCGTGGCACTTGCCGACAACCCCGAGATCAAGATCGAAAGCGGTGCCAAGGGCTCGATCTATTATCTGGGCCTGAGCCAGAAGAACGAGAACCTTGCAAAGCCCGAAGTGCGCGAAGCGATGAAATATCTGGTGGATTACCAGACGATCGCCGACACGATCATGAAGGGCAAGGTCAAGGTGCATCAGGCCTTCCTTCCCGAAGGCTTCCTCGGCGCTCTGAGCGAGACGCCCTATTCGCTCAACGTGGAGAAGGCAAAGGAACTGCTGGCGCAGGCTGGCCTCGCCGACGGCTTCACGGTGACGATGGATACCCGCAACACACCGGAAATCACCGCCATCGCCGAGGCGATCCAGCAGACCATGGCGCAGGCCGGCATCACCATGGAGCTTATCCCGGGGGACGGCCAGCAGACCCTGACCAAGTACCGCGCCCGCAACCATGACATCTACATTGGTCGCTGGGGTCCGGACTATCAGGACCCGCACACCAACGCAGATACATTCGCGCGCAACCCCGACAACAGCGACGAGGCGACAAGCAAGCCGCTGGCATGGCGCAACGCCTGGGACATTCCGGAAATGACCCTTGCCGCAGATGCTGCGGTGCTGGAAAAGGATGCAGGCAAACGGGCCGAGATGTATCTCGCCCTGCAGCGCGAGCATCAACAGACATCGCCCTTCGTGATCATGTTCCAGGAGATCGAGGTTCTGGGCATCCGCGAGAACGTGAACGGTTTCATCATCGGGCCATCCTTCAATGACAACTCGTTCAAGAAAGTGACCAAGAGCGAATGAGCTCTCTGACGATCGGCAAGACGGAAGGGCGCTGGCGCGCCCTTCCGCGTATCGCGGCAAAGACCGCAAAGCTGATCCTGACGGTTGCGGTTACCTTTCTCGGGCTGCTGGTAGTCACATTCCTGATCGGGCGCGTGGTCCCGGTGGACCCGGTCCTGGCCGTCGTCGGGGATCGCGCCTCGCAATCGACCTATGATGCGGCCTTCATAGCGCTCGGGCTGGACAAGCCGCTTTACGAACAATTCTGGATTTACCTGTCTCAGGCGCTGAGCGGCGATCTGGGCACCTCGATCCTGACCAAGAAACCCATTGTCGAGGACATCGCCCGGGTCTTTCCGGCAACGCTGGAACTGGCCACCGCCGGGATCATCCTGGGCACTGCCTTCGGGGTGCCGCTGGGCGTCTGGAGCGCGGTACGGCAGGGCAGGCTGCCCGATCAGGTGATCCGAGTCGTCGGGCTTGTGGGCTATTCCGCGCCGATCTTCTGGCTTGGCCTTATCGGTCTTCTGATCTTCTATGCCAAGCTCGGGTGGGTCGCGGGACCGGGGCGGATCGACATCGCCTATGAGTATTCGGTCACGCGTACGACCGGCCTCCTGCTGGTGGACACGGCCTTGCAGGGGCAGTGGGACGCCTTCCGCAACGTGCTGGCGCATCTCGCGTTGCCCGCATCGCTCCTGGGCTACTATTCCATGGCCTATATCAGCCGGATGACGCGGTCGTTCATGCTGGCCGAACTGGCGCAGGAATACATCATCGCCGCGCGGGTCAAGGGGGTCGCCGAATGGCGGATCATCTGGGTCCATGCGCTGCGCAACGCGGCGGTGCCGCTGGTCACTGTCATCGCGCTGAGCTATGCGGGCTTGCTCGAAGGATCGGTGCTGACCGAAACCGTCTTCGCCTGGCCCGGACTGGGCCAATATCTGACCAACAGCCTGCAAAACGCCGACATGAACGCGGTTCTGGGCGGCACACTGGTGATCGGGGTGATCTTCGTGGGGCTCAACCTTCTCTCCGACCTGCTCTACTCCCTGCTCGATCCCCGGGTGAGGCGCCGCGGATGAGCCAGCTTTCCACCCGCGAGTGGCTGCTGAGCGATCAGCCACAGTCCCGCCGCCAGGCGAAACTCGGGCAGGCCTATCGCACCTGGTCGCAACTGCGCCGCAACAAACTGGCGATGGTCGGCCTCGGCATCGTGCTGCTGCTCGTCTTCGTGGCGGTCTTCGCCGATGTGATCGCCCCCTTCGATCCGTTGCAGGGTGGGGATCTGCGGACCGAACGCCTTCTGCCGCCTTCGATGACGCATCTCATGGGCACCGACGATCAGGCCCGCGACATCTTCAGTCGTATCGTCCACGGCTCGCGTCTGACGCTCATGGTGGTGGCTCTGGTGGCGCTGATCGCCACGCCGATCGGTCTGGCTGTCGGCACCACGGCCGGGTATTTCGGCGGCTGGGTCGATACCGTGCTGATGCGGATCACCGACATCTTCCTTGCCTTTCCGCGACTGATCCTGGCGCTTGCCTTCGTTGCGGCCCTAGGCCCCGGGATCGAGAATGCGATCATCGCGATCGCGATCACCTCCTGGCCGCCCTATGCGCGGCTGGCGCGGGCCGAGACGCTGACCATCCGCGATGCCGACTATATCGCTGCGATCCGGCTCCAGGGCGCGCGCAGTCCGCGGATCATCTGGGGCCATGTGGTGCCCTTGTGCATGTCCTCGGTGATCGTGCGGGTGACGCTGGACATGGCGGGCATCATCCTGACCGCGGCGGGCCTAGGCTTTCTCGGGCTGGGCGCGCAGCCACCGCAGCCCGAATGGGGCGCGATGATCGCTTCTGGCCGCCGCTTCCTGATTGATTTCTGGTGGGTCGCGACGATGCCGGGCATCGCGATTTTCGTCGTGTCGCTGGGCTTCAACCTGCTGGGGGATGGTCTGCGCGACGTGCTTGATCCGAAGGGTGAGAAATGACGGACATGCTGGAAGTCGACGGGTTGAGCGTGGCCTTTCCGTCGCGCGCGGGGCCTCAGCGCGTGGTGCGCGATGTCTCCTTTAGCTTGGGCCGCGAGCGCCTTGGCATCGTCGGCGAATCCGGCTCGGGCAAGTCCCAGACCGGGCGCGCGATCCTCGGCCTCACGCCATCGTCCGGCCGGGTCAGCGCCAAGCGGCTGAGTTTCGACGGCATCGATCTGCGCAATGCATCGGCCAAAACCTGGCGCGGGTTGCGTGGTCGCCGCATGAGCATGGTCATGCAGGACCCGAAATTCTCGCTGAACCCGGTGATGACCATCGGGCGGCAGATCGTAGAAGCCTACCGCCGCCGTGGCGATGCCGACCGGGGCGAGGCCCGCGCCCGCGCGCTGGCAATGCTGGAGGCGGTGCAGATCCGAAATCCCGAACGGGTCTTCAATGCCTATCCGCATGAGTTGTCGGGCGGCATGGGGCAGCGTGCGATGATCGCGATGATGGTGATCGCGGAGCCGGACCTGCTCATCGCGGACGAACCCACCTCGGCGCTGGATGTGACGGTGCAGCTCGAAGTCCTCAGGATTCTTGACGACCTCGTCCGCGACCGGGGCATGGGGCTGATCTTCATCAGCCACGATTTGCGGCTGGTGTCGTCCTTCTGTGACCGGGTTCTGGTCATGTATGCCGGTCGCGTGGTCGAGGAGATCAAGGCCCGTGATCTCCAGTCGGCGCGCCATCCTTATACCCAGGGGCTGTTGAACTGCCTGCCGCGCATCGAAGGCGGGCAGCGGCCGCTGCAAACGCTCACCCGCGATGCGGCCTGGCTGGAATGACCGCGCTTGTCTCAGTCCGCGACCTCGATGTCACCTTCGGGCATGGCGCCAATGAGGTGAGGGCCGTGCGTGGCGTCGGCTTCGACGTTGCCGCCGGCGAAAGTTTCGGCATCGTCGGTGAAAGCGGATCGGGAAAATCCACCGTCTTGCGGGCGATTTGCGGCCTTGCCCCGACCACGGCCGGCCAGATCAGCATCGGGGGTGATCCGCTTGAACGCCCAAGGTCCCAAAAGTTCTACCGGCAGGTCCAGATGGTGTTCCAGGATCCCTATGCCTCGCTCCATCCCCGGCATACGGTGGACAAGGTGCTGTCCGAGCCGCTGGCGATCCACGGTTTTGCCGACGCCGAGGCGCGCGTCGAAAAGGCGCTGGCGGATGTCGGGCTCGGCGCGGGCTTCCGCTTCCGGTTCCCGCACCAGCTGTCGGGCGGCCAGCGGCAACGCGTGGCCATCGCGCGCGCGCTGATCCTCGAGCCGCGCATCCTGCTTCTGGACGAGCCCACGTCCGCACTGGACGCCTCCATACAGGCCGAGGTTCTCAACCTGCTGGATGCGCTGCGGGCTGAACGCGGTCTGACCTATCTGCTGGTGAGCCATGATCTCGCCGTTGTCGCGCATATGTGCGAAAGGCTGCTGGTGATGCAGCATGGTGCCGCCGTGGAGCAACTCACCCGCAATGCACTGCAGAACCGCGCGGCGCAGCAGGACTACACCAAGGACCTTCTGGTCGCGAGCGAAGGGTTCAAGGGGGCCTGACATGACGATGACGCCGCTGATTTTCGACGGGCACAACGATTTCCTCCTGCGGCTTCTGCGCGATCCGAAGAACCGTGATGCAACCTGGCTGACCGACACCGGTCAGGGTCATCTCGATTTGCCGAGGATGCGGCAGGGGGGATTTGCCGGCGGCTTCTTCGCCATCTACATCGCGTCGCCGGAGGTCCGCGAGAACATCGACGACGACATGGAAAACCCGCCCTATCACCTGCCCTTGCCAGACCCGATCGATGTGGCCGAGGCCCAGCCCGTGGCGCTTGCGATGGCAGGGCATCTGAAGTGGATGGAACGGTCTTCGGAAGGCGGCTTGCGCATCTGCCGGAGCGTCGCCGAGATACGCGACTGCATGGCGACGGGTGTCATCGCCGCGATCATGCACATCGAAGG
Organism: uncultured Alphaproteobacteria bacterium; assembly: GCA_963715055.1. GTDB lineage: Bacteria > Pseudomonadota > Alphaproteobacteria > Rhodobacterales > Rhodobacteraceae > CAVQRB01. Next base: position 11,473 of record CAVQRB010000012.1, on the reverse strand, counting down.
GGCCGAAGCCATCGGCGCCGATCTCGATGCGCTTTACCTCTTTCACGACATGGGGCTGCGGTCGCTCGGCCCGGTCTGGAGCCGTCCGACGGTCTTCGGTCACGGCGTGCCCTTTGCCTATCCGTCCTCGCCTGATACCGGACCCGGGCTGACAGGCGCGGGCAAGGATCTGATCGCGCTCTGCAACGACTTGGGCATCATGGTCGATCTGTCGCATCTGAACGAGGCGGGGTTCAACGACGTAGCGGCGCTGAGCACCGCACCGCTGGTGGCGACACATTCGAACGCCCACGCGGTCACGGCCTCCTCGCGCAACCTGACCGACCGGCAACTGGCGATGATCCGGGAAAGCGACGGCATGGTCGGATTGAATTTCGCCACAGGCTTTCTCAACACGGATGGGAAAAAGGCGGACGACCGGGGGTTCGAACCGATGCTGCGGCATCTCGATCACTTGATCGACCATCTGGGCGAGGATCGCGTGGGCTTCGGATCCGATTTCGACGGCGCGCAGGTGCCTGCCGCGCTGCATGACGCTGCCGGTCTGGGGGCGCTGCGCCGGGCCTTGTCGCAGCACGGGTATGACGCGGCGCTGATGACGAAGCTCTGCCATGAAAACTGGCTCGCCGTACTCGAACGAACCTGGAAATCCTGATCCGCTCTCAGGAAACCCGTTTGAATCATGCGGAGATCCCTTTGTCTTGTCGGGGATACGATGCATTCTTCGGGCTGTGGTCTTGCACAGCAGTGCCTCCATGCAGACCGTTTGATGGACGCGCCCCGAGGCCGAAGGCAGGCTTTGCAGGATGCCGGCAGGGACGCGCATCGCCCCGACGTGTCCCCAAACGCCAAGAGCATTTCGGCAGATGAGACGGCTGGGAAAGACAAATCGACCGAAGGACGTGAAATGCAGTCCGGCGCATTCGGCGCACATCAGTTCCGTGGCATCAAAACAGAATCATTTACAAAACTAGTTTTGTAGTTATATTTGAAGCATGACACTAACCAGCCCAAACGCCCGCGCCCTTGCCGCCCTCGGCCATGATGCCCGCCTGTCGATCTTTCGCCTGCTGGTGAAGGCCGGCGATGACGGTTTGCGCGTCAGCGATATCGGCGAGCATCTGGAGATGGCACCGTCGACCCTGGCGCATCATCTCTCGACGCTGGTCGATGCGGGTCTGGTGCTTCAGGACAGGCAGGGGCGTGAGGTGTTCAATCGGGTCGATTTTCCCGCAATGCGGCGGGTGCTCGGGTTTCTGACCTCAGAATGCTGTACCGGCGTCGTTGCCCGACCGTCGGAGGACGCCGCATGAGGATGGCTTTTCTATTTTTCTACCCTGATACAACGATAATTCCGGAGATATGGTGATGACAGACACGACACTCGCAGCCCCCGGTCTCCGGTCTACGCTCCGGCACCTTTGGCAGGACCAGCGTGTCTGGCTCGCCTCCGCCGCAATCCTCGGGGCGCTGGCGGTTTTTGATATGCCCCAGGCCGCCGACAGCGCTGTCTTCGCAGGCAAGGCACTTCTCTCCACCGCGCCCTTCCTGATCCTGTCGATTGCCATCGCGGCCTGGGCCGGGGCGACGGGGGCCGACAACCTGATCGCCAAGGCCTTCATCGGTGCGCCGATCCTGATGATCGCGTTCGGCGCTTTGGCAGGCGGGATCTCGCCTTTCTGTTCCTGCGGCGTCATTCCATTGATCGCGGCGCTTCTGGCGATGGGCGTGCCGCTTTCGGCGGTCATGGCCTTCTGGCTGGCCTCGCCGATCATGGACCCGTCGATGTTCGTGCTGACGGCAGGCGTGCTTGATCTCGAGTTCGCAGTGGCCAAGACCGTGGCCGCTGTCGGCTTGGGCGTTTTCGGAGGCACGGTGGTGCACCTCATGATGAAGGGCGGGGCCTTTGCCGATCCGCTGCGCGAGGGTATCGGCAATGGCGGCTGCGGCGGCGCCAAGATCCGCGCGCCGAAGCCCGTCGTCTGGCGCTTCTGGACCGAGGCCGAACGCCGTTCGAAATTCGGCAAGACGGCGCTGAGCACCACCTTGTTTCTCGCGAAATGGCTGACGCTTGCCTTCATTCTCGAAAGCCTCATGCTGGCCTGGATTCCGGCGGAAACCGTCACCGCGGCGCTGGGAGGCGAGGGCTTGCTGCCCATCGTGACGGCGACGCTGGTCGGAGTTCCGGCCTACCTCAACGGCTATGCAGCGCTGCCGCTGGTAGGCGGGCTGATCGAGCAGGGCATGGCGCCAGGGGCCGGCATGGCCTTCCTCGTCGCGGGGGGCGTGACCTCGATCCCGGCGGCAATGGCGGTCTGGGCGCTGGCCCGGCCGCAGGTCTTCGCGCTCTACATCGGACTGTCGTTGACTGGCGCCTTCGCGTCGGGGCTTCTCTTTCAGCTCTGGATGCAGGTAACATGAAACGGCATGACCCGCCGCGAAAGGAGGGTCATGCCGGGAACTTCGCCCGCGTGCGGTTGGCGAAAGCCACGAGGCTCAGCATCACGGGCACCTCAACCAGCACACCAACCACGGTGGCGAGCGCCGCACCCGAGTTGAGCCCGAAGAGCCCGATCGCCACGGCGACCGCCAGTTCGAAGAAATTCGACGTGCCGATCAGCGCGCAGGGGGCTGCGACCTTGTGCGGCACGCGCCACAGATAAGCCCAGCCATAGGCCAGCGCGAAGATGCCGTAGGATTGGACCAGGATAGGTACCGCGATCAATCCGATCAGCAGCGGCTGCGCGAGGATCACCGGGCCCTGAAACCCGAAGAGAAGCACCACGGTCAGGAGCAGACCGAGGACCGAGGCGGGCTTGATCCGCGTGGTGAAATGGGCCACCGCCGCCTCGCCGCCCCGGGCGATCAGCGCCCGCCGCGTCAGGGCGCCCGCAATCAACGGGATGACGATGTAGAGAACCACCGAGAGGATCAGCGTCTCCCAAGGCACGCGGATGTCGGTCACGCCCAGCAGGAAAGCCACGATAGGCGCGAAGGCGACCACCATGATCAGGTCGTTTACCGAGACCTGCACAAGCGTGTAGTTCGGATCGCCTTTCGTCAGTTGCGACCAGACGAAGACCATGGCGGTGCAGGGCGCGGCGCCCAGAAGGATCAGCCCGGCGATATATTCCGGCGCGCGATCCGGATCGATCAGCCCCGCGAAGACATACTCGAAGAACAGCACCGCCAGCGCCGCCATCGTGAAGGGTTTGATCAGCCAGTTCACCGCCAGTGTGATGACAAGGCCCTTGGGTCTTTGACCGACAGTCTTGAGCGAGCCGAAATCCACGCCGATCATCATCGGATAGACCATCGCCCAGATCAGCACGGCAACGACAAGATTGACCGAGGCGACTTCCAGCGCGGCCAGCGTTCCAAAAAGCGCCGGTGCATAGGTGCCAAGCAGAAGACCCGTCAGGATGCAAAGTGCAACCCAGAGGGTCAGCCATCGCTCAAAGAGGTTCATCGCAACTCCCATCTCTCCGTTGGCGCGTCGCAAGGCAGACTGGATGTTTCGCCTCGCATCGCATCGCCATGCCCCGGAATGCCGAAGCGTGACGAACGCCCAAGCGCCATGCGCCAGCAAGTGTCGCGTAGATCAGAGCCGCGCATCCGCTCCTTCGGTTTTCCTTGTCTGTCGATAGGCGATGCCGTGAGCGGGAGCAATGCTCACTTACGTCGGTGCGAGCGCTTGCGACGCGGCCGTGAGGGCACTCCAGAGTATCTTGCGTATTCTGCCGCTGCCCGGCTTGGTGTTTTCGATTCACGTTTGGAACAAGTTCGAACCGCGATGCGACCGAACCCGGTACTTTCGGTGGTCAAAGCCTGAAGATACTGCTTCGGCGGTCCGGTAAACCGGGCGCTTTCAGGCATTCAAAGCGTGTCAGGGACGAGGGTCCGTGATAGGTCCCGCATGTTTATAGTCGGTTAGAGCGCGTTGCTGAAGGCGTAGGCTACAGGCTCTACACGTAGTTGGCGCCATGTGGTTCGACTGGCCACCTCACGCCTCCGCTCCACGAGGTGAAATGTAAATTCCAAGGGATGGTTCATCGGCCAAAATGATCAGCTATCGGGAGGTGCGTCGCGCGCCGGCGCAGCACAGGAAATGTAGCACGCATCATCGTGCCATTCATGAAAACCGGGAATGAAGTTCTGGATTTTGAGAATGGTGGGCGACCCTGGAATCGAACCAGGCGTGCGTCTCCGCGAGGGAGTTACAGTCCCCTGCCACACCTTGCGGCCTGTCGCCCACACCGCAGATGCGTTGCATCCCCGGTCCGGGCGTGATTACAAGCGAGGCCATGAGGCGTCAAGGCGAAATTCGCGCCGGACTGCGGCCTGAATCAGGTGGATGGATGAGATGAAAAAACCCAAGTGGGTCGTGCAGAAGGAGCAGGACCGCAAAGCTTCCGAGCGCGAGACGGTCTGGCTCTTCGGGCTGCATGCGGTGCGGGACGCCTTGCTGAACCCGGCGCGGGAAAAACTGCGTCTTGTCGTGACGCTCAACGCCCAGACCAAGCTGGCGGATGCGATCGAGGCGGCAGGGATCGAGGCCGAGATCGTGGACCCGCGCAAGTTTTCAGCCCCGCTTGATCCGGGCTCGGTCCATCAAGGGGCGGCACTCGAGGCAAAGCCCCTCGACTGGGGCAGGCTGGAAGATGTCTGCATCGGGCCCGACGCGCCGCGGGTCATGATGCTCGACCGGGTGACGGACCCGCACAACGTCGGCGCCATCCTGCGTTCTGCGGAGGTGCTGGGGGCTTCGGCGGTGATCGGCACGCGCCATCATTCCGCCCCGGAGACTGGTGCCCTTGCAAAGGCCGCGAGCGGGGCGCTCGAGCGCCAACCCTACCTCCGGGTGCGCAATCTCGCCGATGCGATCCGGGACCTGCAAGCCATGGGCTACCTCGTCCTGGGGCTCGACGGAGAGGCAAGCCAGACGATCGAGGATGCGGTAGAGGGCAAGCGCGACAGGCCAGTGGCCCTTGTGCTTGGGGCGGAAGGGCCGGGTTTGCGCGAAAAGACCAAGGAGACCGTAGACGCGCTGGTACGGATCGACGCAGCGGGTGGTTTCGGGTCGTTGAACGTCTCGAATGCGGCGGCCATCGCCCTATATGCAAGCCGTGCGGTGCGCTGAAGCGCGGAACGGAACGGGAGCCCATGGCCTACAGCACCAAGATCGCGACCTGCTGCTATTGCGGAACACGCGCCGCGCTCGTTCTCGACAAGGCGCGGCACGAGTTGGGATGCGCCAGTTGCGGCGCACCGCTGCACAATCTCAAGCGCATGCCCATGGAGGCTGTCGGTGAGACCGCGAGACCGCGTGAGATCAAACACTCAAAGCCCTTGCAGGTTCAGAAACACGATCACCGGCCCAGAAAACTCAAGACGCATAGGCCCAAGCGCCGCAAGAGCCTCTTTTCACGGGCGCTCGAGGAAATCTTCGATGTCGTGGAAGATATTTTCGACTGAACACTGCCCGTAGCTTCATCGTCTGTTCACATAATCGCGAGACACTCTTAAATCGGGCTGCGACGTTCTTATCTCTAGTGCACCGGCAGACATGGAACGCCTGCCGGTCCAATGACTGTCCCTCGTTCCGTACCTTGTCGCGCCCTTTGCCTCTTTGGCTTAGGGCGTTCTTTTTTTTCCGGCCCGCATATGCTTAAGGTGGCGCATGGAATATGCTGATCAAATGCTCAGGGATGTCTTGAAACGTACGCGCCGGATTGCGGTCGTGGGCGTGTCGCTGAACCCCGTGAGGCCCAGCTATTACGTGGCGCGCTATCTCGGGCTCAAGGGATATGACGTGGTGCCGGTCAATCCACTGCACGCAGGCGAGCAGTTGCTGGGCAAGACGGTGGTGTCTGGTCTTGCGCATATCGAGGGGTCGGTCGATATGGTCGACATCTTCCGGCGCTCCGAATTCGTCCCCGAGATCGTCGAAGAGGCGCTGGCGGCTTTCCCCGAGCTTCAGACGATCTGGATGCAGATCGGCGTGAGCCATGAGGCGGCAGCTGCGGAAGCCGAAGCGCGTGGCGTGACGGTGATCCAGAATCGCTGCCCCAAAATCGAATACCAGCGGCTCTTCGGGGAGTTGCGCATGGGTGGCTTTGCGACCGGCGTGATTTCATCGAAGCTCTGACGCGCCATGTGTCGCAGGTGCCACGGAGATGCCTGTCTCGCGCGGCGCGCGTTCAGGCGCGTCCGGCTTTCTCGCTCAGTCCCGACTGCTGCTGCCGCCGCTCCAGTTCAGCCAGCACGGCGTCCAAGCTGACATCGCGCGCAACCAGCATCACCATGAGGTGATAGAGCACATCCGCCGCCTCCGTCGTGAGTGCCGCCTGGTCGCCCTTCACCGCTTCGATGATCGCCTCGACCGCTTCCTCGCCGAACTTCTCCGCGCATTTCTCCGGGCCCCTTGCCAGAAGCTGCGCTGTCCAGCTGCTTGCCGGGTCGGCGGTCTTGCGTGCCTCGATGGTGGCAAAAAGGTCCTGAAGTGTCATGTCAGCCTCATCGGGATGCCGGCGGCGGCCATATGCGCCTTGGCTTGCGCGATCGTGAAGTCGCCGAAATGGAAGATCGACGCGGCCAGAACGGCGGAAGCCCCGCCCAAGGTCACGCCTTCGACCAGATGATCGAGCGTGCCCACGCCGCCCGAAGCGATGACCGGCACGCTGACGGCGTCGGAAATCGCCCTTGTGAGGGGCAGGTTGAAGCCCGCGCGGGTGCCGTCGCGGTCCATGGAGGTGAGCAGGATTTCCCCCGCACCCTTGGCTGCGACGGTTCTCGCGAATTCAACGGCATCGATGCCGGTCGCGCGCCGCCCGCCATGGGTAAAGATCTCCCATTTGCCGGGGCTGACGGTCTTGGCGTCGATGGCGACCACGATGCACTGCGAGCCGAACTGGTCCGCGGCTTCGGCCACCACATCCGGATTGGCCACCGCTGCGGAGTTGAAGGACACCTTGTCGGCCCCCGCAAGCAGCAGGGCCCGCACATCCGCGACCGTGCGGACACCACCGCCCACGGTCAGCGGAATATAGCAATGTTCCGCCGTGCGCGTGACCACATCGTACATCGTTGCACGGTTTTCATGGGTGGCGGTGATGTCGAGAAAGCAGAGCTCATCTGCCCCTGCGGCATCATAGGCGATGGCGGCATCCACCGGATCACCCGCATCGCGCAGGTCGACGAAGTTGACGCCCTTGACCACGCGGCCGTCGGCCACGTCAAGACAGGGGATGATGCGGGTCTTCAGCATGTGGGCGGTGTAGCGGGCGGCGCTTTCGGGAGCAAGACGAATGCAGCGTCCCGCGCGACCTCAGGGCAGGGCCGGTTCCGCCAGTGCCTGCAAGGCCCTGCGCAGGTCGATGGCCCCGTCATAGAGCGCACGGCCCGAAATGGCCCCCGAGATGACCCCGGTGTCGCGCAAGGTCAGCAGGTCTTCGAGCGAAGCGACGCCGCCCGAGGCGATGACGGGAATCGAGACGCTGCGCGCAAGTTCCGCTGTCGCCGCGACGTTCGGGCCGCCCATGGCGCCATCGCGCAGGATGTCGGTGTAGATGATCGCCGCGACGCCCGCGTCCTCGAAGGAGCGCGCGAGATCCGTGACCTTCACATCGGTTTCCTCGGCCCAGCCTTTCGTGGCGACAAACCCGTTCCGCGCATCGATGCCGACGGCGACCTTACCCGGAAAGGCCTTCGCGGCCTCGCGTACAAGGTCGGGGTTCTCCACCGCCACGGTGCCAAGGATGACCCGTGCCAGCCCCTTGTCGAGCCAGGCCTCGATCGTGGCCATGGTCCGGATGCCACCGCCCAGTTGTGCAGGCACCTTGCAGCTCTTGAGAATCGCTTCCACGGCCGCTGCATTCACCGGTTGGCCCGCAAAAGCGCCGTTCAGATCGACCAGATGCAGCCAGGCGCAGCCGGCTTCGACGAAAGCCCGAGCCTGGGCCGCGGGATCGTCGTTGAAGACTGTCGAGCGCGCCATGTCCCCATGCACAAGCCGCACGGCCTGACCGTCCTTGAGGTCGATTGCGGGATAAAGGATCATGCGCTGCTCCGATCGTTTCCTAGGTTCCGGCTGCTTTTTGCACAGCGACCACGGCTTGTGCAACGCGACGTACCGTCATGCTTGCAGGAATTCGCGCTTTGGCATCAGTCTGCGCGCCAATCATGGGAGGAGAAATCATGAAACGAATGATGTTGAGCGCGGCCCTGCTGGTCGCATTCGCCGGTGTGGCAGGCGCAGACCCGATCGAAGGGCTCTGGCAGACACAGGAAGACGAAGGTGCCTACGCCCATGTGGCCATCGCACCCTGCGGGGCGAATTTCTGCGGCAAGATCGAACGGACCTTCAAGGACGGGTCGGAGTACCAGTCACCTAACCTGGGCAAGACGCTGGTGATCGACATGGCGCCACAAGGCGACGGCAACTACAAGGGGCAGGTCTGGCGACCGAGCAATGACAAGATCTACCTCGGCAAGATTGCTCTGAACGGCAACAGCATGAAGCTGTCGGGCTGTGTGGCCGGCGGCTTGATCTGCTCGAAGCAGTCGTGGAATCGCTTGAACTGACGATATTCATGGCCGCCCGGTGAATGTCTTCGGCGCGGCCATGAGATCGCCCGGAAATGGGTCCAGGTTTGCCTCAACCCTTCCTTAACGGGCATTTCGTAACCTGATGTCGTTCCTGTCCTCCCGGCGATTCCCTGGCGGGCAGGCTTGCCAAACGAGCGGGGTCTGATCGACGATGCTGCAACACAGGAAAGCTGATCACCAGGTATCGGCGGACTATGAGGATGCGAGCCTTTTCAGCGGCAGCATCTGTCAGGTCTCGGTCGACCTTGTCCCACAGATGACGCGGTCGGGGCGGAACGACCTCACCGTTCGGGCTTTCGTCAACGGCCAACATGAGGTCGAGGTGGTCTTTGCCGGGCGCCGCATGCGCGACGCAGGCCCGCTTGAGGCGCGTCTGAAAGCCTTGTGGCACCGGGCATGTCAGGCCGCGGAGGCGTCCAAGTCGAGTGCGCCGGATATCGACAAGGTGCGCTGCCCGGCCCGGATCGAAGGCGCATGGCGGCGCAAGTCCAAGCGCGACGAGAGCGGCTGGGAGACCCATAGCTATCATATCGTGGCGGCGCGCTGGTCGTTGCTCGACAACGATGGGCAACCGGTATTCTTCGGCGAACCACCGGCGCATCCTCCGCGAAACATTGCCTAGCAAGGTTTGCCAACCGACGCGCGCTGGCCGAAGGAAAGCATCGGAGAGGCAACTGGCAGCCTGTACCTAAGGATTCCACTTCAGGAAATTTGCGATCATGCGCAAACCGGCTGCCTGGCTTTTTTCGGGGTGAAACTGCAAGCCGATCCGCGTATCCGTACCCACCACCGCAGTAACCGCGCCACCGTAATCGACATGGGCGAGCCTCTCGCTCGGGTTGGCGAGCACCATGTGGTAGCTGTGAACGAAATAGGCATGATCACCGGTCTTGACGCCGTCGAACAGAGGATGCGGGCTGTCGATAACGAGATCGTTCCAGCCCATATGCGGCACCTTCAGCGCCGCATCGTCCGGTACGATGCGTACCACCTCGCCTGACACCCAGCCAAGCCCAGGCGTGTCGCCATATTCCCGACCCCAACTGGCCATGAGCTGCATGCCGACACAAATGCCCAGAAACGGCCTGCCCTTCTGCTCCACCGCCTCGATCAGCGCGTCATGCAACCCGGAATGGCCTTTGAGGCTGCGCATGCAGGCGGGAAAGGCCCCGTCGCCCGGCAGGACGATCCGGTCGGCCTTGGCCACGACGTCTGCCTCGGCGGTGACCACGATCTCGCCCGCGTCGGCTTCCCGCGCCATGCGCTCGAAGGCTTTCTGCGCCGAATGCAGGTTGCCGCTTTCATAGTCGATGATTGCCGTCAGCACCTAGAGCGCGCCTTTGGTCGAAGGGATCGCATTCGCCTTGCGTGGGTCCGTAGCGACCGCCTCGCGCAGCGCACGGGCTACCGCCTTGAAAGCAGCTTCGGCAATATGGTGGCTGTTGAGCCCGTGCAGCAGGTCCACATGCAGCGTGATACCGCCGTGGGTGCTCAGGGCCTGGAAGAATTCGCGCACCAGTTCCGTATCGAAGGTGCCGATCTTTGCCGAGGGCATGTCCAGCGACCAGACAAGGAACGGCCGCCCGGACAGATCGAGTGCCGCACGCACCAGCGCATCATCCATCGGCAAAAGGCACGAGCCGTAGCGCTGGATCCCGCGCTTCTCGCCGAGGGCTGCGGCCAAGGCCTGACCCAGCGCAATGCCGGTATCCTCCACCGTGTGATGATCGTCGATATGCAGATCGCCTTTCGCGCGCACGGTCATGTCGATCAGGGAGTGACGGGCCAGTTGATCCAGCATGTGATCGAAAAATCCGACGCCCGTCTGGATGTCATAGGTGCCATTGCCGTCGAGATCGAGCGTGACGGAAATCTCCGTTTCGGCAGTGGAACGTGTCAGGCTGTGGCGGCGCATGCGGCTCTCCGGTGAAATTCCGATCGTCCGCGCTTATAGCAGCCCTGCCGCCCGCGCCAAGACGCGACATTCGGGGATTGCGGGTGTCATGCCGGATGTGTCAGCTTGGACTGAGATGATCTGCGCCGGCGAGAGGAGCCTGAATGTCCACCTGCGTCTTTATCCAGTTGCGCTGCAAGCCGGGCTCGACCTACCGCGTGGCGGAAGAGATAGCGCTTCGGGAAATACACTCGGAGCTCTATTCAACGAGCGGTGAATACGACCTGCTTATGAAGCTCTATATCCCCAAGGATGCGGATGTGGGCAAATACATCAACGACCATCTGCTCGACATCGCCGGGATCGAGCGATCGCTGACCACGATCACGTTCAAAGTCTTTTGAGACCGCTCGCGGTCTTCGTGGCCGGTCTGGTCCTGTTGCAGGCGTCGCAAGGTGCAGCGCAGCAGAAATCCTACGAAGGCCGGGAAGCAGCCGCCTTGCGCTGCGCCAACACGCTGGCATTCACGGCGGTGGCGCTTGAAAACGCGGGCAGGATCGGGCCCGCGGAAAAAGAGGTCATGCTGGGTATTACGGTCATGATCCTGGAGCGCCATGTGAGCGGCACCTGGGCGGAAAAGAAGGCAGCACTTGCGGTCGTGCGCGACCGGCGCGGACCAGGCGAAACGCTCGGTGATTTCGAAAAGCTGGCCCAGAAATGCCTCAAGGAATTCCCGATCAACTGAACCGCTTGCCGCGGCGTTTCCCAGGAAGGTCGCGCGATGTGCAATCCCACGAGACAATGCAGGGGATATTTGTCGAGGGCAATTGAGGCGTGAGGCAGACCTTGTCTGCGCCCGACGGACCCGTTCAGGCATTGGTACCCCGCAATGGGGAAAATTACTGACCTTACTTCGGTGATTTGGAGCGGGCGAGGCGATTCGAACGCCCGACCCTAACCTTGGCAAGGTTA
>CAVQRB010000011.1:0-78449 GCA_963715055.1 uncultured Alphaproteobacteria bacterium | reverse complement strand
CTGGTCTATCGGGACGATGCTTTTGGGCGCTGGCGGACGGTATCCCAGAGCGCTGTGCGGTCTGACAGTGTTGTAATGGCGGCGCCATCTCTCGATCAGGATCTGGGCTTCGGGCAGCGAGTAGAAGACCTCGCCGTTTAGAAGTTCGTCCCGGAACCTTGCGTTGAAGCTCTCGCAGTAGCCGTTTTCCCAAGGTGATCCTGGTGCGATGAAGGCCGTCTTTGCGCCAACGGCGCCAATCCAGGCGCGCACTTTCTTGGCGATAAATTCTGCGCCGTTGTCGGACCTTATGTATTCCGGCGGACCGCGCAGGATGAACAGGTCGGTCAAGGCATCGACCACGTCGACAGAATTAAGCTTTCGATTCACACGGATCGCCAGAGCCTCCTTCGTGAACTCGTCGATGATGTTGAGCGTGCGGAAGATCCGCCCGTCTTGCGTCCGGTCCTGAACGAAGTCATAGGACCAGACATGGTTCGGGCGCTCCGGCCGCAGCCGAACGCAGGACCCATCGTTCAGCCAGAGCCGCCCCTTCTTGGGTTGTTTTTGCGGGACTTTCAGCCCCTCCCGCCGCCAGATCCGTTCGACTCTTTTATGGTTCACATGCCAGCCGCTGTTGTTCAGCATTCCGGTGATCATGCGGTATCCATAGCGCCCGAACTCTTCTGTCAGTGCGATGATGTCCTCGGTCAGCCGTTCTTCGTCTGGCAGGCCACAGGGGGCCTTGCGCTGCGTGGAACGATGCTGCCCGAGTGTGCGGCAGGCCCGGCGCTCAGATACGCCAAGTGTCTGCTGCACATGATCGATGCACAGTCGGCGGCGGGAAGGGCTCAGAAGTTTCCCCGGGCGGCCTCGGTCAGGATCATCTTGTCCAGCGTCAGGTCCGAAACCGCGCGCCTGAGCCGGGTATTCTCGGTCTCCAGCTCCTTGAGCCGTTTCAGCTGATCCCAACTCATGCCGCCATACTGCTTGCGCCAGCGGTAATAGGTCTGCTGGGTCACGCCGATCTGGCGTACTGCGTCTGCGATCGCGATGCCTTGCCCTTGCAGCACTTCAACTTGACGAAGCTTCAACACCACGTCTTCGGGTTTGTCCCTCTTTCCTGCCATCTCTGGTCCTCCTAAAACGGGAAAAAACTATCCCAGTTGGTGGACCACTTCAGTGGGGGCACTCCACTGCTGGAGATTTGGACCAAGACGCCTCTTGCAGGTAGCAAGAGACAATCGACCGCTCCACGCCCATTGCCTTGGCAATTGCCGATAGGGTCATGCTCGCCGCCCGTATTTGATCACCCCTGTAGCCAACTTTGAAGTCAGCTTCGCATGTTCCGGATCAACTGCATCTGTCTTTCGGTCGTGACGGGCAGGTAGGAGTTGATCGTCGTCGCCACGTTTTCATGGCCCAAATTCATCGACCAAGCTTTGAACTCTTCCGGCTTCTTGCAAAGCTCACTCCCCAGATGCGTCAGGGTCTTACGAAAGGCATGGGGCGTGAATTGTTGCATCTGGACGGCGGCAAAAGCACCCCGAATAATCCCGTTCAGCTTGGCACTACTGGCGAACCCATCCCGCGCCAAGCCCAGGTTGGCAAAGCCCTGCCCCTCCACCACGCCCACCCGCGCCTTGGGGAACAAGAGCATCTTCCGGCCCGAAAAGTTTGACCACGCGCAGGAAGGTGACATAGGCAGTGAAACATTCCCGATAGGCGTCACCCGCTGGAAAGAACTGGCACATGATGGTCTTTGCCGCCTTGGTCTTCACCTCACGCGCATCCTGAAACACATGGCCCAGATCCACATTCACGTGTTTGAGCTTCAGCGACGCCACCGCGCCATCCCTTGCGCCCGTCAGCATGAAGAAAGCAAATAGCGCCTTGTCACGCTTCTCGAACTCGGTCTCGAAGGGCATCGCCTGAAACGCGTGCGCGGCCTGCTGCATCGAAGGATAAGGGATCTCGCGCTGGGCATGGGCAACGCGGGTGGCCTTGCGGCGTGTCGTTGAAGTACTCCACATCGGCATAGGTCAGCACCCGCTTGAACCCGGCGCGACTGACCAGCCAATGAAAGAACCCTTTGACCAGTCGCAAGGACGCATCGACCGTTGAAATCGGCCAGCGGCTTGCCGGTTCTTGGGGTTCCTCAGTTTGTCCAGATAGGTCTTGAAATCCGCCGCTTGGCTGCGATGAAACTTCCTGAACGGCTTGACCTTGGTGCTGTCCTCGAATCGCCGGATCGCCGCCATCGTCTTGTCGATGGACTTCTCATCCTGGCCTTTCGCATGCCGGCAGATAGGTCGCATAATCGTGTTTGATCCGCTCGTTTTCCTCAAGGTGTTTCGCCATTGTCTGATCCTTTCATTGGCCCGTGTTTTGCCTGTAATTTCGGTCTGCTATTGCGGAATGCCGGAAGTTATGTTTCACGCTAGGTTTGCAGGGTTCTCTTGGAATACGGGTCAGCATTTACGGCGCGTGGCGATGGTCAGGATCGACGCCAGTTGCTTGCAAAGCGACGGGTTGCGAACTTGCCGCAACGGTCCTTCGCAAGTCCTCGCAGAGGGCCTCCAACCTGCCCCGTGCGGCGGTGTAGGGCTAGATAATCCGCCATGCCGCCATAAGCCCGGCGTGGCGCGTTGCAGGTCATGCAGAGAAACTCATCCGGGGCCAATTACGACGCTTTGGCTTGCCCCACCGGTCGTTCAGATAATCCTTCAAAGTCGAAGCCCAGGATCAGATGCGGCTTCTGGCTGTCCAAGCACCGGCAAACCGGATTGCCCGCCACATCCGCACCGTCTGAACCGTCACGCCCAGCGCATCCGCCGCTTGTTCGTAGGTGTATTGGTTGTGAGATTTTGATCCTGCGCGGCGAGACCCGCTTAGCCATCAGGTGCGATCCCACCTTTTCCGGGTTCAACCCGGTTGGCGTCAGCCCAAGCATTGAGGTCCGCACCGCGATAGATGATCTTGCGGCCCAGCCGGTAGAACGCCGGCCCCATGTCCTTGTGACGCCATTGCGCCAGCTTGTCACGGTCCCCGATCAGGTCAAGTTCGGGATCGCCAAGAACGTAGTTTCGGTTTTGCTCGAAGAGGTTTGCCATCTTTTCAATCCTTTGTCGTTGGACTGGAACCTTTTGCACACGTCATGCACTGCTTTTGAGAACAAACCGTGAAAGCCCAAGTCGCAGCTGACAGAACTTGAAAGTGTCTTACCTTTTTTCGATTTCTTGTTCCTTCCAAGCAACGTCAAGCAAGAGCTCCCTTGGTATCTTCGGATGGGTCGCGGATTTGGCGCTCCAAAATAGAGCCCAATCCTGCTAGTGCGTTTCTTGCGCGGCGTTCCAGTCGTCTTCCGTGCAACTGCTCGATTGCCCAATTCTGCAGCAGTGCCTGGCACGACGCCTGTAATGCCCAGCACGGTAAACACCTGCTTCTAGCGCACGGCCAAAGTCAGTTGAACGGAAAATTGCCTTCTCGGGAAATTCCGAATGTCGGTCGATTGCCCCATTTCTGTTTGGCGAACAGTCGCGCCAATCCTAAGCGCGATGGTTCGTGCATAATAGTTTGCAGGTCGGTTCGACACATTCCAGAACTGCTCCCCTTGATCCTCCAGCTCTTTAAGTCGTTGCTCTATAAACGCTAATCATCTCAACAACGACAAATAAGGACCCATAGTAAAAGCCGGTCTGCATAGATATTACGCAACGCCAGATCCGGTGCAAATTTCACTTCCTGCAATCGCATGGACCTAATCGCCCCTTTATCAACGGAGGACTGCAACCGAGCTATCATTTCTTTATGTTCAACATCGTCCTTCTTTCCAAGGACTTGGGAAAGCACACCATCCAGATGTTCGATCACTTTCGTAACTGCGTTTTTCTCCCGCAGAAATTCTTTTTTGCTGTCATGTATGTTGGGCTTTGAAACGTCCAGTCTTGGAGGAACTCCGCCTAGCCCCCTCGGCGCCAAAGCATTGAAGTCTTGCGAACCTAAAAGCCCATCAAGTATTTCGTCCAACAGATCTTCTTGTGATTTTTCGCTCATAAAGGGTCACATGGGCACCCCCTTTTCGCATTTCAATGCGCACCGCACCAAATCGAACCAAATTCAATCGCCTCAGAAAGGGTGTCAAATCAAGACCTTTCCGCATTTACTTTGTTTTGACTGAATGCAGATTAATGATGTCACCGTACGGCCCTGCAATGAAGTTAGACCAACGCTCCATAAGCACGCGCCGCTTTTCAAGTAAGTCAGACCGCGCATAGGCCCGCTCCACGTCCGAACCGACCTTATGCGCCAAGGCTCATCTCCGCCACCTCACGCGGCGCGTTGGCCATCTTCGGACGCCCAATCGCGGAAGGTGGAGCGGAACCCATGCACAGTGACGCCTTCTACCTGCATCCGGCGCAAGAGCATCAGCATCGACATGTTGGACAGCGGCTTGTGCCGTTTCTGCCCCTCAAAGACGTAATCGGACTGCATCGCGCGCAACGGCTCAATGATTGCCAGCATTTCATCGGTCAGAGGCACCCGATGATCCGCACGCCGTCTTTCATCCGCTCCGCCGGGCAGGTCCACAGGCGCGCCTCGAGATCCACCTCATCCCACTGCATCCCCAGAACCTCGCTCGTGCGTGATCCCGTCAGACAGGTGAACATCAACGCCTTCGCGGCCATCGCATTGCGCGTTTTGCAGGTCTGCATAGAAGGCTGGCACATCTTGCCACGCCATCGCCTTGTGGTGCTTGCGCCTTGGCTTTCACCTTTGGCAGAGCCTGCGCTTCCTTGATCGCCGTCACCGGGTTTTCACCGGATCGGAAGCCTTTGGAGCGCGCCACATCCAGAACCGTCTTGATCCGCTGCGACAAGCGCTTCGCGCGTTTCGTGTTTTTCGGTCCAGATCGGTGACAGGCACATCATCACTTCGGGCTGGCCCACGCTATCAACCGGCATCCGCCCGATTTTCGGGAAAGCATAGTCGCGCAGCGTGTTGATCCACTGCTGGCCATGCTTTGCGTTCTTCCAAGTCGGCATACGGTCGATATGCACTTGTCTGGGCGACCTCTTCGAAGGTCGGCATGTCGCGCTTTGCATTGAAACGGGGGTTCAAGCCTTGCTTGGCCATGCGGCGATATTCCAGCGCCCGCTCTCGCGCTTGGTTGAGCGTGACCACATCCGCCCCGCCCAAACCAAAGTCCGTGCGCAGTGGCGCGCCCTTGCGATTGCTTCTGCCCTTTGACAACCACGCGCACAATCCAGCGCCGCGCGCCTGAAGGATCAACAACCAGATAAAGTCCGTTGCCATCCCCATGCCGCCCAGCGCCCAGGTTCTCGACCAGCTTCTTGGTCAGCTTGCCGGATAAAGCCATCTCAAAAATACCACATTTCATACCACTCAAGAGAACGAGTATAGACACCAATCGAAAGAAACTCAAGACAAACGGCAAAGTCGGCTAAAACCCAAGAAAACAAAGAAAAAAGGCCGCCCAAGGCGACCCATACAAATCAGCAAAATATGGTAAGGTGGCGGAGACGATGGGATTCGAACCCACGAGACGGTTTCCCGTCTACTCCCTTAGCAGGGGAGCGCCTTCGACCACTCGGCCACGTCTCCGTTGACCCGTATAGCGGTGCAGGCGCAACATCCACAAGACTAAACTGCGCTTGCGGAAGGGTTTATCACACTCCTCCAAATCGGCTTGGAATGATGCAAGTTTGGCGTGTTCTAGGATTAATCGGGCGAGACCAGGCCACTTTGGTCACCCCTGCCTGTGAAGCCATGCGCTCAATGGTGTTGCTGTCAAAGGTGCCATCGTTCTGAAGGAAGGAGTGGATTGCGGAAATCTGCGTATCCACACCGATGAGGGTTCCCCCAAAGGTCCACCCGTTCTTGGTCCATCTTCAGGAAAAGCAGGTCGGTGATCTGCTCGATGTAATCGCCATAGGAAATGCCGTGAACACGCGGCGAACTGGTCAGCTACATTCTCCAGAGTTGCTGCATGGTCCTTGTGGAGACGCTTCCTCATTCTTGTCGGGATCGATGGCGTCCAAGAGGCCGTTGGCAAGGTCTCGCCGCCGCTGACGTCAGCAATCCGTGAACGGTCCTCTTCGGTCAACTTGCGGTCAAGCGCTGCAAGACGACCGGCAAGAGAAGAGATTGCATCTGCGCCCCGGCGACCCATTGCGCTCTGTTCGATGAGAGCGTCAAAGCTGATCATTTTCTTGCGCTCCAAAGGTTGCGAGGCGTTCTTCTTGGTCTCTGACAGCCCTACTGCGTCGATCAGCACAAAGCGCGTCTTCGTCTTGGCATCTGGCCTCACGGCCTTGAGGTCGGCGTCGGGACTGTTTCGGACGCCCCTGCCCTTCATCTGCTCGTAATAGCCTTCCGATTTGACGTCCCGCATAAAGATCAGGACTTCGACGGGCTTGGGCACCAGAAACTTGGTCTGAATGGGGCGACCCTAAGGTGAATTCAGCCTGCAAGCAATTGAAATGATTTAAAACCCGATGGGTTTGATGGTGGGTGATAAGAGATTTGAACTCCTGACATCTTCGATGTGAACGAAGCGCTCTACCACTGAGCTAATCACCCTCAGGCAGTCACATAGTCAAAGCGATCTCGGCATGCAAGTAGCAGTTTCGGTCAGGCACTCCGTCCGGAGCCTGCTGTCAAATGCGTCGATGTACCCATTGGCGGCAGGTTTTCCTGACCGTGAGCTGTCCAGCGTGACGTTGTCCGCATGGGCCCGGAGGTCGAGATCGCGAGAGACGATCGCGCTGCTTTAGCAAGTTGAGAATGACGTGCCGTTGAAGGCTTTGGTCGCCAACGCCCTCACATTCTTGCAGAGGCGGGTGAGATGCTTAGGTTTCGCCATCACAGGCAGTTTCATACGTTCTGCGGCAGGGATTTCGCTGCCGTTAGGGAGTGTCCTGAACTCTGTGTATCTGGCCCGGCCCATGCGGGTTTCAGATACGGTCACGCATTGAAGCGCTCGTCGAACATGATAGCGAACTGATTGCGGGCGGCAAACCATTCTCGGACATTTCTGCCGCCTTTCTCGAAGTTGCGGATCGCCAGGTAGATCAGCTTTGTCGCGGCCTCCTCGGTCGGGAATGAGCCGCGGGTCTTGATGGATTTGCGGATCACCCGGTTCAGGCTTTCGATGGCATTGGTGGTGTAGATGATCTTGCGGATCGCCGGATCGAAGGCGAAGAACGGGATCACCTCCTGCCATGCCCGCCGCCAGGCCGGGGCGATTGAGGCGTATTTCCCGGCCCATTTTTCCTCGAAAGCATCCAGTTCGGCGGCGGCCTGATCGGCGGTCGGCGGCGCCGTAAATCCGGCGCAGATCGGCGGCCACCGCCTTGCGGTCCTTCCAGGCGCAGAAGTTCAGGGAATGGCGCACCAGGTGCACGATGCAGGTCTGGACCGTGGCCTCCGGGAAAGGCGGCCGTGATCGCCTCGGGGAAGCCCTTGAGCCCGTCCACGACCGCGATCAGGATGTCCTGGACCCCGCGGTTCTTCAGCTCGTTCATCACCGACAGCCAGAACTTGGCGCCCTCGTTGTCGGCGATCCAGAGGCCCAGAACCTCGCGCACGCCGTCCCGTGCTGACGCCCAGGGCCACGTAGACGGCCTTGTTCTTGACCATGCGGCTGTCGGCGTCGCGGATCTTGACCCGGAGCGCGTCGAAAATGACGATGGGATACATCCGCTCCAGCGCCCGGGATTGCCATTCGCGGACCTCGTCCAGCACGGCATCGGTGACCCGGCTGATCAGGTCGGGCGAAACCTGCAGGCCGTAGACATCCTCAAGGTGGGCGCGGATGTCGCGCACCGTCAGACCGGCGGCATAGAGACCGATGATCTTGTCATCCATCCCGTCGATCCGGGTCTGGCCCTTCTTGACCAGCTCGGGCTCGAAACTGCCGTCCCGGTCGCGCGGCACGGAAATCGGCACCTCGCCGTCCTGGCCCTTCAGGCGCTTGCTGGCTGTGCCGTTGCGCCGGTTGGGCTGGCCCGGCGGCGCATCCTTGCCGTCCTCATAGCCCAGATGCGCGGTCAGCTCGGCCCCCAGCATCCGCTCCATCAGCCTGATCTTGAGCTCTTTCATCAGCCCGGCGTCGCCAAGCAGATCTTCAGGCCGCTCGCAGCCCTTCAGAAGTTCGTCCAGCAGTTCCTTGGAAATCGTCATCGTCCTTGCTCCTCTCAGGAAGCAGTGCAAGACCGAATGAAGTCAATCGTGTGCATCCGCCGGGATGACCAAAACCGGAAAACCTCGCACGACCGAATTGGAAATGGTCGAGTCCCCGATGGCGTGATCAAGGAGCCTTTTCGCGTCGCCAGGCCCGGTCTCGACCTCGAGGTCTACTTTTATCTCGGCGGAGGCAATGAGCAGTGGTGCATCGGTGAACTCAAGGGCAACGTCGATGGTTATGTGACGTAAAACAAGTCCGAGGGTTTCGGCGCTGAAGTGAAGCTGGTTGAAAAAACCACCACCCAGGGCGAGGGCTTGCAGTTCACCACCGCTCAGTCCCAGTCCGAGGCCGCCCGCGCTTCCGTCGCGCCGGTCCGCGATGATCGATTTAGATCCCGAGATACCGATCGCCGCGCCGGTGCCGGAAATACTCTTGAAAGACACCTCAAGTCTCATGTCGCGCCCCTTTCCCGGCCATGGCTGTAACCAATCATATCACAATCGAAGCCAAGCTGCGCTGCTTGCCCTTTGGTTGAAGCCTGCAACCGGGCACCCGAAATCAAAGTCAGGTGTCCTTTATTGAAGAAACCTTGGCAGGAAGAGAGCGATATCCGGAAAGGCAATGAGGGCGAATGCCATCAGGAGCATCGCGATCACGTAAGGCACGGCGCCGAGCATGACCTCCGAAAGCGTGCCCGATTTCCGCGCGGCTTGCACCACATAGAGGTTGAGGCCCACCGGCGGGGTGATCAGCGCCATCTCGATCAGCACGATCATCAGGATGCCGAACCAGATCGGGTCATAGCCCTGTGCGACGACCAGCGGCACGATGATCGGGATCGTCACCACCATCAGCGACAGGGTTTCGATGAAGAACCCCAGCACGATGTAAAGCGCCATCACCACGAAGATCGTCTTCAGCGGCGTCAGGCCCAACCCGTTCATGAACTCGGTCATCTCGCGGCCCATCCCGGCGGAGGCCAGCGTGAAGTTGAGAAACGACGCACCGATCACGATCAGCATGATCATCGACGTGATCTTGACCGTGCCCAGAACACTCTGCCCCAGCATGTCGAGCGACACGCCACCAAAGAAGGCCGCAATGATGAGCGCGCCCGCGACGCCGACGGAGGCGGCCTCGGTCGGCGTGGCCCAGCCCTTGTAGATGGAGCCGACGATCAGCCCGAAAAGCAGGATGATCGGGATGAGATCGATAAGGGCGCGCAGCATGACCGGAAAGGGAAAGGTCCGGCGTACCCCGCCGAGCGACGGGCGCAAAAGGCAGATGATCACGGTGATCGCCATGAAGGCCAGCGCCAGTCCGATGCCGGGCACGAGGCCTGCGAGAAAAAGCTGCGGGATCGAGGATTGCGTGAGGAATCCGTAGACGATGAGGTTGATCGACGGCGGGATCATGATGCCCAGCGTGCCGCCGGCGGCGATCGCACCGGAGAAGAGCTTGGGATCATAGCCCAGTTTTTCGGCCTGCGGCATGGCGACGGTGGCGACAGTGGCGGCGGTCGCCACCGACGACCCGGAGGTCGCCGAAAACATCGTCGCCGTGGCGATATTGGCATGCACCAGCCCGCCCGGCAGCCAGGACACCCAGCGATCAAGGGCGGCATAGGTCCGGGTGGCGACACCCGAGCGCACCAACACCTCGCCCAGCAGCACGAAGAAGGGGATGGCAATGAGCGTGGCGGAATTGGACGCCGACCAGACCATGTTGCCCAAGCCCTTGGTCAGCGGGAAGGAGGAGAAGAACGCATCCACCCCGAAGCCGAGAAGGAAAAGCACGATGCCCACGGGGATCGAGAGGGTCAAAAGGCCCAGTAGGCCCGCGGCAACGGAAGCGATCATTGGAGCATGTCCTGTTCTGCGAAGGCGCCGATGGCGGTTTCGACCTCGTCGTTTCGGCCTTTCAGGACCAGCGACAGGGCGGTGAGCGTGACGATGGTGGAGACCAGCGCGAACCAGACCCAGCCCGCGAACCAGGGCAGTTGCACCCAGGCGAGCGGCGTTTCCAGCGGTGTATTGGCCTTTGAGTTGTTGGCGATGGACCGTTCAAGCACCGGCCAGCACTTGATCGCGATGAGCACGATCGTCCCTGTCAGCACGGTCATCGAAAAGAGATCGAAGAGCGCGCGTCCGGTCTGGTTGGCCTTGGTGCGGATCAGGTCGATCCGCACGTGGCCAAGTTCCAGAAGCGTGAAGGCCATCCCCCAGGAGGTGGCGATGGCCATCACATAGCCGCTGATCTCATCGGTGCCCCCAAAGGAGTGAGCCCCCATCCGGCGCATCAGGATATCCGCCAGCACGATGCCCGCACAGGCAAAGAGCATGATGCCGACCAGAAGGGCGATCGCCCGGTTGATCTGACGCAGCCGCGTGAAAATCATCTGTTCCATCAGGGGTCCTCGCCTTTGGTAGAGGGGCTTAGTTGATGGTCACACCGACCACGGCACCGACGCTGTCGTTCCAGCGCTGCGCCCAGTCGCCGCCCGCGCGCTCCGCCCATTCCGGCAGCACTTGCGAGGTCAGGATCTCCCGCGCCTTGGCGAAATCGGCATCCGAGGCTTCGACCAGCACCATCGAGCGTTTCTCACCCGAGGCACAGTCGCCCTTGCCCGTGAGGCAGGCGATGTCGTTGACCAAGGCACCTTGCGCGCTGGCCCAGGCCGGGTCCTCGAAACCTTCCTTGACCTGCGTCTGGATCAGCGCCTGCGTCTCGGCGTCGAGCCCGTTCCACTTGTCGAGGTTGATCGCGGTCACGACCGGATCCCAGCCACCGAGCGGCAGCGGCATCAGATGGGTGGAGACCTCCCACCAGCCCGCGGAATAGCCCGACCCGGCCCCCGTCACGGCACAATCCACCACGCCGTTCTGAAGCGCACCCGGCACTTCGGCAAAAGACACGTTCACGCCTTCGGCGCCCAATGCTTCAAGCAGTTTCGCGGTCATCCGGCCCGAGGCGCGCACCTTCAGACCCTGAAGATCATCAAGACCCGCAATCTCATGATTGCAGAAGACCACCTGTGGCGGATAGGGCGCGATCGCCAGCACATGCGAATTGAAGCGGTTCTGGTAGATGTCGCTGACCATCGGCTTGGCCGCCTCGACCATGGCGCGGGCCTCATCGGCGGTCAGCGCCAAGAGCGGCACGTCGAGGCCCTCGAGCTCCGGCGCATCGGCCACGGCATAATCCGCCACGGTCATCGCCACGTCATAGACCCCCTGCCCCAGCAGCGGGTAGATGTCGCCCAGACCAAGGCTCATCTGGTTGTGCGTGGTCAGCTCGACCGTCAGATTGCCGCCCGAGGCTTCGGGCAGGGTCGTGCTCCAGAACGGCGCCTCATATTGCTGGTGCAGCGGCAGGCTCGACCAGCTGCCAACGACGGACAGGTTTTCGGCCATCGCAGGTGCTGCCAGCGTGGCGGCGAGCGCAAGTACAGACAGGGAAGTACGCATGTAAGTTCTCCTTGTTGGTGTTTTTTATGAGAGGTGTTGGGTTTTGAAGACGCCAATTTCCGCGTCTTCGGCAATGTCGGCGACCAGCATGTGGCCCGGCGCATGGGTGATGCAGAAGGGAATTTTCGCTTTCATCAGAACGTTTTGCGGCGTGACCCCGCAGGCCCAGTAAACCGGCACCTCGCCGTCGGCGACCTCTACCGGCTCGCCCCAATCGGGCTTGGACAGGTCGGCGATACCAATGGCCGCGGGATCTCCCCGGGAGATGGGGGCACCATGCGCCTGCGGGTACTTGCCGCTGATCGCATAGGCATCGTCAACCCGGTCTGCCGGTATCGGACGCATGGTGACCACCATCTCCCCAGAGAAAGGACCGGCCTCGGCCAGTTTGATGTTGCTGAGATACATCGGCACCGTCTGGTCGCGCTCGATGTGCTTGACCGCGATGCCCTGCGCCATCAGCGCATTCTCGAAAGTGAAGGAACAGCCAAGGGCCACAGTGACGAAATCGTCCTGCCAGTGGTCCGTGATGTCGGTGACTTCGGCCTCAAGTCGCCCCTCGCGAAAGAGCCGGTAGCGCGGCACATCGGTGCGGATGTCGATATCCTCGCCAAGCGTGCCGAGCATCGGATCACCGGGACGCCCGATGGCGACGATCGGGCAAGGCTTGGGATTGAGCGCGCAGAAGCGGATGAAATCATCGGCGTAGCGCTCGGGCAGGATGGCAAGGTTGCATTGCAGCTTTCCCTTGGCGAGGCCGGCCGTATGCCGGTCGTAGGCGCCCTCGCGGATCAGAGCGCGCAAATCGCGCACGTCCAGTTTCGACAGGGCCGCCTGCGATGTTCGGGTCGTCATGGCGATGTCCTCTCGAAGCCGCGATAGATGCGAAATTGCTGCGGGGATCATCCCGTGAAGGTTCATTTCAGTCAAATTGATTATTTTTTGCTTTTAAGATCCAAATTTTTTATCAATTGGGTGTAGCAACGAAAGTCACGCAACATGCGTATCCGCAATCTCGACACCTTCTACTGGATCGCCACCCTCGGCAGCTTTCGCGCCGCCGCGGAAAAGCTCAACATCACGCAGCCAGCGATTTCCGCGCGCATCCAGATGCTGGAGCAGGACTTGGGCACCGATGTCATCCTGCGCGCCACGCGCAGCGCCGAACTCACCCCGATGGGGCGCAAACTCCTGCCGCTGGCGGAGCGCTACATGACGCTGGAGCAGGACGTGCTGGCGGCCTTTGCCAGCCACACGACGGTCGAGCAGACGATCCGGCTCGGCGCGTCCGAGACCATCGCCACCACCTGGTTGCCGGATTTTCTTGGCGGTCTGGGCAAGGCCCGGCCCGGTCTCTCCTTCGATCTGACCGTCGATTCCACCGACAACCTGCGCAACGCGCTGGTGGCGCGCGAGATTGACATCGCCTTCCTGATGGGCCCCGTGGCGGAGGTCAGCGTGACCAACCAGGACCTCTGCGGCTTCGAGATGATCTGCGCCGCCGCTCCTGCCCTGGGGAGCCGGCACCGGTACTGGCGCCTCGAGGATATCGCCAACCAGCGCCTGCTGACCTTCTCGCTCAGCACCAAGCCCAGCCGCCTCATGCGCGAAATGCTGCTGCCCCATACCCGTGGCCGGCTCGACATGACCACCTCCTCCTCGCTCGGCGCGCTGATCCGCCTTGCCCTGTCGGGCTTCGGGGTCTGCGCCATGCCTAAAGCCGTGATCGCCTCGGAACTGGCCACGGGGCAACTTGTCGAACTGAAGACTGATTTCATGCTGCCGCCGATCCACTTTACCGCCTCCCATGTCTCGGGCAGCCCGATCAGCGGGCTCATGGCTGAAATCTCGACCGATCTGCGCGGCTTTCTCGACGGGCGACTGCGTCAGGGGATCTTCGAGATCTGAATGGATGTCGTCACGACCGCCCTGGAAAGATCCGTGCGAAGAAGGGAGCGCCGAGGATCACCAGCAGGATACGCAACACGTGGTGCGCGACCACGAAGGCCACGTCCGCGCCCACGATCAGGGCCAGCACGGCCATTTCCGCCTGTCCGCCCGGCGCGAAGGCCAAGAGCGCCTCCATCCCCGGCGCGAGCCCGAAGCCATAGACGATTTCGACGAAGATGAAGGTCAGCACGAAGAGGATGGCGCAGAATCCGAGGCCCGCGACCACATCGCGGCGCACTTCGAAAAAGGTGATGCCGCTGTATTTCACGCCCACGGTCATGCCGATGAAGAACTGCGCGAGCCAGATCGCCTCCGCCGGCGGACGATGTTCGAGAATGCCCGAAAGCGCCGCGATCGCGGCAAGGATGAGCGGCCCGAGGATCGAGGCGCCGAACATGCCCACTGCCTTCGCAATCCGCCAGCCGCCGATGGCGCAGCCGACCATGATCAGCAGCTCCAGCGGCGCGATGCTGGACGCGGGCGCGCCCGGTGGCCGCGTCAGATCGGCGTCCCAGAGCGCGTGCAGGATGAAGGGCAACACCACCACGATCACGAGGATGCGCGTGGCATGAATGAGCGACAGCGTCCGCGGATTGCCCCCCGCCTCCTCGCCGAAGACCAGCATGTCCTGCAACCCGCCGGGCATGGCGGAATAGTAGGCCGTCGGGAAATCATACTTCCAGAAGCGCATGAAGTAGGGGACGCCGATCAACCCGATGCAGGCTGTCATCACCGGGATCAGCAGCAGCGTCGGCCACATCCCCGCCATCGACATCAGCACGACCGGCGTGATGGTCGCGCCGACCGCGACACCCAGGATCGTGCGCATCATGTTGTTCAGGAGCGAGACGCCCTTCATCGGCACGCCCGCAAGCGCTGCGGTCAGGCATGCCATGATCGGCCCCAGAAGCCAGGGCAACGGCAGGGCGAGAGCGTGAAACAGCCAGACCCCGGCAAGGGCGATGGGAAAGGGCGTGAGCAGGCGGATCATCCGGTCATCGCCTTCAGCCGGTCGCGCAGCGAGGTTTCCAGATGCACTGCCGCCGCGGCACCCGCAGCCTGCGCGTCACCGGCACGCACCGCCTCGATGATGTCACGGTGCTGACCCGTCACCACCTTGAGCCGCTCCGGCGTCGCCAATGTGGTGGGACCGAGCAGCATCAGCGCATTGTTCAGCGCCCGCGCCGCGTCGAGCAGGAAACGGTTGCGCGCAGCGCGGTAGATCGCCCGGTGGAAATCCTGGTTGATCGCGGCGGCGGCCTCCGGCGAGCCCGCTCCGGACAACTCGGTGTTCAACTGCTCCAGCACGTCGACTTCCGCCGGCGCCGCGTGTTTCGCCGCCATCTCCGCCGCCGTGCGCTCCAGCACGAGCCGCATCTCGTAAAGCTCTACCACCTCGCCGTGGCTCAGCCGCCGGATCACGGCTCCCAGACGCGGGCGATGCTCGATCACCCCTTCGGCTTCGAGCTTGCGCAGCGCCTCGCGCACCGGGGTACGCGAGAGCGACAGCCGCTCGGCCACATCTACTTCACGCAGGCGATCGCCTGGCTGAAACGACCCCGCGCGGATCGCACCATAGAGCCGCGCATAGGCAAGCTCTCCTTGCGACATTTCCTGCTCGTCGGTCACGCGGCACGCCTTCTTCGGTATATTGTATCCAAGCGGATACAATAAATCGGCACCAATTGAAAGACGCCATTTTCCGCGGCTTGGGGTCGTTTTTTACCGAGATCAGCCCTGCCCGCGCAGCCACTCCATGACCGCCGGACGCACGGACATGTCGCCGCGATGGCGTGCGTCCCGGATCACCTTGCGCACCTCGCCGAGATCGGACCGGCGCAGCAAACTCTTGACCGGTCCGACCGAGGCCGGCCGCATCGAAAGCGTGCGCAACCCGATGGCCGCGAGACACAAGGCTTCGACGGGTCGCCCCGCATCCTCGCCGCAGAAGGACAGATCCGTCCCGGTATTGGCGCAGCGTTCCACGATCTGCTCGAGGAAGCTCAAAAACGAGACGTTCAGCGTGTCATAACGCCGCCGCACCCGTTCGTTCTCGCGGTCCGCGGCAAAGAAGAACTGCTTCAGATCGTTGCCACCGATGGAGAGGAAATCGACCTCTTCGAAGAATTTCACCGGCGCAAAGCCGAGACTCGGCGTCTCCAGCATGGCCCCGATGCTGACCTCGGAGGGCAACACATGACCAAGACGCTCTTCTGCGGCCAGTGTCTTCTCCATGATCCGGCGCGCGGCGCGGTACTCCTCGAACTGCGCCACGAAAGGGAACATCACCGTCAGCGGTCGCCCGTTCGCCGCCCGGATCAGCGCCTGCAACTGCATCCGCATGATACCTGGCTTGTCCAGACCCACCCGTATGGCGCGCCAGCCGAGCGCCGGGTTCGGCTCATCGTTGGGCTTCATGTAGGGCAGCACCTTGTCCGACCCGATGTCGAGCGTACGGAACACCACCGGCTTGCCTTTGGCCGAATCGAGCACCCGGGCATAAAGCGCCACCAGTTCGGAGCGGCGCGGCATCTGGCTGCGCACCAGAAACTGCAACTCGGTCCGGAAAAGCCCGACGCCCTCTGCTCCCGAATTGGGCAGCGAAGGCAGGTCGGCCATCAGGCCCGCGTTCATCATGAGGCGCACGACCTGGCCGTCCTTGGTTTCGGCCGGCTTGTCACGGATCGAGGCATAGCGTTCCTGCGCCGCCGCCAGCATGGCGATCTTGTCGCGGAAGGCCGAGACCACGCTCTCGTCGGGGCGCAGATGCACGATGCCCTGCTCGCCATCGACCATGATATGATCGCCGTTCAGCGCTTCGGTGTTGATCCGGCCTGCGTGCACCACCAGCGGGATCGCCAGCGCCCGTGCCACGATGGCCGCATGGCTTCCGACGGATCCCTCTTCCAGCACGATGCCCTTGAGGCTGCGCCCGTATTCCAGCAGTTCGGCCGGCCCGATGTTGCGGGCGACGAGGATCGGATCGGGGGGCATCTCCGCCCCGGTATCCGCCCCCTGCCCGCTCAGGATCCGCAGCAGACGATTACTGAGATCGTCCAGATCGCTGAGCCGTTCCCGCAGGTAATTGTCGTTCGATTGCCCGATGCGCGCACGGGCCACGGATTGCTCCTTCTCGACCGCCGCCTCGGCGCTCAGACCGTTGGAAATCGCCTCCTCCATCCGCCGCATCCAGCCCTTGGAATTGGCGAACATGCGGTAGGTCTCCAGCACTTCGAGATGGTCCTTGTCCTGCGACCCGGCAAGCTCGAGCATCCTGTCCACGCCCACGCGCAGCTGTTCCACCGCCTCGCGCAGCCGCTCCAACTCGCGGTGCGGGTCATCCGCGATCGGGTTCGTCACCACCACCCGCGGCTCGTGAAGCCAGACATGGCCTTCGGCAGCCCCTTCCTGCCCCACGGTTCCCCGCAACATCACCGGTTGCGAATGCCGCGCCGACATCGCAGCCCCCTCGCCCACGAAGACGCCAAGCTCGGTCATCTCCGCTATCACCATGGCCACGACTTCCAGCGCATAGACCTCGTCGGCGGAAAACTCGCGCGCGGTTTTCGACTGCACCACCAGCACGCCCAGCGACTCGCCCAACCGCTGCACCGGGATGCCCAGAAAGCTGGAATAGATCTCCTCGCCGGTCTCGGGCATGTAACGAAAGCCCTTGGCCTGGGGCGCGTTCGGTTCGTTGATGATCTCGCGCCTGCGCGCGACGCGCCCGACAAGCCCCTCGCCCAGCTTCATCCGGGTCTGGTGGACCGCGTCCTGCTTCAGCCCTTCGGTGGCGCAGAGCTCCAGCGTTTGCTCGTCACGGAAGAGGTAAATGGAACAGACCTCACAGCCCATGCTGTCCGCGATCAGCCGCGTGATCTCGTTCAGGCGTGTCTGCCCGCCCTTGTCGCTGGCCATCGTGTCGCGCAGCCGCCCGAGCAGCTTGCGGGATTCGGTCTCAAGACGATCCGACACCTGTGCAACCCTCCCAGGTCAACCCGTCCGACACCCGCCTTGCAGGCGGTCAGCCGGTCTTTTCAAGCTCGAAGGCATCATGGAGCGCCTGCACGGCAAGTTCCATGTATTTCCTGTCGATCAGCACGGAAATCTTGATTTCCGACGTGGTGATGACCTTGATGTTGATTCCTTCGGCGCTCAGCACCTGGAACATCTTCGCCGCGACGCCGGTATGGCTGCGCATCCCGATGCCCACGACGGAAACCTTGGCCACGTCCGTGTCCGCAATCACCTCGTTGAAGTTGATCTTGCCGGCCGCCTTCGCCGCCTCGATCGCCTTCTGCGCGCGCAGCACCTGATCGGTCGGGCAGGACCAGGTCATGTCGGTGCGCCCCTCTTCCGCGATGTTCTGCACGATCATGTCGACATTCACGCCGGCATCGCTCAGCGCGGTGAAGATGCTCGCGGCGATACCCGGGCGGTCGGCCACGGAGACCAGCGTCATCTTCGCCTCGTCACGGCTGAACGCGACCCCTGCCACCACATTGCTTTCCATGATTTCCTCCTCATCGCAGACGAGCGTCCCGGCGTCGTCGGATTGTTCCTCGAAGCTGCTCAGCACCCGCAGCTTGACCTTGTAGCGCATCGCCAGTTCCACCGAGCGTGTCTGCAACACCTTGGCGCCGAGCGAGGCCAGTTCCAGCATCTCCTCGAAGGCGATGCGGTCGAGCTTGCGCGCCTTGGAGGTGATCCGCGGGTCGGTTGTATAGACCCCGTCCACATCCGTGTAGATATCGCAGCGCTCGGCGCCGAAGGCCGCGGCGAAGGCCACCGCCGTCGTATCCGACCCACCGCGACCCAAAGTCGTGATCCGCCCTTCAGGGCTGATGCCCTGGAAGCCTGCGACCACCGCCACCTTCATGCCGGCCTTGAAGCGCCCGGTGATGTTGTCGGTCGGGATCTCCTCGATGCGCGCAGAGGAATGGGCCGAGGTGGTTTTCACCGGCACCTGCCAGCCCTGCCAGCTGCGTGCGGGCACATCCATCTCCTGCAAGGTCAGCGCCATCAGACCCGCCGTCACGTTCTCGCCGCTGGAGACGACCGCATCGTATTCCCGCGCATCGTAAAGCGGAGATGTCTCGTTCACCCAGCCCACCAGTTCGTTGGTCTTGCCCGACATGGCCGACACGATGACGATCACGTCATAGCCCTTGGCCACCTCGACGCCGACCCTCTTGGCGGCGCGGCGGATGCGGTCCAATGTGGCCACCGAGGTGCCGCCGAATTTCATCACCAGAACTGGCATGTTCCGTCCTTCGCGTTGATCGCGGCGGGTTTACGCGCAGATCACCGGCGGCACAAGACACCGTATGTGCGTGATCTTTTCAAAAGCGCTTTGGTGCTGACACATGGGGCAAAGGACATCATGGCCCTGTCATCGGTCAATAGGGGTGCGCGCGCCCGTCCCAGGTTTCGAAGACGCCGGTGCTTGCGAGCGAGAGCGCATCGAACCGCGCCACCAGCCCCGTGACCGATTGCTTGACCGTGATGTCAGCGGCCCCGCCGCCCATGTCCGTCTGGACCCAGCCCGGATGGTAGATGCCTACGGCGATACGGTCCCGGCGCAGGTCGGCGGCGAGGTTGCGCCCGAGGTTGAGCGCCGCCGCCTTCGAGGCACGGTAGATGTAGCTGCCGCCCGGCGCCTTTTCGGAGGAGGCCATCTGCGAGGAGATGATCGCGATCTTGGCATCCTGCGCCGCGCGCAGGTTGGGCAGCAGCGCCTGGATCGTCAGAAAGACACCTGTCACATTGGCGGCGAAGGTCTGCGCCCATTGCGCCGCCGGATAGCCGCCGTCGAGTTGCTGTCCGCGGTCGAGATAGACGCCCGCGTTGCAGACCAGAAGTGCCACCGGCGCGCCGTCCAGCGATGCGGCGAAACGCGCGACGCTCGCGGGGTCGGTCACATCGAGCGGCGTGTCGCCGCGCCGCATGGTTCCGATGACGGTCTCACCCCGCGCGGCATAGGCCTTTGCCAGTCCCGCGCCGATACCGCGACTGGCGCCGGTAATCACGATTGTCATGTCTCAATTGGCCTTTCGGTTGGGCAGGAAGGGCAAAGGCACCACCGGGATGCCGTCCTCGATCAGCGATTTCGCCTCCGCTCCATTGGCTTCGCCATAGATCGCGCGTTCGCTGTCGCCCGCGAGATACATCGCACGCGCTTGCTCGGCAAAGCGTGGGCCCACGTAATCCGCATTGGCCTCGATCTCGCGCCGCAGCTTGGCCAGCGCTTTTTCCTGTTCGCTCGCCGGCGTCGTCAGCGCCTTTTCTGGTGCCTTGTCGGCACTTCGGGCGACCCGCGGTGCCATCACCGCTTTCTCGACCTCGGCGCTGCCGCAGGTGGCGCAGGTGACATGGCCTGCCTGCTTCAGGCTGTCGAAGGCCGCGGCAGACTGGAACCAGCTGTCGAAGCCGTGGCCTTTTTCACATCTGAGCGCATAGTTGATCATGATGACCAGAATAGCCCTTGAAGGTTAACGCTTTACCCTGAAATGGGGCCTAAACCCGCGCCGGTCAAGGAAGATGTCACGCCTTGCCCGGTCGGAAGTCCCGCAGGATGCGCGCCAGATCGGGCTCATCGACCATCTTTGCGGCTTTCTTCGGCGACACCCATCTGCGCTCGCGCTGCTTGGCCTCGGGGTAGTCCCTGGCCAGTTCCGCGACCTCGATTCCGAAGACCATGGCAACGCAAGGAAACTCGCCGAAGCCTATTTCCTCCTTGCTGTAGGAGTAGATACCGAGGCAGCGCCCGTCCGATGCCCCCCGGACCCCCGCCTCCTCCCAGGCTTCGATCGCAGCGCATTCGGCCGGGGTGCGCCCGTCGATCGGCCAGCCCTTGGGTACGATCCAGCGCCCCGAACCGCGCGAGGTGATCAGCAGAATCTCCAGCTTCTTCTTGCGATAGCGGTAACACAGCGCCGCGAACTGCGAGCGTACGTCGCTCTTGCGCTCGGCGACGACTTTGATCGGCAACTGCTTGATCATGGACCGCTTGTGCGACCTCTTTCCCTGCGGGCGTATCGCCCCTTTGGCTCAACCCTACGCCGCAACCGTGACGATTTGCAAACAGAGCGGCGCTTGGCGTGGATTTTTTCGCTGAACGCGACCGCGCTACACCAATGCGCGTTTTCCGACCCGGCGACGCAACCGCTCAACAAGATCGCCCAGCGGCAGATCGGCGTCTATGGCAAGCTTGCGCAGTCCGAAATGCACATGCGCCATTTCCTGATAGTAGCTGGTATAGGCATAATTCGTGGCTGCCCCCGCCACCGCCCCCAGAACAGGCACGGTCTGCGCCGCAAGCTTCTGGCCCAATACCGTTGCAAGACGCGGCGCGACCCGGGCGATCAGCCCGCGCACCGCCGGCCCGGTCAGCGTGAGCCGCGTGGTCAGGAAGGCAAGATCCGCGCCATCATCCGCCTCGAGCGGTCCCGCCGAGCCGAAGACCCGGATGCAGTCGAAACGCACGTTTTCCGCTTTCGGATCGAAGCCGTATTCCACCGCTGCCCCCTCGATCACCCGCAGGAGCAGCGTCGTCGTCACCGGCAGTTCCGCCAGCGCCGTCGGCAAGCCGCCAAAACCGCCCAAGGCCCCCATCGCCGTGCCCACGGCGGTGTTGAGCCAGCTTTTCTGGTCCGGCACATAGCCGCGGCTCAGGTGGGCAGCCCTCATCGCCTGTTCCAGCGCCCGGGTGGTCGCATCCTGCAAGCCGGCACGCGCGACTTGTGGCAGCTTGTCGAGAAGCGTCTCCGCCCGCCCGCCGATCAGGTTCAGCACATCGATGCCGACGCCGCCCGCCCGCCGGTAACGCTCGGCCAGCGCATCGAGCGTTGCGTCAACGTCGACCGGTTCCGTCTGCAAGGCGATATCCATGGCGCTCTCCCGTTTTCCTCAAGATGGGCGGCGCAGGGCATTTTTTCAATCGCTGATCCAGCGCGTCACCTGCCCGGTGATCCCGTCCCAGGCGCCGGGTTGGAGCTCAAGGCCCAGAACCCGCTCGGGGTTGGTCGGCGGCGGCATGATCACACCCTCGAGCTTTGCTGAAGCCGAAGGCCGAATAATACGGCGCATCGCCGACCAGCATGACCCGCGCCCAACCGCGCAGGCTCGCCACGCTCAGCGATTCGAGGATCAGCACGGCTGCCAACCCCTCGCCCTGCCGCGTGGGATGCACCGCGACCGGGCCCAGCAGCAGCGCTTCGGCCTCGCCCACCAGCACCGGCCAATAGCGGATCGCCCCCGCAAGGATGCCGTCAGGGTCCCGCGCCACATGGCTCAGCCCCGGCACCGGCGGAATGTTGTCACGCAAGCGGTAGGAGGACAGAGCCTCACGCCCCGGCGCGAAACACAGATCGAAAAGGGCTTCCACCTCATGGTAATCCGGCGGCGTCTCGATGCTCAGGTCGTACACGGGTGAAGGCGCGCTCGGTTCACTGGATTGCGGGTAGCCGCTGCCTAGCACATGCGCTACATCGCCTGCAATCGGATCAGGAGAGTGAGATGTTCTACCGCCCCGCCGACGGCCACGGGCTGCCGCACAACCCTTTCAACGCCATCGTCACGCCAAGGCCCATCGGCTGGATCTCGACCCGCGACGCGCAGGGGCGCACCAACCTCGCGCCCTACTCCTTCTTCAATGGCGTGGCCTACGAGCCGCCACAGGTGATGTTCGCCTCCACCTCCAACAAGCCCGACCGCGGCGACACCAAGGATTCGCTGGCCAATATCCGCGAGACCGGCGTCTTCTGCGTCAATGTCGTGGAATATGCCATGCGCGATGCGATGAACGCCACCTCCGCCACGCTGCCACGCGAGGTCGACGAAGCCGATTCCGCAGGCGTCGAGATGGCGCCGTGCCGCGAGATCGACTGCGCGCGGGTGGCAAACGCCCCCGCCTCTCTGGAATGCCGCATGACGCAGATCGTGAAGATCGAGGGCGCGTTCAATTTCGTGGTCTTCGGCGAGGTCGTGGGCGTGCACCTGCGCGATGACGCGCTTGTGGATGGCCGCTTCGATGTGACCACCTACCAGCCGCTCTCGCGCATGGGCTACCGCGATTACACCGTGGTGCGCGACGTCTTCGAGCTCAAACGCCCCGACGACTGAAAACCCTAGCCGATCCCGCGCCCGGTCGACCAGGCGAACCAGAGCGCAATGCCGACCAGCACCAGCGACAGCGCCCGCGCGGTGAGCCTGCGTTGCGTCGCATTGCTGAGAAAACGCCGCGCCGTCGATGAGAGCAGCACGATGCTCGCGTGCAGCACTGTGGCGATCACCACGAAGAGCAGCGAAAGCGCCAGCGTCTGCGCCGCCACCGCGCGTGCGGGATCGACGAAACTCGGCAACACCGCGACATAGAACACCATGGCCTTGGGGTTCAGAAGGTTGGTCATCAGCCCGCGCCCGAAATAACGCGCGTTGGAGCGCTGCACTTCGGCGGCCTCCGGCACGATCTCATCCGCCTCCCGCCAGCCGTCCCAGGCGAGCCACAGGAAATAGACGATGCCAGCCCAGCGCAAGGCCTCGTAAAGCGCGGGCGAGGCCGCGATCACCGCCGCCAGCCCCAGGGCTGCCCCCACGCCCACCACCAGCAGGCCCAGCGCCACCCCCGCCACCGCCGCAAGCCCCGCGCGCCGCCCTGCCGTGGCCCCGAGCACCGCGAGATATCCCATGTTCGGCCCCGGCGTCAGTTCGATCACGAGGCAGGTGAGCGCGAAGGACACAAGGTTGGCGGTGGGAAGATCGAGGTCTGTCATGGCAATCCCTTGCGCGTATGTGACATCACTCTCAAAGGTCGCGCAGGCATCGCCGGTCCCTTTTCGCAGCCAGTCGGACAATACCTCCAGATAGCCTCACGGGGGGCTGTCTTGTCGATCACCGGTGGCGCCTCGCGCGGGCCATGATCGCCCGCGGCCGGCAAGAAGGCCCGCAAGCCGTCCCGGCATCGATCAGCCGCCCTTCGCGGGCCCATTCCTTGATGCTCCATTAGCCACGAAGGCCGAACCTCTTGCACCACTTCCGTGGGTGACCCACAACTGACCGCCCGGCACCCGCATGCGAGGACTGTCCGTGAACCGGGCCCGCAAGCTACAGACCTTCACAGGCGTTTGCCATTCAGCCAGCCCACCGTTCAGACCTGAAAACTGAGGCACCCCAGACGGTGATGTTCCCAACCACCCGCCATCGGGTCGCCCTGCCCTAGGCCGCGCCCGCCTTGCCCTCGGCCGCTTCCCGTGCGTCGCGCTCCTTGCGCCAGGCGGCGAGCAACCGGCGCAACGTTTCGCGATGGGCCGCGGCGACCTCCGGGTCGGGGTGAACCGGATGGCTGTCCAGAAATTCCTTGAGCCGCCAGGGTTTGCGTTTGGCCAGCACGATCTCCAGATCATCGGGCAGGCTGCGCGCCGCCACCTGCGCCGTCACGAAGGATTCAACCAGTTCATCCTCCCCGATCTGGCTGTCGCTGCACCATGTCGCCTCGAAAAGCTTGAGGATATACTCGATGACCTCCTCGCGGATATGCCGCCGGTCGGGTTTGTAAGGCAGATGAAACACATCCGTCACCAGCTCGTAGGAGGGCCAGTAGTAGAGTTCGCCCTCAGGCCCCGCATCGGCCAGCGCCTGGTCGATCGCCACGCGCAGCGTCGCCTTGGACACCGAATTCGCCGTCAGGCACGCCGCGTTGCGGAAGGTGGCGATCAGCGGGATCGGCGAGAGCGTGATGATCGTTTTGGCATCGGGGCGATGCTTCCGGATCAGCGCATGGATCGCCATGATGTTGGCGTGGTTCTCCTCCACCGTGGAAACACGGAACTTGTGGCGCGCGGGGTCATAGCGGTCCTGCGGCACCG
The DNA here is from genome assembly GCA_963715055.1 of uncultured Alphaproteobacteria bacterium. GTDB lineage: Bacteria > Pseudomonadota > Alphaproteobacteria > Rhodobacterales > Rhodobacteraceae > CAVQRB01. The sequence continues at coordinate 53,979 of CAVQRB010000011.1, read as the reverse complement.
TGCGCCAGAAGACGTTGCCCGTGGGCTCGTCATACCAGACCTCCGAGAGCCCGAAGGTCAGCACGAAGACGTCCGTGCTGTCGAAGATCGCCTTGGTCTCCAGTCGCACCGCCTCGTCGTAGCCGAATTCCTCCGCATCATAGCCGTGCCAGAGCGGCTCCTCGAAAACCTTGTTCTCCCAGGCCCATTCGAACTGCTGGCGGATCACGAAGGAATTGACCATCCCTTCGCCCATCCGCACCACATAGGCCGAGGATTGCGCGTCCGACTTGTTCAGCACGTTGAAATCGCGCGTGTGCAGCCATTTCGAGATGTTCTCGGCAAAGCACGACCCGAAGGCGGTGATGCAGGTGCCACGGTTGATCAGCGGTTTCGCGGGCCGCCAGCCCTTGAGCACGAAGTCGTTCATCGCATCGGGCTTCGACAGGGTGGCCACGTCCGGATTGAAGTTGGTGTGCTCACCGCGAAACCACGTGCGATGGCCGCCCTTGCCGCGCCCGTGCCGCTTGATCGTCAGGCTGGCTTTCTTTTCGCTCTTCGCCATTCCCGTCTCCTGCCCGCTGTTTTGCATCACCCTGCCGCAAGCGCGCCTGCCGATCAAGGCCGCGCCGCCGCAGCCTCGCAGGTGCGGGTTAAGAAAGCCCCAAGCGCCGGGCGCTCAATGGCCTCCCAAAATCCCCGTCCGCACCTGGTAGTTGACGGCAAGCGCGTAGTCGGGATCATCGTCGCTGTCGACCATCAGATGCCCCGCCTTGTTCAGCAGACGGTGGCAATCGCGGCTCAGGTGGCGCAGCTGGATGCGCTTGCCCACGGCCTCGTACTTTCCCGCCACCGCCTCGATGGCCTGCAACGCGGACTGATCCACCACCCGGCTGTCGTCGAAATCCACGATCACCTCCGCCGGATCTCCATCCACGTCGAACAACTCCACGAACCCATCCGAGGAGCCGAAAAAGAGCGGCCCCTGCACCTGATAGACGCGTGCGCCCTCCGGCGTCATGTAGGTCTTGGCGTGGATGCGCCGCGCATTGTTCCAGGCATAGGCCAGCGCCGAGACGATCACGCCCACGACCACCGCCACCGCAAGATCTTCCATCACCGTCACCACCGTGACCAGCAGAATGACGAAGGCATCCGTCAGCGGCACCTTGCGCAAGATGGTCAGCGAATTCCAGGCGAAGGTGCCGATCACCACCATGAACATCACCCCCACCAAGGCGGCCAGCGGGATAAGCTCGATCACCGGCGAGCCGACAAGGATGAAGAGCAGAAGGAAAACCGCCGCCGCGATCCCCGCCACCCGCGTGCGCCCGCCCGAGCGGACGTTGATCATCGACTGGCCGATCATCGCGCAGCCGCCCATGCCGCCGAAGAAGCCGGTGACCGTGTTGGCCACGCCCTGCGCGATGCATTCCTGGCTGGCGCCACCACGCTGACCCGTCATGTCGCCCACGAGGTTCAGCGTCAAAAGGCTCTCGATCAGACCGATCGCCGCGAGGATGACCGCATAGGGCAGGATGATCTCGAATGTCTCCCAGCTCAGCGGCACCATCGGGATGTGCAGGCTCGGAAAGCCGCCCTCGATGGAGGCGAGATCACCGACGCGCGGCACCTCGAGCCCGAAGCCGATCACCACGGCGGCGACGATCCCGATGCCGGCCAGTGGCGCCGGCACCAGCTTGGTGATCTTCGGCATCACCCAGATGATCGCCATGGTGGCCGCCACCAGCGCCAGCATCAGGTAAAGCGGCGCGCCCGACAGCCATTCGCCGCCGCCCATGCCATGCCCGGTATCGACCATCGTGCCCGGCACCTTGAACTGGGTCAGCTGTGCGAGGAAAATCACGATGGCAAGCCCGTTGACGAAGCCCAGCATCACCGGATGCGGCACGAGGCGAATGAACTTGCCCCACTGCATCACGCCCGCAAAGACCTGAATGAGCCCCATCAGGACAACGGTGGCAAAGAGGTATTCCACCCCATGCTCGGCCACCAGCGCCACCATCACCACCGCCAGCGCCCCCGTGGCGCCAGAAATCATGCCCGGCCGCCCGCCGATGAGCGCCGTGATCAGCCCGACCAGAAAGGCCGCGTAAAGCCCCACAAGCGGATGCACGCCCGCAACAAAGGCAAAGGCCACGGCTTCGGGCACCAGCGCCAGCGCCACCGTCAGCCCCGACAGAAGCTCGATGCGCAGGCGGCTGGGCGAAAACCCGTCCTCCGGCATCCACCGCAGGTCGGTCACATCCAAATTCTTCGTGAAGTCGCGGAACGTGGTGCGAACCATATCGGGTGTCCTGATGCTGAGGTCATTGGCGGACCGGCACGGCCTGATCCTGTTTGCAGGCTCCCTAGACCTTTTGCGCGGAAATGAAAACCCCCGCAGAGTTTGCGCTAACAGGATCGCGATGCCGTGACAGCAGGCCCGCGCCCGGCGGCGGGCCCTTCCGCGCGTCATGCAGGCAATGGGCGAAATGCGCTCGGCAAGGGGCGAAAGCTGCGCCTGCGCACCGGTGGGCTGCACGCCGCCTTTCACAAAAGACGGCGCGACAGAGGTTTCAGGTCAGGTAGTGACGGACTTTCGGCAGGCGCGACAGCAACAGCAGGTCCAGCGCCAACACGCTCAGCAGGGCAAGCCCCGCCATGGGAAAGGCCATCGAAACCGCCAGCCCGACCAGAACGGCTCCCTGCCAAAGGGGCAGTTCACGGGGCATCGGCGGCGCCGCCAGGCGCGCGGATTTCGCCGGACGGCGCTTCCACCACAGGATCACGGAGCTGCCGCAGAGAAACAGGACGGCAAGACAGACCAATGTGTTGGCCAGAACGCTCCAAAGGCCCAGCGTGCCCATGTGAAGCGCAATGCCCACGGCCATCGCCTTGCCCGCCAGCGAATAGTCCTCGAAGCGCACATCGGCCAGTATCTTGCCGGTGTATTGATCGATATGCGTTGTGCGGTCCGACATCGGGTCGGTGCTGTCGGTGCTCATCGAATCCCGGCTCAGGGTCCAGACGCCCGTGGGCGACTGCGGCAGGTTCATCTGGTAGCGCGCGTCGAAGCCGATGGCGCGCGCCAGAGCATCGACGCTGTCGAGCGTGACCGCTGTTCCTTCGATCCCGGTGATCCCCGCTGCGCTGCCGGACGCAGGCATCGGCGTCTGCTCGAGCACCCAAGGCACCTCCCGCCGGTCGTGGTTCATGCTGGCATGGGTCTCGTCGGACAAGGGTACGTTGTCCCATTTCTCCGCCGGAAACTGGCTCCAGGCCTGTACCATCTTGCCGCCCCATATCCCGGCCCAGGCGAGCCCCGAGATCAGGAAGAACACGAGGAAGACGGAGAGCCATATGCCCACGACCCCATGCAGCGATTTCCACATCGCCCGTCCGCGCCCGAAAGCCGGAACCAATGCGCGCCGCCACCCGGCCTCGCGCGGCCACCACATGTAAAGACCGGTCGCGATCAGGACCAGCGCGAGGGAGGCGGCGGTCTCCACAAGCCGGTCCCCGGTCACGCCGAGCATCAGACCGCCGTGGATGTTGTCGGCGAAATCATACCATCCGCTGCGGCGCGGGAAGGTCTCGATCACCGCTGCCGTGTAAGGATCCACCGCCACCATCGTGGCATCTCCATCGCGGTCGACGCGGAAGAGCGCCGCCACGTCGTCGCTGCGCGGGGCGACATACTGGATCAGGATGCCGCCCGGCACCGCCGCGACCGCGGCCTCGGCCTGGAGGGAGACCGCGGCAAGGGTTTCCTGCGGGATCACGGCTGTGCGCTCGCCGTCGCGCCCGTCGATCCAGGCGATCCAGAGCATCGCCATCCCGGTGACCGCGAGGATCGCGAGAAAGGGGATCACGAAGAGCCCCGCGTAGAAGTGCCAGCGCCAGGCTGCAAAGTAGAGTTTGTTGACGCCGCCCTCAGGCTGCGCGTCGATATCGATGGAAGTCATGTTCAGGCTCCAAGCCATCTGTCCAGCCTCAAGGGCCGGAGGGTGCATTTGAATTTGTCTGTCGAGAAATTCAGGCGGTGGGAGGGGCCCGGCTCAAACGCGCCGGATCGAGCCCGCGGCTTTGAAGCAACTGCTTGGAAATGAATGCGAACCGCCGCGTCCTGTCGGTCAGGGACAGGCGCGCGCCCGACATTTCAGGTGGCACTGCAGCCACCTCGATCAGACGGCAGGCTTCACATTTGGACCCGGAATGGCTTTCCCTGTCCTCAAGATCGCCGCATATCTCTGCAAGCGATCCACCGGCCGCCAGATAGGCCGACAATTCAGGCGAGGTCGTGCGGCTCATCACGGCATGAGCAAAGCTTGCAGACGCCATCGCCACAACGAGCAGACAGCCTACAAACAGTCGCCGGAATGAAATGCGAATACCGCCCATTGCTAACCTCTAGTTGATTCCGATTCACCGTGCCAGTGATTGTTTACAGGGTGCTCGCTGAAGCGACCGATGTGTTAACCACCGACATCCGAGACGCCTGGAACAAGCACCGCCGCCCCGGAGAGGCCTCGAGGGGAACGCGCAGGAAAGGGGCGATCAGGCGCGCGCGATGCCGCATGCCTTCCCGCCACCGCGCCCGGCGGCCTTTGCGCCGTGTGCCCCTTCTCAAGGAGATGCACGACGCGGATGAAGCTGTCGGCCCGCCCCGGCGAAGTCGCTCCGGCAAAGCGGCAAAGCCTTCCCAATCGTGCGCGACCCGCCAAGCTGCCGCAGGGTCAAGCGGAGCGGGTGACGATGGCACATATTCGGTCCTGGGCGGACATCGAGGCGCGCGGCGGCGAGGACTGGCTGATGGCGGCCGAACAAAAGCGGATCGTCGCCCGCAAGGCGGGGGCGTATTGCGTCCTCGGCGATGGCTCTCTGCCGCCCGAAGGGCCGCTGCCCCGCTGCGTCAGCGCAAGACGAACGCCAGCACCGCCAGACAAAGCGCGATGTTCACCACCCGGATCGCCAGAAAAACCCGTCGCCTCGGACAGATATGCCGGAACGGATCAGTCATAACTGAACCGCTCCGACAGGATACGGTGGGCGGGCGTCCCCCTCTCGATCAGGTGGTCCTCGACCACATTCATCATGATCGCAGGCCCGCACATCACAAAGACCCATTCCTTGAACTCATCGGTGGTGAATACGCGATCCAGAACATCGCCACCGATGAAACCGGTCTCGCCGGTCCATGCCTCAGGCGGTTCCGACAGCACATAGCAGGTGTTCTCGGCATCCAGTTCCTCCCGACAGGCGATCTGATCGACAATCCGGTTGCCATAGATCACCTTCACCTCACGCGGATCCTTGGTCAGGCGCAACTGCCTCAGAATCCCCAGCAGTGGTGCCAGCCCGACACCACCCGCGATCAGCGCAACGCCAGGCTCGCGCCGGCCATCAACCGAGAGATTGCCGTAAGGACCGTCAAGATAGGCGACGGTTCCGCATTCCGTCTGCCCGATCGTGTCCGTGAAATCGCCAAGCTCCTTTATCATGAAAGAGACATCCGGCCCGCCCGCAGGCGCGGAAGAGATGGAGAACGGGTTTTCCTTCATCGAGAAGGAACTGTGTCCGATATTGAGCCAGACGAACTGCCCGGCCTTGTAGGCAAGCCCCGGGTGGCCTTCGGGCGTCACGGTCACTTCCCATTGTCTGGGCGTCAAACGGGTCACGGAGATCACACGCCAGACCCGCGCCCGATCCAGCAAGGGCACCACCAGATAGACATAAAGCAGCGACCCGACCGCAATCCCCGTCATCACAAGCCACACCCAGACCATCACGGGCTGCGAACCGTAGCGTCCGGCGTAGACAGTATGGTGCAGCAAAAACAACGCGATCAATAGCGCGCCGATCCCGTGCAACAGACGCCATGTCTCGTATTTGTAGTCCAGATCGGTGCGTGCGATTGACAGCAGGACAAGACTGGGCAGCAGCAGATAGGCCGCAATCCCCGTCGCAAGGTCGGAAAAATCCGTCGTGACGGTCAACTGCCGCGTCGGGTCCCAGGGGCGCTGCCCCCCGGACGGTGTGCCAAAATAGAGCAACGGATGCAGCAGCGCGAAGACAAGGGCGGTGCGAGCCATGACCTGATGCACCCGCATGGTCACATCCATCCCGATGCCGTTGGAAACACTCTTGAAGCGGCCCGAGAGGACAAATTCCACAAGGATCATCGAAAAGGCCAGAATGCCCAGACCGCTGGCAAGCTCCTGCAGGATGTCGCGTGCCGGACCGCCGGTGACCCATGACAGGACCAAAGGCAGTGTGACAGCCGCAAGATATCCAACCAACAGCAGCAGAAGTTTCATGGTGCCAGTCTGAGTGACTTTTGCCGCCGGTTCAATTCTACTTTTTCAGCGTTTTCTGCACCGTATTCAGGGACGACGCCGAGATACGCGCACAGGGCAACTGCCTGCGGCAACGGTTCTCCACTGACACGACGTTTCACGAAAGGCAGGCCGCACGTCGCGAAGCGATCCTTCAGCACGCCTTTTCGGCAGGCGACAACCGTTCCGCAGAGGTCTGACCTGATGACGGGTCTCCTGGCAGCGCGAGGCGGATGCCGAGCGGCATGCGGAAGCCCTGGGGCTGGCATCTGTGGTGGTGGAAGGGCGTGCTCTCGGTCGCGAACTGGATCCTCACCACCCTCGGTGCCGCCGCGATCACCGGCATCATCCGCCGCGACTGACGCGGCCTCGGACGCCGGGGGGTGCACGGGGGGTGTACAGGGGGTGTACGCGGGGCACCCCCTTGTTTTCCACCCCGAACCGGGCAAAGGTCCGGCGCGTTGACCGAAGCAGGAGGCCCCCATGACCGAGACGAAAATTGCCGTGATCGGCGGCTCCGGCATCTATGACATCGACGGGCTTGAGGGCGCGGAATGGACCCGCGTCGAGACCCCCTGGGGCGCGCCTTCGGACGCCATTCTGACGGGTACGCTCGACGGGGTGGCGATGGCCTTCCTGCCGCGTCACGGGCGGGGTCACGTCCACAGCCCTACCACCGTCCCCTACCGCGCCAATATCGACGCGCTGAAGCGGCTCGGCGTCACGGATGTGATCTCCGTCTCTGCTTGCGGGTCGTTCCGCGAGGAGATGGCGCCGGGCGATTTTGTCCTTGTGGATCAGTTCATTGACCGCACCTTCGCGCGGGAGAAATCCTTCTTCGGCACCGGTTGCGTGGCGCATGTCTCGGTGGCGCATCCGACCTGCCCGCGGCTGACGGAGGCCTGCCACAGCGCCGCGAAGGACGCAGGTATCACCGTGCACAGGGGCGGCACCTACCTTGCCATGGAAGGCCCGCAATTCTCGACGCTGGCGGAATCGAGGATGTACCGCGCGCACTGGGGCGCGGATGTGATCGGCATGACCAACATGCCCGAGGCGAAACTCGCCCGCGAGGCGGAGCTGTGCTATGCCTCCGTCGCGATGATCACCGACTACGACAGCTGGCACCCCGATCACGGCGAGGTGGATGTCACTGAAATCATTAAGACTTTGATGGGAAATGCCGACAAGGGCCGCGATCTGGTGCGCCGCTTGCCCGCCCTGCTTGGCCGCGACCGCGCACCCTGCCCGCATGGCTGCGACCGGGCGCTGGAATACGCCATCCTGACCGCGCCCGAAGCACGGGATCCGGCTCTGATGGCAAAGCTCGACGCGGTCGCGGGCCGTCTTCTGGCGTGACGCCCCGGACAGTCACTGAATCCGCACGATGCCCCATTTCGCCTTGAAGCGCGTGATGGCATCGGCCTGCACGATCTCCTCGAGGTTCTTCTTCTCGGGACATCCCCCGTCGCAACTCTCCGGGTCGAGCATCAGTGGATTGGCGAAGCGCACCCACTTCGACTGACCTTCCGCATCCTCCACCTGGTAGATCGCATCGACCACGAAGGGCGTCAGATCGGGGTTGAATGCCGCCGCCACAACGGTTTGCAGGCAGGCGGCTTCCATCGGCGCCTGAACCTCCTTGCGATGCGTCTTCTGGTAGGTCCACTGGCGTTCCGCGTGATCGACCCGGGCCAGCCCCGTGATCTTCTCGCCGACATAATCGCCCACGGAGGCGATGGTCGCGTTCACGCTGCTGCCCCAGACGTTCGAGGCCTTGAGATTGTCAGACACCGGCTCGGGCAACTCAAAGTACTGGAGCGAACAGAACTTGCTTTCGACGAAGGCGTTGTTCTGGTGACTGAAGACAAAGACGTCGCCCGGGTGCGGGTCGGTCACGCGATTGGCCGGAATGATCAGCCTCGCGTAGCTTATGTCCTCCTCGTCGGCATCCAGCACCAGCCGTTCGGCGAGGTTGAATGCCAGCACCGCGACAACCAGCCCGGTGATCGTCCAGAACTTGAAATCCACCTTCTTTTCCCTCTTCTCAGGGCTCACGGCGGTCATTTCGGGCAACACAGTTTGTCGCCGCAATTGTAGTACCCCTCCGGGCAGGCGGCATGGGCGGCGGCGGTCGTGATGAAAAACAAGGCGATGGCCAGAGCAGATACAGCTCGCATTTGATTTCTCCGTTTCAAATAAAATTTCGGGTATTGCTGCGAAATATACCACAAATGCGGGAAAATGGTGTGAACTACTTCACATACCGCTGTGGATGCGAATATCGTCACAACTCGAAGACCTTGGTGCCGCGACGAAAAGGACCGATTTCATGCCTCTGGACCTGTGGCTCACCTTCGTCGCCGCCTCTACGGCACTCCTGCTCATACCCGGTCCCACCGTGCTTCTGGTGCTCAGCTACGCGCTCTCCAAGGGGCGCTCCGTCGCCGTGGCCTCTGCCGCCGGCGTGGCGCTTGGGGACCTTGTCGCAATGACCGCGTCCCTGGCCGGCCTCGGCGCGCTGGTGCTGGCCTCGGCCACCCTGTTCACGGTTCTGAAATGGGTGGGCGCGGTCTATCTGATCTGGCTCGGGATCAAACTGATCCGCTCGGCACCCAGCAAGGGCCTTGAGCCGCCAAAGGCTGACATCAAGGCGCGGGGCGTTTTCGGGCATGCGGCAATGGTGACTGCGCTGAACCCCAAATCGATCGCCTTCTTCATTGCCTTCGTGCCGCAGTTTCTGCGGCCGGACGCGCCGCTCCTGCCGCAGTTCGCAATCCTGATTGCAACTTTTGTGACCCTCGCCGCTCTCAATGCACTGGCCTATGCGGTGCTCGCCGACCGCCTGCGCCGCGTCATCGCGCGCCCCTCGCTGCTGACCTGGCTCACACGGGCAGGTGGCGCCACCCTCGTCGGCATGGGTGTCCTGACCGCCTCCCTGCGCCGCGCCTCCTGAAGGAAGATCATGAAAACCGTACGCGACTATATCCGCACCATCGTCGATTTCCCGCATGAAGGGATCATGTTCCGCGATGTAACGACCTTGTTTGCCGATGCCCGCGGCTTTCGCATGGCGATCGACCAGATGCTGCACCCCTATGCCGGCATCGACATCGACAAGGTCGTGGGCCTCGAGGCACGCGGCTTCATTCTTGGCGGTGCCATTGCGCACCAGCTCTCGGTGGGCTTCGTGCCGATCCGCAAGAAGGGCAAGCTGCCGGGCACCACGATCAGCCAGGACTACAAGCTCGAATACGGCGAGGCCATCGTCGAGATCCATGACGACGCCATCGAGGCCGGCGAGAAGATCCTCGTCGTCGACGACCTGCTGGCCACCGGCGGCACCGCAGAGGCGGGCATCAAGCTGATAGAGCGTTTGGGCGGCGAGATCGTCTCCTGCTCCTTCATCATCGACCTGCCCGACTTGGGCGGCCGCAAGCGGCTCGAGGCGATGGGGATGGATGTCAACGCGCTTTGCGCCTTCGAAGGGCTCTGATATCAACGACCTGCCGCGCCCGGATCGGCACTCAAGCCTGACCCAGCCCGCAACACCCCGAAGAGCGACAGCCGATGCCCCAAAAACCTGATACCCCCGAGACCCAGCCCGCTTCCGACTATACGCGATCCGTCGAAGGGTTCACGCTGTTTGCCTCCGGGCTGTCCGGCCCGCTGGCCGAACGGTTCCGCCTCCTTGAGCAGGCGGCGCGCACCGCTCCACGCAGGGCGTTGACCGCTCTGGCGCTCGGGTGGGGCGTACTGCTCCTGCTCGCCCTGCTTTCTGACAGCGCCTTCGGGCCGAACGGATTTCTTTTAGATGTCAGCGCGTTTGCCCGCTTCGCTATTGCGGTACCGTTACTCATTCTGATGGACAGGCACGTGGATACGCGGTTGCGCGGGTTTCTGGTACATTTCACCGACGCACCGCTGATCGCACCACGGTCGCTGCCTGCGGCAGGACAGGCTGTCATCACCGCCATCGACCGCGCGAAGGCCCCGGCACCCGCCTGGATCTGCGCCCTCATCGCCTACCTGCTGAGCGCCCTCTACATCATCAACGTGAAATCCGCCTCCGGCGCTGACGCCAGTTCCTGGCGCTTCACCGGCACCGAAGGCGAGCTTGTGCTCTCGCTCGCCGGTTGGTGGGCCGCGCTTGTCGCGATCCCGCTGCTTGGGTTCCTGATGCTGAGCGCGCTCTGGCGCTACCTGCTCTGGGTCTGGCTCATGCGGCAGATCGCGGGTCTCGAGTTGCGGCTCGTGGCCTCGCATCCTGATGGCGCCGGCGGCCTGCGCTTTCTCGGCCAGAACCCCAATGTCTTCACGTCGCTCGCCTTCGCCATGTCGGTGACGGTCGCGGGATACATCCTGAAGGGCCTGAGCAGCGGAGCGCTTTCCACCGAGATCTACGGCTGGATGATGAGTGCCTGGGCCGCGATCATCGTCGGGCTTTTCTCCCTGCCTCTCATTGCCTTCGCCAAGCCGCTGACGGCATTGAAGGTTCGGACCCGACTTGCCGCCGCAGCCCGCGCCACCGTGAACCAGCGCGCCGCCGAGCGCGAGATCTTCGGCCGGAATTTCGCGGGCTGGCAGCCCGGTGATGCGGAAGAACCGCCCGCCGACAAGGACGCGGTCAAGATAGACGAGGCCGCGAAGAAACTCTCCTCCCTGCCCTTCAGCCGCTCGGCGATTGTCCCGCTCGGGGCCGCCGCCCTGCTGCCGCTGGTGCTTGTCGGGGCCACGCAACTGCCCTTCAAGGAACTCTTCAAGGCCGCAAAAGGCTTGCTGCTGCTCTGATCGGCCGCGCCGGGCTTACACGCGCAGCACGGCACCGGGGTTCATGATGCCCAAGGGGTCGAGCGCGGATTTGATTGCCCGCATCGCCGCCAGTTTCGCCGGATCGCCATAGCGCTCCAGATCCTCGACCTTGAGCCGCCCGATCCCGTGCTCGGCGCTCACCGATCCGCCCATCTCATCCACGAGATCATGCAGGCGACGCTTGACCTCGTCGCGCTGGTTCACATGGTCGGCCACACGTTTTCCGGCCTGCGGGAAGACGTTGTAATGCAGGTTGCCGTCACCCAGATGGCCGAAGCAATTGATCCGGAAGTCCCCAAGCCCAGCGACGACCTCGCCGGCGCGGCGGATGTAGTCGGCGACCGCCCCGAGCGGCAGCGATATGTCATGCGAGGAGACAGCACCGATGCGCTTGTTGGCGACGGGGATATGTTCGCGCACCGACCAGAAGGCATCGCGCTGCTGGGCGCTTTGAGCGATGACCGCGTCACGCACCAGCCCCGCCTCCGCTGCTGTCTCAAAGAGCCGCTCCAACGCCGCCTGCGCCTCCAGCCCCTGTGCGAGCCCAACCTCGATCAGCACGCTCCATTCCGGCGGCTTGACAAAGGGTTGGCGCACCTCGGGCAAGGTCTCGGCCAGAAACGCAAGGCCCTGACCGGAGATCAGCTCGAAGGCGCTGACCATCTCGCCCAGTTGCTCCCGCGCCAAGGCCAGCAGGTGAAGCGCCGCCTCGGGCGTCGGCACCACGAAGACGCCGGTACCCTCCTGCGCGGGCTTCGGGCTCAGCTTCAGCGCGGCGGCAGTGATCACCCCCAGCGTGCCTTCCGAGCCGATCAGCAGATGGCGCAGATCATAGCCGGTGTTGTCCTTGCGCAGCCGTTTCAGCCCGTGCCAGATTTGCCCGTCCGGCAGCACCGCCTCCAGCCCGAGGCAAAGGTCACGCGTGTTGCCGTAGCGAAGGACGCCGGTGCCGCCCGCGTTTGTGGCAAGGTTCCCGCCGATCCGCGCCGAACCTTCGGCGGCAAGCGACAGGGGAAAGAGCCGCCCGGCCTCATCGGCGGCCTTCTGCACATCCGCAAGGATCACGCCTGCCTCGCAGATCAGCACGTTCTCCTCGGGGTAGACCGCGCGCACCGCGTTCATCCGCTCCAGCGAGAGGATGAGCGGCGCAGGGCCTTCCTCCGACACTTGACCGCCGACGAGGCCGGTGCCGCCGCCATAGGGAATGATGCCGACACGGTGCTGCGCCGCGAGGCGCACCAGCGTCGCTACCTCCTCGACCGAGCGCGGCAGAGCGACCAACCCGCTTGTGCCCTGCCAGCGCCCGCGCGGTTCCTCCAGATAGCGCGGCTCCGCCGGACGCAGTACCTCTTCGGGGAGATGCGTGCGCAATATTGCCTCGAAGGCGGAATCAGCGGGGTTCAGTGTCATGCTCCTTGATCCCCTGCAGGCCGGGTCGATGCAAGCCGGCTTCACTCGTCGCTGAGCATCGCCGGGCGCAGGACCATGATGGTCGGGCGCGATGGCAAGCGGTCGAGCGACATCTCGAGAGACGGTCCGCCCACCTCCACGATGGCGAATTCATCCGACATGCCGGCGAGAAAATCGTCGAGCGCCATCAGCGAGAACCAGTGCATCGGGATCACCACGGACGAGCGCAGCCGCTTCAGAACCCGCGTCATGGTCTCAAGGTCCAGCGTATAGCCGCCATCCACCGGGGCCATCACCACGTCGAGCCGCCCGATGGCGGCATATTGCTCCGCATCCGGTTCGTGATGCAGATGCCCCAGATGCCCGATGCAGAGCCCGGCCATCTCGAAGATGAAGATCGAATTGCCCTCGGGCTCGATGCCCGAGAACTGGCTGCGGATATCGGTGGACACATTGCGCACCAGCACCTCGCCCAAATCCAATGCGTGGTCGATCCCCTGCCCGAAGTCGCCCCATCCCGGCAGCACATGCGGGATCGCGGGATCGGGAAAGGCGGTCCAGTGGGTATCATGGGCATGGTTCATCGTGACCACATCCGGAATCATCCGGGTCGAGCCGATGTAGCCGGTGAAATCCGTGACCATGTTGAGCCCGCCATGGCTGCGGATCAGGAAACTGGCATGGGTGATGTAGTGCAGCCGCACGGTCTCGGGTGCCACGGGGCCAAGGCTTGCAGGCACGATGTATTCCAGCCCCGGCGTGGCCTCGGCGAGAGCGATGCAATGGCTCGGCGTGCGGTCCTGTGCGGCCAGCGGGCTTGCGGCCAGCGCGAAAAGAAGAGCGAGTGTTCTGATCATGGTGCATTCCCCCCTCGGCGGCAATATAGGGCGCGAGTGCGTCAAGGCAGCAGCTTTTCGAGGTTTGTCGCACCGGGACGTCGCGGGACGGCGCAATATGCTCAGAAATCGATCACTGGCGCCGCACGGGGCGTCTCAACTGACGGTCGTCTTGCCGCGCCGGTCGCTGCGCAGGGCAGCATAGAGCACATGGGTGCGCCAGCGTCCGTCGATCTGCAGGTAGCTCTGGGCCACGCCTTCGTATTTGAAGCCGGAGGTTTCCAGCAGCCCGCGCGAGGCCGCGTTTTCCGGCAGGCAGGCGGCCTCGATCCGGCTCAGATCGAGCCGGGTGAAGGCATGGTGGACAAGCGAGGTGATGGCCTCGCGCATATAACCATGCCGCGCGAAGGGCTGGCCCGTCCAGTAGCCCAGCGTGCCCGACTGGCTCGGCCCGCGCCGGATGTTGTCGAGGGTGATCGCACCGAGCAGCGTGTCATCGCTGCGCCGGATCAGGAAGAGCGGCAATGCGGTGCCGCCCGAGACCGAGCGCTGCGCCCAGTAGACACGGTTGGTGAAGGCCTTGCGGCTCAGGTGGTCATCGGCCCAGGCCGGCTCCCAGGGCGTGAGGAAGTTGAGGCTTTGCGCGCGCAAGGCGGACCAGGCGCGGAAATCCGAATGAACCGGTGGGCGCAGGGTCATGCGCTCGGTCTCGATCCTCAGTTTCCGGAAGTTGCGCAGGATCACGCCACACGGCGCTCCTCTAGCGCGGCCAGGCTCGGTGCCGCGTCGATTGGGCCGTAGAGCGCCAGCGCCGCAGGCGAGGCAGCCGCCATGGTCTCTGCAAATTCCTTTACGTCGCCTGTCGTCACTGCATCGATCAGGGCGACGGTTTCCTCCAGCGGCGGCACCCGGTCCCAGATCTGGACAAGCCGCGCAAGCCGTTCGGCGCGGTTCGAGGGGCTCTCAAGCCCCATCAGCAGGCCCGCCTTCATCTGCGCCCGCGCCCGTGCGACTTCCGCCGGGGACATGTCCGTCGCTGCGCGCTTCATCTCGTCGATGGTGATTTCGGCAAGCTGCGGCAATTGCTCGGCGCTGGTGCCTGCGTAGATCGTGGTCATGCCGGTGTCGGCATAGGCGCCGGCTTGAGCGAAGATCGAATAACAGAGCCCGCGGTTCTCGCGGATTTCCTGGAAGAGGCGGCTCGACATGCCACCGCCAAGCGCACTGGCATAGATCTGCGCGGTATAGATCTTGTCGTCCCGGTAGCCCGGACTCTCGAAGGCCAGCGCAAAATGCGCCTGCTCGAGCGCCTTGGTCTGGCGCCGCTCGCCCCCGGTGAAGCGGGCCGCGGAAGCATCCATGATCGGCAAAGGTTCCATATCCCCGAAAAGCTGCTCGGCGAGGGCCACGATCGCATCGTGATCCACCGCCCCGGCTGCCGAGAGGATCATCTGCCCCGGGCCGTAGTGCTGCCCGATGAATTTCTGCAGATCCCGGCGCGAGAAGCTGGAAACGCGCTCCGAAGGCCCGAGGATCGTGCGACCCATCGGATGATCCGGATAGGCCTCTTCCTGCAACCAGTCGAAGATCACGTCGTCGGGCGTGTCGAGCGCCTGCCCGATCTCCTGCAGGATCACGCCGCGCTCGACCTCGATCTCCGCTTTTTCCAGTGTCGGGTTAAGCAGGATGTCGGCAATCACATCCAGCGCCAGCGGCACGTCGTTCTGCAGCACGCGGGCGTAATAGGCGGTCACCTCGCGGCTGGTATAGGCGTTGATGTAGCCACCCACGTCCTCGATGCTCTCAGCAATCTGCAACGCGGTGCGCCGCTTGGTGCCCTTGAAGGCCATGTGCTCGAGGAAATGCGCGATGCCGTTCTGGTTGGGTTTTTCATGGCGCGCGCCGGCCGTGACCCAGACGCCCACGGAAGCCGAGGCGAGGCCCGGCATGACTTCGGTCACGATGCGAAAGCCGTTGGACAGGCGATGTATGTTAAGTGTCACGCGGGAATATGCTCTTTGATGTGCCGGGTTAGTGCTGCCAGATCGTTGGGGACGCGCGTCACCCGTTCCGGCCTCTCATACAGGTCCGCCATACGCGGGGGCAAGGGGGGGTGTATGCCTGAGGCTTTCTCGACCGCGTCGGGGAATTTCGCCGGGTGCGCCGTGGCCAGCGTGATCATCGGCGTTCCGGTCACGCGCTCTGCCTCCGCCACTTTCACGCCGACCGCGGAATGCGGGCACAAAAGTTCGCCCGAGGCCTTCAGGCAGGCGGCGATGGTAGCCGAAGTCTCGGCCTCCGACGCGCGGCCCGACCGGTAGTGCGATTGCAGGACCTGCATCGCGCCCTGGCTCACGTCGAAGCCGCCGGATTTGAGCTCCTCCATCAGCTGCGCCACCGCCTTGCCGTCGCGGTCATAGGCGTCAAAGAGCGCGCGCTCGAAGTTCGAGGAGACCTGGATATCCATCGACGGGCTGATCGACGGCACGGTCTGCCCCTTGTGATAGCCCTGCCCCGAGAGGCAGCGGTGCAGGATGTCGTTCTGGTTCGTGGCCACCACAAGCTGATCGATGGGCAGCCCCATCCGCTTGGCGATATAGCCTGCGAAGATGTCGCCGAAATTGCCCGTGGGCACCGTGAAGCTCACCTTCCGGTAGGGCGCGCCCAGCGACACGGCAGCGGAGAAATAATAGACCACCTGCGCCAGCACCCGGCCCCAGTTGATCGAATTGACCCCGGCGAGCCGCACCCCGTCGCGGAAGTCGAAATCGTTGAACATGTCCTTCAGCCGTGCCTGGCAATCATCGAAATCGCCATCCATTGCGAGGGCGTGCACATTGCTTTCCGTGGGCGTGGTCATCTGGCGGCGCTGCACCTCGGAGATGCGCCCGTGCGGATAGAGAATGAAGACATCCACATTGTCGAGCCCGCGGAAGGCCTCGATCGCCGCCGACCCGGTATCGCCCGAAGTGGCCCCCACGATCGTCACCCGCGCGTCCTTGCGCCCCAAGGCGGTCTGGAACATCTGCCCGATCAGCTGCATCGCGAAATCCTTGAAGGCGAGCGTCGGGCCGTGGAAAAGCTCCAGCAGGAAATGCCCCTGATCCAGCTGCACCAGCGGCGCGCGGGCCGCATGGCCGAACCCCGCATAGGCGCGCGCGATGATGCCCTCGAACTCGTCGTCGGTGAACACATCCCCCACGAAGGGGCGCATCACGCGAAAGGCCGTTGCCTCGTAGCTGAGCCCTTCGAGCGCCTCGATTTCCGGCAGGCTCAGTTGCGGAATGGTTTCCGGCACATAGAGGCCGCCGTCGCGGGCGAGCCCGGTCAGCATGGCCTGCTCGAAGTTCAGCACCGGGGCGGCCCCGCGGGTGGAGATGTAACGCATGTCGTCTCAGTCTGTTGTTTTGGCCGGCGGGCGGCGCAGGAAGAAAAAGGTCATGGCGGACCAGATGGCCGCCAGAGAGAACCAGGTGATCGCGTATTGCAAGTGATCGTTGGGGATCGCGGCAGTATCGACGGGGAGCGGGGTCAGCGGGCCACCGAGATCGGGTGCATCGCGGCGCACGACCAGAACGGGTTCGGTACCGAGCGCCTCGGCCATGGCCGCCACGTCGCGGGCGAACCAGATGTTCTGCGCGATGTCGGGCTCCGGCGTAAAGCCGTCGGTCTCCTGCGGCCATTGCAGGTTGCCCACGATGGTGAGCGGCGGGCCTTCCTCGAAGCGCAGCCCCGGCGCATCCGCAACAGACACAAAGCCCAGATCGACAAGGATGTTGCCCTCCTCGCGGATCATCGGGCGAATGATGCGGTAGCCTGCGCCGGCCTGCTTTTGCGAAACCAGCACACGCAGGTAATCCGGGTAGAGCACACCCGTCACTTGGACTGGCAGATAGGCGTCCCGCGCGGGGTCGGGATCGGCGGGCAAGGGCACGGGATCAGCCGAGATGCGGGTCTCTATGTCGGCGATAACGCCTTCTTTCCAGGCGAGGCGTTGCACCTGCCAGACGCCCAGGCTGATCAGGATCGCAGCACCGCCGAGCCCGACGAAAAGAAGAAATGCGACGCGGCCCATCCGGCGCCCCTCACTCAAAGAAAAGCGCGCGGGAACCGCGCGCTTTGATTTCAGACTGGATGCGGCGTCAGTGCGCGCCGGGCATCGTGCTCACGCCATAGATGTAAACGGCGAAGAAAAGGAACAGCCAGACGACATCGACGAAGTGCCAGTACCAGGCCGCAGCTTCGAAGCCCACATGTTTCTCGGGCGTGAAATGACCCTTCATCGCGCGGACCAGACAGACGGTCAGGAAGATCGTCCCGATGATCACATGCGCGCCGTGGAAACCGGTCGCCATGAAGAAATTCGAGTAGAACTTGTCGCCCCCGAACTCCCAGCCCTGCTTGAGCAGGTAGCCGTACTCATAGGCCTGCAACACGGTGAACAAGACCCCGAGGACGATCGAAATGGCCAGGCCCGCGATCAGATCCTTGCGGTTGTTCTCATGCACCAGCGCGTGGTGCGCCCAGGTCACGGCACAGCCGGACAGCAGCAGCACCAGCGTGTTGATGAGCGGCAGGTGGAACGCATCGACGTGGTAGATCTCGGGCTGGACGTATTCCGTGCCGACATATCCGCTCATCGGGTAGATTGCGTGCTTGAAGAAAGACCAGAACCAGGCCGCGAAGAACATCACTTCCGACATGATGAAGAGGATGAAGCCATAGCGCAGACCGATGCGCACGACCGGCGTGTGATCCCCGACCTTGCTTTCATGCACCACTTCGGACCACCAGCCGAACATCACGTAAAGCACGCCGACAAAGCCCATCCAGAAGAGATAGGGTGTGATGCCCTGCATCCAGAGCACGGCACCGAAGAGCATCGCAAACCCGGCGACCGCCCCGAGTAACGGCCAGATCGAGGGGTTCAGAATGTGATAATCGTGGTTCTTTTCATGGGCCATGGCTTCGTCCCTTACCTTATCCTGGTCAGTTCAGACTTTTGTCTGAGGGTGTCGTCTCTTCCTGTACGGCGGCATAGCCTTCGGGCAGGTCGATCTCGTAAAACGTATAGGAGAGCGTGATGGTGTGTATATATTTTCCATCACGGTCGGTGACAATTTCCGGGTCCACATAGAAGGTGACTGGCATCTCGACCCGCTCGCCGGGCTGCAACACCTGTTCCTCGAAGCAGAAACACTGGATCTTGTTGAAAAAGCCGCCCGCCTGATAGGGGGTGACATTGTAGCTCGCGGAGCCTGCGATCGGGCGGTCGGTCGGATTGTAGGCCTCGTAGAAGGCAAGGCCGGTCTCGCCGATCTTCAGTTCCATCTCACGCACGACAGGTTTGAATTCCCACTGCATGTTGTTGTTGAGCGAGCCGTCGAAGCGGACCTTGATGGTCTGGTCGAGCACGTCCTCGGGTGCGACGTCGGAGACACCGGTGACGCCGCCGAAGCCTGTCACCCGGCAAAACCAGTCGTAGAACGGCACCGACGCCCAGGCCAGAGCGCCCATGACGAGCACGAGACCCACGGTCTGCGCCACGGTCTTGCGGGGACCTTCCAGACGGATCATTTCGATATCTCCGAGGCTTTGGGCAATTCGAAATCGCCGCTCGTGACCTTGGTGAATGTCAGCGCCAGCACCAGAACGACAAAGCCCGCGAGCATCAGGCCCACGCCGATGTTGCGCCCCTTGCGACGGTTGTGCAGCTCGTGTTCAGGCCGGAAAGACATGGGTCACCAGCCTCCCAGACCGTAGGGACGCAGCACGGCTTCGAGCAGGATCACCCCGAAATGCGCAAAGAGATACCAGAGCGACAGGCGGAAGAATTTCTTTTCCACAGCGTAGCCGTCGGCCTCCGCCTGTGTCTCGTCCCGACGCCAGATGTCATATGCGCCTTTCAGGAAAAGCGCGTTCAACACGACCGCTGCCGCCAGATAGATTGGTCCACCGATCGCGGTGAAGCCTGTTCCTACGGCAAGGACCGCCAGCAGCACGGTGTAGACGATGATATGTGCACGGGTCGATTTCCGCCCATGGGTCACGGTCAGCATCGGCACTCCCGCATCGTCGTAATCCGACTTCATGAAGAGCGCCAAAGCCCAGAAATGCGGCGGTGTCCACATGAAGATCAGCGCGAACATGAGCCAGGCTTCGACCGAGAAAGACCCCGTCGCAATGACCCAGCCGATCACCGGCGGGAAGGCACCGGCGGCACCGCCTATCACGATGTTCTGCGGCGTCGCGCGTTTCAGCCACATGGAATAGATCACGGCGTAAAAGAAGATCGTGAAGGCCAGAAGGCCGGCGGCCAGAAGGTTGGCCGAGAGCGCCAGCATCATCACCGACAGACCCGAAAGCGCCACACCGAGGTTCAACGCCTCGCCCGGCTGCACCTTGCCAGCGGGGATCGGGCGTTTCGAGGTCCGGCGCATCACCGCATCGATATCCGCATCCCACCACATGTTCAGCGCGCCCGACGCGCCGGCGCCGACGGCGACAAAGAGAATCGACGCGAAGGCGATGACCGGATGCACCGAGACCGGCGCCGCCAGCAGCCCCACAAGGGCGGTGAAGACCACCAGTTGCATGACACGAGGCTTCATCAGGGCGAAATAATCGCCGAGGTCCGCGTCCTTCTCTGTGGTCGTGTAGCTGACGTCCGTCATCGCTGCGCCTTGTAGTCAGAGGGTCGGGTGGGCCATGCGCCCGCCCCGCCTCAGTTGGATGCGACCACGCGGGTGCGCGGAATGCCTGCGTATTCTTCGCGGGCGCCTTCGAGCCATTCGGCATAGGCCGCCTCGGAGACAACCTTCACCGTGATCGGCATGTAGGCATGGGCCTGTCCGCAAAGCTCGGAACACTGACCGAAGTAGATGCCCTCCTTCTCGGCCTTGAACCAAAGCTCCGCAAGACGACCCGGCACCGCGTCCTGCTTCACACCGAAGGCGGGGATCGTCCAGGCGTGGATCACATCCGCGCCGGTCACCTGCATCACGATGGTCTTGCCCACGGGGATCACCACGGAGGTATCCGTCGCCAGCAGGAACTCCTGCTCGGAATAGCCGGCTTCTTCAAGCTGCGCGACCACCTCGGGGGTTTTCATGTTCGACCCGCCCGTCGCCGGGGCACCGATCATGTAGCTGTCGAAGCCGAAGCCCTCATCCACGTATTCATAGCCCCAGTACCACTGGTAGCCGGTCACCTTGATCGTGATGTCGGCTTCCGGAATCTCCTGTTGCTTGAACAGGATCGGCAGCGAGAAGGCCCCGATGAAGACAAGGATCACGATCGGCACCACGGTCCAGGCGATCTCCACCGGCGTGTGGTGGGTAAAGGTCGCGGGCGTCGGGTTGCGCTTGGCGTTGTAGCGCACCATGACCCAGAGAATCAGCGCCGTCACGAAGAGCGTGATCACCGTGATGATCACCAGGAGCATGTGGTCGAGCCACTGCAGGTCGGAGGCCAGTTCGGTCGCCGCCGGCTGGAAGCCGGTCAGCCCGTCCACCGGTGCACCGATGATTTCAAGGCCATCCTGCGCCTGTGCGGCGGTGGCCATGAACCCGGCCGAAAGGCCCGCGAGGGAGAAAAAACGTGTCATATGCCGTCCTGATCTTTGGTTGATCGTGGGATCATCTGGTGTTCTGCGAGGATGGGGAAAAGGTTTGCGCACCGACCCGTCCGTTGCAATCTGGACTCTTACAATCATATTCTGATCACAAGATAAAGACTTCTGCTTGCGTCATTCAGACGCTTTCCCCGTTTTTCCCGGAGAGGACCGCTCCATGACAGATGCCGCTTTCGCCCCCTTCAGGGATGCGCTTGACCGCGATGCAGCGCTGCGCGTGCTGCGCGCCGCCACCAAGGGGGCCGATGACGGCGAGCTTTTCCTCGAACGGC
Source organism: uncultured Alphaproteobacteria bacterium (assembly GCA_963715055.1). Classification (GTDB taxonomy): domain Bacteria; phylum Pseudomonadota; class Alphaproteobacteria; order Rhodobacterales; family Rhodobacteraceae; genus CAVQRB01. Next base: position 32,699 of record CAVQRB010000011.1, on the reverse strand, counting down.
GCCGATCCGAGACGCTGGCCTTCGACGACGGGCGTCTGAAAACCGCAAGCTATGACGCGTCCGAAGGCTTCGGGCTGCGCGCCGTGCGCGGCGAAGTCGCGGGCTATGCGCATTCCACCGACATCTCGGCATCAGCACTCACCCGGGCCGCCGAAACCGCCCGGCTGGCGGTAGGCGACGGCGGCGGCACCTGGGCCGATGCGCCGACCCCGACGAACAAGCGGCTCTACACCGACATCGACCCCATCGCCGGCGCCAGTTTCCCGGTCAAGGTCGAGACGCTGCGGCAGATCGATGCTTATGCCCGCGGGCTCGATGGCCGCGTCGTGCAAGTCTCAGCCGTGATCGCCGCAAGCCATCAGGAAATCGAGATTCTGCGCCCGGACGGACAATCCCTGCGCGATGTGCGGCCGATGACGCGGGTCAATGTCTCGGTCATCGTGGAACAGGACGGGCGCCGCGAATCCGGCTCGGTCGGAGGTGGCGGTCGCATCGGTCTCGACGGGCTGCTCGACCCCGCCGACTGGCAATCGAAGGTGCGTGAGGCCTTGCGCGTGGCCTGCGTCAATCTTGAGGCCGTACCGGCTCCTGCGGGCGTGATGGATGTGGTTCTGGGCCCCGGCTGGCCAGGCATCCTGCTGCATGAGGCCATCGGGCACGGGCTCGAGGGCGATTTCAACCGCAAGGGCTCGTCCGCCTTCGCGGGTCTCATGGGACAGCAGATCGCGAGCAAGGGCGTCACCGTGCTTGATGATGGCACGATCCCCGACCGCCGCGGCTCGATCAGCATCGACGACGAAGGCACGCCCTCGGCGCGCAACGTGCTGATCGAGGACGGCATCCTCGTGGGCTACATGCAGGACCGCCAGAACGCGCGGCTGATGGGCGTGGCCCCCACCGGCAACGGGCGGCGCGAAAGCTATGCCCATGCGCCGATGCCGCGGATGACCAATACCTACATGCTCGGCGGCGACAGCGACCCCGCCGATATCGTTGCAGACCTCAAGGACGGCATCTACGCCGTGGGCTTCGGCGGCGGTCAGGTCGACATCACCAACGGCAAGTTCGTCTTCAGCTGCACCGAAGCCTACCGCGTGCAGAACGGCAAGGTCGGCGCGCCGGTAAAAGGCGCCACCCTGATCGGCGACGGCGCCACCGCGCTCAGGCAGATCCGCGCCATCGGCAACGACATGGCGCTCGATCCCGGCATGGGCAACTGTGGCAAGGCCGGCCAATGGGTACCGGTGGGTGTGGGCCAGCCGACGTTGTTGATCGGCGGGCTGACGGTGGGCGGATCGGCGTCCTGACCTTCCCCCCGAAAATGACAATGCCGATGCGTGCGCCTCTTCATGCGTTGTTAACCAACTCAGGCTAAACCTGATTCTGCAACGGACGGAGTCGCGGATGACTGACAAGGACCACAATCCTTCTTCCACTCACCCCCCACTCCCACCCACCACGGAAGATGAGCAGTTCTCCCGGCTCCGTCTGTTGCGATCCCGCCGGGTCGGCATAACGACGTATAAACGACTGCTGACTGAACACGGCACGGCGCAGAACGCGCTTCTAGCGCTGCCCGAGGTAGCGCGCGCCGCCGGCGTTGAGAGGTATGAAATATGCCCTGAGGCCGTGGTTCAGGCCGAACTCAACGCCGCGCGGTCTGCGGGAGCACGCCTTGTGATGCAAGGCGGCACCGCCTATCCCGACATTCTGGACGACCTTGAAGACGCACCGCCCTTTCTCTGGGTGATCGGCGATCCGGCGCTGCTCCTCCGCCCGATGATCTCCATCGTCGGCGCCCGCAACGCCTCTTCGCTTGGAACCCGAATGGCACGCAACCTCGCCCGCGATCTGGGTGCGGCAGGTTACGTGGTTGTCTCCGGGCTCGCGCGTGGCATCGACACCGCCGCCCATCTCGCCGCACTGGAAACCGGCACGATCGCGGTTCAGGCCGGCGGCGTCGACGTGATCTATCCCGCGGAAAACATCGACCTCGCGCAGAGTATCGCCAAGGCCGGCCTGCGCCTGTCGGAGCAACCCATGGGGTTGCAACCGATGGCGCGGCATTTCCCGAGCCGTAACCGCATCATCTCCGGGTTGAGCCGGGCCACGGTGGTGGTCGAGGCCGCGGCCAAATCCGGCAGTCTCATCACCGCCCGCGACGCGCTCGATCAGGGACGGGATGTCCTGGCGGTACCGGGCAGCCCTTTCGACGCAAGGGCATCGGGCTGCAACCAACTCATCCGCGACGGCGCGACACTGGTGCGCTCGGCGGCGGATGTTCTCGACGCCCTTGCCCCGCTCCACGGCGCGCCATCCATGCCCCAGCCGCGACCCGAAAAATCGCCAAAGCCCGAGCCTGCGCGCAGGCCATTGCAGCAGGTAGCCGCCCTGCACCGCCAGATCCTTGCCCGCCTCAGCCCCACACCGATCGCGGAGGACCAGCTCATCCGTGACCTCGCCGTCGCTCCCGCGATGGCGGCGCCCGTTCTTCTGGATCTCGAGCTTGAAGGCGAGATCATCCGCCAGTCGGGCGGTATGATCGCGCGCAGGCCGTGATCGGCAAACCTCAATGCCCTGTGTCGACGTCAGAAAGTATCCCGCCCTTTGCCCGGCACCGCATCAGGCAGTCCTTTGCGGCAACAGAGATCGAACTACCCCGAGACGCAGATCATCGGCATCCTGCGGGAGCGGGTAGTCGGCGCGAAGACCGCGACGATGTGCCGCCGGCACGGGATCCGCAGCAATGCAGCTCCGACCCTGTTGGCTCAAGGCAAATTTGACACCACGACAAAACACTCGTGGGGTGGCATCGAAAACGTGGCGCGAGAAGAGAAGTAATACCGTTTCTATCGCAATACCTTGTACAGGACAGCCGAGCGCGGAAACAAAACTGAGAGCGCCTTTTCGGTAATCCTGAAGTTGAGGAAACAAGATGCGAAAACTCATTGCTGCTTTGTTGTTGATCGCTGCACCGGTCGCTCTATCCGCAAGCGGCGCGGATGGCGTGTGGAAGACCGAGTCCGACAAGCACGGAGCCTATCTCCATGTGAGAATGGAGCCCTGCAACGCGAACAAATCGATGATCTGCGGCGTTATCAGCGAGGCTTTTACGAAAGACGGCAAGGATCCGGGGTATGCCAACCTGGGTAAACCGATCGTCAAAGAAATGAAGCCAGATGGAGCAAACAGCTATTCGGGCGGGACAGTCTGGGATCCTCAGTCGAACAAGACGTATAAGTCGAAGATTTCGATAAGTGGAAATTCGATGACCGTCAAAGGATGCATCGGTCCGGTGTGCAGCGGCCAAAACTGGACGCGCGTGAAGTAACCGTCCCTTGGTGCGCGGTTGCGCTGCACCTGCCTTCTGCGAGCGCCATTGGCCTGAGCGACAATGGCGGCGGCACGCGGGCGCCGCTGTTGACAGAGGCCGCGCCGAAGGTGCGCGGGACCTCGCGGCGCTCATCGCGCGGGCCTTTGCAAGCCCGACCTTATCGTCAGCGATCTGGCACCGAGATCACCTCGAACGCGATGCTGGCCTGGCACTTCATCGCGCCCGGCAAGCCTATGCGAGACACGGCATCTGCGAAGTCTTCACTTCCAAGATGCGGGGCGACCTCTTGAATGAGACGCTGGCCTTCGGTCTCGTCCATGCCGGCAGCCTCGTTGCCGACCGATTGGCCGACTGCAACGCCGCCAGACCCTATTCGGCGGCCGGCGGCCAGACCCCCGCGGCCCATGCCGCCCAACGCGCCCTCCGCGCAAGCGGGCAACTCTCAACCGCCGGCCCCGGCTTCAGCCGGATCAAGGTCACGCTTGAGAGCGAATGCGGCGGGAAGGACCATGCCCCTGATCCGGGCGCAGATCCCGGGACGTGCGCCCGTGTCGCAGCAGCCACCTTTCGCCAATCCCTGTTCCGGCGTGGCGAGATAGAAGAAAAATATTTAATATCAAATTATTATAACATTGCATGATACCAGGAATGCCGTCGACCTCAAGGCGAACCCAGGTGGCCGCGTCTTGAAATATCCACTTGCACAGTTGATATGTCACAGCCATAGACGTGTGAACTTTCGCTCAGAGGTACCCGTTACATGCCGGTCGTTGTTGTCGAATCTCCTGCCAAAGCCAAGACCATCAACAAGTACCTGGGGAAAAACTACACCGTTCTGGCCTCCTACGGGCACGTCCGGGACCTGCCGCCCAAGGATGGCTCGGTCGACCCGGAGGCGGATTTCGAGATGCTCTGGGAAGTGGCGAGCGACAGCCGCAAGCACGTCAAGGCGATCGCCGATGCGCTGAAGGACGACAACGAACTGATCCTCGCGACCGACCCCGACCGCGAAGGCGAGGCGATCAGCTGGCATCTTCAGGAAGCCCTGACCCAACGCAAGTCGATCAAGAAAGACACGCCGGTCTCGCGCGTCGTCTTCAACGCCATCACCAAATCCGCCGTGACCGAGGCGATGAAGAACCCCCGGCAGGTCGACATGCCGCTGGTGGAGGCCTATCTCGCCCGCCGCGCGCTCGATTATCTCGTGGGCTTCAATCTCTCGCCCGTATTGTGGCGCAAGCTGCCGGGAGCCAAATCCGCGGGGCGCGTGCAATCGGTGACGCTGCGCCTCATCGTCGAGCGCGAGATGGAGATCGAGGCCTTCCGCAACCGCGAATACTGGTCGGTGAAGGCGCAACTTGCGACGCCGCGCGGACAGGAACTCGAAGCGCGCCTGACGGTTCTGGCGGGCAAGAAACTCGACAAGTTCGACATCGCCAACGCCACGCAGGCGGAAATGGCCGTGCAGGCGATCTCCTCGCGCGACCTCAAGGTCAAATCGGTCGAGGCAAAGCCTGCCACCCGCAACCCCTCTGCCCCCTTCATGACCTCCACGCTGCAGCAGGAAGCGAGCCGCAAGTTCGGCATGGGCGCGCGCCAGACGATGAGTACCGCGCAGCGACTCTATGAGGCGGGCTACATTACCTATATGCGCACCGATGGCATCGACATGGCCCCCGAAGCCGTGACCGCGGCCCGCGAGGCGATTCAGACGCTCTACGGCAAGGACTACGTGCCCGCCAGCCCGCGCCTCTACAAGAACAAGGCCAAGAACGCGCAGGAAGCGCATGAATGTATCCGCCCGACGGACATGATGACCAAGGCCACGGACCTGCAGACATCGGACGCGGACCAGCGTAAGCTCTACGACCTGATCTGGAAGCGCACGCTGGCCTGCCAGATGGAATCGGCGCGGATGGAACGCACCACCGTGGACATCGGCAGCGCGGACGGGCAGGTCGAGTTGCGCGCCACCGGGCAGGTCGTGCTCTTCGACGGCTTCCTCAAGGTCTATGAGGAAGGTCGCGACGACGTGGAGGACGAGGACGACAACCGCCTGCCGCAGATCGACGACGGTGATGCGATGGTCAAGCGGTCGGTCACGCCCGAGCAGCATTTCACCCAACCGCCCCCCCGCTACACCGAAGCCACGCTGGTCAAGCGGATGGAGGAGCTTGGGATCGGGCGGCCATCGACCTATGCCTCGATCGTCACCACGATCCAGGACCGTGAATACGTCCGCAAGGACAAGAACCGCCTGATCCCCGAGGACAAGGGCCGGCTGGTCACGGCATTCCTCGAAAACTACTTCCGCAAATACGTGGGCTATGATTTCACCGCCGATCTGGAAGACCAGCTCGACAACGTCAGCGCCGGGGATGCGGATTACAAACAGGTGCTAAGCCGCTTCTGGCGAGATTTCTCCGCCGCCATCGCAGAAACGGCCGATCTGCGCATCACCGAGGTGCTGGAAAAGATCAATGAGGTGCTGGAGCCGCATCTCTTCCCGCCGACCGAGGATGGCAGCGACCCGCGCCTCTGCCCCAATTGCGGGGCAGGCCGGCTCAGCATGCGCACCGCGCGCTCGGGTGGCGCCTTCATCGGCTGCTCGAACTACCCCGAATGCCGCTACACCCGCGCCTTCGGCCCGCCGGGCGAGGAAGACGACAGCGGCATCCCGCCCGATGGCAAGCTGCTGGGCGAAGACGAAGGCGACAAGATCTACGCCTTCAAGGGGCGCTTCGGACCTTACGTGCAAAGGGGCGAAGTCACCGAGGACAACAAGAAACCGCCGCGCCAGTCGATCCCCAAGGAGTGGCCTGCGGAGGAGCTTTCATTGCCGCAGGCGGTCAAGCTCCTGTCGCTGCCCCGCGAGATCGGGCCTCATCCCGAGGACGGGGTGACGGTGTGGGCCAATATCGGGCGCTACGGGCCCTACATCAAACACGCGACGAGCACCTCCGACCGTGGCGGCACCAATGCCAACCTCGAGGGCATCGAGGAGGTCTTCACCGTGGGCATGAACCGCGCGGTGCAGCTTCTGGCGGAGAAAGTGGCGAGCCGCGGCGGACGAGGGGCTGCGGCCAAGACCCTGCGCGAACTGGGCGAACATCCCAAGGATGGCGGTCCGGTCAGCATCATGGAAGGCAAATACGGGCCTTACGTGAAATGGGAAAAGGTCAACGCCACACTGCCCAAGGGCGGCGATCCGGAGGCGCTCACCATGGAAGCAGCCCTCGAGTTGATCGAGGCCAAGGCCGGCAAGAAAGGCAAGACAAAGCGAAAAGCCACGGCCAGGAAAGGCGCAAAGAAAGAAGCGCCGGCCAAAAAAGCCGCGCAAGGCTGACGATGCCGCCGGTACAAATCCCGCGCTCAGCGCGCCAAAGTGGTTTGCGTGTCCCTGCGGCGTCGGTATACTGCAACATGCAACAGATCTGAACGGGGTGCCGGATGACGGTTGGTCCCGCTCGACGAACGAAACTTTGGTCAGCCAGCCAGGTCAAGGAAGCAAAATGAAGAAAGTCTACGGGTCGGCGTCGGAAGCGCTTGAAGGTGTTTTGCGCGACGGCATGCTGATCGCCGCCGGAGGATTCGGTCTTTGCGGCATCCCGGAGTTGCTGCTTCAGGCGATCAAGGAGGCCGGGACCAAGGATCTGACCTTCGCCTCCAACAATGCGGGCGTGGACGATTTCGGCATCGGCATCCTGCTCAAGACCCGGCAAGTCAAGAAGATGATCTCATCCTACGTGGGCGAGAACGCGGAGTTCATGCGCCAGTATCTCTCCGGCGAGTTGGAGCTCGAATTCAACCCGCAAGGCACGCTGGCCGAGCGGATGCGCGCGGGCGGCTGCGGCATCCCCGGCTTCTACACCAAGACAGGCGTCGGCACGGTGATCGCCGAAGGCAAGGAGCACAAGGATTTCGACGGCGAGACCTACATCCTCGAACGCGGGATCGTCGCGGACCTCTCCATCGTCAAGGCCTGGAAGGCCGATGCCACCGGCAACCTCGTGTTCCGCAAGACGGCGCGCAATTTCAATCCGCCGGCGGCGATGTGCGGCAAGATCTGCGTCGCCGAGGTCGAGGAAATCGTGCCCACCGGCAGCCTGGATCCCGACAGCATTCACCTGCCCGGCATCTACGTGCACCGCCTGATCCAGGGCGAACACGAGAAACGGATCGAGCAGCGCACCACGCGCGCGGCATGAGTGTCGAGCCATGGCAGACATCGGAATCCAGCTCGACGACCCCCTGAACGACCCCGACGGTCACTTCGAAGTATCCGGCTTCGAAGGCTTCGCCCGGGCGAAAGTGTCGATGCTGATCACCAACCCCAATATTGAAGACAACCCCATCGTCTACGTAAACCAGGCCTTCACCCGGGCCACGGGCTACGCGCGCAGCGCCTGCATCGGGCGCAATTGCCGCTTCCTGCAAGGCGAGAAGACCGAAAAGGCCGCGGTGGACCGGCTGCGGCAGGGCATCGAAGCCAATGAAACAGTTTCCGTCGACATCCTGAACTACCGCGCCAACGGTGCCCCCTTCATGAACCGGCTCATCGTTTCACCGATCACGGATTCCAAGGGGCGGACACAATACTACATGGGAATCCAGAAGGAACTGCTGATCAACGAGCGCGATCCGGGTGCGGAGTTGGTCAACTTACAGCTGATGGAGGTTCAGGATCGGGTGAAATCGGACCTGTCGATGATCATCGGCATGATTCGCCAGCAGACGATCGCCACCTCCGTCCCCGACGATTACGCGGCGCTGAGCCGCCGGATCGAGACGCTGCAACTGCTCTATGAGGAAATGAAGCTCTCCGACACGCAATCGAACAGCGATTCGATCCAGATGGGCAGCTTCATCTCACGGCTGGCCTGCGCCATTGCCCATATCGAAGGCCGCTCCGGTGTGCGAATGAACCTGCAGATCGAACCTCTGGAAGTGCCCATCGAAGTGGCGACGCGGGTGGGCCTCGTGGTCTCCGAACTGCTGACCAACGCCTTCCAGCACGCTTTCGACCGGCTCGACAACGGGCTCGTGGATGTGCGCATGTCGCAACTGAGCGCAGGCGGCCTGCGCCTGACCGTCTCCGACGATGGCATCGGCATCCCCACGAACATGCAATGGCCCGCCTCCTCCACGGTGGGCGGGCGCATCATCACCGGGCTGATCGAAGGGCTCGAGGGTACGCTGCACCTCGTGCGTGGCGCCGCCGGCAGCTTTGTCACCATCGACGTGCCCGCGGGCGCCTCCGTTACAGAATAGGACCAAACATGCCTTGGGATCGCAACCAGATGGCCGCGCGCGCGGCGCAGGAACTTGAGGACGGCTGGTACGTCAACCTCGGGATCGGCATTCCGACGCTTGTGAGCAACTACATCCCCGACGGGATCGAAGTGACGCTGCAATCGGAAAACGGCATGCTCGGCATGGGCCCCTTCCCCATCGCGGGCACCGAGGATGCGGACCTGATCAACGCCGGCAAGCAGACCATCACCGAACTGCCGCAGACCGCCTATTTCGACAGCGCCCAGAGCTTCGGCATGATCCGGGGCGGCAAGATCGCCATGGCGATCCTCGGCGCGATGGAAGTGGCCGAAAACGGCGACCTCGCGAACTGGATGATCCCCGGCAAGCTCGTGAAGGGCATGGGCGGGGCGATGGACCTCGTCGCAGGCGTCGGCCGCGTGGTGGTGGTCATGGATCACACCAACAAGCACGGCGAGAGCAAGGTTCTGCGCGCATGCACCCTGCCGCTGACCGGCAAGGGCGTGGTGGACCGCATCATCACCAACCTCGGCGTGCTTGACGTGGTCGAGGGCGGTCTGCGGATCGTCGAATGCGCGGAGGGCGTGACCGAGCAGGAGCTGCGCGCCGCCACGGAAGCCACGATTGTCTGAGGCCAAGATCCGGCGTGAAGTCGAGGGTACCAAGGGACGCTATATTCTCTCGCTCGACGGTCAGCAGGCGGAACTCACCTACTCGATCCTCTCACCACAGACGGTAATCGCCGATCATACCGACGTGCCGGACGCCTTGCGTGGCACCGGCGCTGGCCTTGCACTCGCAGAACGACTGGTTGCCGATGCCCGGCGCGACGGTTTCAGGATCGTGCCGCTTTGCCCTTTCGTCAACGCGCAGCGGCGCAAACATCCGGACTGGGCAGACGTCTTTCAGGTCTAGTTGAGCGCCGCGAAGACGCAGCCGTCCGTCACCAGTTCCGGCGGCGTGCGGCAGAGGCCACGCGCCACCTGGAACGCCGCCAGCACCTTGGGCACATAGTCCCGTGTTTCCGCGAAAGGCGGAACGCCCGCGTATTTGCGCACCGACCCCTCGCCCGCGTTGTAGCCGGCGAGCACCATGATCGGATCGCCGTTGAACTCCTGCATCAGCCAGTCGAGGTATTTGACCCCGCCGAGGATGTTCTCGGTCGCAGCAAGGCTGTTCTTGACGCCGAAACGCGCGGCCGTGGCCGGCATGAGCTGCATCAGACCCTGTGCACCCGCATGGCTGACCGCATCCTTCCTGCCCGCCGATTCGACCGAGATCACCGCCAGCACCAGCGCCGGCGACACCCGCGTGCCGATTGTCGATTTGAGGATATCCACGCCATTTGCCTGGGCGATGCTCTGCATGTGCTGCATCCGTGGTTGCGGGATCTTCCCCGACCCGGTGATCACATCCATCGCCACCTGCAACCTGCCGGGGCCGGATTGCGCCATGGAGGGCGAAATCCTGTCCCAGAACCAGCTGTAGCTGCCAATCGTGGTTTCCGGGGAAGTCTCTGCTGCCGGCGGCAGGTCGATCACCGGCACACGCGGCTTCGGCTTCAGCGCCGCCGCCTGCTCTTCCGGGTCGATCTGGATATTCAGCCTTTTCTGACCGGGTTTGGGCACCCCGATTCGTTTGGCGCTGAAATCGTTCATGACCTTCGGCACCTCCGCCACGGCGACGGAGGTGACCAAAACGGACGCCAGAAGGCCCGTTAACAGAATGTTCCGCATTTTACCTGCTCACGCTTTGTTATCTTTTTTCGCGCTTTGACTTGCATGATCGCAGAATTCGAGTCGCGAAACCAGAGAATCCGAGCCGTTTAGGCGGCGCGATTGCCATAATCAGCCCCGGACTTAACCGTCCGTAAACAAAATTAAATTTTTTTAATTATGAAATTCATGGGTTTACCCATTTTCTGGCAGTTTTTTTAGGGCGCGATGCAAATGTCACATTTGCCGCCAAATTCATGCCCCAATCCCTTGGCTATATAACGTCATACCAAGTCGGACAGGCCACAGCGAGAGAAACGGCCACCCAGGACGGCAAGGTTAGTACGTTAAAACCCAATGATCCTCTGGAGGGACATACCATGATGAACTTTATCAAAAACTTCCGTAACGACGAAGACGGCGCAGTCACCGTTGACTGGGTTGTGCTGACAGCTGCTGTTGTCGGCCTGGCGATCGCCGCCTACTCGTCCATCCAGACCGGCGCGACCGGCCTGACCGCGAACACCTCGACCTTCCTGACAAGCCAGACTGTCGGTGGCGGACTGACGCTTGGCGGCGGCGCTGGTGGCGAAGGCGACGGCGGCGGCGAAGTAGTCGTTACCGAATAATAGCGACAGTCCAACCTTGGACGCCTGAGAGTTCCGGGGGCCGTTTTCACTGATCTGAGCACGGCCCCTGTTGTTACCCGGACCGATCAAAGGTTCTTAGTTGAAAGTCATACCCATGTTGCAGAAACTGAAAAATTTCATGGAAGACGAGGCCGGGGCTGTTACCGTAGACTGGGTGGTCTTGACGGCTGCTGTTGTAGGACTTGCGACGGCGCTTGTCGTCGAACTGAAGGGGGGGTCCGCTGAGGTTACCGAAAACACGAAGACCTTCCTTGAAGGTCAACCTGTAGGAGGCGGGCTCACGCTAAGTGGACCGTCCTCAGAGTAGGCAACCAACAACACCGGCATGAAAAAAGCGAGCCGCCCGTGCACTGCATGAGGCGGCTCGTTTCATCCGGCGAGGCCGTCACCCGCAGTGTGCCGGTCATCCGTACTCGTCGAAGGCGCACCGATGGAACAATTATACTCTGATTGTCTCGAAAAAGCGTAAAAGCCGTGCTGCGAACACCTGTTGATCCCCAAATCGCCACAATCTGTTGGCAGAACATTTGAGAATTGGCCGGATCTGCGTCGGGCCTTGCAGAAAATGAGGTAACATCATGCGAATGGTATTCGGATTGGTCCTACTGGCCGGACTGGCACTTGCCGGTGGGGCAGTGCACATGGCGAAGAACTACATCGGCACCTATCAACAGGAACTGGCCGCCGCTCAGGAGAGGGAACGTCAGATCGTTCCGACCGGCGAGGTCTTTGTGGCAACACGCACGCTGAACTACAGCGAGCCGCTGAAAGCAGAGGACGTGCGCGTCGTTCGCTGGCCCCTCGATGCTATTCCCGAAGGCAGCTTCACCGATCTGGCGAACTCTTTCCCGAAGACAACAAGAAGCCCAGGTTGGTCGTCCGTCCGATGGAGAAGGGCGAGGCGATCATGAACGTCAAGGTCACCGGCCCCGGCGAGGACATCGGTCTGACGACACGCCTTGAAAAAGGCATGCGCGCCTTCGCGATCAAGGTGGACGTGGCCAGCGGCGTGTCGGGCTTCCTGCGTCCAGGCGACCGGGTCGATATCTACTGGTCCGGCCAGGCCAATGGCAACGACGTGACCAAGCTGATCGAGGACTCGATCAGTCTGATCGCCGTCGACCAGACCGACGACATGATCGACGGTGCCCGCATCGCAAGAACCGTGACCGTCGCGGCCACGCCGGTACAGGTCGCGTCCCTCGCGCAGGCGCAGTCCACCGGGAACCTTTCGCTGTCGCTGGTCGGCGCGGGCGACGACACCGTGGTCTCCAATATCGAGGTCGATCAGGTCTCGCTTCTCGGTCTTGAGGTCGCGGCACCCGTTCAGGCCGCACCCGCGGAGCGCACCTGCTGCCATCCGGACCCGCCGTGGCGCAGAGGTCGTCTCGATCCCGATCCCTTGCACAAACTGAAACGAAACCAATTCGTTAGACGGGCCCCACGACCTTCGCGGGGCCCGCTTCCATTTTTACGTGTTGCCATTTATCCACATAAACACTGCGCCAGAACCCATTGATTCTTGCAAAAAAACCAAAACCGACGCAGAGTGCCTCCATCCGGGCATCAAGACCCGACGTAAATGAGCAGTGATCAAAAAGGGCAGGTCACATGAAAATCGATGGAATTTTGAAGGCGGCCCTCCTGGGGCTGACACTGAGCGTGAGTTCGTTGGCACTTATGTCACCGGCCCCCGCCAAGGCCGATACATTGCGCGTGGTGGCAAAAGGCACCAACAAGGCGCTCGATGTGCCGATGAACCGTGCGGTTGTCGTGGAAAGCGAGATACCCTTCGCGGAGCTGAGCATCGCGAACCCCGGCATCGCCGATATCTCCTCGCTCTCGGATCGCAGCATCTATGTGCTGGGCAAGACGCCCGGGATGACGACGCTGACGCTTCTGGACGCGACCGGACAGTTGATCACCAATGTCGATGTGCGCGTCGCACCCGACGTGACCGAGTTCAAGGAACGCCTGCAGCAGATCCTGCCCGGCGAGAATGTCGAAGTGCGGACCGCGAATGACGGGATCGTCCTCTCGGGCACGGTCTCGAGCAGCCAGAAGCTGAGCAAGGCGCTTGAACTGGCGCAAAGATATGCGCCCGACCGCGTCTCGAACCTGATGAGCGTGGGCGGCGTCCAGCAAGTCATGCTGAAAGTGCGCTTCGCGGAAATGAACCGGACCGTTTCGAAATCGCTCAGTGCCTCGCTGGCGGCCCGGAATGCCGTGGGCAGCACAGCCGGCGGATCCGCGGCAACTGGCACCGGCCTCCTGCCGGGCGGCGTCGGTGGCATCATCGGCGGCGGTGTTCCGACCGGTGGCGATGGCGGTGCCGTGACCTTCGGCTTCAACATCGGCTCCACGCAGGTGGGCATCCTGCTGGAAGCGCTCGAACAGAAAGGCGCGGTCCGGTTCCTTGCGGAGCCGAACCTCGTCGCCCTCTCCGGCCAGGAGGCGAATTTCCTCGCCGGCGGCGAATATCCCGTGCCGGTCGCACAGGATGAAGGCGAGATCAGCGTGGAGTTCAAACCCTTCGGGATCGAGCTCAACTTCGTGCCGAGGGTCGTCGACGGCGATCTGATCAACCTGCAACTCTCGGCGGCGGTCTCCTCGCTCGATCCTGCGAATGGCGCGACGCTCGGCGGCGGTTTCCAGATCGACGCCTTCACCCGGCGAGAAACCTCGACCACGGTGGAGATGCGTGACGGCGAAAGCTTCGCCATCGCCGGCCTGCTGCAGGACGACTTCAATGACGCGACGTCGCAGGTACCCTGGCTCGGTGACATCCCGGTGCTCGGTGCGCTCTTCCGCAGCGCGGAATACCAGCGCAGCCAGACCGAGCTCGTGATCATCGTCACCGCCCATCTCGTGACGCCGACCCGTGGCGAGGCGCTTGCCCTGCCGACGGACCGGATCGTCCCGCCGTCGGAGAAGGATCTCTTCCTCTTCGGCCGGGTCACACAGGATCCCAAGCGGCCCTTAAAGGGTGCTGCCGGTGAAGTCGCCAAGCAGGACTTCAGCGGTTCCTACGGCTATGTGATGGAGTGATCAGATGACACAGCTGAGAATACGCAACGCGCAATCCGCCGGTCTCCTGATGATCGGGGCGCTCGCCCTTGCCGCCTGCGACAGGCCCGCGGGCTACGAACTCGACGATACCGGCGGGTTCGGCAATGCGACTGTGCAGAACCTTGTTGCACAGACCTGCACCAATACCGGTGCCTTCGGGTCCGGCAGATACGCCGGCAAGGCCGGTACCACCCTTGGTGATCCGGTTGTGGTGCTCGACCCGGAGAGCACACCGGCAAATCCGGTTTACCGTGTCTATTGCGACGGGCGTCTCGACGGAAAATATGCGGCGGTCGTCTACCGCGATTATATCGGCTCGGCAGTGCAAGCGGGCGACCGTGGACGAAGCGACAACAGAATAGAGCCTCAGGGCTCTATTCTTCACTCCCAACCTCTTCCCGAAAAAACTGAACGACCACAAAGCCGCGAATATCGCGGCTATTGTGTCTAGATATCCAACAATTGGGCGGATTAAGCCCTAATCTTGCCCAAGTTGACTGCGATTTTCCCTCCATTGGGACACTTATGTCCGGCGGAGTTTGCCGGGCCTGGGCGATCGCGGTCCACGGTGGGATGATCAATACCATACGCCGGTAGCTGCCTCGCCCTTGGGAAAAGGATGACGAGGCAATGAGCAGTACACCGCCGAAACCTGACACATCGCTGATTGTGGCCTGCACGGTCAGTCGCGACGTTCAGAACTTCGATTTGCTGATCGAAGACATGGAAATGGCGTTGGGAGAGAGCTGGGGGGATCTCGGATTTGCCGAAGCCCTGGCGTTTTTCGGACAACCGGAAGCTCAAGCACTTGAATTCATTGCCCTTGCGATCGATGAAACCGATGAAGACAACCTGCCGCTGCTGGGCGAGATCATCACCCAGGCCAAGCGGCGAAAGATCAAGGTCATCCTGATCGCGGAGGACGTGACACCCGCCTCGCTGCATTCGCTGCTGCGTCAGGGCGCTGACGAGTTTGTCCCCTACCCGCTGCCCGAGAACGAGCTTTCCGAGGCGATCGAGCGCGTCCGCGCCGCCGATGCCCTGCCCGCCGCCACACAGGCCCCGATGCTGAATTCGGGCAACCACAAGGAAGGTGCCGTGATCGTCGTGCATGGCCTCGCGGGCGGTACCGGTGCGACGACGCTGGCCGTCAATCTGGCCTGGGAACTGGCGACGATGGCCAAGGGCGAGGAGGCGACCGTCTGCCTGCTCGATCTGGACCTGCAATACGGTGCGGTTGCCACCTATCTCGACCTGCCGCGGCGCGAGGCGGTCTACGACATGCTGTCGGATACCGAGAACATGGACGACGAGATTTTCGGCCAGTCCCTGCTCAGCTATGAGGACAAGCTACAGGTGCTGACCGCTCCGATGGAGATGCTGCCGCTCGATCTGGTGTCTTCCGAGGACATCAACCGGGTGCTCAAGGCGGCAAGGCGGCATTTCGACTACGTGGTGATCGACATGCCCTCCACGCTCGTGTCCTGGTCCGAAGCAGTGCTGAACACGGCGCATGTCTATTTCGCCACGATCGAACTCGACATGCGGTCGGCCCAGAACACGCTGCGTTTCAAGCGGGCCCTGCAATCCGAGGAACTGCCTGTCGAAAAGCTTCGCTACGTCATGAACCGCGCTCCGAAATTCACCGATCTTTCCGGGAAATCGCGGGTCAAGCGCATGGCGGAATTGCTCGGCATCTCGATCGACGTGCATATGCCCGACGGCGGCAAGCCGATCACGCAAGGGGGAGACCATGGCCTTCCGCTGGCCATGTCGGCCCCGAAGAACCCGCTGCGGCGCGAGATCGCGAAACTCGCGACCTCGATCCACCAGTTGAACAGTAAAGATGTCAAAGCCGCCTGATCCGACGAAGGAAATCAAGCATGTTCTCCAAGTACAAGAAACCCTCGAGCACACCGCCCACCGGAGCGCCCAAGGCAGCGCCGGTGACCGATATCTCCGCCGCCAAACCGGTCACGCCGACCGTCACGCGCAAGGCGCCACAGGCGGCGCCGGCCCAGGTCACGCCGATGGACAAGGAAAAGAAGCGCAAGGAGCGGATGGGCGAGATCAAGCTCGACCTGCACCGGGTACTGCTCGACAACCTGAACCTCGCCGCCCTTGAACATGCCACCGAACAGGATCTGCGCCAGGAGATCAGCGCCATCGCCGGAGAATTCCTGGAAGAGCGCAGCATCGTTCTCAACCGCGAGGACCGCCAGACCCTGACCTCGGAGCTCTACGACGAGGTGACCGGCCTCGGTCCGCTCGAAACCCTGCTCAAGGACGACACGGTCAACGACATCCTTGTCAACGGCCCGCAGCAGATCTTCGTGGAACGCTCAGGCAAGCTCGAACTCACCGATGTCACCTTCAAGGACGAGCGGCACCTGCTGCGGATCATCGACAAGATCGTTTCCGCCGTGGGCCGGCGCGTCGACGAATCGAACCCCTATGTCGACGCCCGTCTCAAGGACGGTTCGCGTTTCAACGCCATGGTGCCACCCGTCGCGGTGGACGGCTCGCTCGTCTCGATCCGGAAATTCAAGAAGGACAAGCTCGGCATCGACGATCTGGTGGCATTCGGCGCCTTCACCGAGGAAATGGCCGCCTATCTTCAGGCCGCCGTGGCCACGCGGCTCAACATCATCGTCTCGGGCGGTACGGGCTCGGGCAAGACCACCACGCTCAACGCGCTCTCCTCCTTCATCGACAACGCCGAACGCATCCTGACCATCGAGGATACCGCGGAACTCCAGCTCCAGCAGATCCACGTGGGCCGGATGGAAAGCCGCCCGCCCAACGTCGAGGGCAAGGGCGAGGTCAGCCCACGCGACTGTCTCAAGAACGCCCTGCGGATGCGCCCCGACCGAATCATCGTCGGCGAGACCCGCGGCGAGGAAGTGATCGACATGTTGCAGGCCATGAACACCGGCCACGACGGCTCGATGACCACGATCCACGCCAACTCCGCCCGCGACGGCATCTCCCGTCTGGAGAACATGATCGCCATGGCCGGGATCGAAATGCCGCTGAAGGCCATGCGCTCGCAGATCTCCTCCGCCGTGAACCTGATCGTGCAGGCCTCGCGCCTGCAGGACGGCTCGCGCCGCATGACCTCGATCACCGAGATCACCGGGATGGAGGGCGAGGTCATCTCGATGCAGGAAATCTTCCGCTACCAGCGCGTCGGCCTCACGCCTGACAACAAGATCATCGGCCATTTCACGGCCACGGGCGTGCGCAGCGCCTATGCGGAACGATTCCGCATGTGGGGCTATGACCTGCCCGCCTCCATCTATGAACCCATCGCCGCACAATAAGGACCGGGACCATGAGCATTGAACCAATCATCTACGGCCTGATCTTCATCGGGGTACTGGTGCTCGTCGAAGGGCTCTATCTCGTCACCTTCGGCAAGTCGATCAGCCTCAACAGCCGCGTCAACCGCCGCCTCGAGATGCTCGACAAGGGCACGGGCCGCGAGGAAGTGCTCGAAAAGCTGCGCAAGGAAATGCAGCAGCACATGAAATCGCGCTCCATCCCGCTCTACTCGCTGCTGGCCGAAAAGGCGCAGAAGGCCGCGATCGCCTTCTCGCCACGCCAGCTTGTGATGATCATGGCAGGGCTCAGCCTGGTGGCCTTTCTCGGTCTGACCGTAGGCACCGCGACGGAAGTCCCCGTGCGCATCCTGCTCTCCATCGGCATCGGCGTCAGCGCCGTCTACTTCTGGATCTCGTCCAAGGCGAGCAAGCGCCTTGGCATGATCGAGGAACAACTGCCCGATGCGGTGGAACTGATGGTGCGCTCGCTGCGCGTCGGCCATCCCTTTTCCTCCGCGATCCAGATCGTCTCCAAGGAGGTCAAGGACCCGCTGGCGTCGGAATTCGGCATGATCGCGGACGAATCGGCCTATGGCCGCGATGTCGGCGATGCGCTCAAGGATATGGCCGAGCGCCTCGACATGCAGGATCTGCGCTTCCTCGCCGTGGCGGTCTCGATCCAGCAGCAATCGGGCGGCAACCTCGCCGAGATCCTCGCAGGCCTCGCCAAGGTGATCCGCGCGCGTTTCCGGCTCTTCCGCCGCGTCAAGGCGATCACCGCGGAAGCGAAATGGTCGGGCAAGTTCCTCTCTGCCTTCCCCATCGTCGCCCTGATCGTCATCAACGTCGCGGACCCGAACTACTACGACGAAGTTCGCGATCACGCCCTGTTCATTCCCGCCTGCTTTGCGGTCGGCATCTTTCTCACCCTCAACCTGGTGGTCATGCGCGTCCTGACCGACATCAAGGTTTAAGGAGCAGGCCATGGAATTTCTGTCCACCCTCAATACGATGATCACCGATGTACTCGGCCCGCTCGGCCCGATCATCATTCTCGGAACGCTCGGCCTGATCATGGTGGTGATTACCATCTCCATGATGCTGTCGCAGCCCGAAGACCCGATGGCCAAGCTGAAGAAATCGGTGCAGTCGCCAAGCTCGGAATTGCCGCAAAAACGCCTGCGTCAGGGCGAGCGCAACGAGCAGTTGAAGAAGTTCGCGAGCTTCCTCGAACCCAAGAACGCGTCGGAATTGAGCGCCAGGCAGCTGCAACTTCGCCAGGCCGGTTACCAGAGCCAGGATGCGGTGCGCTTTTTCCACTTCGCGCAGTTTGCCTTGGGCCTTCTCGGCCTGATCCTTGCGTTCATCTACCTGATCGTGCTGGGCGCGGGTGAAGGCTTCAGCACGCAGAAGATGATGATCTACACGATCCTGCCCGGCGTCGTCGGCTACTACGCCCCGACCTACTGGATCACCCGCCGGGTCGACGCGCGCAAGGAAGAGATCACCCAGGGCTTCCCTGACTGTCTCGACATGATGCTGGTCTGCGTCGAAGCCGGCCAGTCGCTCGACCAGTCCATCGTACGCGTCGCCCGCGAACTGCACGCGTCCTATCCGGCGCTGGCTCAGGAATTCGACGTGGTCGCCTACGAGATGAAGGCGGGCAAGGACAAATCGGCGGTGCTGAACGATCTGGGCACGCGCTGTGGGGTGCTGGACTTGTCCTCCTTCGTGACGGTTATGATCCAGTCGGCCGCCTTCGGCACCTCGATTTCCGAGGCGCTGAGGGTTTACTCCAGCGAAATGCGGGACAAACGCGTGATGCGCGCCGAAGAGGCCGCAAACAAGTTGCCAACCAAGATGACGCTTGCCACAATGATGCTCACCGTGCCGCCGCTCCTGATCATTCTGGTCGGACCTTCCGTGCACGGGATCACGCAACTGGGGAATCTGAGCATGAATCCATGAGCGCCAGAAAGAAGCGGCATCGCCCTGCCACCTGGCTCCTCATCCCCTTTCTCGGTATTGCCGCCTGCTCGACAGGCGGCTTTTCCGCGTCCGAGGGGCAGGTCTACGCCCCCGGGGTGGATTTGCAGGCCGAAGCCGTGGATCAGGTCGAAACCGGACACCGCCTGCTGGCGGCGGGCCAGTACGAACTGGCGATCTCGGCGTTCAACCGAGCAGCGCTCGATCGCGGCAAGATCGACGGTGAAATCCTCTCGGGCCTCGGCAGCGCCAACCTGGGCCTTGGCCGGCTTGGGCAGGCCGAGGCCCTGATGCGCCGTGTGGTCAAGGAGGAGGACGCCCTGCCCGAGGACTGGAACAACCTCGGCGTGATTCTGATGGAGGCGGGCAAGACACAGGAAGCGGTAGAGGTTTTCCGCCGTGCCTTTGCGATGGACAATGGCGAAAGTGTCGCAATCCGGGATAATTTGCGTCTCGCCATCGAAAAATCCGAGATCCCCGCGACAGATACTGTAAGTTCCGAAGATAATTATAAGCTGGTGCGGCACGGAAGCAGCGAATTCGTGATAAGCCCGTAACCGGCACATCGAGGCAAGAGCAGCAAAAGGACGCACAACATGCGCCACCCCATCCTACTTTCCGCCTGTCTGGCAGGTATCGTCGTGGTTTCCGGATGTGCAAAGGAGGACGGTGCCGAAACCGTCGAACGGGCCTTCCAGGATGTGAACGTCGTCGACGAATCCAATCTCTCCGATGTGATGCTCACCGTGGCCGATCCGAACGAGGCGGTGAGCTACTTCTCGAAATCCGCGAGCCAGCAACCGGACCGGATCGATTTCCAACGCGGGCTGGCCTATTCGCTGGTGCGCGCCAAGCGTTTCAACGAAGCGGCGCCGGCATGGCGCCGGGTGACGGAGATGCCGGGGGCCACCCCCGAGGACAGCGTGAACCTCGCGGATTCCCTGCTGCGCAGCGGTGACTGGGCGGAGGCCGAGGCCACCCTCGACCGGGTGCCGCCGACCCATGAGACCTTCAACCGCTACCGTCTCGAGGCGATGCTCGCCGACAACAACAAGGAGTGGAAGAAGGCAGACAGCTTTTACGAGATCGCCACCAGCATGACCACCACGCCTTCGGGTGTCCTGAACAACTGGGGCTACTCGAAACTCACGCGCGGCGACTACCCCGGCGCCGAGCGGCTCTTCGGGCAGGCAATCAAGCAGGATCCGACCCTCTTCACCGCCAAGAACAACCTCGTCCTGGCCCGCGCTGCACAGCGGGACTACACGCTTCCGGTGATCCCGATGGATCAGACCGAACGCGCGCAACTGCTTTACACCATGGGGCTATCGGCGATCAAGCAAGGCGACATCGCCATGGGCAAGGGTCTTCTGCGCGACGCCATCGACACCCACCCGCAATACTTCGAGGAAGCCACCCGCGCCCTCGAAGCTCTGGAGACCTGAGGCCGCGGCGACCATGAGCCAGACAGCCCATGCCGCGTGGTGGTTCCTGCCCTTCGTGCTGCCCCTCTGCCTTTACGTGGCCTATACCGATCTGGCCCGGATGAAGATCACCAACAAGGCCGTCATGGCGCTTGTGGCCGTCTATGTATTGATCGGTCCCATCGCCTTGCCGTCATGGGAAGTCTACTTCTGGGGCTTTGCCTATATGATCGCGGTTCTGCTCGCAGGCATGGTGCTCAACGCCATCGGCGCGATGGGCGCGGGCGACGCCAAGTTCATCGCCGCCGCTGCCCCCTACATCGCTCCCGGCGACATCGGCCTGCTGATCTCGGTGCTGACCGGCGTGACGCTTGCGGCCTTCGCCACCCATCGCCTCGCGCGCGCGACCTCCCTGCGCGACCTCGCGCCGGATTGGGTAAGCTGGCATCAAGGCAACCGCTTTCCGATGGGTCTGGCCCTCGGCCCTGCTCTTGCCCTCTATCTGTGCCTTGCTGCACTCAAAGGCGCCTGATTTCCGCCATTTTCGACGACTACCTTTCACGCGGGGCGCGCTGAGAAGAGGCCCCGATCCGAGGCCGTAGTCGGGGGGTTTCCGAATGAACATGCAGTCCACGAATGTGATGGCGCCGCCGCCACCGCGTACACTTGCGGACATGAAACTGTCCACCGTGATGATGCGCGACATCGTCCTGAAAACGATGTTCCGCAAGAACGTGGACATGGTGAGCGATCTCAGCAAGGCGATCTGCCTGCCGATCCCGGTCACGCAGGAACTCGTGGACATGGCCCGCACGCAGCGACTGCTCGAAGCGACGGGTACGCTCAATGCCAACAACGGCAACGAGATGGGCTACCAGCTCACCGAACAGGGCAAGGCCCGCGCCCTCGATGCCCTTGCACAATCCGAATACTATGGCGCCATGCCGGTGCCGCTCGAGGTCTACCGCGAGCAGGTCAAGCGCCAGTCGGTGCGCAACATGCAGATCACGCGCGCCCAGCTCACCGGCGCCATGGGCCATCTGATCCTGCCCGACACGCTGATCGACCAGCTTGGCCCCGCCGTCTCCGCCGGCCGCTCGATCCTGATGTACGGACCGCCCGGCAACGGCAAATCCTCGATCTCCAACGGCATCCGCGACGCCCTCGGCGACCGGGTCTACGTGCCCCGCGCCATCGAATACGCAGGCCAGGTCATCACCGTCTACGACCCGATCGTGCATTCCGCCGCCGAGGAAGTCGTCGACGACCCGAACTCGCTGCGCCGCGCCACGCGCTACGACATGCGCTATGTCTGCTGCGAGCGGCCCACGGTGATCACCGGGGGCGAATTGTCGCTCTCCATGCTCGATCTCGTCTACAACCCGACCGCGCGCACCTATCAGGCGCCGCTGCAACTGAAATCCACCGGCGGCATCTTCATCGTCGACGACCTTGGCCGCCAGGCGGAACCGCCGCAAAGCCTCGTCAACCGCTGGATCGTGCCGCTGGAGGAAAGCAAGGACATCCTCGCCCTGCAATCGGGTGAGAAATTCGAAGTGCCCTTCGACACGCTGGTGATCTTCTCCACCAACTTCCACCCCAACGAGATCTTCGACCAGGCCGCCCTGCGCCGGATCTTCTTCAAGATCAAGATCGACGGACCCAATCAGGAAAACTTCCTGAAGATCTTCGCCATGGTCGCGAAAAAACGCAAGATGCCGCTGGACGAGGCGACGCTGGTGCATCTTCTCAAGGTCAAATACCCCGAGATCGAGAACGTCTATGCCAACTACCAGCCGATCTTCCTGATCGACCAGATGATCTCGATCTGCGAGTTCGAAGGCATCCCCTACCAGATGTCCCCGGCTCTCATCGACCGCGCCTGGGCCAACATGTTCGTCAAGAACGAAAAGATCGTGAAGTAGCGGGCAGGTCGCCTGCGCCAAAAGCATGACTTTTCGAACGGTGTCGAATATGGTTCCGTTGGAGTCGTCTGCGGCGCTGTTCTACACCCTTCCGGTGACCGGCAACGCGTCCATCACAAGAGGAAGATCGCGCCGTGAAATTCTGGATTGCCTTCGGGCTTTTGTCTGCTGTTGGAACCACCCTCGCGCCAGAGCTTGCGGCACAGGACGCGCCGCCCCCCTCCGGGGCACAGGTGCAATACTCGCCCTATCCGCGCGAAACCTTTCCCAATCAGGTTCTCTATGGCGACACGCATCTGCACACCTCCTATTCCGCCGATGCGGGCATGGCAGGGGCGATCGTGGGGCCGGAGGATGCCTACCGCTTTGCCCTGGGCGAGGAAATCACCTCCAACTACGGGTTGCCGGTGAAGCTGGCGCGTCCGCTGGACTTTCTGGTCATTGCCGATCATGCGGAAAACCTCGGCCTTGCACCGCTGATCGCCGCGTCGGACCCGTCAGTGCTGGCCAATGAGTGGGGCAAGAAGGTTCATGACCTTGTGAAATCGGGGGATAACGTTGTCGCCTTCAACGAATGGATCGCGAAGATGCAGGCGCTCGACGATCCTTTTGCCGGTGACACGGCAATGGCCACGACCGCCTGGAACCAGCTGACGGAAGCGGCCGAAAAGTTCAACCAGCCGGGACGCTTCTCCGCCATCATCGGCTTCGAATGGACCTCCGGACCGGATGGCAACAACCTGCACCGCAACGTGCTCTTCCGGGACGGCAAGGCCTTCGCAGATCAGATAGTGCCGATTTCCTACTACGACACCGGCGATCCCGAAGAGCTCTGGGCCTGGATGGAAAACTACGAAACCCTGACCGGCGGCAAGATGCTGGCGATCCCGCACAACGGCAACCTCTCGAACGGTCTCATGTTCGACGATGTGACGCTCACTTCCAAGGAAGCCTTCACGCCGGATTACGCTGCGCGTCGCGCCAGATGGGAGCCGGTCTACGAGGTCACGCAGCCAAAAGGCACCAGCGAAACCCATCCGGCGCTCTCGACCAACGATGAATTCGCCGACTTCGAGATCTGGGACAAGGGAAGCTTCGGCCCGGAACTCAAGACGCCCGAAATGCTGCCGCGCGAATACGCGCGCGAGGCGCTCAAACGTGGTCTGGCCTATGAGGCCCAACTTGGGCACCAACCCGTTCAAGTTCGGCCTGATCGGATCGACGGACTCCCATACCGGTCTTTCAACGACGACCGAAGACAACTGGTTCGGAAAGGTCGCCTTGCTTGAACCGAGCGCCGACCCGATCCGCTTTGACGAAGTCATCATCGGCCGCGTGCCCGAAGACCGGTCCGAGGACCAGAGAATACCGGCGCGCCAGACCGCTGCCTCGGGTCTCGCCGCGGTATGGGCGCGCGAAAACACCCGCGAAGCCATTTGGGACGCTTTTGCACGCAAGGAAGTCTTTGCGACCACCGGAACGCGGATGCGCGTGCGCCTCTTCGCAGGATACGGATTTGCGCAGGAAGACCTCGACAGGTCCGATTTCGCCGCCCACGGCTATGCCAACGGCGTGCCGATGGGAGGTGATCTTGCCGCCCCTCCGGAAGGGCAGGCACCGGGCTTTCTGATCCGCGCCCTGCGTGATGTGGACGGAGCCAACCTCGACCGCGTGCAGATGGTCAAAGGCTGGCTGACCGATGACGGGACACTCGAGGAACAGGTTTACGACGTCGTCTGGTCGGGGGAGCGTGTGGCCGGCGCGGATGGCAAGGTGCCTGCCGTCGGAAACACCGTCGATATCGAGGCGGCGACCTACAGCAACAGCATCGGTGCGCCCTTCTTGCAGGCGTTCTGGAGCGATCCCGGTTTCGATCCAGCCGAGCGCGCCTTTTATTATGTCCGCGTGCTCGAGATCCCGACACCGCGTTGGACGACCTTCGATCACAAGGTCTTTGGCGTCGCACTCCCCGATGACGTGCCGCCGACGATCCAGGAGAGAGCCTACACCTCGCCAATCTGGTACACGCCGAGCGGCTGAACCGCCGGTATCATCGCCTGCGGGCGCTGACGCGATTGCCATTGAGCGAAAACCCCGAGACATGCGCCAGCACGCAGGTCCGATGGTTTTCTTCGACGGTACCGGACTTGCCGTGAAGCCGACCCCAACCCTTCCGGGAGAGCCTGCCGCGCGCCCTCTTAATCCCGCGATCCGGCGGTCTGACGGTGTACGGGGGGTGTACAGGGGGTGTACGCGGGGTGACAGGCGCTTTCGCCTTGTTTCATTGGCGTTAACCCTGAATGGCGGGGCGATGCGACGGAGCGCCTCCCGCCCGTTGCGCGTACGCATCGGAAACCCCGCCGCAAGGACTGCGGGGAATGCGCTCTGGCCCCTGCCGCGCGCCGCGCTACACTCGCCTCATGCGCATCCTGCCCCCCGCCTTTACCGACTGGTTCGCCTCCAAGGGTTGGTCCATCCATCCGCATCAGCAGACCATGCTGGCGCGGGCCGACGACCCTGCCCTGCTGCTGATCGCGCCCACCGGCGGAGGCAAGACACTTGCCGGATTCCTGCCAACTCTGGTCGATCTTGCACAGGAAAGCCATGCGGGCTTGCACACTCTCTACATTTCGCCCCTCAAGGCGCTGGCAGCTGATATCAAGCGCAACCTCACCACGCCGGTGACCGAGATGGGTCTGCCCATCCGGATCGAGGACCGCACCGGCGACACCTCCGCCACGACCAAGAAACGCCAGCGGGCGGACCCGCCACACATCCTGCTGACCACGCCCGAAAGCCTTGCCCTGCTCGTGAGCTACGAGGATGCGCCGCGCATGTTCAAGGGCCTCAAACGCGTGGTGGTCGACGAAATCCACGCACTGGCCGAAAGCAAGCGCGGCGATCAGTTGATGCTGGCATTGGGCAGGCTGCAAAGGCTTTGCCCGGACCTGCGCCGCGTGGGCCTTTCGGCGACCGTAGAGGATCCGCCCGCCATCGCGCGATTGCTCGCCCGCCATCCCGACCCCTGCGAGATCCTGCTGGCCGACCCCGGCCCCGCCCCCGATATAACCATGCTGACAACGCCCGAAGCCCCGCCCTGGGCGGGTGGCAATGCGGCCTATGCCATTCCGGCGGTGCTCGAGCAGATCAAGGCGCACAAGACCACGCTGATCTTTCACAACACCCGCGCGCAGGCGGAGATTTTCTTTCATAATCTGTGGCTTGCCAATGAAGACGCCCTGCCGATCGGCATCCACCACGGCTCGCTCGACCGCCAGCAGCGCACCCGGGTCGAGGCCGCGATGGTGCGCGGCGATCTGCGCGCCATCGTCTGTACCGGGAGCCTCGATCTCGGCATCGACTGGGGCGATGTGGACCTCGTGATCCAGATCGGTGCGCCGAAGAACGTCAAACGCCTTGTCCAGCGGATCGGGCGGGCCAACCACCGCTACAACGCGCCCTCGAAAGCGCTGCTGGTTCCCGCCAATCGCTTCGAGGTCGTGGAATGTGTCGCGGCCCTCGATGCGGTGCGCGCAGGCTCGCTCGACGGCGAGCCCCGCGGCGAAGGCCCGCGCGACGTGCTCTGCCAGCATATCCTGGTCACCGCCTGCGCGGGGCCTTTCGCGGCCGATGCGCTCTTCGCCGAAGTCAGGACGGTGGGTGCCTATGCGCAGCTCTCCCGTGCTGCCTTCGATGCCTGCCTTGATTTCTGCGCCACCGGCGGCTATGCGCTGCGCGCTTACGATCAATGGAAACGCCTGATCCGAAACCCCGATGGCACATGGCAGTTGCGCGACCCGCGCGCAGCACAGCAGATCCGCATGAACATCGGCACCATCCAGGACAGCGACACGCTCAAGGTCCGCCTGCAACGCAACCGCGGCGGCAAGCCCCTGGGCGAGATCGAGGAAGGCTTCGCCGCCAGCCTTACGCCGGGCGACACCTTCCTCATCGGCGGCCAGATCGTGCGCTACGAAGGGCTGCGCGAGATGACCGTGGAAGTCAGCCGCAACGCCGCGAAAAAGCCCAAAGTGGCGACCTTCGCCGGCACCAAATTTGCCACATCGACTCAGCTCAGCGCCCGCGTGGTGGAGATGTTCCAGCAGGAAACCTGGCCTGACCTGCCACCGCACACCGCAGATTGGCTGGGGCTCCAGCGCCGGGTCAGCCGCCTGCCCGAGCCCGGGCGCCTGCTGATCGAGAGCTTCCGGCATGACGGGCGCGAACAGACCGTGGTTTACGGATTCGCCGGGCGCAACGGACAGCAGACGCTGGGGCTCTTGCTGACCAAGCGGATGGAGGAGACCGGCCTCAACCCGCTGGGGTTCGTGGCGACGGATTATGCGACGCTGATCTGGGGGCTCGATCCGGTCACGGACCCGGGTCCGCTCTTCGATCTCGACGCGTTGCAGGCGGGGCTCGACACCTGGCTTGCTGGTAATGCCGTGATGAAGCGCACCTTCCGTGCCTCCGCTACCATCGCCGGGCTGATCCTGCGCAATCTGCCCTCGGCGCGGAAATCCGGGCGGCAAGCGACCTTCAGTTCCGACATCCTCTACGACACACTGCAGAAATACGACCCCAACCATCTGCTCTTGGACATCACCCGTGAGGAAGCCCTGCGCGGTCTGGTGGATTTCGGACGGATCGAGGAAATGGCGCGGCGCGTGGAAGGCCGCATCGACCATCTCAAGCTGGACCGGGTCAGCCCGCTCGCAGCACCGATGTTCCTCGAAATGGGCCGCGTGCCGGTGAAGGGCGCTGCCGAGGAAAAGCTTCTCGCCGAGGAGGCAGCGCGCCTGATGGAGGCCTCAGGGCTCGCCGCGATCACACCAGCCCCATCAAGCAAACCGCGCTGGCGCATGGGCTATTGAAATCAGCTTCGGGATCGGCAATGAACAAAGCATGAACTTTTATGATTTCAACTTCTTCGGGACCGGTTTGCGGGCTTTGAGCACCGGGGCGCTCTGGTGGCCGGGGGAGGCGCTGCTCTGCGTCTCCGACCTGCATTTGGGCAAGTCCGAACGCATGGCGCGGCGCAGCGGGCAATCCCTGCCGCCCTATGAAACGCGGGACACGCTGACCCGGCTGGCCTCGGATCTCACCACAACCTCAGCCCGCACCGTTGTCTGCCTCGGAGATAGCTTCGACGACCTGACCGCGGCCCAAAGTCTGCCCGAAGAGGAACGCCTCTGGATCACGAGGTTGCAGGCCGGGCGGCGCTGGATCTGGATCGAGGGCAACCACGATCCCGGCCCGATCGATCTTGGCGGCGAACATCTGGGACAGCTGCGCCTCGGCCCGCTCACCTTCCGCCATATCGCGACCCGCGGTGCGTCAGGCGAGGTCTCCGGGCATTACCATCCCAAGGTTCACCTGCAGACGCGCGGGCGGATGATCACACGGCCCGCCTTCCTCCACGATGCCACCCGGCTGATCCTACCGGCCTATGGCACCTTCACCGGCGGGCTGGCCAGCCATGCCGAACCGCTGGCCTCGCTGATGGCGCCGCAAGCCCTTGCCATCCTGACCGGCCCGGTGCCTACTTGCGTACCAATGCCCCGTTAGGACAGCCCATGGACGACGCCGCCCGCGCCCGGATCCACACCAGTTTCGCCGCGCAGAGCATGATGGCGACTTTCGGTGCCACGCTTGTAACGGTTGAGGCAGAGCATGTGGTGATCACGGCACCGATCCTGCCCGGCAGCCTGCAGCAGCAGGGCTTCGGCCATGCCGGGCTGACCTTCTCTATCGGCGACAGCGCTGCAGGCTATGCAGCGTTGACCACCCTGCCCTTGGACAGCGAAGTCGTCACCGCGGAGCTCAAGATCAACCTGCTGGCCCCCGCCCGAGGCGATTTGCTGCGCGCCACCGGAAAAGTCATCAAGCCTGGCCGCCGGCTTGTCGTCGTCGGCGCGGAAATCCATGCAATCAAGGGCGGCGAGGAGACCCTCATCGCCATCCTGCAAGGCACCATGGTGCCGGTTCCGGCCTAGGCGGTCAGCCCTTCCGGCTCCGGCAACCCGTTTGCACGGCAGCAGGCGGTCAGCGTATTGGCCAAAAGGCAGGCGATGGTCATCGGCCCGACGCCCCCCGGCACCGGGGTGATCGCCCCTGCCACGGCAGCGCAGCTTTCGTAATCGACGTCACCGACCAGACGGGTCTTGCCTTCCCCCTTTTCCGGCGCATCAAGGCGGTTGATGCCGACATCGATCACCGTGGCCCCCGGCTTGATCCAGTCGCCCGGCACCATTTCGGGCCGGCCGACAGCTGCGACGACGATGTCAGCGCGGCGCACGACCTCGGCCAGATCCTTGGTGCGACTATGCGCGATGGTGACCGTGCAGCTGTCCCCCAGGAGCAGCTGCGCCATCGGCTTGCCCACGATGTTGGAGCGGCCGATCACCACCGCATCCATGCCCGAGAGCGAGCCGTGGTGTGCCCGCAGCATCATAAGGCAGCCCAAGGGCGTGCAGGGCACCATGCTCTTCTGGCCGGTCCCAAGCAGGCCGACGTTGGAGATGTGAAACCCGTCCACGTCCTTGGCCGGCGAGATCGAGTTGATCACCAGATCTTCGTCGAGGTGCTTCGGGAGCGGCAACTGCACAAGAATACCGTGGATCGAAGGATCGTTGTTCAGGTTGTCGATGATCGCCAGCAGATCGGCTTCGGAAGTCTCCGCATCGAGCTTGTGCTCCACCGATTTCATGCCGACCTCGACGGTCTGCTTGCCTTTCGATCGCACATAGACCTGGCTCGCGGGGTCTTCACCGACCAGTACCACCGCGAGACCGGGCGTGATGCCATGCTCCGCCTTGAGGCTTTTCACATGTTCCGCGACCTGCCCCCGCACGGTTTCTGCAAAGGCTTTTCCATCGATGATCTGTGCTGGCATTCTGTCTTTCCGTTATCTGATGAAGGCGACACGGTGAGACCATGTTTCGCCATCCGTGATGATCAATTCGTCGAACTGCAAGAGCTGCAGCAGGTCATAGAAGGTGGCGACGTACTGCAGGTCCTCCGACTGGAAGAATCCGCCCTTGCGCACCGAAACCGTCAGTTGCGCAAGTATCGCCCGCGCCCGGTAGAGCGTGGAGAAGACCTCGTCGTCGAGAGCCGTGAGGATCAGCGTCTCCGCCCCTTCGCCCTTGGCGTAGAAGACGAAACGCGGACTTTCTGGGGCCTCAAGCTGCGCCGTGGTCAGCACGTTGACGAAATCGATCCGTACTGTCTTGCCTGCGCCCTCGCCGGAACGCACGACGCGGTCGAAACTCTCCTCCGATGTGATCTGAGGATAATAGTACCCGGCCTGACGGTCATCGGCGATGCTCGCACCAGCCACCAGCACGGCAGCGATCAAGCCCAACAGCCTCAGCATGGTCAATGGTCCCTTCATGCGCCCTTGTTAGCACCACAAGGCGGCGAAGGCGAAGCACGCAAACCGCACTTCGCCCGATACTTTAGGCTCAGAAGAGGCCCTCGATGTCGCCATCCGCATTGAGCTTGATGTTCTCCGCCGAAGGCACCCGCGGCAAGCCGGGCATGGTCATGATCTCACCGCAGATCGCCACCACGAAGCCCGCGCCTGCGCTCAGGCGCACTTCGCGGACCGGGATGGTGAAGCCCGTGGGCGCACCGCGGCGTTCGGGGTCGGTGGTGAAGCTGTACTGCGTCTTGGCCATGCAGACCGGCAGATTGCCGTAACCCTGCGCTTCCCAGTCCTTGAGCTGGCTCAGGATCTTGCCGTCCATGACCGCCGCATCGGCGCGGTAGATCTTCGTCGCAATGGTGTTGATCTTGTCCGCAAGGCTCATCTCGTCGGGATAGATCGGCGCGAATTTGCCTTCACCCTTCTCGATGGTCTCCACCACCTTGGTGGCCAGATCCGCCGTCCCTTCGGAGCCCTTCGCCCAGTGCTTGCAGAGCACCGCCTCGGAGCCCTGACCGGCCACGTAGTCCTTCACCGCCTGCACTTCGGCGTCGGTGTCGGAGACGAAATGATTGATCGCCACCACCACCGGCACGCCGAAGGATTTGACGTTCTCGATGTGACGACCGAGGTTCGCGCAGCCATTCTTCACCGCATCGACGTTCTCCTTGCCGAGATCGGCCTTGGCCACACCGCCGTTCATCTTCATCGCCCGCACCGTGGCCACGACGACCACGCAAGAGGGCGCAAGCCCCGCCTTGCGGCACTTGATGTTCATGAACTTCTCGGCACCGAGATCGGCCCCGAAGCCGGCTTCCGTCACCACGTAATCCGCCAGTTTCAGCGCGGTGGTGGTCGCGATCACCGAGTTGCAGCCATGGGCGATATTGGCGAAGGGGCCGCCATGCACGAAGGCCGGGTTGTTCTCCAGCGTCTGCACGAGATTGGGCTGCATCGCGTCCTTGAGCAGAACGGTCATTGCGCCATCAGCCTTGATGTCGCGGCAATAGACGGGCTTGCGGTCGCGGGTATAGGCCACGATCATGTCACCGAGACGCTTTTCAAGATCCGAAAGGTCCTTGGCGAGACAGAGGATCGCCATGACCTCGGAGGCCACGGTGATGTCGAAGCCCGCTTCGCGCGGGAAGCCGTTGGCGACACCGCCGAGCGAGGCCGTGATCTGGCGCAGCGCGCGGTCGTTCATGTCGAGCACGCGGCGCCAGACGACGCGGCGCACGTCGATGTCGAGCTCATTGCCCCAGTAGATGTGGTTGTCGATCATCGCCGACAGAAGGTTGTGGGCCGAAGTGATCGCGTGGAAGTCGCCGGTAAAGTGGAGGTTCATCTCCTCCATCGGCACGACTTGCGCATAGCCGCCCCCGGCCGCACCGCCCTTCATCCCGAAGTTGGGGCCAAGCGATGCCTCGCGGATGCAGACGGCGGCATTCTTGCCGATGCGGTTCAGCCCGTCGCCGAGGCCCACGGTCGTGGTGGTCTTGCCCTCGCCCGCGGGCGTCGGGTTGATCGCCGTCACAAGGATCAGCTTGCCGTTCTTGTTGCCCTGCACGGAGTTGATGAAGCTCTGGCTGATCTTCGCCTTGTCATGGCCATAGGGGAGCAGATCGTCGCTGGAAATACCCAGTTTCGCGCCGATTTCCTGAATGGGCCGTTTGGATGCGGCGCGCGCGATTTCGATGTCGGATTTGAAGGCCATGAGTTTTCCCCTGAGGCTGCCGAACTGGCATGCGTTGTGGCACCGTACATACAGGGGAGCGGAAGGGCTCTATAAGGACAATTCCGACCTTTCCCTCCCTTGTTGCGGCGGAGGGAAGCGAATCCGTTTCTTTTCGGAAACGTATGTCAGGCGCGTCCCTTGCCAAGCTCGGCCCAGACTGGCTGGTCCGGGATGTGCAGGGTCAGCACGTCGCCGACCGCGATTGGCCCTGGCCGCTCGACCCAGGCGGTCACGCCGCGCCGCTTTTCCGCCGCCGGCTTGAACTTCGGCCCGAACCCGGGCCGGTCCTCGTCGATCACCCGACCGGGAAAGACGCAAGGACGGTTTTCCATGTCGATCCCGATGCAGGCTCCACTCGGCGCCTGCAACCGCGAGGAGGGTGGCACATGGCTGAAATCCGGGATGCCTTCGATCACCATGGAGGCCCCGATCCAGGCCGGATCGATGCTCTCAATCCCCATTTTCGTGGCGATCAGGTCGAGTTCCTCTGCCGACAAGATCGTCAGTTGGCGCACATTGCGAATCTCGGTGCCCTTGGGATGCTGCGCCTTGACGCGGGTGCAGGCAGGACGGGTCAGCCCGCCGTGGCACTCGCCTTCAATGCCCGCGAAGGTCAATTCCGCCTGCCGCAAGGCTTCGGATCGCAGGGTCTTTCCAGAATCGATGACCCGCCCGAGCCATGTGATCCTGGCGGAATAGCGGGTAGGTATCAGTGCGGGCATAGGGATCTCTCCTTGGGACAGCCCCAGTTTTCCGCGCATTCGTCGCAAAAGAAAAGGCCCCGACGCATCGGGGCCTCATGATTTGTAGTGATCGGGGGATCAGCGCTGCTGAT
>CAVQRB010000010.1:0-75790 GCA_963715055.1 uncultured Alphaproteobacteria bacterium | reverse complement strand
GACAGCACGTTGAACCAGCGGGAATATTGCGAGCTGCACGGCCTGCCGCTGAAGCGGTTTGGCAACTGGCGGGCGAAGCTGCGGCAGGTGGAGCCACGTCGGACGGAAAAACTGCTCTACCGGCGCGGCGGGGCCTCTGAGCCTATGCTTGAGCATAGGCGTATCACGAACATCCTTACATTCCTTCCGGTCGATCCGGCGAACTCTTCCGGCGGCGGAACTTTGCCGGCTGACAAGCGACGGATGGTCGAGGAGGCCTCGCCCCGGGGCGAGCGTATCGGGCGTTGCAAGAAGTACGGGATCGGCCCGCGGCTGCTGTTCCAGTGGAAGAAGGATCTGCCATCGGCCCGCAACCGGCACCGGTGCTTGCCGAGGTAAGGCTGAAAGAGGCCCGGCCTCGGGCCGACCTTGCCGGACATCTGCCGCGCCGGTCGCCTCGCACCCGTCGTGGTCGAACGGCAGGCACCGGGGATCGAGATCGAGCTGAAGGGTGGCCGGCGGGTGCGGTTTGACCGGGAGACCGATCCCGATACGATCCGGACGCTGGTGGAGATGCTGGAGGGCGCGGGGCGATGATTGCGGCGGCGTCCGGCATGAAGGTACACCTGGCACTGGGGTATACCGACATGAGGAAGGGAATGGACGGGCTGGCGATGCTGGTGCAGGGCGTACTGGACGGCGACCCGTTCTCGGGCCACCTGTTTGCCTTCCGGGGCCGCAAGGCCAACCTGGTGAAGATCCTGTGGTGGGATGGCAGCGGGCTGTGCCTGTTCAGCAAGCGGCTGGACGACAGGGGCTTCCCGTGGCCGCTGGACAGAGGCGCCGGCAGCACGGTCACGCTCAGCCCGGCACAGCTGTCGATGCTGCTGGAGGGGATTGACTGGCGCGCCCCGGAGCGGCGCTGGCAGCCGGTGGCCGGCTGAACCCCCGCGGCGGATTGACTCGGGCGCGGTCTTTGCACGGCGGGACAACGTGGTTTGCATGGTATTATTGGCCCATGTCCAGTCGATCTTGCCGCCCTGCCGCACGACGTCGAGACGCTGCACCGGATGATCGGTGCGCTGGTACACGAACGCGACAGTGTCCGGGCCGAGGCGGAGGCCGAGATCGCGCGGCTGAAGCAGATCCTCAGGTCGCTGCAACGCCTGCAGTTCGGCCGGCGCTCGGAGCAGCTCGATCCGGACCAGCTGGAGCTCGGGCTCGAAGACGTGGCGCACCGACCTGGCGGCGATGGAAGAGGCTGGCGGGCAGGCCGGCGAGCAGGCGCGCCCTGCTGCCGGTGCCGACCAGCGTCCCGTCCTGCCGGATCATCTTCCGCGCGAGGATCGCACCGTCGAGGTACAGGCCGAGGCCTGTCCCTGCTGTGGCGGCGTCCTGCACCTTGTCGGCGAGAGCGTGAGCGATATGCTGGACTACGTGCCGGCCCGGCTGCGGGTGATCCGCATCCGCCGCCCCAAGTACGGCTGCCGGTCGTGCGGCACGATCCACCAGGCGCCCGCGCCCGAACGGCCGATCGCGAAGGGCCTGGCAACCCCGGCGCTGCTGTCCCATGTCCTGGTGTCGAAGTACTGTGATCACCTGCCGCTGTACCGCCAGTGCGCAGATCTTCGCCCGCCAGGGCGTCACCCTCAACCGCTCGACACTGGCGAACTGGGTGGCCGGCAGCACCTGGTGGCTGGCCCCGATCCGGGACCGGATTGCCACCCATGTCATGGCAGCGCAACGCCTCTTCGCCGATGACACGGTACTGCCGGTGCTCGATCCCGGACGCGGCCGGACCCGGACCGGGCGGCTCTGGGTCTATGCCCGGGATGACCGGCCATCGGGCGGAACCGACCCGCCGGCGGTGCTGTATCGCTACAGTCCGGATCGTCGGGCCGAGCGGCCGGCGCGCATCTGGACACCTTCAGTGGCATCCTGCAGGTCGACGGTTACGCCGGCTTCGAGCCGCTCTGCCGCTCGGGGTGGTATCGATCTCGCGGCGTGCTGGGCACACACCCGGCGGAAGTTCTACGACGTGCATCAGGCGACCGGCTCGCCGGTCGCGCAGGAAGTGCTGCGCCGGATTGCGGCGCTCTACGCGATCGAGGCCGATATCCGGGGCCGTTCCGCTGCCCGCCGACAGGCCACAGGGGCGCGCGATCCCGCCCGATCGTGGACGACCTGAAGCCCTGGCTCGAGCGGCAACTGACGCTGCTGCCGCGGCGCAGCGGCCTGGCCGAGGCCATCCGCTACACCCTCACCCGATGGCCTGCGCTCTGCCGCTTCCTCGATGACGGTCGGATCGATCTCGACACCAACACCGTCGAACGCGCCATCCGTCCGGTCACGCTCGGCCGCAAGAACCACCTGTTCGCCGGCTCCGACGTCGGTGCCGAAAGATGGGCCACCATTGCCACCCTGATCACCACCGCTAAACTGAACGATGTCGAACCGGAGGCCTGGCTCACCGATATCCTGCAGCCGTCTGTCTGACGGCCATCCGATCAACCGCATCGACGAGCTGCTGCCGTGGAACTGGGCCACCGTCTGAACTCATTCTCCCTTCTCCCGTGTCGTCAATGGACGCTTACGGCACCGAAAACGTACATTTTCTACACACTTGGCGTTGTTGGCAGATTTCCGATCTTCTCGGTTTCATGGTTTTGAATCGAGAGGAGATTGAGATGTCGAAGGACCGGGACCGCCGGGCGCGGTATGGCGAGGCGTTCTGGCGGGCGCATCACGAAGCCTGGAAGCGCAGTGATCTGAATCAGCGGGAGTATTGCGTGGCGCAGAGCCTGTCGCTGAAGGCGTTCGGCAACTGGCGGGCGAAGTTCAAGGCCGAACCTGAAGCGCCCGCTCGCAAGCTGCTCTGGCGACGCGGCGGCGTAAGTCACACCCTTGGTCACACCTCGAGTCACACCCATAGTCACGTGACGTATCCCAGTTCGGGGGAGGCCGACGTGCCGGTTGTTCTGCCGGCGCGCGACGGTCATCCGATCAAGCGCATCGACGAGCTCCTGCCGTGGAACTCGGCCACCGTCTGAACTCATTCTCCCTTCTCCTGTGTCATCAATGGACGCTTACGGGGCACCAAATCGTTCGTCCTCTTGCCAGGCGAAAGATCTGTGGCGGTTTTGCTCTGTTGAGATGCTTAGGGTTGGCGGTCGCCCAACACATGGCTGTGGCGGCTAGCACGCGAAGCCCGACGCGTGGTAATCACCCGCGGTCGCGGCAAGGCCATCTCCTGTGACCCTGAACAGCGTCTGTCAACCCGTAGTAGATTTTTGTATTGACACCTACCACATCTGGTGTATTCCTGATGCGTACCACAACCACCCTGCAAGCACCTTGGAGATCGGGTCGCTTGCGAAAGACGAAACCGTCGGGTGTTGTGGATACCGATTGCCACACTTCCCGCATCAACGAAGAGCAAAGGGGAATGTGGCAATGGCCATCACCATCACATACAAGTCAACGACCAAGGGGCCGGATGAGATCCGCGACGACAAGGTGGCGAAAACCGCCGATGAAACCGACGCCAAAGGAAATCAACCTGCGGCGTTCGCTCCCAAAAAGCTGCGCAACGACTTGCTTCCAAAATTCACGGTGGAAACCAGAAAGCTATCGACTCTGATGCCACGCTGACACCCAGTCAGAAAGTCTAGCAAGCGCCAGATCGCAAGGGTCGCTTCGTCAATCCGCGCCATGGGATTTCGGGACCCGGCTCTGATTACCAAAGACGGCGAGATCATCGACGGACACATCCGTGTCGAGGCCGCGAGACGCCTCGGGCTCAAGGAAATCCCCTGCATTATTGTTGAAGACCTGTCCGAAGAAGAAATCCGTCATCCTCAGGATCGCATTGAACCGAATACAGGAACGCGGTGACTGGGACGAGACGGCCCTCAAGCTCGAGACTGACATTTCTTCTGGAGTTCGAACCGGACCTGACGGTGACCGGCTTTGAGGCTCCCGAGATCGATCGTCTCCTGGTGCTGGACGACATTGGTTCTGAGCAAACAGATCCTCTCGATATGCTGGCTGATCTGCCAGACCCGGACGCTCAGGCTGTGACACGGCCTGGCGATTTGTATCATCTCGGCGCGCATCGCGTTCTCTGCGGCAATGCCCGCAGTATCGAAGATATCCGGCGTGTTCTTGTAGATCGTGAGCTTTCCGCTGTTTTCACCGACAGCCCCTTCAACTTGTCGATCAAGAAAGACATCAGCGTGGGCGCCGGCAAGTTCGCGGAATTCGCGGAGGGGTCGGGGGAAATGTCCGACACGGATTATGAGGATTTCCTGACCGTTACGACCGGCAATATGGCCAAGGCGCTGAAACCAGGCGGTGTCCTGTTCCTCTGCATCGACTGGCGGCATGCCGAGGTCCTGATGCGCGTTTTGCGGACGTTGGGTCTCGAATTGATAAACATCTGCGTCTGGGCCAAGGACAAGCCTGGCATGGGCTCACTGTATCGCAGCCAGCATGAGCTGGTCCTCGTCGCTAAGCGCCCCGGCGCGCCGCATCTCAACAACGTCAAGCTCGGCATTCACGGCCGCAACAGGTCGAATGTCTGGCGCTATGCTGGTGCAACCGGCGGGCGGAAATCCGAGGAGGACGATTTCTCATTGCACCCGACGGTAAAGCCTGTCCGCATGGTGCGCGATGCGCTCCTCGATGTCACGGCCATGGGCGAGGTCGTTCTGGATCCCTTTCTCGGCTCCGGCACGACGGTGCTTGCAGCGGAACTGTCAAAACGGGCCTGTGCCGGCATCGAGATCTCCCCGGCCTATGTGGATGTCGCGATCGCTCGCTGGGAAAAGCTGACCGGGCTTGAGGCTGTCCATGAAGAGACCGGCCTGACATTCGCCGAACTGAGGCAGAGGCGTTCGCGGGTCCACGAAGGCGGCAGATCCGCTGACACGGGCGACGGCGCGTCGGGTTACTCCTTCGAGGGGGACTACTGATGCCCAACGATAGCGACAAGAAGGGTGGCGCAGACGACAAAGGCTACGGCAAGCCACCCAAGGCTCATCAGTTCAAGCCGGGCCAGTCAGGGAACCCGAAAGGTCGTCCCAAGGGGTCGCGCAATTTGCTGCAGCTGATCTCGAAGCACGCCGCGAAGAAGGTGACGGTGATCGAAGGCGGTGTCGAAAAGAAGATGCCCAGGATGGACGTCGTCATAGCCGCGATGTTCAACAAAGCCTCGAAAGGCGACGTGAGTGCTGCGCGCCTCCTGACCAATCTTATCCTGGCAGCCTCGCAGCTGTCGGGTGCAGACTACCAGTCCGGCTACTCCGACGAAGACCTGAAAGTGATCCTGAAGGAAGCGGATTGGCAGGCCGAACTGGTGAAGTTGGCAGAGGAGCAAGAGCAAAATGAGTTCTGATGACGATCTGGTCCGCAAGGTTTACGCAAACAGCCTCCATACGTTCGTCTGCCGGTCCTTCAGAGTTCTGAACCCCGGTGACGAGTTTGTTGATGGACTTTACCTGCGGGCACTCTGCGAGATGCTCACCCAGGTCGCTGAAGGCAAGGTGACCCGTCTGATCATCACCCTGCCACCCCGACACGGGAAATCTCAAGCGACCAGCGTGGCGTTCGTGGCCTGGCTCCTCGGTCGAAACCCGGCCGAGAAAATCGTCTGCGCCAGCTACAGCAGCAGTCTTGCGGAAGATTTTGGGCGGCAAACGCGTGATCTGATGCAGGCACCCTTCTATCGCGCGACCTTTCCAAAGACCCTGATCGACCCGAAAAAAAGTACGGTTGAGGAGTTTCACACCCTGGCGAAGGGCCGACGTATTGCAACCTCGGTTGGAGGAACCCTCACCGGAAAGGGGGGGCGTTTCCTGATTTTCGATGATCTGATGAAGGCTGAAGACGCAGGGTCTCTGGTGAAACGGGACAGCTGTCATGAGTGGTTCCGCAACACGGCCGCCAGTCGGCTCAATGATCCCAAGACGGGCGCAATCATCATTGTTGCTCAAAGGCTCCATGTCGATGATCTGGTCGGGCGGCTGCTTCCGAGCGGAGATTGGGTGCATCTGAACCTGCCGGCGATCGCGACCGAGACACAGGTGGTGTCCCTCGGCGGCGGCGCGGAGTGGACGCGTGTGCCCGGTGAACTTCTGCATCCGGAACGGTTTACGATCGAGAACCTTGAGCAACGTCGACGCGAACTCGGCTCAAGGGCGTTTGAGGCGCAGTATCAGCAATCGCCCATTCTGCCTGGCGGCAATCTGATAAAGCTCGAATGGTTCGGCACATACGAGGGAGCCCCGCGACCGGACCGCTACGAAGCAGTTGCCCAGAGCTGGGATACCGCGTCTGTTCCAGGCATCGACAACGATTATGCCGTCTGCACGACATGGGGACTCATCAACGACAAGATTGACCTTCTGGATGTCCACAGGGCTCAGTATCACTACCCGGACATGCTCAGGGCGGCACGGGATCTGCGGACTAAATGGCAGCCGAAGTTGATTGTCGTCGAGCAGGCCGGGGTCGGGATTGCGCTCGGAACTGACCTCCTGAGGGACGGGCTCAGGGACGTTCAGTCTCTCAGTCCCAAAGGCGACAAGATGCAGCGCCTGTCTCTCCAGTCGGCCAAGATGGAGGCTGGGCAGGTGCGTATGCCAAAGTCGGCTCCCTGGCTCGACCAGTTTCTCACCGAGATGGCCGAGGCACCCAATGGCCGATATGACGACCAGTTGGACAGTGTTTCGCAGATGCTGCGGGCCATCGACAGGATGCCATGGCAGTTGCGCGGCATCAGTCGGTACAAGCGGTAACCGCAAGATCAAATTGGGTATTATACCCAATAATTCAAGAACGGATCGGGGGTTCGAAGCTCACCTCCTCCTCTCGCCGGGCTCGACATTTCCTGGGCGATGCGAAAGCGCCGCGTGGCGACGCGGAACCCTGCGGAGCGCTATGTGGAAATCGCCGACAGGCTGTGCGAGGCGGGCCGCTTCGGACGGAAGACGGGAAAGGGCTGGTATCGCTATGACGGCAAGCTGGCGGAGGTCGACCCGGAGGTGACGGCGCTGATCGAGGCGGAATCGGCGCGGAAGGGGATCACGCGGACAGCGCTGTCGAGCGACGAGATCATGGCGCGGATCCTCGCGACGATGCAAGCTGAGGGCCGGGCGATCCTCGCGGAGGGGATCGCGTCACAAAGCTCCGATATAGATGTGGTCATGGTGAACGGGTACGGCTTCCCGCGCTGGCGCGGCGGACCGATGTTCATGGACCGGGGAGAGTGAGCAAGATGCCAAAGCGCGACTGGGACGACGCAATGGCTTTACGCCCGAATTTTCAAGGATAAACTGCAATCTGTTGGCGACAGGGGAGGCGAGAGAATGACGGAACTGACAGCCGGTATCGTGCAATCGCACGCTGGCATGGACGCAATCGAATGGAACATCCTCGGGCAGACCTACATCCCGAAGGCGAAGACCGAGGACTGCTTTTCCTGGCACGCCACGCTGCCGCCCGGCACCTTCGTGCCGCCGCATATCCACCCTGATCAGGATGAATACCTTTATATTCTGGAAGGGCGGTTCGATTTCCTGCTGAACGGGGTTGAAGCCTTCGGCGAACCGGGCGATCTGATCAAGCTCCCCAAGGGCATCCCGCACGGGATATTCAACAAGTCGGAACAGACAATCAAGACGCTGTTCTGGGTCACGCCGACGGGGCCGCTCTACGATCTGTTCTGGGCGCTGCACAACCTCGGCCCCGAAGCGGATCCGGCAGAGGTCGTGGCAATTTCGGCGAAGCATTCGGTTGATTTCCTGCCGCCCGGAAAGTCGAAGTAAACCATGATACGGGTCGTCATAGCAGGGGCTGGCATCGGCGGTCTGACCAACGCTCTGATGCTGCACCAGCGTGGCATCGAAGCAGTCGTCGTCGAACAGGCGACAACGGTGCGGGAGGTCGGCGTGGGAATCAACACGCTGCCCCATTCGATTGCCGAACTGGTGCACCTCGGCCTGCTGGACCGGCTCGATCAGGTTGGCCTAAGGACCCGCGAACTCAGATATCTCAGCCGCACCGGCAAGAAGATCTGGAGCGAACTCAGGGGCATGCACGCAGGCCACGACCACCCGCAGTTTTCGATCCACCGCGGGCGGTTGCAAAAACTTCTGTTCGACGCCGTGGTCGAACGGATGGGCGCGGGCGCGGTCATCACCGGCCACGCCCTGCAGGGATTCGTGCAGGACGAAAAGGGCGTGACCGCACATTTCACCGACACGAGCGACGGCACGTCCTCGCTGCAGTTGCGCTCAGAGGTGCTGGTCTGCGCCGATGGCATCCACAGCGCCGGGCGCCGGGCCTTTTACCCGAACGAAGGCGCGCCAAGCTGGCCCGGTGTCGTGATGTGGCGCGGGGCGGTGGATTGGCCGGTCTGGGAAGACGGGGAAACCATGGCTATCGCCGGCGGCCTTGCGGGGAAATTCGTGCTCTACCCGATCGCGCCGATCAAGGACGGTAAGCAGTTGATGAACTGGGTCGTGAACGTGCGCGTCAAGGACCCGAAGAATTCGCCGCCGCCGAAGGAAAGCTGGTCGAAGCGCGCCTACTTGGCCACCGTGCTGCCCTATGCCAAACGCTTCGCCATTCCCGGCATGGATATCGAGGCACTGGTGCGCGCAACGGAAGCGATCTACGAATACCCGATGGCCGACCGGGACCCGTTGCCGCGCTGGACCTTCGGGCGCGTAACGCTTCTCGGCGATGCGGCGCACCCGATGTATCCCGTCGGCTCGAACGGCGCTGCGCAGGCGATCCTGGATGCGCGTTCCTTCGCCGACCATTTCGCGCGCGCCGCGCACCCGCGCGAGGCACTTTACCGCTACGAACGCGACCGCCGCCCGAAGACGGCGGAGATCGTGCGCCAGAACCGCATCGGCGGGCCCGAACGGGTGATCGACGAGGTGGAAAAGCTTGCGCCGGAAGGCTTCGAGGACGTCAACGACGTGCTGAGCCACGAGGACCGAAAGGCCATCGTGCGCGGCTATGCCCAGCTTGCGGGCTTTGCCACGCGCAAGCGACGATGAAGAAAGACCGCGCTGGTGGGATCGGGCGCCAAACTGTCATAACAGGTTCAATGAAAACAAAATTACGACTGGGAGAAGAGTAATGAACATATCACTGAAAACCGCAACCGGCGCTGTCGCGCTGTCCGCGCTGATGGGCACCACCACGCTTGCCGAAGACCTGAAGATCGGCATGGTCGTCACGCTGTCGGGCCCGCCCGCCGCGCTTGGCCAGCAGATCGTCGACGGCTTCCAGCTTGCGCTCGACCAGAAGGGCGGGATGCTTGGGGGCCAGAATGTCGAACTGGTCGTCGAAGACGATGAGTTGAAGCCCGATGTCGCGCTTCTGAAGGCGACCTCGCTTGTGGAACGCGATGAGGTCGACTTCGTCGTCGGCACCGTGTTCTCCAACATGTTGCAGGCGATCTTCAAGCCG
Organism: uncultured Alphaproteobacteria bacterium; assembly: GCA_963715055.1. Classification (GTDB taxonomy): domain Bacteria; phylum Pseudomonadota; class Alphaproteobacteria; order Rhodobacterales; family Rhodobacteraceae; genus CAVQRB01. The sequence goes on along the minus strand of CAVQRB010000010.1, from coordinate 66,328 downwards.
ATCGTGGAATCCGAGACCTTCCTGATCAGCCCGAACGCCGGCCCGTCGACATTCGCAGGGGAAAACTGCAACCCCTATTTCTTTGTGACCTCCTACCAGAACAACCAGAACGCCGAGGTCAGCGGCATGGTCGCCAACGAGGAAGGCTTCGAAAACGTCTTCGTCATGGCGCCGAACTACCAGGCGGGCCGCGACAACGTCGATGGCTTCAACCAGACCTTCGAAGGCACGGTGACGGACGAGGTCTTCACACCGCTCGGCCACCAGGATTTCTCGGCGGAACTTGCGCGGATGTCGACCTCGGGCGCGGATGCGGTGTTTACCTTCATGCCGGGCGGCATGGGCGTGCGCCTTGTCGGCCAGTTCGACGGCGCGGGTCTGAAGGACAGCATGAAGTTCATGTCGGTCTTCACCACGGACGAAACTACGCTGCCGGGTCAGAAGGACGCCGCCGTCGGCTTCCTCGCCGCGGGCAACTGGGCGCCGGACATGGACAACGCGGCCAACACCGCCTTCGTGTCGGCGTTCGAGGAGAAATATGGCTACATTCCAGGCGGCTACGCCATGCAGGCCTATGACACGGCGAACCTGATCGACAGCGCGGTGGCTGCGACCGGCGGCTCGATGGAAGACAAGGACGCCGTGCGCGCGGCGCTGAAGGCGGCGGATTTCACCTCCGTGCGCGGTGATTTCTCGTTCAACAACAACCAATACCCGGTGCAAGACTTCCACGCCCTGACCGTGGTCAAGCGTGATGACGGGAAGTTCCATACCTCCTTCATGCGCACGGTTGTCGAAGACTACGCCGACAGCTTCGCCGGTGACTGCGATATGTAATCGAAATCGGGCCCCGGCACTGCGCCGGGGCCCGCCACGGGCTAATCCATGTCATTCACGCTGTTTCTGATCCTCTGCCTCAACGGGTTGCAATACGGGCTTTTGCTGTTCCTGATCGCGGCCGGGCTGACGCTGGTGTTCGGGGTGATGGGGTTCATCAACCTCGCCCACGGCGTGCAATACATGGTGGGCGCCTATCTGATCTTTGCATTTACAGCACTGACCGGAAATTTCTGGCTCGCGCTCGTCCTGTCGCTGATCGCGGCGCTGCTGATCGGGCTTCTGCTGGAATACGTCGTGTTTCGACACCTTTACGCGCGGCCCCACCTCGATCAGGTGCTGGCGACCTTCGGGATCATCATCTTCCTGAACGAGCTCGCCAAGGTGCTCTTTGGCCCCGCGACGCTTTCCATCGACACGCCGGAAATCCTGTCGGCGTCGATCCAGTTGACCGAGCAGTTGCGGTATCCGGTCTATCGGCTGGCAACCATCGGCGTCGGAATTCTGGTGGCCATCGCGCTGTTTCTCACGATCAGCTACACCCGCACCGGGATGCTTATCCGCGCCGGGTCCACGACGCCGGAGATGGTCACCGCCCTTGGCGTCAACGTGAAACAACTCTTTCGTATCGTCTTCGGCGTCGGCGCGATGCTGGCGGGCTTCGCCGGCGTCATCGCCGCGCCGATCTTCGCGATTGAACCCGGCATGGGGGACAACATCCTGATCATTGCCTTCGTCGTCATCATCATCGGCGGCGTCGGGTCGATCGGGGGCGCCTTTGTCGCCGCGATTCTCGTCGGGCTGATCGATACGCTCGGGCGGAGCCTGGCGACTGAACTTCTGTCCTTCGTCTTCAACCCCTCGATGGCGAACCAGATCGGCCCAGCGCTTGCGTCGATGCTGATCTACATCCTGATGGCGGCGATCCTCGTCTTCCGCCCGAAAGGGCTGTTGCCCGCGAAAGGGGCACACTGATGGATCGCGGTGCGCTGATCGGCGGAGTCATCTTCGCGCTTCTCCTAGCGATGCCGGTGCTGCTGCCCATCGTCGGCGCGGATTACCTGACAGGCTTGCTGATCAAGGCGATGCTGCTGGCCATGGCGGCGATTTCGCTCGACCTAATCATCGGGCATGGCGGCATGGTCAGCCTCGGCCACGCGGCCTTCATCGGCGTCGGCGCCTATGCCGCCGCCATCGCGCTTGAAAGCGGCATTGAGGAAATCCTCGTCCTGCTGGTCATCACGCTGGTCGCGACAGGGGGGATCGCGCTTGTCACCGGGGTGCTCGCGCTGAGGACCAGCGGCGTCTACTTTCTGATGATCACGCTCGCCTTCGGGCAGATGATCTATTTCACGCTGACCTCGCTTGCCGCTTACGGCGGCGATGACGGGCTGACGCTCTGGTCGCTGGCGACGCTCCTTGGCAGCGACATCGTACAGGAAGGGGAGGGGCTTTACTTCTTCGTCCTCGCCGCGCTGTTCCTGACCTGGCATGGCGTCTGGCGGATGAGCCAGTCGCGCTTCGGCCGCGTGCTGCGCGCAGCGCGCGACAACCCGCAGCGGGCGGAGGTCATGGGATATCCCATCGCCCGCTACCAGCTTTTCGCCTATGTCATCGCCGCCTGCATCGCCGGGGTGTCCGGCCTGCTTCTGGTGCAGTATGCCGAATTCGTCAGCCCCTCCATCGCCGCCTGGCAACGCTCGGGCGACCTGATCGTCGCCATCGTGCTCGGTGGGCTCGGCTCGCGCAACGGGGCGATCCTCGGCGCCTTCTTCATCGTCATCATGGAGGAACTGCTGAGTACCGTCTTCCATGAATGGCGGCTGATCTACGGACCGCTGCTGGTGCTTCTGGTGCTTTATGCCAAGGGCGGGCTGAACGACCTGATCCAGCCGAAATCGCGGGAGGCATCCTAGGCGATGCTGGCCATCGAGAACCTCAACAAGAGCTTCGGCGCGCTGCAAGTCAGCCACGACATTTCGCTTACTGTGGCGCCGGGCCAGTGCCATGCGGTGATTGGGCCGAACGGAGCGGGCAAGACGACGCTCATTCACCAGATCTCCGGCGTTCTGCGGCAGGATTCGGGCCGCGTGCTGCTCGATGGGCACGACGTGTCCCACCTGTCGGTCTGGGAACGGGTGCAGGTGGGGCTTGGGCGGACGTTCCAGATCACCTCCGTCCTGCCGACCTTTTCGGTACTGGAAAACGTTGCCACCGCCGTACAGGCGAAGGCGGGCTCGAGCCTCAGGTTCTTCGCCCGCGTGGCGGGGGAGGCGGTGCTGAACGACACGGCGCACGGCATCTTGAAGCGTGTCGGCCTTGACGACCGCGCCGACCGGCCGGCCGCCGATCTCTCCCACGGGGAACTCCGTCTTCTGGAAATCGCCATCGCGCTCGCCGGGTCGCCGAAGTTCCTTTTGCTCGACGAACCCATGGCCGGCCTTGGCAAAACCGAAAGTGCCGCGCTCATCGACCTTCTGAACGAGTTGCGCGCCGATTTCCCTATGCTGCTTGTCGAGCACGACATGGACGCGGTCTTCCAGCTCGCCGACGAGCTTTCCGTGCTGGTTGATGGCGAAATCGTCGCCCATGGTACGCCGACAGAGGTGCGCGACAATCCGCAGGCCCGCGCCGCCTATCTCGGGGATGGCGCATGAGCAGTATCGTCGAAATCCGAAATCTGCACGCAGGCTATGGCCGCGCCGAGGTGCTCTTCGGCGTCGATCTCGATATCCGGGAAGGGGCTGTGACCACGCTGATCGGTCGCAACGGCATGGGCAAGACGACAACCATCCGCTGCCTGATGGGCTTGTTGAAACCGCGCGACGGGTCAATCAGCATCTCAGGCGCCGATATGACCGGCGCGCCGCCTTTCAAGGTGGCGCAGGCCGGGCTTGGCCTTGTGCCCGAAGGGCGGCAGGTCTTCCCCTCGCTCACCGTTGTCGAAAACCTCCGTGCGACCGCCCGCGCCCGCGATGGAGGCTGGAGCGAGGCGGATATCTTCGACGCCTTCCCGCGGCTCGCCGAACGCAAGGGGCACTATGGCTTCCAGCTTTCGGGCGGAGAACAGCAGATGCTCGCTATCGGGCGCGCGCTGATGACGAACCCGGACCTGCTTGTGCTCGATGAGGCGACCGAGGGGCTCGCGCCGCTGATCCGCGAAGAAATCTGGTCGATGCTCGACCGCCTGAAGCAGACCGGGCTCTCGATCCTTCTCGTGGACAAGAACCTCGACGAACTCGCCCGGATTTCCGATCGGTACTACGTGATCGAAAAGGGAAAGATCGTCTGGACCGGTGAGACCCGCGATTTTGATGGCGGACGCGCAGAGGTCGAACAGTTCCTGCATCTTTAGCACCGATCCTTTCGGAAGGATTTCGCTTGAGGCGGGCCGGGCAGCCCCGTAGCGTCGGACCATGATCAAAACTGATCCGTTCAAGGGCTTTCAAAGCAGCCCGAAAAATATCCGACTGGCGGTGATCCAGTACGCCCAGTTTCCCTCTGTCGCTCCGGAATGTCGAGGATTTGTTGCACGAGCGCGGCGTCGAAATCAGCCATGAGACGGTCCGGTCTTGTCAGAAGGATTTGACTTGAGGTGGGCAGGGTGGTTCCGTAGCCTTCACTTATCACAAAAAAGGGCCCATCCAAGTACTTCTACAGCAGCCCCGAGATCATCCGCCCGGCTGTGATGCTTTACGTTCGATTTCCGCTTTCGCTCAGGAACGTCGAGGATCTGCTGCATGAGCGCGGGATCGACATCAGCCACGAAACTGTGCGGTACTGGTGGAATAGATTTGGCCCGGTGTTTGCCGCAGAAATTCGTAAAAACCGGGTCAATCGAATGCGGGCGTATTCGAATTGGCAGTGGCGCCTGGACGAGGTTTTCGTGAAGATCAATGGAAAGACGCGCTATCTTTGGCGAGCCGTGGATCACGAGGGCGCGGTGCTGGAAAGCTATGTGACAAAACGCCGTGATCGCAGAGCAGCATTGAAATTCGTTAGAAAATCAATGAAGCGCCACGGCCGCCCCCATGTTCTGGTGACCGACAAACTCCGGTCCTACGGCGCGGCAATGAAGGACATCGGCAATGTCGACAAGCAGGAGACTGGGCGCTGGCTCAACAACCGAGCCGAGAACTCGCACCTGCCGTTCCGACGACGAGAGAGGGCGATGCAACGTTTCTGTAGAACGCGGAGTTTACAGAAATTTGTCGCCGTCCATGCCTCCGTCTGCAACCATTTCAAACAAGAGCGCCGCCTATACTCACGCGCCAATTTCAAACTCAACCGATGCGCCGCTCTCTCTGAGTGGCGGCAACTTTGTTCGGCATAAGCTCCGGTATTTGGCGGTAAACTGAGACTGGTTCGAATCCGTCTGACAGCACCGGCTGCAGAGGTCAGAACCTCACGTCCGGCGTCCATGCCGCGGGTTCAGTACGCGACACGATCCGTCCCCGGGAGATCACGCAGAGCCTAGCTGGGCGCAGGCGTAGGGCATCAATGGGATCGCTCGCATCGAGAACCACCAGACTGCCGAGCCTGCCGGGGGCAAGACCGAACTCCAGCCCCATAATCTCGGCCGGTCTTGCTGTGACCATGTCGAAAGCGGCGCGCATGTCGTCCGGCGCGGTCATCAGGCCGACATGCAGCCCCATATGCGCGACATCGAGCATGTCGCCCGAGCCCAGTGGGTACCAAGGGTCGCGCACGCAATCCTGACCGAAGGCGACGGTGACGCCCGCGGCGCGCAACTCCGGCACCCGGGTCATGCCGCGGCGCTTGGGATAGCTGTCCATGCGGCCTTGCAAGGTGATATTGATTAGTGGGTTCGGAATCGCCGCGACCTCCGCCTCGGCAATCAGCGGCAGGAGTTTTGCCACGTAATAGTTGTCCATCGAATGCATCGAGGTCAGGTGCGAGCCAGCGACGCGGCCTTGCAGACCACAGCGGATCGTCTCGGCCGCCAGCGTCTCGATGTGGCGGCTCAGCGGGTCGTCGCTCTCGTCGCAATGAAGATCCACGCGCAACCCGCGTTCCGCCGCCAGTTCGCAGGCCGCCCGCACCGAGGCCGCACCCTCCGCCATCGTACGTTCGAAATGCGGGATACCCCCCACCACATCGACGCCTGCATCTAGGGCGCGGATCACTTGATCCTCGCCACCTAGCGCTCGGTACCAACCATCCTGAGGGAATGCCACGAGTTGCAAGTCCAGCACATCTTTTACCCGGTCGCGCACCTCGAGCAAGGCTTCTACGGTGGCGAAACTTGCGTCGGTCACATCAACATGGCTGCGAATGGCGAGAATGCCCTTACCGACCGCCTGCCGGCAATAGTCGAGGGCGCGGCCGACGATCTCTTTGCGGGTCTGTTCGCGCTTCAAAGCGCCCCAGAGCGCGATGCCTTCCAGAAGCGTTCCCGAACGGTTGACCCGGGGGCGTCCGTAGCTCAGCGTCGCATCCATGTGGAAATGCGCGTCGACGAAGGGCTGTGTGATGAGCTTGCCTTGCGCTGACACGATTTCGCGCGCCTCCGCGTCGATATTCGGCGCAACGGCGGTGATGCGGTCGCCGGTGATCGCGATGTCGGCGGCCGTGCCATCCGCGAGCACACCGCCCTTGACCAGAATATCCATGCTCACGGGGATTGCCCTTTCAGATTGTCATCACATGCGGCGCATCCGCCGCCCAACTCAGCCAGAAGGTCTGGCCCGGTTCGGGGGCAAGGGTTGCGAGGGTGTCTTCGGTCACCTGTGCCTTGAGTTCCTCGCCGCCCGGACCTTCAAAATAGCAGATGATGCCTGTGCCCGCGAATTCCTCTGACACGAATTCCGCGGCAAGGCTGGCCCCTTCCGGGGCTTCAGCGCTGACGGTCATGCGGTCCGCGGCCACGACGATCTCTGCCGCACCATCGGCGACACCGGGCAGGGGGAACAAACGGTCCGCGATGCTGATCTGGCCTGCCGCCACGTTACCTGACAGGATGTTGTTGCGTCCCACGAATTCCGCCACGAAGCGGTTGCGCGGTGCGCGGAAGATCTCCTGTGGCCGACCGATCTGCGCGATTTCGCCGTGCCCCATGATGATCACGCGGTCCGCCATGGCAAAAGCTTCCGACTGCGAATGGGTCACGTAGACGAAGGTGATGCCGAGTTCCTTCTGCAACCGCGTCAGCACCGCCTGCATGCGGATCACCAGATGGGCATCGAGTGCCGAGAGCGGCTCGTCGAGAAGCAGCATTTGCGGCTCCGTGACCAAAGAACGCGCCAGTGCCACCCGCTGCCGCTGCCCGCCCGAGAGCGCGTCCACCGACCGTTTCTCGAAGCCCTTGAGCCCGAGCCGCTCGAGCCACACCGCAACCTTTGCCTTGCGCTCTTCGGCCGCCATGCCCCGCATTTTCAGGCCGAACTCGACGTTTTCTTCGACATTGAGGAAGGGAAAGAGCGCCAGTGACTGCCAGACCATCGGCGTATCCCGTTCGTGCACCGGAACGTCGTTCATGATGCGCCCGTCGAAGGAGATCGTGCCCGCGCTTGGCACTTCCAGCCCGGCCAGCATGCGCAGCGTCGTGGTCTTGCCGCAGCCCGACGGCCCCATGATCGCGACAAATTCGCCGCGCCCGATGTCGAAGTCGATCGACTTGACTGCTTCGAAGCTGCCGTAGGATTTGCGGACGCCTGCGAAATGGACGAGCGGATCTGGGGTGCTCATGCGCCACTCTTTCTCAGGATCAGAAGCTGCGCAATGATTACCAGCGTCATCGACGTAAGGAACACAACGGTGCCGATGGCATTGATCTGCGGATCGACATTGCCCTGCAGGATTTCGAGGATCAATACCGGCACGGTCTTGTTCAGGCCGGAGACGAACCAGGCCACGATAAATTCATCGAAGCTGACGGCGGCGGTCAGGCAATAGGAGGCGACCAGCGCCGGGAGGCAGAAGGGAAGCACGACAGAGCGCATGGCGCGCCATTGCGAGGCGCCGAGGTTCCAGGCGGCGGCTTCAAGCGCCGGGTCCATTTGCTGCAGGCGCATCCGGCAGATTGCCATGGCAAAAGGCGCGCCCATCACCGTATGGGCGATCACGATTCCAGTCAGCGTGCCCGAGAGGCCAAGGCGCCCGAGCCAGGCCAGCATCGCGAGCCCCATGATCACCAGCGGGATCGTCGGCGGCAAAAGCGCCAATGCCAGATAGGCAGATTTGAAGCGGAACCCGTAGCGGAAATCGGTATAGGCTGTGGCAAAACCGAGAAGCGTCGAGAGCGCCGCTGCCGTCACGGCAACAATCAGCGAATTGCTGAAAGCGGTCCATACTTCGGGTCGTACGAAGGCGGTCTCATACCACTGCGTGGTAAAACTTCCTAAGGGCACGGTCGGGAACCTGTCCGAGTTGAAAGAAAACACCATGCTGGTGACAATCGGCGCGAAGACGAAGGCGAAAAGCGCCAGTAGGTAGATGCGGAAGAGGACATCGCGCCCGGTCATGATGGCTTCCTGCGCCCATAGGCGGTGGCGACTGCGGCAAATGCCACGATGAAGAGCGTCACGATCATCATCACCGCCACCACTGCCGCCCGCGGCCATTGCTGGCCTGATTTCGTCGTATCGATGATCAGGATTGATAGTGTAGGCGGTTTCGATCCACCAAGATAGAAGGGGCTCACGAAATCGCCGAAGGACAGGATGAAAGCGAAGACGAAGCCGATGATCAGCCCGATCCGCGCGGCGGGCAGGATGACCCGAAAAAGCGTGGCGCGGGGCGTGGCGCCTAGGTTGGCAGAGGCCTCGATGAGGTTCCGGTCGATCGCGGCGAGGCTGAAGGTCTGCAGGATGACCACCAGCGGCAAGACGAGCGTCATGTATCCCACCATCGCGCCAAAGCCGCTGTTGAGCATCGTGACGGGCCCAAGCCCCGCATAGCCCAGCAACGCATTGAGCGGACCGCTTTCCGCCAAAAGCACTTGCCAGGCGTAGACGCGCACGAGGTAGGAGGTGAAAAACGGCACGATCAGGACGAAGAGGATCCAGCGCCGGGTCGTCTCGGACACCTTGAACGCCAGCGCGAAGGAGGCGGGAAAGGCCAGCAGGCTCGCCAGCGTTGCAGCAACACTCGCCCGCCAGAAGGTTATGGCATAGGCGTCCCAGAAATAGGCGCGGGTCAGCATCCTGTCCCAGTTGTCGAAGATGAAGTCGGGCTCCATCCGGTAGTTGCGCACGAGCCAGAAAGACATCGCCACCATAAGCAGGAGCGGTCCCACAAAAAACGCTCCCTGCCAGATTAGCAAGGGAAGGCGCCAGACGTAGGCGTAAAGGGATGTGCGCTTGGACATGCGATGCTTTCGTCGGTCCGCGCGCCGGGATTCGATCCGGCGCACGATCCCTTGTCGATCAGGCGGTCTTGTACTCCGACCAGAAGTCGTTCCAGTCCTCCAGCGACTGCTCGCGCGGAATATCGCGGAAAAACAGACGTTTCTCTGCCAGAAGCTTGATAGGGCTCTGGTCATGACCTTCAATCAGACCGGAGCGCTCCGCCTCCGCAGGGTTGGCTTCCTGGATTGCCTTCCAGCCCGATTTCGTCGGCGACAGACCCGGATAGGCGGCCATTTGGATCGAACGGACCTGACCTGCCGGGCTCAGCATATACTGGATGAACTTGGTGATGATCTCCTGCTTGGTCGTGCCCTTGCCGATGGAATAGCTCTCGGTCCATTGGATGCCGCCCTCTTCGGGGATGACGCTCGCCACCGGCGCACCATCTTTCTGAAGCACGCCCGTGATCCAGTCACCGATCCCCGCCATTGCAAGCATCTCGCCGTTCTTCAACGAGGCGAAGGTGCCGCCATAATCGAAATAGCCGCCGACCTGGGGCTTTAGACTGAGTGTCTTCTCCTGAACCGCTTCCCAGGCCGCCTCGTCGATGTCGAACGGGCTGGGCGCGCGGTTGCCGTTGAGCAAGGAGATCTGCCCGAGGTTCGGGAGATGCCAGTCAAAATGCCCCACCTTGCCGGTGACCTTGGGGTTCCAGAAGGCCTCGTAGCTCGCCGCCTCTTCGCGGGTGAGCGCATCGGTGTTGTAGGACACGCCGAGAAGTCCGAAGCGCACCATCACCGACCAGAGCGTGTCTTCGGTCCAGTGGCCGGGAAACTTTTGATACTCTGGCCAGAAGTCGTCGAAGGGAAAGAGCGAGCTGTCCATCTCCTCAATGTAACCCGCCGCGTTCAGCTGCTGCACGAATTCCGCGTCCGACAGGATGATGTCATACGTGCCCGGCGGTGATTGCGCGATGAGCGCGAGCATGTTGTCGCCGCCGGCATAGTATTTCGGGACGAACTTCACATTGTTTTCGGCTTCGAACTCCGAAACCATGTCGGGCTCGCCATGCCCGTACCAGGCCAGCATGTTGATTGTTGTGGGCTCCTGCGCCCAGGCCCGGTTCAGCATGGGCGCCGTGAGGGCCGTGCCTGCGACGCCGGCCAGAAGGCCGCGCCGGGTAAGTTTCGTCTTGAGTTGGGGCATGAGACCTCCTTGCCGCAATGCTTGAGGACCGAGGCGCCTCCCGCGACGTTCCGTCCTGCGCGTCTTGTACTCAGAGAATTGGGCCATGTGTTCGGAATTTGGAAATTTACAGTAGGAATGATAGCATAAGGATTTCTTATGATTTTGAGTTTTTATTCTGTTCTTGGATATGTTCCAGCAAGTGTTGTGCGAGCCGTTGCCCCGCATCCTTCAGGGCGGCGTGCTTGTAGAATAGTCCGATCCGCAAGGGCTCAAGTGGCGGAAAGCCTTCGTCTTGCCTGCCGATGCGCATGCCCGGTTGCAGGGTCGCGGGCGTGAGCGCGGTAGCTCCGAGTCCTGCCCGGACTGCCGTCTGCAAGCCTGCGACATCGCGTGACACCATCACGGTGCGCCAGCTGCGACCGGCGCGGCGTAGCGCGTTGCGCATCCGTGTCGCATATTCGCAAGGGTCGGGGTGGCGCAGCAGCGGCACAGGGGCATTTAGGTCGGGCTGGAAGTTCTCCCGCACGGCCCAGAAGGGTTTCACCTGCGCCGTTTCCACCAGGTAGGGCAGATCGTCTCCTGACGCGAGAGCTACCACGATGTCGAGTTGATCCTTCGCAAGCGCCTCGCGCAGGTCGCGGGAGACCAGGCTTTCGATTTCGACCTTAACCTCCGGATGGTCGGAAACAAAGGCGGTGATAGCGTCTAGCAAGTAAATTTGGGCGAAATCCGTGGGAATGCCTACCCTTATCCATCCAGATAACGTCGTATCGGCGAAATGCGCGACGATGTCGTCGTTCAGCCGCAGAAGTTGTCGTGCATAGGGGCCCAGCGCCACACCTGCATCCGTCAGCGCGAATTGTCGACCGGCGGTCAGGATCAGCTTGGCCTGAAGCAGATCTTCCAGCCGCCGGATCTGCAAGCTGATCGCGGGTTGGGTGCGCCCGAGGGCCTCGGCAGCTCGCGTGAAGCCGCCGAGATCGACGACGGTAACGAAGCTCCGCAGAAGATCGGTCGGGATATTGCGGGCCATGCTGTCATCATCAATTCTTATTCAAACATATCAAGAATAAATTTTGTGGATGATTGCTCGCCCGATAGCTTGTGTTAATAATCTGGAGAGATCGGAATGCCGAACGCAAATTTTAGGCATCTGCTAAAAAGATCAGCACCTTTGGTGACGCCGGTGATTCACGTGCTCGATACGGATCAGGCGCTGCGAAACCTCGACATTGCCGTGGCGGCGGGTTGCCCCGGCGTTTTCCTGATCAACCACGATTTTCCGATGGAGCCGTTCCTGCCGATCCTTCGACAGGTGCGCGCGGCACGGCCCGAAACCTGGCTCGGAGTGAATTTTCTAGCCCAACCCGGAGACATCGCATTTCCGGTGCTCGGGAATCTCGCGCGCGACGGCTTCCGCATTGACGCCTACTGGGCGGATGACGCCTGTATCGACGAGTTTGAGAAGTCTCAGGCCATCGCCGAAAGGATCGCGGAGGCCCGGGCGCGGAGCGGATGGGACGGGTTATACTTCGGCGGCGTCGCCTTCAAGAAGCAGCGCCCAGTCGCACCCGAACACCATGCGACGGCTGCCCGGTTGGCGACGGGTTACATGGACGTGGTGACGACTTCCGGCATCGCCACAGGGCAGGAGGCCGATCTCGCAAAGATCGAAGACTTCCGAGCGGCGATCGGCGCCGCGCCACTGGCGCTTGCTTCTGGCATCACGCCCGAGAATGCTGCTCGGTACTGCCCGCTGGTGGACTACTTTCTGGTCGCTACCGGCATCAATCACGCGGATGATTTCTACAATATCGACCCCGACCGGCTGGATGCGCTGCTGGCGGTGACGAAAGCATGAGGGAGACAGATTTAATGACCGATCCGAAAGGCCCGCGCGACAACCGTTGGTATCTGTCGCTGATGTCGCCCAATACAAAGGGGCCTAAGTTCGCCTGGCTCGATCCGACCTCGATCTACATCAATGCCGCTGCCTTCAGTGATCTGCTGGATGACCTCTGTGCCGACCTTGACGCAGGCGAGATCGACGTCGTGGCCGGTCTCGATGCCATGGGCTTCGTGCTCGGTGCCGCTCTGGCGGCGCGTCTGGAGCGGGGGTTCCTGCCGATCCGGAAGTCGGGCAAGCTCTGCGTGGACACCGACAAGGTTTCCTTTTCGAATTACTCAGGCCGCACGCAAGACATGGAGATGCGCCAGCCAGCCTTCCTGCCCGGCACCCGCGTGCTCCTGGTGGATCAATGGGTCGAGACCGGCGGCACCATGCGGGGCGCGATCGATCTGGTGCAGCGTCAGGCGGGCGTGGTAGCGGGCATCGTCACCATCGCCATGGAGGAAAACCCTGCCACGGCGGTGTTTCGGGAAAGTGGCAAAGTGGTGACGGCGGTGCTGCCGGGTTCGCGCTGGCAGGCGGAGGCGAACCGGCAGCGCCTGTCGAGTTTCGCGACCTATGACGCCGCGCGGACCTTTCCGACGGCGGGCAGGACCGCGGCCCCTTGAGGGTCACTGCTGGAGTTGTGGCGTCTGGGGAATTGCAAGGGAAGTGACTTTCGGTTTCTTCAGGCAGCCCACGAAGGCCCGGCGCAGGGCGCTGCCTTCGCGTTTTGGATCATGCGCCGCAAAGAAGCGCGAGGTGAAGGACCAGTCACTGCGCTTGATCGGGCGCATGCGACCGGCCTCCTGCCAGACCCGGCCCCGATGTTGCGGCAGGAACCCAAGGTAATGTCCTGACATCACGAGGATTTCCTGCGCCTCCATGCTGCCTACCACGGCCCGCGCGGTCACTCGGCCGAGCCGATAGGTATCGTCAAAATGCATGTAGCTGCGCACCGAGAAGGCCGCGCGCAGGAAGTCCGACTGGTTTAGTGTTGCGTCTTGCCGGTCGTACCACGGATGCGAGTGCCCGCAATAAAGGTGGTGGGTCTCTGTCGCCAGTTCGCTGTAGTCAAGCCCCGGTAGCGGCTGCAACGACGCGCCGATCACCACATCTCGCGTGCCTTGCAGGAGCGTGTTCTGCAGGCCGGACGGCGTATCGGTATCGAGCTCCAGAAGCACCTCGGGATTCATAGCGGCAAACCGTTCTATTGCGCCGGGAATGTCGAGCTCCTCGAAGGTCGTCACGCAATCGATCAGGCCGATCCTGAGGCGCGCCGTCTGGCGGTTGTGCAGACGGTCCATCTGCGCTTCAAAGCGCTCGATGTTTCGCAGCAGATCCTGAGCCGCCGCATAGGTATCCTCGCCCTCCGGGGTCATGCGAAAGCCGCCCCGGCCACGCAAACAGAGCTTGGAGCCGAGCTTTGCTTCGAGTGCCGCAAGATGAGTCGAAAGTGTGGACTGTGCCATGTTGAGCGCGATCTGCGCGCCCTGAAAGCCGTTGCATTCCACGATGGTGCAGAAGACTCGGAGCAGTCGCAGGTCGATGTCTGAAAGATGACGCATGAAGGATCCAGTTCACTTTGAATTTTCTCGATGTAACATTGCTAGAGTTCTTAATTCTTTTTCACATGGCAAGGCTGCTAGGTTAATGACTATCGCATTCACATCGAAAGGGCCCAACAAATGCCTCGTTGTCGTTTCGCCGCCGCTGCCGTCGCAGCCATCTCCACAGCCTTACCCGCTGTCGCTCAAGACAACACGATCAGGGTTCTGGCACCCACGTGGGTCGGATTTGCCCCCGCACTCGTCGCCCAGGACCTCGGCTGTTATGAGGCCGAAGGTGTCACGCTCGATTTCCGCTTCGAGGACGATCGCGCCAATGTCATGGCCGCCATGGAACGCGGGGACATCGACGCCGACATGCGAACGGTTGGCGAGCACCAGGGACGCCCGCGGGTGCCAGAAACGCCCGGCACGATCATCGGGACCATTGACATCTCGGTCGGCGGCGACGGTGTTCTGGTCGACGGGTCTATCGCTTCCGTGGCCGACCTGAAAGGCAAGATCATCGCCATCGAGCCGAACATTCCCGCACGTTTGCTCCTTCAGATGGAGCTTTCGAAAGTCGGCCTCTCAATCAACGACGTGGAATTGCGTGAGATCGCGACCGCCGATACAATCGCTGTCTTCTCCGACCGGTCGATTGCTGCCGTCGGCACCTACGAGCCCTTCCTCAGCCAGGCGGTTCAGATCGTGACCGACCGCAATCCGCGTGTGCTAGTCTCCTCGCGAGAGGAACCCGACATCATCGTGGACATCATCACCGCCCGTGACGAAGCGCTTGCCGAGAACCCCGGAAAGTTCGAGAGCCTGTTGCGCTGCGTCTACCGTGCGGTCGATTACCAGCGCGCAAATCCCGACGAATTCGCCGAAATGGCAGCACCCTATTTCGGGCTGACGGCGGCGGATGTGACCGAGATCGTCAACACCTCGCTGGCCTACACCACCTATGAAGAGGCGGTCTCTTTCCTCGGCACCGACAAGCTTGCGACCGTGTTCGACGAGGTCATGGTCCTGAACATCGACTTCGGCGCCGCAGATACGAAACTGAACGCTGAGGAGGAGATCGATCCCTCGCTTCTCGAGGGGCTCTTCGACGGTCACACACGCTGAAACATCGCCATGTCGCGCCAGAGGGCAATGATCGGACTGGTGAGCACGCTGGCCCTTTTGCTGGCTTGGGAAACGATTGCCCGGATGGGTGCGGTGTCGGAGAAATTCCTGCCGCCCCCCAGCCTCGTGCTCACCACGCTCTGGTCGATGATCTTCGAGCGCGACCTGCTCTATCACGCGGGCGTCTCGACCCTGCGGGTCTGGGCCGCATTTCTGATCGCCGCTGCACTGGCGGTGCCAGTTGGTATTCTGATGGGATCTTTTCGCTGGATTGGTGCGGCGCTGGAACCGGTGGTGGATTTTATCCGCTACCTTCCCGTGCCGGCCCTTGTACCGCTTTCGATCATCTGGTTCGGCGTGGGCGAGGGGACGAAGATATTCCTGCTCTGGCTTGGCACGTTCTTCCAGCTTGTTCTGTTGGTTGCCGACGACGTGCGCCGCGTCCCGCCCGAGTTCCATGAGACCGCGATGACGGTGGGCGCACCGGGCTGGCGACGGCTCACGGATGTGTCGCTGCCATCGATGCTGCCGACGCTTGTCGATAACATGCGCATCACTTTGGGGTGGTGCTGGACCTACCTGATCATTGCGGAGATCGTCGCGGCGAACAGCGGTCTTGGCTTTGTCATCTGGCAGGCGCGGCGCTTCTTCCAGACACCGGAGGTGATGGCGGGCGTTGTCACCATCGGGATAATAGGGCTCGCGACCGATCAGATCGTACGCGCGCTGCACCGGCGCTGGTTTGGGTATCTTGTACGATGAGCTATCTCGTTTTTGATCAGGTCAGCAAGCGCTACGGCGAAACGGAGGTGGTCGCGCCCTTCGATCTGGAGGTCGCCGAGGGAGAGTTCGTGGCCTTCCTCGGGCCATCGGGCTGTGGGAAGACGACGCTCATGCGCATGGTGGGCGGGCTTGAACGACCGAGTTCTGGCCGGCTTTTGCTGCGCGGCGAGGCCTTGCAGTCGCCCGACCGTCGCCGCGGCATGGTGTTCCAGTCCTATTCCGCCTTCCCCTGGCTGACGGTGGCCGGAAACGTGGCTTACGGCATGCGCTACCGTCGCGATCTGTCGGCGGCGGAGAAGACCGAGCGGACGGCGCATTTTCTCGCACTCGTGGGCCTCACGGATTTCGCGCAAAGCTGGCCCAACCGCATTTCCGGGGGCATGCGGCAGCGGGTGGCGATTGCGCGCACGCTCGCCGCGGGCTCGGAGATCCTGCTGATGGATGAGCCCTTCGGCGCGCTCGATGCCCAGCGGCGCGAGTTCCTGCAACTGGAATTGCGCCGCATCCAGCTCGAGGAGCGCAAGACGGTGATTTTCGTGACCCACGACGTCGAGGAAGCGGCCTTCCTCGCGGACCGCGTCATCGTCTTCACGCGCCGGCCGGCGCGGCTGATGGCCCGCGTCGATGTGACTGCGCGGATCGGCAGCGACCGCACGCTGGATATTCGGGAAGGGGCCGACTTCTTCGCGCTGCGCAATGAGTTGCTGCACCACATCCGCGCAACCGCGTCGCCCGAGGAGGATGCAGCATGACCACACTTGCAGGCCAACGCGTTCTGATCACCGGGGCGAGCCGGGGCATCGGCCTTGGCGTGGCGCGCGCTTTTGTCGGGGCGGGGGCGGAGGTCTTCATCCTGGCAGAGCACGCTGAGGTGCACGAGGCGGCGCGAACCATCGGGGCGATGGCGTTTCAGGTGGATGTGACGGACCCAAGGACCATTGCGGACGCATTGGCAAGTGCCGGCGGGCTGGATGTGCTGGTCAACAACGCGGGCCTCGAGCGGATCACGCCGGTTGCGGACACCGGATCCGAGGCCGTTGAGTTGTTCCGCCGGATCATGGAAATCAACGTGACCGGCATGGCCATAGTTACCGGAGAGGCGTTGAAATCGATGGAGACGGGAGGTCGCATCGTCAATACCGCCTCGATCTGGGGTCGTATAGGCGAGCCGCTCTTCGGGGCATATGTGGCATCGAAGCACGCGGTGATCGGCCTCACTAAGACATGGGCGAAGGAGTTGGGTCCGCGCGGCATCCGCGTCAATGCGGTGGCGCCGGGCTGGGTGCGCACCGAGGCCGCCGTGCGCTCGGCGCGCGTGCTCGCCGCCCGCTCGGGCAAGAGCGAAGGCGAGATCATCGCGGGCGTCGAGGCCGCGCAACCGCTTTCGGGTGGGCTGATGGAACCGGATGACATCGCCGGGGCGTATCTCTTTCTGGGCTCGAATGCCTCGGCCAACATCACCGGGCAGACGCTTGGAATAGACCGCGGCGAGGTGCCGTGGTGAGGGTTGCTGTCGTCACCGGGGCCACTCGGGGCATCGGCCGCGCCGTCTGCGACGTACTTGCCCGCGACGGCTTCGATGTGCGCGGTCTCGATCTTGCGGGTTCCGCCCTTCAGGCTGATGTGACCGATCCGGCCTCTGTCGCTAACGCCCTCGCGCCCCTGCCACGCATTGATGTGCTGGTCAACAACGCGGGTGTGCTGATCGAAGGAGCGCTCGCCACCATGCCGCTTGCTGATTTCGACCGGCAGGTGGCAGTCAACCTGCGAGGTCCTTTCGTTGTGACGCAAGCCGCGCTGCCGAAAATCCCCTCGGGCGGGCGGATCCTCAACCTTGCTTCGGAGCTTGCCTATCTCGGCCGGGAAGGTGCGTCGGCCTATGCGGCGACCAAAGGGGCGATCCTGTCGCTGACGCGGTCCTGGGCGCGGGAACTGGCACCGGACATTGTCGTGAACGCGGTGGCGCCCGGGCCGGTGAATACGCCGCTTCTGGGTATTGAGGCGATGACGCCCGAAGAGCGGGCCGTCGAAGAGCGCAACCCGCTGGGACGGATCGGACAGCCGGGCGAAATTGCGGAAGTCATAGCTTTTCTCGCTTCCGAGCGGGCAGGCTTCATCACCGGACAGTGCTTCTCCGCCGATGGCGGCGCTGCCATGCATTAAGGAGAGACCCATGTTGCTGAACCCCTTGCCCTGGCCCGACGGCAAACGCCTTGCGGCGGCGATCACCTTCGATGTCGATGCCGACAGCCTGATCCGGAACGCGAAGCCCGAAGACGGGCACCTGCGTCTCGCGCCGGTTTCGATGGGGCGCTACGGCCCGACGGTCGCGGTGCCGCGCATCCTTGCCACCTACCGGAAATGGCAAATCACCCAGACCTTCTTCATGCCGGCCTGGGTCATGGAGGCCTATCCCGAAACTGTAAACATGATCCTGAAGGATGGACATGAGATCGGGCACCATTCATGGCGGCACGAGGATCCGATGGGCCACTCGGACGCCCATGAGGCCGAGTTGTTCCATCGCGCCATGGAAACCCATGTCAGGATGACCGGGCGCAAGCCGCGCGGCTATCGTGCCCCGGTCTATAACGCGACGCCAGGGGTGATCGGGCGGCTGATCGAGGAGGGCTTTCTCTACGACAGTTCGCTGATGGCCGATGATCTGCCCTATCTGCTTGAAGCGCCGCAGGGTGAGCTTGTGGAGTTACCACCGCATTGGGGGGCAGATGATTGGCCGCCCTTCGCCCATTTCGAAGAAATCGGCTACCTAATGCCGGTGCGCGCGCCTTCTGACGGAATCCGCGCCTTCGTGGAGGAGTTCGAGGCCGCCCGTGCGGTAGGTGGTTTCTGGATGCCGGTGCTGCATCCTTTCCTGACTGGGCGCCTGGCCCGCTGGGCGGCGATGGAGGCCTGGCTCGATCCAATCGTGGCGCGCGGCGATGCTTGGTTCGCGCCGATGGAGGAGATCGCGCGCCATGCGCTCGCGCACAAGGATAAACTGCGCCGCGATACGATCCCGGGAGGTGAGGCATGATCCCCGTCGACCCCGACTACCTGCCTACCTCGGCGCTCGAGGTGCCGCGTTTTGCCGGCATCGCGACACTGATGCGCTTGCCGCTGCGCGCGATTGATACCCCCCAAGGCGCCGAGATCGGCTTTCTCGGCTTGCCCTGGGACGGCGGCACGACGAACCGTCCCGGCGCGCGTCACGCCCCCCGCGCGCTGCGCGACGCCTCCACGATGATCCGCATGGTCAACCAAGCGACGCGTGTAGCACCTTTCCATACCGCGCGGGCGGCGGACTTCGGGGATGCGGCGGTGAACCTCACGGACGTGGCGCAAACGCTCAATCTGGTCGAGGATCAGGTCACGCGGTTGAAGGCCGGCGGGGTTCTGCCCATCGCTCTGGGCGGGGATCACCTCCTGAGCCTGCCGGTTCTGCGGGCGCTGGCAAAGGACGGACCGCTTGGCTTTGTTCATTTCGATGCCCATACCGATCTCTTCAACGGCTATTTCGGTGGTCAGCGCTATACCCACGGCACGCCTTTCCGCCGCGCCGTGGAGGAGGGCCTGCTCGATCCTGCTCGGATGATCCAGATCGGCATCCGCGGAACGACCTATGACGGCGAGGACCGTGCCTTTGCCGCCGCAAACGGCATCCGCATCGTGACGATCGACGAGTTCCGGAACCGCGAACTCTCCGACGTAATGGCCGAAGCGCGCGAGATCCTCGGCGGAAAGCCCGCCTATCTCTCCTTCGACATCGACGGGATCGATCCCGCACTCGCACCCGGGACTGGCACGCCGGAGATCGGCGGCTTTTCCGCCTTCGAGGCGCAACAGATGATCCGTTTACTCGAGGGCGTCGAGATCATCGGCGCGGATCTGGTGGAGATATCGCCGCCCTTCGATCCGTCAGGCATGACCGCCTGGATTGGTGCCTCAGTGCTCTTCGAGATACTCTGCATCACCGCCACGGCCGTCGCTCACCGCGCCGGCCGCGACACCGTCATTTGCAACGCCATTCCAGAACGAGGTTGACCATGTCTCACGGATACGAAAGCGGACGTCTGAACCTGCCCTTTGTGGGCATCTCCACTTTCGGCAAATCGCCCTACCAGCCGGATTGGGAGGCGATCGACGCCGATGTGGCGATCCTAGGCGCACCCTTCGACTTCGGCACGCAATGGCGTCCGGGCGCTCGCTTCGGGCCGCGGGCAGTGCGCGAGGCCTCCACTCTCTTCTCCTTCGGTCATGCCGGTGCCTATGATCACGAAGATGACGTGACCTACCTCGAAGATGTCCGCATGGTCGATATCGGCGACGCCGACATCGTGCACACCGATACCATACGCAGCCACGCCAACATCGAATCTGGGGTCCGCGCCATCCTGAAAGCCGGCGCGCTGCCGGTCGTGATCGGTGGCGATCATTCGATCAATATTCCCTGTATTCGTGCCTTTGACGGGCAGGGACCACTCCACATCGTGCAGATAGACGCCCATCTGGACTTCGTCGATGAAAGGCACGGCGTCCGCTACGGCCACGGTAATCCCATGCGCCGCGCAGCCGAGCAGGAGCATGTCACGGGCCTGTCTCAGTTTGGTATCCGAAATGTCTCCTCGACCGCCAAAGAAGGCTATGAGGCCGCGCGGGCGATGGGATCGGACATTCTTTCGGTGCGTCAGATCAGAGCCCTCGGCATCGAGAAAACGCTCGCAAGGGTTCCGACAGGCGCGAATTACTATGTGACCATCGACATCGACGGCTTCGATCCGTCGATCGCACCGGGGACCGGCACGCCGTCGCACGGCGGGTTTGTCTACTACGAGGTTCTCGAACTCCTGGCCGGTCTCGCACAGCGGGGCACTGTCGTGGGCATTGATCTGGTCGAGGTAGCGCCGGACTACGACCAGACAGGCACCACCGCGATCCTCGCTGCGCAAGTGCTGCTGAACTTCATCGGTCGGATACTTCACGCGAGGGGATAAAAACTATCAAGACCGTTGAGAGTGTCGACGTAGATACAGTCAATGGAAACATGCTTGAGACGGGCAGAATAGCTTCGCAGGGCACTGTCATGTGCAAATCAGCTTGAGACCAACAGTTCGGATTAGTAGCGTCTGAACATGACTAAACCTGATCCGTTTCGCTATTTTATAACGAGCCGTGAGATCATTCGCCTGGCGGATATGATGTACGTTCGATTTCCGCTGTAGCTATGGAATGTCGAGGATTTGCTCCACGAGCAGGGCATAGATGTCAGCCATGAAGCGGTGAGATACTGATGGCACCGGTTCGGACCGATGTTCGCTTCCAAAATCCGAAAGCGACGGATTGAGGCGGGAAAATCCAGCCGATGGCGTTGGCACCTCGACGAGATGTTCGTCAAGATCAACGGCGAGCGGCATTACCTATGGCGAGCGGTCGATCACGAGGGCGAAGTCCCGGAAGGCTTTGTCACAAAAACACGCGACAAGAAAGCCGCCTTCAAATTCTTAAAGAAAGCAATGCGTAAGCATGGTCGGCCCGAGGGGATCGTCACGGACCTGCTGCGCTCGTATGGTGCTGCGCTGAAGGAAATTGGTGCAGAGCACCGTCAGAAAATGGGCCGATGGCTGAACAATCGAGTGGAGAATTCACATCTGCCATTTCGACGACGGGAGAGAGCGATGTTCCGCTTCCGGCGCATGCGAAGTTTGCAGAAATTCGCTGCCGTTCACGCCTCCGTCTACAATCATTTCAATCAAGAGCGCAGCCTCTCAAGTAGACGCAATTTCTAACTGAACCGCGCCGGTGCTCTTTCGCAGCGGCGTGGCCTCTAAGCAGCATGACGGGCAGCTTTTTTGGCCTGGCAGAGATGGGGTAACCGGGTTGCGAGGCGCCCAACTGATGACCGTTGTGGCAAAGTCCTTCAGGCTTTGGCGGATCATTTGATCCGCCAGTTCGAAACCGGAAGGAGGAATGGAAATGCAGTATTATGCCGGTCTGGATGTCTCGCTGAAGGAGACGTCGATTTGTGTGGTGGATGGGACCCGTCGCGTTGTGAGGGAGGGCAGGGTCGTCTCGGAACCCGAGACGATCGGCGCCTGGTTGCAGGGTTTGGGTCTGAACTTTGAGCTTGTCGATCTTGAGGCAGGGTTGCGGGCGCCGGCCCTCTACGATGGTTTGCGCGAGCAGGGCTTGCCGGTTGTCTGCCTCGATGCGCGTCACCTGAAGAATGCCACGACGGCGGTGCCGGTGAAGACGGACCGCATCGATGCCCGGAACATCGCCTGGGCCCTGCAGGCAGGTTGGTACCGGACGGTTCACGTCAAGAGCCAGGACACCCACAAGCTTCGGGCATTGTTGCGCAGCCGGGCCATGCTGGTGAAGACCCGCACGACGCTGGACAATTATCTCCGCGGAATTCTGAAGGCCTTCTGACTGAAGGTGGGGCGCGTCGCGGTTGGCCGCTTCGAAGACAGGGTGCGTGAGCTGATCTCTGACATAGCGGTTCTGGAAGAGACTACAGAGGCGGTGCTGCGTGTCCGGTCTGAAGTGGTTCTGCGGCTGGCAGAGCTGCATTGGCAGGTATTGGCCGTCGCAAAGTCGGATCCGGTCTGTTGCGGGCTGATGAGCGTGCCGGGGGTGGGGCCGGTCACGGCGCTGACGTATCGAACTGCCGTCGAAGACCCGCGCCAGCGCGGTAAAACCGACTGAAGGACTTCACAAATGCAACCCGATTAGCGAAGACTGGTTCGAATTAGTCTGCCAGCACCCTGATCCGTTATATGCACTTGGCGAATGGCATCGACGCGCGGCATTCCCTGACCGAACAGCACCTCAACTTCCCGTAACTTAGTGACAATCTTTTCCGGCTTGTGTCGCTTGACTCCCATTTTTGATCGTCCGTTTCCTAACTATAGGGGCGGACCACTTCAGTGCGGGAGGATCGCTTTTCCGCCAGCCAGTCGCGCAGGATCGAATGCAACCGCCTGCCGTCGAAACTCGGGAAATGACCGCCGTGCACGATGTTGACATCGAGCGACAAGAGGCGCTGCATCGACCTTGCGTAGTCATCGGCATCGGCGTGATAGGTATCCTCGATCAATGGGCCGTCATAGACGATGTCGCCGGAAAAGAGCGTCCGGGTGGCGGCTTCGTAAAGTGCGATGCCACCGGGGGAGTGTCCTGGCGTATGGATCACCTCGAAATGGCGATCGCCCAGGTCAACGATATCCCCGTCCTCCAGCAGACGCGTCGCCGGTGCGGATTTTACGGCGTAGGTCGCCGATTGATAGGGTGCAGGCGGAAGGGCGTGAAAGATTTCGTCGGTCACATATGGTTCGGCCAGCGTGTTGCCGCGGGTCGGGTGGGCGAGCAGCTCGGCCTCGGCGCGGTGCACGCAGCGGTCATCGAACTCGTGATGGCAGCCGATGTGGTCGAAATGAGTGTGGCTCGCGACGGCGGTCAGCGGCCGTTCGGTCACCAGCGGCACCCAGTTGCGCAAACTGACGACGCCCATGCCGCTGTCTACCAGCAAGTCACGGTCGCGCCCCCGCACGTGCCAGATGTTGCAGCGGTAGAATTCCTGAATATGGGGCTCATCGATGAAGGTGATGCCGTCACTGACCCTGCGTATGCGGTACCAATCCTGCGAAGCGATGCGTTTCATGCTGGGAAAACCTTGATGTGACGGGGGTCGGTGGCAAGTGCCACGGTCTCTCCGTGGGCAGGCGCGTTTGTTGGCGATACATGGGCTTCGAGTAATCCGGCGGGGCTGTCGAGTTTCAGGCGGCAAAAGCTGCCGAAGAAGGAGACATCCGCGATCCGCGCTGTCCCCAGCGCGACGGTACCGCCCGCCAGCAGGTGTTCGGGCCGGATTGCGATGCGCAGTGCACCCGGTGCGCTGCCAGGCAAAGGGCCGAGCGGCGTTTCGATCTTCTGACCGCTGCCGATGCCGTCGAACATGTTGATCTCGCCCATGAAACCTGCGGTAAAGGCGGTTGCGGGGTCGTTGTAGATGCGGGCCGGGGCGCCAAGATCCTCGATGCGGCCTGCGTTCATCACCACGATGGTATCGGCGATGGCCATGGCCTCTTCCTGATCATGGGTGACATGGATGAAGGTCGTCCCGATACGCCGCTGGATCGCTTTGAGCTCGTCCTGCATCGCCCGGCGCAGTTTCAGATCGAGCGCTCCCAGCGGCTCGTCGAGCAGCAGGGCCTCGGGCTCAACCACCAGTGCGCGCGCAAGCGCTACCCGCTGCCTCTGGCCGCCGGAAAGCTCGTGCGGTTTCCGCGCGCCCGCATCTGGCAGACCCACGAGGGCCAGCATCTCCCGGGCGCGGTTCTTGCGCACTGTCGTCGCCACCCCGCGCATTCGCAGGCCGAACGCCACGTTGTCTTCGAGCGTCATATGAGGAAAGAGGGCGTAATCCTGAAACATCGTAGTCGTCGCGCGTTTCGCAGGCGGCACGGCGGTGACGTCCTGCCCACCCAGAAGCACGGAGCCTTTCGTTGGCGTCAAAAACCCACCCAGTACCGACAGCAGCGTGGACTTGCCGCAACCCGATGGCCCGAGAAGCACTGCGTATTCACCAGCGGCCACTTCCAGCGTGATATCGCGCAGCGCATAGACGCGGTCGAAACGCATCGTCACGTTCAGGGCGGAAATGGAGGAAGTCATCGGCGTCTCCGAAACACGGTGAATTCGAGGGCAAGCACCAGCGCGATCGAGATCAGGAAAACCGCCGACCCGATGGCATTGGTCTTGGGGTTCAGGCCGGAGCGCAGCATGTTCCAGATTTCAACCGGCAACGTTACATCGAAGCGCGCCAGAAGGAAGGCAATGATGAACTCGTCCCAGGAAAAGGTGACTGACAGGAAGAAGGCCGCGAAGATTGAAGGCACCAGCATCGGTGCGGTTATCAGTAACAGCACCTGCGCGGTGGAGGCGCCGAGATCGCGCGCGGCGCGCTCCGCCGACTGCTGCTGCGCGCCCATGGAGGCGTAGATGATCGCAAAGCAGAGCGGCAGGTTTATCACCACATGGCCGATCCCCACGGTCCAGAGCGAACGCGGTACGCCCGCCTCGTTGAAGAGCATCAGCAGGCCCAAACCGATCACCAGATAGCTGACCGTCAAGGGGGCCGTGAGGAGCCCGCGAATCCAGACGGAGCCCGGCAGAACGTAACGGGCCAGCGCAAAGGCCGCGAGGAAACCCAAAAGGACTGCAACAAGCGATGAGCCTAGCGCCACGATGAACGAATTGAACAATGCTGCCATCAGCCGATTATCGGCAAAGATTTCCCCGTACCACCGCAAGGTGGCCCCCTTGAACGGCGGCACTGGCAAGCGCCCGTCCTGAAAGCTGAAGAGCACCAGCACCACCACAGGCAGGAAGATGAAACCGTAGGCGGCGGCGAGGTAAAGCCATGAGAGCGCCCGCATCATATGCGCTCCAGGCGAAGCCAACGTGCGCAGGCGAGATAGGCCAGCGTCACCACGGCCATTAGGATCAACGCAATGGCCGAGGCCATGGGGAAATCCGCCCGACGCCCGATCTGCAGCATGATGATCTGCGGCAGGGTCAATTCGTTGTTGCCGCCGAGGATTTGGGGGGTGATGTAGTCGCCGATGCAGAGCACGAAGGTCAGGAACGCACCGACCATGATGCCGGGTAGAGTGAGCGGCAGGATGATGTGTCGAAAAGTTTGGAAACCGCTGGCGCCGAGATCGGCTGCCGCACGCCGGTAACTTGGCGGCAGCTGCACCATATTGGCGTAAATCGTGAGCGTCAGCAGCATGGTGAAGAAATGCACGAAACCGATTACCGTGGCTGCCCTTGTAGAGGCAATCTCCAGCGGCTCTGCGATCAGGCCAATCGACAGCAGCGTCTGATTGACCACACCACCCTTGCCAAGCACCAGAAGCCAAGAATAGGAACGGACCACATAGGATGTCCAGAACGGCAGGATGGCGAGGATCAAGGCAAGGCGGCGGAAGCGGGCCGGTACTACTTCGGCGATGATCCAGGCCAGCGGATAGGCCAGCAGTACCGAGATCACGGTCACCAGCGCGGTGATTTCTAGAGAATTGACGAGGCCCTGCAGGAAATAGGATTTCTCGAAGAAGGTGGCGTAGTTGCCAAGATCCCAAGTTCGGACAATCTCACCCTTGTCACGGGTCCACAGGCTCACCGCGACCATGAGCAACAAGGGTAGCGTGAAGAAGGTCGCCAACCAGAGAAACGCCGGGGCCAGCAGGCCCCAGCCGGTCCTTGTGTCATCCATGACCTAGTGCTGCAGCATTTCGGCCCAGGCGTCCTGCATGGCGATGTCGAGTTCCCCGTCAGGCGCCGGATAGAGTTGCGTCTTGGCAAGATAGGCGGGCTGCTCGTCCCAGCGAAGGGCGGTCTTCTGTACGTCGTTCAGGTGTTCGCCGGCTTTCGCATTGGCTGGCATCGCCCAGTAGCACGAAGACGTGGCCAGTCGCGCCTGGCCTTCCGGTGAGAGGATGTATTGCACAAATTTCAGTGCAAGGTCCTGTTTCTCGCTGTCTTTGAAAACCCCTATGGATTGCGACCAGCGTACCGCACCGGCGTCGGGGATCACCCAGTCGAGTTCGGGTTGTTCGCCCGAGAGCACCGCGGTCAGCCACTCCCCGCCGCCCACGACGATATCTGCCTCGCCGGTGGCCAGCGCCGTTTGTGCGGCAACCACACCGAAGACGCCGGTGGCATTGTCCTTCAGTTTGAAAAGATCTTCCTGCATGGCCTCCACGTCGGCGGCCGTCATGCCGTCAGTAGTCCCGCCCTTGGCGATTTGCACCATGCCCATCACTGGCAGGTAATAATCGTAGACCGCGATGCGCCCCGCGTATTTGTCCGAAAAGACGATGGAGGCGTCTTTCATGTCTTCGGCGTTCACCTTGTCCTTGTTGTATGCGATGGTGTTGTAGCCAAACTTCTCGGTCACGGCGTAGATCTTGCCGTCGCGTCCGTTCAACTCCTCCATCCGAACTTCGGGGAAGATGTCGTCCATCGGCAAGGCTTCGCGCGGCAGCTCTGCCAGAAGGTCGAGGTCGATGGCCCGGGGCACATCGATCCCGTCTATGACGAACACATCCCAGTCGCCCGGCCGCGACTGCTCGATCAGCGCCAGCGCGCTGCCGGTGCCTTCATATTCGCGCAGGTTGACCTTGACGTCATTGGCTGTCTCGAATGGCTCCAGTAGGGCAGGGTCCGCGTGATCGCACCAGATCAGGGCGTTCAACTCCTCCGTTGCCTGCGCCGACGAGGCGAAAGCCAGAAGAGAAACGGTGGTGAAAAGTGCACGTTTCATTTGGGCAGCTCCGTTGTTGGACATTTTTTGCTTGTCAAAAAAGTGAATGACATACAATTTTGTGTCAACATCAATTTTCTTTTCACAAGTGAACGGACCCCGATGCCCGGCCTTCGTGCCCGAAAAAAAGCACAACGCGAGGCGCGCATTCTGGATTCTGCGCTTTCGATCTTCCGTGCGCGCGGATTCGACGATGCGCGTATGGAGCAGATCGCCGAGATGTCGGAACTTGCCATCGGCACGGTGTACAACTATTTCCCGACCAAGGGCGACCTGCTTGTGGCGATTGTTGGGCTCGAAACCTCAGATACGCTGGCTGCGGGAGCTGCGGTCGTCGGCGATCCGCCCGCTGACCCGCGAACGGCGATACTGGCGCTGGCCCAAGCCTGGTACCGTCACTCCTTCCGCTTCTTGGACAAGTCGCTGTGGCGCCATGCCTTCGCGATGATGATCGAGCGTCCCAATGCGCCGTCTTCGGTTCGGTTCTCGCAAAACGACGATCATCTGCGCGCCCAGATTTCCGACCTGGTACGGTCCTTGCAGGCGCGCGGCCATGCAAGGCCAGATCTCGACGTCAGAGATGCGGGACTGTGCATTTTCAATCTGATTGACCGGTCCTTCATGATGTTCGTGACCGACGACCAGATGACCTTGCCGGACCTCATGGCGCTGCTCGACCGACAACTTGCGGTGACGAATTTCGGGTCGCCGCTGCCCTGATAATGGCAGCCTTCCTGTCACCGACACTTGATTTTCGGATCCGTATCAGTCGGGAAGGTGCTGCCAGACAAATTCGAACAGGTCTCCGAATGGGCAGTGACGCTGCCCCTTATGTCGCGCGCAGATAGCGCCACTCGGTAAGAGCGGCAGCGCGGTTAAATTTGAAATCGGGTCGAATTAAGAGGCTGCGTTCCGGCAGTGTCAGAAGGATTTTGGTTGAGGCGGGCAGGGTAGTTTCATAGCCTTTGCTCATGACGAAGACAGACGCTTTCAAGTACTTTCACAGCAGTCCCGAAATCACCCGCTTGGCAGTGATGTTGTATGTGAGGTTCCCTTCGTCGCTCCGCAATGTGGAGGATCTGCTGCACGAGCATGGCGTCTACCGCCGCGTTGTTGTTGGTCCGTCTAGTACCGGACCCTCTGGTCGCCTCGTACACGGCTACGAGACCTGACCTCCATAGTTCCGATTGGTCGGTCGGTGGCGAAGCGGCCAGAGGGCGACCTTCCTACCAGACCAAGGCTGTCCAGTTTCGAATGGTCATCCGGATCGAAGAGATCAGCCGCACAGAAGAGAACTGCGCCAACGCCATGACCGTTCCCGGCATTGGGCCGTTGATCTCGACAGCCATGGTTGCCGCCATCGGTCGGGGCGAGTCCTTTGACAAAGGGCGCGACTTCGTCGCCTGGATTGGTTTCATTCCGCGGCAGTACAGCACCGGCGGTCGAACGGTTCTGGGCCGCATCTCGAAGCGAGGCAGCCGATACCTGCGCATGTTGTTTGCCCAGGCCGCAAATGTCGTTCTGATGCGTCCCCATCACTGGCCCAGCTTCAGCTTCGGTGACTGGGTGGCGCGAGCTGCGACACGCATGCATCGAAACAAGCTGGCCATTGCTCTGGCCAACAAGCTCGCGCGCATCGCCTGGAGCGTATTGAGACACGGGACGCCATTCGACGCCCAAAGAGACGAGGTCATGGCCAGCGTCTGAAACTGGCCCTGACCCAAAGGAGTTCGCGAACGAGACACAGCATGGAACGGAAACTACACGCCCCCAGAGTCTGAGAGCCCAAATGGCCATCCCGGCCTGTCCGCTAATGAGACCACGGTGCGAGCGTAACCCCAAAATGGCCACGGCCCGCGTACCGATCCTCAGGCCGGATACATATCAGCGACTTCCAAGAACGTGCAAAATCTTATTTGCGAACAGCAGCCGGTTCATACATGTGGGCTCTCAGCGGCCATCGGATGCGGCGCACCATGGAGACAGAAGGCGTTGCGATCCGAAAGCGAGGACGGCCCATTCCGGACCATTGCCACATGCACAAGATGCTGCGTTGCCGATTCTCGGAAGCTGACATGGCGTATCTGCGGCGATTCCGGCTTGAGAGGTTTCTAACATCGCTAATGTCGATGGTGGAACCATTCAGCCAGAGGAGAAATACGATGAAACGCTACGTTGGAATTGATGTCGCCCAAGAGCAATGTGCCCTTTGCATTGTGGATGATGCAGGTACGATTCTGTTCGAAGGGACTTGCCCGACGGACCCTGATGAGATTGTTCGCACCATTAATGCTGAAGCCAATGATGTGGAAAAGATCGTGCATGAGTCTGGCCCGCTGTCGATCTGGTTGACGCGGGAACTGGTCAAACGGGGCGCGCCGGTGGTCTGCATCGATGCGCGGGCCGCGCATAAAGTGCTGTCAGCGCGGATGAACAAGTCTGACAAATCGGATGCCGTCGGGCTGGCGCAATTGGCCCGCACGGGGTGGTATGGCGAAGTGCATGTGAAGAGTGAGGCGAGCGATCAGTTGCGCCTCATACTTGCTACACGGGAGCGATTGATCCGCATCCGGATGGATATCGAAGGGCAAACGCGGGGTCTTTTGAAAGCCTATGGGATCCGGCTTGGACCGGTAAATGCTGGATATAGCCGACAGAGCTTCCGCGATCAGCTTGGAACGGCGATCAAGGGAGACCATAGCCTTGAAATGATCTTTGCATCATTGATCGCCGTGCATGAAACCGTTTGTCTTGAAGTCACAGCGATTGATGCAAAGGTGCAGCAGCTTGCCAAAGACAACCCTCTGGCGCGGCGGCTGACCAGCATTCCAGGCGTTGGACCTATCGTGAGCCTCAACTTCATCGCGACAATTGACGATGTGACGCGGTTCCGCAAAGCAACAGATGTTGGGGCCTATTTGGGGCTGACCCCGAGGCGATATCAATCCGGCGAAACAGATTGGTCGGGGCGCATCTCAAAGCGCGGTGATGGGGCCATGCGCAAACTGCTTTATGAAGCTGCCAACATCCTGATCCAGCGTGTGCCGCGCTTCTCACCGCTCAAGGCATGGGCCATGCGGCTAGTCGCGCGAAGGGGATTGAAGAAAGCCATTGTTGCAACGGCCAGAAAGCTGGCTGTCATCATGACCCGCATCTGGCGCGACGGGACAACCTTCGTCTGGACCAAAAAGGAGCTGCCTGCATGAGATAGACCCACACGAATACGCCCGTCCGGGTGTACAGACGTCCCATCGGGACGGTGGCCGGATGACCTCGCCGTCGAATGTCGATGCGCCTCAACTCAGGCGACCTCGCAGCGGACCTTTTTGAGGCACCAGTCCCCGACGCCATTATGAGGCGGCACCGCCGACCTCGGAGAGGACCATGAGCCCGATGAGACCGAAATACGCCCTTGAATCAACAGCCGCAGATAGAGAACCTTCATTCGTCCCGCAGATTTTTGGCGTCTTGGCTGGCCGCTAGCACCCACTTGCGGTCGAGTGTTGATATGTAATGTCGCCCTGTCGTGCGAAGCTGGATTTTGATTTCGAATGCTGATTGAGCACCACGGCAGTGGTCGCTACCATTGATATATAGATCTTAAATAAAGGCGGTGTTTGTGTCATTCACTCTGCGACAACTCAGGTATTTTGTCGCCGTCGCGGAGCATGGCTCGGTCAGCGCAGGTGCGCATTCCTTGTCGATCTCGCAAAGCGCCGTTACGGAATCCATCAAAGATCTTGAGGCCGATCTGGGCGTCAAGCTGTTTGACCGTCATTCCAGAGGGCTGCATATCACCCATCGTGGCCATCAGTTTCTGCGCCATGCGACGTCGATCCTTGCACAAGTCGCCGGAGCACGGGGCGTATTCGAGGATGAAAGTCAGACGGCGCAAGGCAAGTTGCATCTTGGTCTGACCTCATTGGTGTCGGGGTACGTGATCTCTGACCTGCTCGCGAAATACAGGCGTGCCAATCCGAAGGTCGAGATCAGCGCGATCGAGGAATCGGGTGAATACCTTGAACACCTTCTCATCGGCGGCGAGATGGATGTCGCCGTGATGATGACGTCGAAAATGGCCGAACGCTCTGCGCTGTATGCAGAGACGCTCGACGTTTCGCCCTACCGCCTGTGGATGCCGATTGGTCACCGATTGACCAGCCAGAACAGCATCAGCTTGGCGGATCTGAAGGACGAGCCGTTGATCATGCTCAACATCGACGAGATGGAGCAAGAGACCGTCAAGCTGTTGTCCGTCTTGGGAACCCGCCCGAAAGTTGCTTTCAGTACGCGGTCGGTCGAGGCCGTCCGATCATTGGTGGCAACGGGGGCTGGTGTCGCGCTGCTGCCCGATCTGGTTTACCGGCCGTGGTCGCTTGAAGGGGACAGGATAGAGGCACGCGATGTCTCGGGTGCGTTGCCCGTCGTTCAAGTGGGTCTGGTCTGGCGCAAAGGGTCGCAATTGTCGGCAGCAGCACGTGAATTCATCGCTGTGGCGCAGGCACATAAGATGATCAGTAATGACTGAATCTTTGATATCGGAATAACCGATGGCATCATTCTGATAATTGAGTTTGTGAACGCAGCGATCCTCCCGCACTTTGGCAAGAAACTAGGAAACACGTTGATACAAAAAGGGGAGACTGCACATGACACATGTCTTGAAATCAAGCACAGCGTTGCTGATGGCGCTGACTATTGCGGGTCAGGCCACGGCACAAACAATGATCACCGAACTTGGCGCAGGCGAGGGTGAGTTGAACATCGTCGCCTGGCCCGGCTATCTTGAGCGGGGCGAGACTTCGCCGGATTTTGACTGGATCACCGGATTTGAAGAAGCCACCGGGTGTATGGTTAACGTCAAGACCGCAAACACCAGTGACGAGATGGTCGCACTGATGAACGAAGGCGGCTTTGATCTGGTCACCGCCTCCGGCGACGCCTCGCTGCGCATGGTAGCAGGCAACCGCGTCCAGCCGATCAACATTGATCTGATCCCAAGCTGGTCAACCGTCGATGACCGTCTCAAGGAAGCGCCGTGGCATTACGTTGATGGGACACATTATGGCGTGCCGTATATGTGGGGTCCAAACGTCCTGATGTATTCCACCGAAGTCTTCCCCGAAGCGCCGACCAGCTGGGATGTTGTCTTCAAGGCGATGGACCTGCCCGATGGCCAGCCGAACGCAGGCCGTGTTCAAGCCTATGACGGCCCAATTCACATTGCAGATGCGGCCAACTACCTGATGTTCCACCAGCCCGAATTGGGCATCGTATCGCCCTACGAGCTTAATCAAGAGCAATACGATGCGGCGCTCAATCTTCTGCGCGAGCAGCGTACGATTGTCAGCCGCTACTGGCACGATGCTTTCATCCAGATCGACGACTTCAAGAACGAAGGCATGGCGGCTTCTGGAACATGGCCGTTTCAGGTGAACTTGCTTCAAGGAGATAACACGCCTGTTGCGTCAACGATTCCGCAAGAAGGTGCTACCGGTTGGGCGGATTCAACGATGATGCACGTGGATGCAGACAACCCGAACTGCAGCTACATGTGGATGGAGCATTCGCTTGCCTCCAACTTGCAAGCCGATTTGTCGGTCTGGTTTGGTGCCAACCCTGCGGTGCCTGCCGCCTGTACGGATGGGCGCGGCATGCAGACCGCGGAAGGCTGTACCAAGAACGGCCTCGATGATTTCGAGCGGATCAAGTTCTGGACGACACCGGTTTCGTCCTGCAAAAGTCAGGGTGAATGCGTGCCCTACTACCGCTGGGTCTCCGACTATATCGGTGTGATCGGTGGTCGGTAAGCTTCTGTGAAAGATGCGCCCGCTGCACAATTGTGCGGCGGGCCCAAATCCCAGGATATCCTATGACCTCTGCAATTCGTTTTTCAGGCGTTTCGCGCCACTATGGTGATGTGAAAGCTGTCGACCACGTCGACATTGACATTGCCGAAGGCGAATTCTTCGCGATGCTTGGGCCTTCGGGGTCTGGCAAAACGACCTGTCTGCGCCTGATTGCAGGATTTGAACGCCCCACAGCCGGAGATATCGAAATTTTCGGGCAGGTCGTGCAAGGCACACCGCCCTACAAGCGCAACGTGAACACTGTCTTTCAGGATTACGCGCTTTTTCCGCACCTTAATGTGCGCGACAACGTGGCTTATGGCCTGATGATCGCGGGGCAGACAAAGGCGGCGCGACACAAGGCGGCGGATGAAGCGCTAGAGATGGTGGCCCTTGGCGGTTACGGCGACCGTAAGCCGTCGGCACTGTCAGGTGGACAACGCCAGCGTGTCGCCCTTGCCCGCGCACTGGTCAACAAGCCCAAAGCGCTGCTGCTAGACGAGCCATTGGGCGCGCTTGATCTCAAACTCCGCGAACAGATGCAGGAAGAGCTGAAAGTCTTGCAACGCAACCTTGGGATCACTTTCGTCTTTGTCACCCATGATCAAAGTGAAGCCTTGTCGATGGCTGACCGCGTTGCGGTTTTCAGTGACGGTAAAATCATCCAAGTCGGCGCACCCGAGGATATTTACTTTCGCCCCGAGCAGCCGTTTGTGGCCGATTTCGTAGGCTCTTCCAACGTTTTACCACCCGCTTTCGTTGCAAAGCTAACAGGGATCAG
Organism: uncultured Alphaproteobacteria bacterium; assembly: GCA_963715055.1. Taxonomy (GTDB): domain Bacteria; phylum Pseudomonadota; class Alphaproteobacteria; order Rhodobacterales; family Rhodobacteraceae; genus CAVQRB01. The sequence goes on along the minus strand of CAVQRB010000010.1, from coordinate 32,686 downwards.
TGCCCACGGCGCGGTGCGCCCCGAAGCGGTGCATCTGGTCGAAAACGGCCATGTCGCACGCGTCAAAACGGTCAGTTTTCTGGGCACGTCGACCCGCGTCAGCCTTGAGGTCGATGGCCTACCGATGACGATGCTACTACCCAAGGGCGCAATGATCCCGAAAACTGGCGAGACAGTCCATGTCGATTGGTCGCCTGATGATCTGCATGTGATGGGCGCATGAGTAATCAGGCGTTCATAGATCGCAACACTGGGTTGCTGGGGCGGATTTCGGACGCGCTATGGCGCAAACCGTCGATGCTGATCTTTCTGCTGATCCTGCCGCCAGCACTCTGGCTCGGGATCATTTATCTGGGATCGCTCTTTGCATTACTGGCGCAGAGCTTTTTTTCAATCGACGAATTTACCGGCCAGATCCAATATGAATGGACGTTGAAAACCTATGGTGAGCTGTTCCGTCCGTCGAATTTTGACATCATTGTCCGCACAGTCGTAATGGCGGCTGCCGTCACAATCGGCGCGGCGATCATCGGCTTTCCGGTGGCCTATTACGCCGCCCGCTATGCACGCGGCAAATGGAAGGCGATCTTCTATCTGGGCATCATGTTGCCGCTGTGGTCGTCCTACTTGGTCAAAGTCTACTCGTGGAAACTGATCCTCGCCAAAGAGGGGATCCTGAATTGGCTCTTTGAGACCCTCCACCTCAGCTGGCTTTTGAACGCTTATCTGGCGATCCCGATCATCGGTGGGAATTCTCTTTCGGTCAGCGCGACGGGAACGTTCCTTGTGTTCCTCTATGTCTGGCTGCCCTTCATGATCTTGCCGATCCAAGCCTCGCTTGAGCGGGTGCCGGTCTCGTTGTTAGAAGCCTCAGGCGATCTGGGCGCCCGCCCGTCGCAGACCTTCCGCCATGTCTTGTTGCCATTGGCCTTGCCCGGTGTGATCGCGGGTTCGATCTTTACCTTCTCGCTGACTCTGGGCGACTACATCATTCCGCAGATTGTGGGCTCTTCGCGAAGGTTCATCGGGCAAGCAGTCTATGCCTTCCAAGGCACGGCCGGAAACATCCCGCTGGCGGCGGCCTTCGCCGTAGTGCCGATCCTGCTCATGGCGGTCTACCTTTGGATTGCCAAGCGTAAGGGGGCCTTCGATGCACTCTGACCGCGCGCCATTGGGTCTCAAGGTCGTGGCAGGGTTCGGCCTTGCCTTCATGCACCTGCCGATCCTGCTGATCTTCGTCTATGCCTTCACGACTGAGGATAAGTCGTACCAGTGGCCACCCCCCGGATTTACGCTGAAATGGTTCGGCGTCACGTGGAACCGCACGGACGTCTGGGAGGCGTTGGCGCTTTCGCTGAAGGTCGCAAGCATATCGACCGTGATCGCGCTAATTCTTGGCACCCTCTGCGCGGCAGCCGTCAGCCGCACAAAGTTCTTCGGGCGTGAGGTGATTTCGCTTCTCGTGATCCTCCCTATCGCCTTGCCGGGGATCATCACGGGCATCTCGCTGCGCTCTGCCTTCAATCTGGCAGATATTCCGTTCAGCTTCTGGACCATCGTGCTGGGCCACGCGACGTTCTGTGTGGTCGTTGTCTATAACAACGCAGTGGCGAGGTTCCGGCGGGTTTCTGGCTCTTTGGTGGAAGCCTCAATGGATCTGGGGGCGAACAGTTTTCAGACCTTCCGCTATGTAATCCTGCCGAACATCTCCACAGCGTTGCTCGCAGGCGGAATGCTCGCCTTTGCGCTGTCGTTCGACGAGGTCATCGTGACCACCTTCACCGCTGGCCAACAACAAACCTTGCCAATCTGGATGCTGGAAGAGCTTGTGCGTCCGCGCGAACGCCCTGTGACCAATGTGGTCGCGATGGTCGTGGTGCTGGTTACCTTACTGCCCATCCTCGGCGCCTACTACCTGACACGGGGCACCGATACGGTCGCCGGTCAGGGGAAATAAACCGGACAAAAAATCAAAGGGAGTGACACCATGGATACGAATATGCTGATCGGTGGATCGTTCGAGGCCGGCACGGATACTGAAGAGTCGGTTCTCAATCCGCGCACAGGTGAGATCATCCTGAAGCTCGCCGAAGCTAACAGCGACCAGATCAACCGCGCCGTTGGTGCGGCACGCGCTGCCTTCGCAACTTGGTCCCGCACCACCCCGTCCGAGCGAGCGACCAAACTGTTGGCCATCGCTGATGCGGTCGAGACCCATCTTGAAGTACTATCTCGGCTGGAAGCCCTGAACTGCGGCAAGCCCATCAATGGTGTTCGGACCGATGAGGTTCCCGCCGTCGCCGATTGCTTCCGCTATTTCGCGGGTTCGGTGCGCAACATGCACACCTCTGCCGCGGGCGAGTATCTGGAAGGGCATACCTCCATGGTGCGCCGTGATCCGATTGGCGTCGTCGCCTCTATCGCGCCCTGGAACTACCCGATGATGATGATGGCGTGGAAGCTGGCACCCGCGCTGGCTGGCGGCAACACTGTCGTGCTGAAACCCTCCGAGCAGACCCCGCTGACCGCACTTCGACTGGCCAAACTGATGTCGGATATCCTGCCCGAAGGGGTGGTCAATGTGGTTGTGGGGCAAGGTGCGAGCGTTGGGAATGCTCTGATCAGCCATCCTGACGTCGATATGGTCTCGATCACCGGCGATGTAGCGACGGGTAAGAAGGTACTGCAAGCTGCCTCAAAAACCGTCAAACGCACGCATCTGGAACTTGGCGGCAAGGCTCCCGTTATCGTGTTTGACGATGCTGATCTGGGGCGTGTTGTTGAAGGGCTGAAAGCGTTCGGCTATTACAACGCAGGACAAGATTGTACGGCTGCCTGCCGCATTTACGCCGGGCCAAAGATCTATGAGAAGCTGGTGGCGGATCTGTCGTCTGCCGTATCGACCATCGTCTACGACAACGCCGATGACACGCTGAACGAAATTCCACCACTCATCTCCATGCGCCAGCGCGATCGCGTCGCCAGCTTTGTCGAGCGGACACGCGAGCACAAGCATATGGAGATCACAACCGGCGGCGATATGCACAGCGGACGCGGCTTTTACTACCAGCCGACAATCGTCGCGGGCGCACTGCAGTCGGACGAAATCGTCCAGCGCGAGGTTTTTGGTCCCGTGGTTTCCGTCACCCGGTTCGTCGACCCGGATGAAGCGGTCACTTGGGCAAACGACAGCGACTATGGGCTTGCGTCCTCCATCTGGACGCAGGACGTGGGCCGCGCGATGGATGTCTCGGCGCGAATGCGCTACGGCTGCACTTGGGTCAACACGCACTTTATGCTGTGCAACGAGATGCCGCACGGCGGTCTGAAGCAGTCAGGTTATGGCAAAGATATGTCGATGTATGCGCTCGAGGATTATACAGCTGTTCGACACGTTATGATTGCCCATTGAGATTGTAATTGTAATGGTGAAGAACATGGCCGGAGTTGAAGTCAGAAGCTGGAATGATTTGGATGTAGGGCACTGTCATGTGTGGACGGCTCCTTTTTTGCAAGGGTGCATTTGAGCTGATGTTGATCATCGCAGGTTGCGGTCATGTGTCCGGTCTTTGTGCGCGGTGCATGTGACCACTGACCTTGATGAAGTCCGCTTACCGGGTCCCAATCAGAACATCGGACTTTGGTGTCCAGACAATGCCTCGGGGTGTTCCGGCAGCGGTCCCGTTTGATCATCATCACTCACGTCTGCCCTTGGCGCGCGTGCTCTCCAGATAGCTGCTGCGGCCATTGAATTCAGATGGTCCGCGTGGGTAAACCCCGAAATGCGTTTGCGTGGTTTCAGATCGTGGTCTCCGTCTTCAAACCAACGCAATTGGATCGCTGATGACAGATTGTACTCGCTGACTTCATCTTTTGAGCCGAACTGGTCCCGCGTTCCCTGACAGATCAGCGTTGGCGTACGCAGTTTTTTCAGGTGCTCAGTGCGGAGCCTGTCGGGTTTCCCGATCGGGTGGAACGGATAGCCAACACAGAGTAAGCCAGCGATACGATCCGCTTCGAACAGCTCATCTGCGATCATACTTGCGACACGGCCGCCCATAGACTTCCTACCTATGATAAGTTGGCCATCGGCTTGAAGCGCTGCGATTGCGGCTTGGTACTCATGGTTCAATTTTTCAGCGCGTGGCGGTGCCTTTTGGGTGCCTTCTGTTCGGCGAATGGCCATATACGAGAACTCAAACCGAAAGACTCTGAAATCTTGGTCGGCAAGTGCTTCCGCGATTTCTGTCATCCCAGACGAGTCCATAGGCGCACCCGCGCCATGAGCTAGCAGAATGGTTGCTCGTGCTGATTTGGGGCCGAGTTCCAGGAATTCGGGCGACATAATTTCTTCTGCTACTCTGCGGTCGCAGCGCCTATCATAAAGCAAATACTAAGGCGGAATGGCAGCTGCGAAGCAGGCAGCTAGGTAGCAAAAGCTGGTGAAGCAATTTAACAAAGTTTCGAATTGTGGTGCTTTTGCAGATAAAAGCTAACAAAGGGGTTCTAGGAGCCTTTGGGGCCTCGATGCGCTCGGGGAAAGAAAAAACAAAAAGGAAACAATATGCCCTCCGGACTATCGCGCGAACAGATTGCTGACCGGTTGGAAGAGGCTGCCGAGCTTCTTGACGTCCAAGGCGCGAACCGGTTCCGTGTGCGCGCATATCGTTTAGCAGCCGATACTGTTCGGAAACTCGATGAAGAGCCAGCGAAAATATTGAAAAGCGATGGGCTGGAGGGACTTATACGCCTTCCGAATATTGGCGATCGTCTGGCGCGCGCCATCGACGAAATGTCCTATACGGGTCATTGGGTTCAGTTGGAACGCATGCGTGGAGAATCTCAAGCAGAAGACCTCTTCCAGACCATCCCTGGTGTCGGTCCTGAGACAGCGCATCGCATTCAAGACACACTCCACGTCGACACGTTAGAAGGTTTGGAAATCGCGGCACATGACGGCCGGCTCGAAAATGTGCCCGGCATAGGCCCAAGGAAGGCCGCTTCTATCAGGGCGACGCTCGGCTCCATGCTTGCCCGCCGAAGTCGGCAAGGACCGGACGACCATCGCGAACCATCAGTGGCTGAACTACTCGCAGTCGATGAAATCTACAGAAATAGGGTCGCACAGGGAGACCTTCGCAAAATTGCACCGCGGCGGTTTAACCCTGATGGAGAAGCTTGGCTTCCAATCCTTCATTTAGATAGGCCCGACTGGTCATATACAGCGCTCTTTTCCAATACCGCCCTGGCTCATCAGCTGGAACGTACTCGAGATTGGGTTGTTATCTATTTCGCGCACGAAGGCGGGCGTGAGCATACACGCACGGTCGTGACCGAAACGCATGGCCCCCTTGATGGAATGCGTGTGGTGAGAGGTCGTGAAGCCGAATGCCGAAAACACTACTTCGGAAATTGAAAGGCGGCGAAAAGTCCGCACGACCGTATCGGTTTGGAGCCTTTCCTCTAGCGAATACAGGCAGTAAACCACTTAAATGATTTCGCTTACTCGACTTTCTGATCTGAAGTTACACGGCTTCGATACCATCATAGATGTTCGCAGCCCATCCGAGTATTCGGAAGACAGTGTTCCAGGCTCTATTAATCTGCCGGTTCTGAATGATGAAGAGCGGGCAAGAGTAGGGACGATCTACAAGCAGGAGTCGCCGTTTCTTGCTCGAAAAATTGGCGCTGCTCTGGTTTTCCGCAATGCGGCGCATCACATAGAAACTGCTCTTCAAGGTAAGGACGGAAGTTGGAAGCCGTTGGTTTATTGTTGGCGGGGCGGTCAGCGTTCAGGCTCCTTTTCCTGGATGTTGCGAGAAATTGGGTGGCGTTCTGAAACGATCCTTGGTGGATACAAGTCGTATCGGAGGTTGGTCGTTCGAACTCTTTACGATGAGCCGCTTGGCTATCGGTTGGTCCAGCTTGGTGGCTACACTGGGACAGGCAAGACCGAGATACTGTCAAAGCTTGAAAAGCTAGGTGTTCAGGTGCTGGACCTAGAGGGTCTTGCCAGGCATCGCGGATCGATACTTGGTAGCCTTGGAACTCCGCAACCCAGTCAGAAACGCTTTGAAAGTGCTTTGGCCGATGCGTTGGATCGACTTGATCCTGAACGACCTGTCGTCGTCGAAGCGGAAAGCAGCAAGATTGGTGCCTTGAATTTACCGCCAGCGATCTGGCATGCGATGCACAATGCGCCAACAATTAACGTCAGCGCGCCTCTGGAGGAGCGGGCGCGCTATCTTGCCAAAACTTACACAGATATTCTGTCTGACACCGAGCGGCTCAAATCCCGATTGTTGCCGCTAGTTCGGCATCGTGGGCACGCTGTTGTCGAGAACTGGATGCGGTTAATCGCCTCGTCAGACCAAGTCGCTCTGTGTCGATCTCTGGCAGCTGATCATTATGACCCGTGCTATGAAAAGTCTGCCCGCTCAAATTCAGCGAATGTAGTGACCACAGTTTACGTGGATGATCTTGGAGCCGAGTCGCTCGCTCAATTAGCAAAGCAGATTGGGGCCGAAGTTCAATGTATTTCGACTTCGCCGGTTCGGTCCGTGACCTGACCTATTACGGCCGCTTCATAGCCCTTGTTGCGCAATTTCGAGATCAGGCGAGCGGTATCTTCATCAATAGCGGCCAAAAGCCCACCTCCAGTTTGTGGATCAAACATCAGGTCGCTTCTGGGGTTTGCTGGCCGTTCAGAAAAGCCCCGTGTGTTTTCCGTAAACAGCGACGAACGAAAACCATCCTCGGCCAAATCTAGTGCCCCGGGCATCAGTGGTACGGCATCGGTCCACAATTCTGCGCCGACGTGGGATTCCTTGCAGATTGTGGCCAGATGTCCGACAAGGCCGAAGCCGGTCACGTCTGTCATGGCGGATGCGCTGGCCAAGAGGCGAGCCGCTTGCTGCTGAGGCTGAACCATCCACGTTAAAGCGCCGGCCACGTCCGGGCCTTTTGCTTTTCCTTGCATATGGGCAGCCATGATAACACCGCTGCCAATGGGCTTCGTCAGCAAAAGTTTCTGTCCCGGTTTCGCGCCTGAAATACCGATTGGTTTCCGAGGACAAAGTCCTGTTACGGTGAACCCAATGACCAGTTCTTCTCCCAGCGTGCTGTGCCCGCCCACGATTTCGGCGCCTGCCAGGCGAAATGTTTGAGCCGCCGCCTGCATGATCTCGGACAGTGATCTTTCGGCCAGCTTAGGCGATTGGCGTGGCAGGATGACCGACGCAACGGCTGCCTGAGGTTCCGCCCCCATGGCCCATATATCACCCAGGGCGTGAATGGCAGCGATCCGCGCCATTGTGATCGGGTCTTCAACAATCGCCCTAAGGTGATCAGTGCTTATAACCTGTTGTGTTTTGCCGACTTCCAGGACTGCAGCGTCATCGCCAATGCCAGGCGTTTTGATTTCTGTCAAAGCTGCGCGCAATGATTCAGGACCGATCTTAGCTCCGCAGCCTCCGCACATCTGCTTATCGCTAAATGCTTCGCGGGAGCCTGCTGCGCGGGGCCAGGGAAGATGTTTAGTATTCGGAGGCTTCACATCCGCGAATTTGCCCATGAAACGTCTGTCAATGCGGTCTTTCCATCGCCACACCCATGGGCCGGAAAACGCCAGCCCAAATCTTTCACCCAGCGCTGATTTGGTCCCAAGAGAGATGAGTTTGAGGTAATCTTTCTGAGGATGGTACGCGCTCATGCCTCCTGTCTCAGTTAGCGCTCTGCGCAGATTGTCAAAGAGAACAGGTGATTGCCGTACGGCAAAAACGCCGGCCTTCGGCCGCGGTGAGTTTTTCATCAACGCGCAGTCACCGGTTGCAAAAACTAAAGGATCCGTGCTGCGAAGACGCGGGTCGACGGGAATAAATCCCGAGTCATCAGTTAGTCCGGTACTTTTGAGCCAGTCATGTGGGCAGGCGCCAGCTGTGCCAGTTATGAAATCTGCTTGAACCTCGACGCCTTTCTCCATGATGACCCGATCCGACAATATTCGGACGGCTCGGACTCCTTCGAGAAGTTCAATACCATTATGGGACAGATGATATCGCAGTCGGTCTGACGCTTCTCTGCCCAGACTGGAGAATGCATGCCCCTGGTCCAGCAATTTGATGGTGACATTCCGTCCATCTGATTTCATCGCATGGGCCATGGCCATTGCCAACTCTGCACCGGCAACGCCACCGCCAATTACAATCAGTTTCGCAGGCCCATTTCCCTTGCGGAAACATTCCCATGCGCTTGCAAAATGGGACAGTGGTTTTGCTGGAACTGCGTGCTCGGCGAAGCCGGGCAAATCTGGCATTGAACTGGTGATGCCAATGTCAATGGAAGTGACGTCATAAGCGATATCGGGATGACCCTCGACCTGTATCATTCGTGAAATTCGATCGATGTTGTGCGCGTTCCCGAGCACAAGGCGCGCACCGGCATGCCGAGCGAGCTGCACAAGATCAATTTCCATAGCGGATTTTTCGTAGTGCCCGGCGACAAAACCAGGCAGCATTCCTGAATAGGGTGCCATCGGTCCAGGATTGATAAGGGTCAGACGCGCGCCTGGCAGAGGTTTCATGGCCCATTTCTTCAAAACCAGAGCATGCGTATGACCACCGCCGATTAGTACCAGGTCGCGCGTATATGGGATGTTACTTCGGTCCATTGAACAACCTTCGGGGAGCGACGTTAAAACAGTTTGAAGCCACGCATTCTGCGTTGGGCAGGATAAGCAAACCTGTATCTTATCCAAGGTGTGACGGTAATATCTGGCTGTATGATATTCGCGACGCACTGCTCGATCTTTTGACGCCTCATGACCATCTAGCTTCCGGTTCGTTCGCGGGGGAAATTGCCTCTATAAGACCAACTCGCCCTTGGCAGATCGAGCAAGGGAAATCAAAGCAACATTGGAGATCGAGACCTTTTGACTGCCCAATCTTCTGCGAACATCAGGTTCTATAGCACTCGCGATCAAAGCCGAGGTCGTGCCCTACCGACTCATCTCGGCCATTGACCAAAACTTGCCGATGCTGCGCCGGGGTCCGTCAAAGTAGCTATTCTCTCGTTATTCTGGCAATTAGGCCCTTTCAACCAGGCCAGAAAACAACCATCCGTTCCACCAAAAGAGAATTCGGCGAGGAACCCACCTTGCGGAATTTAGCGCCGCTTGATTTGATCGCCTTAACAATACTCGGCGCCGGATGCTTCCAGCTCGCGTTTTTAGGTTGGGCTGCTGCAACCCAGAGCTCTGCGTCAACTACTGGCAGATCAGGATCAAAATTGTGCGCTGAACCGTGATGAGGAAGCATGAAGGTGGAGATCATGCCTAACTCTTCACTATAGTGATCTTGGTATTCCCTCACCGTTTGGGGATCGAGAAAGCACGTATCCCCGGTTCCCAGCCAGCCAACGCGGGCACAAGCGTATTGTTGAGATTTATATACTACTGCACCGGCTTCCTCAGGCTTTGTTGGGCCAGAGTATAAGGACATTGAAGTTTCGTTCTTGTCCCCGAAAGTCCAGGCATAAGCTCGAGACAGGGTGGTCCGGTGCTGCGTTACCAATAACCGACGTACTTTCTTACTTTGCGCTTTTTTACGGAAGCTACCCCTCGGCCATTTCAGCATCACTTCAACAGCAGCGCAGAAGGCCTCTCGGTCTTTCAGAGGTGCCTTTTTCACATGTGGCTTTAACAACCATCCGCCTTCGATCCCGTCGGCAATGTTGAATTCAACTTTCTGGACGACAATGGCACCCTCGGGCGTCCGGCGGGCAGAAGGTGGCGCACTTCTAGGGCCACCAGAACCTTTACTCTTCCATAGCTGACCGTCGGGGTCGGAACGAGGAGGTTCCGTGGGCGGTAATTCGAAAAAGCCCGAAGTCAGCATCGTCCTCTTCATCTGATGCGACCATCACGATTTGCCGCGGACCGAACTGGGTCATTGTTCCAATTGGATCAACAACTATGTCTTCATGGAAACGTTCCGCTCGGGGTTCGGCGCTTGTAGCTGAGCTTCTTCCAAATGCAATAATCCGCTCAACATCATCCAAGTAGGGTATCACGATCGTATCGACCTGAAGTCCTTTTTTTTGATGTAACAGGTGAGGTATGCCGCAGATATGATCTCGATCGAAGTGCGACACAAAAAGCATGTCGAGACGGCGCGATACCCGCCGAGATACGATCGATCGCACCGCTTCGACCGGCACTGTCATGTGTGGACGGCTCCATTTTTGCAAGGGTGCATTTGAGCTGATGTTGATCATCGCAGGTTGCGGTCATGTGTCCGGCCTTTGTGCGCGGTGCATGTGACCACTGGCCTTGATGAAGTCCGCTTACCGGGTCCCAATCAGAACATCGGACTTTGGTGTCCAGACAATGCCTCGGGGTGTTCCGGCAGCGGTCCCGTTTGATCATCATCACTCACGTCTGCCCTTGCATCTCATCACGACGCGCTTGAAGCGCCGCTTTTATGTCTCCTTCGGTTAGATGGCCGGTGCGGCCTTGTAAGTCTCCCCTGTCGCGAGCAGCGCCCAGGCTGTACGCGCGGATTTGTTGGCGATGGCCACTGTGACGAGCCGTGTCGGTTTGCGCTCTAGGAGCGATCGGACCCAAGCTCCGGTTCGGGTGTCGGTGGTTGGTGCCCGCCGAGTGACCGAAGTAGCGCCAACAACCAGCAACCGACGCAAGTAACCGTTGCCCATCTTCGATATATGCCCGAGACGGTCCTTGCCCCCCGATGAGTTTTGTCTCGGGACGAGGCCAAGGTAGGCTGCGAAATGACGGCCTGATTTGAAGGCGGCTGGATCGGGTACGCTCGCGGCAAGAGCGGTCGCGGTAATGAGGCCCACGCCCGGGATCGTTTCGAGCCGTTGGCTCGCCGCGCTCTGCCTATGCCATGCCATCAGCCGCCGATCGATATTCCGGACCTCGGTTGCCAGGCTGTCGAGTTGAACCGCCAAAGCCACAAGCGCGGATCGGGCGACCTCAGGCAGTCCGAGGGAGTCATCATCACGAAGGCGAATGACAAGCTCAGAAACCTTTCGAGGCCCCTGCGCGGTGATGATCCCGAACTCGGCGAAGTGCGCACGGATCGCATTCAGGATCATCGTACGCTGCCGCATCAGCAGATCGCGCGAGCGATGCAGGACCAGCACACCTTGCTGTTCTTCAGTCTTCACCGGCACAAAGCGCATGTTCGGCCGTGTGACGGCCTCGCAGATCGCCTCAGCATCGGCCGCGTCATTCTTCTGACGCTTCACATAGGGCTTCACATAGGCGGGCGGGATCAACCGTACATCATGCCCAAGCGCCGCAATCTCACGCGCCCAGAAGTGCGAAGTGGCACAAGCCTCCATCCCGATCAGGCAAGGGCCCAGCTTGCCAAGAAAGTCTAACACGGCTCCGCGTCGCAGCTTCTTCTGCAAGATAACCGCCCCATCCGCATCCACCGCGTGAAGCTGGAATACGGACTTGGCGATGTCGATCCCGAGTGTTGTTATAGTCATGTGGATGGCTCCTTCCATCTGTTGGTTGCAAACAGCACCAGCATGGCACAATGCGATGCCGTTCGGGTGGAGCCGTCCACACCATCAGACAAAACCAGCTTGAGACGGGCAGGGCGGTTTTGTAGCCTCGTCGGATGACAAAACCTGATCCATTTCGCTACTTCAAAACCAGTCCCGAAATCATTCGCCTGGCGGTGATGCTCTATGTCCGGTTCCCGCTGTCGCTGCGCAACGTGGAAGATCTGCTGCATGTCGGTGGTTGGCGCCCGTCTTGTGACAGAAGTGGCCCCGACGACCAACAGTCGTCGCAGGTAGCCGTTCCCCAGGCCAACCTCGTTGTGGTAGACTGCACTCCCGGGGCAACTTCGGCTGATTGTGTTGAAAAACTCCGTTTTTGGGTCTGATCGGGGAAATTTTTCGCCATACAGAGCGACCAGCTTCTGGCGGCGAGGGGGTCCGTCAAATTGGCCTTCCATTGCTCATGTGTCAGCTCTCCGCTCCTCAAGAACAATCTCATTTGACTTCTTGTTGTTTTGGGCTTTCACCGAAGAACTGTGATTTTTGAATTTCGGAGTTTTTCAACACAATCGGCCCAGACCGGACATTGACCACCCATTCATGATGCTGCGGTGCGGCCCGTCATTGCAGCCGTTCGTGCATCGCGCAGCATTTTGTTGGCCAAAATGTCGGTCAGCGGACGACGCAGACGGTCACTTGGATATGTCTCTGATGTACCACTTTAGCTTTAGGCACCTGGTTTCAGTTTATCTAATATCCAGCGAAATTCAGGCGGCAGGACCGGAGGCTTTGTGTTCATCATCGGGTTCTGCGACAGCTTTTTTGCAGCGTTTAAGCATGCCTCAGCCTGTTCAGGAAGTCGCATCTCGGTCAACGCCATCGCTCGGAGTTTCAGATGACCAGCTTCATTTGGGCGTAAGTCATAAGCGGCTGAGGCGTCCAGAGCCGCCCCTTCGAAGTTTTCACCACAGTACCTCGCGACGCCACGCATAAACAGCCGATACGGTTGCAGCGGATCCTGCTCCCCACGCTCCACCAGGCGCGAAAAGGCCAGATCCGCCCCCGCGAAGTCGGACTCTCGCAGTAAAATCTGACCCTCGAGTTCGTGGTTCTCTAAATAGGCAGGGTTCAACTGCCTACTGCGTTTCAGGTCAGCGCGCGCACCGAAGACATCCTCTTGCACCGAAAGACGGAAATTTCCGCGGACCCAAATGACGTAATCGCTCTTGGGTATTTGCATTACGGCAGTGTTTAAGTCCTCCACACATGTATTCTGAATGTCGCCAGGCATAGTCTCGTACCGCGCGCCATGCAGCATGAGTTGTGCTTCCACGCGCATGCAAAGCGACATGCCGTCCAGAGGATTGAGCGAGATCGCACGTTGCATTAGTGCAAGCCCTTCTTCCCAGCTTTCCATCGTGACCTTATAAAAATTGTTGGCAGCACGTGCGCGAAGCTCGGATATACTGAGGTCCTCGACAGGGATGCCAACAAGTCGATCCCCATCAAAAGCATTGGTTTGCAGACGCAAATCGCCCTCAGCCCGTTCCAGAACACTGTCACAGAATGCGAATATATCTTCCGTAAGAGCCTCATATGTCTGCGACCAGACAGGCCTTGCGTCGGTACGTGAGATCAGCGTGACGGTTAACCTGCCGCGCCCTTCGGCGATCCGAACTCGTCCGCGCAAATCATAGGTCGCTTCGTCTACTGTCTTGGCAGATGCATCGAAAACAGACACACCTTTCCTCCGTGATGTCCGCACGATCAACTGATCTCGAAGATCACCCGCAAGAGCTTCGGTCTCAGCATCAACCGGCGCATAGTCAAAGGCTCGGACTGCGATAGAGGGCACATCACCCGACTTACCTTTCGCACCCGGTGCAGGTCGCCATTGGAAAAGACGCACAGGCTGAGAGATGTTCTTTAGGTTAAATGCGCCGGCGTCGCTCAGTACTGCGGCCTTTTCGGTTGATAGCTGGCGGCAAAAGTCTTCCGAGACCATCACACCACCGGGCGGCGCTTCCGTCTGGATGCGTTGAGTGATGTTTACACCAGCGCCATAAAAGTCATCGTCATCTTCGATGATTTCGCCCAGATGGCACCCAATCCTTAGCTTTATGGTAGGGTGGTTATAAAGATTGGTTTGCACTTTAACGGCACTGTCCAAGGCCGCGCTGATCGAGGAAAAAGCGACTATCCAGCCGTCGCCCATGCGTTTGAGGACTTCTCCACCAAAGTCCGAAAGCACCGGCTCGAGTTGGTGATGCTTGAGTTCACGCACCGCTTCGATTGCAGCCTCCTGATTGGCGTTCATCATGGATGAGTACCCGACCATGTCGACGGCCATCAGGGTTGTAATTCGTGAACGCATCGTAGCCCTCCACCGCCAAACTTAACGAAACGGCTCGATCCAACAAGCGATTAACATCTGGCACTAGTCGAACACGGTCTGGAAGCACTGATTTTCTGCAGTCGCAACACTTTCTAGAATAGGCTCGAATCCGATTTCCGGCGATACAGCGGATTTGTTGCGATAGATCACAACACAGTCGTCGTGGACGGCCCTTTCCGGACCTTCGCTGTATCTGCGCGATGCTGCGGTTGCGGCCCGCTCTCCCGACATTCGCGGCGTGTGCGAAATCAAGGGAGGCGCGAACTCACGCTATGCGGACGGCGCGGACATCTCAGCGACCGGACAAGTATAACATCAGCACACTGCCGATTTACGAAATCCCTGAGTCAATCGCGGGGCTATACAAGCTCCACCAAAAAATCGCCTGCGCATGGCTGCGCGACCAGGGTCATTCGTTGCACACTTACCGGTTCGGATTTGCCAGAACCGCTTGGTTACTGGAAGGGCCGCGATTAGGCTTTCCTTGGCACATGGGAGGACTGATGCCCGAGTCGGTGGAAAAACGCCTGACCGCAATCCTGATGATGGATGTCGTCGGCTACAGCCGCCAGATGGCGGCGAACGAGGCTGGAACGCTGGCCCGTGTCACCGCCGCGCGACGCGAGGTCTTCGACGGTGCCGTCACTGGCCATGGCGGACGTGTGGTCAAGCTGATGGGCGATGGAGCGCTGGTCGAGTTTCCCAGCGTCACGGGGGCGGTGCTGGCGGCGCGCGCGATCCAACAAGGGCTTGCCTCGTTCAATGCCGCGCGGCCGGGGGACGAACCGCTGCAGGTGCGCATCGGTGTGAACCTGGGCGAGGTGATCGTGCAGGACGGCGACCTTTACGGGGACGGAGTGAACGTGGCGGCACGGCTGGAAGCTTTGGCGGAGCCCGGCGCGATCCTCATTGCCGGAGCCGCGCGGGCACAGCTGCGTGACCTTGACGGCGTTGGCTTTAAAGACCTCGGACCGCAGTGGGTCAAGAACATCCCCGAGCCTGTGCATGTCTTCAGGATCACCGATGGCGATGGCGATAGCGTTTTGAACAGACCTCGGCCGGTGCTGCGGCGGCTGGCGCCTGCTGTTCTTGTGGCGGTGGTCGTGCTGCTTGGCGCGGCTTGGTGGTTCGTGCCGCAGGTGCGCGACATGCTGGCGCCGACCGTGGCGCCTGTGGCGTCGCTCGCCTCCGAAAGTCGCCCGTCGCTCGCAGTCATGCCCTTCGAGAACCTGTCGGGCGACGCCGAGCAAAATTATTTCAGCGACGGCATGGCCGACAGCCTAATCTCGGACCTCAGCAAAGTGAGCGGTCTTCTGGTGATCGCGCGCAACACCTCCTTCTCGTTCCGTGACCGTGGCGAGTCGATGGATGCGCGCTCGGTCGGGGCGGAACTCGGGGTGCGCTACGTCGTGGCGGGGTCGGTCCAGCGGTCGGGCAGGAAAGTGCGGATCAGCGCCAACCTGACCGACGCCCAGAACGGCATCCAGCTGTGGGGCGCGCGGCTTGACCGCGAGTTCGAGGACCTCTTCGCGCTGCAGGACGATGTAACCACCCAGATCATCGGCGCGCTTCAGGTTGAGCTGTCGCAGGAAGAAAGGCGCCGGTTGTCGAAACGCTATACCGGCAGCCTCGACGCCTATGATCTCTACCTGCGCGCCTGGGAGGAGATCTGGCGCTTCAACGAAGACGCCCGCAGGAATGGGCAAGCCTTTCTGCTGCGCGCCCTGCGCATCGATCCTGATTTCGCACTGGCCAAGGCTTTGCTCGCCACCACCTACACGAACCGCGCCGGCGTCGCGCTTCTTGATAACGAGCAGGTGCTGGAGCAGGGTTACCGGATCGCACTCGAGGCGGTCGAGATCGACCCGGACCTGCCGCAGGTTTATACCTCGCTCGGACTTGTGCACATGTTCCGCCGCGAATACGCGGAAGCGGAAGCGGCGTTCAAACGCGCTGTCCAGATCGACCCGAATTACGCCGACGGGTACGGGTTGCAGGGCTGGAACAGACTTTACGCCGGAAACCCGCAAGCCGGGTGGGATTCTTTTCAGTATGCTTTGCGGCTAAACCCCCGTGCACCGTTCCCCTATCTGAACGCCATGTCCGAGATCCAGTTCAGCCTGCGCAACTACGAGAGAAGTCTGGAGCTGGGGCTGGAAGCCTTGGAACGAAACCCCGAGGCGCTGCGGCAACGTCTGTTCCTGGCTGCGACCTACATGGGATTGGAACGCGTCGAAGATGCACGCTGGGAAATCGAAGAGGCGCTGCTATTGCAGCCCGAGTTGCGCCTGCGTGACATCCCCTTCATCGCGCCCTACGGCAAGCCCGAGGCACTGGAGCACCTAACCGGTCTCTTGCGCCTTGCCGGGTTGCCCGAATAGGCGTTGACCGGGCGTTCGCTTGTGATCAGAAACAGCGCATGCCTCCCGAGCGCTCAGCACAGACCAGCCGCGCGCATGACCGGGTCTACCGCCATCTGCCCGCGCTGAGCGACCTTCGCTGCGCTTAATGCAAACAACGCCTTTGGGCTCCTTGCTGCCTTGCGGCAGTGCAGCATCTGATTTTTGCCATGGGCTGCCGTCTGCCGGTTTTAAGCGCTGCCTTCGTTGACCGCTGTCAGCCCGAAGCGGCGGGTTTGGTCAAACCGGACCTTCGCGCACGGTCAGTTGAGTGGCCGAGTTAACGGACCTGCGAGGTATTTCGACATACAATCGTTATTGGCACCTACAGCCAATTTGACTTGCACTAAACGTGCTGTGTTTTGGCCAGTGAGGGGCGCCCTTACCTGGGCGCCCCAAAACATGCTTCACTCGTTACCAAGCCGAAACCGGTATCAGCCGCCCTGATTGCGCTGCAGAGATGACAGAACCTGATCAATAGAGAAACTCGCCGGGGCCTGCCGCGGTGGATAATCCTTGAAGGTTTCAAGAAATTTCCCAACAAATACTTGCGCTGGAACCAGCAGATAAAGTCTCTCAAACCGCCATGCGGTATATCCTGCTGCTTCTTCCTGTGCGCGCTCGAAAGGGTCGCTATAAAGATCGATCAGCTTTGGTACCCGCAGTGGAACAAAGGGTTCCTCCCAAACCTCGAAGCCTTCGGCGCGTTGTTCAGCAAACACGAGCTTCCAGCGACCATACCGAAGGTTCACAAGATCACCGCCATCATTGAAGTAAAAGAACTCCTTGCGCGGCCCTTCTTCGGCTTCGCCTTTGAAGTATGGCATAAAGTCATAGCCATCGAGGTGCACAGGCTCATTTGCTTCACCAAACGGAGCTTCGCTCAGCATCCGTTCTTTCATGTCAGCATCACCTTGTGCCGACATGAAGGTCGGAAACCAGTCCAGATGGCTGATGATCTGGTTCGATTTGCGACCCGGTTCGATGACACCCGGCCATTTGATCATCATGGGGACACGGTAGCCGCCTTCCCAGTTGTCATTCTTCTCACCCTTGAACGGTGTGGTGCCGCCATCAGGCCATGAAAAGACTTCCGCCCCGTTGTCGGTTGAGTAAATCACAACAGTATTGTCGGCGATGCCAAGCTCTTCAAGCTTGTCGAGCATTTCGCCGACCATGCCGTCATGCTCGACCATTCCGTCAGGATAGACGCCAAGCCCTGTTACGCCCTCACTCTCTGGTTTGAGCCGCGTATTTATGTGCATCCGAGTGGTGTTGTACCACAGGAAGAACGGCTTCTCTTGATCGACGGCACGCTCCATGAAGTCAATCGCGCCCGCAGTGACTTCTTCGTCGATCGTTTCCATGCGCTTGCGCGTCAGCGGCCCAGTATCTTCGATTGTGCCGTCTGCACTCGCGCGGATAACGCCGCGTGGCCCAAAGTTCTTTTTGAATTCCGGGTTTTTCGGGTAATCTACGCTTTCAGGTTCTTCCTCTGCATTGAGGTGATAAAGATTGCCGAAAAACTCGTCAAACCCGTGATTTGTCGGAAGGTGTTCATCCCGGTCGCCAAGGTGGTTCTTGCCGTATTGTGCGGTCATGTAGCCTACGGACTTCATGTATTCCGCAACAGTGGGGTCTTTTTCGGACATTCCTTCAGCCGCACCAGGCAGACCAACTTTGAGCAAACCAGTTCGAAATCCCGACTGACCTGTAACGAAGGACGCTCTGCCAGCGGTACAAGACTGTTCGCCGTAAGCATGCGTAAACAGCATCCCTTCATTCGCGATCCGGTCAATGTTGGGCGTCTCATACCCCATCATGCCTTGGTTATAGGCACTGATGTTCCAGTACCCGACATCATCTCCCCATATGACGAGATAGTTCATCGGCTTTTGGTCTTGTGCCGCTGCGGTCACAGCGGACAGCGCTAGCCCGCTGCACAATACAGCGGTCGCTGCTGACCGGCTCATTTTTTGAAAGAATGTCCCCATTCGTATCAAGCTCCCTTTTCTCCAAGTATTTTTGGTGGTGCACATTAGCACCTGTGGTAAACTCGCTCTTAGCATTTCCGGCCACACGGCAGACAATTGCGTCCGCGGAAGACGTAATCAGGCAGTGGAGTGTTCGGGAGCGAGGTACGAAATATGGGACAATTAAGCATTGTAGCCGCGCATGCTTTCAAGCCAATGATTAGTGCCGCTGCCATGCCGACGCGGCAAATTGAACGTCTAGCAGAACGTGCGAATTTACCTGCTTGGGTTATTGAAAACACAACCGGATATGTTCCGCTCCCGGCAACCGAGAACTTTATCAATCTTGTGCATCGAAAACTAGGTGACCCGTCTTTCTTGTTCCAAAGCCTTAGCCTCGACATGTCTGAAAAGCAGGAAACCCATTCCGTGGTCGGAATACCACTTCCTGTTGGGGAGACGGGTCAAGAAGCGCTGCAGGCTTTGACGGCCACGTTCAACCGTTACATCAGCGGAGCACAGTTTTATTGTGAGACCAGAGGCGGTTTATTGTGGGTGGAGCGCACAACCTCAGCAACGGAATGGTCAGATGAATGGCCGGTTGTACAATACAATCTCAGCATCATGTTGATGGGTGCGCGCCGAGCTCTAGGGCGAAAACTTCGCCCAAAAGCTCTCCATCTCCCCGAGATTAAGACAAACAAAGACCTTCCGGAAGAACTGCGCGACATCCCGATAGCCCTTAAAAAGAAAGGTTTTGGCTTGGCATTTGATGTTCTGGATGTTGCCTTGTCTGGCTTTACGCTTGGAAACATGGAGAAACAGTCCAACAGGTTGACGTCTGAACCCGCCACAATGGATATGAAGCCCTCCATTTCATCCTGTCTGTCTCAATTTGTCGTGTCGTCTACTACCGATAATCTATCCGAGCGCGTTGCAAGAGCCTTTGGGATCAGCGAACGGAGTTATCGGCGTGAACTTGCAAAGGTTGGCACAAGTCATTCGCAACTTCTTGCAGATATTCGCCTGGATCTGGCGCTCAGGCTTTTGGCGGACGAAACGAATACTGTAGCGGGCATCGCAGTGGAGTTGGGGTATGCGTATGCTGGCGACTTCACGAGGTTTTTCAAAAGCCGGATGGGATGTTCGCCTACTGAGTATCGTTGCAATGCCTATTTTCGTGAGGATGTCCTGTAATCTACGCGGCACCCCTGTGGAGAAATTTGAAGCCTGTGTTGGAGTGACCCGTTGAAACCACACCCGCAACTCGGTCATGGGCCTGCTTGACTTCGTTGCGGTAACGATGAATGGCCGCTTTCGTGGTTGCCATGCAGCGGGCTAGTCGGATCAAACAGGGCGATGGTTTTGCTGCATCAGCGAAAGGTGCAATTTCAATCCGACCGCAGCTCTGACCTGTCGCTCGCCGCGCTTGCCTTGAATGTCCGCTGTCGGGAATTGGCCCAAACTTTGCAAAGCCCGCTTCCTGCGCATTGCCGACCTTGATACCAGCCGTGGCATTTATGGTTGGAGCCTTAGAGCCTTGAATGGCTGCTTTCCTTGATACAGAGGCAAAGCCCGTGCAAACGCGGCGAAGGTCCGGAATCCGCCCTTCTGGTTATAAACGACTGGACTTCTTGGCGCGGCAGAGCGGTACTGTCGACATAGTATGCCGCTCGGGAAGTGCCGGGCTCCACTCAGTACAGGGCGAGGGATTGGCCTTTGCCCGCAGAGTGGAGAACCCAATGACTACAACAATCAATTCAAACGCAACGACCCGAGTATCAAGTCGCGTCAGCGTCGAACCCACGCGCCAGGCGCAGCTGCGGAAGCTGCTGATCCGCAAGTCCGGCGCATCACTTGCGCAGATCCAGAAGGCATTTGGCTGGCAGCCCCACACGGCTCGTGCCGCGATATCGGCACAACGCAAAACCGGATGTGTGATTCTCCGCAGCGATACCGACAAAGGGTCGGTGTACCGGATTGTTGAAGAAGGCGGCAGCCAATGAGTGCCAGGTACGCCTGTGAACTCGGCTGCCGGATTGCCGAAATCGATGCGTTCGATCGAACTGAATGCCTTGACTGCTGGAGAGAGATGTTTGGGCGCCCGCCGCCCAAATACCTCTCACCGCAGTTTATGAAGCGGGTGTTGATCTGGGAGGCGCAAAACCGGGCGCTGGGCGGTGTGTCCGTCAAAACCACCCGGCGCCTGAAACAGATCGCAGCTGGCAAGACAGTAGCGACGATCGCAAAACCGGGATCGCATCTTGTCCGGGAATGGAACGGGCGAACGTATCAGGTCGAAGTGACAGGCCGTGGCTACATCATGGACGGCAAGTCCTGGCGTTCGCTGTCCGCACTCGCCAAACACATCACCGGAGCGCATTGGTCTGGCCCCCGGTTCTTCGGAGTACAGTGATGCGCCGGCTCCGCTGCGCCATCTACACCCGAAAAAGCTCGGAAGAGGGGCTTGATCAGGACTTCAACTCGCTGGATGCCCAGCGGGAGGCGTGTGAGGCATATATCGCCAGCCAGAAGCACGAAGGGTGGGAGTTGCTGCCGGACCGCTATGACGATGGCGGGATCTCGGGCGGTCATCTCGATCGTCCGTCTTTGCAGCGCCTGATGCAGGCGGTTGACGAGAAACGCGTGGATCAGATCGTTGTCTACAAGATCGACAGGCTGACGCGCTCGCTTGCCGACTTTGCGAAGCTCGTAGAACGTCTGGATCAGGCGGAGGCATCCTTCGTCTCGGTGACCCAGTCGTTCAACACGGCAACCAGTATGGGGCGGCTTACCCTCAATGTACTGCTGAGCTTCGCCCAGTTCGAGCGGGAGGTCACGGCGGAACGTATACGGGACAAGATTGCGGCCTCCAAGCGCAAAGGGCTCTGGATGGGTGGGAATGTCCCGCTCGGCTACGAGGCGGATGGCCGGACGCTGAAGATCGAACCGGACGAGGCAAAAACCATCAGAGCTCTTTATGATCTTTATCTGGAACATGGTCTCATTCCGGTCGTGAAAGACCGCGCAGAGGATCTTGGCCTCAGGTCACGTGAGCGCGTTCGCGGGGCAGAGCGCGTCTCCGGAGGCAAGCCATTTGATCGCGGACACATTCATCACATCCTGAGCAACCCGATCTATGCCGGGCGCATCCGGCACAAGGGACAGGTTTACGAGGGACAGCATCCCGCGATCATTGACCCGGTGGCCTGGGATCAGGTCCAGCAGATGCTGAAAGACGGAGCTGCAAAGAGCCGCGGCACGACACGTAAGGCCACACAATCACTGCTGGCGGGAAAACTCTTTGACGAAACCGGAGACCGACTGACGCCAAGATGTTGATTGTCACTGAGAACTGACCCGGCAACAGCAGAAATTGTCATTGAGAATTGACCCATGTGCAACCTTTCCCCGGCTTGAATCAGCTGGGGGCACGTGGAGTGATAGACATGGGATTTTTGAAAGTTATCCGGAAATGGGCGCTGCGAGACAAGATGCCCATTCGCGAGATTGCGCGGCGGACGGGCGTGTCTCGCAACACGATCAAGAAGTATTTGCGGGAGGGGATTGTTGACCCTGCGTTTCAGACGCCGGATCGTCCCAGCAAGCTGGACCCTTATGCCAAGCATCTTACAGCATGGCTTGACGACTGATCAGCGCAAATCACGCAAGGAGCGTCGAACGGCGAAGCTGATGCACGCCGATCTGGTGAAGCTTGGATATGACGGTTCCTACGAGCGTGTTGCGGCCTTCGTGCGGGAATGGAAGGGTGAACGGCAGCGTGCGCATCACACGACAGATCGCGGGACTTTCGTGCCGCTGGTGTTCGCACCGGGCGAGGCTTTCCAGTTCGATTGGAGCGAAGACTGGGCCTATGTCGGCGGCGAGCGCATCAAGCTTCAGGTTGCCCATATCAAGCTGTCGCACAGCCGCGCCTTTCTGGTGCGGGCCTATCTGCTGCAAACGCATGAGATGCTGTTTGATGCCCACTGGCATGCATTCCGCGTCTTCGAAGGCGTCCCTGGGCGCGGCATCTATGATAACATGAAGACAGCCGTCGACCGGGTCGGCGTCGGCAAACAGCGCGATGTGAATGCGCGGTTCTTGGCGATGACCAGCCATTATGTCTTCGATCCCGAGTTCTGCAATCCGGCGGCGGGTTGGGAGAAGGGTCAGGTTGAGAAGAGCGTGCGTGATGCCCGCCATCGCCTATGGCAGGTCGCTCCTGTCTTCCCAGACCTTGCGGCGCTGAATGAATGGCTGGAAGAGCGTTGCAAGCTGCTGTGGGCTGAGACGGCACATGGCACACTGCCTGGTAGCATTGCTGATGTTTGGGAGGCCGAGAAGTCTGCCCTGATGCCCCTGCCCACAATGTTTGATGGCTTTGTCGAAGAGAGAAAGCGCGTATCACCCACCTGCCTGATCACCTTTGATCGCAACCGTTATTCCGTGCCCGCCAGCTTTGCGAACCGGCCGGTGAGCCTGCGCATCTACCCTGAACGTTTGATGATTGTCGCCGAAGGCCATGTCATCTGCACGCATGAGCGGATCATTGATCGATCCCACCGTCAGCCAGGGCGCGTCATCTATGACTGGCGCCATTATCTGGCGGTCGTTCAGCGCAAACCTGGGGCGCTGCGCAATGGTGCCCCCTTCGTCGAAATGCCCGAACCCTTCCGCTTGCTGCAGGCGAAGATGCTACGGCAGCCCGGCGGGGACCGTGAAATGGTCGATATCTTGTCACTGGTTTTGCATCACGATGAACAGGCGGTGCTCTGCGCAGTGGAATTGGCGCTGGAGGCTGGCGTGCCGACCAAAACCCATGTGCTGAACCTGCTCCACAGGCTGCTGGATGGCAAGCTGACTGACCAGCCAGACGTGAACCCTCCAGCAGCCTTGTCGCTGAGCAAGGAGCCCGAGGCCAATGTCGCGCGCTATGATGGGTTGCGCGCCCAGAAAGGAGCGCGCGATGCGTCATGATCCCGCCGGTGCAGCCATCGTCATCATGTTGCGTAGCCTGAAGATGCCAGGCATGGCGCAGGCTGTGCAGGACCTGCATGAGCAAGGATCGCCCGCATTTGAAGCCGCCATGCCGATCCTGTCGCAACTGCTCAAGGCCGAAATTGCCGAACGCGAAGTGCGCTCGATCGCCTATCACATGAAAGCCGCCCGCTTTCCGGCCTACAAGGACCTCTCCGGCTTCGACTTTGCCGCCAGCGAAATCCGTGAAGCCCTGGTCCGTCAACTTCATCGCTGTGAGTTCATGGATGGGGCCGAGAATGTGGTGCTGATCGGCGGTCCCGGCACGGGGAAAACCCATGTTGCCACCGCCCTCGGCATCCAGGCCATCGAGCATCATCGCAAACGCGTGCGCTTCTTCTCGACCGTCGAACTGGTCAACGCACTGGAGCAGGAAAAAGCCCAAGGCAAGGCCGGGAAGATCGCTGAGGCGCTGGTCAAAACCGACTTGGTGGTCCTCGACGAGCTGGGATATCTGCCGTTCAGCGCCTCTGGCGGCGCGTTGCTCTTCCATCTTCTGAGCAAGCTGTATGAACGCACCAGCGTCATCATCACCACCAACCTGAGCTTCAGCGAATGGGCCAGCGTCTTTGGCGATGCCAAAATGACCACAGCACTGCTCGATCGTCTCACCCATCGCTGCCACATCCTCGAGACCGGCAATGACAGCTACCGCTTCAAGGCCAGCACCGAAACAGCGAAGAAAAAGCGAAAGGAGGCAACAGCATTGACGCCATCATAATGCATAGAACATAACGACTGGGTGGGTCAGATCTCGGTGACAATGCCGGGTCAGTTCTCAGTGACAATCAACAGCCTCATAGACAAGATCGGCCTGGAAGGGTTGGGGCGGACGTCCGGCGCTGGTTTCGCCCGCCACACGCCAAGGCGTGAAGGTCGTGGCTTCGTGAACTGTCCTCGCGACAGCTTCTTCGGGTGAAACAAGGCGGATGAGCGATCGCAGGATTTCCAACGCTGTTTCAGTCCAATCGCGGCCCATTTCCCAATACTGCTCAGCGGCCGCGCGACGCGCAGTCGCAAGTTCGGGCCAGGCATCGGCATCGTCCATGAATTCGAGATTGCGGCGCAGACCGTTGATCGAGAAATTCGCACTGCCCGACAGTGCAGTGTCCTCGCCAACAATCAGCTTTGCATGCAGCATTGGTGGTCTGCGACCCAGTTTTGCTTCTGCCAGATCAGGATCGAAAGCACGAAACTGGATGATCCCACGCTCGATTGCATCCATTGCAAGAACTGCGCGCAGGTCGGCCAAATCGACAACCGAAAAGCCCCTTGCGCCAAGAAAATGCTGGCGCGCTTCTTCGGCCACTGACCGGCCGCCGCCACCTAAAACCTGTCGTGTTTCCGTGTTGGAACCAAAGACAATGCGAATGCTGCCCTCTGGCCGTTCGCCAAGGTCATCGACTGTTTCGAGCAAGATGGTCAGAGACGACAGGAAGTCCTGATACCCGGTCACAATCAAACAGCGCGGTTCCTGCAGAACGGACTTGACCAGGCCACTGACCGAGCGGGTTGCATTGTCGCCCCAGGCCTCGTGGCAAGCGGAGGAGGCGCCTTCGGACGTGTTCTCTTCTCGGTCAGCATCGCTGGTCCGCGAGAAAAAGCGTGAAATCAGTCCTTGCCGCTCCATGTTTGTCCATATGCCGTTGTCTTCCTATGCCCTGCAGGGGCAACGCTTAAATTGGTTTCTTCTAGGCTATCAGTCTTGATTTGGAATTCCGAGCTCCGCCCAAAGCTCGCGCGGTGCTGGCGAAGCTAATTCCCACTGTCACTTCAATTGGTTTCTCTCCTTCCCATCCGGCAAACCTGGGCTGCCCGCAATAGATGAACGGATTGACCTTGCCGTTCACCTTGTTCCCGCGGCGGATGAACAGATGCACCTCGTGACCTTCCTCCCGCTGATGATCCGGCCATGTTTGCTGTCCTGCCGCGTCTGGTTCTGGCTGAACCATTTCAGCCGTGACGGGCTGAGGAATGCGTTTTCGTAGGTCAGGTCCTGGGTCGAGACATTGGCCAGAAGGATCATGATCTTCTTTTCGGGCAGTGCCTTCATCCCGGTGCGCCAGACGTTCTGCTTGTACTCTTCGCCAAAGAACGCGGCGATGTCAGGCACGTAGTAGCGCTGCCAAAGCTCCAGAGCCTGTGGCTTGCCGACAAAGGTCGCGGATGCCTCGGCGGCCTCGCGGACGATGGGCGTTTCCGCCAGGCGCCATTCGACCAACTCGCGCACAAGCGGTTCCAACTCGCCGGATGCGTCAGGTCGCGCCAGCCGAAAGCCGTCGCTGCCTTGGGCCAGGTGCGGGTTGAAGGCCAGCTCTGACGCGCCATCGCTCGGTTGCCGCCCGGCTGCGACGTCGCGCAAGCCGGTCAAGGCGGATCGGGACAAACCCCTGGGCCGTTCCAACTCGCGCAAGCAGACGACCGTGAGTGGCGAAAGGACGTTCGGGCAAGGCATCGCCCATGTCCCGCACGAAGTCGAACCAGCCGCCATGGCCCGATGCGCGGGGATCGAAGCCGTTGCGGAAGACTTCGACAGCCGTGGGGCGGATGCCGTTCCGGTCCCGGAAGTCGACATAGAAGGCTTCGAGCTCCGCCGCGCCTTCTTTCGGGCGGAGGAGATTGCGCAGGATGTCGATGACCTCGAGCTCATAGGTGATCTCGCAGCCCTTCGGCATCTGGAACTCACCGGCCTGAAGCGCCTCCAGCTTGGTCGAGATCGAGCGATCCCCTGCGCCGGCCTGCAAAAGGGTTGCGACCTTGGTCAGGAAGCTGCGGTGGTTGCCGATATAGTCGATCACCTGCAGCACCTTGCCTTCGACGCGGCGCAGGCCGCGGCCGAGCTGCTGCAGCCAGATGATCGCGCTTTCGGTGGGGCGCAGCATCAGCACGGTGCCGATCTCGGGCACGTCCACGCCTTCGTTGAACATGTCGACCGCGAAGAGGATGTCGATCTCGCCGCGACCAAGCGCTGCGAGGGAACTCGCTCGCGGTGCGGAGCTTTGGCCCGAATGGACGGCAACAGCCTTCAGACCGGCGGTGCGGAAGTAA
The DNA here is from genome assembly GCA_963715055.1 of uncultured Alphaproteobacteria bacterium. GTDB lineage: Bacteria > Pseudomonadota > Alphaproteobacteria > Rhodobacterales > Rhodobacteraceae > CAVQRB01. Next base: position 6,299 of record CAVQRB010000010.1, on the reverse strand, counting down.
TCCGCCATGTAGTCGGCGTGGCGCATGGAACAGCAAAAGCCGATCGCGGGGCCGGTTGCGCGTTTGCGGTACTGATCCAGCGCGTTCAGCGCCCGCGCCTCGGTGGCCAGGGCTGCGTCTAGCGCGGTCGGGATCGAACTGGCCGGAGCGCCAGGGGATCTGCGCGTAGTCCACGTCATCCGGCACGCCGAAATAGTGGAAGGGCGACAGGTGTCCCGCGTCGATCCCGCGAAACAGGTCGCATTCGTAGACGAGGTTTTCGCCGCACAGGCCGAGCAGGTCAGCGCCATCCGTCCGGTCGGGCGTCGCGGTCAGGCCCAGCAGGAAGCCGGGCGTGAAATGCTCGATCAGCTTCTGATAGGTGCGGGCGGCGGCGTGGTGGAATTCATCAACCACGATGTAGTCGAAATGGTCCCGGTCGAACTGGCGCAAGTGACCGACGCGGCCCAGCGTCTGGACCGAGGCGAAGAGGATTTCCGCATCCGCCTCTTTCTCGGTGCCCGTGTAGCGGCCGAGCTTGGCCTCGGGGCGCACCTTGCGAAAGGCCGCCATCGCTTGGGTCAGAATTTCGTCGCGATGGGCAACGAAGAGGATGCGGCCCGCCTTGGCACGGATCGTGTCGAAGGCGGCCAGCCAGGTCTTTCCCAGTCCGGTGGCCAGCACGACAAGCCCGGCGCGGTGGCCGTTCGATCGGCTCTGCGCGAGCGCCGCCAGTGCCTCCTGCTGGATCGTGTGCGGCTCTGGCGGCGGGCCTTCCTCGGCGACGACGCGGGCGGTGAACTCGGGCATCGGCCGCGCCCTGCGGCGTTTCGCATAGGCATCGATCCAGGCGGCCGTCAGCGGCTTGACCTCAGGGCGTGCCAGCAGGTCCTCAAAGGCCGCTCCGACGCTGTCCGCTGCATCCTCGGAATGCAGGTTCCATTCCACGCCATCGGTCAGCGCCGATTGGGACAGGTTCGAGCTACCGACAATCGCCGCCCCGCGTGCATCGGCGGCGCGGAACAGCCAGGCCTTGGGATGAAAGCTGAGGCCGCCCGTCTCGAACACGAAGAGCTCCGCGCCTTCCAGGTCCAGCAGGCGCGCCAAGGCGGTCGGGTCGGTCGTGTCGAGATAATCGCCCACCACGATCCTGAGCCGTCCGCCGCGCGCCAGCAGCTCGCGGAACCAGGGCTCGAGCAGGGCCACGCCGCTGTCCATGGCGAAGGCAATCGCCAGGTCGACCGATTGCGCCGTGTCCAGCCGTTCGGCGAGCAACGGCAAAAGCGGATCGCGGCCGCCGGTTGTCAGACGTGCGCCACTCGCTTCCCGCAGGTGGAAATGGTCGTGATCGGATGAGGCAACGAAACCAGCCGTGCCGCGGCCGAGTGCGGCGCCGACCTCGGCCAACATCGCCATCTGTTCCGGGCCGGTCAGGTCATCCCACGCGGGCACATGCCGAGGGGCGGGGATCAATCCGGCCTCACGGTGCATGCAGATCGGGCAGGTGAGGCGTGGGTCAGTCACACTCGTCCAGATTGATCTTTTCTACTGAGACCATTGGTAAGGATCGCCGCTGGCATGTCCAGGCGCTGGGGCGATGCGGCGCCGGCTCGAGCTGTTATTTCCGGCCTTAATCCCCTTCGGAAAAGTGGGACACAAATCCGAAAAAATCCAATAAACATGGTGAAAGAAAAAAGTCCCACCGCCTCGTAACTTATTGCAATAAAAACAACAGGTTATGCCGCCCCCGGGCACCATTTCAACCTTCAGCATCGTACAGAGACGTCCGAAAACATCACTAACGCCATGTTTTTGCTGTATTTGCAGTCTAGGGTTGTCCAGCCGAATCCCGGGGCAGCCAGAAAATTTGGGGGTATATAAAGGGGTAGTATGAAAACCACATTGGTAAGACTTTCAATTCAATTCCCACTCTCATGCCACTGAACATCCGGCGCGATCGCCCCCGTCTCGCGCCACTTGCGCTGCCAGCGGACACCCGTTGCCGCAGACAATTTCAATCGGGCCGCCGCCGCACGGCCGCTTAACCCTTCTTCAATATATTCAAGAAACCGCGTGCGCAGCTCTGACGATAGTGCTGATGACATGAAACATCCTCCCAATCAGGATGAATCACAAATCAAACCCAATGGGAATCCCACGATTCAGGTTTAAAGTTCGACGCTTTAGATCAGCTAACAGATGCTCTGCTAAACCAGCTTGTCGAAAAAGTCACCTTCAGCGAACGCAAACAAATGCTGCTGGAAGAGCGCGACAGTTTGGAAATGGCACTGTCGGAGATCGGAAAAACTGGCACCGAAGAGGAATTCTTAGCAAAATACCTCGAACTGACAAGAAACCTTGTGCTGCTTTACCAATTGGGCAATCGCACCCAGAAAGCCCGACTAGCGCAAATCGCAATGTCGAACTGCTCGCTGACCGGAAAATCCCTTTGTTTAGAGCCGCAGGATTGGATTCAGGACGTCGACGCTACCCTTGCTGTCCTATGTGGTGCACCAGACCGGGACAGAACTCGAACTTTTTAGCTCCTTTCTGAAGCGCTTGAAGCCGTCGATCTGTGACATCGGTTGTTACTTGCGCCTAAAATGGTGGATAGGTGAGCTGCGGCCTCCCGCTTCGCGCCGGGCGTCACCATTTTTTTGCGGCAACAGCCTTCAGCACGGCGTTGTCGAGCATCGTCTCGGCCAAAAGCTTCTTCAGCTTGGCGTTCTCGTCTTCCAAAGCCTTCAGCTCGCGCGCATCCGCTACGTCCATGCCGCCGAACTTGGCCTTGTATTTGTAGAAGGTTGCTTCCGAAATGCCATGCCTGCGGCAGACATCCGCCGTCTTCATCCCGGCTTCCTGCTCCCGCAGTATCCCGATGATCTGTTCCTCTGTGAATCGTGATCGATTCATTTGTCCGTCTCCTGGTTGGGACGGACTCTACCAAATCTTGGACGAAGTTCAGCGTCTCAGGTAATGAGCCCAGAGCACCTTGCTACAATTGAACCGAAACGCCTTCACTTTTCAACACCTCGCAAATCCTTTTTCCTATCACCTCGAAGGAATGCTGATCTCTTAAAAGCTGAAAACCTTGTCTAGTTCGTCGCTGCGCAGACTCCGGATCGTCGTAGATCTGCCGAAGTATTTCTGAGGCATGTTCTATTGACGGGTCCGCCCATCGCGCGCCCTCCCATCCGATGTAATCACCGTCGTGCAAATCCAGCCACTCCCACTCGACTGGGTATCCTGTCTCGTTGTTGATGAAATCTCGTGTCCCACCGTAATCCGTTGAAACAACGGCTCGTCCAGACATCAAGGCTTCAGCACACCCTAGGCCGAAACCTTCCGACCTGTGCAAGGACAAAAAGACGTCATTGTCCAGCATGAGATCTTTCATTTGATCGTTTTTAAGTGTGGCATCGATCACCTTTATCCGCGGATCTTGTGCCGCCTGTTCTGCAAGCCACGCACGTCGCCCGGCATCAAGCTGACCACGGCTTTTCACCGTCAGTTCAACATCGGTCTGATGCGCGGGGAATGCACATCGGAATGCCTTTACGGCTCCTTCCGGGTTTTTTCGCGCTGCGAATGAATCATAGTCGAAGTAGGTTAAAATTTTCAACTTGCCGCCCCCAAGACCCAGTTCCGGTTCAATATCTGGGACGTCAACTGGCTGTTTCACGAGGTGTACTGGTCTTTCCTGCTGCGAAGCCAGGCAGTCGAAAATGAATTGAGACGGCGCCCAAAAACTATCGAAGGCAGAACATGATCCTTGTGAACCAAGGGGTAGCTTTTCGAGTTCCCAAAAGGGGTAAAGGATGTTGTGCTGACTGCGGCACAGTTGCTTTTTCAATTGGGCAATCTCGGGCAGGCCAATAATACTTAAGCTGGTGTTGAGTGCTGACGGGCTTGAAAGCCTTTGTTCAAAGGCGTCATTGTTTTCCCGGCCTGCGATTTTTCGATGAATGAAAGTACTCTTGAAAGTTTGCGTGTCGGCGGCTTTCGCCAGCAATCTCGCCAACTCGCCTAGCCCGATTTCAGAAAGAAAATAGCCGTGTATGTTGAGGCCAGTTTCAAAAGCCTTTTGGTGTCTTGCCCAACACGGTTTCTTTGCGGCTTTAGGGCATTGCAGTGCCCAGCATTTGAAGATTTTTGAAACATTTTTTTTCAGGTTCTTTCGCAAATGCTCTCCAATCGCCATCAAAGCGTTTCCCAGCGAAGATTGTCGCTTATTTGGGCCAAGTTCAATACCGGACGGTGGCAGGATGCAGCTATTGATCTAATCTCAGGGAGCAAGTTTGCTTTAATTGGCGCAGAAATGCCGTGGTCTTTCGGCCAATTTTTGCGTGGTTTTCCAGATCTGCTTGACGTAACCCTATCTTTACGTCGCCTCCAGCTATCAGAAGGCCTCAATTGGGAAGCTGGTGCAATTTTGTCTAGATCAACAGGCTTTGATGAAATACCTGTCTACCTCTGGCTGACCAACGGGCGCCGATGGATACAAGAACACCCAGAATACTAGGAACAATATGTCACTGTCTTATACAATCAATCCGGTCATTGTTTGTGGGGGTGCGGGCACGCGACTTTGGCCGCTCTCCCGAAAGAGTTTCCCAAAACAGTTTTCGAAAGTTTTGGGAAGTGAGAGCCTTTTCCAAGCCTCGGCGAAACGGGCTGTAGGGCCAGGTTTCGAAGCCCCTCTAATCGTAACCGGTGACCCGTTTCGGTTCGTAGTTGTCGAGCAACTGGCAGCCATCGACGTCGTTCCGTCATGTATCCTGATCGAACCTGCTTCAAAAAATACGGCGGCCGCAATCGCTGCGGCTGCCATCAGCCTTGCGCGCAAAGATCCGGAAGCCTTGATGTTGGTCTTGCCTTCCGACCATGTCTTGGCAGATGCAACAGCCTTCCAGTCCGCCGTGCATGCCGCCATTCCATCCGCGCTGGATGGCAATATCGTTACCTTCGGAATACTGCCGAACTCGACCGGAAACCGGCTACGGGTATCTTGAGTTGGCCGAGGGGCAGCGCGCTGACGCGGACGATCCACAAAAGCTGGCGCGGTTTATCGAAAAACCTGATCGCGAACAGGCCGCTAAGATGCTTGCCTCGGGCAGCTACCTTTGGAACGCTGGTATCTTCCTCTTTGCTGCCTCGACGATGATCGAAGCGCTCAAGACGCACGCGCCCGACATATTGGAGTCCGTCTCCGCGGCAGTTTCCGCGTCGCAAACAGACCTCAGTTTCTCGCGTTTGGACGCGGCGGCTTGGTCTGGTGTGCCAAGCGTGTCAATTGACTACGCCATCATGGAGAAAGCAAAAAATCTGATGGTGATGCCTTACGCATCCGGGTGGTCGGACCTTGGCAGTTGGGAGGCTGTTCTGCAGGAAAGTGGACCGGATGAGCAAAATAACGTGACTTCCGAGCACGCAACGGCAATCGACTGTCGTGGGAGCCTTCTGCGGAGCGAGAATGACGGACTTGAACTGGTAGGAATCGGGTTGGACGATATCATCGCAATCGCCATGCCTGACGCCGTACTGGTCGCAAAAAGGTCTGACGCCCAGCGGGTCAAGGAAGCGGTCGAAATCTTGAAAGTCCGGAAGGCCAAGCAAGCCACGACATTTTCCAGTGACCACCGGCCTTGGGGGTATTTCGAAAGCATTGCGGTGGGCAATCGTTTCCAGGTCAAACGCATCGTGGTTCATCCCGGAGCCGCGCTGAGCCTGCAAAGTCATTTTCATCGTTCCGAGCACTGGATTGTTGTCCAGGGTACCGCCCGCGTGACCGTGGATGAAAAAGTGACCCTGCTGACAGAGAACCAATCCGTCTACATCCCGCTTTCGGCCGTTCACAGACTTGAAAACCCCGGTAAGGTTCCGATGGTACTGATCGAAGTCCAAACGGGCAGCTATTTGGGTGAAGATGACATTGTTCGATACGAAGACGTATACTCGCGGAATTGAGGTCAACACGTCATCGATAGCGCAGGTAGCCGATCGCTTTTACTTCGGGATACTTGATAGTATGCGGTTCGTCTAAGATACACACCTGAAGCTTCAGATTGTCTGACCTCTGACCTGCAGCCGTAAATATCCAAAAGGAAGAACGACCATGACGAAAAAAGCATTCATCACCGGCTTGACCGGACAGGATGGAGCATATCTGGCGCAGCTTTTGCTCTCCAAGGGATTATGAAGTACATGGCCTTCTTCGGCGCAGTGCCTCCGCTGACGTGGTTGACGCACGCCTGCGCTGGTTGGGGATCAGTGGAGACATAGAAATCCACGACGGCAACCTCACGGACTTGTCTGGCCTT
>CAVQRB010000009.1:0-73166 GCA_963715055.1 uncultured Alphaproteobacteria bacterium | reverse complement strand
TACACGGCGATGTATCCAAGTGATGATCTTGGACAACTTTCTGCGCAGTTTTTGTGTGCTGTTTTCGTCCATTTATCTGCTTGACCTGTACTGTACCCAAGTGAAGTTTTTCGGTGTTTCGAAAGCGGTCCGTGTACAGTGAGAAAATAGACGTGATCCTGCCCACGCGCGACTGACTGCAAGCGATTGTCTGGCAGCCATCTTTCGGGAGCGCGATGATAGGTGAAACTACACTCCTTCAACCAACTTGGTACATTGCATATCGAAAGCGGTCCGCCGTCTTGCGTCAGCCTCAGCTCGGGATCTAACTCTTTGAAAGCGAAGCCAGTTCCAAGATAAAGCGTATTGTTCGGGTTCCAATCGCCGATTGTGTGCGGATGTTGAATTGGAAGCCGATTGGGTGACTGTTCTCTCTTGGGATTGGCGCCTAGATCGACAATTTGTTCGATTTTTTGCCAACCAAATATCCAGTGCTGTCTTGGCCCCCCACTGGAATGGAAGAGGCCAAAGAACAAAAACACATCCCCCTTGCCAACACCATTGTTCGCCAGATGTGATTGCGCCGCACCGGTTTGTCCGAACGCACAATGACCATCAAAAAAGAACGGATCGGCATGGCACAGGTGATTTGCTGGTACCTTTCCAGCAGTTCTTTCCTCAACCAAATCACCAAGGCCCAAGTCTACATAAGTAGTTTCGCTACGCTGCTTGGTCGGAATAGGAAGCGGCATCAAAGAATTTTCGACGAGAGGGGAAGCTTCCCAGGTGGTACACTGATGGATATGCGGGAAACTTCCCAGAGCTTGACCGACCTTCTTGAAGAAGCGTCTATGGTGAACAGTAAGGCGCGAACTAACAAAGGAACGAGAAGTTTATGCGAATTGTAAAAATCATGCTGTCGATCGCTTTTTTGCTCACACTCATGGCCTGTAGCGAGGACTTCAAGCAAGGCGCTGTGGAAGCCGCCCAGGGGAAAAGTCAGGACCCGTTTGCAGAGCCAGTCACACCAGCAGCAATGCCGTTCATCACAGAAGAAACACCGCCAGCTGTCTACAACGCTGTGGTGCAGAAACTGTTGGCTGTAAACCCTACGATCAACATCGCTCCGCAGCCGGGGCAACTCTACTATGCAGATGTTTCAGATCCAATCACCGGGCGGGGAGGGTTCACGGTTACGACCCTACACGGGAAGAGGCAATCGAAGGGGCTCGCGAGTATTGCGAGAAGCTATCTTACCGAAAACGCCAGGAAAGAAAGGGTCTTCAGTTCAGCTGTGTGCCACAGGTGATACCCTTTGGCTACTACTACAGCCGGGCCAACTGTGTGGTGCAGGTGGATGGCATGCGCATCAACTGGACTTTTTTCGGGTATACGCCCGCGGCCGCCGTACCCGGCGAAAAGGGTGAAATCAAGACGATTGACCGCACGATACAGGCCCTGAACAGCCTCAACCCGCCGCTGCCCGAGAGGCAGGCTTATGAGATGGCGGTGCGAGCGGCGGCCGAGTTCGCCTATCCGGTGTTGCCAGGCTCATGCAAGCGTGTGAAGTAAAACGTTTGTGAAATGACAAGTCGTCTGCGGGCGAAGATAAGGTCGCCTGATATTCGGCGGCAAAAATGCCCACAAACTGCCCACCCTTGAACTACCCACCAGAATGCGGGTGGGCAACTATGTCGAAATCTTAAAACTGATCAACCGGTTGAAGTGGTGAGCCCGTCGGGGTTCGAACCCGAGACCTACTGATTAAAAGTCAGTTGCTCTACCAACTGAGCTACAGGCCCACTAGGCGGTCTACTTAGAAAGCTGCCGGGGTGGGGTCAAGCCCCAAAACCGTGATTTCGCGAGCGCCCACTGGATAGTTTCGTCGCATCGGCTTATATGGCCGCCATGCACGCAGCGGAAGATACCGGTCTGCCCTTCATGAAGATGCATGGGCTTGGAAACGACTTTGTCGTGCTGGATGCCCGTGCGCGCAGAATCACCGTAACCCCGGCGCTTGCGCGCGCGCTGGGTGATCGCCACCGCGGTGTGGGCTTCGACCAACTGGCGCTGATGACCATGGTCGGTGATACGCTGCATCTGACATTCTACAATTCCGACGGATCGCTATCGGCGGCCTGCGGGAATGCCACGCGCTGCATCGCGCGGTTCGTGATGCAGGAGACGGGTGCCACGACGCTGCACCTGACCACGGAGCGCGGCAGCCTGGAGGCCCGGGATGCAGGCGATGGCCTCACGTCGGTCAATATGGGCCAGCCGCAACTCGACTGGCGCGAGATCCCGCTGGCGCGTGAAATGGACACGCTGATGCTGCCCATCGACGGGGCACCCACGGCCACCGGCATGGGCAATCCGCATTGCAGTTTCTTCGTACAGGACATCGCGGCGATCGACATCGCGGCCTTCGGGGCGGCGCACGAACATCATCCGCTTTATCCCGAACGTACCAATGTGCAGGTCGCAGAGATCATCGGCCCCGATCACATCCGCATGCGGGTCTGGGAGCGCGGCGCTGGCCTGACTCTGGCCTCGGGCTCGTCGAGTTGTGCCGTGGCCGTGGCGGCGGCGCGGCGGGGCCTCACGGGGCGAGCCGTCAGAATTGATCTCGACGGCGGGACATTGCATGTGGATTGGCGCGAGGACGGCGTCTGGATGACCGGCCCCACGACGCATGTCTTCACCGGAACCCTGACGCCCGCCTTCCTCGAGGCGCTGACATGAGCGCACCGGTGTTCTCCACCATGGGCTGCCGCCTCAATGCCTACGAAACCGAAGCCATGCGCGAATTGGCAGAGGCCGCGGGCGTCACGAATGCGGTGATCGTGAATACATGTGCGGTAACCGCGGAAGCCGTGCGCAAGGCGCGGCAGGACATCCGCAAGTTGCGCCGGCAGCACCCGGACGCGCGCCTCATCGTGACCGGCTGCGCCGCCCAGACCGAGCCCGAGACCTTCGCGCGCATGGCCGAAGTCGATGCGGTCATCGGAAATACCGAAAAGATGCAGGCGATGACCTGGCAGGGCCTGGCCGCCGATTTCATCGGGGAGACTGAAGCGCTGCAGGTCGATGACATCATGTCGGTGACCGAAACCGCGGGTCATCTGATCGATGGGTTCGGCACCCGCAGCCGCGCCTATGTCCAGGTGCAGAACGGCTGCGATCACCGCTGCACCTTCTGCATCATACCCTTCGGGCGCGGCAATTCGCGCTCTGTGCCCGCCGGCGTCGTGGTGGAGCAGATCAAGCGGCTCGTGGACAAGGGGTTCAACGAGGTCGTGCTGACTGGCGTGGACCTGACCAGTTGGGGGGCGGACCTGCCCGCGGCACCGCGTCTGGGCGATCTGGTCATGCGTATCCTGAAACTGGTCCCGGATCTGCCGCGCCTGCGGATCAGCTCGATCGACAGCATCGAGGTCGATGACAACCTGATGCAAGCCATTGCCACCGAAGAGCGGCTGATGCCGCACCTGCACCTGTCGCTGCAGCATGGCGACGACATGATCCTCAAGCGCATGAAGCGGCGGCATCTGCGCGATGACGCTATTCGCTTCGCCGAAGAGGCCCGACGGCTGCGGCCGGACATGACCTTCGGCGCTGATATTATCGCGGGCTTTCCGACGGAGACGGAGGCGATGTTCGCCAATTCGCTGGCGTTGGTGGAAGACTGCGATCTGACCTGGTTGCATGTCTTTCCCTACTCCGCGCGTCCCGGAACCCCGGCGGCACGGATGCCCGCCGTCGATGGCCAGACAATCAAGGAGCGTGCGGCCCGGTTGCGTGCCGCAGGCAGGCGTCAGGTACAAAAGCACCTGGCAGCGCAGGTTGGGCGCGTGCTTGATGTACTGATGGAAAGCCCGATCATGGGACGCACACCGCAGTTCACCGAGGTCCACCTCGCCTCCGCGCAACCGGAGGGCACCATTGTACGCCTCGAAATTCTCGGTGTAGAAGGCGAGGCACTGCTTGGCCGATTGGACCCGGTTGGCCCTAAGCGCCAGATTTTACGTGACAACGCTGGGTAGCACTGGCTAACTTCAGGAAAAGACTGGGGGAGTGTAAATGGACGATCACATCGAGTGGGTCCTTGAAATGGACATCCGTAAGGAGAGTGCCGGCGAAGTCCAGGCGCTCGTGACCGAAATGGTCAACGAAACGCGCGCCAAGGAACCGGGTGCACTCGTCTACGAGTATTTCCTCAATCCCGAGAAGACCCGCTGCACCGTGATCGAACGCTATGCTGACAACGAAGCGGTGATGACGCATCTGGAGAACTTCGGCGCGCATTTCGCCAAGCGCTTCTTCTCGGTATTCCAGCCCGTGCGCTTTTCGGTCTATGGCCCTGCCGATGATAACGTACGCGAAGCTCTCAGCCAATTGGGTGCAACCTTCGACGACCGGCTTGTCGGTTTCAGCAGATAGTCATGCAGGGCTTGCAAGACCATCCGACACGTTGCGAGGGAAACGAGACAAGCTCGTGTCCGATCATGCGCAATCTGGCCCAAGCAAGCAGGGCAATGGGTCACGTGGAAGACGGAGACCTGTCATGAACTCGGCTGAACTGCCGAAATCCGGATTTCTCGCGCAGGCTTCGAGCGAACTCTCGACCCTTCTGGATTCGGTCGCCACAGAAGTCGATCTCGAGGAGGGCGAAGTCCTCTTCGAGCAGGGCGACGAGGGCGACGCGCTCTACGCGATCATCTCCGGTTCGCTGGAATTCAGCATACTCTCGCGGGAAGGGCGGAAACTCTCGCTCGACGTCATGCGCCCCGGGGCGCTCTTCGGGGAGATCGCACTCTTCGATCCCGGTACCCGTACGGCGACCGTGACAGCCTTGGAGCCATCACGGGTGCGTGGCGTCAAGAACGGCGATGTTCTGTCCGCCATCCGCTCGAAGCCCGAACTGGCCATCGACATGATCCAGTTGGCCGGTGAACGGATGCGCTGGATGAGCAGCCAGCTCAACGAACAGGTGTTCCTCTCCATGCCCGCGCGGCTGGCCCGCAAGATCCTCTACCTGACGCTGGATGGCTCTGAAAATCTTGCGACGCTACCATTGTCGCAGTCGGAACTGGCGGAATTCGTCGGTGCGACCCGAGAGGCGGTATCGAAGACGCTGTCGATCTGGAAGCGTGCAGGGGTGATCGAGTCCACCCGGGGCGGACTCAAGGTGCTGGATCGCGAAGCACTGCAGGTCATGGCGGATTTGCACCAGATTTAATTCGAAACCATGTGAAGCGTTTCACAGACGGCAATTCGTTCTTGCGCGATAGTGAATGGCATCAGGGGCATCCAACCCCGCCTGCCATTCTCTCCCTTACGGGGCCACACGCAAAGGAAACGCAAGATGAAACGCCCGATCGAATCTCCGTCAGAACAAAACAAATCTTCGCAAGAGACATCCACCTTCCAGGCGATGATCGCATGGTTGGTCGAAACGGATCGTGAATACCGGACGGCTCAGTCGCTCGTCGAAAAGACCTACAGACGGTTTTAAGGAGAGGCAGGCCGATGCAGCAGACTGAGGACATGCGCGTGTGCGTCTCCGGCGTCTTCCTCGTCGGCCAGGGTCCAGTAACAAAGGTTTTTCAGGATGACGCTCAGGTTTTCATAATTGTGTGATCCACATCACATACAGGCTGAGATGTCAGTGTTAGTTTACGAGTATTAACAGTGACCGGTCAGGGGCCTTCTTCTGGAAACGGGAGGTTCCGTTAAGGTAACGAGGAATATTTGACCAAGGGGAAGGAAAACGGCGTTCCGGTGCCAAAAGCGAATTTCTGCCACTTTGCCGGGACGATGCGAGCCTTCTGATTAAGACTCTCCCCAGGGTCTGTGATTTGTCTCTCTAACGGGAGATGCAGACCAAAAACCCCCCGCGCTTAGCAGCACGGGGGGTTTTTTGTTCTAGGTCACTTGGAGGCTATCTCAGGCGGTCTTCTTACCCTTGACCGGCGCCCAAATGCGCTTGTTGGTCAAGTAGAGCAAGACAGACAACAGCGTGAGGAAAACGACGCCTACGAAGCCAGCCTGCTTGCGGGCCATCATCTTGGGTTCCGCCGTCCACATCAGAAAGGCTGAAACGTCCTTGGCGAGATTTTCCATGTCGTTCTCGTGTCCATCGGCGAATTCGACAAGTTCATCGGACAATGGCGGCCCCATGGCGATCCAGCCGCTTGGGAAGGCGGTATTTTCATATAGCACCACGCCAGCCTCTTCCTTTTCCTCACCGGTATAGCCGGTCAGCAGCGAGGCGATGTATTCTGCACCACCCATGCCCTTGAAGAATTGATTGATCCCCAGACCATAAGGTCCGTGGAAACCGGCACGCGCCTTGGCCATAAGGCTCAGGTCGGGTGCATTCTCGAGACCGGACTCGGGAAAATGATCTGCCGGTGTGGAGGGGCGGAAATCGTCCAGCTCCGGGTCGAAGGTCTCGTAATTCGCCGCATAGGCCCGCACCTGATCTTCGGGCAGACCCGGACCGCCTTCTTCGGCGAGCGAGCGGATCGGCACGAACTTAAGACCATGACAGGCCGAGCAGACCTCGGTGTAGACTTGCAGGCCACGTTGCAGCTGGTTCTGGTCGTATTTGCCGAAAGGTCCTTCGAAGGAGAAATCGAAGTCTTCGACATGACCAGCGGCGCCGGCAGCGAGCCCGGCCGTGGCAAGCCCGAAGGCTGCCACGACGCTGAGTGTAAGTGTTCTGAACATCATGTCCTGTTCCTTTATTCGGCCGGAGTGGCGTCAGTGGATTTCGGATAGTGCGACACGAAATCCGATTCGATCGTTTCCGGCTGCGCCAGCGGCTTCTCGATGACACCGAGCAGCGGCAGGATCACAAGGAAATAGGCGAACCAATAGGCCGAGGCGATCAGCGAGAAAGTCGCATAGGGCTCCTCCGCAGGCATGGCGCCCAGCCACATCAGGACGATGAAGTCTACCACCAGAAGCCAGAACCACCATTTCAGCATCGGGCGATAGCGGCCCGACCGCACAGACGACGTATCGAGCCAGGGTGCCAGCGCCATGACGGCAATCGCACCGAACATGGCCAGAACACCGAAGAACTTGGCGTCGATGATACCGCCGGTCAGGGTCTCGGCGATGATCACCACCCAGACATCCGATGTGAAGGCGCGCAGGATCGCATAGAACGGCAGGAAGTACCATTCGGGCACGATGTGCGCAGGCGTCGCCAGGGCGTTTGCCTCGATGTAGTTGTCGGGGTGGCCGAGGTAGTTGGGCATGAAGCCCACGACCGCAAAGAAGATCGCGAGGATCACCGCGAGGGCAAAGAGATCCTTGATCACGAAATAGGGCCAGAAGGGCAGCGTGTCCTTCTCGGCTTCTTCCTTCGACGTGCGGCGCACTTCAACGCCGGTGGGGTTGTTGTTCCCTGTCGTGTGGAACGCCCAGATGTGCACGATTACAAGGCCCAGGATCACGAAGGGCAGCAAATAGTGGAGCGAGAAGAAGCGGTTGAGCGTGGCATTGTCCACGGCGGGTCCGCCCAGCAGCCAGGTCTGAAGCGCATCACCCACGAAGGGGATGGCACCGAAGAGGCCGGTGATCACGGTAGCGCCCCAGAAGGACATCTGACCCCACGGCAGAACATAGCCCATGAAGGCGGTACCCATCATCATCAGGTAGATGAGCATACCGATGATCCAGGTGATCTCGCGTGGGGACTTGTAGGACCCGTAGTAGAGGCCGCGGAAGATGTGCAAGTAGACGGCCACGAAGAACAGCGACGCGCCGTTCTGATGCAGATAACGCAGCATGTATCCGCCGTTGACGTTGCGCATGATATGTTCGACGGAGGCAAAAGCCATGTCGACATGCGGCGTGTAATGCATGACCAGAACGATGCCGGTGACGATCTGCAGCACCAGCACGAAAGTCAGCACGATGCCCCAGATCCACATCCAGTTGAGGTTCTTGGGAGTGGGGATCATCAGCGTGTCATAGAGAAGGCCGACGATCGGCAGGCGGCTGTGCAGCCACTTCTCGCCACCGGACTTCGGTTCGTAATGGTCGTGAGGAATTCCAGCCATCAGGTTTCTCCCTTAACCGAGTTTCAGTGTGGATTCGTCTTCGAAGACGGCAACAGGCACCGGCAGGTTGCGCGGTGCGGGCCCTTTGCGGATGCGGCCCGAAGTATCGTAGTGCGAACCGTGGCAGGGGCAGAACCAGCCGCCGAAATCGCCGGCGTCACCCAGAGGCACGCAACCGAGGTGCGTACAAACCCCGATCATCACCAGCCATTCGCCGGTTTCGTCCATGGCGCGGTTCTCATCGGAAGCATCCGCACCTGCCGCAATATTTGCGTTTTCCGCACCCTGGTCAGGCAGCGTCGAGACATCCACGTCGCGGGCGGCTGCGATTTCCTCTTCGGTCCGGCGGCGGATGAAGACCGGCTTGCCGAGCCATTTCACCGTCAACTGCGTGCCAGGCTCCACGCCGCTCACATCGACGCGAATGGACGACAGGGCGCGCACATCGGCGGAGGGGTTCATCTGGTTGACCAGCGGCCAGATGGCAGCACCGGCGGTGACGACACCGGCACCGGCGGTGGCGTAGTAAAGGAAATCCCTCCGGGTGCCTTCGTGATCTTCTGCATGCGACACGGGTTTACTCCATTTCCGAGGCCGGGGTCGGCCAAATCATGATACGGCCACGCAAAGCGCAGCCGTTTTCTCCGGGTTATCTAGCGCCGTGGCTCCGCGCAGTCCAGTGACCTTGGACGCGCAAACGGTCGCAGGGGGTGGTGTTTTCCGCGTTTCGCCCGGTGACCGGAGGCCTTTTCGGCCTTCACTGAAGGACATCAAGCCGCCGGCGGGCGCGTCGCCGCCATCGAGGGGCGCGAATCGAAGGCTTCGAACCACGCCGCCAGCGCTTCATTGCCCTCGCGCCATTTCCGGGCACTGTGGCGCAGATCCAGATAGGAGAGTGCGCAGGCCACCGAAATTTGCCCAATGGTCAGCGGACCGGTCAGGTGGCTCATCCAGCGCGCATCGAGAACGGCGAGCGCGCGGGCGACTTTCTCCCACTGCGCCTCGATCCAGTCCGCCGATTGCTCCGCTTCGGGCCGCAGCCGGACCTCATAGGCCATCGACACTGCCGAATCCATGATCCCGTCGCCGGTCGCTTCCAGCGTCAGGGTTTCCCAGCGCGATGCCCCCTTGGGATAGAGGGAGCCGCCATAGAGGTCGTCGAGGTAGGCCGTGATGACGCGGCTGTCATAAAGCGTTGCGCCGTCCGGTCGGGCCAGGGCGGGCAGTTTCGCCAGCGGATTGGCCGCCATCAGGGCGTCGTTGGAGGCAAAGGCACTGGTGACGACGGTTTCGATCTCGACGGCATCGGCCTTGCCCAGTTCATGAAGCAACACGGTAACCTTGCGCACGAAGGGCGAAGCGGGGGAGTGGTAGAGTTTCATGAATGGTCCTTTGCCGATGATCCGGCCGAGCCTATCAGAGAGAACCGCCCTGTCCATCCACGCCGAGCATGAGGGCGGAAAGAACCGCGAGTTCCGTGCCTTGCCCGTATGCCGCCACATGGTCCGCGGCCCTGTGCCGCACCGCATCGGGCTTGTTCTGGTTGAGCTTCCAGGTGCCGTCGACGCCGGTGACCTGCATCTTGCAGGGCACAATCATGCGCATCATCCGTTCCATCACGTCCGGGCTCATCTTCGAGGTCTTCCAGGGTGTCTTGGGCAGCAGACGGTCCTCGAAGAGTTTCGACTGCCGGTCAAGCAGCGCGTGCAACTCCTCCTGCGGCCGCAGTTCCAGCACACCGGTCAGATGCACCGCGACGTAGTTCCACGTCGGCACCTGATCCGGCACGCCGTACCAGTCGGGCGAGACATAGCTGTCCGGGCCGGAGGCGGCGATGCGCGCCTTCTGAGGCTCCTGCAAGGCGCGCACGATGGGGTTGGAGCGCACGAGGTGCAGCCAGAGGGTCTGCCCGTTCCCGTCAAGCAGGAAGGGAACATGCGACAGGAGCGGCCCTTCGGCGCCGTTCACCGCAAGGATACCGAAGGCCCGGTCGCGGGCGAAAGCGAGGTTCGCCGCGTCGGTCTGGGTATGGAACACCGGGTTCGGATGCATCGCGCGCGCCTTTCGTTCTGTCGCTTTCGCTCTTGCCGGGTTTGCCTTGCCTTGGCAAGATCGGGGCATTCTCAGGGCGGGGTGGAATTCCCCACCGGCGGTAGGGAGGCTCAGGCCTTCGAGCCCGCGAGCGGCCTCTTATTGCGAGAGGTGTCAGCAGATCCGGTGAGATGCCGGAGCCGACGGTTACAGTCCGGATGAAAGAGAATGCGACCGAACGGGGCGTTTCGCTCCGTGCGATCGTGATCGCCTTGGGTGGACGTGTCTGACCAGAAAAGGAGATCAAAGATGACACACACCCGTTTCGCCTTCGTCAAAGCCCGGTGGCACGCCGACATCGTGGATCGCGCTTTCGATGGATTTACCGAAAAGATTCCCTCTGCACAGGTCGATGTAATCGACGTGCCCGGCGCCTTCGAGATGCCACTGATGGCCCGCGACCTCGCCGCCTCGCGCCGTTATGCTGCGGTCATCTGCGCGGCTTTCGTGGTCGATGGTGGTATCTACCGGCATGACTTCGTCGCTCAGGCGGTCGTCGACGGGCTGATGCGCGCTGGGCTCGAGACCGGCGTGCCCGTGCTGTCGGTATCGCTCACACCGCACCACTACCACGAAACCGATCATCACAATGCGATCTTTCGCGCCCATTTCATCACCAAGGGCCGCGAGGCAGCCGAGGCGGCGCTGGCCATCCTCAAGGCGCGGCAGGTGTTGGGCGCGAAAGCCGCCTAGCCGAGATAGGCGCGCAGGGCCGGCGGCGGATTCTCCATGATTGTCGCTGCCGGTTCGGGCGCATGTGCTCTGCCGCTCTCGACGAATATCACGTCGTCGGCGATGCGCCGCACGTCTTCGGGCGCATGGGTGACCATCAGCAAGGTGGCACCAGTTTCGCTGACGAGGTCGCTGACGAGATCGAGCATCTCGTGGCGCAACGCGGGCCCGAGGGCGGCAAAAGGTTCATCGAGCAAGAGCAGGGGCCGGTTCTGCACAAGTACCCGCGCAAGTGCTGCGCGGCTTTGCTGTCCGCCCGAAAGCGATCCGGGCTTGCGCGCCTCGTATCCCGTCAGGCCGACCCTTGAAATCGCACCTTCGATCAGGGCCCTCTCGGCAACCGTATGTCGGAGCGCCGGACGCAGGCCGAGGCCCACGTTTTGCGCCAGGCTGAGGTGCGGAAAGAGGTTGTTCTCCTGAAACAGCATCGCGATGGGGCGCTGACCTGGCGCGACATGCGTCAGATCGCGGTCGTCCCACAGGATGCGGCCCTCGACCGGGTCGAGGAACCCGCCGATCGCCGCCAGCAAGGTCGATTTCCCGGCCCCGGAGGGTCCGATCACCGCGGCCTTTCGTCCCTGTTGCAGGGAAAAATCGGCCTCCAGCGTGAAGTCGTCGAGGATCAGGCGCAGCTTTTCAAGCCTCAGCATGCCAGCGCCCTCCCCGTTCGCAGAGCCAGAAAACACCGAGCGCCAGCGCGAGCAGGATCAGAGCCGCCCCTGCTGCGGCATCGGTGCGGTAAGCCCCCATAAGGCGGTACATGTGCAAGGGCAATGTCGTTCGGTCCGGGTCGGCGAACAGGGCTATGACACCGAGATCGCCCACCGAAAGCGCCCCAGTGAGCCCAGAGGCAAAGCCGATCTGCGGCCGGGCCCTTGGCAGGATCACCCAGCGCCATGCCCGCCATCCGGTCAGGTCGAGTGCGAGACAAAGCCTGCCGTGGCGGGCCAGCGCATCGCGGATCGCGGGCACCATGATCCGCAGCGCAAACGGCAGCGCCATCAGCGCGTTGACCACGGCCGTTACCGGCAGCGATAGGCTCACGGGGTCGGCAACGGGGTTGATCAGGATGAACCATCCCGTCCCGATCATCAGCGGCGAAGCGGCGAGGCCGAAAAGCCCGATTGCCTCGACGCTGCCGCCCTCACGTATCGCGATCCACCCTGCCAGCGGCAAGGCCACGGCCAGCATGACGGCGACGCTCAGGGCTGCGACCCAGAGCGACACGAGCGCCGCCTGCCAGGCCGACACCGGCACCTCTGCGAGACCGGCAAGCCCTGCCAGTACCACCGACAGCAGGGGCAGCAGCAAAAAGCCGGCGCAGAGGGCGATCACCGCGGCATCCATCGCACGTGCCACCCCGCCCTGCGCATCCCAGCGCTGGATCGGGCGATCGAGGCCCGTGCCGAGCGGAAGGCGCGGGATCATCCAGAGGGCGGCGAGGGCAGCACTGCCGGCCATCGCGAGCTGCAAGAGCGAGAGCAAGGCGGCCTTGGAGAGGTCGAAGTCGTAGCGGAACGCCTGGTAGATCGCGAGTTCGACCGTGGTCGCCCGTGGCCCGCCGCCCAAGGTCAGCGCGACGGCGAAACTGGTCAGGCAGATCACGAAGATCAGCGCCGCCGCCCCCGGCAACACCTGCATGAGCAGCGGATACTCCAGCGTACGCCGCACCATCGCGGGCGGCAGGTCGAGTTGGGCAGCGAGGCGGAAACGCTCCGCGGGAATGCTCTGCCAGCCTTGCAACAGGAGGCGTGTGGCCAGCGGCAGGTTGAAGAAGACATGGGCCAGAACGACGCCTTGAAGGCCATATATCGATAGACCCGGCAGACCCAGTGTCTCCAGGGCGCTGTTGAGCCAGCCGTTGCGTCCGAAGACCGCCAGCAGACCGAGTACGGCGACGATCACCGGCAGGATGAAGGGCGCCCCCAGCAGAGTGACAAGCAACCGGTGGCCAGGAAACCGGCGCCGGGCGAGCGCGCGGGCCAGCGGGATGGCGAGCAGGACCGAGACTGCCGCCGAGAGGCTCGCCTGCACCAGGGTGAAGCGAATGGCGGACCATTCCGCCGGTCCCAGACCGCTGCCGGGTTCGGCCCTGAGACCGATGCCGATGAAAGCCAGAAGAACCGCCGCGACCACAAACGTGCCCGCGACGATCCCCGCTGTGCCGCTTATTGGCTGAGTGCTGCGCGCCATGTCTCGATCGCTTCGGCCTGAAGGTCGGCGGCTTCGGTCTCCGAGTAGAAGAGCACCTTTTCGGGCAGGTCGAGTTCCGCCCATCCGGCAGGCCAGGCGTTCTGCGGCAAGGCCGCAGGCAACGACCAGTTCGCGGTCGGTATCATCTCCTGAAATGCGCGGCTCATGACATAGGCCATGAAGGCATCGGCGAGGTCGGGCTGTTCGGTTCCGGCGATCTTGCCGACGGTTTCGACCATGAAGTAGTGACCTTCGGGGAAGATCGCGGCCTTCTTGGTGAAGTCCTCTTCGGCGAACATATGGTAGGCGGGCGAGGTCGTGTAGCTCAGCACCATATCCGCCTCACCGTCGGTGAAGAGCCCGTAGCTTGCGGACCAGTCCTTGGTCACGGTCAGGATCTTCGGCGCCAGTTTTTCCCAGACCTCGCCGGATTTGTCGCCGTAGACCGCCTGCACCCAGAGCACCAGCGCCAGACCGGAAATCGACGTGCGCGGATCCTGGATGACGATCTTCACGTCATCGGGCATCTCCAGCAGCGCGTCGAAGCTCGCGGGCGGCGCGGCCATCGTCTCGCTGTTGTAGATGAAGGCCGTGTGCCCGTAGTTGAAGGGCAGGAAGGTGTCGTCCGTCCAGTCGATCGGCAAGGTCAGCGCCGCATTGTCCTGCCCGTGCGGTGCGAAAAGCCCTGTTGCGCGGGCCTTGGCAGTGACGTCGGAGGTGAGGCCGATCACCACATCCGCCTTGGTGCGCTCGCCCTCGAGCAGCAGGCGCGGCAGCAGATCGCCGGTGGAGAATTGCAGATCGCAGCCGCATGTGGCCTCGAAACCCTGCTCGATCATCGGGCCGGGACCCCATTCGGAGGTGAAATAGTCGCCCGCGTAGACCGTGAGCACGGGCGTGTCCGCGCCCGCCGTCGAGGCGGCAATGAGGCTTGCGGCAATGAGAGTTCTTCGCATGATCAATCCTTTTTCTATGCGTCGAACGGCGAAAGAGGATGATGATCTCAACCTTCCCTCCGCCGGTTCTAACCGGTTCAGGTTCAACGGGTCCGCGAATGTTCGCATCTCAGCCGGAATGGCCCCCCGAGGTATCGTCAGACGTAGAGCGCCGCCGGGCGTTTGGCAAGCGATAAGGGCTTGAGGCATCGGGGATGCCTCGCTAACACCGCAGTCAAAGGAGCATGTTCCATGTCGATCAACAGCTTTGGCCATCTTTTCCGCGTGACCACCTGGGGCGAGAGCCACGGGCCGGCGCTGGGCGCCACCGTGGATGGCTGTCCGCCGGGCGTGCCCATCGACGAGGCGATGATCCAGCAGTGGCTCGACAAGCGCAAACCGGGGCAGAACAAATACACCACGCAGCGCCGTGAGGCCGACGAGGTGAAGATCCTCTCGGGCACCTTCGAGGGGGTGACGACGGGCACGCCGGTGCAGTTGATGATCGAGAACACCGACCAGCGCTCCAAGGATTACGGTGACATCAAGGACAAGTTCCGCCCCGGCCATGCCGATATCACCTACTTCCAGAAATACGGCGTGCGCGACTATCGCGGCGGCGGGCGCTCGTCGGCGCGCGAAACCGCGGCGCGGGTCGCGGCCGGCGGTCTGGCGCGCGAGGCGATCAAGGCGCTGGCGCCGGGGATCGAGATCAAGGGCTACATGACCCGGATGGGCCCGCATGGCATCAACCGGGATGCTTTCGACTGGGACGAGATCGACAACAATCCCTTCTGGGTGCCGGATTCGCAGGCGGCCACCGATTGGGCCATCTATCTCGACGGGCTGCGCAAGTCGGGAAGTTCTGTGGGCGCGATCATCGAAGTGGTGGCCCGCGGCGTGCCCGCGGGCCTCGGCGCGCCGGTCTACGGCAAGCTCGACACGGATCTCGCAGCAGCGATGATGAGCATCAACGCGGTCAAGGGTGTCGAGATCGGCGAAGGCATGTCGGCGGCAATGCTGACCGGCGAGCTCAATGCCGACGAGATCCGCATGGGGCCGAACGGGCCCGTGTACTCCTCCAACCACGCAGGCGGCATCCTCGGGGGGATCAGCACCGGACAGGACGTCGTGGTGCGTTTTGCGGTGAAACCCACCTCTTCGATCCTCACGACCCGGAAGACGATCACGAAGGCGGGCGAGGAGACCGAGATCATCACCAAGGGTCGCCACGACCCCTGCGTTGGTATTCGCGCGGTGCCGGTGGGCGAGGCGATGATGGCCTGCGTGCTGCTGGATCACCTGCTCCTGCACCGGGGCCAGATCGGCGAGAACCGCGGCATCATCGGCTGACCGCTCAACGACGCCCGGCGCTTGATCTTTCGGGCCAAGGCGCGCAGAGATGCACAATGGCAGCCGACCTTACCCAACACCGCCCCGGCCTCGCGATCGGGCTCAAGCTCTGTGCGGTTTTTCTCTTCATGGTGATGGCCGCCATCATCAAGGTCGTCTCCGACCACGTACCGCCGGGAGAGGCGGTGTTTTTTCGCTCGCTTTTCGCGCTTCCGGTCATCCTGGTCTGGCTCTGGCAGCGCGGTCAGCTGCGCGAGGGGCTGGTACCGTCGAACCTGATGGGCCATGTCTGGCGCGGCTTTTTCGGAACGACGGCCATGGGTCTGACCTTCGCGGGTCTGGGGCTGCTGCCGCTGCCGGAAGTCACCGCGATCGGCTATGCCACGCCGATGTTCACCGTGCTCTTCGCGGCGCTGTTTCTGGGCGAGCGCATCCGGCTTTTTCGCCTCTCCGCCGTGGCGCTGGGGCTCTTCGGGGTGATGATCGTCATCGCGCCGCGGCTCAGTTTCGGCGCGGAAGCCATGAGCACCGCCGCCAGTCTGGGGGCGGTGATGGTGCTGGTTGCCTCGATACTGCGCGCCCTCGTCCAGATCCATGTGCGCCGCCTTGTACAGACCGACCACACTGCGGCCATCGTCTTCTATTTCTCGGTCACGGCCAGTTGCATAGCACTCCTCTCCGCGCCCATCGGGTTATTCGTCGATCACCCCAGTTTCGTCTGGGTCTGGCCCGAGCCCTGGGTGGTGCAGCTGCTGATCTCCGCCGGGCTGATCGGCGGCGTCGCACAGATCATGGTCACCGCCTCCTACCGTTTCGGCGGCGCCTCCATGCTTGCGCCCTTCGATTATGCCTCGATGATCTTCGCCACGCTCATCGGCTATGTGGCCTTCAGCGAACTGCCCACGGGGCCGATCGTCCTCGGCTCCGCGCTGGTCATCGCGGGTGGCATCCTGATCATCTGGCGCGAGCGGCAGCTTGGTCTTGACCGCAGCAAATCGAAACCGAATGTGCCGCCGCAAGGCACACCTTGAGGAGGGGAGAACCGATGAGCGATCCGGAGAGCCACAAACAGGAAATGAAGAAGCTGCAAGCCAGGCAGCGCGCCAAGGTGGCCGAGGCGACCGACCCCGGACGCGGGCTTGTGCTGGTGCATACCGGTAACGGCAAGGGCAAGTCGTCGAGCGCTTTCGGCGTGATCGTCCGGGCGCTTGGCTGGAAGCAATCCGTGGCCGTTGTGCAGTTCATCAAGGGCACCTGGATCACCGGTGAGAGGCAGTTCTTCGACCGGCTCGGTGGGGTCATCTGGCACACGATGGGCGAAGGCTTCACCTGGGACACGCAGGACCGCGACCGCGACATCGCCGCCGCGCAGGCCGCCTATGCCAAGGCGGTCGAGTTGATGAAAAGCGGCGATTTCGACCTCGTGGTGCTCGACGAGATCAATATCGCACTGCGCTATGACTATCTCGACGTCGCGGATGTGATCGCCGGGCTGGAGCAGCGGCACGAGCGCACCTCCGTAATCCTGACCGGGCGCGATGCGAAGCCGGAGTTGATGGAATACGCGGATCTCGTGACGGAAATGACCGAGGTCAAGCACCCCTATCAGGCAGGCATCAAGGCGCAGCGCGGCGTCGATTTCTGAAAGGTCGGGCGAGGTAGCATCCTGCCTCGCCCGATTGTCTCAAAGCGCTATGCCGACAGGATCGAGCGTTACTGCGTAGAGCTCGGTATCGCCGCGGTCCATCAGCCGCACGCGCATCTGCTGCGTCTGCGCATCGATATCGACCAGCCCGAAGAACTGAAGGCCCATCGATGGCGGCAGGTTCTGGCCCTGTTCCTTGGTGGGTGCCTTGACGAATTTCACCTCCGGCCCGAAGGTCGTATCGAGACCGTTCGGCCCGAAAGTGCCTGAATGAAGCGGACCTGACACGAATTCCCAGAACGGGTTGAAGTCCTGGAACTGCGCCTTGTTCGGGTCGTAGTAGTGCGCGGCGGTGTAGTGTACGTCGGCGGTGAACCAGACCGTATTGTCGATTTCCGCGGTCTTGATGAAGCGCAGCAACTCGGCCACTTCGAGTTCGCGCCCCATCGCAGGACCGTTCTGACCATCGGCAATCCCTTCCGAGCCCGCCCTGTCGCGGAAATTGTCCCAGACGACAAGGCCGATGGGCTGGTCGGAGGCGATCACCTTCCAGGTCGCCGTGGACGCGGCCAGTTCCCGCTTCAGCCAGGCCATCTGCTCCGCGCCAAGCACGCGCTGGGCGTCGGTCAGGGTGTCGCTCAGTGGTGCTGTGTTCGGGCCGCGGTAGCTGCGCAGGTCGAGGAAGAAAACGTCAAGCATCGGCCCGTAGCCAATCTTGCGATAAACCCGGTTCGGCTCTTCCGGCGTGATGCGCAGCGGGGTCATTTCGTGAAAGGCCCGCGTCGCTCGTGCCTGCAGGACATGAACCGATTTTTCGGTATAGCGGTCATCGCCCATCAAGTCCTTGCTGTCGGACCAGTTGTTGACGACCTCATGATCGTCCCACTGCATGAAGGTGGGAACCGACGCATTCATCGCCCGCACATGCTCGTCGAGCAGGTTGTATTTCCACTGGGCGCGGAATTCGTCGAGTGTTTCGGCGACCTTGCGCTTCTCGTCGGGCAGCACGAGGTTCTTCCAGAGCGTGCCATCCTTCAGCTCTACCTCATCCTCCATCGGGCCATCTGCATAGACCGTATCGCCGGAATGGATGAAGAAATCGGGCTGGTGTTTCGCCATTGTGGCATAGGTCGCCATGCCCTCCGCGTCGATCCCCCAGCCCTGTCCGGCAGTGTCGCCGGACCAGGCGAAGCGGATGTTCCGGCGCGACATGGGCGCGGTGCGGAAGCGTCCGACCAGCGGTTCGGACACCGCATTGGTGTCGCTGAGATCGGTCGCGATGAAGCGGTAGAAAATCTCCTGATCGGACGGCAGCGCGTCGATCAGGCGTTTGACCGACAGATCGCCGTTCGGGATCGCGTCCATCGAGGCGAGCCGGCGGGCATCCTTGAAGCTTTCGGTGGTGGAGACCTCCATGGCGATGCGTGCCGGGCGATCTGTCCGGGTCCAGATCATTCCGGACGAGGTGTCGACATCGCCCGATTGGACGCCATGCGTGAAGACCGGGCGCGACGCGGCGCGGCTGAGGCTGGGCAGCGCAAGGCTTGCGGCAAAGGCAGTCGACCCCGCCAGAACGGCGCGGCGCGTGGGGCGAATGAGGCGTGTCATCTGCAGACTCCATGTTGAGCTAAAACTGCCGTCATGAGTTGCTATGAATGTAACATGGGGCAGACACCCGTGTAACGGGAGCCGGAAGTTTTCGTGACGCGCGGTTTTCGCGCGCCGTTGTCCAAACGGTCCGCTTTGATCGTGAAGACTTTCCTCTCCGACCAATGGAATAAATCCTGTCATGGTTCGTTTACAAAGATTGACGCTTTTGCTCAGTACAGGAGTCGCGAATGCGACCCGATGAACAACTGCTGCTGCTCGCCAATTCCAATGCCGGCACTCATCATGACCTGAGTTTGGTCATCTTTTTCGTTTCGTCCAATCCGGTTACCAAAAGCATCCCGGTCATTCTGGTGATCTGGTCCTTGTGGTTTGTCCAGCGGGCGGGAACCTACCCCTACGGGCCGCGGTGCTGGCAACCTTGACCATTGCGATCCTTGCAATCGTCGTGGGATGCGCACTGGCCATAGTCCTGCCATTCTCGCCAAGATCTATCCACACTGCGGATCTGGAACTACATCTGGACGGTTTTGTCAGGCGAGGCATGTTCGAAGGCATGAGCTCATTCCCAAGCGATCACGCCGTGCTCTTTGCAGCACTTTGTACGGGAATTATCTTGATGAACCGGACAGCGGGCGCCCTGATCGGACCTCTACTGCTTTCTTGTCGTTCTGTTGCCGCGGATCATTTTCGGCCTGCATTGGCCGTCGGATATCCTCGTCGGCATATGCGTCGGCGCTTTTCTGGCGCTGGCGACATTCGGCCCGCTCACGAGATCGATGTCGCAAGAAAGGGTGCCGGGCCTGATCTCGCGGTACGAGTTCCTTTTCTACCCGGCGCTCTTCCTGCTGACTTTTCAGATTTCGACGATGTTCGATTCCGGGCGCTCGCTGCTCAAGGCAACGATCGAGGCAGTCTTGCTCTAACCGCCCGCCGTCGTCGGTCTAGGCCCGGACCAGTTTCTCGTAGCTCTCCGCAATGTCGCGGGTCAGCGCACCAACCTCGAAACTGTAATCGCCGATCTTGCCCACCGGGGTCACTTCCGCCGCCGTTCCGGTCAGCCAGCATTGCTCGAAGCCTTCCAGCTCCTCGGGCATGATGTGGCGTTCGTGGACCTTGATCTGCTTGTCGCGCAACATGCCGATCACCGTCTGCCGGGTGAGGCCGTTGAGGAAGCAATCCGGGTCGGGCGTGTGCACCTCGCCATCCTTGACGAAGAAGATGTTGGCCCCCGTCGCCTCGGCCACATAGCCGCGGTAGTCGAACATCATCGCGTCCGAGCACCCCTTCGCCTCTGCGGCATGCTTCGACATTGTACAGATCATATAGAGCCCCGCCGCCTTGGCATGGCTGGGAATCGTTTCCGGGCTCGGGCGCTTCCACTTGGAGATGTCGAGCTTGGCACCCTTCATCTTGGCGTCGCCGTAATAGGCGCCCCACTCCCAGGCCGCGATGGCCATGCGCACGGGGTTGCGCGCCGAGGCCACACCCATGTCTTCGCCAACGCCGCGCCAGGCGATGGCCCGGACATAGGCATCCTTGAGCCCGGAGGCGGCCAGAACCTGGACTTTCGCCGCCTCGATCTCGTCGACGGTATAGGGAATTTCGAAATCGATCATTTTCGCTGAGCGCTTCAGCCGTTCGGAATGCTCGCGCGACTTGAAGATCTTGCCGCCATAGGCGCGCTCGCCCTCGAAGACCGAAGAAGCGTAGTGCATCGCATGGGTCAAAATATGGACATTGGCATCGCGCCAGTCGACCATTTTTCCGTCCATCCAGATGAATCCATCCCGGTCATTGTAAGCGCCCGCCATCGTGTTTCCTTCCCTAGCTTTCGCACTTCTTTTCGAATATTGCGCATTTTACATCCGGTACGGTCATAAAATTGCGCCAAAGATGCGATTCGATAGCCCTTCGGACTTGGAATGTCAACAACACTGACATATAGTCGATCGAAAGCACGTTAACGAAAGCAAATGCAGGCCATGGCCGAGGGACGCAGCGCAGGCACCTATAGCGGTGAAAACCTTCTGTTTCTGACGGACGAGCAACTCCGACAGGGCATCGAGGCCATGTTTTTTGCCTATCGCGGCTTCACCGCCGATCCCGACCGGATCCTTGCGGACCTCGCCTACGGACGGGCGCATCACCGGGCGGTTCACTTCATCAACCGCGCGCCCGGCACGACGGTCAACAACCTGCTCAACATTCTGGGCGTCACGAAGCAATCGCTCAACCGTGTCTTGCGCACCCTGATCGAGGATGGTCTGGTGGAGAGCAGGATCGGCAAGATCGACAAACGCGAGAGGCATCTGTTTTTGACCGAAGCGGGACAGGCACTGGAACAAAAGCTCTCGGACGCGCAACGCGCACGGATGCGTATGGCCTTCAGGGAGGCCGGACCCGAAGCCGTGGCCGGGTTCCGCACCGTGCTGGAATCGATGATGGACCGTGAAATGCGCAAGGCCTACGCCAGGCTGAAAGACAGCGGATCATGACGGAAAACGCGGCGCATCTTCTTGTCGTGGACGACGACGAGCGGATCCGCTCGCTGTTGCAGAAATTCCTGATACGGAACGGTTTTCTGGTGACAGCAGCGCGTGATGCCGGCCATGCACGGAGAATCCTGTCCGGTCTCGACTTCGACCTCATCGTGCTCGACGTGATGATGCCCGGGGAGGATGGCATCGCGCTGACGAAATCGCTGCGCGAGAAAAGTGTCGTTCCGATCCTGCTGCTGACGGCCAAGGGCGAGACCGGTAACCGGATCGAAGGGCTCGAGGCCGGGGCCGACGACTACCTGCCGAAACCGTTCGAGCCGAAAGAGCTTTTGTTGCGGATCAACGCGATCCTGCGGCGGATGCCCGATGCGCCACGCGAACAGCATCTGCCGAAGGTCCTGTCGCTGGGGACCATACGCTACGATATGGAGCGCGGAGAGATGTGGCAGGGCGAAGAGTTGATCCGGCTGACCGCGACGGAGATGCACCTGATGAAGATCTTCTCCGCCAGCTGCAACGAGCCGATCAGCCGTGCGAAGCTGGTGGAGGAACTCGGCCGCGACCGGGGGCAGGCGCAGGAACGCGCGGTCGATGTGCAGATCACCCGGCTGCGCCGCAAGATCGAGAGCGACCCGAAGCAACCGCGGTATCTGCAGACCGTACGCGGCGAAGGCTACATGCTCTCGCCCGAGTAACGCGGAAGCTGGTTCACGCTCTGGAACAGGTCGGCGTTTGGCGATATGGTCCTGAAAATTGAAAACCGCAGGATATCCCGGACGATGACCGACACCCCCGTCAACGAAATGAGTTTCGAGCAAGCGATGAGCGAGCTTGAAAAGGTTCTGGGCCAGCTGGAGCGTGGCGACGTGGCGCTGGACGAAAGCATAGCGCTCTATGAACGCGGAGCGGCCCTCAAGGCCCGCTGCGAGACCAAGCTCAAGGAAGCCGAGGAGAAAGTCGCCGCGATCACGCTCGACGGGAATGGCAAACCGACCGGAACGACGCCCGTCGAAGGTCTCTGATCCGATGTTCGCATCACGACTGGTCGAGGCAGCAGACGCGGTTCAGGCGCATTTCGACAAGGTTCTGCAACCCTTCGGCACCCTGCCCGTGGTCCAGGCCATGGCCCATGCCACCAGTGGCGGCAAACGCCTGCGCGGCTTTCTGGTGCTCGAATCTGCGCGGCTACATGACATTTCCCAAGGGCAGGCGATCTGGCCCGCCACGGCGATCGAAGCGCTGCATGCCTATAGTCTTGTGCACGACGACCTGCCCTGCATGGACGACGACGACCTGCGGCGCGGGCAGCCCACGGTACATCGCAAATGGGACGAGGCCACCGCGATTCTGGCCGGGGACGCGTTGCATACGCTTGCCTTCGAGTTGGTGACGCGCCCCGAGGCCAGCCCGCACGCGGAGGTGCGCGCAGAACTTGCGCTCAGCCTCGCGCGGGCCAGCGGCATCGAGGGCATGGTGTTGGGACAGGCGCTGGACATCGCAGCGGAGACCGCAGGCACGCCGCTGACGCTGGAGCAGATCACTGCCCTGCAGCAAGGCAAGACCGGGGCGCTGATTACCTGGTCGGCGATGGCCGGGGCACGGCTCGCCCAGGCGGATACGGCCCCCTTTCAGTCCTATGCCCGCGCCTTGGGTCTCGCCTTCCAGATCGCCGACGATGTGCTGGATGTCACCGGTGACAGCACGACCGTCGGCAAGGCGGTCGGCAAGGATGCCGCAGCGGGCAAGGCCACCTTCGTCTCGCTCCTCGGGTTGGATGAGGCAAGGATGCGGGCGGCGCAGCTTGTGGAAGAAGCCTGCGACAGCCTGACGGGTTACGGGCAGGCGGCGGATATCCTAAGACATGCGGCGCGCTTCGTGGTTACGCGGGCGCATTGAGGAAACACGATGACTGAAAGACCCAAAACGCCCCTTCTGGACACGATCCGCCGTCCGGCGGACATGAAATCCCTGTCGGACCGGCAGCTGACACAGCTCGCCCACGAGCTTCGGTCCGAAACCGTTTCCGCCGTTTCCGTGACCGGCGGGCATCTGGGCGCGGGCCTCGGCGTGGTCGAACTCACCGTGGCGCTGCACGCAGTCTTCGACACGCCGCGCGACAAGATCATCTGGGACGTGGGCCACCAATGCTACCCGCACAAGATCCTGACCGAACGCCGCGACCGGATCAGGACTCTGCGGATGAAGGACGGTCTGAGTGGTTTCACCAAACGCAGCGAATCCCCCTATGATCCTTTCGGAGCCGCGCATAGTTCCACCTCGATCTCGGCGGCGCTCGGTTTTGCCGTGGCCCGCGATCTCGGCGGCGTGGTGGCCGAGGGCCTCGGGGATGCCATCGCGGTGATCGGCGACGGCTCGATGAGCGCGGGCATGGCCTATGAGGCGATGAACAACGCGGGTCATCTCAAAAAGCGCCTGATCGTCATCCTCAACGACAACGAGATGTCCATTGCCCCGCCCGTGGGCGCGATGTCCGCCTACCTGAGCCGGCTCTACGCCGAAGAACCCTTTCAGGATTTCGCAGCCGCCGCCAAAGGCGCGGTAAGCCTTCTGCCCGGCCCGTTCCGCGAGGGTGCCAAGCGCGCCAAGGAGATCCTCAAGGGAATGGCAATGGGCGGCACGCTTTTCGAGCAGCTTGGGTTCTCCTACATCGGTCCCATCGACGGGCATGATATGGATGTGTTGCTGCCGCTGCTGCGCACGGTCAAGGCACGCGCGACGGGACCGATCCTGATCCACGCGCTGACCAAGAAGGGCAAGGGCTACGCCCCGGCGGAGGCGGCGCGCGACAAGGGCCATGCCACGGCCAAGTTCAACCTCGTCACCGGCGAGCAGAAGAAAACTCCGTCGAATGCGCCCTCCTACACCCGCGTTTTTGCCGAAAGCCTGATCCAGGAGGCCGCGGAGGACGACAAGATCTGCGCGATCACGGCGGCGATGCCCGACGGGACTGGCCTGAACCTTTTTGCGGAGCGCTATCCCAGCCGGTGTTTTGACGTCGGGATAGCCGAGCAGCATGGTGTGACCTTTTCCGCCGCCCTCGCGGCAGGCGGCATGAAACCTTTCTGCACGATGTATTCGACCTTCCTGCAACGCGGCTACGATCAGGTCGTACATGACGTGGCGATCCAGCGCCTGCCGGTGCGCTTCGCCATCGACCGCGCAGGGCTGGTGGGCGCGGATGGTGCAACCCATGCTGGTGCCTTCGACATCGCCTATCTCTCCAACCTGCCGGGCTTCGTCGTCATGGCCGCCGCAGATGAGGCGGAACTCAAACACATGGTGGCCACAGCGGCAGCGCATGATGCCGGCCCCATCGCTTTCCGCTTTCCACGCGGCGACGGCACCGGGGTCGAGATGCCTGCGCGGGGTATTCCGCTGGAGATCGGCAAGGGGCGCATCATCTCCAAAGGTGGGCGCGTGGCGATCCTGTCCTTCGGCACCCGTCTGTCCGAGGTCGAAAAGGCGGCGGAGGCGCTTGTCGCCCGCGGGATTACGCCCACGATCGCCGATGCGCGCTTTGCCAAGCCGCTCGACCGGGACCTGATCCTCGATCTCGCGGCGGATCACGAGGCGCTGATCACCATCGAGGAGGGCGCGATCGGCGGGTTCGGCAGCCATGTGGCGCAGCTTCTCGCCGAGGAAGGCGTTTTCGATCACGGGCTGAAATACCGGTCCATGGTGCTGCCGGACATTTTCATCGACCAGGCGAGCCCCGAGGACATGTATGCCGTGGCGCGGATGAATGCGTCCGATATCGAGGCAAAAGTACTGGATGTTCTGGGCGTGGCGCGCATTGGCGAAGCGCGCGCCTGAGCCGTCAGGTCAAGGCTGCCTGCGCCGTCAGAAGGAGCCCGAGAGGCACTGCTACCATCATGACGTAGCCTGCAAGCACGAAAAACCCGTCGCGGGTGAAAAGGCCGAAGACGAAGAGCGCGATGGTTGCCGCCGCGAAGGAGGTCACGCCGGGCACAAGCTCCAGCGCGGGCCAGGCCAGCGGAATGACGGCGCATTGGGCCAGCACCAGATAGCGCATCGGCCCGCGCGTCAGGAACTCCAGACGCGGTTTCGAATTCCTGTCTGCCCAGCGGGCGGGCCGCCGCAACCAGTCGACCGATCGCCGCAGCGTTTCGCGGCCCACCTGCAACCGCATGATCGCATCGGGAAGCCAGAGCCTGCGCCTGCCCAGCAACGATTGGAGCGACAGGATAACGATGATCACAGCGCAGATCGTCGGAACGCCCGGGATACCCGAAAGCGGCGAGACGAGAAGCAGGCAGACGACAAGGATGACCGGTGTGATCGTGCCTTCACCGATGGAGGCCAGCACATCCCGCAGGGCGACCCTGTCCCGACGCGCGGAGCGTCGCACGGCGTTCAACAGCCTGGTCAGGGGTTGGTCGTCATGTCTCGGAAGCCTCCGGGTCATCATCCGCCTCGTCCAGAAGGGCGCGCAGCCCGGACCGGTAGTCCGGGAAGAGCAGTTGGATACCCAACTCCGATTTGATCCGATCGTTCCGTACTTTCTTGCTCTCGGCGTAGAAACTGCGCGCCATGGGCGACATTTCCGCCTGCTCGAAAGGCACGGCAGGCGGGACCGGCAGGCCCAAGAGCTCGGCGGCATAGGCGATGACATCCTGTGGCGGGGCAGGGTCATCGTCGCAGAGATTATAGACGGCGCCCGGGTTAGGCCGGGCGATGGAGGCCGCCAGTACCTGCGCGATATCGGCCACATGGATGCGGGAGAAGACCTGACCCTCCTTGATGATCCGGCGCGCCGTGCCGTTGCGCACCTTGGAGAACGGGCCGCGTCCGGGGCCGTAGATGCCCGCCAGCCGGAAGATGTGCAGCGGCAGGTCCGGGATCGCCTGCCAGGCCGCTTCCGCCCGGACCCGCGCCAGACCGCGCTCGGTGGTGGGAGCAAGTGCCGTGTCTTCGTCCACCCAGTCGCCGTCGTGATCGCCATAAACCCCGGTGGTCGACAGATAGCCTGCCCAGTCGAGGCCAGCTGCCGCCTGCCTGATCTCGGTTTCTGCCTGCGCAAGGACCGGATCGCCCTGCGGTCCGGGACCCGCCGAGATCAGCAGCGCATCCGCCTCGCCCAAGGCTCGCTTGAGATCGCCTCCAGGCCAGATCAGGGGCTCGGCCCCGGTTGCGGCGATCTTTTCCGCCTTCTCGGCGCTGCGTGTCGTGCCGATCACGCGCCAACCCTGCGGGATCAGCCGCGCCGCCAGCGCCTGTGCGCTGTAGCCATGGCCCATTGAAAGAAGTGTTCTTGTCATGTCGGAACCATGACCCGGCGCGCGTACCGGCGCAAGCGGGCGTCTCGTCTAGCGCCCCTTCCAGACCGGATCGCGTTTCTCCGCGAAGGCCTTCGCCCCTTCCAGTTGGTCTTCCGAGGCATAGAGCCGGTCCACGCTTTCCAGCTGGCGCCTGGTGATCCGGTTCATCGCATCCTGAAACTTCGCATCCTCGGCATCGCGCACGATTTCCTTGATCGCCGCATAGACAAGGGGCGGCCCCGAGGCGAGCAATTCGGCCAGTTGCCACGCCCGGTCCTGCAGGCCAGCCGCAGGGACGATCTCATTGACCAGTCCCCAGCCCTTCGCCTCCGCCGCGTCGAACCAGCGCCCGGTGAGCAGCAGCTCCATCGCGATGTGGTAGGGAATGCGCTTGGGCAGCTTGACGGAGGCTGCATCCGCGACCGTACCGGAGCGTATCTCCGGCAGGGCGAAGGTTGCATGGTCCGCCGCGAGAATGATGTCCGCGCTCAGCGCCAGTTCCAGACCGCCGCCACAGGCGATGCCGTTGACCGCGGCGATCACCGGTTTGTTCAAGCCCGCGCAACTCCTGCAAACCGCCGAATCCGCCGACGCCATAGTCGCCATCCACCGCGTCGCCTTCCGCAGCCGCCTTGAGGTCCCAGCCGGGACAGAAGAACTTCTCGCCGCCGCCCGTGATGATCGCGACCCGCAGGTCAGGGTCGTCACGGAAGCCGGCAAAGGCCTCGCCCATGCGGCGCGATGTCAGCAAGTCGATGGCATTGGCCTTGGGTCGATCCAGCGTCACATGCAGGATCGCGCCTTTGGTGGTTGTCTTGATCGGGTCCATCGTGCTCTCCAATTAGTCCGGGGCCAGCAGGATCAGCGCATCGGCGGCAATCGCCGCCTCGGCCGTGCACATCAGCGGGTTGATCTCAGCTTCGCTGATCCGGTCGGCATGTGCAATCACGCAGGACTGAAGCGCCATGACCGCATCGAGGATCGCCCCCATGTGAACCGCCGGCTTGCCACGGAACCCGGCAAGAACCTTGTGGTACCGCAGGCGGGTCAGCGCCGCTTCGATGTCCGCGCGGCTGGCGGGCAGGATCAGCGAGACGCGGTCCGCGATGACTTCCGTCATAACGCCGCCTGCCGCGAGGGTCATCAGGAACCCATGCGCCGGGTCACGGGTGACTCCGACCAGCAGTTCGGCAAGGCAGCCGGTGACCATTTCCTCGACAAGAAACCTCTCGCCCGGCATCGCTGCTGCCGCCGAGGCCAGGTCCGACGGCTCAAGCCCAAGCGCCAGGGCACCGGACTCGGATTTATGGGCAAAACCCTGGGCCTTGAGCGCAAGCCTGCCCCCGAGTGCGCCCGCTAGCCGTTCAATATCACCTACGCCACCGACGACCGATTTTGGCACCGCCACACCATATCGCGCAAGAAGCTGTTTTGCCTCCGCTTCCTCCAGCATCATCCCGGCCCGGTCCGGTCCGGGCGGCAAGGGCGGCTCGGGTGGCACGCGTGAAGGGGCCGCGGCGGCTTCGGCGGCAAGAATGGCTTCGCTCAGGCCCTGCATCGGGGTGACACCGCCCGCCAGCAATTCCATGGCCACGTCTTCGGGCATGAGTTCCGGCAGCGTCGCAACCACCGCGACAGGGCGCCCGGAGGCCGCCCGCACCGCCAGAGCCGCCGCCGTGGCCGATCGCCAGTCGGTGGCATCGGTGTGCGGGTAGTCCACGATGATGAGCAAAAGCCCGATATGCCCGGCCGCCATAGGCAGCCAGGCGGCGGTCATCTTTTCCGCGTTGCCCCAGACGTAGGTGTGATAGTCGAGCGGGTTCGAAAGCGCCACCATCGGGCCAAGTGCCTCGGCCAGCGCGGTTTTCTGCGCTGCGGTCAAGGGCGGGAAGGAAAGGTTGCGCCCGATCGCCGTGTCCGCCGCGAGGCTCGCCTCGCCGCCGGAACAACTGATCGAGGAGAGCTGGTTGCTCGCCAGTTTCCCGTTGCAATGCAGAAGCTTGAGCGTTTCTAGGAAACTCGGCAGGTCGCGCAGGCGCGGGATGGCGAGGTAGCGCAGAAAGGCCTCGGCCCCCGCATCGCTTCCCGCGAGCGACGCCGTGTGCGAGAGCGTGGCGCGCTGCGCCTGCTCTGAGGCCCCGACCTTGAGCGCGATGAGCGGCACGCCTTTTGCCGCGGCCTTGCGCGCGAGTGCATGCCACGGACCGGTCGGCCCGAAACCTTCGATGTGCAGGCCTATGGCGGTGATCCGCGGATCGTCGAGCAGGGCCATGGCGATCTCGGCCTGGCTCGTCTGGGCCATGTTGCCGCAGGTCACGACGAAAGCGACGGGCAGGGCGCGTTTCTGCATGGTGAGGTTGATGGCGATGTTCGAGCTTTGGGTCAGGATCGCGACCCCGCGCTCCACCCGCTTGCACCCATGCTGATCCGGCCAGAGCAGCGCGCTGTCGAGCGCATTGATGAAGCCGTAGCAGTTCGGCCCGAGGATCGGCATGTCGCCCGCCGCTTGCACCAGAGCCCGTTGCAGGGAGGTCGCGTCGGCGTCTTCGGCGTAGGCCTCGGAGAACCCGGAGGCAAAGCAGACCGCACCGCCCGCGCCCATCTTCGACAAGGCTGCGACCGTCTCGATGGTCAGTTGCCGGTTCACCCCGATGAAGACGGCATCGGGGGGTGCCGGCACCTGATCGAGGCTTGCATAGGCTGTCACCCCTTCGACGGTGTCGCCCTTGGGGTGCACGCGCCAGATCTCGCCCGCAAAACCCATCGCGCGGGACTGGCGCACGATCTGCCGGCACCAGAAGCCGCCACCGATCACCAGGATGGAGCGCGGCCGCAGGAGCCGCGAAAGATCACGCATCATCTGTTCCTTCAAGCGCCGAGCGCGCGCAGCAGATCTCGGCTGATGATGTGGCGTTGAATCTCCGAGGTGCCATCCCAGATCCGCTCGACCCTCGCGTCACGCCAGAAACGCTCCAGCGGGTAGTCGTCCATCAGCCCCATGCCGCCGTGGATCTGGATCGCCTTGTCGGTGACGCGCGCCAGCATTTCGGAGGCATAGAGCTTGGCCGAGGCGATCTCGCGGTTGGCGGGCAGGCCCTTGTCGAGCCGATCCGCGGCTGCCAGCGTCA
Source organism: uncultured Alphaproteobacteria bacterium (assembly GCA_963715055.1). GTDB lineage: Bacteria > Pseudomonadota > Alphaproteobacteria > Rhodobacterales > Rhodobacteraceae > CAVQRB01. The sequence goes on along the minus strand of CAVQRB010000009.1, from coordinate 43,626 downwards.
AGAGGTCCGCCGCATCGATCTCCGTGATCATGTCCGCGATCTGGAAGCTCACGCCCTGGAACTTGCCGATCTTCTGGCCGAACTGCTCGCGTTCGGCGGCATAGCTCAGCGCGTAGTCGAAGACACGCCGCGCCCGGCCCACCGACATGGTCGCCACGGTGATCCGCGTCGCGTAGAGCCAGGTATTCATCACCTCGAAACCGCCGTCGACCGCGCCCAACACCTGTGCATCCGGCAGACGGCAGTCGTCGAAGTCGAGGATCATGTTCTTGTAGCCGCGGTGGCTGACCGATTTGTAGCCGTCGCGGATGGTGAATCCCGGTGTGCCCCGGTCGACCAGAAAGGCGGTGATCCGTTTCTTGGGCCCTTTCGGCGTCTGATCTTCACCCGTCGCGATGAAGACGATCACGAAATCCGCGTGTTCCGCGCCGGAGATGAAATGCTTCGTGCCGTTGACCACCCAATCGCCTTTGTCCCGCACGGCGGCGCATTTCATGCCGCGTACATCCGATCCGGCACCGGGTTCGGTCATCGCCAGCGCGTCCATCCGCTCACCGCGCACCGCGGGCATCAGGTAGCGCTCGATCTGCTCTCCTTCGCAGGCCATCAGGATGTTCTGCGGCCGTCCGAAGAAGTGGTTGAGCGCCATCGACCCGCGCCCCAACTCCCGCTCGACCAGCGCGAATTCGAGGTGGTTCAACCCCGCGCAGCCGACGCTTTCGGGAAAATTGCAGGCGTAAAACCCCAGATCGATGGTCTTGCGCTTGATCTCCTGCGCGATCTCCTTCGGCACCTCGCCGGTGCGCTCGACCAGCGCTTCATGCGGGTAGATTTCCTTCTCCACGAAGCTGCGGACCGTGTCCGCGATCATCTGGTGTTCTTCCGTCAGTCCGTAGTTCATGTATACATCTGCTTCTTGCGCGCGCGAGTTTCATCGGTGGCTTGCGCCGATCCATCATGGTAGCTGCCGAACCAGCGGTCCCAAGGCATTTCCACCGTGCCGTAGTTGCATTCGAAATAGCGGTGGTGGAGCTGGTGGAAGAATACGCCCATGCGTGCCTGCTTCTTGTCCGCCACCACCAGATCCTCAAACCCGGAATGCGAGAAAACCGGGTGGGTGGACTGGACGTAGCCGTGAAAGAGCACATGCAGCGGATGACTGGGTACGATCAGGTGAACTACGAAATTGGTATAGAACAGAAGGTGTTCGACCGGGTGCATCGAAATGCCCGACCAGGGGCCCACATTGACGTTCCGGTGATGCAGCGCATGCGCGAGCTTGTAGAGAGGCGGCCAGTGCAGCAGCCGGTGGATCCAGTAGAAATGGAAGCTCGACCAGATCGGGATCAGCACGAACCAGGCGATGAACCAGACCGGATTGTCCGGGAAGAGCAGCGTCGGCGCATAGCCGTTCGCCATCGCCCAGAACACCAGCACCTGCGCCGCCGTCCACAGGGTGATGCCGCTGGCGATGTGCCAGAACATGTTGTCGTGCACCTGATTGCCGAAAGTGAAACTGCCGTTGTCACGGGCCTGATCGCGCGGATCGAACTTGGACTTGTCGCCCTGTCCTTTGCGCATGATCAGCCAGTAGTGTAGCGTTCCGGCGCAGATCACCTGCGGCACCAGATTGGCGAGCCAGACCTTGACGACCCAGCCCCAGGCGAAGATTTGCATGTCGGCCAAATCGGGCAGGATCATGAAGTAGGCGATCACGGCGAGGGCGAGGCAGAGCGTGGTGGTCGAAATCTCGAACCAGAAAGCGCCATACCAGCGAGCAATGGCCAGCGGCCTCGGCGGCCATTGAAACAGCGGGTTCTGCGCCAGTGGCGTCGGTGGGCGATGGTTCCAGCGTCCGGCTTCGCGGGCTTCGGCGTCACTGTGCATAGGTCGATCCTTCCTCGTCCAGAATGGCCTTTACCTCCGCCAGATGGCGCAGGTCCTGCTCCGGGTAGGTCTCGATCTCGCGCGCGGTCTTTTCCGCGATGTCGTCGGGGATCAGGCGCAGCGGCCGCCCGGTCTGCAGTGCGATCATGTAGGTCATGCAGGCGCGCTCGAAATAGAACATGCGGTTGAAGGTTTCGGCCACGGTCTCGCCGATGACCATGATACCGTGGTTGCCCATGACCATGACCTTCTTCTTGGGATTGTCGAAGAAACTCGCGCAGCGCTCGCCTTCTTCCTCGAAGGCCAGCCCGCCGTAATTGTCGTCGATCACCACCCGGTCGAAGAACATGCAGGCGTTCTGGTCCACCGGCGGCAGTCGGCTGTCTGCGAGGGCGGCCAATGCCGTGGCATAGGGCGAATGGACATGCATCACGCATCGCGCATGTGGGCAATGACGGTGAATGCCGCCGTGCAGGCCCCAGGCGGTCGGATCCGGCGCATCGGGGCCTTCCAGCGCCTTCGGATCGTTGGCATCGACGACAAGAAGATCGGAGGCCTTGATGCGCGAGAAATGCATCTGGTTGGGATTCATCAGGAATTTCGTGCCGTCATCATTGATCGCCAGACTGAAGTGATTGGCCACGGCCTCGTGCATGTTGAGCCGCACGGTCCAGCGGAAGGCGGCTGCAAGGTCCACGCGTTCCTGCCAGTGATCCATGTTCGGGCGCATTTTCGTGACGGGCATCTCGATCTCCTTTTTCCGGCGACGGTTTGATCACATCATGACGGCCGGGGCTTGACCAATGAAAAAAACCAACGCTATTCATAAGTCTGGCTAATGGATGGTTTATGAATGAGCGACCTACCGCCTCTGAACTGGCTGCGCGCCTTCGAGGCCTCGGCCCGGAACCTCAGCTTTACCGGCGCCGCGCGCGATCTCAACATGACGCAAAGTGCTGTCAGCCAGCAGATCAAGTCGCTGGAAGCCTTCATGGGGCGGCCGCTCTTTCACCGCCATGCCCGCGCGCTGGAGTTGACGCAGACGGGCCAGAGCTACCTGCCGGTGGTGCGCGACGCATTCCGTACGCTTGCGCATGGAACTAGGGCGCTGACACGCTCGGAGCGGAACGTTCTGCGGGTGCAGTCGAACCTGACCTTCGCGATCCATTGGCTGGCGCCGCGCATCGCGTCCTTCCGCGCCGCGCACCCCGAGGTGGCGCTTTACGTGACCACCGAGCTTTGGGAGCCGCGCGACATCGCCGCCGGGGTGGATGTCGAAATCCGCTATTCCTTGCGCCCCGCCGACCAGGTCTATGCCGAACCCCTGGCGCGCGACGCCTACTATCCTGTCTGCGCGCCGGGCTACCCCGTGACATTGGAGAGCCTTCACGACCAGCCGCTTTACGATTGCTCCAACATGATGGGCACCTGGGCGGTCTGGGCGGAGGAACAGGGACTGCCTTGGCCCAACCCGCCCGTGACCTATGCCACGACCTATTCCTTCTCGCTGTCGGTCGCGAAATCGGGTGGCGGGCTGGCGCTGGGGCATGATCTCATCGTGCGCGGCATGATCGAGCGTGGCGAGCTTGTGGCGCCCTTCGCGCACCGCGCGCAGATGCAGGAAGCCTACTACCTGATCCAGTCGCCGCAGGCACAGACGATGCCGGCTGCGCAAGCCTTCGTCTCCTGGCTGCGCCGGGGGATCGCGGATTTTCAGTCCGGCGCGAGTGGACGGCTTGGCACCCAGGCATAACCGTCGTCGCAAAGGATGTAAGCCTCGCGCAGCCCGTGCGGCTTGTCCGTGGGCGGTTGCAGGATCATCGCATCGAAGGCCTCGGCACGTCTCGCCGCCAGATCCGGATCGCTGTCATAGAGCCGGATTTCGATGCCACCGCCGCGCGGCGGATTTTCCGGCAACAGCCCGAGCAAGGGGTTTGAATGATAGGTGCCGTCCGCATGGATCTGAAACACTGCGTCACCGTAACGGATGATGGCGAAATCGACGCTTGCCCGGTGCGCCTCGAGGCCAAAGACGGATTTCAGGAAAGCACAGGTCCGGGCGACGTCCCGCACCAGGATGTTGAGCCCGATGCCGCTCAGGGACTTGCCGAAGGCTTCGGCCGATACGGTTTCATAGTCCATCGCACGCCCTCCCGGCTTGAACCTTTTGCCGCCCCGTGGCACGGAAGGTCATGACACATGCTTCCTTCCCCTCCTGGCCCGATTCCGCGGCGGAACTGATCGCCGTGGCCACCCATCGCCGCCCGGCCGACATGGTCATCAAGGGCGGAAAATGGGTCAATGTCCATAGCCGCGAAGTGCTTGACGGATACGACATCGCCATCGTGGCGGGCCGCATTGCCTGCGTGGTGCCCGACGCCAGCGCGCAGATCGGACCCGAGACCCAAGTGATCGAGGCCGGGGGGCGCTATATGATCCCCGGGCTCTGCGACGGGCACATGCACATCGAAAGCGGCATGCTGACGCCCGCGGAATTCGCCCGCGCGGTGATCCCGCATGGCACGACATCGATGTTCACCGACCCGCATGAGATCGCCAATGTGCTGGGGCTCGAGGGCGTGCGGATGATGCATGACGAGGCGCTGATGCAGCCCGTCAATATCTTCACGCAGATGCCCTCCTGCGCGCCTTCGGCACCCGGGATGGAGACCACCGGTTTCGAGATCACCGCAGAGGATGTGGCGGAAGCGATGACCTGGCCCGGCATTATCGGTCTGGGCGAGATGATGAATTTTCCCGGCGTGTCCAATGCCGATCCCAAGATGCTGGCGGAGATCGCCGCGACCCAACGCGCGGGCAAGATCGTGGGCGGGCACTATGCCTCGCCCGATCTGGGTCCGGCCTTCGCGGGCTATGTGGCGGGCGGGCCGGCGGATGATCACGAAGGCACCTGCGAGGCGGATGCCGTGGCCCGCGTTCGGCAGGGCATGCGCGCAATGCTGCGGCTCGGCTCCGCCTGGTATGACGTGGAAAGCCAGATCACCGCGATCACCGAAAAGGGCCTCGATCCGCGCAGTTTCATCCTTTGTACCGACGATTGCCACTCCGGCACGCTGGTCAACGAAGGTCACATGAACCGCGTGGTGCGCCATGCCATCGCCTGCGGCTGCGATCCGCTGATCGCGTTGCAGATGGCAACGATCAACACCGCCACCCATTTCGGGCTCGAGCGGGAAATCGGCTCGCTCACGCCGGGACGACGTGCGGATGTGATCCTGACCTCGGATCTTGCGACCCTGCCCATCGAGGTCGTGATCGCGCGCGGCAAGGTCGTCGCGCAGAACGGCACCTGTCTGGTGGATTGTCCGCATTATGACTGGCCCGTGCAGGCCCGCCAGACGGTGCACATGGGCAAGACGCTGACAGCCGGTGATTTCGTGATTGACGCCCCCCGCGGCGCCAATGCGGTCACCGCCAATGTCATCGGTGTGGTCGAGAACCAGGCGCCCACCAAGGCGTTGAAATTCGAGCTTCCGGTGACCGAAGGACGGGTGCAGGCGACAGGCGAGGTCGCCCAGATCGCCCTTGTTGAACGCCACCGCGCCACCGGCCATGTGACCAATGCCTTCGTTTCCGGGTTCGGTTACGAAGGACCCATGGCCATGGCTTCCACGGTCGCTCATGACAGCCATCACATGATCGTTGTCGGCACCGATGCGGACAACATGGCGCTGGCCGCCAACCGTCTGGGCGAAGTCGGCGGCGGCATCGTGATCTATCGGGACGGGCAGGAATTGGCGCTGGTCGAACTGCCCATCGCCGGGCTGATGTCGGACAGTCCGGCAGCGGAGGTCGCCGCCAAGGCGGACGCGATGATGCAGGCCATGCGCACCTGCGGCTGCACGCTCAACAACGCCTATATGCAGCACTCGCTGCTGGCCCTCGTGGTCATCCCCGAACTGCGCATCTCGGATCTTGGTCTGGTGGATGTGCGGACCTTCGAATTCATCCCCGTGATAGAGCCGCTTGCATGACCCATATCCTGACCCCTGACGCGCCTGCCGCCGAAACCTTCCACGACGCGGCGGCGGCGGTTGCGCGGCTTGAAGAGCTTTACACGCAGGCCACCACGTTCCTGTGCCAGCACTTCCTCAAGGCGATGGAGCAGGGCGCGCCGGCCTCACGGATCCGCGCCTTCTATCCCGAAATCCTGTTCCGCACGTCGAGCTATGCGCGCGTCGATACGCGGCTGAGTTTCGGCCATGTGTCCTCCCCCGGCAGCTACCGCGCCACGATCACGCGGCCTGATCTCTTTCGCAGCTACCTGACCCAGCAAATCCGGCTGCTGATCGAAAACCACGACCAACCGGTGATGATCGGCCCCTCCGCGACGCCGATGCCCGTGCATTTCGCGGTCGCCAACGACCCCACCATCACCGTGCCGCAGGAAGGGGCCGCAGACTTCACCCTGCGCGATGTCTTCGACGTGCCGGACCTGTCGACCACGAACGACGATATCGTCAACGGGACCTACAAACCGGCGGACGGGGTCGGCGCACTGGCTCCCTTCACGGCGCAGCGGGTCGATTATTCGCTGGCGCGGCTCTCGCACTATACGGCAACGGATGCCACGCATTTCCAGAACCACGTGCTCTTCACGAACTACCAGTTCTATGTCTCCGAGTTCGAGGCCTATGCGCGCAAGGAGCTGGACGACCCGCAGTCCGGCTACACCGCCTTTGTCTCCACCGACAACGCGATCATCACCAAAGGCGATCAGGCGCTGGCGGCAGCCACCAAGACGCCGCAGATGCCGACCTATCACCTCAAGCGCGAAGACGGCTCCGGGATCACGCTGGTCAACATCGGGGTCGGCCCGTCCAATGCCAAGACCGCGACGGACCATATCGCCGTGCTGCGGCCCCATGCCTGGCTCATGGTCGGGCATTGCGCGGGGCTGCGCAATTCGCAAGCCCTTGGAGATTTCGTGCTGGCCCATGCCTATCTGCGCGAGGATCACGTGCTCGATGCCGACCTGCCCGTCTGGGTGCCGATCCCGGCGCTTGCCGAAATTCAGATCGCGCTGGAGCAGGCGGTGGCGCAGGTCACCGCGCTGGAAGGCTATGAGCTCAAGCGGATCATGCGGACGGGCACCGTCGCCACCATCGACAACCGCAACTGGGAGCTGCGCGACCAATCCGGCCCGGTGCAGCGACTGAGCCAGAGCCGCGCCGTGGCGCTGGACATGGAAAGCGCCACGATCGCCGCCAACGGCTACCGGTTCAGGGTGCCCTATGGCACGCTTCTGTGTGTCTCCGACAAGCCCTTGCATGGCGAATTGAAGCTGCCCGGCATGGCGTCGGACTTCTATAAAACGCAGGTTTCACGCCATCTGATGATCGGAATTCACGCCATGGAACGCTTGCGCACCATGCCGCTGGAGCGTATTCACAGCCGGAAATTGCGCTCCTTCGAGGAGACAGCCTTCCTCTGAAGGCGGAAAACCCCATAAAATAGGTTAATTTCGCATGTTTTTTCTTGCAATGAACCACTATTCGTTGTGTTGATACACAACATCCGGATAGAAATCGGACATGAGGCCCCAATAGTCGGGCAGCGAAGGAGAAAAAAATGGCGAAACCAATGACAAAAACCCAACTCGTTGCCGCGCTGGCTGAAGAGATGGGATCCGACAAGAAATCCGCAGGCGTGGCCCTCGATGCAGTCTGCGCGCTGATCACGAAGGAAGTGTCCGGTGGTGGCGCGGTCACGCTCCCCGGCGTCGGCAAGATCTATTGCCGCGAGCGCCCCGAGCGTATGGTGCGCAACCCGGCAACGGGCGAGCAATTCAAGAAAGACGCGGACAAGGTGGTCAAGGTGACCATCGCAAAAGCGCTCAAGGACAGCGTGAACGGCTGACGCCTGACATGTCTCGACTTCGGAGGGTCTCCTTGCGGAGGCCCTTTTTTGTTGACCTCCGCCCTTTGAAATGCGGCGCTCTTGCCCTTGGCTTTCAAATCCTGATAGGTCAGTGACCAGTCGACTTCCCGAAGGTAACCGATGGATACTCGCGCAATTGTCGCCGGGCTCGCCTTTGCGCTCATGTGGTCTTCGGCCTTCACCTCCGCCCGGATCATCGTCGCCGAGGCAACGCCGCTGGCCGCGTTGACCCTGCGCTACCTGATTTCCGGCGTGATCGGCATCGCCATCGCGCGGGTGCTCGGGCAGTCCTGGCATCTGACACCGACACAGTGGCGCGCGACCATTGTCTTCGGTGTGCTGCAGAATGCTGTCTACCTCGGCCTCAACTTCGTCGCCATGCAGACCATCGAGGCCTCGCTGGCCGCGATCATCGCCTCCACGATGCCGCTTCTGGTCGCTCTGGCGGGTTGGCTCTTTCTCAAGGAGCGCCTGCGCCCGCTCGGGGTGGCGGGGCTGATCGCCGGTGTTGCCGGTGTCGGGGTGATCATGGGGGCGCGTCTGGGCGGCGGCGTCGATCTCTACGGGGTCGCGCTCTGCGCCATCGGTGTGGTTGCGTTGACCATTGCGACGCTGTCGGTGCGCGGTGCCACCTCGGGCGGTAATTTCCTGATGATCGTCGGGCTTCAGATGCTGGTCGGCTGCGTCACGCTCGGGCTTGCAACGCTGGCCTTCGAAACACCGCAGATGACGCCCAGCTGGCGGCTGGCGGCCGCCTTCGTCTATACCACGGTCGTGCCGGGGCTGGCGGCGACCTTCGTGTGGTTCTGGCTGGTCAACCGGATCGGTGCGACGCGCGCGGCAACCTTCCACTTTCTCAATCCGTTTTTCGGCGTGGCCATCGCCGCGCTGCTCCTCGCCGAACCGCTTGGGCCGCGCGACCTCATCGGGGTCGCCATCATCGCGCTCGGCATCCTTGCGGTGCAGATCTCGCGGCAGAGCAAGAGATAATTCGCTTTTCGGCGGCGCGGGATTGCCTTTAGGCTGCGTGACATTCTTGCGAAAGACGCGCCCATGACCACGGTCTCCAAAGCCTATGCCTTCGTCCTCGTTCCGGGATATTCGCAACTTGGCTTTTCCTGCGCGCTGGAGGCGCTGAGCCTCGCCAACCGGTATCCGACCGGCGGGCCCTTCTATCGCTGGCGGCTGCTGAGCGAAACCGGCGCGCCGGTGCCCGCCTACAATGGCGTGACCGTGTCGGTGGATGGCCCGCTCGCACCGCTCGAGCGGGACGAGACGCTGATTGTCTGCGCCGGCGAGGACGTGGGCAAGAACGTCAGCAAGAAGCTCATCAGCTGGCTGCGAAACGAGGTAAGGCGCGGCATGGACTTCGGGGCGCTGTCATCAGGCACCTATGTGCTGGCGCTGGCGGGGCTTCTGAGCGGCAAGCGCGTGACCACGCACTGGGAATACCGCGCGGCCCTCACCGAAATCCTGCCTGACGTGATCATCGAGGATGCGATCTTCACGGTGGACGGGCGGATCTTCACCACGGCGGGCGGGGCCGCGTCGATGGACATGATGCTCGATCGGATCAGGACCGAGCATGGCCCGCAGCTGGCCACCTGGGTCGCGGACCAGATGGTCTATACCGATCCGAGGCTCGCAAACCACGCGCAACGCATCAAGCTGCAGGCCCGCGCGCAAGTCCGCAACGCCAAGCTCGGAGTGGCTATTCAGATCATGGAGAACAATATCGAGGATCCGCTGACGCCCGATGAAATCTCCGACGTGATCGGCCTCTCGACGCGGCAGCTGGAACGGCTCTTCGCCAAACACGTGGGCGTTTCGCCGAAAAGATACTATCTCGGTCTCAGGCTGGAAAAGGCGCGCGACCTGCTGCGCCAGACGGATTTCTCGGTCACGGATGTCTGCGTCGCCTGCGGCTTCAAATCGCTCTCGCATTTCTCGAAAAGCTACCGTGCCGCCTATGGGATCAGTCCCGGCCTCGAAGGCAGCGGCACGAAGCTGGTCTGGCGCAAGGATCTCTAGGCCTTGCGGAACGTCACCAGCAGGCCCATGTCGTCGCGGTGCTCTCCGGTTGCTGCCGGTCCGTAAATCGGCTTTGGCGTGGTTTCGAAATCCGCGATGCGCGCGGCAAGCGTTTCGAACTTACGTGCAAAACCGAGCGCCTCAAAGACATCCGCCTTGATCGTCACCACAAAAAGCGCGCCTTGGGCTGCGACCCGCATCAACTCGTCAAAGGCCTCCGGCCCGACATGCCCGTGGGTGAAGGTGCCGGCACTGACAACAGCGTTGTAGGCGTCATTCTGGAATGGCAGCGGTTTGGTAAGATCGCCGGCAAACGTCTGGCGATAAAGCCCCTTCGCGCCCGCGACCCGGAGCATGTCGGGCGAGAGATCAAAGGCGTCGATCTCGATGCTCCCAAGCTTCAACAACTGATCGGCCACAAGTCCGGTCCCGGCACCTGCGTCGAGCACCGGCCCTGTGCCGCCCTTTTTGCGAAAGGCCTCAGCCACCTGCGATGGCATGAGAAAGTCCATCGCCTGCGCAAAACTGTCGTCATAGGTCGTCGCCCAATCGGCATAGAGCGCGAGGTTGTCGTCCGCGGACTTCAGCGTGTAGGCTGCGTCGAGGCTGGGTTTTTCAGCCATGGCGATCCTCCTTGCGACCTGCGCTAGCCCTTCGGTTGGAGCAACGCCTCGATCGCGCCGGTCACGGCACCGGAGAGCGGTTTGGTGGTCGCCCCCCAGGTCGCCACGACCTCGCCATCGGGGCCGAGCAGGATCTTGTTGAAATTCCAGCGCGGTTCAAACCCGGTATCGGTTGCCACCTCGCGGTAGAAAGGATGCGCGCCCTTTCCCTTGACGGAGGTGATGTCGGTCATCGGCAGATCCAGCGCGAAGTTCAATTCGCAGAATTCCTTGACCTCTGCGGCGCTGCCCAATTCCTGGTTGAAATCATCGGAAGGGACCGCCAGCACGACAAGGCCCTGATCCTTGTAGCGGTCATAGAGCGTCTGCAATCCGTTGTATTGGTCGGTGAAGCCGCATTGCGACGCGGTATTGACCACCAGCACCGGCTGTCCCGCCCAATCCGACATCTCCAGCGTGCCACCGTCGATCGACGCAAAGCTATGGCCCGTGGCACCCGCGCTGGCCATCTGGGCCAAAAGACCGGTCAGGGCGGCAATCATCACTGTCTTCATAAGGCAATCCTCCGAAACATCCCTTTTAACATAGTACGATTGAAACGAGGAACAGGGATCACTTCCACGAGAGTTTTCTCTTTCCAAGCGCTCCATTCATCCCATCTAATGCAACAAAGCGACAAGGAGCCTCCCATGCCCAAGTATGAAAAATCACCCGAAGCGATTTCGAAACTCTCGCCTGAGCAATATCGCGTGACCCAGCAGAACGGCACCGAGCGCCCCGGCACCGGCCCGCTGCTGAAAAACAAGGAGCCGGGCATCTACGTGGACATCGTCTCCGGCGAGCCGCTCTTTGCCTCGGCGGACAAATACGACAGCGGCTGCGGCTGGCCCAGCTTCACCAAGCCCATTGAGCCCGCCCACGTGCAGGAATTGCGTGACGCGACCCTGGGCATGGTGCGGACCGAAGTTCGCTCGACCCACGGCGACAGCCATCTCGGCCACGTCTTTCCGGACGGGCCGCGCGACCGTGGTGGCCTGCGCTATTGCATCAATTCGGCCTCCTTGCGTTTCGTGCACCGCGACGACATGGCTGCCGAAGGATACGGCGACTACATCGATCAAGTGGAGGACGTGGCATGAGCCATCAACGCGCAGTACTGGCAGGCGGCTGTTTCTGGGGGATGCAGGATCTGATCCGCAAACGCCCCGGCGTGATCTCGACCCGCGTGGGCTACACCGGCGGCGACGTACCCAACGCCACCTATCGCAACCACGGCACCCACGCCGAGGGCATCGAGGTGATTTTCGATCCCGCGAAGGTAAGCTACCGCGAGCTTCTGGAACTCTTTTTCCAGATCCACAATCCCTGCACGCCCAACCGTCAGGGCAACGACATCGGGCTCAGCTACCGGTCCGCGATCTACTACGTCGACGAGGCGCAGAAAGAAGTTGCACTCGACACCATCGCGGATGTGGAAGCCTCCGGGCTCTGGCCCGGCAAGGTGGTGACCGAGGTCGAACCCGCAGGCCCCTTCTGGGAGGCGGAACCGGAGCATCAGGATTACCTGGAGAAGTTTCCCAAAGGCTATACCTGCCATTTCCCGCGCCCGGACTGGGTCCTGCCGCGACGCTCTTCCGGGGCACATGCCGCCGAATAGATTGGCTCAGGGGTGCGTTCGGAGGTTATTGTCCGAAACGCGAGTCCCGTAAGGTGAAATTAGTCGTGCGGGCCTGGACAGCGGGTTCAGAACCCGGAGGCCCGCATGCGCTACTTTTCGAGACTGCCGTTTCGCCGACGCCACGCCTCAACGCGAAACCGAACCGTTTCTCGCGGCCATGAATCGGACCCACGCCATTGCATGGTTCGGGTCCGATGCCAGAGTGATCGAAGCGAATGGCATGTTTTGCGATATCCTCGGATACGATCAGGCAGAGATCGTCGGCAAGCCGCATGACTGCTTCGTGGATGAAAGCGTGCGCCATTCGGAAGCGGATCAAGCGTTTTTCGCGGCGCTGAAGGGCGAGGACCTGTTCGCCGAAACCGTCCCGCGGCGGACGAAATCGGGTGACTTGCGCTGGCTGCATACAAGCTACGTGCCGATCAAGTCGAACGATGGCGCGCCGCTCAAGGTGGTAAAGATCTGTCGGGATGTTACGGAACACTTCCAGGAGGTGCGCAACAAGCTCGAGCAGTTCGACGCGATTTCGAATACCCAGGCGCGCATCGTCTTCGACCTTGATGGCACAATTCTCGAAGTGAACGGGAATTTCGAAGCCACCATGGGCTATAGCGCGGCGGAGTTGATCGGGCAGAAGCACAGGATTTTCGTGGCTCCCGGCTATGGCGAAAGCACGAAATATGAAGAATTCTGGAAGGAAATGGCGCATGGTGGCCTGCAATCGGGTGTCTTTCGCCGTTTCAGGAAAGACCTCAGCGCGATCTGGCTTCAGGCGACCTATTCACCGGTTTTCGACAGGTTGGGACGGCAGATCAAGGTGGTGAAAATCGCCTCGGACGTGACCGGCCGCGAAGAGGCGTCGAACATGTCCAAGGTGATTTCGCGGGTGCAGGGGATGATCGAGTTCGATCTCGATGGCACCATAAGGACCGCCAACGATCTGTTTCTCGACACCGTCGGATATACTGCGGAGGAGCTCGTCGGCAGGTCACACAAGATCCTGATGCCCACGGGCGAAGCGGAGAGTGACGCCTATCGGGCGCATTGGGAAAAGCTGCGGCGCGGCGATTTTCAGTTCGGCGAGTTCAGGCGGCGGCACAAGGACGGCAGCGATGTCTGGATTTCTGCGACCTACAATCCGGTCTTCGGACCAAAGGGTCAACCGGTCAAGGTCGTGAAATATGCAACCGACATAACCCCGCGGATCGTGGCAGTCGCCAAGCTTCGCGATGCGCTGGAACGGCTTGCCCATGGAGATTTGCAGGCCTCCATCGACACGGTCTTTTCGAAAGACTTCGAGCCGCTTCGGCAAGATTTCAACACGACGGTGGACCGGTTGAAAGACGCGATCCGCGCTGTCGTCAGCGCCAAAGGTGAAATTCACGGCAGCACCGAGGAAATTTCCGGCGCCTCGAACGATCTGAGCCGCCGCACCGAAAGTCAGGCCGCCGCTCTCGAGCAAACCGCTGCAGCCATCACGCAGATGGCGGCGTCGGTCAAATCCACTGCAGGGATTGCAGCCTCGACCCGTGCCGTTGTGGACAAAGCCAAATCCCATGCCAATGCGGGCACAGGCATCATGACCGATGCCCGGCGCGCCATGGACGAGATCTCCGGCAGCTCGTCAGAGATATCGAAAATAACTGCAGTGATCGAAGACATCGCCTTTCAGACCAACCTTCTGGCCCTCAACGCAGGGGTAGAGGCCGCCCGCGCAGGAGAAGCAGGCCGAGGTTTCGCGGTGGTGGCGTCCGAAGTCCGTGCGCTTGCGCAAAGATCCTCGGATGCGGCCACCCAGATCGCCTCCCTGATCTCGACCTCGTCGAAACAGGTCACCCAGGGGGTCACGCTGGTGTCGAAAACAAGCGAATCCCTTGCTGAAATCGAAGGCTTTGTGACCGACGTCGCGAAAATGGTGGGCGACATCGCAGGGGCGGCGAGCGAACAATCCGGTGGATTGGCTGAAATCACTTCGGCGATCGGCAACTTCGATGAGGTGACACAGAAAAACGTCGCAATGTTCGAGGAAACCAATGCCGCCACCCAGGCGCTTGCACGTGAGGTCGCCGGCTTGGGCAAGATCACCGAGCTGTTCAACCTCGGAGAAGTCGAAAGGCAATTCGCCACCCCACAAGGTGCGCCGCGACGGATCGCGTCCTGATCAACCGGTCGCGACCCGCGGCCGACCCGCCGCTTCGACCGTTACCGTGGCTTCGATGAAGACCGAGCGCATCTCGACGGTGGCACTCCGGATCTCCCGGTTGACGCCGATCTGGATATCGCCTGCACCCGCCAGAACGGCTTGTTCGCGCGCCTGATCGCGCAAGCTGTCTTCAAGCACCTGCAAGGCGATTTCATGGTCGGGGAAATCCTTTGGTCCGTCCTCGAAGTGCACCCTGTATTTCCCCTCGCTCGGGGAGGTCACGGTCCCGCTGCGCCGCATGGTGACACGCCCGACCACTGCACCGATGGCATTGGCGACGCCGGCGTGTTCGGGAAGCACCATCTCGGCGCCCAGCCTTTGTCCGACGGCGGGGTAATAGACATTTGCGGACGCACCGAGCCCGACGACCGGCACATTCAAACCGGCTGACAGCCGGATCAGTCCGCGATGACCTGAAAGCCCCCTTTGCATCAGCACATGACGCGCCAGAACGTCTTCGGGCAGATCGAAGGCATCTTCCTCTTCCGCAAAGGCGGCTTCCAGCAATGCGAGCGTTGTCTGATGCGTCAACTGGTCCACGATCATCCGGGCCAGGTCGCCGGCGGACCGGGACACCACTTCGCCGTTCCCTGTCCGTTTTCGCGCGACCAACGCCAGCGCCTTGGTGGCTGCCTCCCCGTCCCAGGCCGTCAGAACGCCCAACTCATGGCTCGCGTCGGAAGGGGTCAGCCCACTCACCTGAACCAGGCCGCGATCTACCAGGCGTTTCAATGCGCCATGCTCGATCCGTGTGCGCAACACGGCGTCCTGCGGGTGGACCTGATCCCCGATCCGATCCAGCAGCGCGCGCTCCCGCGGTCCCAGACCTTCCTGCGACAATCCGGAAACGGCGCGCAGGAAACGCGCGTCATGCTCGCCGGGAACGGAGTTTCGAAGCTGCGCATCCAGTGCACGATGTACGACATCCGGAGCCTCCGTCGCGAGCAGGGAGACCGGCAGCACGCGCCTCGGTCCCAGGAAAAGGCCCGCCTTGAGACCCTCCGCCATGACATGCACCTCGCTGTCGCCACCGAGGCCCGTGGTGCGCATCGCGACGGCCTCGACCATGGTCCGGAACGGGCCAACGCGGGCCCCTGCGGGATCGATCGCGGGTCTGCCGTCCTTGAGCAGGGCGACATCCGTTGTCGTGCCGCCGATGTCGCTGACCAGCGCGTGTTCGGCCCCGGTCAGCCATCGCGCCCCGACAATCGACGCGGCAGGTCCGCTCAGGATGGTTTCGATGGGGCGCTCGCGCGCCTGTGCCGCCGAAATCAATGCGCCGTCGCCGCGCACCACCATCATCGGTGCGCCGATCCCCAGATCGATCAAGGTTTGCTCGGCCCGGTTGATCAGCCGGTCGATCATCCCGATCAGCCTTGCATTGAGCACCGCTGTCACGGCACGCTTGGGTCCGTTCAGACGCGCAGAAAGGTGATGGGAAGCTGAAACCGGACGACCGGACAATTCCGCAATCAATTCCGCCGCGCGCAATTCATGCGCCGGGTTTCGGGTTGCGAATTGCGCCGCGACGGCAAAACCGCTGACGCTGCCGTGGTGCTCCTTGACGAAGGCGCGGATCGCGGCCTCATCGAGGTCCACAACAGGTGCCCCGGCATGGTTGTGCCCCCCGGCACAGATCAGGCAAGGATCGCCTTTCAGCGCATCGGACAGCCCATGGGCCGCCAGATCCCGCTCCTTGAACCCGATGTAAATCAGGGCGATACGCCCTCCTTGCCCTTCGACAAGCGCATTCGTCGCGAGCGTGGTGGAGAGCGACGCCATCGACACGTTCTGCGCGGGCTCTCCGGACTGGGACAGGACCGACCGGATGGCCGCGCCAATGCCGATGGCCAGATCGGCGCGGGTGGTCAGCGCCTTGGCAGACGCGATCACATCGGTCTCGTCACGTATCAGAACCGCGTCGGTGTAAGTTCCGCCGGTGTCCACGCCCAGAAGCAATGCCATTGCTGCTCTCCTCTTTCGGTCAGGGTCTAGCGGAGTTTCAGAGGCTTTCCAGTCTGGCCGCGTCAGTTAAGGGTCAATTGCGCCACGGCCCAGCGGGCCGCATCGGCAACGGTTTCGTCCGGATCCTTGAGATGACGCTCGGCTGCACCCATCAATCCCGGATTTCCCGAGTTCCCGATTGCGTAAAGAACATTGCGCAGAAACCGGTCACGTCCGATCCGCTTGACCGGGGATCCCGAGAACGTCGCGCGAAAACCTGCATCGTCCAAGGCCGCCAGTGCGGCCAGGGCCGGGGCGCGCAAGTCGCCTTCCCCGAGCAGCCGCAGATCGTTTGCAGCAACGGCAAATTTGTTCCAGGGGCAGACCGCAAGGCAATCGTCGCAGCCATAGATACGGTTGCCGAGCTGCTTGCGCAGATCTTCCGGGATGGGGCCGCGATGCTCTATGGTCAGATAGGAAATACAGCGTCGCGCATCCAACTGGTACGGCGCTGGAAAGGCGTTCGTCGGGCATATGTCGAGGCAGGACCGACAGCTGCCGCAGTGATCCGTTTCCGGACTGTCGGGGGCAAGGTCATGGGTCGTGAAGATGGCACCGAGAAAGGCCCAGTTGCCCCAGTCCCGGCTGACCAGATTAGTGTGTTTGCCTTGCCATCCGAGCCCTGCCGCCTGCCCCAATGCCTTTTCCGGCACCGGAGCCGTGTCGACGAAAACCTTCACCTGCGCCCCGGTTTCTGCGACCAGCCAGCGTGCCAGCCGCTTGAGCTTCTTCTTGACCACGTCGTGATAGTCGCGCCCCTGCGCATAGACGGAAATCGCGCCTCTGTCGGGCTGGGCGAGTATGTCCAGCGGATCGTGCTCCGGCGTGTAGCTTTCGGCGAGCATGATGATCGATTTCGCTTCCGGCCAGAGTTGCGCGGGATTGCCGCGCCAATGCTGCCTTTCCGCAAGCCATCCCATCTGCCCGTGCCAGCCGGCCTCGATGAAAGCTGTGAGCCTTTCCGCGACCTTTGGCACCGCATCCGGCCTGCAGATGCGGCAGGCCACGAAGCCGATCGTCTCGGCCTCGGCGCAAAGCGCTGTCTTCAGATCGCGCACGGCATGCCAGGCCGGATGAGACAGGGCGCGCGCACGGGTTCAGAAGTCGAGGTCATTGTAGTGTTTCGGCGGCGGGAACCCTGGCACCTGATCCGCGAGGATCGAGCGGAAGGCGGGGCGCGACTTGATCTTCGCGTACCAATCCTTGACCACGTCCGAGCGGTTCCAGTCCACGTCCGAAATGTAGTCGAGCGCACTGAGATGTGCAGCGGCGGCAAAATCCGCCAGCGTCATCACATCCCCGGCCAGCCAGCGCCGGTGGTCCAGCAGCCATGTCATGTAATCGATGTGGTACTTGATCGCCTTGGCCCCGTCCTTGACGTTCCGGCTGTCGGGAAAGCCCAGTTTCATGATCTTCTTGTTGACCCGTTCGTAAAGCAGCTTCGATGTGACCTCGTGGTGGAACTTGTCGTCGAACCAGGAGACCAGCCGCCGCACCTCTTGCCGGGCGACAGGGTCCTTCGGCATCAGCGAGGGGTCCGGGCGCGTCTCCTCGATATATTCGCAGATCGCGGCGCTTTCGGACATCATCACACCGTCGAGCCGCAGGACCGGTACCTTGCCGGCGGGGTTGCGCCGCATGAAATCGGGATCGCGCTCCCAATAACGCTCTTCGATCAGATCCACTTCGATCTTCTTTTCCGCGAGGCTCAGGCGAACCTTGCGGCAAAAGGGGGAGAGGGGAACGTGAAACAGGCGCGCCATGGGTTATCCAGTTGCTCTTGGGTCTTTTCTCAATGCCCGCATCGGGTTTGGTTTTCAACTCTCGAAACAGGCGGCGCGGCCGTCTTTGCTGATTGTCGCCGCTCCGGAGAGCACGGACCGTGCCCGTTTGCGCACGAAGTCGGAAGGGCGGGAGGCGGAACGGTCCTTCGGATCGGGCAGGATGGCCGCGAGCCTCGCCGCCTGCACATCGCTGAGATCGCGGGCGTCGACGCCGAAATAGTGCCTGCCCGCTGCCTGCACGCCGAAAACGCCTTCGTCGAACTCGGCCACATTGAGGTAGACCTCCAGGATGCGCCGCTTCGACCAAAAGAGCTCCAGCACGGGGGTCAGCACTGCTTCGAGCGCCTTGCGGGTGTAGTTCCGGCCATGCCAGAGGTAGACGTTCTTGACGGTCTGCTGGCTGATCGTGGAAGCGCCGCGGGTGCCGCCTTCGTCGATCGCCTGCTTGATGGCGACGAGATCGAAGCCCCAGTGTTCGCAGAAATTCGCATCCTCGGAAGCGACCGCAGCGCGCGCCATGACCGGCGCGACCTGCTCCAGATCGACCCAGCTATAGGCAACACTGCCGAGACGCCTGCTTTCCGAGAACATGTAGGGCGTGGTCCAGGGGTTCACGACAGTCCCGAGCGCGATCACGCCCGTCGCCACCAGCACCACGACGAAGAAAATCTTGACCCCCAGACGCAGCACGCGCCCCAGAAAGAGGCGCGGCGCGGCGGAGAGGCTGGTGGTCTTGCGGGATTTTCGTTTCGCCATGGCCCAGCTATAGGCGGGCCATGGCATCTTGTGAAGTTGTGCCGTCGCGGATTATTCAGCCGGCACGGCGGTTTTGCCGATGCTCAGAGGTGCAGGCAGATGCACCAGCATTTCCTTCGGGCAGATCTGCAGGAAATGGTCCTTCGCCGTGTCCCAGTTCTGCAGGATGTCCGCTGCCCTGCGGCTGCCGGTTTCCTTGAGGTGCATTTCCAGCAGTTCCTCGAGCTGCCCCATCCAGTGATCGACCGTGACCGGGCAGGTCACCAGCGTTTCCATGTTCATCAGCGCCGACGCCTTGTTGTCGGGATCATAGAGATAGGCCATGCCCCCGGTCATCCCGGCGCCGAAATTCGCACCGATGTCACCGAGGATCACCGCGACCCCCCCGGTCATGTATTCGCAGCCGTTGGAGCCGCAGCCTTCGATCACCACCTTCGCACCGGAGTTGCGTACCGCGAACCGCTCGCCCGCACGTCCGGCAGCAAAGAGATAACCGTCGGTCGCACCATAGAGTACCGTATTGCCGATGATCGTGTTCTTCGAGGCTTCGATGGGCGAGGACATCGGCGGACGCACCACGATCAGACCGCCCGAGAGCCCCTTGCCGACGTAATCGTTGGCATCGCCGGAAACCTCGAGTTTGAGACCGGGTGCTGCAAAGGCACCCAGAGACTGGCCCGCCGAGCCGCTCAGCTTGACCGTCAGGTGGTCGGGTTGCAGGGTATTGCGCATCCCGAAGCGTTTGACGATGTGGCTCGACGTCCGCGTACCCACGGTCCGGTGCGTGTTCTGCACCGCATAGGACAACTGCATCTTCTCGCCGTCCTCGAGGAAACGTGCGGCATCCCGGACGATTTCCGCATCGAGCGTATCCGGCACCGCATTGCGCTCCTTGCCGCGGTTGTAGACGATGTCCGCCGCGCCATCGACGGTGATCAACAGCGGGTTGAGGTCGAGGTCGTCGAGATGCGCCGAGCCACGCGAGACCTGCGCCAGAAGATCGGCGCGCCCGATCACCTCGTCGAGGCTGCGGGCACCGATCTTCGCCAGAATTTCACGCACTTCGGTGGCATAGAAGGTGATGAGATTGACCACCTTGTCGGCATTGCCGGTGAACTTCGCGCGCAGGCTCTCATCCTGGGTGCAGACGCCGACCGGGCAGGTGTTCGACTGGCACTGGCGCACCATGATGCAGCCCATGGCGATCAGCGCCGCAGTGCCGATGCCGTATTCTTCGGCGCCAAGCATCGCCGCCATCACGATATCGCGCCCGGTGCGCAACCCGCCATCCGTGCGCAGGGTCACACGTCCCCGCAGGTTGTTCATCGACAAGACCTGATGCGCCTCGGTCAGCCCCATCTCCCAGGGAAGGCCCGCGTATTTGATCGAGGTGGCAGGCGAGGCACCGGTGCCGCCGTTGTGCCCGGAGATCAGGATGATGTCCGCCTTGGCCTTGGCCACACCGGCGGCGATCGTGCCGACACCGCTCGAGGCCACCAGCTTCACCGTCACCTTGCAGCGCGGGTTGATCTGCTTGAGGTCGTAGATCAGCTGCGCCAGATCCTCGATCGAGTAGATGTCATGGTGCGGCGGCGGTGAGATCAGCGTCACGCCCTTGGTGGAATGCCGCAGCCGCGCGATGAGGTCGGTGACCTTCATGCCGGGCAGCTGTCCGCCTTCGCCGGGCTTGGCACCCTGAGCGATCTTGATCTCCAACTCCTCGCATTGGTTGAGGTATTCGGCCGTGACACCGAAGCGCCCGGAGGCCACCTGCTTGATCTTGGCCGACGGGTTGTCGCCGTTGGGCTCCGGGTGGAAATGCGCCGGGTCTTCGCCACCTTCGCCGCTGTCGGACTTCGCGCCGATCCGGTTCATGGCGACGTTCAGCGTCTTGTGCGCCTCGGGGCTGAGGGCGCCAAGCGACATACCCGGCGTGACAAAACGCTTGCGTATGGAGGTGATGCTCTCGACCTCTTCGAGCGGGATGGCCGGTCCCAACGACTTGATGTCCAGAAGGTCGCGCAAGTGGATCGGCGGGTTGCTCTGCATCTTGGCCGAATACTGCTTCCAGATCTCGTAGGAGGCCTTGTTGCAGGCGGTCTGGAGCATGTGCATCGACGTGGCTTCCCAGGCGTGGGTTTCACCGGTCTTGCGCGCCTTGTAGAACCCGCCGATCGGCAGGACCGAGGCCGGTCCGGACCAGCCTTTGGCGTGAACTTCCTCTGCCTTGCGCTGGATGCCCCAGACGCCGATGCCGGAAATCCGGCTGGTCATGCCGGGGAAATATTCCGCCACCATCGCACGGCTCAGGCCAACCGCTTCGAAGTTGAGACCGCCGCGATAGGAGGAGACAACTGAGATGCCCATCTTGGCCATGATCTTCAGGAGACCCTGGTCGATGGCCGTGCGGTAGCGCGCGACGGCCTGGGTGAGGGTGACGTCGAGCAGACCGCGTTCGATCCGGTCGGCGAGGCTGTCCTCGGCGAGATAGGCGTTCACGGTCGTCGCCCCCGCACCGACCAGAACGGCGAAGTAATGCGGGTCGATGCATTCCGCTGAGCGCACGTTCAGCGAGGTGAAGGTGCGCAAGCCCTTGCGCACGAGGTGGCTGTGCACCGCGCTGGTCGCAAGGATCATCGGCATCGCGACCTTGCCCTCGCCGCTGTGGTGGTCGGTCAGCACCAGATGGCCGGCACCCGAACGCACGGCATCTTCCGCCTCCGCGCGGATGCGCTGCAGCCCGGCATTCAGGTTGCCCGTGCCCGGCGCGAAGCTGCAGTCGATCTCCACCAGATCCGCATTGAAATGCTTCTTCAACTCCTCGAATTGGGCATTGGCGACGAAGGGGCTGTCCAGCGTGATGATTTCCGTCTGGCTGCTGTCCTCGTCGAGCACGTTCTTGAGGTTGCCGAAGCGCGTCTTCAGGCTCATCACCCGGTATTCGCGCAAGCTGTCGATCGGCGGATTGGTCACCTGGCTGAAGTTCTGGCGGAAGAAGTGGCTCAATGGCCGGTACTGTCCGGACAGCACGGCGGAGGGCGTATCGTCGCCCATGGAGGCCAGCGCCTCTTTGCCGTCTTCGGCCATGGGCGTCAGGATCTGCTCGAGTTCCTCGATGGTATAGCCCGCCGCGACCTGCCGCTTGCGCAACTCCGCCCCGGTGAAAAGCGGCTTCTCGGTGACGCCGCCAAGCTCTTCGTCGAGGTCCTTGATCTTGCCGACCCATTCGCCGAAGGGCTGCGACGCGGCCAGCCTGTCCTTGATCTCCGTGTCATGGAAAAGACCGCCTTCTTTCATGTCGACGGCCAGCAATTGACCCGGCCCGAGCGCCCCTTTCTCGATGACCCGCGCCTCGTCGAGCGGCACCATCCCCGCTTCGGACCCGGCGATCAGCATGTTGTCCGAGGTCACCACGTAGCGCATCGGCCGCAACCCGTTCCGGTCAAGTCCGGCGCAGACCCAGCGGCCATCGGTCATCGCGAGGGCCGCCGGCCCGTCCCAGGGCTCCATCACGGAGTTGCAGTAGGAATACATGTCGCGCCAGGACTGCGGCAATTCGATCGCCTGCTTCGACCAGGATTCGGGCACCAGCATGGTCTTGGCCATCGGCGCGTTTCGCCCCGCGCGCACCAGCACCTCGAAGACCGCATCAAGCGCCGCGGAATCCGACGAACCTGCTGCGATGATCGGCTTGATGTCCTCCGCCATCTCCCCGAAGGTCGAAGAGGCCATGCGGATCTCGTGTGATTTCATCCAGTTCAGGTTGCCCTTGAGCGTGTTGATCTCGCCGTTATGCGCCAGCATGCGGAACGGCTGCGCCAGCCACCACTGCGGGAAGGTGTTGGTCGAGTAGCGCTGGTGATAGATCGCGAAGGCACTCTCGAACCGTTCGTCCATCAGGTCGGGGTAGAAATTCGCCACGTCCTGCGCCAGCATCATGCCCTTGTAGATGATCGACCGGCAGGACAGCGAGGCCACGTAAAGCGACGGCACCTGTGCCGCCAAAGCCGCCTTTTCAATACGGCTGCGTATGACGTAAAGCTCGCGCTCGAAGGTTTCCTCATCGACGCCCTTGATGTTGGAGATCAGGATCTGCTCGATCTCCGGCCGCGTCGCATTGGCCTTCTCGCCCAGCACGGAAATATCCACCGGCACATGGCGCCAGCCGTAGATATAGTAGCCCATGCGCAGCACTTCGGTCTCGACGATCGTGCGGCAGGTCTCCTGCGCGGAGAAGTTGGTGCGCGGCAGAAACACCTGCCCCACCGCCATCAGCAGGTCGGTCTTTGGGTGGTGCCCCGTGCGCCGTACCTGGTCGTAGAAGAAATTGACCGGGATCTGCACATGGATGCCCGCCCCGTCGCCGGTCTTTCCATCGGCATCGACAGCACCCCGATGCCAGATCGCCTTGAGCGCCTTGATCCCGTTTTCCACGACGGTTCGGCTTTTCTTGCCGTCGATGGACACGACAAGCCCTACCCCGCAGGAGGAATGCTCTTCCGCGTCGGAATAGAGGCCATGCTCGGCCATCCAGGCGCGTTTGGCTTCTTCGCGGGCCACCCAGGCGTCATCATATTTGGTCATCTGGCTATTCCTCTGTCGGGGCCCGGATCGGGCAAGTGTGTCACGTTTCGCCCAGCAGGCTGAAACGGTCGATGCAGTCTTGTCGGGTCAGCAACTTCCGGTCGTCGCCAGCGAAAGAAAAACTCTCGGGCTTTTTGTCGATGTAGATCTCGTGGGTCATCGTAAAGGGGTCGGGATCGTCGAAAAGTCCGAGGGGAATGTCGAAATTGCCCGCGAACTCGCCCGTCATCGTCACTTTGTAATAAAGCGCGCTGCCGCACTCCCGGCACCAGGCGCGTTCGGCCCAGTCTGATGTCCTGCGCGTGGCAATATGGTCCTCGCCCTGCCAGATCACGGACCCTGTGGGCACGCTGACCTCCAGCAACGCCGATCCGGTCCAGCGGCGACACATCTCGCAGTGGCAGACGCCGAAACTGTCGGGCACGTCGCTTGCCTCGAAGCGCACCGCGCCGCAGAGGCACTTGCCTGTCGCTGTTTTGCCGGTCATGACGTCTCTCCGGCATCGGCGAACATCGCGATGGTTTCTTCTGTGCTCAGGCGTTCGTGATCTCCGGCAAGGCGGTATCCCGCGGGGCATTTGTCCGCGAAGAACTCCAGCGTCATCGTGCCGTCACCGGCCCTGTCGAAGAGACCCGCAGCAAGATGGCGCGCGCCATCATGGATGGTGCCGTACCAGAGCGTCGAGCCACAGGTTTCGCAGAAGCCGCGTTCTGCCCAGTCGGAGGAGCGGAAACTGCGCGCCGGTCCGGAGATCTTCATGCCGTCCTGCTCGGTATCGATCGAGATGAACATGCCGCTGGTATGTTGACGGCACATGTCGCAGTGGCAGGCACGCAGACGCGGTGTCTCCGACGCAAGGGCGGAGATACGTACAGCGCCGCAGAGGCATCTGCCTTCGATCTGTCGCGACTCGTTCACGGCTTCGTTTCCTTTTGCCTTCAGATCAGCTTCTCTGACCTGTCTTCTTCGTCAGGTTTCCGTCTGTCGTGTCCCCCGGTGTACGGGGGGTGTACAGGGGGTGTACGCGGGGTGCTACTCTGCGGCCACCGCCTGAAGCCCGTTCATTTTCTTCAGAATGGCCTCGGCACAGTCGCGCCCGTCGCGGATCGCCCAAACCACCAGCGAGGCACCCCTTACGATGTCACCAACGGCGTAGACGCCCTCGAGGTCTGTTTCCCCGGTGGTGAAGGCGGCCTTGATGGTGCCCCAGCGGGTCACCGGGAGTTCCGGCTGGCCCCAGAGCGTCGGCAGGTCTTCGGGCTCGAAGCCGAGCGCCATGATGACCAGATCGGCCTCCTCGACATAATCCGCGCCTTCGATGATCTCGGGTGCCTGGCGTCCCGTGGCATCGGGCGCGCCGAGGCGCATCTTCTGCACCATCACGCCCGTGACGGGATCGCCAACAAAGCCTTTGGGTGCCGAGAGCCATTCGAAGACAACGCCTTCCTCTTCCGCGTTCTGAACCTCGCGCTGCGATCCCGGCATGTTCGCCCGATCGCGCCGATAAAGGCATTTCACGCTTCTGGCCCCCTGACGGATGGACGTACGCACACAGTCCATCGCCGTATCGCCGCCACCGATGACCACGACGCGCTTGCCGTCCGCGCTCAAGGCACCGGAGTCGAACTCGGGCACATCGTCGCCGAAACTCTTGCGGTTGCTTGCGGTCAGGAAGTCGATGGCGCGCACCAGGCCCTCGGCGCCGACGCCGGGTGCCTCGATCTCGCGCGACTTGTAGACACCCGTGGCCACGATGACCGCGTCATGTCTTGCCCGCAGGTCGGCAAAGCTGATGTCGTCGCCCACGCTGGTATTGAGCTCGAAGGTGACACCGCCCTGCGCGAGCTGGTCGTTGCGACGCATCACGATGTCCTTTTCGAGCTTGAAGCCCGGGATGCCATAGGTGAGCAGGCCGCCGGCGCGGTCATAGCGGTCATAGACCGTCACCTGCACACCCGCGCGGCGCAGCACATCCGCCGCGGCAAGGCCACCTGGCCCCGCACCGATGATTCCGACCGATTCCGTACGTTCCTGCGCCGGTTTGATCGGCTGCACCCAGCCTTCTTCCCAGGCGGTATCGGTGATGTATTTCTCCACGGCACCGATGGTGACGGTGCCATGCCCGGACTGCTCGATCACGCAGTTGCCTTCGCAGAGCCGGTCCTGCGGGCAAATGCGGCCGCAGATTTCCGGGAAGGTGTTCGTGGCTTGGCTGACCTCATAGGCTTCCTGAAGCCGGCCTTCTGCGGTCAGTTTAAGCCAGTCGGGAATGTTGTTGTGCAACGGGCAATGAGTCTGGCAGTAGGGCACGCCGCACTGGCTGCACCGGCTCGACTGCTCCCTGGCCTTGGCATCGGCATATTCGGCGTAGATCTCGCGGAAGTCATTCCGTCGTGTCTCCGCGCCACGCTTTTCCGGCATGTCGCGCCCAACAGTGACAAATTTCAACATCGATTGTCCGGCCATCCCGCTCATCCTCCACCAAATCTCAGGAGTGCAGCCTTACCCCAAGACAGAAAGCAAATAAAGTCATTAGTGCTGACCTAATAGTCAAATAACTGCGCCAAAACTCAGGGAGAGTGGCGCAAAGACGTAAAATATAGGTCCTATACGGACCTATATTGGTGCTTTTCATTTGATTCCCTGAGCTTATACCACCGCTCAGGGATTGACTCGGGAGATGAGCCCCATGACCCTTTTCCACCTGTTCGTGGTTGCCGCGATCCAGGGTTTGACGGAGTTCCTGCCTGTCAGCTCATCAGGGCATTTGGTGCTTCTGCCGGCGCTCACAGGGGTTGCCGATCAGGGGCTTGCCATAGATGTGGCGGTGCATGTGGGGACACTCTTCGCTGTGGTTCTCTTTTTCTGGAAAGACGTGAGGATCGCCTTGCTGGGGTCGGCGCGACTGCTCCGGGGCAAGGTGGACACACCAGGCGCATTCCTCGCACTCTGCCTCCTGATCGCAACCATCCCGGTGGCCGTAGTCGGTTTCGTCATCCATCTGGCTGGGTGGGAAGATGCCATGCGGTCGGTTGTGGTGATCGGCTGGACGATGCTTGGATTCGGCCTCGTACTCTACTGGGCAGACAAGACAGGATCATCGGAAAAGACCGCCGAGAAGTGGTCCCTGAAAGACGCAACCATCATGGGCCTGTCTCAGGCGCTGGCCCTGATCCCCGGTACGTCACGCTCGGGTATCACCATCACCGCCGCACGACGGCTCGGATATGATCGCGAAGGTGCGGCGCGGTTGTCCATGCTGATGTCGATCCCGACGATCATCGCGTCCGGCACCATTCTGGGACTGGATGTCGTCAAATCGGCGAACTGGTCGGTTGCCCGGGATTGGTTGATCGCCGCCGGTTTCGCA
Source organism: uncultured Alphaproteobacteria bacterium (assembly GCA_963715055.1). Classification (GTDB taxonomy): domain Bacteria; phylum Pseudomonadota; class Alphaproteobacteria; order Rhodobacterales; family Rhodobacteraceae; genus CAVQRB01. The sequence goes on along the minus strand of CAVQRB010000009.1, from coordinate 16,805 downwards.
TTCCTCGCGGCCTTGCTGGCCCTGAGCTTCATGATGCGCCTGTTGCGCAGCGTCAGCTTCACGCCTTACGTCATCTACCGGGTGATCCTCGGCATGGTTCTGCTGGTTTACGCCTACAGTTAGGTCTTGAGGTTCTTGGCGGATTTCTTGATCGCGTCGTACTGTCCGGATGGCCGGAAACGCCACAGATACTCCGGCAGGACCGCCGACAGTGCCACCGGCTCGATGCCGAGGTCCGCGAAGGTCTTTTCCGCCTCACCGACCACATTGTCGCGCCGGAGGTTCTTTACCTGGTCGCGCGTGATCATGCCGTTCTTGATCAGCCCGGCGCTCAGCGTCTGCAGCATGTCGAACCCGAAAGCCATGATCCGGGCGGCAAAGAAGGGGATGCTGACTACAAGGCGACGCCGGTTGATGACCTCCAGCATACGGCTCATCAGATCTCTGAAGCTGAGAACTTCCGGGCCGCCGAGCGCATAGACACCACCAGACACCTGCCGGGTCAGCGCCGATTCAGCCGCTTTCGCGACATCATCGACATAGACCGGCTGGAACAATGTGTCGGCACCGACGACAGGCAGGATCGGACCCATGCGCGTCATCCCGGCGAAGCGGTTGAAGAACTGATCCTCGGGACCAAAGATGATCGAAGGCCGCAGAATGACGGCCTCCGGCATATGTCTCAGCACGCCTGCCTCTCCAATGGCTTTGGTGCGCGCATAGTCGCTGTCAGATGCCTCGTCTGCACCGATTGCAGATACATGCACCATGCGTCTGACGCCCTCTGCGGCGGCGATCCGCGCAATCCGCTCCGGACCTTCCGCCTGCACGGCGTCAAAACGGTTCTTGCCTACTTCGGACAGAATGCCCACGCAATTCACCACGGCATCGGCACCGATCATCACGCTGCGCACGGAGGCATCGTCGCGAATGTTGCAGAAGACCGGCTCGACCTGGCCCACGACGCCGTATGGTCTTACGAAAATCGCTTCATTGGGGTTGCGCACAGCCACGCGCACCCGCCAGCCGGCCTTGGCCATCCTGCGGGTAACATACCGACCGACGAAACCGGATCCGCCAAAGATTGTAACAAGCCTGGACATATCTCGCCTCATCGCTTCGACCCCCAGTGGTGTAGCCTTGTCATGCGGGTGAGACAAGGCGCAATTGCCAATCCGGACCTCACCTGGCTCGTTCAGAGCAACGTGATGATGCGCTGCTCGGCAACCTCAAAGAGAACGGCAAAAATCCGGAAAATCCGTTTGACTCCGATCGAGGTTGGGCTTAGAGCCACCTCTCACGACACCGGCCCAGGTGGCGGAATGGTAGACGCGCTAGCTTCAGGTGCTAGTACTCGCAAGGGTGTGGAGGTTCGAGTCCTCTCCTGGGCACCATCGCTTAAGCTAACGCATTGGTATCACTTCAGCTTTTAGCAACTGCTTGGAGCCGTAGACCATGTCGGAGACCATTTCACCCACGTTCACCTTCGTTAAAGACGGAGTGTTTTACTTCAGCCGCCACATCCCCAGAGAGCTTGTCCGTCACTATTTGCCACCACGGATCGCATACTCACTGCGCACACGTTCGGCGAAAGTAGCAGAAGCCAGAGCGCGAAAAGCTGCCGATCAGCTGGACGATTACTGGTTCCACCTCAGGTCTCGCGATGCTGAGCTGCCCGGAAAGCACATGCTCAGGCTGAGAAACACAGGTTCAGCTGAAGTCGATGTCAGTATGATGGTCAGCTCTTCCGCCTCGGTACTGTTGTCGGAAGCTGTGGAAATATACCTGCAGCAGAAGGGTAGCCATGCGCGATCGCACAGAACGAGACCAGAGCAACCGCGATCCATAAAGGCGGACGCCAAGCGACGCCGATGGCCGCGCCAAGGACGAGGACCGACACGGCGATTGCCAGTTCGACCTGCGGGAACGGCAGGCCGAGGATACCGAGGATGCCGCCGAACACCATCACCAGCGGGAATGTCACCGGCAACTCCCACACACTCGCGCCGCCCAGTTGCGCACCCCAAAGTCCGACGGCGAACATGGCAAGGAAATGATCGGGGCCCGTCAGCGGGTGCGCGAGCCCGCTGCGGAGCCCCGCGCCTTCATCCGTGAGACTGTGCGCTGCAGCGGGTTCGGGAAGGAGCGCGGCGCCGAGGACCAGAAACAGTCCCATCGCGCCCGGAAGGACGCGATGGAAATCAGCCAAGGATGCACGCCATACTTCCTGGATAATGCTGCCAGCGTCAGTTCCTCACGGATCGCTTCAAGCGCAACCTTGGCTTTGAACCCGGGCGAATGGTGCTTTCGTTTCTTCATTCCGGATCACTTCTTCCGTCATGCGATCCATCTTGGCGACTGCTCCGATATCCCGCGACCAACTCTCGCGCTGCTGGCCCCTCTGCGGCGTACAGGGACTGGCTGAATCAACCGTTCCAAAGCAGCGCTGCATCGCATGCCGTGGCGCAGGAACTCAGCCCTTCGCGCCCTGACCACGCGAATAGATATCCTCGTAGCGGACGATGTCATCTTCGCCGAGGTATATGCCGGTCTGGACTTCGATCAGGACCATCGGGACCTTGCCCGGGTTCTCCATGCGGTGCTTGGCGCCAAGCGGGATATAGATCGACTGGTTTTCGGTCAGCAGCGTGACAGTGTCCTCGATCGTGACGCGCGCGGTTCCGGATACGACGATCCAGTGCTCGGACCGGTGCACATGACTTTGCAGCGACAAGGACGCTCCGGGATGCACCACGATGCGTTTGACCTGAAAGCGGTCCCCATGCGCGAGGCTTTCGAAATGACCCCAGGGCCGGTGATCGTAGTTGAAGGCCTCGGCCTGTTTCGCGCCCTTCTTCTTCAAGGCCTCGACGGCGATCTTCACATCCTGGCTTCGGGTCCGGTCCGCGATCAGAACCGCGTCATTCATGGCAACCGCGATGATGTTGTCTAGACCGATGCCGACCAGTTCAAGGTCGTCGACCTCAGAACGCAACAGCGAGTTCGAACAGTCGAGGCTCGTGACCGCACCGGAGGCCGCGACCCCTTTCGAATCGGTTTCCATGGCGCGGTAGATCGAGTCCCATCCGCCCAGATCGCTCCAAGCGGCAGGATAGGGCGCGACCCAGAGGTTGTCCGCCTTTTCCATGACCGCATAATCGATCGAATTCGCAGGCACCTTTCCCCAAGGCTCCGCCGCGAGACGCAGAAATCCGAGATCCTGCTGCGCCTGATCCACGGCTTCCCTGACCGGGGCAACCATGTCTGGCGCATGTTTCTTGAAGGCTTCGATGATCGTGCTCGCCTTGAACATGAAGATCCCGGCGTTCCACAGATATCCGCCATCAGCGAGCATCTTCTCGGCGCGATCGAGAGGAGGTTTCTCGACAAATCGTTTCAGGGCGGTGACATTGCCCGCCTTTTCCTTGCCGAGCTCAAGCCAGCCATAGCCGGTCTCCGCATAGGTCGGCGCCACACCGAAAGTGATGATCTTGCCGCTTCGTGCCGTGGCTTCGGCGCCCCTGACGCAAGCGCGGAAAGCTTCCGCGTCCGAAATCTCGTGATCCGACGGGGTGACCAGCATGACCGCGGACGGATCCTTTTCGGCGATGACGAAGGCTGCCGCCAGAATGGCGGGGGCGGTGTTGCGCGCGGAAGGCTCGATCACGATCGGACCGGGGTCGACGCCTTCGCTCAGCATCTGTTCGGTCACGATGAAGCGGAAATCGGATGCCGTGACCACAAGGGGGGGGGCGAAGCCCTCGCCCGACAACATGCTCGCGCAGGATCGAAACAGGCTTTTCGTGCCCAGAAGCCCCACGAATTGTTTGGGAAACGCCTTGCGCGACAGGGGCCAAAGGCGTGTACCGGAACCGCCACAGAGAATTACCGAATAAATCATTGTCTTGCTTGCCCTGTTTTCTCGCGCTGTCCAGGAGTCTGGCACCTTGAAACCGGTTCATGTCCAGGTACAGGGGATTGCAGCAAAACACCATGCCCCGGGCCGATCGTTTGAACCTTGCACGCGAAAGGATACAGGCGACAGTTGGCTAAAAAGTCAATGGTTGGAGGCGACAATAAGATTGTCATGCTGACAGGCGACACGATCCAGTACAGGCACAACGGGTTGAAAGGCAACTCCTGCGGCTAATACGGCGAGTGGATGCAGGATGTGATCACTGGCTTGAAAGGAGTGCATGAACCTCAGGAGGAAGTGGTTTTCCACAGACTGCTGAAATCACCTGCCTGATGAGGCCAATAGGGTCGAAATTGGGGCTTTCTGGGCCCATCGCTCCATATCGTTCATGTCCGAACAGTCCGACGTGCGGCGCGGCGTCGCTCTGGAGATGGATCCGGCGCACATCGCCGTGGGCCAGAGGAACGCTGCTCTGAACGGTCTTGAGATCGAGTTCATTCTAGGACGCATCAGCGACCACAATGCGCCGGAGGCGGATTTCGAGACGGAGAGTTCCGGCATGCAGAATATGCCCGCCGCCGATCTTGCCGGACTGATGGACCACACAGGCTTGCCCCGCGTTGATCTGTTGCTTTGCGATGCACAGGGCGGCGAAATCGACATGTTGAAGGGGATGAAACCGCTGATGGATAACAAGCGCCTGGGTATTGCCCTCATATCCACCCACCACCACGCGATCGCCGCAGACCCATTGACGCATCAGCGGACGCTTCGCCTCGTGGCAGCACTGGGCAGGCGGGTCGCCCTCGAACATGATGTGGCCGAGAGCTTTTCAGGCGACGGTCTGGTTGTGGCTGATTTCGGCGGGCTTCTCTCGGACTGGCAGCCACCGGAAATCTCGCGCTGTCGTGCGGGCAACTCACTCTTTCGCAACCCGCTCTATGATCTTGCTGAAGCTAGGGAGAAGGCGGCCGCGGACGCCTCCAGGGGGCACGAAAGCGAAAGCCGCCAGAGGGTCGGACCGAAATCCGCACCATCTGACGCCCTCTTGTGCCTGTGCTCACCCCAAGAGGGCGATGTCCGGCCCAGCTTGCTAGGGGCGTTGCCACCCGTCGCCGGACCCTCGGGCGTTGCGGCCTTCGGTCCCCCGCGCGAACCCGGATGATGCTGCCCTCCGCCCCGGACCTTTCGGCCCCCCGCGATCCGACCTGCATCCTGCGGAAAGGTTGGCGTCTTGGGCCTGACCCGCAAGGGCCTATCCCGGCTGTTCAGATTTCCGGAGCCACCTCTTACCCATACAAATCCGCATCCGGCTCAAATTCGTCAATGCTTGATTTTTCGCTTCCGTCGATGTCTGAAAACTGTGCACTAAAATAGCTCAGCGCTTCTTCAAACTCTAATTCTTTTGATTTGAACTTCGCTGAACCCCTGTTCACGCCAACATACTCTTCGCCGAAAAACGAGCCGGCGGCAAAAAAGTTGTGATCGCTAGCAAGTGTCAGCATCGTATCAAAATTTACGGTTCGTGACGTAGTATCTGACTTATCCTTTGCAACCTCCATGGTAACAAGAAATAGAAAGTCTTCATCGAGAGAACCAAAGCCAAAGCGTTCAACAATTGAATGATGAGCGCGCAGCACTTTAATTTCAAACGCAGGCGAAGATGCTGAAATTGTGTTACCTAAATTTATAAGTTGGAACACCGCAAGCGAAGCTGCCAAAACGGCCGAAAAGAGAAAAAAGAAGATGTTGGTGGAGGTAAGAAAATCCGAAATCAAAAATATTGGTCTAGCGAGCTTAGTTTCGGAGAAAATGGATTCGTATACGAAAAGCCTTGTTTGCAAGATTGACAGCCAAGCGATGCAAACCGTTCCCAAAACACACGGGATAAGAATTGATGCAGGAATTTCGACCATTTCGTGGCCTTTTCCGAAATACAGATACATCATAAATATCAGGGAGGTCACGTAAATTCCAACCGAAGCAACCAACCGAAAAGATAAAGGCGATCCGCCAAATATCCTTTCGAACCCCGCATAAAATATTAACAGTGAGTTCTGAGTAGCTTGAAACTATGGCGTCCGTTTTTGCTCTACGCGCAGCCAACGTTAAACGGTCGAAAACACTACCGATTGTAACCAACGCCGCGATAAAGGCAGCTTCTTAAACAAGAAAATCCATCTGCCTCAATCGTTTAGCTAAACACTAACGTTGAAATAGCAATTTATCCATCCATTTTCAAAGCTGAAATGAAAGCTTCCTGCGGGATATCCACTTTCCCGAACTGCCGCATCTTCTTCTTCCCCGCCTTCTGCTTGTCCAGCAGTTTGCGCTTCCGTGACGCGTCGCCGCCGTAGCACTTCGCGGTCACGTCCTTGCGCATGGCGGAGAGGGTTTCGCGGGCGATGACCTTGCCGCCGATGGCCGCCTGGATCGGGATCTTGAACATGTGGCGGGGGATCAGGTCTTTCAGCTTTTCCACCATCGCCCGGCCGCGCATTTCAGCCCGGTCGCGGTGGACCATGGTGGAGAGCGCGTCGACCGGTTCGTCGTTCACGAGGATCGACATTTTCACCAGCTTGTCCTCGCGGTAGCCGATCAGTTGATAGTCGAAGGAGGCGTAGCCCTTGGTCACCGATTTCAGCCGGTCGTAGAAATCGAAGACCACTTCGTTGAGCGGCAGGTCGTAGACGACCATGGCGCGCTGGCCGGCATAGGTGAGGTCGAGCTGGATACCGCGGCGGTCCTGGCAGAGCTTGAGCACGTCGCCGAGGTAGTCATCGGGCACGAGGATGGTCGCCTTGATCCGCGGCTCCTCGAGGTGTTCGACCAGCGTCAGGTCAGGCATGTCGGCGGGGTTGTGCAACTCCGTCATCGTCCCGTCCTTCATGTGGATGTGGTAGATGACCGACGGTGCCGTCGTGATCAGGTCGATGTCGTACTCGCGCTCGATCCGGTCGCGGATCACTTCGAGGTGCAACAAGGCCCAGAAAGCCGCAACGGAAGCCGAAGCCGAGGGCCGCGCTGGTTTCCATCTCGAAGCTGAAGGAGGCGTCGTTGAGCGCCAGTTTCTCGATGCTGTCGCGCAGGTCCTCGAATTCATTGGCATCGACCGGGAAGAGGCCGCAGAAGACCACCGGTTGCGCTGGTTTGAAGCCCGGCAGCGCTTTGTCGCAGCCACGTTTTTCGTGGGTGATGGTATCGCCGACGCGGGTGTCACGCACTTGCTTGATGGAGGCGGTCAGGAAGCCGATCTCGCCCGGCCCCAGCACGTCGATGTCGGTCATCTTGGGGCGGAAGACGCCGATCTTGTCGACGTGGTGCACGGTGCCGTTCTGCATGAAGCGGATGCGGTCGTTCTTGCGCAGCTGCCCGTCCATGATCCGCACCAGCACGATGACACCGAGGTAGCTGTCATACCAGCTGTCCACCAGCATCGCCTTCAAAGGCGCGTTGATGTCCCCCTTGGGCGCGGGCAGACGGTGCACCACGGCCTCCAGCGTCTCTGTGATGCCGACGCCGGTCTTGGCGGAGACGCGGATGGCCTGTGAGGCGTCGATGCCGATCACATCCTCGATCTGCGCGGCCACCCGGTCGCATTCGGAAGCGGGCAGGTCGATCTTGTTGAGCACCGGGACAATCTCGTGGTCGGCATCGAGCGCGTGATAGACATTGGCGAGCGTCTGCGCCTCGACCCCTTGCGTGCTGTCCACCACCAGAAGGGAGCCTTCGACCGCGCGCATGGAGCGGGAGACCTCATAGGCGAAGTCCACATGCCCCGGCGTGTCGATCAGGTTGAGGACATAATCCTCGCCGTTCTGCGCGCGGTAATTGATCCGCACGGTCTGCGCCTTGATGGTGATGCCGCGCTCGCGCTCGATGTCCATGCTATCGAGCATCTGCTCCTTCATCTCCCGGTCCTCGACGGTACCGGTGGACTGGATCAGACGGTCGGCCAGCGTGGATTTCCCATGGTCGATATGGGCCACGATGGAGAAATTGCGGATATGTGAGAGCGGTGTCATGGTGCAGGGATATGGGGCGGAATCCGCGATTGGTCAATGGGGATTGGATGGTCGAGATTGCTGACTTGGAAAGCGCTGAGGCGTGGTTGCAAACGCAGGGCCACCAAACACAGGCGTGGTTCGCTTGTCGTTGCGCGTTGCGCGCGCTGCCGGGAATTGGCGCGCGCAACGACACTCTCGCAAGTGGATTGGCTTTTGCAACATGTCGCGCAATATTGACGGCTACCGCAGCGGCTACCTGCCGTCCCAGTGAGTCAAAAAAACTTGCGATTGCTAATGCGGCGGCTGGGAAGTTAGCAATACAGACTTCGCATACCGGGTTTTTTTCTCCCGCCTATTTCGCAGCACAGTCGGCGGGGTATGCAGCATTGGCAGCGATTTCACCAGCGGCTGCTGGCACCTCACATAGATATGCTGCACTTTCCGCAACTCATTCTGGTTTTTACGTAGCTGCATCAGGGGACACGACAAACAAATTAGGATGGTTTCCGTTATGGCGTTATGAATTTGAGCCGGGCGAACTGAAAAGAGATTGGCGCCAGCTTAAATCGCAATTGGACGATGACGCCGCCGACTGGAGCTTCTGGATTGAGTGGTATGAGCGGATACTGAACGGCGATCCGATGGACTGGCGACTGATCTTCAGGATCGCCACCGAAGTGACAGAAGAGGAATGGGAGGCGGGACAAGGGGTTGTTGCGAAGCGGATCAGGGAAGTTCAAGCTGACTTCCTTGCCGATACAGCGCTGCCGCAGGCGGAGAAGATCCGATTCGATCCATCGAGCGGGAAATTCACCGTAGAACCCATCGAGATCGCGAAACCTGATCTCTTGGCTGCTACGCTGACTGAGGTTGAAGACGCGCTCGAAGATTCGCTGGCCAGCCTCTCTAATGGGCTGGGCGAGGGTTCAAAGGTGGTTCGGGTTGTCCGCCGAACCATAGGGAAATACGGCAACAACCCGCAACAGATCGAAATGGGCTTTGTCAGCGCCCACGCGAGCCTGACACGGCAGATGCTTGTCGACGAGTTGCCGAACAGTGAAGAAAACCTGTCTTTGCAATCCGCGCTCGAGGACGCCGTGGTCGGGTTGCGCGCGACACATCCCGAGATTGCCGAGAACCGCAAAATACTGAACCGGCAGCGGTTTGCCGAGATGACGCCGGAGCAAGGCAAAATTCTTGAGGACGCGTTGCCGGTGCTTCGGGCCATTTCGGACGACGATTTGGGCGACGACTGGGCAAATGACATTCCCGAGTTGCTGAACACCTCCATGGGGCCATTGCCGACAGGTGCGCCAGCGCTGCCGGGCGCGGATGTGGCGACACGGATTTTCAGCCGTGCTGCGAAGACGAGTATCCTGATGCGAATGGATGCCGTTGTCCGACGGATTGATGACAGTTCGCCCTTCAAGGCCGCACGGATCATTGCGGTTTTGGATGGCTTGGTCAGGTTGGGGATAAGGCTACTTTCACTCATCCCATGAACAGCAGCCTGCTTTCCGCAAAATAACCAGACCCCTAGCCATCGCAATTCCAAAGGCGATGACGCAATTGGCCACCTCCACCTGCGTTGGAACTTTCACAAAATTGCCACTTTTTCGCGGTTGTTCGTCAGGGAAACGACCGCATTTCCGCCGTAAACGGACCGTATTGCAAGAAGCGTTTACCGAGGGGCCGGGCCGTGCCGAATTACGATATCTACGTGCTGGGCGAGAGCCAGCTTTCGATCAGTGGCGGTGCGGTCCTCGACGGTGTCACGCAAGGCGATGGCTCGCATCTGATCGGGCGGACGATCACGCTCAACTCGAAGCTGTGGAAGCCGGTGTCGATCAACGACAGCAATACCAACTTCTCCGATAACGACAGCTCGCAACGCCTCGCCGGCGCGCAGCAGATCGACGGGGTCAATTTCGCCAACAACACAATTCTGGAGGCGGAATACGGTCTGACCTTGAGCGATGGCACAAATTCATGGACCGTGGTCGGGTTCAACGCGAACAATTCCAGCCCTTCCTATGCGACCATCGAGGGGCTGGCCTTCATCGGCGGGCCGGGAGGGTTTCCGCCCGTCGGTGTGCCGCTGACCGTGACGCAGGCCTTCGAGGGGCCGAATTTCGCGCAGGCGCAATATGCGACGCCAGTTTGTTTCGTCGCCGGCATGGGGGTGGAGACGCCCCAAGGCATCGTGCCGGTGGAGGCGATCCGCCCGGGGATGCGTGTGATCACCCGCGACCATGGCGTGCAGGAGGTGCTCTGGACGGGCAGCCGCCAGGCCATGGCAGTGGAGAGTTTCGTGCCGGTGCGCATTGCCTCAGGGGCGATGGGCAATGATTCAGCACTTGTCGTGTCGCAACAGCACCGGGTGCTGGTGACCGGCTGGCAGGCGGAGATGCATTTCGGCGCGGATCAGGTGCTGGTCCCGGCGGTGCATCTTCTGGGACAACCCGGCGTGTCGCGCCAGCCGGGTGGCATGGTGAGCTATCATCACCTGCTGCTGCCCTGTCATGCGGTGTTGAACTCCGGCGGATTGTGGAGCGAAAGCTTCCACGCTGGCCCCTGTTCGCTGGATGCCTTGCTGCCCGAAGCGCGCGCCGAGATCGCGACGCTGCATCCTGACTGCCTCGACGCGCCGCTGGCCTATCCCAGCCTGCGCCGCCACGAGGCCTCGCTGCTCTGGCAGAAGGCCGCCTGAGGCTGCGGGCTGAAACGGCAATATACAAGTTGCACCTCATGATTGTAGAGTGATAGCGGCGGACGCCGAAAGGCTGGTTTTTCTGACGTCACATCCGTGCACCGAGGCCACTGCGTCCGGACACGGAACTTCGGTGATCGTGACTTCAGGAGCGGGCCCGCGCGCGCTATGGGTGACGGGACCAGCGCCGAAGAGCAGGCGATCTATCGAAAGGACAGGGCATGACCAATTTCAGCAACCGAGCAACATGGCGCAGAGCCGCGGCGGTATGTGCGGTCGTTCTGCCGTTCTCGGCGGTGGCGCAATCCACCGGGACGGAGATCGACATCTACGGCCAGTTGAACCTCGGTGTCGTCTACGCCGATGACGGGGTAAGCAGCGATACTGTCTTTACGGACAACGACAATTCCAACAGCCGGATCGGCCTGCTCTACAGCCGCGACCTCGCCAGCGGCGGGGAGTTCCGCTTCAATTTCGAAACCGGCCTGGGGCTGACGGGATCGGGTTCGCTGACGCAGGGCGAGGATGATTTCGACATCGATTACAAGCGCACGGAAATCCGCAAATTCGAGGTCATTTATGTCACGCCCGATATCGGGACATTCTCCTTCGGGCAGGGCAGCACGGCCACCGACGGAACCGGCGAGGCGGATTTCTCCGGCACCAGCTTGATCCAGTATTCCGGCCTGTCCGACCTTGCGGGCAGTCGCGAATTCCAGCTCCTGTCCGGCGTCGGATCGGGCATCAATGTGAGCAATGTCTTCGGGTCTTTCGATGGGTCGCGCCGATTCCGAGCCCGCTACGACACGCCGACTTACAACGGTTTTGGCCTCGCGTTGTCGGCGGGGGAAGAAGTACTCACCAGTGGGGATGACAACGAATATTACGACATCGGTCTGAACTACGATCAGGATTACGGCGATCTGCGCGTCGCGGCGCGGGTGGGTTATTCCTGGCGTGGATCGTCTGAGGAGCTGCTGGTGGGTTCGTTTGCGCTGCTGCATGAACCGACGGGTCTGAACCTCGCCGTGGCCGGCGGCAGCCAGCAGGAAGGCGACGCGAGCTACGGTTATGTCAAGGCCGGGTGGCAACAGAATTGGTTCAGCATCGGGCAAACGCGCCTCTCCGTCGATTACTATGCGGGCGATGATTTCTCAGTAATCGGGTCGGACTCGGACTCCGTCAGCCTCGCGGTGGTGCAGGTGGTGGACGCCTACGACCTCGAGCTCTATGCGATTTACCGGACCTATGAACTGGATGGCACAGGGGCGGAGGTCTTTGATCAGGATGTCTCTTTCGTGGGGGCACGCTGGCGCTTCTGATCCTGCCTTGATGCCCTGTCGTTCGGGCCTACCTGAAAGATATCCGCGGATTCCAACGGAATGTTGCGGTGCCAAACGGCATGGGGCATATCCTGTGTGGAAACATGGTTCTAAACGTAAGGTTGCCTGATGCTGAAACCCGCGATTTTCGTTCTGACCCTTGGCCTGCTCGTCGGCTGCGGCGGGTCGGCCAGTCGCGAGGCAACGGTCTCCCCGCCGGGAACGGTCAGCAGGTCCGCAAACGGGCCGATCGCGACCGCTTGCAGCCAGTCACAACGCAGCGGGGCCTCGGCGCCGCTTTGCCGCTGCATCCAGGCTGCGGCCAACATGACCCTCACCCAGGATGACCAGATGCGCAGCGTCCGTTTTTTCAACGAGCCGGAGTTGCTGCAGGCCATCAAGGCCTCCGATAGCGCACGCAATGAGGAATTCTGGAAACGCTGGGCCGCTTTCAGCGCGCAGGCGGAAGGCATGTGCACAGGCGCATGATGGCGCTCAGAAGTCCCGCATCCAGACCTGGAGCGTCTTGATGCTCTCCTCAGTGCTGCCCACGTCCTTCCACGCAAACCGGGCGGTGACACCCGGAAGGGGCCGGTATCCGCGCGCTGTCCAGAAGCTGTCGAGCGGGCGGTAAGCGCTGGGGCGCGCGGGATGATCCGCCGGACGGATCACCGAGCAGAAACAGCAGTGGGAGAAACCCAGATCGCGTGCGTGCGCCTCGCGGTGATCGAAGAAGGCGTGACCGACGCCCTGACCGCGAAAGGCGGGCAAGAGCACGCTTTCGGCGCAGTAGAACGTCGACGTGATGTCATGGCCTGCGTCCCGCAGGGCGTCGCCGAAGTCCTCCGCGTGATCTGCAAGCGGCGCCCCGGTCGATGCCCCGATGAGTCCTTGGCCGTCGAAGGCACCAACGACCACCGCGTTTTCGCTGGTCACATATGGTGCGAGATAGCGGCGTTCGTAGTCCATTGTGCCGTCATAGAGATAGGGCCAGTCGCGAAATACAGCGATGCGCAGGGCGGCCACCTCATCCAGAAGCTCATTCAGCGCCGCACCCCTCACTGCCCGGACTTCGACCGCCATCGGCTCAGGACACCTGGCTGATCCAGTCGGAGAGATTGTAGCGGGTGGTGACCCGGGTGATCCGCCCGTCCCGCACGTCGAAGAACGAGCCCGCCGGCAAGGTGTAGCTCTGCCCACGAGCCTCGGGCAGGCCTTGATCCGTTGAGAGATACTTACCGTTGACCACATATTCCGCGGCCGCCCGGCCATGGTCCGGCGCGTCGAAGATCACGATGTCGGACAGCCTCTCGTCATAGCAGCGCGTCATGTGATCGCAAAAGGCGGCAAAGGCCTCCTTGCCGCGCCGCACGCCGCCCTCATTCACGTGATGCGCAACGTCGTCTGAAAGGCAGTCGAGCATGTCGGCTGCGTTCTTGGCGTTGAAAGCGTCGAAATAGCGTTTGACGACATCGTTCATGGCAGTCTCCTCAGATCATTTCAGTGGGCGGGCCGAAGCGGTCGATCAGCCGGTCGTGGATCTGGTCTCGGGCCTGACGGTAGCTTGCGAGTTTCGCCTCCCGCGTCTCGCCAAGCCCGGTCGGATCGAGGATCGGCCAGTATTCCACGTCGAGGTGAAAATACCGCGTGAGTTCCAATGCCCGGCGCTGCGAGGCGGGGCTGAGCGCGATCACGAGATCGAAGGAGCTCAGGTCGTCGCCCCAGTTTTCCATCTCGTCGAAGCTGCGGCTGCGGTGGCGCGAGAGTTCCACGTCCAGTTCCTGGCAAACCGCGACGGAGAACCCGTCGATCTCCATGTCGTTGGTGACGCCGACGGATTGCACGTAGGTGCCGGTGCCGTAGAGCTTCTTCATGATCCCTTCGGCCATCGGCGAACGCACGGCATTGTGGTCGCAACAGAACAGAACCGACTGGGGAAGCTCCTGTGCCATCTACCCGCCGAAATGAAGGACACAAATCAGGGTGAAGAGGCGGCGGGCGGTGTCGGTATCGACCTCGGCCTTGCCTTCGAGGCGTTCCTGCAGCACCCGGCTGCCTTCGTTGTGGATACCGCGGCGGGCCATGTCGATGGTCTCGATCTGCGACGGCGGCAGTTTCTTCACTGCCTCGAAATAGCTTTCGCAGATATGGAAGTAATCCTTCACGACCTGCCGGAACGGGCCGAGCGAGAGGTGGAACTCTGCGGCTTTCTCATCGTTTTCGGTGGTCACATCGAAAACCAGGCGTTTGTCTCGGATCGCCAGCGCCACATGGTAGGGCCCCTGCGGCATTGGCCGTCCGTCCCGCGCCGGCAGGATGAAGGTGTTGTCTTCGAGCAGGTCGAACATGGCCACGCGGCGCTCCTGTTCGATTTCAGGCGTCGGGGGCGGCAGACCGGAATCGTCTAGCTCGATTTTGGAGATGCGGGACATGGGCAGACTTCTCAGGAACTCGGGTACGCAGACTGACTAGCGCAGGAGCAGGGGGAAGGGCAATGATCAAGCCTGCCCGGGTCCGTTGTTGAGATGGCGCAGGCGGGCGGTCACGGAGAGGCCATGCGCCTCGAGGCTCTCGCTGCGCGCCAGCGTTTCCGCCGCGGGGCCGATCTGTCGCAGGGCCGCGGGCGTCATCCGCGCGAGGGTCGTGCGCTTCATGAAGTCGAGCACGGAAAGCCCCGACGAGAAACGGGCGGATCGGGCTGTGGGCAGCACATGGTTCGGCCCGCCCACGTAGTCGCCTATGGCTTCCGGCGTCCATTGTCCAAGGAAGATCGCGCCGGCATGGGTGATCTGCGCGCCGAGCGCCTCCGGATCGGCGACGCAAAGCTCCAGATGTTCGGGGGCGATCCTGTCCGACAGGGCTGCGGCAGTGGCGAGGTCCGGAACCGTGATGATCGCGCCGTAATCGCGCCAGCTTGCGCCTGCTATGGCGCGCCGCTCGAGCGTTTCGAGACGTGTTGCCACGGCCTCCGCCACCGCCTGGCCGAAGGACGCACTGGTGGTGATCAGGATCGATTGCGCGCTTTGGTCATGTTCCGCCTGGCTGAGCAGGTCGAGCGCGATCCAGTCCGGATCATTTTCGGCATCCGCGATGACGAGGATCTCCGAGGGTCCGGCGATCATGTCGATGCCGACCTTTCCGAATACCCGGCGCTTGGCGGCGGCGACATAGGCATTTCCGGGTCCGGTTATCTTGTCGACCGGCGCGATGGTTTCGGTGCCATAGGCCAGTGCCGCGATCGCCTGCGCGCCGCCGATGCGGTAGATCTCGTCCACACCGGCAAGCCTGGCCGCCGCCAGGACCAGAGGGTTCAGCACCCCATCCGGCGCGGGAACCACCATCGCAAGGCGGCTGACGCCTGCGACCTTGGCCGGCACCGCGTTCATCAGGACCGAGGAGGGATAGGAGGCGAGCCCGCCCGGCACATAGAGCCCGGCGGCACTGACCGGCGTCCAGCGCCAGCCAAGCACAGCCCCGGTCTCGTCCGTCCAGGAGGCATCCTGTGGCCGCTGGCGTTCGTGATAGGCCCGGATACGCTCCGCCGCGAGCCTCAAGGCGTCAAACTGATCTGCCGGAACCGAAGACGCTGCCTCGTCGATCTCGGCCTGTGAGATGCGCAGCGTGGCCGGCGTCAGCGTGAGGCGGTCGAAGCGCGCGGTGAGATCGATCAGCGCCGCATCGCCGCGCGCGCGCACGTCGGCGATGATCCCGGCCACGGTCTCGTCCACGTCGGGGCTGTCCTCGCGCTTGGCGGTGAGCAGGTTCTGGAAGGCGGTCTCGAAAGCCGGGTCGCTGGCGTTCAGAAAGACTGGCATGGTGCGGTCCTCGGGAGTGGCCGGAGACATGTCATTTGCCTCCGGCGGGGATATTTCGAGCCAAAAGAAGTGTCAGGCCGGATCATCCGGTGCCTTGCCCGAAGGCGCGACATAGGGCTTCGTCACGTCTTTCAAGGTGGCTTCCAACGCTTCGACCGTCAGGCGGATCGCGCCATCCCCGGCGAGGGTGAGCAGGACGTGACCTGCCGGCGCCTCGGTGGGCTCGAAGCTGATCGACGAGTAGTGACAGCACCGTACCCGGATCCTTGCGATCGATCCCGTTCGTGGCCACCTGACTGACCAGATCAAAGCTCAGCAAGGATTGCACCCGCTCGGGCGAGGCCGCGCGCCGGGCACCTTCTTCCCAGCGAAAGCGGTTCAGGAGCAGTGCGAAGCGACCTGTCTTGCGATCCCATTTCATTTCGGTCGCCGGAAAGACAGCGTCTTGCGTCAGTGCGGACAGAACAAGCAGGTCGTCGCCATCCAAAGCGCCGAGGTTGACCGGGCCGTCGCGTCCGTCTTCAAATCGTGCGTCGGTCATTGCTCTGTTATCCGTTCTATATTGGCGCCGACACCGGAGAGCTTGGCCACGACATGTTCGTAGCCGCGATCGAGATGATAGACGCGGGACACTCTGGTTTCGCCTTCCGCCGCAAGCCCGGCAAGGATCAGAGAGACCGAGGCCCGCAAATCCGTGGCCATGACCGGAGCACCTCTCAGTTTCTTCACGCCCTTGACGGTTGCGGTGCCGCCATGGACGTCGATGTTGGCACCCATCCGCATGAGTTCCGGTGCGTGCATGAAGCGGTTCTCGAAGATTTTTTCTTCCAGATGGGCGAGGTACCGGCCGCAGTGCAAAGAAGCGCCATCATCTGGGCCTGAAGATCGGTGGGAAAGCCGGGGAAGGGGGCGGTGGTGACATCCACGGCCCGGATGTCACCGTTCTTGCGCGCGACCACGAGACCCTTCTCGGTTTCGCGGACCGACACACCGGCGGCATCGAGTTTCTCGCAGAAGGCCTCAAGCAGGGCGATG
>CAVQRB010000008.1:0-17606 GCA_963715055.1 uncultured Alphaproteobacteria bacterium | reverse complement strand
TCTCCCTTACCAAGGGAGTGCTCTACCTCTGAGCTACAGCAGCGCCGGTGTGGCGGGTGATTAGTCGTAATTCCTCAGCGGCGCAAGCCCAATCTGGACGCTCCCCGCACCCTGAGGTAGACAGGCGCAATGACAGACAAACCCGGCTCGAATTCTCCCGCCAAAGGGTCCGATCGGCGCGAAGATCGCCTCAAGGCTGCGCTGAAGGCGAACCTTGCCAAGCGCAAGGCACAAAGCCGCGCACGCCTGCCGGGGCGGGCGGGAACGAGCAGCGAACCGGAAGCATCCGGGCAGAAAAAGGACGATTGAGGCGATGGATTCCATTCTTGTCAAAGGCGGCGGCGCGCTCAGCGGTCAAATTCCGATCGCGGGCGCAAAAAATGCCTGCCTCACCCTCATGCCCGCGACACTTCTCTCCGAAGAGCCCCTGACCCTGATCAACGCGCCGCGGCTCTCGGACATCCGCACCATGACGCAACTGCTGCAGTCGCTCGGGGCGGAGGTGACCTCGTTGCAAGGCGGTCAGGTGCTGGCGATGTCCAGCCACGACATCCACAACAGGATGGCACACTACGACATCGTGCGCAAAATGCGCGCCTCGATCCTCGTGCTCGGCCCGCTGCTGGCGCGCTTCGGAGAGGCGGTGGTCTCGCTCCCGGGCGGATGTGCGATCGGCGCACGCCCGGTCGATCTGCACCTCAAGGCGCTCGAAGCCATGGGGGCCACGCTCGACCTCAGGGACGGCTATGTCCACGCCACCGCAAAAAACGGTCTGAAAGGCGGGCAGGTCGCGTTTGATTTCGCTTCCGTGGGCGCTACCGAAAACGCGCTGATGGCCGCCACCCTGGCCAAGGGCACAACGGTGCTGAAGAATGCCGCACGCGAGCCCGAAATCGTGGATCTGGCACGCTGCCTGCGGGCCATGGGCGCGAGGATCGAGGGCGAAGGCACCTCCGTAATGACCATCGAAGGGGTCGACCGCTTGGGCGGCGCCACCCATACGGTGGTCACCGATCGCATCGAACTGGGAACCTATATGCTGGCGCCCGCGATCTGCGGCGGTGAGGTCGAACTTCTTGGTGGTCGCATCGCCCTGCTTGAGGCCTTCTGCGAGAAACTCGATGCAGCCGGTGTGTCGGTCCGGGAAACCGAGAAGGGTCTCGTGGTCGCGCGCAAGAACGGCGACATTCGGGCCGTGGATGTCACCACCGCCCCTTTCCCCGGCTTTCCCACCGATCTTCAGGCCCAGATGATGGCGCTTCTTTGCACTGCCGCAGGTACTTCGCATCTGGAAGAAAAAATCTTCGAGAACCGCTTCATGCACGCACCGGAACTCATGCGGATGGGTGCCAACATCGACGTCCATGGCGGCACCGCAACCGTCAAGGGCGTGAAGAAACTGAGAGGTGCTCCGGTCATGGCCACGGATTTGCGGGCCTCGGTCTCTCTGATCCTTGCCGGGCTTGCGGCGGAAGGCGAAACCAGAGTGTCCCGCGTCTATCATCTCGATCGCGGCTACGAACATGTCGTGGCCAAGCTCTCCGGTGTCGGCGCCAATATAGAACGGATAACAGAGCAATGACCGACGCACGATTTGAAGACGGACGCGACGGCCCGGTCAACCTCGGCGCTTTGGATGGCGACGACCTGCTTGTTCTGTCCGCACTGACGCAAGACGCTGTCTTTCCGGCGACCGAAATGAAATGGGATCGCAAGACAGGTCGCTTCGCACTGCTCCTGAACCGCTTTCGCTGGGAAGAAGGTGCCCGGCGCGCGGCCTCACCCGAGCGGGTGCAATCCTTGCTGAGCTTTGATCTGGTCAGTCAGGTGGCCACGAACGGGATCGATCGCAAGGATCCGGGTACGGTGCTGTCACTACTGTCGATCAGCTTCGAGCCCACCGAGGCGCCGGCAGGTCACGTCCTGCTCACCCTCGCCGGGGATGGCGCGATCCGCCTGACGGTCGAAGCGTTGGAAGCCACCTTGAAAGACGTGACGAAGCCCTATGTCGCGCCTTCGGGCAAGGCACCGGATCATCCGGCCTGACACTTCTTTTGGCTCGAAATATCCCCGCCGGAGGCAAATGACATGTCTCCGGCCACTCCCGAGGACCGCACCATGCCAGTCTTTCTGAACGCCAGCGACCCGGCTTTCGAGACCGCCTTCCAGAACCTGCTCACCGCCAAGCGCGAGGACAGCCCCGACGTGGACGAGACCGTGGCCGGGATCATCGCCGACGTGCGCGCGCGCGGCGATGCGGCGCTGATCGATCTCACCGCGCGCTTCGACCGCCTCACGCTGACGCCGGCCACGCTGCGCATCTCACAGGCCGAGATCGACGAGGCAGCGTCTTCGGTTCCGGCAGATCAGTTTGACGCCTTGAGGCTCGCGGCGGAGCGTATCCGGGCCTATCACGAACGCCAGCGGCCACAGGATGCCTCCTGGACGGACGAGACCGGGGCTGTGCTTGGCTGGCGCTGGACGCCGGTCAGTGCCGCCGGGCTCTATGTGCCGGGCGGGCTCGCCTCCTATCCCTCCTCGGTCCTGATGAACGCGGTGCCGGCCAAGGTCGCAGGCGTCAGCCGCCTTGCGATGGTGGTTCCCGCGCCGGATGGGGTGCTGAACCCTCTGGTCCTGGCGGCGGCCAGGCTTGCCGGTGTGGACGAGATCTACCGCATCGGCGGCGCGCAGGCGATCGCGGCGCTGGCCTATGGCACCGAAACCATCGCGCCGGTCGACAAGATAACCGGACCCGGAAATGCCTATGTCGCCGCCGCCAAGCGCCGGGTATTCGGCAAGGTCGGCATCGACATGATCGCCGGACCCTCGGAGATCCTCGTCATCGCGGATGCCGAAAATGATCCGGACTGGATCGCGCTCGACCTGCTCAGCCAGGCGGAACATGACCAAAGCGCGCAATCGATCCTGATCACCACCAGTGCGCCCTTCGGCCAGGCGGTGGCGGAGGCCGTGGCAACACGTCTCGAAACGCTCGAGCGGCGCGCCATAGCAGGCGCAAGCTGGCGCGATTACGGCGCGATCATCACGGTTCCGGACCTCGCCACTGCCGCAGCCCTGTCGGACAGGATCGCCCCCGAACATCTGGAGCTTTGCGTCGCCGATCCGGAGGCGCTCGGCGCGCAGATCACCCATGCCGGCGCGATCTTCCTTGGACAATGGACGCCGGAAGCCATAGGCGACTACGTGGGCGGGCCGAACCATGTGCTGCCCACAGCCCGGTCCGCCCGTTTCTCGTCGGGGCTTTCCGTGCTCGACTTCATGAAGCGCACGACCCTCGCGCGGATGACGCCCGCGGCCCTGCGACAGATCGGCCCCGCGGCGGAAACGCTGGCGCGCAGCGAGAGCCTCGAGGCGCATGGCCTCTCCGTGACCGCCCGCCTGCGCCATCTCAACAACGGACCCGGGCAGGCTTGATCATTGCCCTTCCCCCTGCTCCTGCGCTAGTCAGTCTGCGTACCCGAGTTCCTGAGAAGTCTGCCCATGTCCCGCATCTCCAAAATCGAGCTAGACGATTCCGGTCTGCCGCCCCCGACGCCTGAAATCGAACAGGAGCGCCGCGTGGCCATGTTCGACCTGCTCGAAGACAACACCTTCATCCTGCCGGCGCGGGACGGACGGCCAATGCCGCAGGGGCCCTACCATGTGGCGCTGGCGATCCGAGACAAACGCCTGGTTTTCGATGTGACCACCGAAAACGATGAGAAAGCCGCAGAGTTCCACCTCTCGCTCGGCCCGTTCCGGCAGGTCGTGAAGGATTACTTCCATATCTGCGAAAGCTATTTCGAGGCAGTGAAGAAACTGCCGCCGTCGCAGATCGAGACCATCGACATGGCCCGCCGCGGTATCCACAACGAAGGCAGCCGGGTGCTGCAGGAACGCCTCGAAGGCAAGGCCGAGGTCGATACCGACACCGCCCGCCGCCTCTTCACCCTGATTTGTGTCCTTCATTTCGGCGGGTAGATGGCACAGGAGCTTCCCCAGTCGGTTCTGTTCTGTTGCGACCACAATGCCGTGCGTTCGCCGATGGCCGAGGGGATCATGAAGAAGCTCTACGGCACCGGCACCTACGTGCAATCCGTCGGCGTCACCAACGACATGGAGATCGACGGGTTCTCCGTCGCGGTTTGCCAGGAACTGGACGTGGAACTCTCGCGCCACCGCAGCCGCAGCTTCGACGAGATGGAAAACTGGGGCGACGACCTGAGCTCCTTCGATCTCGTGATCGCGCTCAGCCCCGCCTCGCAGCGCCGGGCATTGGAACTCACGCGGTATTTTCACCTCGACGTGGAATACTGGCCGATCCTCGATCCGACCGGGCTTGGCGAGACGCGGGAGGCGAAACTCGCAAGCTACCGTCAGGCCCGAGACCAGATCCACGACCGGCTGATCGACCGCTTCGGCCCGCCCACTGAAATGATCTGAGGAGACTGCCATGAACGATGTCGTCAAACGCTATTTCGACGCTTTCAACGCCAAGAACGCAGCCGACATGCTCGACTGCCTTTCAGACGACGTTGCGCATCACGTGAATGAGGGCGGCGTGCGGCGCGGCAAGGAGGCCTTTGCCGCCTTTTGCGATCACATGACGCGCTGCTATGACGAGAGGCTGTCCGACATCGTGATCTTCGACGCGCCGGACCATGGCCGGGCGGCCGCGGAATATGTGGTCAACGGTAAGTATCTCTCAACGGATCAAGGCCTGCCCGAGGCTCGTGGGCAGAGCTACACCTTGCCGGCGGGCTCGTTCTTCGACGTGCGGGACGGGCGGATCACCCGGGTCACCACCCGCTACAATCTCTCCGACTGGATCAGCCAGGTGTCCTGAGCCGATGGCGGTCGAAGTCCGGGCAGTGAGGGGTGCGGCGCTGAATGAGCTTCTGGATGAGGTGGCCGCCCTGCGCATCGCTGTATTTCGCGACTGGCCCTATCTCTATGACGGCACAATGGACTACGAACGCCGCTATCTCGCACCATATGTGACCAGCGAAAACGCGGTGGTCGTTGGTGCCTTCGACGGCCAAAGACTCATCGGCGCATCGACCGGGGCGCCGCTTGCAGATCACGCGGAGGACTTCGGCGACGCCCTGCGGGACGCAGGCCATGACATCACGTCGACGTTCTACTGCGCCGAAAGCGTGCTCTTGCCCGCCTATCGCGGTCAGGGCGTCGGTCACGCCTTCTTCGATCACCGCGAGGCGCACGCACGCGATCTGGGTTTCTCCCACTGCTGTTTCTGCTCGGTGATCCGTCCGGCGGATCATCCCGCGCGCCCCGGCGCTTACCGCCCGCTCGACAGCTTCTGGACAGCGCGCGGATACCGGCCCCTTCCGGGTGTCACCGCCCGGTTTGCGTGGAAGGACGTGGGCAGCACTGAGGAGAGCATCAAGACGCTCCAGGTCTGGATGCGGGACTTCTGAGCGCCATCATGCGCCTGTGCACATGCCTTCCGCCTGCGCGCTGAAAGCGGCCCAGCGTTTCCAGAATTCCTCATTGCGTGCGCTATCGGAGGCCTTGATGGCCTGCAGCAACTCCGGCTCGTTGAAAAAACGGACGCTGCGCATCTGGTCATCCTGGGTGAGGGTCATGTTGGCCGCAGCCTGGATGCAGCGGCAAAGCGGCGCCGAGGCCCCGCTGCGTTGTGACTGGCTGCAAGCGGTCGCGATCGGCCCGTTTGCGGACCTGCTGACCGTTCCCGGCGGGGAGACCGTTGCCTCGCGACTGGCCGACCCGCCGCAGCCGACGAGCAGGCCAAGGGTCAGAACGAAAATCGCGGGTTTCAGCATCAGGCAACCTTGCGTTTAGAACCATGTTTCCACACAGGATATGCCCCATGCCGTTTGGCACCGCAACATTCCGTTGGAATCCGCGGATATCTTTCAGGTAGGCCCGAACGACAGGGCATCAAGGCAGGATCAGAAGCGCCAGCGTGCCCCCACGAAAGAGACATCCTGATCAAAGACCTCCGCCCCTGTGCCATCCAGTTCATAGGTCCGGTAAATCGCATAGAGCTCGAGGTCGTAGGCGTCCACCACCTGCACCACCGCGAGGCTGACGGAGTCCGAGTCCGACCCGATTACCGAGAAATCATCGCCCGCATAGTAATCGACGGAGAGGCGCGTTTGCCCGATGCTGAACCAATTCTGTTGCCACCCGGCCTTGACATAACCGTAGCTCGCGTCGCCTTCCTGCTGGCTGCCGCCGGCCACGGCGAGGTTCAGACCCGTCGGTTCATGCAGCAGCGCAAACGAACCCACCAGCAGCTCCTCAGACGATCCACGCCAGGAATAACCCACCCGCGCCGCGACGCGCAGATCGCCGTAATCCTGATCGTAGTTCAGACCGATGTCGTAATATTCGTTGTCATCCCCACTGGTGAGCACTTCCTCCCCCGCCGACAACGCGAGGCCAAAACCGTTGTAAGTCGGCGTGTCGTAGCGGGCTCGGAACCGGCGCGACCCATCGAAAGACCCGAAGACATTGCTCACATTGATGCCCGATCCGACGCCGGACAGGAGCTGGAATTCGCGACTGCCCGCAAGGTCGGACAGGCCGGAATACTGGATCAAGCTGGTGCCGGAGAAATCCGCCTCGCCGGTTCCGTCGGTGGCCGTGCTGCCCTGCCCGAAGGAGAATGTCCCGATATCGGGCGTGACATAAATGACCTCGAATTTGCGGATTTCCGTG
Organism: uncultured Alphaproteobacteria bacterium; assembly: GCA_963715055.1. Lineage (GTDB taxonomy): Bacteria > Pseudomonadota > Alphaproteobacteria > Rhodobacterales > Rhodobacteraceae > CAVQRB01. The sequence continues at coordinate 10,901 of CAVQRB010000008.1, read as the reverse complement.
CGCTTGTAATCGATGTCGAAATCATCCTCGCCCTGCGTCAGCGAACCCGATCCCGTCAGCCCCAGGCCGGTTTCGAAATTGAAGCGGAACTCCCCGCCGCTGGCGAGGTCGCGGCTGTAGAGCAGGCCGATCCGGCTGTTGGAATTGTCGTTGTCCGTAAAGACAGTATCGCTGCTTACCCCGTCATCGGCGTAGACGACACCGAGGTTCAACTGGCCGTAGATGTCGATCTCCGTCCCGGTGGATTGCGCCACCGCCGAGAACGGCAGAACGACCGCACATACCGCCGCGGCTCTGCGCCATGTTGCGCGGTTGCTGAAATCGGTCATGCCCTGTCCTTTCGATAGATCGCCTGCTCTTCGGCGCTGGTCCCGTCACCCATAGCGCGCGCGGGCCCGCTCCTGAAGTCACGATCACCGGAGTTCCGTGTCCGGACGCAGTGGCCTCGGTGCACGGATGTGACGTCAGAAAAACCAGCCTTTCGGCGTCCGCCGCTATCACTCTACAATCATGAGGTGCAACTTGTATATTGCCGTTTCAGCCCGCAGCCTCAGGCGGCCTTCTGCCAGAGCAGCGAGGCCTCGTGGCGGCGCAGGCTGGGATAGGCCAGCGGCGCGTCGAGGCAGTCAGGATGCAGCGTCGCGATCTCGGCGCGCGCTTCGGGCAGCAAGGCATCCAGCGAACAGGGGCCAGCGTGGAAGCTTTCGCTCCACAATCCGCCGGAGTTCAACACCGCATGACAGGGCAGCAGCAGGTGATGATAGCTCACCATGCCACCCGGCTGGCGCGACACGCCGGGTTGTCCCAGAAGATGCACCGCCGGGACCAGCACCTGATCCGCGCCGAAATGCATCTCCGCCTGCCAGCCGGTCACCAGCACCCGGTGCTGTTGCGACACGACAAGTGCTGAAGCATTGCCCATCGCCCCTGAGGCAATGCGCACCGGCACGAAACTCTCCACCGCCATGGCCTGGCGGCTGCCCGTCCAGAGCACCTCCTGCACGCCATGGTCGCGGGTGATCACACGCATCCCCGGGCGGATCGCCTCCACCGGCACGATGCCTTGGGGCGTCTCCACCCCCATGCCGGCGACGAAACAAACTGGCGTCGCATATTGCGCCTGCGCGAAATTCGGCCCCTCGAAGGCCTGCGTCACGGTCAGCGGCACACCGACGGGCGGAAACCCTCCCGGCCCGCCGATGAAGGCCAGCCCCTCGATCGTCGCATAGGAAGGGCTGGAATTGTTCGCGTTGAACCCGACCACGGTCCATGAATTGGTGCCATCGCTCAAGGTCAGACCGTATTCCGCCTCCAGAATTGTGTTGTTGGCGAAATTGACCCCGTCGATCTGCTGCGCGCCGGCGAGGCGTTGCGAGCTGTCGTTATCGGAGAAGTTGGTATTGCTGTCGTTGATCGACACCGGCTTCCACAGCTTCGAGTTGAGCGTGATCGTCCGCCCGATCAGATGCGAGCCATCGCCTTGCGTGACACCGTCGAGGACCGCACCGCCACTGATCGAAAGCTGGCTCTCGCCCAGCACGTAGATATCGTAATTCGGCACGGCCCGGCCCCTCGGTAAACGCTTCTTGCAATACGGTCCGTTTACGGCGGAAATGCGGTCGTTTCCCTGACGAACAACCGCGAAAAAGTGGCAATTTTGTGAAAGTTCCAACGCAGGTGGAGGTGGCCAATTGCGTCATCGCCTTTGGAATTGCGATGGCTAGGGGTCTGGTTATTTTGCGGAAAGCAGGCTGCTGTTCATGGGATGAGTGAAAGTAGCCTAATCCCCAACCTGACCAAGCCATCCAAACCCGCAATGATCCATGCGGCCTTCGACAGGGCGAACTGTCATCGATCCGTCGGACAACGGCATCCATTCGCATCAGGATACTCGTCTTCGCAGCACGGCTGAAAATCCGTGTCGCCACATCCGCGCCCGGCAGCGCTGGCGCACCTGTCGGCAATGGCCCCATGGAGGTGTTCAGCAACTCGGGAATGTCATTTGCCCAGTCGTCGCCCAAATCGTCGTCCGAAATGGCCCGAAGCACCGGCAACGCGTCCTCAAGAATTTTGCCTTGCTCCGGCGTCGTCTCGGCAAAGCGCTGCCGGTTCAGTATCTTGCGGTTCTCGGCAATCTCGGGATGTGTCGCGCGCAACCCGATCACGGCGTCCTCAAGCGCGGATTGCAAAGACAGGTTTTCTTCACTGTTCGGCAACTCGTCGACAAGCATCTGCCGTGTCAGGCTCGCGTGGGCGCTGACAAAGCCCATTTCGATCTGTTGCGGGTTGTTGCCGTATTTCCCTATGGTTCGGCGGACAACCCGAACCACCTTTGAACCCTCGCCCAGCCCATTAGACAGGCTGGCCAGCGAATCTTCGAGCGCGTCTTCAACCTCAGTCAGCGTAGCAGCCAAGAGATCAGGTTTCGCGATCTCGATGGGTTCCACGGTGAATTTCCCACTCGATGGATCGAAGCGGATTTTCTCCGCCTGCGGCAGCGCTGTATCGGCAAGGAAGTCGGCTTGAATTTCCCTGATCCGCTTCGCAACAACCCCTTGTCCCGCCTCCCACTCCTCCTCCGTCACCTCGGTGGCGATCCTGAAGATCAGTCGCCAGTCCATCGGATCGCCGTTCAGAATCCGCTCATACCACTCAACCCAGAAGCTCCAGTCGGCGGCGTCTTCCGTCCCATTGCTGTTTCAACGCCTCCCATGCTCTGCCGAAGGCCCTCCGGCTGCGCGATATCGCCCCAGAGTTTCGCCCATTGCATCGGTGATCGGCGAATCCCACGATGCGGCGGAGAAGGCGGCGGAGTAGCGGAGCTGGCTGCAGTAGGCGGCAGTAGCGTGGCGGCAGCAGCAATTGCACGGCGGCGGACGGCGGATGTGGCGGCGGAGAAGGCGGCGGAGTAGGCGGCGTGACGTTGCTGAAGTAGCGGCGGAGGTCGCCGGAGCAGCAGGCGGCGGAGTTGGCGGCCTCGTGCAAATGCGTCATCTCTGCGGCTGGACATGTGGCCGCAGCCGCAGAGATGAGTATTGCCCGCAGGCTTGCAAACGCAAGTCCTGCTTTTCGTCGCATCATCCCAGGTATCCGAAGGCCCGGCAGCGCGCGCAACGCACAGCGCGCAGCAAACCAGACCTGCGTCTGGTGATCCTGCGTTTCCAGCCACGCCTTGGCGCTTTCCCTATCCGTAATCTCGACCATCCAATCCCCATTGACCAATCGCGGATTCCGCCCCATATCCCTGCACCATGACACCGCTCTCACATATCCGCAATTTCTCCATCGTGGCCCATATCGATCATGGGAAATCCACGCTGGCCGACCGTCTGATCCAGTCCACCGGTACCGTCGAGGACCGGGAGATGAAGGAGCAGATGCTCGATAGCATGGACATCGAGCGCGAGCGCGGCATCACCATCAAGGCGCAGACCGTGCGGATCAATTACCGCGCGCAGAACGGCGAGGATTATGTCCTCAACCTGATCGACACGCCGGGGCATGTGGACTTCGCCTATGAGGTCTCCCGCTCCATGCGCGCGGTCGAAGGCTCCCTTCTGGTGGTGGACAGCACGCAAGGGGTCGAGGCGCAGACGCTCGCCAATGTCTATCACGCGCTCGATGCCGACCACGAGATTGTCCCGGTGCTCAACAAGATCGACCTGCCCGCTTCCGAATGCGACCGCGTGGCCGCGCAGATCGAGGATGTGATCGGCATCGACGCCTCCCAGGCCATCCGCGTCTCCGCCAAGACCGGTGTCGGCATCACAGAGACGCTGGAGGCCGTGGTGCACCGTCTGCCCGCGCCCAAGGGGGACATCAACGCGCCTTTGAAGGCGATGCTGGTGGACAGCTGGTATGACAGCTACCTCGGTGTCATCGTGCTGGTGCGGATCATGGACGGGCAGCTGCGCAAGAACGACCGCATCCGCTTCATGCAGAACGGCACCGTGCACCACGTCGACAAGATCGGCGTCTTCCGCCCGAAGATGACCGACATCGACGTGCTGGGGCCGGGCGAGATCGGCTTCCTGACCGCCTCCATCAAGCAGGTCCGCGACACCCGCGTCGGCGACACCATCACCCACGAAAAACGCGGCTGCGACAAGGCGCTGCCGGGGTTCAAACCGGCGCAACCGGTGGTCTTCTGCGGCCTCTTCCCGGTCGATGCCAATGAGTTCGAGGATCTGCGCGACAGCATCGAGAAACTGGCGCTCAACGACGCCTCCTTCAGCTTCGAGATGGAAACCAGCGCGGCCCTCGGCTTCGGCTTCCGTTGCGGCTTTCTGGGCTTGTTGCACCTCGAGGTGATCCGCGACCGGATCGAACGCGAGTACGACATCGACCTGATCACGACGGCACCGTCGGTCATCTACCACATCCACATGAAGGACGGGACGATGACGGAGTTGCACAACCCCGCCGACATGCCTGACCTGACGCTGGTCGAACACCTCGAGGAGCCGCGGATCAAGGCGACCATCCTCGTGCCCGACGACTACCTCGGCGACGTGCTCAAGCTCTGCCAGGACCGCCGCGGCATCCAGCTCGACCTCACCTATGCCGGCCAGCGCGCCATGGTCGTCTACGACCTGCCGCTCAACGAAGTGGTCTTCGATTTCTACGACCGGCTGAAATCGGTGACCAAGGGCTATGCCTCCTTCGACTATCAACTGATCGGCTACCGCGAGGACAAGCTGGTGAAGATGTCGATCCTGGTGAACGACGAACCGGTCGACGCGCTCTCCACCATGGTCCACCGCGACCGGGCCGAAATGCGCGGCCGCGCGATGGTCGAGAAGCTCAAGGACCTGATCCCCCGCCACATGTTCAAGATCCCGATCCAGGCGGCCATCGGCGGCAAGGTCATCGCCCGCGAAACCCTCTCGGCCATGCGCAAGGACGTGACCGCCAAATGCTACGGCGGCGACGCGTCCCGGAAGCGGAAGCTTCTGGACAAGCAGAAGGCGGGGAAGAAGAGAGATGCGGCAGTTCGGGAAGGTGGATATTCCGCAGGAGGCGTTTATTTCAGCGCCTGAAGATGGATGGCTAAGGTCGTTCATTTCCGCAGGAAATAACGACTAGTGCGGGAAAGCGATTGTCGCAGACAATTGCGGCCGGCACCCGGTGCAGTTGGAGTGCTGGAAGATGTTAGTCCTCGACGTAAAAAACGATACGCATAATTCGCCGGAATACTTGGCTCAGACCAACCTTTGTTGATCATCAACTTTATTAGTTCACTTTGAGGCTCTGCGAAATACATTTTGAACCGCGCCGGGTTTGCCGGAGGCTCCAACTCGTGAGTAGGATGGAGCATCATGAACAAGACAACGAACAAATATTCTCCCGAAGTGCGTCAACGAGCCGTTCGCATGGTTTTGGACAATCCAGGGCAGCATGAGAGCCGCTGGTCTGCGATCCTGTCGATTTCCGCGAAGATCGGTTGTGCGCCGCAAACGCTGAACGACTGGGTGAAGAAGGTCGAGGTCGACACTGGCCAGCGCGGCGGTGTCACGACCGAGATGGCGGAGAAGATGAAGGCGCTGGAACGTGAGAACCGCGAGTTGAAGCAGGCCAACGAGATCCTGCGCAAAGCGTCAGCATATTTTGCCCAGGCGGAGCTCGACCGCCCGTTCAAGAAATGATCCGCTTCATTGACGATCACCGCGCTGATCATGGGGTCGAGCCGATTTGCAGGGTTCTGCCGATTGCCCCAGCGACGTTCTACGACAACAAGGCCAAGCAGGCCGATCCGTCGCGCCTGTCGGATCGCGCCAAACGTGATGAGCAACTCAAGCCCGAGATTGATCGGGTCTTTGAGGAAAACCTGAAGGTCTATGGTGCGCGCAAGGTCTGGCATCAAATGCGCCGAGAGGGCTTTGACATTGCACGCTGCACTGTCGCACGATTGATGAAGGATTTGGGCCTTGAGGGCGTCATTCGTGGCAAAAAGCCAAGAACGACGATCCCTGACAAAGCATTGCCTTGTCCGCTGGACCGGGTGAGGCGCCAATTCCATGCGCCCGCGCCAAACGTGCTGTGGGTCAGTGACTTTACGTATGTCGCGACATGGCAAGGGTTTGCCTATGTGGCCTTCGTCATTGATGTCTTTGCGCGGCGCATTGTTGGCTGGCGCGCAAGCCGCACAGCCCATGCAGGCTTCGTTCTCGATGCTTTGGAACAGGCCATTCATCAACGCAGGCCAGCACAAGATCAACTTGTGCATCACTCAGATCGTGGATCGCAATATCTGTCGATCAAATACACCGAACGACTGGCAGAGGCGAAGATTGCACCGTCAGTCGCCGCCATCGTCACTCGGACCGATGGCGTTCCTCGGCGGCCGTCGGGGATTCCTATGACAATGCCCTGGCCGAAACGATCAATGGCCTGTTCAAAGCCGAAGTCATTCACAGATGCGGGCCATGGCGCAGTTTTGAGACCGTCGAATACGCGACCTTGGAATGGGTCGATTGGTTCAACAATCGCCGCCTGCTGGAGCCTATCGGGAATATCCCGCCAGATGAAGCAGAGGCAAACTTCTATGCCGCTCTGGAAAGATCAGACATGGCCGCGTAACTAAGACAAATCAGCCTCCGGCAAATCCGGTGCGGTTCATAGGGCGGCTAGGCCGAACGCTTACCTTCTTCTTGGCAGTGTGTTCTACCGGTCAAGATTTCCCGTCGGAAGGCTTACTTCGGCATTCGGGCCGGTAACAGACCACGAAAAACTCCGGTTGGAACAGATGGTCAGTTTGCCACCCATCGGTGGGTGGTTTTGTGTTCCAGAAAAATAACATTTGAACAATGTCTTTGAGCGTGGAGCGCCGCTAGCGTTTTGTCAGCGAAGATTAACTCAACGGAAAAATTATGGCTTCTGATATCTGCAAAAACTTAGAGTTGATATTGTTGGAATATGTTGAGCGATACGGGCTCACTCCCAACGCACGGCAATATTTTGTAGATTCGGCCAAGGATAAAAAAGACAAATAGGTCGTCAATCTGGTTTTTCATTCAGTCACTTGTCCTAGCGCAATCTCTCGCGCTTCTTGGCCCAGAAATGAGGTCAGCCGACGGATGATGCCCAATTGCCTACTTCGGAGACCATGCTTGTAATTGGGATGTGCTGAACCCGCCGCCTGCCCACCGCCAGCGCCATGCATTCGACAGGCGCGCCAGCCGCGAACAGCAGGATTTTTGCATTGAAAACCAGAGCGCTTTGATAGGGCAGTGCATCGCGGCGAGGCATGTGCGTTTTGCATGGGGTTAGCGTCACTTTTCATGCTCAACCCTCCCCCCGCCTTTCGCTCGATTTGCTCGCACTTGCAGATCTTTTCCTCCATCTTCGTCTGGCGTGCTTTCTGAGCACTTTAATATCAAGCGCGATGACGGCTAGCCCGAGGGGAATCATCCAAAAGCCCAGTACCGGTAGGAACCCAAGCACACCTCCAACGACAAGCATGATGCCAATCACTGTCCGCAGTCCAGTTGGCACATGCCGATGGGTCCAATTTATAGTTTTCAACCATTTTTTGCGTAGTTTCTGAGCATTGCCTTTGCCATCACTTTTCATGCTCAACCTTCCCCCCGGTGGCTTACATCGCCCACGATGGCCTGCCCGCCGCACTCAAAGGCAGCTAATTGGAACCATATATCCTGCTGGTTTCCGTTTGTGACCAAGCTGGTGAATCTCTCGGCTGCTATCCAAAGAGCACCCGATGCTATCTCTAAGGAATTCGCTGAAGCCCTTGCTTTCCAACTGTCCGAGACGCGGCACATCTGCGCCCTGAGAACCTGGGGCTACTCCGATGTAGGTCGAGTATGGCGAAGGATGAATCAGTTCTAAGTCGTATGTCCGAAAATGTGGTTCATCTTGTCCCGAGGAGCACCCAGAAAGCGCAACCGAACCCGACAAGAGCGTGACCACCAATATATGAAGTTTCGGTCGCATGGCGTAACAATAGAATGTTCGGCATAGCCGCACCAATGAATAGTTAAGATAGGGTTAACGGTAAATCAGTCGCCGCATGTCCTGCATCGCCTTAGTCCGTAACCCATGCTGACAATTCGGATGTTCATCACCCACTGGTTGCCCACCACCAGCGCCATGCATCCGACAAACGCGCCAGCCGCCAACCGCGGGATTTTTGCATAGAAAACCCGAGCGCTTTGACTTGGCGATGCATCGTGGCGCAGCGTGCGCGCTTTACATGGGGTTAGCGTAATTTTTCATGCTCAACCCTCGCCCCGGTGCTCACATCGCCCGCAATTGCTTGCCCGCCGCTCTCAACATTCACACGCCCGACCCTGACAGTTTGCTGGGCCTTTGAAGCGCGGAGGGTGCCGCTATATATCACTCAGACTTCCAAACTTTTGAGTTATGAAGCTCGCCCAGTCGAGACCGCTCCGGTAGTCCAAGCAGTCCAGTTCATCTACCAGCCGATGATATGTCCGCCAGTGCATCCCCTTTGGCTTAATGCCCTCCATCAGGTCAGGGTCATCCGCCCAGCCTAGCCGCTACCTGATCTTGTCGGCGCGTCTCTCGCTGCGCTGGAAGTTCGCCTCTCGCTGCGATGGGTATGCGAGGTTGTAGCAATGCCGACATGCGAGTTTCCGTCCAACATAGAGTTTCGTCACCCGCCGCCTGCATCCCTGCGTTGGGCAAGCGAACCACTTACGATGGCCGCTGTAGTGACATGGCTGAGAAAGCAGGCGCACCCGGTAGTCGTGGCTATCCCACTCGTCGCCGTAGTCCCCGCTGCGATAGATGAGCCTGACTTGCCCGTGTTCGGCCTTCACGTCAATGCTGGCGTCCTTGTCGCCGTCGATGGGCCATTGCCACGAAAAGCGTCTGCCCGGTGCCAGATAGCCCTCACGCGCCCAGCGGCGCACGTCGATACTGCAAAAGTCCGCCACGGTGCTTTTCGCGTTTCAATGCCAGTGCCGCCCGCTGCCTCTGCCGCCCATAACTGCCTCCGGATTTTGTCGAAATCATAAACGAATTTTGATTGCTTGCGAAGGTTAAGTTCATGCCTTGTTTCATTTGTGAATTGGCCAAGAGCAATCCTTCCTTACCTGAAAAACGGGTGAGGTTTTTCGATGGTTAGGTGTGGCTTTGCGATGGATGCCCTATCCTAATACGGTGAGACTTCACTCCTTGATTGACGAAAAAATCGTGAAGACCGGAAAGGTTGAGCCTTGTCGACAGCCGTCAGACCCAAGGCTAGCCTAACCGAAAAAATGAGTAAATTTGTCTAAGGTCATTCCATGAGTATACGGTGCTTGGTTGCGGCGATAGCGGTTTCTTTAACCGCAGCCAAAGCGGCTTCGGCCGTTGTAGAATATACGTACACGACAAACGGCTATGACCTGTCAGTCTGGGAGGACTGGGAATTAGCATGGATCGAGGATGAATACTTTTTCGGCAAGGTTTGGATAGAAGCGGCAAAGCCAAGAAAGATGGTTTCTTTCGAGGTCGAATGCGAACCTGGAACCAAATGCACATTTGCAGCAAAACCAGGTACCACGTATCGCAACCCTATCCCCCAAACAATTACAAACACCGACGCATATAGCAGCGTTTCGGAAATAATTATAACCTATGAAGCATTTACCGATGACCTCTACCTGAGGGGTTTGTCTGCGGATTTTTCCTCCGGCGATATTCTGTCTTGGTCGATGTGGGGTGGTGAGTATGGTGGAATTGGTGATTATATTTTAAGGGATGTTGGCGACACTTTTTCGTTTATTCTAATGAACGGCCTACACATCTCACAGATGGAATTCTATTGCATGTACACATATGGCGCGGCACTTGATTATAAGTACTATGGAGAGTGTGACGGCGGACAGCCTGCTAAGTTTATGAAAAATCGGTCAATCGACTTGGGGCAGGGCACATGGACGTCCCGACAAGTCTCTCCAGTTCCACTCCCCGCTTCTATACCACTTTTAATCGCAGCACTGGTCGGTTTGCGCTGGTTGCCTCGCAGACGAACAGCCTAGGCGGCTATCAGCCGGGTCAGTGTTGCGGCAGGTACTCTCTGTTCAAGCGCTGAGGAAACTGACCATAACGGTATCGATAACCAAATGACTTTTCAACTTCACGCCTCCTATCGATATGAATTCGTTGCTACAAGTGGAGTGCCCCCACTGAAGTGGTCCACCAATTGGGATAGTTTTATCCCATTTTCAGGAGGACCAAGTGATGGCTGGAAAGCGAGACAAACCCGAAGAGATCGTGCTGAAGCTGCGGCAGGTTGAAGTGCTGCAAGGACAAGGCAGTTCGATCGCAGACGCCGTTCAGACAGATCGGCGTGGCGCAGCAGACGTATTATCGGTGGCGCAAGGACTATGGCGGCATGAGCCGAGACCAGCTCAAACGGCTGAAGGAGCTTGAGACAGAGAATACCCGGCTCAGACGTGCGGTTTCGGATCTGACGCTGGACAAGATGATCCTGACCGAGGCTGCCCGGGATGAGGGGCGTCAAGGAAACCATCCAGTGGATGGGTTCCAGCCCCGAACGCGCAGCCCTTCTGAGCCCTTCCCGCCGTCGTCGATGCATTGATCACGTGCGGCAGACCCTGGGCGTATCAGAGCGTCGGGCCTGCCGCACCATCGGGCAGCACCGTTCCACGCAGCGCAAGGTTCCCTGTGGTCTGCCAGACGAAGAACGGCTGACCGATGACATCATCGAGTTGACGCGAGAGTTCGGGCGCTATGCACTGCCCGGCAGGCGATTGCGCAGCAATCTGCCGAGAGGGATACCGCATGATCACCGGGATGCTGAACAACAGCGGCTGGCATGTAAATCACAAGCGCCCCTCTCGGCAGATTTGCTTTGCAAATCGCCTGCCGGGCAATGGTCGAGCGGATCTGGCGGCGGGAGGGGCTGAAAGTGC
>CAVQRB010000007.1:0-66033 GCA_963715055.1 uncultured Alphaproteobacteria bacterium | reverse complement strand
CGAAGACATCGTACTTCAGTACCTGGAACAGCACATCGCCGATCCTACCGGCGTCAGCCGGTAGTGGTTTAGTAGGGGACTACGATGCAATACAAACTAATCAAACGCCTTGTGGCCTTGGCCTTTTCGATCGCAGCAGGCGTCGCTTCCGCAGCGACAATGGTTAACAAAACCTCCAACGTGATCTTCATCGTCGACGGATCAGGCTCGATGTCAACTGAACATGACTTCCTTAAAAGCGTGATTACCGATTTGGATGCGGATCTTGCGACCGCTGGCGTAACAAACTGCAGCTACGGCTTGGTCGGTTTCGGTCGCACTTCAACGCTTGGAGGCCCGGAGCCTAGCACAATTTGTGCAGATGCACCCGCATTGTCCGATGCGGCGACGACCAAGACGAACTATAATTCTTTAGTCACAAATGGTGGCACAGAAGATGGCTATTCGGCAATCAACTTTGCGCTGAGCGCCTTCAACTACACGTCCGGCGCCGCGGTCAACTTCGTGCTCGTGACGGATGAGGACCGTGACGTCTTGGCCGGCGCAGGTGGCCTTACGGCGACCAGCATCACCAATGCTCTGAAAAGCGCAACATCCTGCTGAACGTGATCGTCGACGCGACCTTCACGTATGACGGCGGCGGCGCTCTGGGCATCGACGATTCCGGTGCCGCCTACATTGCTGATGGTTCCGGTGGCTTCACCACCAGCGCCAACGGCTCTGCAACAGGTGGCTTCTTCAACACGGTGGCTGATTATGTCAACGTGGCGCTGGCAACCGGTGGCGCAGCCTGGGACCTCAATCTGCTGCGCGCAGGTGGCAATACGGCGACCTCGTTCACCGAGTCGTTCCTTGCCATCAAAGTGGAAGAGATCACCACGCAGCCGCCGTCCGGCAACGTGATCCCGCTCCCGGCAGTCGGCTGGCTGCTGCTTGGCGGTCTGGGTGGTCTTGCCGCGATGACGCGCCGCAAGAAAGCCTGAGCACGTCGTGCTCAAGCCTTAACAAACGGCGGCCTAGAGGGGCCGCCGTTTTTCTTTGGCGGTGACGCATGGCACCCGATGGCCGCAGGTCGCGCCGGACTTCCAGCCATCACAGGAACCTTTACATTCAGGCCCTGCGGGCGGAAGTTGATCGCCACCGACACCAACCCTGCACGCCAAAGCGAGAGCCCACATGCCAACGCCCCCCGACGCCGCAGAGCGTCGCGCCATCCCGCCCGTGATCTGCTATCCGGTCGAGACACTACCCGCGCCTGACATGGCGCTCTACAGCGCCGCACGCGAGCGATTGACAAAGGTCTCGGAAGTGCTGGTGCCGCCGCGGGAGGCGCGCTGTTTCGAGGTGGCCGCGGGACAATTCTTCCGCATCAGAAGTGTCGAAGGACCGCAAGTGGGGGATCTCAACCTGCACAACGCCCATGACCCCGCAGAACGTTTCTACTCGGGCAAGACCCGCGCCCTGCATGGCACGCATCTCACCACCGGAGAGCGGATGTGGTCCAGCTTCCCGCATCTGCGTCCCATGGCCACGATCACGCAGGATACGCTCGGCTGGTACGGCATCGACAGCTTCGGTGGGTCTGTCCATGATGTGATCGGTACGCGCTGTGATCCTTACACGCATGCGCTGCTCTCGGGCGGCGGGCAATACCACCATTGCTGCCATTCCAATCTGACGCGGTCGCTCGCGGACCACCTGGGCATCGCGCGTGCGGAAGCGGAGCGCCACGTGCATGACGTGCTCAACGTCTTCATGTGCACGGGCTTTACCCGCGACACCGGCCAGTATTTCATGAAGGCAAGCCCGGTACGACCCGGTGACTATCTGGAGTTTTTCGCCGAAATCGATCTCTTGGGCAATCTCAGCGCCTGCCCGGGCGGGGACTGCTCCTCCGAGCATTCGAGCGACAGTGCCGCCTGCCATCCGCTTCTCGTCGAAGTCTTCAATCCTGCCGAAGGCGCACTGGATGGCTGGCACTCACCCGCACCCAATGCCTACGACGGCGCGCACGGGATCTGACGCCGGTTTCTTTTGGCCTTAAGTATCCCTGCCGGAGGCTCCCGAAACCGCCGCCCTCGGGCCAGTCGATCAACCGCCGAACGCAGCCGCGAGCGCGATCTCGACCATGTCGCCGAAGGATTTCTCGCGGTCCTCTGCCGGCAGCGCCTCTCCTGTTTGCAGATGGTCGCTGACCGTCAACACCGCTAGTGCGCGCCGCCCGTGGCGGGCGGCCAGGGTGTAAAGCTCCGCCGCCTCCATTTCGACGCCCAGAATGCCGTGGCGCGCCATCTGCGCGTCAAGGTCGGGGCGTTCGGCATAAAAGACATCCGAGGAATAGATGCCCCCCACATGGGTCCGGGTTCCCTTGGCCCTCGCCGCGGTGACAGCCGCCGACAGCAGATCGTAATGCGCAGTGGGCGCGAAATTGATCTCGCGGAAGATGCCCGAGGACGGCGAGGTGATGGTGGTCGCGGACATGGCGATGATCACGTCGCGGATCTTGACGTGAGGCTGCATGCCGCCGCAGGAGCCGATCCGGATCAGGGTCTGGGCGTTGTACTCGGAGATCAGTTCGTTGGCATAGATCGACAGCGACGGCATGCCCATCCCGGATCCCTGGATGGTGACCTTGTGGCCCTTCCAGGTGCCCGTGAAGCCCAGCATGCCCCGCACCTCATTGACGAGACGCGCATCGGTCAGAAAGGTCTCGGCGGCCCATCTCGCGCGATAGGGATCGCCCGGCATCAGAACGGTTTCAGCGATGTCGCCGGGTTTTGCGCCGATATGAATGGTCATAATTGCTGCCCCTTTTGCTCACGCGCGCATATCTGCCCGCGCCTGCGATCGGCGGCAAGTCAAAAATGCACAATCACTCAGCCGCGACGGCCTGCGGATCCACCAGTTGCACAATGTCCATCATGATCGTGTTGAGCTCGAAATCCTTCGGCGTATAGACCCGCGCCACCCCCATGGCGCGCAGCCGTTCGGCGTCGTCATCCGGGATGATGCCGCCGACGATGACGGGCACATGCCCGAGACCCGCCGCACGCATCTGTTCCATGACGTCCTGCACGAGGGGGATATGCGAGCCGGAGAGGATCGACAGGCCCACCACATGCGCCTCGTCTTCCTGCGCGGCCGCAACGATCTCCGCCGGTGTCAGGCGGATGCCTTCATAGGCGATGTCCATGCCACAGTCGCGGGCCCGTACGGCGATCTGCTCCGCGCCGTTGGAGTGACCGTCGAGCCCGGGCTTGCCGACAAGAAACTTGAGGCGGCGCCCCAGCCGGTCGCTCACCGCATCCACCGCGTTACGCAACTCCTCAAGCCCTTCTGTCCGGTTCGAGCGCGCGCCGGAGACGCCCGTGGGGCCGCGGTACTCGCCGTGCACAGCACGCATCTCGGCGGCCCATTCGCCCGTGGTCACGCCGGCTTTCGCCGCGGCGATCGAGGGTTCCATGACATTGCGCCCGTCGCGTGCGGCCGCACGCAGGTCCGCCAGCGCCCGTTTCACCGCGGCCGCATCGCGGTCCTGCCGCCAGGCGTCAAGGCGACCGATCTGCTCGGCCTCGACGGCCGGGTCGACCACCATGATCCCGCCATCGCCTGTCATCAGCGGCGAGGGCTCGCCTTGGGTCCATTTGTTGACGCCCACCACGACCGTTTCGCCCGATTCGATGCGCCCGAGCCGTTCCGCGTTGCTGTCCACCAGCCGCGCCTTCATGTAGTCGATGGCGGAGATCGCACCGCCCATGCTGTCGAGGTTGGCAAGCTCCTGTCGCGCGCCTTCCTTCAGGGCCTCGACCTTGGCATCGACCGCCGGATTGCCGTCGAAAAGGTCGTCGAATTCCAGAAGATCGGTCTCATAGGCCATGATCTGCTGCATCCGCATGGACCATTGCTGGTCCCAGGGGCGCGGCAGGCCAAGCGCCTCATTCCAGGCGGGCAGTTGCACGGCGCGGGCGCGCGCCTTCTTGGAGAGGGTTACCGCCAGCATTTCGATGAGGATACGGTAGACGTTGTTTTCGGGCTGCTGTTCGGTCAGGCCCAGCGAGTTGACCTGCACGCCGTAGCGGAAGCGGCGATATTTCGGATCCTCGACGCCGTAGCGCTCAAGACAGATCTCATCCCAGAGGTCCACGAAGGCGCGCATCTTGCACATTTCAGTCACGAACCGGATGCCCGCGTTCACGAAGAAGGAGATGCGCCCCACAAGGGCGGGGAAATCCTCTGCGGGCACGCGCGGTTTCAAGGCATCCAGCACGGCTGTCGCCGTGGCCAGCGCAAAGGCCAGTTCCTGCTCTGGCGTCGCACCCGCTTCCTGCAGGTGGTAAGAGCAGACATTCATCGGGTTCCATTTCGGCACGTTAGTGTAGCAGTATTCGGCTACATCCGCGATCATCTTGAGGCTGGGGGCAGGCGGGCAGATGTAGGTGCCGCGGCTGAGGTACTCCTTGATCAGATCGTTCTGCACCGTGCCTTGCAGGGCGTTCACATCGGCGCCCTGTTCCTCCGCCACGGCGATGTATAGCGCCAGCAGCCAGGGGGCGGTGGCGTTGATCGTCATGGAGGTGTTCATCTGCTCCAGCGGGATGTCCTGAAAGAGTGTGCGCATGTCGCCCAGATGGCTGACCGGCACACCAACCTTGCCCACCTCGCCGCGCGCGAGGATATGATCGCTGTCGTAACCCGTCTGGGTCGGCAGATCGAAAGCCACGGACAGCCCGGTCTGCCCCTTGGCGAGGTTCGCGCGGTACAGCGCGTTGGACGCGGAAGCGGTCGAATGACCGGCATAGGTGCGGATCAGCCAGGGGCGGTCTTTGCGCATGTCGGTCATCGGACCCTCGTGAATCATGTGAGCAATTTTATTTCGTATCAAGGTTATTACTTGGAATTTTATGCCAATGTCAATTCGCCGCAGCGCGGCATTCCGGGTTTCTGCAGGTGCGGCAATTTCGCAGAGTGAAGATTGTCATTTACCTTCCGCCTCTGCGCTGCAAGGCTCTCGCGCATGACGCAAGTTGTCGAGATCCCGATCTGGCTTTTCATCCTGATCCTGCTTTTCGCGGCGGTGACCTTCGCGTCCCATTTCCTGTTTCCCTCGGTGCGCTGGTTTTTCCGGCGGCGGCTCGAAAGGGCCGTCGATCGTCTGAACACGCGTCTTGCAAGGCCGATCGAGCCCTTCAAACTGACCCGCCGTCACGACATGATCCAGCGCCTGATCTACGATCCGGAAGTGACACGCGAGATCGTCAACTATGCACACGAAAACGCCGTGCCGGAGGCCGTGGCCTTTCAGAAGGCGAAATCCTATGCCCGCGAGATCGTGCCAAGCTTCAGCGCCTTCACCTATTTCGGCTTCGGGATCCGGATGGCGCGCGTGCTGGTTCGGTCGGTATACGATGTCTGGACCGGCCCGGGAAACGAAGCTGTGATCAGGTCCGTGCCGAAGGATGCGACAATCGTCTTCATTATGAACCACCGTTCCAACATGGACTACGTGCTGGTGACCTACCTCGCCGCACGGGCCTCGGCGCTATCTTACGCCGTGGGCGAGTGGGCGCGGGTCTGGCCGTTGAGCCGCCTCATCAGGATGATGGGAGCATATTTCATTCGGCGCAGATCGCGTGGCGCGCTCTACCGCAAGGTTCTGGCGCGCTATGTCCAGATGGCGACGGCGGGCGGGGTGACGCAGGCGATCTTCCCCGAAGGCGGGCTCAGCCTTGATGGCCGCCTGATGCCGCCGAAGATGGGACTGCTGTCCTATCTGCTCGAAGGATACGATCCGGCAAGTCGAGACATTGTCTTCATCCCTGTCGCCATCAACTATGACCGCGTGTTGGAAGATCGGGTGCTGATTGCGGCGGCGGCGCGGGGCGATCGGCGGTTCGGGGCGCGGATTACGGTGGTGGTCCGCTTCATTCTCGGGAAGTTCTGGCAGGCGCTCCGCGGGCGCATCCTGCGCTTCGGCACCGCAGCGGTCGTCTTCGGCGAGCCTTTGTCGCTGCGTGCCTACGGGCCGTCGCGACCGGTGGAGGAATTGTCAGGGGAGCTGATGCGCCGGATCGAAACCGCCATGCCGGTACTGCCCGTGCCCCTGATCGCGCATGTGCTGAAAAGCGCGGACGGCACCATGGGCGCAGAGGATTTGTCCCGGCGCGCATCGCAACTGGCAGCCGAAGCCGCACGGGCCATGCCCGACAACAAGCCTTTCGAGGTCGAAAGTGCGCTGTCGCAACTGGCCAAACACGGGGTGATCGAAGCGCGCGGTGACCTTTGGCGGGTGATTCCGGGGCAGGAGGCGGTCCTGAATTTCTACGCGGCTTCAGTCGAGCCCCGGTTGGCGACGATCGAGCAGGGGTCCGCGTAACTTTCTGCGCCTGCTCGGTTATAAAATTTCAAAAAGGACATCGAAATGGTTGCAATATTGCGCATGGCCTCTTAATCAGGTTTCCAAAGCGCCGCGATTCTGCGGTGCGGCAGAACTGACAGCGGCAGGAGACCGGCATGGCACTGGACACGACGATCTTGAAATACGACGCACCGGAGAAGGACCTCTATGAGGTCGGCGAGATGCCCCCGATGGGCTACGTCCCGAAGCAGATGTATGCCTGGGCCATTCGCCGCGAGCGTCATGGCGAGCCGGACAAGGCAATGTTGCAGGAAGTGGTGGATGTGCCGGTGTTGGACAGCCAGGACGTTCTGGTCCTCGTGATGGCGGCAGGCGTCAACTACAACGGTGTCTGGGCCGCGCTCGGCGTGCCGATCAGCCCGTTCGACGGCCACAAGCAGCCCTATCATATTGCCGGATCGGATGCGGCGGGCATCGTCTGGGCGGTGGGCGACAAGGTCAAGCGCTGGAAGGTCGGTGACGAGGTCGTGATCCACTGCAACCAGGACGACGGCGATGACGAGGAATGCAACGGCGGCGACCCGATGTATTCGCCGAGCCAGCGCATCTGGGGCTATGAGACGCCAGACGGATCGTTCTCGCAGTTCACGCGGGTGCAGAGCCAGCAGTTGATGCCGCGTCCCAAGCACCTGACCTGGGAGGAGGCGGCCTGCTACACGCTCACGCTGGCCACCGCCTACCGGATGCTCTTCGGTCATGAGCCACACGATCTGAAGCCCGGCCAGAACGTGCTGGTCTGGGGGGCTTCGGGGGGATTGGGCTCCTATGCGATCCAGCTGATCAATACGGCCGGTGCCAATGCGATCGGGGTGATTTCGGACGAGAGCAAGCGCCAGTTCGTGATGGACCTGGGCGCAAAGGGCGTGCTGAACCGCAAGGACTTCAATTGCTGGGGCCAGCTGCCGAAGGTCAACACGCCGGAATACGCGGCCTGGTTCACCGAGGCGCGCAAGTTCGGCAAGGCGATCTGGGACATCACCGGCAAGGGCGTGAACGTCGACATGGTCTTCGAACACCCCGGTGAAGCTACTTTCCCGGTCTCCACCTTCGTGGTCAAGAAGGGCGGCATGGTCGTGATCTGTGCGGGGACCACCGGCTTCAACCTGACCTTCGACGTGCGCTACATGTGGATGCATCAGAAGCGCCTTCAGGGCAGTCACTTTGCGCACCTCAAGCAGGCGAGCTCGGCCAACAAACTGATGCTGGAGCGTCGCCTCGACCCGTGCATGTCCGAAGTCTTTAGCTGGGCTGATTTGCCGCTGGCACATATGAAGATGATGCAGAACCAGCACAAGCCCGGCAACATGTCGGTTCTCGTGCAGGCGCCGAAGACCGGTCTGCGCACACTGGAAGATGCGCTCGACGCCCGTCGTTAATCGGTTGAAAGCATTCAGGCTCTACAAACGTCCTCGAATCATGGAAATGGTTCGGGGACGTTTCTCGTTTACCGTGTGGAATGACGCGATATCAAACGCTTGGAAATTGCGTCCTCGCTGTTTCTGGGGAGTACATAAACGCGAATTTTAAAGAAGGTTAGCACATGCTAGAGTTGTGTTAATGAGTTGTTAACCTTTTTAAAGCGAGGCTGCTATGCGAAGTGACTGGATACTCGACGTTCTGACGGACCTGAAGACTTTTGCCACTGCAAACGACTTGCCAGTTCTTGCCGAACAGCTAGATGACACTGCCATAGTTGCATTGGCCGAGATCGCGGCGCTTCATGACAGGATGCAAGGCGGCGACGATGTTAGCGACATCAATGGCAGAAGTGGTGCTGGACAAGCTCGAACAGGCGGACACGCTTGAGAAGCTCTATGAGGTCACCTTCCTCATGCGGGACGGGTACGGCCTCAAGCATGTGGTCTATTACTGGGTCAACAGTATCGGCGAGAACTATGGGGCGGGCACTCTTCCGCCTGACTGGGCCGAGCGATATGTGGAGAAAGGCTACAACAAGATAGATCCCGTCGTTCTGGGCTGCTTTCAGCGTTTCGATCCCTGCAACTGGAAAGACTTCGACTGGTCTTCAAAAGTGGCGCGCGATTTCATGAAGGACGCCATAGATCACGGCATCGGTACTCAGGGGCTTGCGATACCCCTGCGTGGGCCCAACGGGCAATATGCGGTGCTGAGCGTGAATGACACCCGCAATGACGAGGAGTGGGAAACCTTCGTGCGGGAAAACAAGCGTGATTTCATGATCATAGCGCATGAGTTCAACAAGAAGGGTCTAGAGTTCGAAGAACGCGGAGCGGATGTGAGCACGACCAAGCTGTCGCCGCGCGAGCTTTCGGCGCTGACCTATCTGGCGCGCGGCATGAGCCGGATGCAGGCGGCACATCAGATGAAGATTTCCGAGCATACCCTGCGCGTCTATATCGAGTCCGCGCGTCACAAACTGGGTGCGCTCAATACCACACATGCCGTGGCGCGCGCCCTGAACAACGGTCTGATCGTCGCCTGAACCTTAACGAAACATCACCGAGGCCGCGCGCCGCAGGAATGGCCGGTTAATCCCGCCGTACGGGCCGGAAAGCCGCAATTAATTGAAATGCATCAGGTTTCTGACATCGCAACGTCAGGAGCTCACATATGCTGCACTACATTTACGGGACGGATCTTTACAGGTTTCCGATATTGCGGGACTCGATGTTCCGCGACCGTGCCGCACAATTCGGGCAGCGTCTTGGCTGGGAGGCCGTCAAGGTCGACGAAAACGGCTTCGAAAATGACCAATATGACCGGCTGAACCCGCTCTACATCATCTGGGAGCTTGAGGACGGCACCCACGGCGGCTCGATGCGGATGATGCCGACGGTGGGGCAGACCATGGTGAACGACCATTTCACTCATCTGACCGATGGGGTGCGTATCGTCAGCCCGCTCATCTGGGAATGCACGCGGTTCTGCATCTCGCCGCGTGCCGATCGCAAGGCGACGGCAGCGCTCGTGGTGGCTGCGGGCGAGTTGATGGACGAATTCGCGCTCGAGCATTTCGTCGGAGTTTTCTTTTCCAAGATGGAGCGGGTATTCAGCCTCAGCCATATCGAGGCCGATATTCTGGGCGTCGACCAGACCGCCGAAGCCGCGGGCGAACGGATCGCCGTGGGCGTCTGGGAGATCCGCGGCGAGACGATGGCGCGCAACCTTGCCCGCGTCGGCATTTCCCGCGACACCTCGAAGGCCTGGTTCCGCGCGTCCTTCAACCGCAACCGCGTGACGGCGCAGGACGGGATCGACCTCAGGCAATGCGCCTGAGACAGCGAGGCCGCTGACGCGGCATCTGGCCCCCGGCGCGTCCCCCCTGTAGGGTCGCGCCATGACGCTTCCCGCCTTCACCTTTTCCGACGACCAGGCCACGGCCTATGACACGGTTTCGGCACTTCTGCGCAGTGCGGGTGTGGACCTCGACGAAGATTTGCTGACCCCGACCAGAAGCGACACGGCTTCGGTGCTGGCGGTGACAGGCAAGGCCGGATCCGGCAAGACGCTGCTCCTGTCGCAACTCTGCAAGGCGCTGCAGGAAGCCGGCGTGGAGGTGGTATCGGGCGACTACGAATCGCGCAAGCGCCGGGACAAGCGAACGCTGGCCATCCTCGCGCCGACCAACAAGGCGGCCTCGGTCCTGCGCCTGCAAGGGGTGCCGGCGACGACAATCCACCGCATCCTCTACACGCCGGTCTACGATCCGCAGTATGAGGAAATCGCCGAATGGCTTGCGGGCGCGGGCCCGAGGCCCGAGGTCGAAGGTCTCAGCGATGTGGCACTGGACCGGGCCGCCGATTTCTACGCCTCCAACAAGTCGATCCCCGGTGCCCTTGCGGCAGCGGGGCTGCGCGGATCGGATTTCATCACCGGCTGGAAGCGCCGCGAGGAGCCGCTCGACATTGGCTTCGTCGATGAAGCCTCGATGCTCGATGACCGGCAGTTCGAGGATTTGCAGGAAATCTTTCCGACGCTGGTGCTCTTCGGTGATCCCGCGCAGTTGCCTCCGGTGAACCAGTCGGGCGCGATGGTCTTCGAGAAACTGCCCGAAGGGCGCGTGTTGAGCCTCAACCGCATCCACCGGCAGGACGCGGATAACCCGATCCTCGATCTTGCCCATGCCCTGGGCGATCCGGAGCTTGGTTTCGAGCAGTTCGAGCAGATGATCGAGGCGGCGTCGCGCCGGGACCACCGGGTGGTCTGGGGCCAGCGGGTAGAGGTGGACCTGATGGCCCGCTCGCCCGTGCTGGTCTGGCGCAATGCCACGCGGATCCGGCTCATCAACGCTTTCCGGCAGGTGCACGGCGCGCCCGAGGATGCACTTCTGGAAGGCGAGCCGCTGATCTGCGACGGGCTGGAGCTGCCGCTCAAGCACCGCAAGAAGCGGCTCGATCTGGAGGCGCGCGGTCTGATCAAGGGGGCGCAGGTGATCTACCTTGGCGAGGGACGCAGGCCCGGGTTTTCGCGGCTGCATGTGATGGGGGCGGAGGATCCGCAGGTCTCCGCGGCCTCCATCGTCAAGATCGAGAAACCGGACGAGGAAGAGCCCTTCATCCCATTCGCCGCACGGATGGGGGCGACCTTCCTGCATGGCGCAGCGGTGACCATTCACAAGGCCCAAGGTTCGCAATGGGATACGGTGCAAGTCTTTGCGCCCGATCTTTATGCCGCCGCCCGCATGGGGCGCACGGAAGCAGGGCAACCCTTGTGGAAACGTCTTGCCTATGTGGCGATCACACGGGCGCAGGAGCGGCTCATCTGGGTCGTGCGCAACCGGCTCTCAAGACCGAGCACGCCGCTCGGTGTCGAAGACCTGCGTGAGGTGGTGCCCGCACCGCTGACGCTTCGCGAAGTTCAACCAGAGGACCAGCCATGAAATCCATCATTATTACCGGCGCCAGTTCCGGCATCGGTCATGCGACAGCGGAAGTCTTCCTCGAGGCGGGGTGGCGCGTGGGGCTGATCGCCCGCCGCGCCGAACAGCTCGATGCGCTCGCAGACCGTTACGAAAGCGCCGTCGCCTTGCCGGCCGATGTGACCGACGCCGCGGCGATGGAAGCAGCTTTCGATGCCTTCGGGCATATCGACGTTCTCTTCAACAACGCGGGTCTCTTCGGCCCGTCGGCGACCATCGACGAGATCGCGCTCGAAGACTGGACGCAGGTGATGAACGTCAACATCGGCGGCATGTTCATTGCGGCGCGGCTCGCTTTTGCCCGGATGCGCGCACAGAAGCCACAGGGCGGGCGGATCATCAACAACGGCTCGCTGTCGGCTTACGTGCCGCGACCCAATTCGATCTGCTACACCACGACGAAACACGCGGTGACGGGGTTGACGAAGACGCTCTCGCTCGACGGGCGCCCCTTCGGCATCGCCTGCGGCCAGATCGACATCGGCAATGCCGAGACGGACCTGCTTCGTGCGTTGAAAAAGACCAATCCGGGTACGGTGACGATGGATGTGTCCAACGCCGCGCGATCGGTCCTGCATATGGCGGAGATGCCGGCGGAGGCCAATGTGCAGTTCATGACGGTGATGGCGACGACGATGCCTTACATCGGGCGCGGCTAAGATGGATCAGGCGCGGAACATCCGGAAGGCGGCAGAGGCACCCCAGCCTGCGGCGATGGCGATGGCCAGCGACATCAACCCGTAGATCAGCGGCTGGTTGCGCGACAATTCGAAGAGCCAGCGTTCCATGCCCACTTTCTGCACGTCGACCGTGGTCTCATAGGTCGATACCACAGACCCCTCGCGGGTGAGGAAGATCCGCATGGGATAGGCGCCTTCGGTCAGGGCCGCCGGCAGTTGCACCGAGGTGCGGAAGAGCGTCTGCTCCTCGACCGCCACGGCGCCTTCGCCCAGGTGATAGAGGTCATTGCGCTCCCTGATCCGGATCAGCGCCTCGGTGAAGGCCGTTGCATCCGCGATGTCCTGCGGCGCGCCGACCGAGCGGATCGCGCGCGGGATCGAGACCTTGTGGCGGAGGTCCTCGACCTCGCTCAGCACCTCGCGCAAGGGAGCGCTGGTCAGGACGGCATAGTAGCTTGGCGCGTGGTCCACCTCGACGGAATCAATGTTCACCCAGATGCCGAGCCGCTTTTCCTTGCGCCGGACGGTCACCGGCAGCGAGGGTCCGGCAAGGGTGATGATCACTTCGAGCGGTGGCCCCTCGGGGATGCGTTCCTCGCGCTTGATGGCCCCGAAGATGAGGATCTCCGAGCCGTCGAAACTGGTGTTGATGGAGATCTGATCCTTGCTGAGCCCGAGCACCACGGCTTCGGAACTTCCTGCCGGAGCGGTGCCGAAAGCAAGGATAAGACACCCAACGAGCAACTGGAGCATGTGTCGGATCATGATCAATGCCCCGTCGATGCGCCAACGGAGTAAAGCTCCGAGGGCATGATCAGAAGGTCGAGCGCCAGCTTGAAACAGACGCCCAGCACCATCAGCGCCAGCAGGATGCGCAGCTGCTCCGCCTTGAGCTTGACGCCGATGCGCGTGCCGATCTGCGCGCCGATGACGCCGCCCACGAGCAACAGGACCGCCAGCACCACGTCGACGGTGTAGTTCGTGGTGGCATGCAGCAGCGTGGTGAAGCCGGTCACGAAGATGATCTGGAAGAGCGAGGTGCCGACAACCACCTTGGTGGGCATGCCGAGCAGGTAGATCATCGCGGGCACCATGATGAAGCCGCCGCCGACGCCCATGATGGCCGCGAGGACACCCACGAGAACGCCCACGATCAGCGGCGGAATGACCGAGATGTAGAGGCCCGAAACGCGGAAACGCATCTTGAAGGGCAGGCCGTGGATCCAGTTGTGCTTCTTGCGGGCGGGGGGTTTTCCGCTCTTGGTCTTGCGGATGGCGTTGAGGCTTTCGATGAACATCAGCCCGCCAATGACGCCCAGAAAGACAACATAACAGAGCTTGACCAGCAGATCGACCTGTCCGAGCGCCTTCAGGTAGTTGAAGATCACCACACCCAGACCGGCGCCGACGAGGCCGCCGATCAGCAGCACCGTGCCCATCCTGAGGTCCACGGTCTTTCGCCTCAGATGCGCAAGCACCCCCGAGAAAGACGAAGCGACGATCTGGTTGGCTTCGGTGGCCACGGCGACGGCTGGCGGGATGCCGATGAAGAAGAGCAGTGGCGTCATCAGGAAGCCACCACCGACGCCGAACATGCCGGAAAGCACGCCTACGATTCCGCCCAACCCCAGAAGGAGAAAGGCGTTGACCGAGACTTCAGCGATGGGGAGATATACCTGCATGTCTTGGTTTAGGCATGGGCCGGGACAAAATCAATGCTTCGCGCCGCTTTGCAGCACTCAGGACTGACGCATGTCCGGAATCTGGCCTTATTCGATCATCTTTCCTTGACGTATGGCTCGCCGCCCGCGCGCGGCGGGATCGCCTTGCCCACGAAACCGGCAAGGATAATCACCGTCATGATATAGGGCAGCGCCCCCAGAAGCTGGCCCTGAACCTTCATGCCGATCAGGGCTTCGATGACATCTGGACGGGTTTCGAGCGCGCCGAAGAGCCCAAAGAGCAAGGTGGCATAAAGTGCGTACCAGGGACGCCACT
Organism: uncultured Alphaproteobacteria bacterium; assembly: GCA_963715055.1. Taxonomy (GTDB): domain Bacteria; phylum Pseudomonadota; class Alphaproteobacteria; order Rhodobacterales; family Rhodobacteraceae; genus CAVQRB01. The sequence continues at coordinate 52,040 of CAVQRB010000007.1, read as the reverse complement.
TGGCGAAGATGAGGGCTGCAAGGGCTATGAAACCGCGCCCGGCCGACATGTCCTTGACGAAGCCCGCCTGAAGTGCAGTGGAGAGATAGGCACCCGCGATGCCGCAGAGGACGCCGCAGATGATCACGGCGGCATAGCGCAGGCCCACGACGGAGACGCCCGCGGTATCCACCGCGGCGGGGTTTTCGCCCACTGCCCGCAGACGCAGCCCGAAGCGGGTCCGGTAGAGCACCCACCAGGTCAGCGGTACCATGGCGAAGGCGATGTAGACGAGGATGGAGTGGCCCGAGATGAGCTCGCTGTAGATCGGCCCGAGAATCGGCACACCCGACAGGCTCCCCGCGAAGGGCAGGGTGATGGGCTCGAAGCGCGCGCCGCCCATGAGCGAAGGGGTCCGGCCGCCCTGCTGGAACCAGTCCTGCGCGATCAGTACGGTGAGGCCCGCCGCGAGGAAATTGATCGCGACCCCGGAGATCAGCTGGTTGCCGCGGAAGGTGATGGAGGCGAGGCCATGCAGGAGGCTCAGGGCGATGGAGGCGGCGAGGCCCGCCGCGAGGCCGAGCCAGACCGACCCGGTCAACGCCGCGATGGCCGCAGAGAAGAAAGCGGCGGCCAGCATCTTGCCTTCGAGGCCGATGTCGAAAATCCCCGCCCGTTCGGAGAAAAGCCCGGCAAGACAGGCGAGCAGCAGCGGCGTCGCAAGGCGCACCGTGCTGTCCAGAAGCTGGATGAGCGTCATGAAATCCATCAGCCGCGCTCCTTGCGCAGCATCAGGAACATGCGCTCCAGCGGCATCCGGACCATGTTGTCGAGCGCCCCGGTGAAGAGGATCACGAGCGCCTGGATCACGACGATCAACTCGCGCGGGATATTGGTCCAGAGTGCCAGTTCAGCGCCGCCCTGGTAGAGAAAGCCGAAGAGGATCGCCGCCAGAAATACGCCGAAAGGATGACTGCGGCCCATGAGCGCCACGGCGATGCCGATGAAGCCCGCACCTTCGGTGGCGTTTAGCACCAGCCGTTCCGCCTCGCCCATCACGTTGTTGATGGCCATCATGCCGGCGAGCGCGCCCGAGATGATCATCGCGATCATGGTGATCTTGACGGGCGAGATGCCCGCGTATTTCGCGGCACTCTCGGAATGGCCATAGGCGCGGATTTCATAGCCGATCGGTGTTCGCCAGATCAGCAGCCAGAGCAGGACACAGGCGAGCATTGCCACCAGAAGCGAAATATTCGCGGGCGCTGCCTTGGAAAACTCGATGCCAATCGGGGCCAGCAGGTCATGCAGCGTCGGCAGATGCACGGTCTCGGGAAAGCGGGCGGTGGCGGGGTCCATGCTGCCTTGCGGGCGCATGACATTGACGAGCAGGTAGTTCAGCACCGCCGCCGCGATGAAGTTGAACATGATCGTGGTGATGACGATATGGCTGCCGCGCTTGGCCTGCAGGTAGGCCGGAACGGAGGCCCAGAGCGCGCCAAAGAGCGCAGACATGCCGATGGCCGCCCAGAAGCGCCAGCGACCAGTGCGGCCAGGGCACATAGAGGCAGGCCAGCGCCACGCCGAGGCCGCCGAGCATGGCCTGCCCTTCGCCGCCGATGTTGAAGAGGCGCGCATGGAAGGCCACGGCCACGGCAAGACCCGTGAACATGAAATTGGTCGCATAATAGAGCGTATAGCCCCAGCCGTAGGTACTGCCCAAAGCGCCATTGACCATCAGTTTGACGGCGGCCACCGGGTCCTCGCCGATGGCGAGGATGACGAGCGCCGAAAGGATCGCCGCGAGGGTCAGCGAGATCAGCGGGACGAGCACCACTTCGGCCCATTTCGGCATCACGTCCATGGCTTGGTACTCCATATGCGGGCGGCGGGATGTCTCACGCTGCCACCCCCGCCATCAGAAGCCCCAGTTCCTTTTCGTCGGTCTCTGCCGATTGGCGCTCGCCCATGATCATCCCGTCAAACATCACCGCCACGCGGTCGGCCAGCGCGAGGATCTCCTCAAGCTCCACGGAGACAAGAAGGATCGCCTTGCCCTGATCGCGCAGGGCAACGATCTGCTGGTGGATGAACTCGATGGCGCCGATGTCCACACCGCGGGTCGGTTGGCCGATCAGCAGCAGGTCCGGGTTGCGTTCGATCTCGCGGGCCAGCACGATCTTCTGCTGGTTGCCGCCCGAAAAATTCTTGGCGGCGAGGCCCGGGTCGGGCGGGCGCACGTCGAAGCGGGCCATCTTGGCTTCTGTATCGCGCCGGATCGCCGCGTTGTTCATCAGAACCCCCGATTGGAAATCAGGCAGGTGATGGTAACCGAAGGCGCTGTTCTCCCAGGCGTGGAAATCCATGATCAGCCCTTCGCGCTGCCGGTCCTCGGGCACATGGGCGATGCCCTGGGCGCGGCGCGAACGGCCATCCGAATGCTTGCCGGACAGGTCCAGCGCCTCGCCGCTCACCACGACGGAGCCGGTTGCGGTTCGGTAACCCCCGAGCACCTCGAGCAATTCGGACTGCCCGTTGCCCGCCACCCCGGCGATGCCGACGATCTCGCCCGCGCGGACCTGCAGGTCGATGCCCTTGAGGCGCTCGACGCCCTTGTCGTCGATGACACGCAAGCCCTTGATGTCGAGGATCACATCGCCCGGCATCGCCGGTGTCTTGTCGACGCGCAGCAGCACCTTGCGCCCGACCATCAGTTCGGCGAGTTCGGCTGGTGATGTCTCCGCGGTCTTGACGGTGGCGGTCATCTGCCCGCGCCGCATGACGGAAACCGTATCGGTGATCTCCATGATCTCGCGCAGCTTGTGGGTGATCAGGATGATGGTCTTGCCCTCTTCGCGCAGCCGGTCGAGGATGCGAAAGAGTTGATCCGCCTCCGCAGGGGTCAGCACGCCCGTGGGCTCGTCGAGGATCAGGATATCGGCCTGACGGTAGAGCGCCTTGAGAATCTCCACCCGCTGCTGCATGCCGACGCCGATCTCCTCGATGAGCGCATCGGGATCCACGTTGAGGCCGTACTCCGCCGCAAGCTCCACCAGCGACTTGCGCGCCTTGGCCAGCGACGGCCGCAGCAGACGCCCGTCTTCCGCGCCAAGGATGATGTTTTCCAGAACGGTGAAGTTTTCAACCAGCTTGAAATGCTGGAAGACCATGCCGATACCGGCTGCGATTGCGGCCTGACTGTCGGGGATCTCGGTACGCTTGCCGCCGATCCAGATCTCGCCCTTGTCAGCCTTGTAGAAGCCGTAGAGGATCGACATCAGCGTCGATTTGCCAGCGCCATTCTCGCCGATGATGCCGTGGATCGTGCCGGGCATCACGCGGATCGAAATATCCTTGTTCGCCTGAACGGGTCCGAAGGCCTTGGAAATGCCTTTCAGCTCGATCGCTGGCGCCACATCGGCCATATCCCGCCCCCGGTTCGAAAAAGCCGCGCCCGGGTTCGGGCGCGGCCGGTTGGTGTCAGTGCAGCCGGATCAGAAGTCGAGCGCCGGGCAGCTGTCGTTGGCGTAATAGGAGACCACCTCGATCTCGCCGGCGATGATCTTTTCACGCGCGGCATCCACAGCGGCCTTCATCTCTTCGGAGACCAGAGGCGCGTTGTTCTCGTCCATCGCGAAACCCACGCCCTCTTCGGCCAGGCCAAGCTGGAACACGCCGGTTTCGAGATCGGTGCCGGCTTTCATCGCGTCATAGACCGCGACATCGACGCGCTTGAGCATCGAGGTCAGGACCTTGCCCGGGTGCAGGTAGTTCTGGTTGCTGTCCACGCCGATGGAGAGGATGCCCTCGTCGGCGGCGGTCTGCAAAACGCCGACGCCGGTCCCGCCAGCGGCCGCATAGACCACGTCGGCGCCCTGGCTGATCTGCGCCTTGGTCAGTTCGGAGCCCTTCACCGGGTCGTTCCAGGCGGCGGGGGTTGTGCCTGTCATGTTTGCGATGATTGTGGCGTCCGGGTTGACGGCCTTCACGCCTTGCGCGTAGCCGCAGCCAAAGTGACGGATCAGCGGGATGTCCATGCCGCCGATGAAGCCCACGGTGCCCGATTTCGACGCCATCGCCGCCATCATGCCGACGAGGTAGGAGCCTTCATGCTCGGCGAAGCTGATCTGGCGGATGTTCGGCGCGTCGAGCCAGTTGACGTCGATCGCCACGAATTTCGTGTCCGGATAATCGGCGGCCACGGCTGCAAGCGGGTCGGCCATGGCAAAGCCCATGGTGATCACCGGGTTGGCACCGGTTTCGGCAAAGCGGCGTAGCGCCTGCTCGCGCTGCGCTTCGGACTGCAGTTCGATCTCGAGGAAACTGCCGCCGGTTTCATCGGCCCACCGCTTCGCACCGTTGAAGGCGGCCTCGTTGAAGGATTTGTCGAACTTGCCGCCAAGATCGAAGATCAGCGCAGGGTCGGCGAGAGCGGCGCCCGCCGAGAAGGCGAGTGCGGCGGTCGCGCCGAGGAATTTTTGCATAAGGGTCATTCAGGTGTCTCCCAGGTTATGTTTGGGGCCAAGCGCGATCGACAAGATCCCGCCTTGGCCCGATACGAGCAGAATGTCTCTGATCCTGCACGATTTAGGGCCTAGCTGGAAGTCGGGGTCAACTGCTTTTTGGTGACGACACAGGGGTTTCGGCAGGATGACGAGGCGTCAGCGAGGCCCGCATGATCAAGGCATCCACCGGCGGGCCTGAGGGTCGCGCATAATAGCCGCACCTGATGCCGGCTTGCGCGAACCCGTAGGCGGCATAGAGCGCCTGCGCCGCATGGTTGTCGGCAGCGACCTCGAGAAAGGCGGCATCGGCGTTGCACGCTGACAGCCACCGCGTCATCAGCTGCGTGGCGATTCCCTGCCTGCGGTGCGCGGGATCGACGGCGAGGGTCAGCAGTTCCGCCTCGCCGGCCACGGTGCGGGTGAGTGCAAAGCCATGCGGATGGGCGACGAGGGTCACATGGCGCGCGGCGAGCAAATCGGCGAATTCCGTTGGCGACCACCCGCGTTCCGGCGCGAAGGCTTTGCCGTGCAAGGCGGAAAGCGCCTCGGGCGTCATGGGATGATCGCGGGCGCGGTGTCGCGAGCCGGTGCCGCATCCGCCGGCCGCAGGTAGAGCGGGGCAGGGCGGGGAGCAGGCAGGGTAAATCGCTCCAGCGTCAGCCGCGCTATGGCTTCGGCGGCGGGTGCTTTTGGCGCCGTCCCACCACTGCCGATCAAGGGGCCGTCGAAATCGGGCAGGTCGGTGCCGGGGGCAAGCATCGGTGCCCGAGCCCCATCGGCTGCGAAAACCTGCAGATAGACCTCGTTGCGGCGCGCATCGATGGCGCAGGCGCAAGGCCCCGTCATGCCGAAGCGCAAGGCGTCGAATCCCGAAACCCCGACGGCAGGGATGCCAAGTCCCAGAGCGAGCCCGCGCGCGGCGGACACGGCGATGCGGATGCCGGTGAAATTGCCGGGGCCGATGCCGACGCCGATTGCGGTGAGGTCAGAAAACGACGCGCCCTGCGATGCCAGCAGTTCCTCGCAAAGGCCCATGAGGCGCTCCGCTTGACCCTTGCTCATCGCCTCCGCATGCTGGCCCAGAAGCCTGTCGCCCGACAGTAAAGCGGCCGCGCAATGCGCGGCCGATGTGTCGAAGGCCAGAACGAGCGGCGTGTCAGGCAACCGGGCGCACTTCCGTTACTTCCGGGATGTAGTGACGCAACAGGTTCTCGATCCCCATCTTCAGCGTCAGCGTGGAGGAGGGGCAGCCAGCGCAGGCGCCCTGCATGTGCAGGTAGACAACACCGCGGTCAAAGCCGTGGAAGGTGATGTCGCCGCCGTCCTGCGCCACCGCCGGTCGCACCCGGCTGTCGAGCAACTCCTTGATCTGGTTGACGATGGCACTGTCTTCGCCGGTATGTTCGGCATGGCCGGAGACCGGCGCATGATCGCCTGACATGACCGGATCCCCGGACTGGAAGTGCTCCATGATGGCACCGAGCAAGGCCGGCTTGATGTGATCCCAATCGACGTTTTCGGCTTTCGTTACCGTCACGAAGTCGGTGCCGAAGAACACACCGCTCACACCGTCAACGCCATAAATGCGTGTCGCAAGCGGCGACTTGTCGGCCGTCTCGGACGTCGGGAAATCCGCCGTGCCCATCTCCAGAACGGTCTGTCCGGGAAGGAATTTCAGCGTTGCGGGGTTGGGCGTGGATTCGGTCTGGATGAACATCGGTTTCTCCTGAGGTTGACCATGATATGCGGATCGCCCCGGGCCAAGTCAAGGTTTGGAACGATTCTAAAGTCGGAATAGGAACGATGACCCGAATCTGGCCGTCCGTCCGAACCTTTGGTCTTGCCGAACGCCTGTGGCGCGTGCCGGCGCTCAGGTGATCGCCTCGATCCGTTCCTTGCTCAGGTCTCCGGGCACGATGGTGATCGGGATCGGCAGGCCGCCGGAGATCTTGGTCAACTGTGTCACCAGCGGCCCGGGACCTTTCTTGTCCGTACCTGCCCCCAGCACCACCACGCCGATCTCCGGGTCCTCTCGGATCTGGGCGATGATCTCGTCGACGGGCTGGCCTTCGCGTATCACCAGTTCCGGGTCGATGCCCTGACGGTCCCGCATCCATTTGGCGAAAACCTCGAAATGTACTTCGATCCGCTCACGCGCTTCTTCACGCATGACGGCGCCAACGCCGATCCAGTGGTTGAACTCCTCGGGCGGAATCACCGAAAGGATCGCCACACCACCGCCAGTCTTGGAGGCGCGCATCGCGGCGAAACGCATGGCATTGAGGCACTCGCGGCTGTCATCCAGAATGACCAGAAACTTGCGCATGATTGACGTCCCCTCTTCGGTCGCCCGGATCATGACCTTCATTCCGAGGGCACGCAATCGCAAACTGCGCGAAGATTTCGCTCGACAAAATGCCTGTTGATCGCATTCTGGCGCGCAGGAAGGGGACGATCGTCATGAAGATGCTCCAGTTGATCTACATGTCGCGACCGTTCGGCTTTGATGCGTCGGATTTGCGCAACATCCTCGGCATCTCGCGCGACCGTAACGCCCGAGACGATATCACCGGTGCCCTGATCTGTCGCTCTGATATCTACCTGCAACTGCTCGAAGGGCCGGTCGGAAAGGTCGAGGCGACCTTCGAGCGAATCTGCGAGGACGACCGCCATGTCGAAGTGCATGTTCTGGTCCGCGCGGCCACCGAGGATCGTCTGTTCCGGAAATGGGCGATGAAGCATGATCCCGCACCTTCGTGGCTGTGGTCTCCGGACGAGGTGCATGCGGGCCTTCCGCAACAGGCAAGCCCGCGCGAGGTACGCGCGGTTTTCTTGCGCTCGGCGCAGGATAGAGGTCAATAAAGCATAGGCCTACAAAGGTTCCGAGGCGGCCCAGTCCCAATACATCTCGCGAAGTCTGCGGGCCACCGGACCGACTTGGTATTGACGCTCTTCGAATGCTGTCACCGGCGTGATCTTCGACATGTTGCCGGTCATGAAGACCTCATCTGCCGAGAGGAAATCGTCGAAGGTCAGCACCGTTTCGTGAAACTCGATCCCCTCGCGGCGCATGTTCGCCATGTGCCGCGCCCGGGTGATTCCGGACAGGAAGGTGCCGTTCGCGATCGGCGTGAAAACCGTGCCGTCCTTGACCATGAAGACGTTGGCGGTCGCCGTCTCGGCCACGTTACCTGTGGCATCGGCCACCAGCGCGTTGGTGAAGCCGCGGCTGCGCACCTCCGTCAGCATCCGCGCATTATTGGGATAAAGACAGCCTGCCTTGGCGTTGACTACATTGTCATCGAGCACGGGGCGGCGGAACCGGGTGCGCCCGAGGCTTGCCGTGCTGTCCGCCGGGGCCATCGGGATCTGTTCAAGCGCGATCGCGAAACCGGTTTCCTCACCTTGCGGGACGATCGCGGTGACATCGCCGTGGATGGCCCAGTACATTGGCCGGATGTAGACTGCGTCCTCGGCTCCGTATCGTTTCAGCCCCTCATGTACGATCTCGACCATCCGGTCGGTATCGACGGTGGGGCGGATCATCAAGGCTTCGGCGGAGCGATTGACCCTTGCGCAATGGGCGCGCAGGTCCGGCGCGCGACCGTTGAAGTAACGCGCGCCATCGAACACCGTGCTGCCGAGCCAGGAACCATGGTCGGAGGCGCGCATGACGGCGATATCGCCATCGTGCCAACGGCCTTCAAAATAGGTGGAGATATTGATGCCAACTGCCATGTCTTGTCTTTCCCGGGCTATGCGATCTGCCGATGTGCCGCGCTTATTCTAGCTTCCGCCCGGCGACACGCGGTAGATGCCTTCTGGCAGGTTCAGGGCCGCCCTCAGGTCACGCCACTGCTCCGGCGAGAGCGTAATCGACACATCGCGGTCGGCGCGTGGGTCGTATTGATTGAGGATGATGGCGCTTTCGGTCGCGTGAACGGTGACATCCTCCTGCAGCGGGGCCTTGCCCTCGTCGACCAGCGTGATGACCGTCGCGTCGAATTCGTGCTCTATGGTAAACATGCACTCAGACTACGCCAAGCGGGGGCCATTGCAAGCGCTTCCGCGACGGCGCCCGCGGGGCTGGTCGCGCCTGCCAATAGTGCTAGTGTAGAAGGCGCGAAGCCACACAGGAAGTCGTCGATGAGTTGGAAAAGATGTGCGATCGCGGCTGCGGTCCTGATGATCGCAGGCTGCGAGGTCACCACGGTCAATGCGCCCACCGGAGGCGCCGCGCCGGTGCAACGGCCCGCACCGCAGATTACATCGCAGAATGCGGCGAACGTCTTCCGGCAGGTTGTCCAGACCGTGGAGCCTGTTGCCGAGGCCGAGTGCCGCGCCCGCACCTCGCAAGTCAATTGCGACTTCAGCATTCTTGTCGATACGCGGCCCAATCAACCGCCAAACGCCTTTCAGACGCTCGACAGGTCCGGCCGGCCCATCATTGCCTTTACCATTGCGCTGATCGAAGAGGCACGCAACGCGGACGAGCTTGCCTTCATCCTCGGCCACGAGTCCGCACATCACATCCGCGGCCATATCGCCCGCCAGCAGCAGAATGCCGTGGCCGGAGCCGTGATCGCGGGCAGCCTTGTCGTGCTTCTCGGCGGGGATGCAACGGCGGTCGAATCGGCGCAGCGCACAGGCGCGCAGGTTGGCGCGCGGAGTTATTCGAAGGAGTTTGAACTCGAGGCGGATGCCCTCGGGACCGTGATCACGCGGCGCGCGGGCTATGACCCGTTGCGCGGGGCAGAGTTCTTCACCCGCATTCCCGATCCCGGCGATCGATTCCTCGGCACGCATCCGCCAAACGCTCAGCGGATCGACGTGGTGCGTCAGACCATGGCCAACCTGCAGTAGGCTCAGCCAGTCCTGCGCCGGTGCCAAGCATAGAGTGCCGGTGCGAGGATGCCATCATAGGTCCAGACGGCAAGGCGATGGATGCCCGGAAGGCTCACGATCCGGGCAAGCCATCGGTAACGCGGGATTTCCTGCCAGAGTGCGATGAAGGCGGGAATGCCGCTCAATACGATGCCGTCCTTGCGTACATGCAGGCGCCGCGCCGCCGTATCGGCGTCCATGCCCCAATTCCGCGGCGTCTCGCGCGTATTGAGATCTTCGAAATCGATCGGCAGGGCGGTGTCCTGCGTGATCTTCGCATAATGGTCGATCTCGCGCCTGCAGACGGGGCAGGCGGCATTGTAAAGAACGGTGGTTCTTGTGTCGTGCTTAACACTCATGGGCGTTACTTAGTTGGCCCGACGCCCCTGACCAGAGGTGGTTTGACGCAGTCAGCGCGGCTTGTTGCCGTCGATCCACTTCGACATCATCACCTTGTCCTGAAAGCACTCCCTCGGTATCGACCGCCTCTTGATGCGTGCGATCCGTTCGGCGAATGCCACCTGTTTCGAGGAAGGATAGGCGGAAAAGCGGGAAGGCACTGGCTGTGGCGCAAGCTTGCGCGCCTCGATCCAGGCCGACAGCGCCGAGCGGTTGTTCAGAACGGTTTCCGGCAATCTGTCGCCTGTCCGCAAGGCAAGGGCTCTTGCATAGGCGAGTTGCTTTTCTGTGGCGGGGCGCGGCTCTTCGATCTTCAGCGCTCCCTGCTCCGCGGTGAAAAGGCCAGGAAACTGCGGCTCGAAAGACATTTGTCTCTCCTTGTTCCAATTTGTCTCAATATAGAACATAAGAAGAACATTTTCAAGATGCAGAGCATCGCCTGTCTTCCGCCCGGCGTCAGAGCTTGTTGTGCGACCCGTCGCAGAAGGGTGGTTTCGTCGTTGCCTTGCATCCGCAGAAATAGAGGGTCTTGTCGGCCTCGGCCTGGTATTTCATCGGCTCGAGCGAGGTTTCCTTGTGCGACCCGTCACAGAACGGCTGTTTTGCGGAGCGTCCGCAGGTGCACCAGAAGTAGGTCCTGCCGGCGGTGACCGCGACCGGGTAGGGGGCTTTCTGCGCGATTTTGGGGGTATCGGTCATCTGATGTCTCCGCTGTCAACCATGTCCGAAAGCTAGCCGCGGGGACAGCAAAGGAAAGCCCCGCGCTCCGCGAAAGCTCCAGCGTCAGGTGATCAGCCGGCCCCAGAGATCGTATTCGCCGGCCTCATCCACCTCGACCTTGACGATATCGCCCGGCTTGAGGCCTTCGAATCCCTCGTCGATGAAAAGGTTTCCGTCGATTTCAGGGGCATCCGCCTTGGTGCGGCAGGTAGCGGCCTCGCCGTCGACCTCATCGACGATCACGTCAAGCCGATGCCCGACCTTGGCGGCGAGTTTCGCTTCTGAAATCTCCTGCGCCTTGGCCATGAAGCGATCCCAGCGCTCCTGCTTGACCGCGTCCGGCACATGGTCCGGCAGCGCATTGGAACGCGCCCCGGCGACGTTCTCATACTGAAAACAGCCCACCCGATCGAGTTGCGCCTCATCAAGCCAGTCGAGCAGGGTCTGGAACTCCGCTTCCGTCTCGCCCGGGTATCCGACGATGAAGGTGGAGCGCAGCGTGAGTTCCGGGCAGATCGCACGCCAGGCGGCGATCTCGTCGAGCGTTCGCGCCGCCGCCGCCGGGCGGGCCATCCGTCGCAAGACTTCCGGATGCGCATGCTGGAACGGGATGTCGAGATAGGGCAGCACGAGGCCTTCCGCCATCAGCGGGATCAGCTGCCGCACATGCGGATAGGGATAGACGTAGTGCAGCCGCACCCAGGCCCCGAGGCTGCCCAGATCGCGCGCGAGGTCGGTGATATGGGCCCGGTGCCCGCGGTCTTCGGCGTGTTTGATGTCCACACCATAGGCCGAAGTGTCCTGCGAGATGACCAGCAGTTCCCGAACGCCGCTCTCTACCAGCTTTTCGGCCTCGCGCAGCACCGCATGAGCCGGGCGACTGACCAGGCGGCCGCGCATGTCCGGAATGATGCAGAACTTGCACTTGTGGTTGCAGCCTTCGGAAATCTTGAGATAGCTGTAATGCCTCGGTGTCAGGCTGACGGCGGAGGCGGGCAGCAGATCGACGAAGGGATCCGGGCTTGGCGGGACCGCCTGATGCACCGCGTCCAACACCTGCTCGTATTGATGAGGTCCTGTCACGGCGAGCACATTCGGATGCGCGCCGGTGATGTACTCGGGTTCTGCCCCGAGGCACCCGGTGACGATGACCCGACCGTTCTCGCGCAGCGCCTCGCCGATGGCTGCCAGGCTTTCGGCCTTGGCGCTGTCGAGAAACCCGCAGGTGTTCACGATCACGGCATCCGCCCCGGTATAGTCCGGCGAAATGCCGTAGCCTTCCGCGCGCAGACGCGTCAATATGCGTTCACTGTCGACAAGCGCCTTGGGACAGCCCAGGCTGACCATGCCGATTTTCGGCTGGCCCGGCCGCAGCGGGTCAGTCAGCCGGAGCTTTGGCGCAAGATCGGGGCGCAGGTCGGGTGGGTTCGTGCTCATGGTTTGCGCTATAGTGCAGTTGCGCGGCTTCGGAAAGAGCCTCGCGCCAGGGGTGAGGGCAAAGCATGAAATGGGTTTTTCGACTGGTCGGTCTCGTCGTCGTGCTGATCGTGGTCGTAGCGGTCTCGCTCTTGCTGCTGCCGGCGGAACGCATCGCCAGAATCGCCGCCGATCAGATCGAAACGGCGACCGGGCGCAGCGTTACGATTGGGGGGCCGGTCTCCCTGTCCTACTGGCCTGTGCTGGGCGCGCAGGTCGAAAAGCTTGCGGTGGGCAACGCCGCATGGTCGACGCAAGGCCCGATGTTCGAAGCCGCAAGCGTTTCCGTTGGCGTGGATGCGCGTGCCCTGATCGGGGGTAAGATCCTGATCCGGGAAATCGATGCGCAGAGCCCGGTCATCCGGCTGGAAACCCGGGCGGATGGCGCGGCCAACTGGGTCTTCGGCGATGCCGGGGGCAGTGCTGAAGCGACATCTTCTTCCGCTCCCTCCTCGTCGCCTTCCGGGTCCGGCAGCGCGACGCCGCCGGCCAGCATCGAAGCGCTGAAAGTCATGGATGCCACGATCCTCTACGCAGCGGAAGGCCAGCCACCTTTGCTTTACGAGGGGATCGATCTCACCCTCGACTGGCCGGAAGGCCGCGGTGCCGCGCAAATTGCCGCGCGCTTTGCGCCAGCCGGTTCGCCGGTCGATGTATCCGCTACCATCGGCGCGCTCGAGAGTTTTCTCGCCGGTGATGTACAGGGCGTCAGGGCGCGCCTCGTTCATGCGGCGGGCAGCGTCGATTTCGACGGGCGCGCCAGTCTCGAGGGGGCGATGACGGGTGCGCTGGACATCCAGTCGCCTGATACCGGCAAGTTTCTGGCGGCCTTCGGGGCAGCCGGGATCGACCTGCCGCCGAAACTCGGGCAGAGCCTGTCGCTTAGGGCGCAGACGACCTTTACGCCCGACGGAAAGCTGGCGGTCCGGGATCTTGTCGCCGATCTTGGCGGGAACAGCGTGACCGGAGCCGCGGATGTTCTTCTTGCCGCTGTCCCGCAGGTGAATGCGCAACTCGATTTCGGCGCGCTCGATCTTGCGGGCCTCGGCGACACCGGCGTTTCCGCAGCACCTGCGGCCCCAGCGCCCTCCAGCCCTGCGCCCACCGCAACTCCCGGAACTGCTGCGGGCTGGCCGCGGGACGCCATCGATGCCAGTGCGCTCGCCAGTTTCAATGGCGAGATCGCGATCTCTGCCAGAAGCATAGAACTGGACGACTTTTCGGTGGGCGCTACCCGCGCCGTTCTGCGCAACGAGAACTCCCGCATGGTCTTCGATCTGCGCGAGGTGCTGGCGTACGGCGGTTCGGTTGCAGGCGAATTCGTGGTCAACAATCGCGGAAGCCTGTCGGTGGGCGGTCGGCTGTCGGCCCAAGGCATCGAAATGCAACCGCTCCTGCGCGATGCCGCGGATTTCGCTCGCCTGACCGGCAAGGCCGACGCGCGGGTCTCGTTTTTGGGCAGCGGCCATTCGGTAGACGCAATCATGAAATCGCTCTCGGGCGATGGCGGGCTGACCATCGGCCGGGGTACGATCGAAGGGATCAATCTCGATCGTCTCATGCAATCTGGTGATGTGGGCGAAGGCACCACGATCTTCGACAACATGTCGGCGACCTGGACCATGGCGGCAGGGGTTCTGACAAACAATGACCTGCTCGTCGAAATCAAGAACTACCGGGCGTCCGGCGAAGGCAACGTGGGCCTCGGGGCGCAGACCATCGACTATCGCTTCACGCCCGTTGCGCTGCGCGCCAACAGCGGGCAGGGGCTTGCGGTTCCCGTGATCATCCGGGGACCGTGGTCAGATGTATCGATCCGGCCCGATCTCGAAGCGGTGCTCGACGCGCGACTCGATGAGGAAAAGCAGGAACTCGAACGGAAAGCCAGGGAAAAGCTGGACGAGAAACTCGGCGAGGAACTGGGGGTGACACCAACGGAGGGCCAGTCCATCGAGGATGCGCTGAAGGAGAAGCTGCTCCGCAAGCTCTTCGAGTGACCAAGCCGCATCGCGGTTCCGACCTCGCCGTGGCCTCATTCAGCTCTAGCAACCGGATCTCGCAAGCATAGGTTGACTGCTGCGGTAAGAGCCCTCGCCCGCGATCCGTTCAAATTTTGATCGGATCGGCCTTGGCCAGCGCATCGAAGCGCATCAGTTGGGCAATCAGCTTTGGCATCTGATCGAGATAGATCATGTTCGGCCCATCGGAAGGCGAGCGGTCGGGGTCTTCATGCGTTTCGATGAATACCGCGGCCACACCGATCGCGACGGCGGCGCGGGCCATCACGGGTGCGAATTCCCGCTGCCCGCCGGAGGATCCGCCCCGGCCGCCGGGCTGCTGCACCGAATGGGTCGCGTCCATGACCACCGGATAGCCGGTCTGCGCCATTTGCGGCAGCGACCGCATGTCGGCCACCAGCGTGTTGTAACCGAAGGAGGTACCGCGTTCGGTCAACAGGATGCGCCGGTTGCCGGTGCTTTCGATCTTGGTGATGATGTTGGGCATTTCCCAGGGCGCGAGGAACTGTCCCTTCTTGACGTTGATGGCGGCACCCGTAGCACCTGCCGCAAGCAGCATGTCCGTCTGCCGGCAGAGGAAGGCCGGGATCTGCAGGATATCGACGGCTTCCGCCGCAATCGCGCATTGTGCCTCGTTGTGAACATCCGTGAGGACCGGCACGCCGATCGCCTTGCCGACCGATTGCAGTACCTTCAGGCCCTGCTCGATCCCGAGACCGCGCACCCCGGTGAGCGAGGTCCGGTTGGCCTTGTCATAGGAGGCCTTGAACACATATTGCGCGCCGGCGGCGTCGCAGGCTTCCTTCATCCTGCCCGCGATCATCTGCGCGTGATCCTCGCTCTCGAGCTGGCAGGGCCCGGCGATCACGGTCAAGGGAAGATCGTTGCCGATCGAAAGATCGCCGACGGATACGTGTGTCATATCAGGAAGTCACCTGCTCGCGGAGAATGGATGCGGTCAGGGAGATCATCAGGTAGATGCCCGCGAAGATCAAGAAGGCCAGGATGGTGTTCTCGAAAGCGCGCGGATAGCTCGCCTGCTGCGGCGGCACCGGCTGCACGCTCGTTGTCAGGTAGCGAACCTGCCGGTTCGCTTCCATGCGCGTCTGCTCCATCTGTTGCAGCGCCGATTGTAGCAGCATGTCGCGAGTGGCGAGGTCGGCTTGCGCCATCTGGATGCGGACACTCAACTGCGCCAGTGAGTTCTCGCCCTGGCTCGCATCGGTCATTTTCGCGTTGAGTTCGGACAGCTGCTCGTTGAGGCGCCGGATGTCGCCGCGGGCGCCATCCACGCGCGACTGGTTCGGGCGCGCGTTGTCGAGCAGGGCTGCCAGCTGCAACTCCTTTTCGAGCAATTGCAACTCGACGGTGTTGATCTGCGAGCGAATGCTGGCGATGACCGCTTCCGGATCCAGGGTTTCGCCCTGGATCTGCAAGGTCACAAGCGCTTCCTGTGCCGCGCGCCGTTCGGCGGCGGCATTCTCGAAGCTGGCCTTCGCATCGTCCATCTGGTCGCCGCGCTTTTGCTCGCTGAGCTTGTTCACACGCTCTTCGGCATAGTTGATCAGCGCCTGGCTGAATTCTGCGCTGACCATGGGATCGGCGGCGATGACCTCCATGCGCAGCACGCCCTCAGTGGGATCGTAGCCAACTTTCACCCTTTTGCGGTAGACCGCGTAGGCCTCTTCATTGTTGGGGTTCGGGGTCAGACGCTGGATGGGGTCGATGCTTTCCTGCGTGAAATGGGATTTGAAACCCACGTCGCCATCGAGGCGCAGCATCGCATCCTTGGACTGAAGGTAGGATTGCACGGCGATGCTGTCCTGCGAGGTCGCGAATTGCGTGCCCGAGAGCAGACCGCCCAATCCGCCGCTGCCACCCTGGCTGTCAGCCTGAAGGATCAGGAATTCCGATTTTGTCGCATACATCGGCGTTGCGAAGGCAAAGAAATACCAGCCTGCAATCAAAGTCGGCAAAAATACGAAGGCCGCCAGACGCAACATCAGCATCCGCAGCTTTCGCCGGCGGCGCCGCGCTATGTCCTGCTGGATCTCCGAGATTTGCCGGTTGCGCTGGTCGGCAGGGCTCAGGTGCGTGGAGGGCAAAGTCTCGCGCGGCTTTGGCAAGGTCTGCGGCAGCTGGATCCGACCGTCGCCCACGTCAGACCGTTCGCTGGCCGGAACGACCAGTTCCAGCATGTTGGAGCGCTGAAAGGGATCAATGCCGCGACCACGCAGCAGGCGGACGGCGTCATAATCGGAGGTGGGTGCAAGCCCATGCTTTTGCGCGATGCGCCGTGCCATGCGCAACTGGCGACCGGTCAGGCCTTCGCGACGAATGGCGTCAAGCTCAAGGGCTGCATTGCTTTCGGACGCGGGCCGGGCCGGCGCCTCCTGTGGGTCATTAGCGGAAGCTCCGCGCGAGGCCTGGCCTTCGGAAGATGTCGCCGCGGTGGCAGGAGAGGTCCGCCTGATCCGAAACTTTCTAGCTGTCGGTTTCGTAGTCATAAAGCTGTTTCGCTTCTTCCAGAGTGTCGAACATGTGAAATTGCCCGCCGACGAGCACGGCCGCGGACTTGGCGAATTTCTCGAGTGTTTTGGGTTGGTGGGAGACGATGACGATGGTTGTCGTGCGCAGGCGTTCCTGCAGGATT
Source organism: uncultured Alphaproteobacteria bacterium (assembly GCA_963715055.1). Classification (GTDB taxonomy): domain Bacteria; phylum Pseudomonadota; class Alphaproteobacteria; order Rhodobacterales; family Rhodobacteraceae; genus CAVQRB01. Next base: position 35,406 of record CAVQRB010000007.1, on the reverse strand, counting down.
TCACCGGCCCTGCGGTTGAATTCCGCATCGGTCGTCGACGGCATCCCTTCGTCGATCAGGTAGATGTCGAAGTCCAATGCCAGCATCAGCGCGAAGGTGAACCGCGCTCTCATCCCCTGGCTGTAGGTGCCGAGCGGTTGCTCGAAATACTCGTCGAGATTGCAGAGCCATCGGCAGAAGCTTTCGACGTAATCGGGGTCGAGACCATAGAGCCGGGCAATATAGCGCGCGTTTTCCACGGCGGAGACCTTCGGAACAACCCCGCCCATGAAACCAAGTGGAAAGGAAACATTGCACAGGCGGCGGATCTCGCCTTCGTCGGGTTTTTCAAGCCCGGCCATCATGTTTATGAGGGTCGTCTTGCCCGTGCCGTTCGGGGCCAGTATCCCGAGCGAATTGCCGAGTTCGACCTTGAAGGAAACCTTGTCAAGGATCACCTTTCTCTGTGTACCAGTCCAGAAGGACTTGGAAACATTTTCGAACGCCAGCATGTTCTGCTCCGGTGGCCTCATGCGCCCCCATCGAGAGAGGCAGCGCGATCCTGATTATCAGAGGTTGTTTAGAGTTTATCTACGTTGTTTGGCATTATTATGGCGTAAACTGAAACAAATTGATTGTAACTGGCGAAGTTGTGCCGAAACGGCAAGCAATCGGCGGGATTGCGATGCCGAGTTCCTGTTCATCTTTTAAGGCGTTTCAACTGCGACCGACCCCGAACCGGTTGTTATGGCTCATGGATCGCTCTAGATCAGCATCATGGACAGCCTGCAGACCGAGATATCAGCATGTGCCTTGTGTCGTGACCGTTTTGCGGCCACGGCCACGCGCCATGTCCCCCGGCCGGTCGTCTGGTTCGAGTCGCCCGCGCGCATCCTGATCGCAGGTCAGGCGCCCGGCAACAGGGTGCAGCACTCGGGCAAACCGTTCACCGATCCCTCCGGGGATCGGCTGCGTGACTGGATGGGGCTTGAAGCTGCGACCTTCTATGACCGCAGGCGGGTGGCCATCGTCCCTATGGCCTTCTGTTTTCCCGGCTACGATTCTCGCGGTGCGGACCTGCCGCCGCCGCCTTTGTGCGCGCGAACCTGGCGCGACCGGGTCATGCAGATCCTCCCCGATCTGCGCCTGACCCTGGTGATCGGGTCGCATGCCATGCGCTACCATTTGGGAAATGTCGAGTCGGTGCAGAGCGCTGTCGCAAGTTGGCGCGAAAGGCTGCCGTCGGTCTTTGCCCTGCCGCACCCAAGCTGGCGCAACAACGGCTGGCTGAAGCGGAATCCTTGGTTCGAGAATGAGGTCCTCCCGCGCCTGCGCGCGCGGGTAGCGGAGGTGATGGATGGCTGAGTACACCCTGCTCGATCAGGCCCACGCGGCCATGATCGCATCCGCTGAGGACGATGCATTGCGCCTGCGCTTCTACGAAAGGCTTGCGGATGCGGAGCTCTTCCTGATGCTCCAGTCGGACCTGAATGCGGGCGATGAAAACGTGACGCCCGAGCTCTTCGATCTGGGCGATGCGCGCTTCGTGCTGGTGTTCGACCGGGAGGAACGCCTTGCCGCCTTCGCAGGCCAGCCGGCGCCTTACGTGGCACTCTCCGGGCGGGCCATCGCCGAGATGCTGCAAGGGCAGGGCATCGGGGTCGGTCTGAACCTCGAAGTGGCCCCGTCGTCGATCCTTCTGCCGCCGGAGGCGATCGACTGGCTGCACGAGACGCTCGGCAATGCGCCGGACGAACTCGAAGCGCGGATCCGCGAGGTGCACACCCCGAAAGGATTGCCCGATCACCTGATCGGCGCGCTTGACGTCAAGCTGGCCAGTGCCATGGGCCTTGCGCGCTGCGCCTATCTCGCGGGCGTCACCTATGATAGCGGCGCGCGCGGCCATTTGCTTGCCTTCGTCGCGGCAGTGCCGGCGGCCCAGGGTGCGCTTGCCCGGGCGGCAGCCGAGGCGCTGACATTCTCCGGCATCGAGGCGGGCGCGATGGATGTGGCGTTTTTCGACACAGCCGATCCGATCACCGCGCGGCTCGACCGGGTGGGTCTGAGGTTCGATCTGCCGCAGCCACAGGCCGAAGCGCCGCGTCCGCTCGTTCCGCCCGGCAGCGATCCGGAAAGGCCGCCAAAGCTCCGTTGAGGCCGGCGGCGGCGTGGATCACGTCCGCTCACCAATCCATCCGCATCCCTCACAAGCGCGTCAAACCGGTGTCACAGTGGTGCACAGGCGCGACATTCTGTCTTAGGTCTTGCACATCGGGAGGCGACATCCGTCGACACCGTGAGGACTTTCAAAGGAGATTTCCGACATGAAAACCAAGAACACGCTTTTTGCAGCCATCGCCGCCATGACGTTCGCGACATCCGCCTTCGCGGGCGAGCAATATGTGGACCCGACCGGCTTTGCGGTGTCCGGCTATGACGTTGTGGCCTATTTCGACCTGGAGCAATCCCCGGTGGGCTCGGCCCAACCAGCGGCCGTGCCGGGCAACAAGGACTATACCTCGAGCTACAACGGCGCCACCTTCGCCTTCTCCAGCGCCGAGAACAAGGCCCGCTTCGACGCCGATCCGGCGGCCTTCGCGCCGCAATACGACGGTCATTGCGCCTACGGCGTGTCAAAGGGCGGCAAGGTGCCGGGCAACCCGAACCTCTGGCGGATCCTCGACGGAAAACTCTATCTCAACATCACGCCGAATGTGGTAGGCTTCTGGGAAGAAGACATTCCCGGTAACCTGACGCTGGCGGAGAACAACTGGGTGAGCATCGAACCGGCAGCGAGTGCTTCGGGAAAGGAAATCCCGCAGTTCAGCAGCGCCGCACCGCTGCAATGACATGACGTCTCCGGCGACACCTTCTCCTGATGCCCCGCGGTTGATGAAACGGCGGCTTTTCCTGGGCGCCGGTGTCGCCGGGACCCTGGCCTGCGGTCTGGCCGTGGGTCACTGGTTCAATGTGCTCGGACGCAACACTGACGCGTCCATGACCCCGCAGGATGCGCATGCCGCGGCCCTGCGCGGCGATATCCTCCTGATCGACATCCGCCGGCCTGATGAATGGGCGGTGACGGGCGTCGGTGAAGGGGCATCTCCCCTCGACATGCGGCGCCCGGATTTCATCGAAGCACTTTCCGGGCTTGCCGGAAACGACAAGGCACGCCCCGTGGCGCTGATCTGCGCCCGTGGCGTCCGATCGCGCCACCTTGCTGCCGACCTGGCCCAGGCAGGATTTGTCAATATCGTGGATGTGCCGGAGGGAATGCTCGGCTCTGGCGCCGGTCCGGGCTGGATCGGCCGGAGCCTGCCCGTCATCCGAACCCCGTGACCGTTTCCCAAGTGATTTGACGAAGTGTCACTTCGCGGTGGCGGTCGCCTCGTTGCGCAGCAGCGTGTCGATGCGATGCCGCTCGATCCGGGCGCGCCGGGCGATGGCCGGTTCGCGCAGCGAAGTGGGGTTGTTCATTCGCAGCTTTGACGGCAGCAGGCGCGACACCGGCACCGCGCTCAGCGCCGAGAGCGGCACGGCCAGCAAAAGACTGGCGGCGATCGGGATCAGCCAGGTCGACACAAGCCCCGAGGCGAGGCCCGCGATCAGCAGAAGGCCGAGCGCCGTCTCCATCCAGTGGAACCGCAGCAGCGTCGCAAGAGGGTAAGAGCGCGCATCGCGCGACTGCGCGGCCCAGGCGTCCGACTTCCCGGTCAACGCCCGGACGACGGCGCGGGTCTGCTGGATCATCATCACGGGCGCATAAGCGATGGAGAGCAGCACCTCGACCACGAATGCGCCAAGAAACGCGCCGCGACCGCCGTAGACCTTCGTTGCCTTGGGATGCAGCGCGATGATGCCCGCGCCCACCAGTTTCGGCGTCAGAAGCATCGCATACATGATCACCAGAAACACGGCGCTGTCGATATAGCTCATGGCGGGTGGCCAGTTCGGAAAGAGCGGATTCGCCTCGTTGAAATAGCGGATCACGTTCGTCTCGGCATCCTTGCCAAGCAGCGCCCAGAAAATCAGCAGGCAGAACCAAGCCGGCGAGAGCAGGTAGGCTACGGCACCGTGGAACATGTGAAAGCGCGACACCGGGTGCAGCCCGGCGGTGCCCAGCAGACGCAGGTGCTGCAGGTTGCCGCGGCACCAGCGCTGGTCGCGCAGCACGTAATCGATCAGCGTTCCGGGCGTTTCCTCGTAGCTGCCCGTGACGCGCGGCAGGAATTTGACGCGCCAGCCCGCGCGGCGCAGCAGCCCGGCCTCGACGAAATCATGGCTCATGATCAACTCATCCGACCCGTCGCGCGCGCGCAGATGCGGCAGGCCCGCAGAAGCCGCGAAGGCGCTCGTACGGATGATGGCGTTGTGGCCCCAGTAGTTGCCTTCGCCCTTGGCCCATTTTGCCAGACCTTCCGCGAGCAGCCATCCGTAAGCGATATTGGAGAACTGCTGAAGTCGCGCGAAAACGGTCTCCGCACCGATCAGCATCGGAAAGCTCTGGATCAGCCCGGCGGCGGGATCGGTGCTCAATTCATCCGCGAGCCGGTTGATCGCCGTTCCGGTCATCAGGCTGTCGGCATCGAGCACCAGCATCGCCTCATGGGCAGCACCCCAACCGGTGATCCAGTCCATCAGATTGCCGACCTTTCGGTCGGTATTGAGCGCCCGGCGCCGATAGTAGACGGCAAAACCCTCGGGCGCTCGCGCGCGCAGCGAGGCAAAGGCACGGGCTTCATCCTCGGCGATGGCGTCGCTTCGCGTGTCGGACAGGATGAAGAGACTGTAGCGATGCGCACTCTTCTGACGGTGGAGGTCTTCCAGCATCGCCGCGGCATTGCCGAAGACAGCACTTGGATCCTCGTTGTAGATTGGCACCAGCAGCGCCACGTCCAGCGGGGCCACATCCGAGGGCGCGCGGGTTTTCGAGGTCTCGCGCGCGAGCAGGCCCGCAACGGCCACGCCGACGGTGCTCACCGACAGGCTGACCCAGACGAAGGTTGCGCCGATCATCGTCAACAACACCCACTCGAGGCCGGTCATGCCGGTCTCCGCGAGCCAGCCGTATAGCCCTGCGATCAGCAGCGCCGTACCCAGAAGCGCGGGCAGAAAGAGCGCCATGCGCCAGCCGAAACTGTCCTCCGGCGTGGCTGCGTCGGTCACCTTCGGCTCTGGTGCGCGGTCGAAATCCTGCGGCCGCATCTCCAGCGGCGCGGCTGGCGGCATCACCGAGAGGGCGCGGGGCAGCATCATGACCGGGTCCACCGATAGAGCCAGACCTCGCTCAGGGGCGCCCCGTCGAGCCGAAGTTGCGCGCGGAACTCGATCACCTCCGCCTCGCCGGGCTGGAAGGTGAAGGCCAGACGCGGCCCGTTTGTTTCTGGATTGCGCTGCACGAGGCCCGCCGAGATGTCTTCCGCGCTGCCACGCAGAACGATTTCGATGCGCGCCAGGTCCTCGGGTACGAGGGCGCTGTCCTCGAAGTCGATGGCGACGACGTTGCCCCCCTCCATGCGGCCGCCGATGGCGGTGTTGAGCACGCGGATCGGCATCTCGACGCGCGGCGCGGGATCGTCGCCCCAGTCCAGCGTGTAGCTCATCTTGTGGCTTGCGCCCGCGGCGATCGGGGTCGCCGGCCGCCAGTAGGCCACGATATTGTCATAGATTTCGAGGTCCGCCGGGATTTCCACCAAGGTCACGGACCCATCGCCCCAATCCTCGCCCGGGGTGACCCAGAGCGCCGGGCGCTTGTGATAGAGCGCTTCGAGATCGGCGTAGTCGCGGAAGGCCCGCGGGCGCTGCATCAGGCCGAAGCCGCGCGGATTGGTGTCGCCGAAGGCGCTGATCTGCAAGGTAAGCGGATTGGAGAGGGGCCGCCAGAGCATCTCGCCCGCTCCGTTGTGCATCTGCAGGCCATCGCTGTCATGGACGGCAGGGCGGAAATCGGAAAACCGCTGGCGCATGGTCTCATCGAAAAGAAACATCGACGTCAGGGGCGCGATGCCCACATGTGCCATCTCGGTGCGGGCGAAGAGTTCCGCAGTCACCGCCATGTGGAGGGTTTCGCCGTGGGTGATGTCGAAGCGATAGGCGCCGGAACAGCTCGGGCTGTCCAGAAGCGCATGCAGCACGACATTCGGCGCGCCGGGCACCGGGGTCTCCAGCCAGAAGGCGATGAAATCGGGAAACTCCTCGCCCATCGGATCGCCGGTCTTCAGCGCCAGGCCACGCGCGGAGAGGCCATAGACCTCACCGGTGCCGATGCCGCGGAAATAGCTGGCGCCCTGAAAGACGGCGTACTCCTGGAAAATGCCGGGCTGTTCCAGTTCCGCGCGCAGCCGCAGGCCGGAATACCCGAGTGTCGCATCGATTTCCACGTCCGGGAATTTGTCGGTGCTGTCAAAAACGCCCATGTCGAAGGCGATCTTGCGCGCGGTTCCGTCCTCGACCACGTTCATCTCGACCGCCTGAGGGAAATATAGACCGGGCTGGAAGAAATCGACACGCTGCGGCGCTTGGGTGCCTTCCCAGAGCGCGTTGCGGCTGTCAAACCAGATCTTGCGGTACTGGTCATAGGTCAGGTTGCGCCAGCTTTCCGGGATCAGGGGCCTCGGCGTGTAAGGATTGGCGGCAAGGGCTTGCGCGCGGTCCCGGACGGTCGCGGGACCGAAAGCGGTCGCCTCTCCGAGTTGCACGCCCGGCTCGCCTGCAAGACCCGCGGTCGGGACTGCGGCCAACGCAGCGAGAGATTTCAGCAGGTCGCGACGCAGCATCACGCGGTTCCTTTCTTGCGCCAAGGCTCTGATTTGAACCAGCCCACGCCATAGGCCACGGCGATGAGGATCGCGAAGCCGGTGGCGTTGACCAGCAGCTGGTTGAAGAGCGAGGACCCGCCGAGCACATCAAGTGCGACGCCAAGCAACCGGGCAATGAACATCGAGGTGATGAAGACGGCCAGTGACTGCTGGCCGACTTTCATGATCACGGCCAGCGTCTGGCGCCAGCCCGATGCCAGCGCACTTTCGCCTTCCGGCGGCAGGATGCGGCGACCGGCCTCACCGACGGCCATCCAGCAGAGGTAGGCCAGAGCCAGAAAATGCACGTAGCGCAGGAGGCCGAAATCGGTCTTCTCGATGAGTATGGAATAGTCATTGCGCCAGGCAATGACGGCGGGCAGATGGCGGGTGATCCGGTAGTATTCCAGCGGTACGATCACGATCACGATGATCGCGGCGAGAACGACCAGCCGGGTGTCGCGCGGGGGCGCAGGTAGCCATCCGGACATGAACGCGAACCCCGTGAAGAAGACAAGCTGCCAGCCGAAGGGGTTGAAGAACCACTCGCGCGCCGACCAGGGTTCGGCGGGCAGGGCGAGCAGATCGGTCTGCGCGCCGAGCCAGACGCCGAGCACGAGGGCCAGCGCGACAAGCGGGTGAAGGCGGTGACAGGCGATCACAAGCGGCATCATGGCGAGCACGACGAGATACATGGGGAGGATGTCGAAATAATTCGGCACATAGGTGAGCGTGAGCAATCCGACAAGGCTTTGATCCGTCGACTTGAAAAAAGGATGGAGGTTCAACTGTCCAACGTAGTCAGTGTCGAAAAGTTCCGAGGCATTGAGCAGGACCATCGTGGCGGCAATGGCCACGAAGAGCCCGATATGCGCCCAGTAGACCTGCCAGCAGCGGTAGGCGACGCGCGCGGCCCCCATAAGGAGCCCCTGGTTGCGGAACACCGATCCGAAGGCGATGGCGGATGCCATGCCGGAGCAGAAGACGAAGACTTCGGTGGCGTCCGAGAACCCGAAGCGCGCGGGAATCCACAGGGTGAACCAGTTTCCGGGCACATGGGCGATCAGGATGATGAACATCACGATGCCCCGGAAGAAGTCCAGTCGCGGGTCCCGGACACGCCCTGCCGGTCTCGCGCCACGCACCGTGGCCGAGGCTTTCGTCGCACCTTGCGACAGGGGAGAAGAATCAGCGAGGCTCATGGCCAGTCTTTATGCTGCAGGTGCAAAATTGTCATCAGTCCCGGGTAGTTATTGAGCGGGGATGCGCCGAGCCCTGTCGATCTGCGCCATTCTCGAAGTGAAGTAGCGGTCCGCGCGATTGCCGCGACGGCTCAGGCGATCGTTGAGAATGTCGGCGGTCTCTTCGTAGCGTCCCGCGCGCAGGCCCGCATCGATGGTCAGGCGTTCGAAAACGTCGCGCTGCGCATGGCTTCCGCCGATCGATTGCATCGTCGGGCGGGAGGCCGCGAGGTTGCTGAAGGCAGCGCCATATCGCCCTTCGGCGAAGGCGTTCAGTCCTTCGAGCGCCGCGAGGCCGGGCGTCGCGTAGCGCTGCGGCATGTCGCCCTTGCGCGCTGCATCGCGGGCGAAGCGATCCGCCATTGCCGCCTTGGCGTCGGGGCGGTCCGCGCCGGTGAGCGCCAGCATGTAGTGCAGATCGGCGAAGACGACGCAGCCGTCATCGGTGCGGGCCTGTGCGAGATCGGCCAGTTCGTTCCAGCGCGGGCCGACGTCGATCCCTTCCAGTTCGAGGCGGACAAGCAGCGAGGTCGCATTGGAAATGTCGCGGTAGTCGTCGGTCTTGTCGGCGCGGATCCGTGCGTCGTAAAGGCCAAGCGCCATGTCGAAGTCGCCCTGGTCGAGATGCAGCAACGCCTTGTGCCACCAGACGTGATAGCGGAAATTGTTGCAGTGGTCCCAGGAGGTCAGGTTGTCTTCGATCAGGCGGATCCCGAGTTCGGGCCGCGCGGTCATGTCATAGACATGGGTCACCGCGTGCAGGCCCCACGCGTCGTCGGGGGCGAGCACGAGCCCCTCCCGGCCATGCCGTTCGGCCTTGTCGTACTCTCCGGTTTCTTCCAGGGCGAAGGCATAGCAGCCCAAGGCGAACCCGCGACAGGCATGATCCGCGCCATGCGCCTCCAGAACGCGCTCGATCGAGTGCCGCATACCCCTGGCATCGCCCAGGATGAAGCGGATCGCATGGCTGACCTTGGCGGACAGCGTATCGGCGGGACAGGTGGTCAGGGCGGTTTCCATATCCGCGATAGCGCCGGTCAGCGAGCCTGCGAGCCAATGCTCCAGCGCATCCACCCAGGCCGCCTCGCGGGCATTCGGGGCCGCTTCATTGGCGTACCGTCTCGCCAGCACGGCTGCCTCGCGGGCCACCGGGATCAATTCCGAGCGTCCCATCATCAGCGAGAACAGGCCGCGTGCCGCATGCCCCATGGCAAAGGACGGCTCCCGCTTCAGAAGCGCGCCGAGGTGTGTCGGTGTCGCGGTGCCATGGGCCAGGAAGGCCCGTATCATGCCGTTCCAGTCCGACAGGGCTTCCGTCGACGTAAGCGATACCGGGCTCTGACATATGTCGTGCATCATGAAGCGCTTTCCTTTTTCGGCTTTCACTGTTCCTACCTCAATTTGATCACGGACAAAGCGTGCCGCGGCGTGCAACACGCACACGTGAACCGCCGTGTGCAAAATGGTTGCTTTTCAGGCGTTTCGTGACGGGGATTGACCGGAAAACATCAGATGTGAAAGCGTTTCGCGGCCAAGACCTGCGCTCTGTTTCAGGGGTCCGATTTCTCCGGGCAATACATCCCGAGAACCGCGTCGGTGTCCTGACCGAAGCGTGGCGGCGCTGCGCGGTAGGTCACGGGTGTGCGCGACAGCTTGAGCGGATTGCCGAGCAGCATGACGCCGCCGGATGCCACCCCGTCCGCCGGCATCGTCACCACGGTGCCACGGGCCTGCGCCTGATCCGAACCGAGGGCTTCCGCGACTGTGTGGATCGGGCCCACGGGCACCTTGACGGCCCGAAGGCGCGACAGGACCGTGTCCTTGTCCAGGGCCGAGAGCGCGGGGCGCAGGTGTTCCATCAATGCGTCCCGATGTTCGATTCGCCCAAGGTTCGTTCGGTAATCGGGATCAGTCGCCAGCCCCGGCACCCCGATGGCATCGCAAAAGCGGGCGAATTGCGCATCGTTGCCGACGGCGACCAGTACATGCCCGTCCGCGCAAGCGAAGGCATCATAGGGTACGATATTGGGATGCGCATTGCCGCGCCGTTCCGGCAGCTTGCCGGAGTTCAGGAAATTCGTACCCTCGTTGATCAGCCAGGCCATCTGTGCATCGACAAGCGCCAGATCGATGTGCTGGCCTTCGCCGGTGGCATCGCGGTGGCGCAGGGCGGCGAGGATGCCGATCGTCGCATACATGCCGCACATGACATCGGCGATGCCGACCCCCACCTTCATCGGTGGACCCTCCGGCGCTCCTGTCAGCGACATGATCCCGCCGTAGCCCTGCGCCATCAGGTCGTAGCCGGGCTGGTCGCGGTTGGGGCCGGTCTGTCCGAAGCCCGAGATCGAGCAGTAGACGAGCCCCGGATGCGCGTTGAGCAAGCTCGCGTGATCGAGACCGAATTTCGCAAGTCCGCCCGGTTTGTAGTTCTCGATCACCACATCGGCACGCGCCGCGATCCGGCGAACGATGTCCTGCCCTTCGGGTGTCGAGATGTCCACCGCCACGGATTGCTTGTTGCGGTTGGCGGCCATGAAATAGGCCGAAAGATCCGTGCGCTGGCCGTCCGCACCCATGGCATAGACCGGACCCCAAGCGCGGGTGTCGTCGCCGCCGGTCTTGGGGTTTTCGATCTTGATGACCGTCGCACCGAGATCGCCCAGCAGTTGCGTTGCCGTGGGCCCTGCGAGGATGCGCGACAAATCGAGCACCACGAGGCCGTCGAGCGCGCCTTTCGTCTCAGATGCGCCCGTCATAGCCGCCCTTTTCGATCACGGCCGCGATCACGGTGAAGGTCCTGGCAGCCTGCGCGGTCTTCAGAGCCTCTTGCAGTTCGGCGCGGTTGGTGACCGTGTGACCGGCACCGCCGAATGCCTTGCCCATGGCGGCGAAATCATGCCGCGCGAAATCGACGCCTGCGTTCTTCAGCTGACGCGAGCGCTGCTTCAACTCGATCAGCGACAGGGAGGCATCGACGAAAACCACCACGATCAAAGGCAGGTCGAGTTCGGCAGCCGTGGTGAGTTCGCCCGCCACCATAAGGAACCCCGCGTCGCCGCAAAAGGCAACGACTGGCCGGTCGGAAGAGGCGAGCTTCATGCCCATGGCCAGCGGGATGGCACAGCCCATGGTACAAAGAGCCGTGGACTGCGTAAGGCCGCGCGGTTCGTAACACGCCCACATCTGGCTCAGCAGGATGCGGTGCGCGCCGCTGTCGACGCTCGCCAGCGTGTCGCGCGGCAGGGCATCGCGGCAGGTTGCGATCACGGCGGCAGGTCCCCAGACGTCATCGACCGGAAAGGCCTGCGCCAATGCCGCCTTCACCGACGCAGGCTCGCCGTCCGGCCAGACCGGGCCGGGTTCCACATCGGCCATGAGGGCCTCGAGGCTGGCCTTTGTCTCGGCGATGATATTGAGGCTCGACTGGTGCATGTAGTGGTGGTTGGGCTCGGCGGTGATGTCGATGATGTTCTGGTGCCGCGGGTCCCAGACATCGCGCCAGCCGGTGCGCATCTCTATGGGGTCATAGCCGAGGCAGATCACGAGGTCTGCCGTCTGCACCAGCGGCAGGAGGTGCTTGTCGGCGAGCGGCGAAAGCCCCGCCCCGCCGAGCGCCAGCGGATGATCCTCGGGCAGCAACCCCTTGGCCTTGTACGTGGTGATGACGGGGATGCCGAAGCTTTCGGCAAAACGGGTGATGGCCTCGCCCGCGCCGTCGTTCATGGCATCGAGGCCGACGATCAGCACCGGCTTTCGCGCGCCTGCCAGCCAGCCACGGGCCTGCGTCAGCGCATCGCCTGCGGGCGCGGTCGGCGCGGCAAAGGGCCGGGCCGGGGGCGCATCGGCGGCGATCCTGCTGTCGGCCACACTGATCGGCACGTCGATGTGCACAGGGCCCGGGCGGCCTTCGGTGGCGATGGCCACGGCCTTGTCGGCGATGACATGCGCAGCACCCGGCACCAGCGAAAAGCTGGCCTTGGTGATCGGACGGAACACCGCCTGCTGGTCGAGCACCTGATGGGTGTAGGTCTGCGCTTCATCCGCGTCCACGGCACCGGCCAGAACGATCAGCGGCACCCTGTCCTGATGCGCGTTGGCGACGGCATTCACGCCGTTCAGCGCACCGGGTCCGACTGTGGCGACAAGGATGCCCGGCGCGCCGGTGCGATGATAGACCCCTTCGGCCATGAAGGCCGCGGCGTTCTCGTGCTTGGCCAGAACGAAACGGATGCCGGCAGCTTCGAGGGCGTCCACGAGGGTCAGCACCTCGCCACCGGGCATGCCGAAAGCGTATCGGCAGCCTTCGGCATAAAGTCTGCGGGCCAGAGCGTCAGCGGCACGGATCATCGGCGGATTCGACATCTGGCTGGACCTCCTTCATCGACATTGAGCAGAGGCGTCATACCCTATCGCGAGGGCAGTGCAACTCACCATTGCGTTTGGCGCGTCGCCGTGTCTTCCGGAGTGGCGTGGCGATCAGCGACGTCGGTCGCGGCGCGAGGACATCGGCTGGAACGCGACGCCAACATGCGCTTCGCAATAAGGCTTGCCGGTCTGTACAGGCAGGCCGCAGAACCAGAAGTTCTCGGTCGCGGGATCCCCCACCGGCCATTTGCAGGTCCGCTCGGTCAACTCCATGAGCGACAGGCGCTTGGCCTTTTTCTCGATCTCGGAGACCTTCGCCAATGCCTCGGGGCTGATCTCATTGGCCGAGGGCTGCGGCGGCAGCGGCTGGCCTGCGGGGATGATCGCCTTGCGCGCGGGCAGCGGTTTTGGCGCGGCGCTGGGTTCTTCGGCCTGCTCGACGACCGGTTCGGTCTGCTTCGGCGCGGCCTTCGGTTTGCTCTCGGGTTTCGGCGCAGGCTTTGCCTTGGGCTCAGGCTTGGCGGCTGCCGTGGCCCGGTTGGACAGGCCCAGACGATGCACCTTGCCTATGACGGCATTGCGCGTGACGCCTCCCAGTTCCTTGGCGATCTGGCTGGCGGATTGGCCTTCGCTCCACATCTTCTTGAGCAGTTCAACGCGTTCATCCGTCCACGACATCCGGCATTCCCCAAAGTGAAAGCGGCTCCGCTGGTCAAGGAGCCGCCCTGTCTAATTCGTCAGCATCCTATTCTAAGCAACGAAGCGGGAGTTACAAGCGCGGAACGGAAAGCGCGCTACGGCAGTCTGCGATGCAGCGGTCCGGGTGTGGTACCGCCTTCGGCGCTCCGTCCGGAAAAAGAGCGGCCCGGGTTCAGCATCCTTGCTGCCGGGGCGCTGGCTCGGGTGGGTGGTCACGATATCGCAACACAGGACCACGGTGCGGAAAGGGCGTGAAAATTCCGCATGATCCGGCAAGTTTACCCTGTTCAAGCGTTGCGATCTGCGATAGCCCCGCCGCATGAGCATTGCATCCAGACCCCTCCGACGAGTCTCGCGCGCCTGACCGGCGAACCGCAATTATCCCGCGCGTCTTGCGCACCCCTCACTCCGTTCCGCAATTCATATTGACCTGTCTGCCGGGCTCATGCACGTTCCGTGCTCTTGCCGCAGACCAAAGACGAGGACGATCCGATGATCCCGACCCTTTTGCCCACCTACGCCCGCGCGCCCATGAGTTTCGTCAAGGGCGAAGGCAGCTGGCTGATCGAGGCGGACGGGCGACGCTTTCTTGACCTCGGCGCCGGTATCGCGGTGAATGCCCTTGGCCATGCCAACCCGCTGCTGGTCAAGGCGCTCACGGATCAGGCGGAAAAGCTCTGGCACACCTCGAACCTTTACCAGATCCCGCAGCAACAGGCTCTGGCCGAAAAGCTGGTCGATCTGACCTTTGCCGATACGGTGTTCTTCACCAATTCCGGAACCGAAGCTTGCGAGCTGGCAGTGAAGATGGCGCGCAAGTATTGGTACGAAAAGGGTCATCCCGAAAAGACCGACATCATCGCCTTCACCGGCTCCTTCCATGGCCGCTCCTCCGCTGGCATCGCAGCGGCAGGGTCGGAGAAGATGACCAAAGGGTTTGGGCCGCTGCTGCCCGGGTTCATCCATCTGCCTTTTGGCGATCACGATGCGCTCACGGCGGCGATGACGGACACGGTTGGCGCGATCCTGATCGAGCCCGTACAGGGTGAAGGCGGTATCCTGCCGGTGCCGGACCAATGCCTCAAGGGCCTGCGCGATCTCTGCGACGAAAAGGGCATCCTGCTGATCTTCGACGAGGTGCAATGCGGCGTGGCCCGGACAGGCAAGCTCTTTGCCCACGAATGGTCCGGCGTGAGCCCCGACATCATGATGGTCGCCAAGGGCATCGGCGGCGGCTTTCCCATCGGCGCGGTGCTCGCGACGGAGGAAGCCGCCAGCGGCATGACACTGGGCACCCACGGCTCGACCTATGGCGGCAACCCCCTAGGTTGCGCCGTCGGCTGCGCGGTGATCGATCACGTTTCCGACCCGGCGTTCCTGGCGGAGGTCAACCGCAAGTCCGGACGCCTGCGTCAGAAGCTCGAAGGCCTCGTTGCGGCGCACCCGGATGTCTTCGAGAGCGTGCGGGGGGCCGGGCTGATGCTCGGTCTGAAATGCAAGGCGACCAATACGGACATCGTGAAGGCGGGCTATGACAATCTGATCCTGACGGTGCCTGCGGGGGACAACGTGATCCGCCTGCTTCCCGCCCTCAACATCACCGACGCAGACATGGATGAAGCGGTTACGCGTCTCGACGCGACGGCGACGGCCTTCACCAAATCCTGACACCGAAGCGGCCAGATCTGCCCGCACAAGAAGTTTTGCGCCATGAACCATTTTCTCGATATCCACCTTACCGACCCGACAGATCTCAGGCAGATCATGACATCCGCTGCGGCGATGAAGGCCGCGCGCCTTGGTCGTCCGCGCGGTGCGCTCGACGACGAGCAACCGCTCAAGGGCCACATGGTTGCGCTGATTTTCGAGAAGCCATCGACCCGCACGCGCGTGTCCTTCGACGTGGGCGTGCGCCAGATGGGCGGGCAGACAATGGTGCTGTCCGGTTCCGACATGCAACTGGGCCATGGGGAGACGATCGCCGACACCGCCCGGGTGTTGAGCCGCTATGTCGATCTGATCATGATCCGCACATTTGATGAGGCGGTGCTCACCGAAATGGCGGAATTCGCAACCGTGCCGGTGATCAACGGACTGACGAACCGCACGCACCCCTGCCAGATCATGGCCGATGTCATGACCTTCGAAGAACATCGCGGCCCGATCAAGGGCAGGAAGGTCGTATGGTCGGGCGACGGCAACAACGTTTGTGCGTCTTTCCTGCATGCCGCGGGCCAGTTCGGCTTCGATCTGACATTCACCGGTCCGTCCACCCTCGATCCGGAGCCCGAGTTCGTGGCGCTCGCGCGGTCGAAAGGCGCCAACGTCGTGATCGAGCGCGACCCGGTGAAAGCGATGGCGGGGGCCGATCTCGTGGTGACCGATACCTGGGTGTCCATGCATGACGCGCAATCCGCGCGGGAACGGCGCCATAATCAGCTCAGACCCTACCGCGTCGATGCGCATCTGATGTCGCACGCCAAGCCTGATGCGCTATTCATGCACTGCTTGCCTGCGCATCGCGACGATGAGGCGACTTCGGAAGTAATGGACGGGCCGCATTCCGTGATCTTCGACGAGGCTGAGAACCGGCTCCACGCGCAGAAGGCCATCATGCGCTGGTGCCTGCAGGTCTAGACCGGGTCAGAGCCCGCGCAGGAGGGCTTGCAGTTGCGGCTCGGCCACGCGCGATGCGGCCTCGTCTGGCGTGAACCAGCGGCGAATGCGCTCCTGGTGTTCGGGATAGATGTCTTCGAGCTTCTTTACCTTCGCGGCATAGACCTGCGCCCTTACCGGAATGGTCACGCCGTCGTCTGACAGCTTGTCGTAGTTGAACGCGCCAATGGCCGCTCGGCTGACGTCCGCACGTTTCACGCCGGCTTCCTCCCAGGCTTCCTGCAGGGCTGCCTGCGGGTCCTCTAGATGCGTCATGGGCCAGCCCTTGGGGACGATCCAACGGCCCGTTCCGCGACTGGTAACCAGCAGCACCTGTTTGCCCTCGTCGGTCAGGCGATAGCACAGGGCGGCAACCTGAGGGCGCCGCGGCGATGTTGCCGGTTGCTCGGAAGTGTCTGCAGATATGCGGTTCAAAAAGCTCAAACTTGTTCAACTCCTCACTTGTTTGCCTAACGGTAGTCTGCCCTCAAACGTACTGAATTGCAAATATGGCGCAAAATCATGATGATATCGATCCATGTTGACGCGAAAATGCGAACGGACCGTTAACGGCTGACAGGCTATCTGCGCGGCTTTGCCCGGAGCGTCGGCTCGGCCATGGCCGGGTCTTCCGGCCAGGGGTGCTTGGGATAGCGACCGCGCATGTCCTTGCGCACATCCGCATAGGACGTGGTCCAGAAACCGGGCAGGTCCTCGGTCACCTGCAAGGGGCGCCCGGCAGGCGACAGAAGCGACAGGCACAACGGCATGCCGGCCACGACAGGATGCGTCGAAACGCCGAATAGTTCTTGTAATTTCAGGGCGATGGCCGGTTTTCCGTCGTCGTAGGAAATCGCGACGTCGCGACCGAGAGGCGTCGTGAAATGCGCTGGTGCCACGCGGTCGAGGAACTGCATCTGGTTCCAGTCGAGACGTGCGCGCAGAGCCGGCAGCAAATCGAAACTCTTCCAGTCATCCTTTGTTCTGACACCTGAAAGATGCGGCAAAAGCCACGCGTCCAGCGTTTCCATAAGGCTGGCTTCCGAGAAATCGGGAAACGCCTTGTCTTGCGTCGCGGCCAGGCGCGCGCGGGTCAGAAACCGGGTCGCCGCAGGTCCGGGCTTCAGGCCCAATTGACGCACACCATCGAGCATCGCGCTGCAAATATCCGCGTCAGGCGCATCGGCCCACATCCGCTCGGCAAGGACCAGCGCGCCATACCTCTCTTCCCGCCGGGCCAGAACGCGGCCGTCGCGGCGGGACCACTCGCACCGATCATGCCATTGAATCTGATCTGTGAAAACCGCGCGCAGATCCGATTCCGCAATGGCGGTTCCGAGGCGGATGCGGCTTTCGGTCGGATCGCCGTCAAGATCGGTTGCCACCAGCAGACGCCCTGCGGCCAGCGGATCGCCGTCACGCAGCATGGCCCCCTTGCCGTTCGCAAGCACGTAGCGTTGCGTACCCGGGGCGCGGCGCAGGGCTACGCGGTCCGGATAGGCGAGCGCGGCCAGGACGGCGACGGTGTCAATGCCATTGCCCGTCGTCCGTCGCGCGATCCGTCGCGCCTCCTGCTTCAGGCGGCGGATCGTCTGCTGTGGGAGTATCCACCCCGTGCTCGCGCTGAAACCGCTCGGGGTCCTTCAAGGCAGCGACGCGATGCAGCAACTCTGTGGAAAAACCGCGCAGGAAATCGGGTTCAGACAAGATCATGGCCAGATCGGGCGCAGTCTTGCCGCCTTTCTCAAGCATATGGGCAAGTCTGGGATGGAGCGGATAACCTGCCAGCGCGCGCCCATGGGCGGTAATCCGATGCGCCGCGTCCAAAGCACCGAGCATCCGCAGGACGGATCGCGCCTCTTCAAGCCGCCCCGGATGCGGCGGCGTGAGAAAGCCGAGATCCTGCGGTTGCGCGCCCCATTGCGCGAGGTCCAGCGCGAAGCCCGTGAGGTCCGCCACCTCGATCTCCGCTGGCGGAAAGGCCGGGAGCGCGCCGTCTTCGCCCTTTGTCCAGAGCTTGTAGCAGACGCCCGGTGCCAGGCGGCCCGCGCGTCCGGCGCGCTGGGTGGCTTCGGCCTTCGTGACGCGGGTGGTGACAAGACGCGACATACCGGACCCGGCGTCGAATTCGGCCCGGCGGGCAAGACCGGCATCCACCACGATCCGGATCCCCTCGATCGTGAGCGACGTCTCCGCGATCGACGTGGCAAGAACGACCTTGCGACCTTCCCTGACCGGTTGGATCGCTGCCCGCTGTGCCTGAAAATCCATGGCGCCAAAAAGCGTGAAGAGCTTCGTGTCCGCTGCAAGAACGCCGCGCAAGCGGCTTTCCGTCCTGCGGATTTCGCCTTCGCCAGGCAGGAAGACGAGCGTGCTGCCCTCATGCTTTGAGAGCGCTTCGAGAACCAGATCGGCGGTGGCCTCCTCCAGCCTGCGGGTCTTGGGGACAGGCTTCGCGAGCCAGTGCGGCTCGACAGGAAACGCGCGGCCTTGGGAGGTCAGCACCGGTGCCTGCATCAATGCGCCGACCGGCTCTGCATCCAATGTCGCCGACATCACCACGAGGATCAGATCGTCGCGCAAGGCCGAAGCCGTCTCGAGGCACAGGGCAAGCCCAAGGTCCGCGTTGAGTGAGCGTTCGTGAAACTCGTCGAAGATCACCGCGCCGATTCCCGGCAGGTCGGGCCGGTCCTGAAGCATCCGCGTCAGAATGCCTTCGGTGACGACTTCGATCCTTGTCTCCGGACCGATCTTCGCCTCGCCCCGGATCCGGTAGCCCACGGTCCGGCCCACGGGTTCGTCCAGTGTCTGTGCCATCCGCTCGGCGGCCGCCCGGGCGGCAAGACGGCGCGGCTCCAGCATCACGATCTTGCCTTCCGATAGCCCGGCCGCCAGCATCGCCAGCGGAACGCGGGTGGTCTTGCCGGCACCGGGCGGGGCTTGCAGCACGGCGCGGCGCGTGGCGCGCAGGGTGTCGATCACCTCCGGCAGAATGGCATCGATGGGCAGGGACGTGGACATACGGCCTGCTTAGCGAAGTCGCGCCGCCGCGCCAAGCTCTGGACATTTGCGCATCACTGCCGGACAACCGAAGCCGCAAGGATGAGGGTCAGGTCATGCAGGTCGCCGAACTGGCACAGATGGTGGTGGCACGGGATCGTCGGGCGCTGGCCCGGGCGATCACGCTGGTGGAAAGTGCCCGCCCCGATCATCGCGAGGATGCGCTCCGCCTGCTGGAGGCGCTGCCCAAGGACAGCCAGAGCCTGCGCATCGGGTTGTCGGGCACGCCCGGCGTGGGCAAATCGACCTTCATCGAGAGTTTCGGCATGATGCTGACCGGGGAGGGCTTGCGGGTCGCGGTGCTGGCGGTCGATCCTTCTTCCAGCCGCTCTGGCGGGTCCATCCTGGGCGACAAGACGCGGATGGACAGGCTCTCGCGCGATCCTCTGGCCTTCATCCGGCCATCGCCGAGCCAGACCCATCTCGGTGGCGTGGCGCGCCGGTCGCGCGAAGCGGTGGCGCTCTGCGAGGCGGCGGGCTTCGACATCATCCTGATCGAGACCGTGGGGGTCGGGCAATCGGAAACCGTCGTCGCGCAGATGGCGGACGTTTTCCTGCTTCTTCTCGCGCCCGGCGGTGGGGACGAGTTGCAGGGGGTCAAGCGCGGCATCATGGAGATTGCGGACATCATCCTGATCAACAAGGCGGATGGCGATCTGAAACCGGCCGCGACCCGCACCTGCGCCGATTACGCAGGTGCGCTGAGACTCTTGCGCAAACGGGCGCAGGATCCGCCGGGTTATCCCAAGGCCATGATGGTCTCGGCCCTCGCCGAACAAGGCTTGCAGGACGCCTGGCGGGACATCTCGACGCTTGTCGACTGGCGGCGCAGGGAAGGTTTCTGGGATGCAACCCGAGCGGCGCAGCAACGCTATTGGTTCGAGGAGGACATCCGCGCCGCCCTGCTGGCACGGTTGCAGACGCCCCGGGCACGGCAGTTGCTGGACGCCCTTGGCGGGCAGGTCGCAGCCGGGCAGAAGGCCCCGGCCCTGGCGGCCCGGGAGTTCCTCGACACGCTTGGCAAGACGGCACAGGACGACGTGTGAAATCGCTGACGCGCCGGGTTGACGCTCGACGCGATTCCCACTAAAGCCAGCACACGAAATTCCGGGGCGTGGCCTGTGGCTGCCCCCTTTTGTCGTTACCGGACCGCCGGGGCGACCCAGAAAAAAGGATAACCCCATGTCGCGCGTATGCGAATTGACCGGAAAAGGCCCGATGACTGGCAACAACGTCAGCCACGCCAATAACAAGACCCGCCGCCGGTTCCTGCCGAACCTGAACGACGTGTCGCTGCAGTCCGAAGCGCTGGGACGCGCCTTCAAGTTTCGCATTTCCGCTGCGGCCCTGCGGTCCGTCGACCATCGCGGCGGCTTGGACCAGTATCTTGCGAAGGCCAAGGACACCGAGTTGTCCGCCAATGCGCTGAAGGTCAAGAAAGCCATCGCCAAGGCCGGTGATCAGGCCGACGCGCTCAGCTGAGCCAAGTCGATCGAGAGATTTGGACCCTGTCCGTTCAACGGACAGGGTTTTTTCGTTTTGATGTGGCGGGTTTGCTCGCAAGGCGATAATAGTTTCGACATGACTGATCGTGCGCGTTTTCTTCTGATCTGGGTGCTCTGTGGCCTCATGGCCGCAACCGGGCAGACCATGGCCGCGGCACGCGGTGCGGCAGCGGCCACGGGTCAGATGGTGATCTGTACAGGTCAGGGGCCGGTCACGGTCTACACCGATGCCGAGGGGCAGCCGACAAGGGCGCCGCATCTGTGTCCGGACTGCGTGTTGAATCATTTCCAGGCCTTGCTGCCTGAGGCGACGCAAGCGCTTCGGGCACAAGGTTCATCTGAAACACTTGCCAGCGCCGCCCCCGCTTTGGTGGCGTCCGGCGGATCGCAATGGCATCAACCGCGCGCCCCTCCTCCGGTATCCTGACATTTTTCATATCGAGAAACGATGGACACAGAAGGAAAAACCATGTCTTTCACAAAACTTTCGCGCACGGCTCTGACCGTCGCACTGCTTGCCTTGCCGGCAGGATCTTTTGCCGCCGACATCCTGATCGAGGATGCCTACGCGCGGGCCTCGCGCCCCGATGCACCGACCGGCGCTGCCTTCATGACGATCAGAAACACCGGGACCACCGATGACCGACTGGTCGCCGCTTCCTCAGAAGTCGCCAAACGGGTGGAACTGCACACCCACATCGATCAGGGCGGCGTGATGAAGATGGTCGAAATCGAAGGTGGGATCCCGCTCCCGGCAGGTGCCACCCATCTGATGGAACGTGGTGGCGATCACGTCATGTTCATGGGGTTGACCGAAAGCCTTGAACAGGGCGGCGAGGTCACGGTCACGCTTACCTTCGAGAAATCGGGCGATCTGGTCGTGACGATTCCCGTGGATAACGAGCGCAAACCGGACCACGGCGGCGGCCACGGCCACGGACACAAGACCACCAAACCCTGAGGCTGATGGTTCGGCGGCTCAGGCCCCGAGAAGCTCGGAGACCCAGGCTGGCAGGGTCTCCGACGCGGGCCCGAGGCGCCGGTCCTGGAAAAGAGCGCCGGCCGCCGAGGCTTCGAGGTTGAACTCGACGGTGCGCGCCCCGTTCCGGCGTGCCTCGGAGACGAAGCCTGCAGCGGGATAGACGTTGCCTGACGTGCCGACGCTGGCGAAGAGGTCGGCGTCGGCCAGATGGTCATAGATGATGTCCATGTCGTAGGGCATCTCCCCGAACCAGACGATGTCGGGCCGCGCGGCCGGTGCCTTGCAGGCGGGGCAAGCGTCACCCGGCGCCATGATCATGGGCGCGGGCCAGCGATGCTCACAGGCAGCGCAAAGCGCGCCACTCAGGGCGCCATGCATGTGCATGACCCGCTTCATGCCGGCCTTTTCGTGCAGGTCATCGACATTCTGCGTGATCAGCACCACCTCGCCCGCGAAGTCCGCCTCCAGCCTGGCAAGGGCCTTGTGCCCCGCGTTGGGCAGAGCGGTGGCGGATTGCGCGCGGCGGGTATTGTAGAAGTCCATCACCAGTTCCGGATTTCGCTGAAACCCCTCCGGTGTCGCCACATCCTCGACCCGGTGCTGCGCCCAAAGCCCGCCTTCATCGCGGAAGGTGCCGAGCCCGCTTTCGGCGGAAATCCCTGCGCCGGTGAGAATGACGATTTTCTTCATGCGGTTGGTCCCTTTGTTCCGCTCGGATCCGGATGGATCAATCGGGCGTTTCGTGGATTGTCAGTTGCCCGGTCAAGAAAGGATGGTTTGAGAGGGCAGGGGCGATCATGTGGGTCTGGATCAGACGGCGCATGGTGCCTGCTATGTCGCTTGGCACCTCATGGTTCCACTCGGCACTGGCAAATAGCGAAATGCGCCGGGAAAACGGCGGGATGGGAAGCGGATGCACCGACAGTTGTTCGTGAAACCTGTGGGCGCGCATGTAGCCGAGCGGCGTGGTTATCGCCCATCCGATGCCGCGCGCGACCATCGCCATCAGTGCAAGGTGGCTGCCGATCTGGAACCGGTCCGGCATCGAAATACCGTGCTTCGAAAGATGCGCTTCTATCTGCTGTGCGATCAATTGATCCTTGTCGTAGCGCAGGAAGGCCAATCGATCCGTCTCGGGAAATCCCGTCGTGTTGTCGTAGCCTGCGGGGGCCACGATCATGAAGGGATCCTCCGCCAGAGGCATTTCCACAATGCCCTCCATCGGCTGCCGGGTGCTGGCGGAAATGGCAAGATGAAGCTCTCCGGATTTCACCGCGTGCAACAGATCGAAGCTCGAGGCAGTGATCATCCGCAGCGCGCAACCGCTCAGGCTGTCGCTGAGAAGGGTCGCGAGCCGGGGCGTCAGGTTGTCGTCGAAATCGTCGATCACCCCGATGTCGAGCGCATCGAGATGCGCAAGGTTCATGACCGTCAACTCGCTTTGTGCAAGCCTGAGTTGCTTCAGCGCGCTTTCGGCGCGCCCCAGAAACAGCGTTCCCGCCGGTGTCAGCTGCATCGGTCGACGCCCATGATCCACCAGTTCGACATTCAGGGCGGCTTCGAGATTGCGCAATTGCTGGCTGACCGACGGCTGGCTCAGCCCGGTCATCTGCGCTGCCTGCGCAACCGAACCGCTCCGGGCAAGTGCCTCGAAAACCTCTAGGCCGCGCAGCGTGATGCCTTTCAAGACCATGTCCGGACCTTTCCGTTTGCAGGATTTTTGCCCTGCGCAAGCACAAAGATAAAGGGGCCAATCCCGTTGTGCCGCCGAAAGGCGCAGGGCTGTCGTGCGATGATCGCCCCTTGCGGCGGACGGTCGAATTGATCAGCATGAAGGACAAATCAAGGAGAATACCATGAAGATCGCCACCGCCGCCTATCCGCTCGACGTCCTGCGGTCCTGGGCCGAATATGAAGACAAGATCGCGGCCTGGGTCGGTGAAGCGGCTGGAGCGGGCGCGCAGTTGCTGGTTTTCCCCGAGTATGCCGCGATGGAGCTTGCAACCCTTGATGGTGAGAAAGTGACCGCTGATCTCGAGGCGTCGCTCTTTGCCGTCTCCGAGAAGCTCGCCGACGCGGACAAGCTGCACCAGAGGCTTGCAGCGGAATACGGCGTGCATATCCTCGCAGCCTCGGGACCTGCCGCGACCGCCACGCGCCCGGTCAACCGGGCCCGTCTGATCGCGCCGGGGGGCGGCATCGGCGTGCAGGACAAGCAGATCATGACCCGTTTCGAACGCGAGGATTGCGATGTGATCGGCGGCGGACCCTTGCAGATCTTCGACACGGCGCTCGGCCGGCTCGCCATCTTGATCTGCTACGACGCGGAGTTCCCGCTTCTGGCGCGCGCCGTCACGGAATGCGACATCCTGCTGGTGCCGTCCTGCACCGAGGCGCTGGCGGGTTATTGGCGGGTGCGCATCGGTGCCATGGCACGCGCGCTTGAAAACCAATGCGTAAGCGTGATGTCCTCCATGGTCGGCAAGGCCGAATGGTCCGATCTCTTGGGCAGTTCCACCGGGGCAGGGGGCGTCTTCGGCCCGCCGGACACCGGGTTTCCTTCCGATGGCGTGATCGCGGTTGGGCAGTTGAATGTGCCCGGCTGGACCTATGCGGAGGTCGATCTGAAGGCGATTTCTCACGTCCGCGATGACGGCGTCGTGCTGGGGCGCAGCCACTGGGTCGAACAGTCCGGACGTGACGGCATGGCACCTATTCTTCCATTGCGTTGAATCCCCCTTGAAAATAATGCGGAAAGCGCTCATTTAGGCGACGTTCACAAAAGGGTGGACAGGCAATCAAGGAGAAACCATGGCCAAGGAAGATACGCTCGAATTTCCTGGTGTCGTGAAGGAACTCCTGCCCAACGCGACATTTCGGGTCGAGCTTGAAAACGGCCATGAGATCATCGCGCATACGGCAGGCAAGATGCGCAAGAACCGCATCCGTGTTCTGGCTGGCGACAAGGTGCAGGTCGAGATGACCCCCTACGATCTGACCAAGGGTCGGATCAACTACCGCTTCAAATAAGCCCTTGTTTATTCTGGGGTCCGGTTCGCCGCGCCGCAAGGAGTTGCTGGCGCAGATCGGCGTTGTGCCGGACGAAATCCGTGCGCCCGACATCGACGAGACGCCGCGCGCGCGCGAACTGCCGCGCGACTATTGCAAGCGGATCGTGCGCAGCAAGGTGGATGCCCTCGCGGCGACCGATACCGATATCGTGCTCTGTGCCGATACGACCGTGGCGCTGGGGCGGCGAATCCTCGGCAAACCCGACGACGCGACCGAGGCCGAAGGGTTCCTGCGGGCCCTGTCGGGTCGTCGTCATCGCGTGATCACAGCTATCGCGGTGCGAAAGGGCGCGCGCCTCTGGGAGCGGGACGTGATGAGTGCAGTCCGGATGAAGGTGTTGTCGGACAATGAGATCAAGGCCTACATCGCGTCGGGTGACTGGCGCGGCAAGGCCGGTGGCTACGGAATCCAGGGGCCGGCAGCTGCCCTCATCCCATGGATCAGCGGCTCCTTCAGCGCCATCGTCGGTCTGCCGCTGGCCGAAACGGCCAATCTGTTGCGTGCCGCAGGCCATCCGATGCCGGGAGAGACGCCATGAAAGGCCGAAGGATCGTGCTCGATCACTTGGGGGACCGCGAAGCGGCAGCACTCCTTGTGGACGGACAGCTTGATGACTTTTTGATCGATGCGGATGGGCCGCGGCCCGGCACCGTCTACCGCGCCATCGCCGACCGTCCGGTGAAAGGGCAGGGGGGCATGTTCCTGAAAACCCCGGGCGGCCCTGCCTTCCTGCGCCAGATCAAGGGTCTGGCGCCGGGCCAGTCGATCATCGTTCAGGTGTCGGGCTATGCCGAGCCGGGCAAGGCCTTGCCGGTGACGCAAAAGCTGCTCTTCAAGAGCCGATATGCGATTGTCACGCCCGATGCGCCGGGTCTCAACATAAGCCGGTCGATCAAGGACGAACAAGAGCGCGACCGGTTGCTGGAGATTGCCCATGACGCATTGGAGGGGGCGGAGGTCGGTCTGATCCTGCGGTCATCCTGCGCCAATGCCGACGCCGAAGAGATCGCCGAGGATATCGCGAACATGGTGGCCCTGGCGGCGGAAATTGCGGGTGACACCGGGCGCGAGATGGCGGTGCTTGCCGAAGGCGACGGGCCACATGTGCTGGCCTGGCGCGACTGGACCGCGCCGGCGGAGGTCGTGACCAAGCCGGGCGGCTTCGCACTTCACGGGGTGCTCGATGCGCTGGACGTGGCCTCCGGGTCCGCCTTGCCGGTCGAGGGGGGTGCGATGATCTACATCGAGCCCACGCGGGCTCTCGTGGCGGTGGACGTGAACACCGGTGCCGACACCTCGCTTGCCGCGGGTCTCAAAGCCAATCTCGCCTGCGCACGAGCTTTGCCGCGTGCCTTGCGGGTGCGTGGTCTTGGCGGGCAGATCGTGCTCGATGTAGCACCGATGCCGAAAAAGGACCGGCGCGCCTTCGAGACCGCCTTGCGGCAAGCCTTCCGCAGCGACGATACGGAAACCGCCCTTGTCGGCTGGACACCCCTTGGGCACTATGAGCTGCAACGCAAGCGCGCCCGTATTCCCCTGAGTGAGGTCATGCGATGAAATGCCCGATCTGCAGCAAACCCACAGCCGCCGAAATGCGCCCGTTCTGCTCCAAGCGCTGCGCGGATGTGGACCTCGCGCGCTGGTTCAACGGCAACTATGCGGTGCCGTCGAGCGAGCCTGTTGACCCTGACGACATCGAACGCGCGCTGGAAGACGCGGAGCGCAAGCCGGATACCTCCGGCGGCCTGCACTAGGCGCGGCTCAGGAGGACCTGTCACCCGGTTGGGTCAGGTCGAAGCTCGGCAAACGCTCGAAAGCGGCCTTGAGGGCATCGCCCCAGCCGTTCGAGATGCTCTGATAGACCGCATCTTCCTGTTCGATCCGGCGATCGACCAGCGGTTTGAACGTGTCGTTCTCATAGACCAGAAGATCGAAGGGCGGGCCGACCGACAGGTTCGAGCGCACGGTGGAATCGAAGGAGACGAGCAGGAGCTTGACCGCATCGGCGAAACTCATGTCCTCGTCATAGGCGCGCACCAGGATCGGACGGCCATATTTCGTTTCCCCGATCTGGAAGAACGGCGTCTCGGAGGAAACCTCGATGAAATTGCCCTCCGGGTAGATCAGGAACATCGTCGGCGCGGTACCCTTGATCTGGCCACTGAGGATGATCGTCGCCTGAAACGCCATGTCGCTGCGTTGCCCATAGGCGGAGCTGTCAGCAATGACTTCCTTCAATGTGGAGCCGATCATGCGGGCCACCTGGAACATCGATGGCGCCTTGAGAATCGAGGGATCACGATCACCGACGGCCTTGACCCTTTCGTCGATGAGGCTGACCAGCGCCTGCGTCGTGGCAAGGTTGCCGGCGGTCATGATCGTGATCAGCCGTTCGCCCGGCGTATTCCAGGTGAACATCTTGCGCGTTTTCGCGAAGTTGTCGAAACCGGCATTCGTCCGTGTATCGGACATCATGACCAATCCCCGGTTCAGCCGAAGGCCCACGCAGTATGTCATTCCGTCATCCTGTCCAAAGAGACCCGCTGTTCAAGCGCCAGCCCTACTGCTGTATTTGCAGCGATACAATCATAGATTCCTGAGCGTTCCCTAAACGCATGCCGGAAATCGGTGCCGTCTGCGTGTAATCGAGACCGGAGGCCAACCTGACGTAGTGCTCATCCGGGCAGATGCTGTTGGAGACGTCAAATCCCACCCATCCGAGGCCGTCCACATGGGCTTCCGCCCAGGCATGGCTTGCGTCCTGCTCCGTTAGGTCGGGCATCATCAGGTAGCCGCTGACGTAGCGGGCGGGAATGCCGGCGGCACGGGCCGCGGAGACGAAAATCTGCGCATGGTCCTGGCAGACCCCCGCCCCGCCGGAAAAGGCGTCTTCGGCCGCGGTCGCCACATAGGTCCGGCCCTGGACATACGGCACGGCGTCCAGGATGTCGGCCGAAAGCGCGTGCAGGCCGGAAAGCTGATCGCCGCTGCCGCTGAGTTTTCGCGCCAGGACATCTATGCCGGGCCCGGGGCGCGTGAGGTCCGTCACGTTGAGGAAATACCACAGGGGCGCGGGCCCGCCCGTCATCCCCAGGACGCCGTTGGTGTCATTGGTCTGGACCTTGCCGGCAGCTGTGATCGCCACTGATTGCCCGCCGCGGGTGACAGAGACCAGATGCACCTGCGTGCCGTTGAAATCCCGATAGCTGGTTTCGACCTCACCACCTTCGACCTCGAGCGTCCAGTCGAGCACATCCTGCTGCCGGTTGGTCTGGGGTGTCAGGCGAATCTGCTGGAGGGCGTAATCCACCGGCGCCGTGTAGCTGTAATGCGTGGTATGGGAAATGGAGAGCAGCACGTCGTCAGGTCCTATTCATTGAAACGGAAGTCCCGTTCGATCTGCACACCGAGCGCATTGTTCGCACTGATGAAATCGGTGATGAAATCATGCAGCCCCTGGTCGAAGATGGTCTGGATGTTCAGTTTCTTGAGGCGCTGGCCCAGCCGCTCGGCCAGATCATGCGATGGGTGCCTGACTTGATACTCCTGCTCCAGGTAGCGCAGGTTCTCGTTGGTCTGTTTCACGCAGAACGCCAGCGACCGAGGCAACCTCTTGTCAAAGATCAGGAAGTTCGCGATGGAGGTGGCGTTCATCTCCGCCTCGTCGAGCCAGCGAAAGCAACGGTGGGCGGAGACCGAGCGCAGGATCATTTCCCATTGGACGTTGTCCAGTGAGGAGCCGACCGCCGAGGCCGACGGCAGGAGCGTGTAGTATTTGACGTCGATGATCCGGGCGGTGAAATCGGCGCGTTCCAGAAACGTGCCGATCCGCGCGAAATCATAGATGTCGTTGCGCAGCATCGTCCCGTAGAGCGCACCGCGCACCAGCGCGCTTTGCTTGCGGATAATCGCGAGGGTCGCGGGCAGGTCCACGGGCGTCACCGGTTCGGCGAGCAATTCGCGCAGCGTCATCCAGCTGTCGTTCACTGCCTCCCAGACTTCCGTGGTCAGCGCCGTGCGTACGAGACGCGCGTTGTCCCGGGCCGACTGCATTACCGACAGAACGCTCGACGGGTTGCCGGTGTCACGCAGCAGGTAGTCCATGACCTGAACATCGCTGTAGCCGGAATATTTCGCCGAGTACCCCTGTCCCGCGCCGGAGGTGGTGACGACGGATTGCCACTCGCTTTCCGTGTCGTACGAACGCGTGAGCGCCATCCGGAAGCCGGCTTCCAGGAGCCGGGCCGTGTTCTCGCCGCGCTCGAGGAAGCGGAACATCCAGAAAAGACCACCTGCGGTTTTGCCAAGCATATCAGTCCTCCAGCACCCAAGTGTCCTTGGTGCCGCCGCCCTGGCTCGAATTGACCACCAGCGACCCTTCCTTGAGCGCCACGCGTGTCAGGCCGCCCGGCGTGATGTTGATCTCATTGGGCGAGACCAGCACGTAAGGCCGCAAATCCACATGGCGTGGGGCCAGCCCCTGATCCACGAAGATCGGCACCGTGGACAGCGATAGCGTAGGCTGCGCGATGTAGTTGCCGGGGCGCGCGACCAGTTTTTCGCGGAAGGTTTCAATCTCCTTCTTGCTGGCGGTGGGGCCCACCAGCATGCCGTAGCCGCCAGAGCCGTGCACTTCCTTGACGACAAGGTCCGCAAGGTTGTCGAGCACGTACTTCAGCGTGTCCGGTTCGGCACAGCGGTGGGTTTCGACATTCCGCAGGATCGCCTTTTCGCCGGTGTAGAACTCGACGATTTCCGGCATGTAGGAGTAGATTGCCTTGTCATCGGCGATGCCGGCACCGGGTGCATTGGCGATGGTGATGCCGCCGGCGCGGTAGATGTCCATGATCCCGGGCACGCCGAGCATGCTCTCGGGGTTGAAATTGAGCGGGTCGAGGAAATCGTCGTCGATGCGTCGGTACAGAACGTCGATGACCTTGTATCCGCGCGTTGTGCGCATGGCGATACGCCCGTCGACGACCCGCAGATCATGCCCTTCCACCAGTTCCGCGCCCATCTGATCGGCGAGGAAGGAATGTTCGAAATATGCGGAATTGTGGATGCCGGGCGTCAGTACCGCCACCGTCGGTTTCCCGTCACATGCAGGCGGCGCACAGGCGGCAAGCGATTTGCGCAGGTTCTTGGGATAGTCGCTGACCGGCTGGACCTTGATCTTGGAAAAGAGCTCCGGAAACATCTGGAGCATGGTTTCGCGGTTTTCCAGCATGTAGGAGACGCCCGACGGGGTGCGCGCATTGTCTTCCAGCACGAAAAACTCATCCGGCCCGGTGCGCACGATATCCGTGCCGACGATATGGGTGTAGACATGACCGGGCGGTGTGAATCCGATCATCTGCGGCAGGAAGGCTTCGTTCCGGGCGATAAGTTCCTGCGGAACACGCCCCGCGCGCAGGATCTCCTGCCGATTGTAGATGTCCCAGATGAAGGCATTGATCGCGCGGACGCGCTGCTCGATCCCCTTGGAAAGCCGCGCCCATTCCCGGTGCGACAGGATGCGCGGCACGAGATCGAAGGGGATCAGACGCTCCTGCGCTTCGGCTTCGCCATAGACGTTGAAGGTGATGCCGGTGCGCCTGAAAAACGCTTCCGCCTCATCCGCCTTCCGTTCGAGCCGCGACGGGTCCTGGGTGTCGAACCATGCGCTGTAGTCCCTATAGGGAGGATGCACCGCGCCATCGGCGCCAAACATTTCATCGAAGGCAGGAACTTTGTTTTTCATTCTGGTATCATAGCGTGAGGAACAGCTTGCACAACTGTCTCGCAACGGGGTTCGCCTCGGTGCGCGAAAATCTTGCGAAACTGATTAGAACCTGAGCGACGGCTTGTTGTATTGCGGCTGGCGGTCCCGTGTCGCACAGCAGTCTGGCTGGTGCGGACGCCTTCGCCAAGGTGGATGTTTCCTTTGGCCGCCCCGTCGCCGTTCAAGACCATATGGCTTTGAGAATCGCTCGATAAGGATGACATGCTGGCCGAATGGGCGTCGTTGCGCTGTCGGTCAGCTGGCTGTTCGCGATCGAGCCCGCAAGGGCTTGGTGGTCCAGTGCAAGGCGGAAGGTCTTCGGAGGCGGCCGTCGTGCCAAAAGCACTATTCAAAGCGAAGCTGGATGCTGGACAGATGAACCGATGCCACTTGCTAGTGAGCCTCCTCTTTTGAGGTGATCCGCCTATAGTTAGGAAAGCGCAGGACCCCAAAGGGGAGGGCCAATCTGACTATGCGATTCCCATTTTTAACAAGGACGAAGATACCATTGTTAGTCAGAACTTTGCCAACCATGTTCTTGGTGCGGATTGCATAATAATCGACCTGCGATCTGTTCGCGGTCGCTTCACCGTTTGACTTCAGCAGTTCTTGCAGCATTACAGGTTGGTAGACATGCGCATCTGAACCGATATGTAATTGCTTAGTTCTTCAAATCTCATCGCTTGTTCCGCTGCGAACCTCATTCAGGGCTATCACGCAGCAAGACTTCAGTCCAATCTGGTAGGAACAACCAATTTATGGTAAAAAAATGGTTTTAAGTGATCTCTAAAAGGTGGATACTTGAGTGGATACGCTTTTCAGATAATCTGTTATAAATCTGAAAAATATAAATATCGTTAAGATTAGCGGAGCTGTCCGTGGTCAGGGTTTTTGGAACCAAGGGCTGCTTAAACTAATAGAGAGTTCGGCTCATCTGGTTGGCGTGATATGCGGCGCGTTTTCTGTGATGCAAGCGTCGCGTTTCGAGCGTCTTTCGTTTGATCCTTTCCCGTTGTTTCAGAATGGCTTTGTCGCGTCCGGAGTAGCCGTCAGCGGGCGTGACCTTGCTCAGGCTTTCGTGGTAGCGTTGGTTTTTATAGTGATCGACAAAGGCCTCGATTTGCGCTTCGAGATCGCCGGGCAGTAAGTAGTTTTCCAACAGGATACGGTTCTTCAGGGTTTGATGGCACCGCTCGATCTTGCCCTGGGTTTGGGGATGATGGGGCGCACCGCGAGAGTGCTTCATGCCTTTGTCCCGCAGCCATTCAGCGAGGTCACTGGAGACGTAACTGGAGCCGTTGTCGCTCAGCAGCCGCGGCTTGTGAACGACGTGAAACTGGTCACACCCCGATGCCTGCAACGCCAAGTCGAGGGTGTCTGACCTTCGAGAGGAACATCCCGCTCGCTGCCCTTGGTCTTGAGGCGACGCCAAGGATGCGGACGAACCCGAGCGACGACAGACCCATTATCATGGCGCACGATGTCCTCTCGGGTCAGCCCTGCAGCCTCAGCCAAGCGCATGCCAGTATCCGAAACCATAGCGACCAGCCAACGCAGGTCGTCGTCGGTCTCACGGCACTTGCGCTGAATGACCTTGATCGCTTCCTCGGGGATCGGGTTGCGATCTGACACGCCAGCCGACCGGTCATAGTAGACCCCGGCGAACCGGTTGTTCAGCGTCAGGCCCTGTTCACTGGCTGCGAAGTTGGTCACTGCCCGCACGGTGCCGAATACACGCGTCAGGCTGCTGCCAGCCAGACCACGAGAGATCAGAGCATCTCGGAAGGCATTCGCGTCAGCCTTCGTGTAGGCATCAAGCTGCTTGTCGCCGCAAGCGTCAATGACATAGCCACAGGCCCTCTCAGCGGCTCTGTGGAAGGTGACCGGTCGACCCTTCCCCTTCTGCTGGAGGTAGATGTCCACCGCCTCTGAGAGAAGGACGGATAACGACGCGGAGACAGGCAGGTTGCCGCCAGCTTCAGTCATGCCGCTGCTTCTCAGCCTCAGCATATGCTTTCCGGGCAGCTCAGCATCGCGAGACCTGAGGTGGAACCAGTAGTCATCCAGCTGATCGGCAGCTTTTCTGGCTCTCGCTTCCGCTACTTTCGCCGACCGTGTACGCAGCGAGTATGCGATCCGAGGCGACAAATAATGGCGCACAAGCTCCTTGGGGATGCAGCGGCTGAAGTAAAACACTCCGTCTTTAACGAAGGTGAACGTGGGTGAAATGGTCTCCGACATGGTCTGCAAATCGAATCAACGGCTAAAAGCTGGAGTGATACCAATGTGTTAGATGATGCGATGGTGCCCGGGGGCGGAATTGAACCACCGACACGAGGATTTACAATTTTCGGATCCCATTATCTATTTTGATCGGGTTCGGTGCTAATCAACTGAATTAATGAGTTTTATTGATCAATTTTTCGCTTAGCCTGATCGAAAGCCTTCGGTATTGATACGAAAGTATTCCGGCAAGATTACACGTGAATTACACTGGTTTAAACTGTATCAGATGACTAGCCTGATCTCGCCGTGCGACATGAACCCAGAGCTTAAAAGGTAGCGGACTCCTTTTATCAAGTATCTGTCGGCTGTTCCTTTAGGCGGCCACGATTAGCCCATTGCACATTTGTTTTCAAAGCGCACAGTTCGCATCCACTGGCCCCTCTGCGGCGTACAGGGACTGGCTGAATCAACCGTTCCAAAGCAGCGCTGCATCGCATGCCGTGGCGCAGGAACTCAGCCCTTCGCGCCCTGACCACGCGAATAGATATCCTCGTAGCGGACGATGTCATCTTCGCCGAGGTATATGCCGGTCTGGACTTCGATCAGGACCATCGGGACCTTGCCCGGGTTCTCCATGCGGTGCTTGGCGCCAAGCGGGATATAGATCGACTGGTTTTCGGTCAGCAGCGTGACAGTGTCCTCGATCGTGACGCGCGCGGTTCCGGATACGACGATCCAGTGCTCGGACCGGTGCACATGACTTTGCAGCGACAAGGACGCTCCGGGATGCACCACGATGCGTTTGACCTGAAAGCGGTCCCCATGCGCGAGGCTTTCGAAATGACCCCAGGGCCGGTGATCGTAGTTGAAGGCCTCGGCCTGTTTCGCGCCCTTCTTCTTCAAGGCCTCGACGGCGATCTTCACATCCTGGCTTCGGGTCCGGTCCGCGATCAGAACCGCGT
Organism: uncultured Alphaproteobacteria bacterium; assembly: GCA_963715055.1. Lineage (GTDB taxonomy): Bacteria > Pseudomonadota > Alphaproteobacteria > Rhodobacterales > Rhodobacteraceae > CAVQRB01. The sequence goes on along the minus strand of CAVQRB010000007.1, from coordinate 2,099 downwards.
CATTCATGGCAACCGCGATGATGTTGTCTAGACCGATGCCGACCAGTTCAAGGTCGTCGACCTCAGAACGCAACAGCGAGTTCGAACAGTCGAGGCTCGTGACCGCACGGAGGCCGCGACCCCTTTCGAATCGGTTTCCATGGCGCGGTAGATCGAGTCCCATCCGCCCAGATCGCTCCAGGCGGCAGGATAGGGCGCGACCCAGAGGTTGTCCGCCTTTTCCATGACCGCATAATCGATCGAATTCGCAGGCACCTTTCCCCAAGGCTCCGCCGCGAGACGCAGAAATCCGAGATCCTGCTGCGCCTGATCCACGGCTTCCCTGACCGGTGCAACCATGTCTGGCGCATGTTTCTTGAAGGCTTCGATGATCGTGCTCGCCTTGAACATGAAGATCCCGGCGTTCCACAGATATCCGCCATCGGCGAGCATCTTCTCGGCGCGATCGAGAGGAGGTTTCTCGACAAATCGTTCAGGGCGGTGACATTGCCCGCCGATTCCTCGCCAAGCTCAAGCCAGCCGTAGCCGGTCTCCGCATAGGTCGGCGCCACACCGAAAGTGATGATCTTGCCGCTGCGTGCCGCGGCTTCGGCGCCCCTGACGCAAGCGCGGAAAGCTTCCGCGTCCGAAATCTCGTGATCCGACGGGGTGACCAATATGACCGCCGACGGATCCTTTTCGGCGATGACGAAGGCTGCCGCCAGAATGGCGGGGGCGGTGTTGCGCGCGGAAGGCTCGATCACGATCGGACCGGGGTCCACGCCTTCGCTCAGCATTTGTTCGGTCACGATGAAGCGGAAATCGGATGCCGTGACCACAAGGGGGGACGCGAAACCCTCGCCCGACAACATGCTCGCGCAGGATCGAAACAGGCTTTCGTGCCCAGAAGCCCCACGAATTGTTTGGGAAATGCCTTGCGCGACAGGGGCCAAAGGCGTGTACCGGAACCGCCACAGAGAATTACCGAATGAATCATTGTCTTGCTTGCCCTGTTTTCTTGCACTGTCCAGGTGCCTGGCACCTTGAAATCGGTTCATATCCCGGTACAGGGGATTGCAGCAAAACACCATGCCCCGGGCCGGTCGTTTGAACCTTGCACGCGAAAGGATACAGGCGATAGTTGGCTAAAAAAGGCAAGGGTTGGAGGCGACGATAAAATTTTCATGCTGACAGGCGATGCGTGACGCCGAGAACGAAAGGAAACTCACTTGGATCTGAATCGACCGGGCATGCTCGATCTGGACGGGCGCGTTCGCCTGACCCTGTCCTGCAAGGACGCGGAGGCCATCCCGCGCGTCCCGGAGGCCGGAGACTGGCAACAGACCCTGAGACAGGCGACACGATACAATACATGCACAACGGGTTGAAAGTCATCTCCGGCGGCTATTACGGCGAGTGGATGCGGGATCTGATCACTGGCTTGAAAGGCGTGCATGAACCGCAGGAGGAAGTGGTTTTCCACAGCCTGCTGAAATGCCTGCCTGATGAGGCCACTATGGTCGAAATCGGGGCTTTCTGCTGCATCTCAACCACACGGTTCATGTCCGAACGGCCCGACGTGCGGCGCGGCGTCGCTTTGGAGATGGATCCGGCGCATATCGCCGTGGGCCAGAGGAACGCTGCTCTGAACGGTCTTGAGATCGAGTTCGTTCAAGGACGCATCAGCGACCACAATGCGCCGGAGGCGGATTTCGAGACGGAGAGTTCCGGCATGCAGAATATGCCCTCCTTCGGTCTTGCCGGATTGATGGACCACACAGGCTTGCCCCGCGTTGATCTGTTGCTTTGCGATGCACAGGGCGGCGAAATCGACATGTTGAAGGGGATGAAACCGCTGCTGGATGACAACCGCTTGGGCATGGCCATCATATCCACCCACCACCACGCGATCACCGGAGACCCTTTGACGCATCAGCGGACGCTTCAACTCGTGGAAGCACTGGGCGGGCGGGTTGCCCTCGAACATGATGTGGCCGAGAGCTTTTCAGGCGACGGTCTGGTTGTGGCTGATTTCGGCGGGCTTCTCTCGGACTGGCAGCCACCGGAAATCTCGCGCTGTCGTGCGGGCAACTCACTCTTTCGCAATCCGCTCTATGATC
>CAVQRB010000006.1:0-477574 GCA_963715055.1 uncultured Alphaproteobacteria bacterium | reverse complement strand
AGGATTCGAACCTCTGGCCTCTGCCTTCGGAGGGCAGCGCTCTATCCAGCTGAGCTATGGGTCCACTCAGGCGCGGTATAGACGCCGGAGCAGGAGCCTGCAATTGCAAAATAGCCTGCGCGGATCAGGCGAAAAGCTCATGCGCAAGCTCAAGCGCATCGACCAGCACGTCGACTTCGGCCTTGGTGTTGTAAAGACCGAAGGACGCCCGGCAGGTCGCCGTGAGTCCCATATGCGCCATCAGGGGGCCGACGCAATGCTGCCCGGCCCGCACTGCCACGCCGCGCTTGTCGAGGATGGTGGAAATGTCATGGGCATGAGCCGCGCCGTCGAGCGTGAAGCTGAAGATCGCGCCCTTGTCCGGTGTCGTGCCCTGCATCTGCAGCCAGTTCAGCCCACCCAGCCGTTCCACCGTATAGTCGCGCAGCGCATTTTCATGGGCGGCGATATTCTGCATCCCGAGACCCATCATGTACTCCAGCGCCACGCCGAGGCCGATCATCTGGACGATGCCGGGTGTGCCCGCCTCGAATTTCATCGGCGGATCGTTGTAGGTTACGGCGTCTTTCGTGACCTCGCGGATCATATCGCCGCCCCCCATGAAAGGTTGCATCTCCTCCAGACGCTCGCGCCTGACGTAAATCGCGCCGGAGCCCGAGGGTCCATAAAGCTTGTGGCCGGTGATGGCATAGAAATCACAACCGATGTCACGCACATCCACGGGCTGGTGCACCGCGGCCTGCGAGCCATCGACCAGCACCGGCACCCCGCGGGCATGGGCCTCCGCGGTGATGGTCTTGACGTCGACGCGCGTGCCCAGAACGTTCGACAGATGCGTGATCGCCACGAGCTTCGTCTTTGGGCCAATGGCATCGATCACCGCCTGCGGATCAAGGGCGCCTGTGCTGTCCACATCGACCCATTTCAGCACGATCCCCTGCCGTTCGCGCAGGAAGTGCCAGGGCACGATATTTGCGTGATGTTCCATGACGGAGAGAACGATCTCGTCGCCCGCCTGCATCCGCGGCATGGCCCAGCCATAGGCGACCATATTGATACCCTCGGTGGTGCCCGAGTTCATCACGATCTCGTCCTCGGAACCGGCATTGAGGAACTTCGCGATCACGCCGCGGACGGATTCGTATTTCTCCGTCGCAAGGTTCGACAGGAAGTGCAGGCCCCGGTGCACGTTGGCATATTCATTGGCATAAGCATTGGCGATGGCGTCGATCACGACCTTGGGTTTCTGTGCCGAGGCGCCATTGTCGAGATAGACCAGCGGCTTGCCATTGACCTGCCGGCTCAGGATCGGGAAATCCGCGCGGATTTTGTCGACATCATACATTGGCAGGCACTCCCACGGCGGTCACGCCGATCACGGACAGGAACAGGGTCAGCCCGATCATAAGCGCGATACCTCCGACGATCACAACGACCAGCGCCTTGACCAGCGAATTGAACCGCAATCCGGCACTCACGAAATTGACGAAGATCCAGATCGTTGCCGCCGCGGCGACCAGCACCATGACACTGGCGAGATAGGGCACAGCGATGAGCAAGGCGAGCACCGCGGCCTGCGCCACGGAGCGCAGTACCTGGAGCCAGATGATCAGGGCCAGCAGATCGTTGACCTCACCCCGCCCTCCCATCATCCGGCCCGTCCAGTACATCGCATAGACCGTCAGCAAGAGCCCGCCCGCAACGATCGTGGAAAAGACGAAAGGACTGGCGACGATGGTGTCGAGCGGCGGCGGCACGGGCACCAGCATGTTCGAGAGCGTCGACATGATTGTGTTGAGGATCGCGACGAGAGCCAGGGCTGTCCAGAGGAACTCCTGCGGCAGGTTCTGGCGCATGATATAGGATGCCGCTTCCTGCGGCGCGCGCAGGGTCAGTACCGCAAGCTGCGGAAAGGACATGGCCGACGTCATCGATGCCCCCGCTCTGCGGCGATCAGGCCGCCGATCCAGAACCATGAAAAAACTCCAAACCACAGCATACCAACCACCTGCAATTGTATTCCCGGACCGATGAAGCCGGCCACTAATCCATTCAGCAGGACCAGCGGCGAGGACGCAAGGAGCGCCCAGAACAGCGCGAGCCGTGCCCCGTAGTGGCTGCCTTGCCCGCGAAAGAGTTTCGCCACAAGGTGGCTCAATGCCGCAAGGCCGTAAAGCAGCAGCGGCGCAATGAAGATCCAGGCCATCAGCGACGCCCCCATCAGCATGTCGAGGTCTTCACCGCTGAAATGCGCCTCGCGGGCAAGGCGAGGCAGTTGCGCGACGAATACCATCAGGCAGCCTGCCATGAGATAGGCCAGCGCACGGTCTTCCCGCGGCCCCATGTCCAGCAGGCGCCGCACGACGCGCCCCGGCCCCCGATAGGTCGCCGAGATATTCTGAGTGATCGCCATCAGCTCCGATGCCGCTCCAACCAGTCTGCAAGGCGCTGGGTGATGTCCTCGCGCAGGGCCTCGTTCTCGATCTCATCCACCGCTTCGGCGAGGAAGGCAAGGGTCAGAAGATCGGTCGCCGGGCCTTCCGGCACCCCGCGCGAGCGCAGGTAGAAGAGCGCATCCTCGTCGATCGCCCCGGAGGTGGAGCCATGCGAACAGGCCACGTCGTCCGCGTAGATCTCGAGCTCCGGTTTGGCGAGGAACTGGCTGTCCTCGTCCAGCAGAAGCGATTGGCTGATCTGGTAGCCGTCGGTTTTCTGCGCCCCCGCCTTCACCAGGATCTTGCCCTGGAACACACCGGTCGCGCCATTGCGCAGCACTTTCTTGAACACCTGCCGGCTTTCGCAATTCACCGCGTCATGGGTGATGAAGACCGTATCGTCGTGGTGGAAATCGCCGTCGCCGACACAGGCACCGGCCACATGGGCCACGGCGTCATCGCCGGTCAGTTCGATCACGCATTCGTTGCGGGTCAACACACCATTCGCCGTGAGCGTGAAGGATTTGAATGTGCTTTCGGTGCCAAGCCGCGCAAATATATGGGTCGCAGCACGGCGCTCGTGGTCGCGCCCCTGAGCGCGCACGTGGTGGAAACGCGCGCCATCGGCCACATCCACCTCCATCACCTTGTTGAACCGCGCAGCCGCCGGTCCGTTCTCGACGACCGTCACCTCCGCCCCGGCATCGACACGGATCACGTGATGCAGAATGGCATCCGAGCTTTCGTCGCGATGAAAATATTGCAGGTTGATCGGCTTGCTCACCTTCCCGGTGACATGCAGCAATACACCGTCGGCGGCAAAAGCCGTATTGAGCGCGGCAAGCGGCCGGGCGACGGGTTTCTGCCCGCGCGTCTCCAGAACGCCGTAGAGATCGCGCGCCCAATGGATATCCGCGCAAGCCTCGGCCAAGCGCTCGATCCGGACGCCTTCAAGCGCCAGATCATCCGACGCGTCGGCATCGAAGACACCGTCGACAAAGACGATCCGGAGACGATCGATTGCGCCAAAGACCGGCTCTTCCTCGCCATCGAAAAGAGCGGCCGGGATCGGCTCCGCCTGCACCAGCGTGTCCGGGCGGGTGTATTTCCAATATTCATCACGACGATCGGGCAGGCCCATGGCGCGAAGCCGCGCCAAAGCATCCCTGCGCGCTGCCTCCGACCAACCGCCCTGCGGCATCGCGAGGCTCGCGATACGCTCATCGGTCACACTCGGTTTAACCGCTGCTTCCGACATCACGCCACCTCGGCCAGAATATCGCCGTAGCCGTTGTTTTCGACTTCCAGCGCGAGTTCGGGACCGCCGGTCTTCACGATGCGACCGCCCGCCATGATGTGCACGACATCCGGCTTGATGTGATCGAGCAGGCGCTGATAGTGCGTGATCACCAGGAACCCGCGACCCGCAGACCGCAGCGCGTTCACGCCGTCAGCCACCAGTTTCATCGCATCCACATCGAGGCCCGAGTCGGTCTCGTCGAGAATGCACATCTTCGGCTCCAGCATCGCCATCTGCAGGATTTCATTGCGCTTTTTCTCGCCGCCCGAAAAGCCCACATTGACCGGGCGCTTCAGCATCTCGGCGTCGATCTTCAATTCCTTGGCCTTGGCGCGCACCACTTTCAGGAACTCGGCGGCGGACATCTCCTCCTCACCGCGCGCCTTGCGTTGCGCGTTCACCGCCGTGCGCAGGAAGGTCATGTTGCCCACGCCGGGGATCTCCACCGGATATTGAAACGCCAGAAACAGCCCCGCTGCGGCGCGCTCTTCGGGTTCCATCTCCAAAAGGTCGACCCCTTCGAGCATCGCCGTGCCGTCGGTGACCTCATAGCCGTCCTTGCCCGAGAGAACATAGGAGAGCGTCGATTTGCCCGACCCGTTCGGCCCCATGATCGCATGGACCTTGCCCGCCTCGATCTCCAGATCGACGCCCTTGAGGATCTGCTTGTCCTCTTCTTCCAGTTTCACGTGCAGGTTCTTGATGCTCAGCATGTCGGTATCCTCTTTCATCTCCGCGGCAAGCCGCTCAATCTATTCAATGCCTTGCGGCGCGTTCTTGATGTTTCATTCCAGCGTGACGGCGGTGCCCGAAACCGACACCATCAGCATCGAATCTCCGATTATCTCGTAGTCAAGGTCGATCCCCACAACCGCATGGGCTCCAAGGGCAGCGGCGCGTTCCTCGATCTCCGCCATCGCCTCGTGCCGCGCGTCCTGAAGCTTGCTCTCATAGGCCCCCGAGCGCCCACCGATGACATCCGTCACGGAGGCAAAGAAATCGCGCACGATATTGGCCCCCATGATCGCCTCGCCCACGACGATGCCGCGGTAGCCGGTGATCTTGCGGCCTTCGATGGAGGGGGTGGTGGTCAGGATCATGTTTCGTTCTTTTCGCAGTTGAGATTTTGTTGTTCCATACTTTCAATCGCGGTTCCACCAAAATCGGAAAACCTCTGCACATAGTCCCAGAACGATTGGTATTATGATCAAAAAGCCCTGCAGGCTAGAACTTGCTCCTAGTCGGGAAGCGAACGAACCAAGTATCTCGCCGAGAACCACCAGTCCAAATCCCAAGACGACGCGTTGAGCCAAGACCGTCAACAGAATCAAATGACTCAACCTCTTTACCCTGTCTTTCCACGATGCTCGTCGAACCAATTTCTGGGTCCAATTCGTAAAAAGTTCAAACTAGTGATTGTCTAGACATGATGATTGTCCTAGCCCACCGACCCCTCCAGCGAAATCGCCACCAACTGCTGCGCCTCCATGGCAAATTCCATCGGCAGCGCCTGCAGCACGTCCTTGCAGAAGCCGTTCACCACCAGTGCCACGGCCTCCTCCTCGTCCATGCCCCGCGAGCGGCAGTAGAACAGTTGATCGTCGTCCACCTTGGAGGTCGTCGCTTCATGTTCCACGCGGGAGGAGTTGTTCTTCACTTCAATGTACGGCACCGTATGTGCGCCGCATTTGTCACCGATCAGCAGGCTGTCGCATTGCGTATAGTTGCGCGACTCCTTGGCCTTGGGGTGCATGGACACAAGGCCGCGATAGGTGTTCTGCGCGCGCCCCGCCGAAATACCCTTGGAGACGATCCGGCTCTTGGTGCGCTTGCCCAGATGGATCATCTTGGTGCCGGTATCGGCCTGCTGCATGTTGTTGGTGATGGCGATGGAATAGAACTCGCCCTGGCTGTCGTCGCCGCGCAGGATGCAGGACGGATACTTCCACGTCACCGCCGAGCCGGTTTCCACCTGCGTCCACATCACCTTGGCACGGTCGCCCCGGCAATCTGCGCGTTTTGTCACGAAGTTGTAGATGCCGCCCTTGCCGTTCTCATCGCCCGGATACCAGTTCTGCACGGTGGAATACTTCACCTCCGCATCTTCTTCGATGATGATCTCCACGACCGCTGCGTGAAGCTGCGCCGTATCTCGCTTGGGCGCGGTGCAGCCTTCCAGATAGGAGACATAGGACCCCTTGTCGGCGATGATCAGCGTGCGCTCGAACTGGCCCGTGTTCTCCGCGTTGATGCGGAAATAGGTCGAAAGCTCCATCGGGCAGCGCACGCCCGGCGGCACGTAAACAAAGGAACCGTCCGAAAAGACTGCGGAATTCAGCGTGGCATAGTAGTTGTCCGTCACCGGTACGACCGAGCCGAGGTATTTCTTCACAAGCTCGGGATGTTCGCGGATCGCCTCGGAAATCGAACAGAAGATAACGCCCGCTTTCCGCAACTCATCCTGAAAGGTCGTTCCGACAGAAACGGAATCGAAAACCGCATCGACCGCCACCTTGCGTGGCGCATCAGTTAACTCCTCCGCCCCCTCGACACCGGCGAGGATCATCTGCTCCTTGAGCGGGATGCCCAGCTTGTCATAGGTCGCGAGCAATTTCGGATCGACTTCGTCGAGCGACTTGGGCTTCACTTCCATCGACTTGGGCCGGGCGTAGTAGTACTGGTCCTGGAAATCGATCTCAGGATAATCGACCATCGCCCATTTGGGCTCTTTCTTCTCCAGCCAGCGCTCGTAGGCCGCCAGACGCCAGTCGGTCATCCACTGTGGCTCTTCGTTCTTGGAGGAAATCAGTCGTACGATATCAGGCGAAAGACCTTTCGGTGCGTACTCCATCTCGATGTCGGTGGACCAGCCGTGCTTGTATTTGCTGCCGACCTGGCGGACGGCATCCACGGTATCCTGATCGACACCTTCCTTCACCTGAACCTCGTCAAGGGTCGCCTGGTCAAGTACTGTCATCGCTTCCTCCAGATCTCACGCCGCACGGGCGCGGAATTTCCGTTCTTTTTCGAGCCATGCATCGGCGAACCGCAACACGTCTTCCCTTGTCGTCTCGAGACCCAGCGACACGCGGATGGCGCTGCCGGCGGTCTCGTCATCATACCCCATCGCCTTGAGCACGGCACTCGCCCGCACCTTGCCGCTGGAACAGGCGGAGCCCGCGCTGATCGCAAAGCCCGCGAGATCCATCTGGATCACCTGCGCCTCGCCCTTCCAGCCCGGAGTCGCCAAACACAGGGTGTTCGGCAATCGAACCATCTCTTTCCCGACAAAAATAGTTGTCTTTGCTTCGGCTGCAAGAGCGTTTTCTAGAATAATTCTAAGCTGGGCAATTTCTTCCCATCGGCCAGCGGCGACATCGCGCACGGCGGCCGTCGCCGCCGCTGCGAAACCGGCCATGCCGATCAGGTTCTCCGTCCCCGCCCGGCGCCCCATCTCCTGCCCGCCGCCGCGGATCTGCGCGGCCACCTCCTGCCCGCGCCGCATGACAAGCGCCCCGATGCCCTTGGGCCCGCCAAGTTTATGCGCCGAGACCAGCGCCATTCCAACGCCGGAGGCCATGAAATCAACCGCGATCTTGCCGAAAGCCTGAGTCATGTCACAGACCGCAAGACCCTGTGGCAAATCCTGCACCACCCCGGTTTCCGAATTGGCCGCCTGCAGGACGGACCCTTGCGGCGCTTCGACATGCACACCGCCCGCTTTGTCAACCGGTAAGACCGAACGGCACCAGGCGCGCAGGGCGTCATGCTCCACATCCGAGCCGGCGAGATCACGGCCTGCACAGGCGAGTGCCGCAGCCTCTGTGGCGCCTGAGGTGAAGACGATATCCGCACCTTCCGCCTTCAAGGCCACGGCGATGTCCGTCCGTGCCCGCTCCATCAGAGCCTTGGCCGCCCGCCCCTCGGCATGCACCGAAGAGGGATTGCCTGCGACATCCATCGCCTCCAGCATGGCCCGACGCGCCTCGGGCCGCAGGGGTGCAGTCGCATTGTGATCGAGATAGACCCGTCGCATCGCTTCTTTTGGCTCCAAATATCCCCGCCGGAGGCGAAAAGTCAGGCGGTGGTTACGCCATCATCGACGACATCGAAGAGGTGTGGCACCGCCGGACAGGGTGCCAGCTCATTGCCGACAATGTCCGACAGCCGCGTCTGGTGCAAAAACACATAGACATGTGCGCTGAGCCCTTCCCAAAGCCGGTTGGTCAGCGACTGCGCCTTGCTGCCGGAGGCCCCGCCCGAGACGCCCGCGCCCTTGTGCATCGCGTTCACGGTTTCATCGACCGCCGCCAGAATGTCCACCACGCGAATGTCGGAGGTGCGCCGGGCCAGCCGGTAGCCGCCCCCCGGCCCACGGACCGACGCCACCAGATCGGCACGCCGCAGCTTGACGAAAAGCTGCTCGAGGTAGGGCAGCGAAATCGACTGGCGCTCGGCGATGTCGCCCAAGGTGACAAGCCGCCCCTCCGGCTGCAGCGCAATATCCGCAAGCGCCACCATCGCGTAGCGCCCTTTCGTGGAAAGTTTCATGATACCACTCCCAAGGCCCGCGCAAGACACGGCAGGCAATTGACGAAGGCCCATTAAGTGCCTAAGTCCAAGAGCGCCGTCCGAATGAGGGCATACGAACTAATTAGAACCGTTCTAAGGAGCCTGATTGAATTCGTCAAGAATTCACCGCGAGGGCCTTGGACAAGAATGCAGGGACGCTCATGCCCGAGGTCATCTTTCCCGGACCCGAAGGCCGCCTCGAAGGCCGCTATCATCCGCAAAAGGAGCGCGACGCGCCCATCGCCATCATCCTGCACCCGCATCCGCAGTTCGGCGGCACGATGAATCATGTGATCGTTCACCGGATGCACTACGCCTTCTACAACATGGGCTTCACCGTGCTGCGGTTCAATTTCAGGGGCGTGGGTCGGAGCCAGGGCGAATACGACCAGGGCATCGGCGAGTTGTCGGATGCCGCGTCCGCGCTCGACTACCTGCAATCGATGAACAACAATTCCAAGCACTGCTGGGTCGCGGGCTTCTCCTTTGGCGCCTGGATCGGCATGCAGCTGCTGATGCGCCGCCCGGAGATCACCGGGTTCATCTCCGTGGCCCCGCCTGCCAACATGTATGACTTCTCCTTCCTCGCCCCCTGCCCCGCCTCCGGCCTGATCATCAACGGGACGGCGGACCGGGTGGCGCCGCCCGCCGATACGGTGTCGCTCGTCTCGAAACTGCATGAGCAGAAGGGCATCACCATCACCCATGAGCAGGTCGAGGGTGCAGGACATTTCTTTGAGGAGCCGCACCTCGGCACCCTGATCGATACCACCACAGCCTATGTGAAACGCCGCCTGACGGAGACATCACGCTGAACCATGGCCCTGATTGACGAAATTGCCGACGAACTGGCGCTGCAAAGCCTCAAGATCATCAACGCGACCGGCGACGACGCCTTCGTGCAGCGCGTGGCCGACACCATCGGCGGTTCCTCGCAGACCATGGAAGAGGCCTATCTGACGGCGGTTCGCGTGCGCCGGGCCGAACAGCGGGCACGGCAGTTGCTGGACCAACTCACAGAGGAACTGGCCCGCACCCTGCCCGCCCCGAATAAATGACGGCGCGGCTGGACCGGCAGATCGCTTTTCTCAGCGAGGCGGACCGCCTGAAATCCGTGCTGCGCGCCTCGCGCCTGCATGATGCCTCGCGCTTTGAAAACTCCGCCGAACACAGCTGGCACGTCATGCTCTACGCCTTAGTTCTGGCCGATCAGGCCGGGCCGGAAGTGCACATCGACCGGGTGCTCAAGATGCTCCTGCTGCACGATCTTGTGGAGATCGACGCCGGCGACAATCCGATCCACGGCGCGGTCGACCACGCGGCGATGGCCGAAGCCGAAGCGGCGGCGGCGGATCGCATCTTCGGGCTGCTCCCGCCCGATCAGGAGGCCGCGTTCCGCGCGCTTTGGGAGGAGTTCGAAACCGCGCAAACGCCGGATGCGATCTTCGCGAAATCCATCGACCGAGTGCAGACGCCTATCGGCAACCTCGAGAACGGCGGCGGGTCCTGGATCGACTACAGTGTCAGCTTCACGCAACTCGACGCCCGTGTGGGCGTGCCGATCCGTCGAGGGGCGCCGGGCCTCTGGGACTGGCTGCTGCCAAAGCTGGAATCGTTTTTCACGAAATCCTGATTTTTCCGCAAATCCCTTCCCTGCGCATCGACAAACGACTTTGCCTTGCGGAAAGAACGGGCACTGGCTGCGGAATATCGGTATACAATCGCATACCGCCTTCCGACGTGCCGTCAACTGCGCTACACAGGCGGCAATCCGACTCACCCGATTTCGCAAAGGAATGCTGCATGACCAAGATCAAGGTCGAGAACCCCGTCGTCGAACTCGACGGCGATGAAATGACCCGGATCATCTGGGACTTCATCAAGAAGAAGCTGATCCTGCCATACCTCGACATCGACCTGAAATACTACGATCTGGGCATGGAATCGCGCGACGCCACTGATGACCAGATCACCATCGATGCCGCCCATGCGATCAAGGAACATGGCGTCGGCGTCAAATGCGCGACCATCACGCCGGATGAGGCGCGGGTCGAGGAGTTCGGGCTGAAACAGATGTGGCGCTCACCCAATGGCACCATCCGCAACATCCTCGGCGGCGTGATTTTCCGCCAGCCGATCATCTGCCGCAACGTGCCGCGTCTCGTGCCGGGCTGGACCAAACCCATCGTCGTCGGTCGCCACGCCTACGGCGACCAGTACCGCGCCACGGATTTCAAATTTCCTGGCGCCGGCAAGCTCACGCTGAAATTCGTGGGCGAAGATGGTACCGTGATCGAACGCGAGGTCTTCGATGCGCCCGACAGCGGCGTGGTCATGGCGATGTACAACCTCGACAAATCCATCATCGATTTCGCCCGCGCGTCCTTCAACTACGGGCTCAGCCTCGGCTGGCCGGTGTATCTCTCGACCAAGAACACCATCCTCAAGCAATACGATGGCCGCTTTCTGGAGCTGTTCCAGCAGATCTTCGACGCGGAATTCGCCGAACAATTCAAGGAGGCGAAGATCTGGTACGAACACCGGCTCATCGACGACATGGTGGCCTCCGCGATGAAGTGGTCGGGCGGCTATGTATGGGCCTGCAAGAACTACGATGGTGACGTGCAGTCTGACACCGTGGCGCAGGGTTTCGGGTCACTCGGCCTTATGGCTTCGATCCTGATGACCCCCGATGGCAAGGTGGTGGAATCCGAGGCAGCACACGGAACGGTCACGCGTCATTACCGGCAACACCAGAAGGGCGAGGCGACCTCGACCAACTCCATCGCGTCGATCTACGCCTGGACCGGTGGGCTCAAGCACCGCGCCAAGCTCGACGGCAACAAGCCCCTGCTGAACTTCGCCGAAACGCTGGAAAAAGTTGTCGTGCAAACTGTCGAAAGCGGCTTCATGACCAAGGATCTGGCACTGCTGGTCGGGCCAGACCAAAGCTGGCTCACCACCATGGGCTTTCTCGAAAAGATCGACGAGAACCTGAACAAGGCGCTTGCGGGCTGATCGCCCCGCAAGCCCCTTCTGTTCAGGCGGCCTGCGCCGCGCAGTCGGGCGCAAAAGGCACGACTTCCACATGATCACCGTCGAAGGTGCAGAAACTGCCCGGTGGCACGGAGACCCAATGGGCGGCATCCTCGCCGTAAGGCTCGGAGACCACCGCCCAACCCTGCCATGTCGCGTTCCACTGGTAATAGAGCGAAGGCGCAAGATCGTCAGAGGCATAGCGGATCGCATGAAGCCGCTGCCCATCCGAAAAGGCCGCCGTGCAGCGCATGTGGGCACCGGGATGCCCGCTGGTCACCGCCAGTGCCTGCAACCGCGACACCGCCCCCTCCATGGCCGCAAGCGGGTCCTCCTCGAGACCAAGACCGTGGGCGATGAGAAACAGCGCCTCGCTGTCCGTGGCCCCGCGCCGGTTGGCATATAGCGCGTCATCGATCAGCATGTCCGCCGATTTGCGGAACTGCTCGAAACCGCCCACCTGCCCGTTGTGCATGAAGGACCAGCGTCCCTGCACGAAAGGATGGCAGTTGTTGCGGCTGGTTGCCGTGCCGGTCGAAGCCCGCACATGCGCAAGAAAGAGCCGCGACTGCACCTGATGCGCAATCGCGGCGAGGTTTGGGTCCGACCACGCCGGATAAACGTCGCGGTAAAGACCCGGCTCGGGCCGCTTGTCATACCAGGCAAGCCCGAAGCCATCCGCATTGATTGCGGTTTTACATTGTGCCGCCGCGCGCGATTGCTGGATCAGCGAGTGCGCAGGCGAGGTCAGGATTTCGGAAAGAAAGAGCGGCTGGCCCAGGTAGGCGGCCCAGCGGCACATGATCAGTGACCCCGGTTGTGGATGCGACCGTAAAGCCGAGTGATGATCCGGCTGGCGGTCTTTTCGAAGAGGCAAGGAATGAAGGCATGCACCAATGCCGCACCCGCCGCCGCAAAGAGCGCTCCCGCGAACGTCAGCGCAAAGAGCATGTGCTGAAGAAAGTTTTCATTCACGGTGGCCGGGTGGTCGAGGAAAATACGCTGGAACATCGGGGGTCTCCTTTCAGGGTTGAGGCAAGCTACCCAATGCACGGTGGGAAATCATCCCAAAGATACGGGAAAATCGCTTTACTTGTGGACGCTATCCCAACAATAGTCATTTTATGTTGAAAATAGACGACACAGACCGCCGGATCCTCAACGTTTTGCAACGCGATGCAAGTGTTTCGCTTGAGGCGCTGGCCGACGTCGTTCACCTCAGCCGGAACGCCTGTTGGCGCCGGATCAAAGCGCTGGAGGCTGAGGGCGTGATCAGTGCCCGAGTCACGCTGCTCGATCCGGTCAAGCTCGGGCTGGGGCTCATGGTCTTCATGATGGTGCGCACCAATGCCCATGCCCCGGACTGGCTGGAGACGTTCAGCACCGCGACACGCGGCATGCCGGAAATCCTCGGCGTCTACCGGATGACCGGCGATCTGGATTACCTGATCCGCGCACGCGTCGCCGACATGGCCGACTATGACCGGCTCTATCAGGCGCTGATCCGCCGGGTGCCGCTCTCGGATGTCTCCGCCAGTTTCGTCATGGAACAGATCAAGGACACGCACCAGCTGCCGCTTTGAGGGCGCAACCGGTGCCGCAGCGTCGCATCGGGGCGATTCCCCCTAGCTTTCCGCGTGACCTCGCGGTATGCGCCCCCAAACGATGCGCCTCAGGCGCGCGACCTCCCCAATCGAAGGCTGTTTTTCATGGACATGCGCAATATCGCAATCATCGCTCACGTCGACCACGGCAAGACCACGCTGGTGGACGAGCTTCTCAAGCAATCCGGCACTTACCGCGAAAACCAGGCGACGACCGAGCGCGCCATGGACAGCAACGATCTGGAACGCGAGCGCGGCATCACGATCCTCGCCAAGGCCACTTCGGTGGAATGGAAAGGTATCCGCATCAACATCGTGGACACCCCCGGCCACGCCGATTTCGGCGGCGAGGTAGAGCGGATTCTCTCCATGGTCGACGGTGTGGTGCTGCTGGTCGATGCCGCCGAAGGCCCGATGCCGCAGACGAAGTTCGTAACGTCCAAGGCACTGGCCCTGGGCCTCCGCCCGATCGTCGTGCTGAACAAGGTCGACAAACCCGAAGCCGAGCCCGACCGGGCGCTGGACGAATGTTTCGACCTCTTCGCCAATCTCGGCGCCAATGACGAACAACTCGACTTCCCGCATATGTATGCTTCGGGGCGCAGCGGCTGGGCCGACATGGAGCTCGATGGACCGCGCAAGGATCTCTCGGCCCTTTTCGATCTGGTGGTTAAACACGTGCCCGCCCCCGCGCAGATCGCCCACCGCGATGAGCCCTTCCGGATGCTGGCCACGACGCTGGGCGCTGACCCCTTCATCGGGCGCATCCTGACCGGCCGAGTCGAGTCCGGCACCGTCAAGGCAGGCGAGACAGTCAAGGCTCTGTCGCGGGATGGCAAGCTGATCGAGAACTTCCGGGTGACCAAGGTGCTGGCCTTCCGCGGCCTGACACAGACCGCCATCGACGTGGCCGAAGCCGGAGACATCGTCAGCCTTGCCGGCATGACCAAGGCGACCGTGGCCGACAGCATCGTTGCCCCTCAGGTAACCGAGGCCCTGCCCGCCCAGCCGATCGATCCGCCCACCATCACCGTCACCTTCGGCATCAACGACAGCCCGCTCGCAGGCCGCGATGGCAAGAAGGTGCAGTCCCGCGTGATCCGCGAAAGGCTCCTGAAGGAAGCCGAGAGCAACGTCGCGATCAAGGTGTCCGACACGCCCGGTGGCGAGGCCTTCGAGGTCGCGGGCCGCGGCGAATTGCAGATGGGCGTGCTGATCGAGAACATGCGCCGCGAAGGCTTCGAGCTGTCGATCTCGCGCCCGCAGGTGCTTTTCCGCGAAGGCGAGAACGGCGAGCGGCTGGAGCCCATCGAGGAAGCCACCATCGACGTGGATGATGAATACTCCGGCGCGGTCATCGAGAAGATCACCGGCGTGCGGCGCGGCGAGTTGGTCGAGATGAAACCCGCAGGTGCCGGCAAGACCCGCATCGTGGCGCTGGTGCCTTCGCGCGGGCTCATCGGCTATCATGGCGAGTTTCTGACCGACACGCGCGGCACCGGCGTGCTGAACCGCGTGTTCCACAGCTGGGCACCGCACAAGGGGCCGATCCCGGGCCGCCGTGCAGGGGTGCTGATCTCCATGGAGAACGGCACCTCCGTGGCATACGCCCTGTGGAACCTCGAAGAGCGAGGCCGCATGATGATCGGCGCGCAGGCGGACGTCTATACCGGCATGATCATCGGCGAGCACAGCCGCGACAACGACCTCGAAGTGAACCCGCTGAAGGGCAAGAAACTCACCAACGTGCGCGCCTCCGGCACCGATGAGGCCGTGCGCCTGACCACACCGATCACGCTGTCGCTGGAAGAGGCGATCGCCTACATCGACGATGACGAACTGGTGGAAGTCACGCCCAATGCGATCCGGCTGCGCAAGCGCTACCTCGACCCGCACGAGCGCAAGCGGATGGCGAAATCAGCCTGACGACGCTTGCCGGTCGAGCCGCGGCTTGCCAGGGCAATCGTCTTGAAACGCGAAAGGGGCGTGGGTTCGATCCGCGCCCCTTTTTCATGCATCCGGTCTGTGCGAGCAGGCCGCTGTACCGCTTATTCAGTGGTCTCGACGATGATCAATTCGCGCTCCGACGCACCGCGCGCATGGCTCAGGGCTTCCTGATAGACATCCGAGCGATAACACTTTTCCGCCGTTTCGATATCCGGAAAGCGGGCCACGACATTGCGTGGGCGCTCGCGGCCTTCAAGCTGCACGAACTTGCCACCGCGCGCGATGAAGTGCCCGCCGTGATCGGCAATCGCCTTGGTCGCCAGGGCCGCATACTTCGCGTAGGCCTCATTATCGGTTACGGTTACATGTGCAATCCAGAGAGCACCCATCGTCTTATCCTTTCATGACGGCGCGTGCCGCCTCGATTGCGGCGGAGGCATTTTCCACGTCACGCGCTCCGCCCTGCGCCATGTCGGGCCGCCCGCCGCCGCCCTTGCCGCCCAGTTCGGCGACAGCCGCCTTTACCAGATCGACCGCAGAGAGTTTCGACGTCAGATCTTCGGTCACGCCGGCAGCTACCGCAGCCTTGCCCTCCGCATCGGCGATCAGCAGCACCGCACCGCTGCCGAGTTTCGCCTTGAACTGATCGACCAAGGCCGGAAGATCCTTGCCTGTCACGCCGGAGAGCACTTGCGCCATGAAGGGAACGCCTGCGATCTCTTCGGCTTCCGGCACTTTCGCGCCACCTCCCGACATCGCCAGTTCGCGGCGCAGTTGCGCCACCTCGTTTGCGAGCGCCTTGCGCTCGTCAAGCAGCGCCTTCACCCGGTCCGGCACCTCGGCAGGCTGCGCTTTCAATTCCAGCGCCACCCGTGCCAGCCGGTGATCCTGCGCCCGCAGATATGCGAGCGCCGGCGCGCCGGTCAGCGCTTCGATCCGTCGAACACCTGCACTGCTGGCACTGTCGCCCAGCGTCACGAAAGCGCCGATATCGCCGGTCTGGCGCACATGGGTGCCCCCGCATAGTTCAAGCGAATAGGTATCGCCGTCGCGCCCCTTGCCGGACTTCGGCTGGACACCCATGGAGACGACACGAACTTCATCGCCATATTTTTCACCGAAAAGCGCCTGCGCGCCAAGCCCACGGGCGTCATCCGGGGTCATGATGCGTGTCGTCACCGGCGCGTTCTGCCGAATGAAGGCGTTGACCTCCTGCTCGACGCGGTTCAGCTCCTCCAGAGTGAGCGCCTGGTTGTGGCTGAAATCGAAGCGCAGCCGATCCTCGGCATTGAGCGATCCGCGTTGTGCGACATGATCCCCAAGTGCCTTGCGCAACGCCTCGTGCAGCAGATGCGTGGCCGAATGGTTGGCGCGGATGGCGGTGCGGCGATCGTGATTGACTTCGAGCACAGCGGCCTCGCCCACCGAAATT
Organism: uncultured Alphaproteobacteria bacterium; assembly: GCA_963715055.1. GTDB lineage: Bacteria > Pseudomonadota > Alphaproteobacteria > Rhodobacterales > Rhodobacteraceae > CAVQRB01. The sequence goes on along the minus strand of CAVQRB010000006.1, from coordinate 461,248 downwards.
GTGCCCTCCATAACCTCTGCCACATGCACGAAAACCCCGGCCGTCTTGCGGCAATCGGTGATCTTCGCAGTACCAGTTGCCGTGCGCAGGCTGCCGGTATCGCCTACCTGCCCGCCGCTTTCCGCATAAAACGGTGTCTGGTTCAACGCGATCTGCACGTGCTGTCCGGCTTTAGCACTTTGGCAGAGCGCACCATCTGTCACGAGCGCAATGATCTGGCCCTCCGCGGTCTCCGTGTCGTACCCAAGGAAATCCGTAGCACCCTTGGTGTCCGCAACATCGAACCAGACCGTGGCATCCGCCGCCTCGCCCGATCCCGACCAGGCCGCGCGGGCCTTGGCCTTCTGCTCGGCCATGGCCGCATCGAAACCGCCGGTGTCGACTGAGCGCCCCTTCTCGCGCAGGGCGTCTTGCGTCAGGTCCAGCGGGAAGCCATAGGTGTCGTAAAGCTTGAACGCCGCGGCCCCCGGCAGATCGGCGCCTTCCGCAAGCACAGAGATTTCCTCATCAAGCAGCTTAAGTCCGCGCTCCAGCGTTTGCTTGAAGCGCGTTTCCTCCTGCAGCAGCGTCTGTTCGATCATGGCCTGCGCCTGCCCAAGTTCGGGATAGGCAGCCCCCATCTTGCGCACCAGCGCCGGCACCAACTTGTGCATCACCGGGTCCTTCGCCCCCAGCAGATGCGCATGGCGCATGGCCCGTCGCATGATCCGCCGCAACACATAGCCGCGCCCGTCATTGGCAGGCATCACCCCATCGGCCATCAGAAAGGAGGTCGAGCGCAGGTGATCCGCGATCACCCGGTGATGGGTCTTGCCGGGGCCGTCGGGATCGGTACTTGTGGCATTGGCCGAGGCTTCGATCAGGCTGCGCATCATGTCCGTGGCATAGTTGTCATTGGTGCCCTGCAGCAAGGCGGCAACGCGTTCGATCCCCATGCCGGTGTCGATGGATTGCGCAGCGAGGTCCCGGCGCGTGCCGTCTTCGAACTGCTCATACTGCATGAAAACGAGGTTCCATATCTCGACGAAGCGGTCGCCATCCTCTTCCGGGGAGCCAGGCGGCCCACCCCAGATGTGGTCGCCATGATCGTAGAAAATCTCGGTGCAGGGCCCGCAAGGTCCTGTCGGCCCCATCATCCAGAAGTTGTCATTTGTCGCGATCCGGATGATCCGCTCCTCGGGCACGCCGACCTTCTTCCAGATCGCCGCCGCCTCGTCGTCGGTGTGATAGACGGTGACATAGAGCCTGTTCCGATCAATTCCGAGATCGCCGGTCACCAGCCCCCAGGCAAAAGCGATGGCGTCATCCTTGAAATAGTCGCCAAAGCTGAAATTCCCGAGCATCTCGAAAAAGGTGTGGTGACGTGCCGTATAGCCCACGTTGTCGAGGTCATTGTGCTTACCGCCCGCCCGCACACATTTCTGAGCTGTTGTCGCACGCTTGTAATCGCGTGTCTCGACCCCGGTGAAGAGGTTCTTGAACTGCACCATGCCGGAGTTCGCGAACATCAGCGTCGGGTCGTTGCGCGGCACGAGCGGGCTCGACGGCACCACACGGTGACCCTGCTTCTCGAAGTAGGACAGGAAGGCGGATCGGATGTCGTTGAGCGTTTGCATGAGAGGGGCCTTTTGGGCGTCTGATTTCTGTTCCAGCCCAAATAGCTTCCAGAGCGGCGGCTGTCCACGGGCCAAGGACATGGTGGAGACGAAAACAGGGCGTGCCGAGGTGGCGCGCCCTGTGAATTCTGTTCTGCTCGCTCTGTGCCGGTGGCGGGGTCAGGCTTCGAGAATATCCTCATCCACGCCGCCATCGGCGTCGGACATGTGGAAATCGAGGCCATGGGCCGCGCGAATCTTGTCTTCGATCTGGAGCGCGATCTGCGTATTCTCGCGCAGAAAGGCCTTTGCGTTTTCGCGTCCCTGACCGATGCGCTCGTCTCCATAGCTGAACCAGGAGCCGGACTTGTCGACGACGCCCGCCGCCACGCCGAGGTCAAGGAGTTCCCCGGTCTTGGAAATGCCTTCGCCGTACATGATGTCGAATTCGACTTGCTTGAACGGTGCTGCGACCTTGTTCTTGACGACCTTGACACGGGTATGGTTGCCCACCACCTCGTCGCGGTCCTTGATCGCGCCGATGCGGCGGATATCGAGACGGACGGAAGAGTAGAATTTCAACGCGTTACCGCCGGTCGTGGTTTCCGGCGAGCCGAACATCACGCCGATCTTCATGCGGATCTGGTTGATGAAGATGACCATGCAGTTCGACCGACTGATGGAACCGGTGAGTTTGCGCATGGCCTGGCTCATGAGCCGCGCCTGCACGCCCACGGAACTGTCCCCCATGTCGCCTTCGAGCTCCGATTTCGGCGTCAAGGCAGCCACCGAATCGACGATGACCATATTGACGGCACCGGAACGCACCAGCGTATCGGTGATCTCCAGCGCCTGTTCGCCGGTGTCGGGTTGGCTGATCAGAAGTTCGTTGATGTCCACGCCGAGCTTCTTGGCATAGCTCGGATCGAGCGCATGTTCCGCATCCACGAAGGCACAAACGCCACCCGCCTTCTGCTGCTCGGCCACGCAATGCAGCGTCAAGGTGGTCTTGCCCGAGCTTTCCGGACCGTAGATCTCGATGATCCGACCCATCGGCAGGCCGCCAATCCCCAGGGCGATGTCGAGGCCAAGCGAGCCGGTCGAACTGGCCTTTATGTCCTGAACGGCACCTTCCGCCCCGAGCTTCATGATGGAGCCCTTGCCGAACTGCCGTTCGATCTGGGCCAGCGCGGATTCGAGCGCTTTCTGTTTGTCTGCGGAAGTTTTACTGCTCATGCTCAAAAGATCTGCCGTTGCCATTTCATTTCCCCTTTAGTGTCACACTTCCCACCAAGCGGCAATCGCTGCCATGTGGTGGCGCTCAGGATGTTCTCATTATGTTCCTTATGAGATCAAATGCAGAACATTTCAATCAATATTTCCAGAAGCCACTATTTTCCGACTCTGGTTAACAGGAGGTTGACGCTTTGCCGGCGCGGGTGGTTTTGTGTGTAGTGACCGATCGCTTCGCAAAAATCCGACCATACATCGACGTCAGCCTTTCCAAAGCTTCATCTCCGCCTTGCACAGCCAAAATCGTGCAGGCAAACGGTCCCGATCTGCGCAGTGCTTCGCGGAACCGATCCGTCAGTGCAATTGCCGATGCACCGTTTCGGTGAGGTCGCTGAGCGAGAAGGGTTTCGGCAGGAAGACGGAATTCGGGATCTTCATCTGCGCTTCGCCGAAACTGTCCTCGGCGTAGCCCGACACGAAGACAACCCGGACGCCGGGACGGTCCTTCAAGGCCTCGCGGACCCAGCTTGGGCCATCCATGCCGGGCATCACCACATCGGTCACGAAGACATCCACGGTCAGGGATTCATCTTCCAGCGTCTTGAGAGCGGCCTCCGCGGAATCCGCTTCAAGCACGGTATATCCGCGCAAGCGCAGGGCACGGCTGGCGAAGGCCCGCACCGGCGCTTCATCCTCCACAAGAAGAATGACTCCGTCACCATGTTTTGCAGTGGGCTTCGCCGCAGCGCGCCTCGGTTCAGGCGCCGGGCGATCGCTCTTCTCGAGCACCGGAAAGTAAAGACTGAAACAGGTGCCCGAGCCTAGGGTACTATCCACGAAAATATAGCCACCCGTCTGTTTCACGATGCCATATGCCGTCGACAGCCCCAACCCCGTCCCCTCGCCTGTACGCTTGGTCGTGAAGAACGGCTCGAAAACCTTCTGCAACTTGTCGGACGGGATGCCGACGCCCTCGTCGGTCACCCGCACGGTGACGTAGCGCCCCTTAGGCACGCTGACACGGTCCCGGTCGAGCGGCTCGTTCAAATCCACGCATTCGGTTTCGATCTTGATCTCGCCGCCTTGCGGCATCGCATCGCGCGCATTGACCACAAGGTTCATGAGCACCTGTTCGAGCTGTCGCTTGTCGGCGCGGATCGGCTCCAGCACCGGGTCGTGGCTGAGCGTGAGCGTCACCTTCTCGCCGACCAGGCGGTTCAGCAGATGCGTGAGGTCGGACAGCGTATCGCGCATGTCCAGCGTTTCGGGTCGCAGGGTCTGCTTGCGCGAGAAGGCCAGCAACTGACCCACGAGTGCTGCGGCGCGATTGGCGTTCTGGTTGATTTGCACAAGGTCGCTGAAGTCAGGATCGCCCTGGTCATGACGCAGCAACAACAGGTCGCAATGTCCTGATATCGCTGTCAGAAGATTGTTGAAATCATGGGCTACGCCGCCGGCAAGCTGACCAATCGCCTGCATCTTCTGGCTTTGCACAAATTGCGCCTCAAGCGACTTCAACTCCGTGGCATCGCTCAGAACTGCGATCAAGGCGGGTGCGCCATCTTCGACCACACGGTTAAGAGCGACCTGCACGAATGCCTCGCGGTCCGTGCGTTTCAGGCGCAGGAACTCCGACTGCTGTCCGGCGCGTCCGGCGATCGTTTCCTTCAGCCAGTCGGTGATCGGCCGGCCGAGCCCTTCCATGACCTCGGAGAGATGGACTTTCTGCGTCAGGGCAACGCCGATCAGGCTCGCAGCCATGCGGTTGTAGGCCAGCACCGTGCCTTCGGGGGCGACCTTCAGCAGAGGTACTGGAAGGTTCTGGAACACGTCCCAACCATCCTGCGCCATGGGCTCGGAAGCCGGAGGCAGCAAGTAAAGCGCGCGCCGTCCGGCACCTGCATCGACTTCGCTCACCAGGACGCGCACGGGCCCTTGCGCGCCTGTTACGTCGCAGACCGTCCCGGGCACGACCGGCAACTGCTTGAAAAGCCGGTCCAGGGTCTTGATCCGTCCACCGGCGAGGCCGCGTGCGGCGTCGTTCATGTGCAAAACGGCATTACTGCGCCCCACCACGATCATCGGAAGGTTTGGCGCTTCCGTCTGCTGCGGCAGGCTCGCCACGTCCTCGAGGCGCCAGAGCAGGTTTTCAGGACCGGACCGATGCACCGCAAGCCGCATGTGTCCCTGCCGGGTTACGAGGTTCTCGCGGGCAGCACCCTCGATCTCCGCAGTCTCCTTCAGCCTGAAGACAATGCCACCGGGATTGGCCAAGGTGTTTTTCAGCGTCCCGCTGACGGTCTCATCCAGTTCGACCCCGAACCGCTGCCGCGCAGCCTCGTTGCTCGACAGGATCACGCCCTCCAGATCCGTCACGAAACTCGGTGCCACATCCTCGGCGATGAAGTCTGCCAGAACCTCGCGGATCATCCGGCACCGCCGGTTGTAGATCTTGGCGAATGCAACGAGCAGCAGGCCGATCGCGACGAGGGAAAGAGACATGGCAAACAGCGCCTTGCTCGCGAGCAGATCGGGTGAGGCGAGACCGAGAATTCCCACGAGAACGGCAATAAGGATTAGCGTGGCGACCCTTGGTTGCGCGCTCAGGGCAAATCGGGTCAGACGTGAAGGTCGAAAGCTACTGCGCGTCAAGGTCTGCTCCAGGTCATGCGAATCACGGATCCATTTACACGCGCGATTGATTAATCCCGGCTTAACCATGTCTCGCATTGCTCGCAGGAGTTGAGTATCCCGTGGATCAAACGCGCGTCAAGTGTGCCGTGAAAAACCCGTCCCCCGCTTCCGAGATCGGAAACTGCCGCTGATGCGCGCAGCGCCAGTCCGGATTGGCCGTCAGAAACGCATCGATCCGGTCGTGGTTTTCGCATCGGAGCACCGAACAGGTCGCATAGACAAGCCAGCCCTTGGGCCGCACATACCCGGCGGCTTTTCGCAGGATACTGTCCTGCGTCGCCGCCAGAGCGTCGAGCCCCTCCTGCGTCAGCCGCCATTTGGCTTCGGGCGACCGCCGCCAGGCACCGCTGCCGGAGCAGGGCACGTCACATAAAACGAGGTCGAAAGGCGCGGCACCCGCCACTTCTGCGCCCGTCAGGATCGGAACCGCCGCGCCGGCGCGTGCTGCCCGCGAGGGCAGATCGGCCATGCGCCGCGGTTCGAGATCGTGGGCATGCACCGAACGGCCGGGTTGCGCGGCCAGGGCAAGGGCCTTGCCGCCCCCCCCTGCGCAATAATCAAGGCATCGCACGCCCTCCGGCAGGGCCGCGACAACCGCCTGGGACGAGGCGTCCTGCAACTCCACCAGACCATCGGCGTAGGCTTTTGACCCCCTGAGCCGCCGCGCCCCGTCGCGCACGGTCAAAGCGGTCTTCGCCAGAGGGTTTTCAAGCGTTTCGATCCCCTCGTCGCGCAGAGCGGCCATTGCTGCCGACAGCGTGATCCTTGCCGTGTTGACCCGCAAGCTCAACGGTGCGCGGGCTTGCAGTGCCAAAGCCGCTTGCTCGGCTTCCCGACCAAGACTGCGCTCGAATTCGGGCATCAGCCAATCGGGCAGGTTCCAACGATCCGGCCTCGCTTCCGGCGGAGCACCTGCTGCGATCTCGGCAGCATCGAGGGGGGCTGGCGCGTGGCCAGATCCGTCGAAGAGCGCATTCAGCGCTTCTCCCTGCTGGCGCAAGAGGCCGATCATGCGCGCGCGACCTGTCTCACCGCCCCCCAAGGCTGCCGTGCTGCGCCAGAGACGCAAGGCATCGAAGACGTGATCGCGTACCGCAGCGCGATCCTTTGAGCCGGCGAAGCGGCTTTGCCGTGCCCACCGCGTCAGGGCCTGTTCGGCGGGGATGCCGTCCTCCACCGCGTCCAGCACCTCGATGGCGGCAGCCACCCGAGCCCCGGGGGTCACGGTTTTTCTCCGTCTCGACGGTGCATCAGCCGACCCGGTAATTCGGGCTTTCGCGGGTGATCTGCACGTCGTGCACATGGCTTTCCTTGAGCCCTGCCCCGGTGATCTTCACGAACTGGCAATTCTGGCGCATCTCGTCGACGGTGGCGCAGCCGGTGTAGCCCATCGCCGCGCGCAATCCACCCACCAGTTGGTGCAGGACCGCCGCCGCACTTCCCTTGTAGGCCACCTGCCCTTCGATGCCTTCGGGCACCAGCTTGTCGGAGGCCGCATCCTTCTGGAAATACCGGTCCGCCGAGCCGCTGGCCATGGCACCGAGGCTGCCCATGCCCCGGAAGCTCTTGAAGCTCCGGCCCTGGTAGAGGATGACCTCGCCGGGGCTTTCATCCGTGCCCGCAATCATGCTGCCGACCATGGCGCAGGAGGCACCCGCCGCGATCGCCTTGGCGAAATCGCCCGAAAACTTGATGCCGCCGTCGGCGATCACCGGCGTCTCTCCGGCGGCTGCGGCGCAATCCATGATCGCGGTGAGCTGCGGCACACCGACGCCAGCCACCATCCGCGTGGTGCAGATGGAACCGGGCCCGATCCCGACCTTCACCGCGTCGGCACCGGCATCGATAAGCGCCCGCGTGGCCTCGCCGGTGGCGACATTGCCCGCAACGATCTGCACTTCATTGCTGAGCGCCTTTGCCCGGCGGACCGCCGCTGCCACACCTTCGGAGTGGCCGTGCGCGGTATCGATCACGATGAGATCGGCGCCCGCATCGACCAGCGCCTCGCTGCGCGCGAAGCCTGCATCGCCCACGGTGGTGGCGGCGGCGACCCGCAACCGGCCCAAAGCATCCTTGCAGGCCGTAGGATTCAGCACTGCCTGCTCCGTGTCCTTGAGCGTCAGCAGGCCCGTGAGCTTGCCGTCCTTGTTGGTGATCAGCAGCTTTTCGATCCGGCGCGCCTTCATCAGGCTGATCGCCTCGTCTCGGTCCGCAGGTTCCTGCAATATCGCCAGGTTCGTCGAGCTCATCATCACCGAGACCGGCGTCGCATCATCGCTGGCAAAGCGCATGTCCCGGTTGGTCACGATGCCCACGACGCGACCACGCTCGTCCACCACCGGAAACCCCGTCACCCGGTAGCGCTCCTGCAATGCCTTCGCATCGGCCAGCGTCTGGTCGGCCCGCAGCGTGATCGGATTGTAGACGATTCCGCTTTCGAAGCGTTTGACCCGGCGGATTTCCTGCGCCTGCTCCTCGATGCTGAGATTGCGGTGCACGACCCCGATGCCGCCGGCCTGCGCCATGGCAATGGCCATGCGGCTTTCGGTCACCGTGTCCATGGCCGAACTGAGCAGCGGAATGTTCATCGCGATGGTGCGCGTCACACGCGTGCGGGTGTCTGCGGTCGACGGCAGAACCGAGGAGGCCGCCGGGACAAGCAACACGTCATCAAAGGTAAGGGCCTCACGAATCTCCATTGGCATACCTCGCTCGGGGAGTGTCTCATTTGGCAGTTTCCTATTTCACGACACCGCCCGAATGGAAAGGGGCAATTGCGCCGCAGGCGGGCCAGCGGCACAACAAGATGACCCCCATGCCGCGACTGCTACCAGATATGACGCGGATCGCCTTTCCCTCGCGGTGCACTCCGCTATGTTGGGCACAAAATGACAACAGGTGTACGTTTCTCATGAGTAAAGACCCCCTTGTGGTGTTCACGCCTTCGGGCAAGCGCGGCACTTTTCCCGTCGGCACGCCGATCCTGACCGCCGCACGGCAACTCGGCGTCGATCTCGATTCCGTCTGCGGTGGCCGGGGCATCTGCTCGAAATGCCAGATCACGCCGAGCTATGGCGAATTTCCCAAGCACGGCGTGACCGTCGCCGACGGCGCGCTCTCGGAGTGGAACGCGGTGGAGCAACGCTATCAGGAAAAGCGCGGCCTGAAAGAGGGCCGGCGCCTCGGCTGCCAGGCCACGGTTCAGGGCGATGTGGTGATCGACGTGCCGCCCGAAAGCCAGGTACACAAGCAGGTTGTGCGTAAACGCGCCGAAGCGCGCGAAATCGTGCTCGACCCCTCCACCAAGCTCTTTTACGTCGAGGTTGCCGAGCCCGACATGCACGACCCTTCGGGCGATCTGGAACGGCTGCGCGACGCGCTGCGCCAGCAGTGGCAACTTGAAAACGTTACCGCCGACCTGAACATCCTGCAAACCATGCAGCCTGTCCTGCGCAAGGGCGAGTGGAAAGTCACCGTCGCCGTGCATCTGGGCGACGCGGAAAACCGACCCTGCATCATGCACATCTGGCCCGGGTACTATGACGGATCGGTCTACGGCATGGCGGTGGATCTCGGTTCGACGACCATCGCGGCACATCTGTGCGATCTGCAGACCGGCGAGGTACTGGCCTCTTCCGGCGTGATGAACCCGCAGATTCGCTTCGGCGAGGACCTGATGAGCCGTGTCAGCTACTCGATGATGAATGCGGGCGGTGCGGCGGAGATGACCCAGGCGGTGCGGGAAGGCATTCGGGGCCTCTTCACGCAGATCGCGGCGGAAGCAGGCATCGACAAGACGCTGATCGTGGATGCGGTCTTCGTCTGCAATCCGGTCATGCATCACCTGCTCCTGGGCATCGACCCTTTCGAATTGGGACAGGCACCTTTCGCTCTGGCGACAAACAACGCGCTGCGCCTGCGTGCCCATGATCTTGACCTCAACATCCACCCGTCGGGCCGCGTCTACTTCCTGCCCTGCATCGCGGGGCATGTGGGAGCGGATGCGGCGGCGGTGGCGCTGTCGGAAAATCCCGACAAGTCCGAGGAACTCGTGCTCGTGGTCGACGTCGGCACCAACGCGGAAATCCTGCTCGGAAATACCGAAAAGGTGCTGGCCTGTTCCTCGCCCACTGGCCCCGCCTTCGAGGGGGCGCAAATCAGTTCCGGCCAACGTGCCGCCCCCGGCGCCATCGAACGGGTTGAGATCGACCCCGTGACCAAGGCGCCGCGGTTCAAGGTCATCGGCTCGGACCTGTGGTCCGACGATCCCGCCTTCGAGGAGATGATCGCTGCCACCGGTGTCACCGGCATCTGCGGCTCGGGCATCATCGAAATGGTGGCGGAAATGCGGATGCAGGGCATCGTCGATGCGCCGGGGCTGATCGGCTCGCCCGAGCAGACCGGGTCGGATCGCTGTTTTCTCGACGGGCGCACCTATTCCTACCTCGTCCATGACGGCACCGACAAAGGCGGGCCACGCATCACCGTCACCAACCGCGACATCCGCGAGATCCAGATGGCCAAGGCCGCCCTCTATTCCGGCGCGCGCCTGCTGATGGACAAGTTCGGCGTCGACAAGGTGGACCGGGTGACGCTCGCGGGGGCTTTCGGCGCGCATATCTCGCCCAAACACGCGATGGTGCTGGGGATGATCCCCGACGCACCGCTGGAGAAGGTGACCTCGGCGGGCAATGCCGCGGGCACCGGGGCGCGCATCGCGTTGCTGAATTCCAGCGCGCGGGCCGAGATCGAGGCGACCGTGCGCGCCATCCACAAGGTCGAGACCGCGATTGAGCCTCGGTTTCAGGAGCATTTCGTCAATGCCTCCGCCATTCCAAATGCGGTGGAGCCTTTCCCGATCCTCAATTCCATCGTCACCCTGCCCGACGTGACCTTCAACACCGGCGGTGGTGACAGTGACGGCGGACGCAGGCGGCGCAAACGCGTATGAGCGGGGCCAACACGGACCAGGCGGCATTCTGGACCGATGGCTCAGGCGCAAAGTGGGTCGCCTTGCAGGAAAACCTCGACGCCCTGTTCCAGCCGGTTCTGGAGGGGCTCCTTGCGCGGGCGCGACTTCAACCCGGACAGTCCGTTCTCGATGTCGGCTGCGGCACCGGGGCCAGCACGTTGCAAGCGGCGCGAAGCGTCGGCCCGCAGGGTATGGTCCTCGGGGCGGACATCTCGCCCACGATGCTGGCGCTCGCCCGCCGTCGCGCGAGCGATCATGCAAACGTGAAGTTTGAAGTGGCCGATGCTGAAGATCACCCCTTCGAACCCGCCGAATTCGATCACCTGATCTCGCGGTTCGGCGTGATGTTCTTCGCCGATCCGACACGCGCCTTTGCAAATATGAAAACCGCCCTGAAGCCCGGTGCGACCGTGACCCTTGCGGCCTGGGGTCAGATGGCGGCGAACCCGTGGTTCACTGTTGCGGCGCGCGCCGCTAAAGAAGTTCTCGGCGCGCCGCCCGCGGTCGATCCCGATGAGCCCGGTCCCTTCGCCTTTCGCTCGCCTGAAAAGGTCACAGGGATTCTTTCAAGCGCAGGTTTTGCCGAAGTCGAGGCGGAGACGGTCACGCTTTATCTGACGCCCTCCGGCAACACGGAGGACGCGGCTTGGCTCGCCACAAGCGTCGGTCCGGCGGTGCGCACGATCGCACATTTCCAAGGTAGCGACGCCGATGCTGCGGCTATTGCCAACCGGATCGCCAGAGAGTTCGACGCCTTTGAAACGCCGCAGGGCATTCGGATTCCAGCTGATCTGGTCTTCTACCATGCCCGGGTTCCCGCCGCCTGACGCCTCTTGACCCCTGACCGCGAAGCAAATATTCCAGACGCCGTGAGCGGGTATGGTGAAAAGGTATCACGGCAGCTTCCCAAGCTTTAGTTACGAGTTCGATTCTCGTTACCCGCTCCAGCTTTCCTCCGCCAGCAGACGGCTCCGATCCGGGCAACCGCCAGTGACCTGATGTTTTCGCGACACCTGCGAGACAGCGGCGCGCCGCCCCTTTACGGAGCAGGCTATAATTCCTATATAAATGCTCAGGAAACACGCCGAGGCCGATATGAACAATTCTCCCGAACCGCTCGAAGGCACGCCGCTGATCGCGCCCTCCACCACCGATCATCCGCTTTACGAGCAGGTCGTGGATGCATGCAGAACGGTCTATGATCCGGAAATTCCGGTGAACATCTACGAATTGGGCCTGATCTATACCATTGATATCGACACGGAAAATGCCGTCCGCATCAAGATGTCGCTGACCGCGCCCGGCTGTCCGGTGGCGGGCGAGATGCCGGGCTGGGTCGCCGATGCGGTCGGGCCGATTCCGGGCGTCAAGCACGTCGATGTCGATCTCGTCTGGGAGCCGCCCTGGGGGATGGACATGATGTCGGACGAGGCGCGGCTCGAACTGGGCTTCATGTAAACCCTCAATGCCGAGCGAGAAACAGAAGATGATCGCCGGGGAGTTTTACCGTCCTGGCGACGTTGAACTGGTGTCCGACAGGGCGAGATCGCAGAGCCTGCAACGCCGCTACAACGCGACCATCGTGGGCGAGACAGCGGAACGCGCGCCGCTCCTTGCGGACTGGCTCGGAGCCATCGGCACAGGCTGCGCGCTGCGCACGCCTTTCCATGTGGACTACGGCTACAATATCTTTCTCGGCGATGACGTGTTTTTCAACTACGGCTGCGTGCTGCTCGACGTCTGCGCGATCCGCATCGGCGACAGGGCGCAGATCGGACCCATGGTGCAGATCCTGACCGCAGATCACCCGCGCGACGCCGCCGCACGCGATGCCGGCCTTGAATTCGGCAAGCCCGTCAGCATTGGACGCAATGTCTGGATCGGTGGCGGTGCGCTGATCCTGCCCGGCGTGACCATCGCGGATGATGCCATCATCGGTGCCGGCGCCGTCGTCACCAGAGATGTCGCGGCAGGGGTCACGGTTGCAGGAAATCCCGCGCGCCCGCTTGTCGGACGCCGAAAGACTGACTAAATTGGTTTCGAAGGAGACCCGCGATGTTTGGCATTCCCGGAAAACAGGCCGTCACGCTGACCCCGAAGGCGGCCGCACAGGTGTCGAAGCTGATGCATTCGGCCGGTCACGCGGGCCTGCGGATCGGCATCAAGAAAGGCGGCTGCGCGGGCATGGAATATACCATGGAATACGTGACGAACGCCGACCCCAATGACGAAGTCGTGGAACAGGATGGCGCGCGGGTCCTGATCGCGCCGATGGCACAGATGTTCCTCTTCGGCACGGAAATCGACTATGAAACCTCGCTGCTGGAAAGCGGCTTCAAGTTTCGCAATCCGAATGTGACCGAAGCCTGCGGCTGCGGCGAGTCGATCAAGTTCGGCTGAGGCCGGTCACTTTTTCAGATGCACATAGGTTTCGTTGAAGCGTCGCGACAGATGCTCGCCTGCGTGAATTGTCCTGTCCGAGCCCATCGGCGCCACATTCGTCTCCCATGACGGATTGAAAAAGAGCGGTACCGAAATGCGCTCTGCGTCGCCGCCGATCACGCGGTGAGGCGTTGCGCGCACGAGACCGTCTGTCCAGATCTCCATCATCTCTCCGAAATTGATCACGAATTCGCCCGGTTGCGCCGTCACCGGGATCCAGCCGCCACCGCGTTTGCGCACCTCCAGACCGGGCGTGCCGTCCGTGGCGAGCAAGGTCAGGCAGCCGTAGTCCGTATGCGTCGCGATCCCGAAGTCGCGGTCTGTCGCCCACGCGGGCCGCTCGGGATAGAAGTTGCCGCGCAAGAGCGCCATGGGCGCATCGAAGGCCCTGTCGAAATAGTCGGCCGGAGCACCAATGGCCCGGGCCACGCCCCGCAGGATATCGAGCGCCACGGCACGGGCCTCATCGTAATAGGTTTCGATCTCCTTGCGAAAATCCTCCGGAACCTCGGGCCACTGGTTCGGGGCATAGACCGGGAGATCCGCACGCGGATCGTCCGGCGGCAAGGTGAAACCGCTGTCGAAGAACTGCTTGTAGTCGGGGTTGGCATCGGGATCGACCTGCTCGGAGCCCGCCCTGCCCCAGCCCCGGTTGGATCCGGTCTGCGCCATGTCGATGCGCGCCTTCTCGGCCTCCGGCAGGTGAAAGAACGCGCGATAGGTCGCGATCACCTTCTTCATCCGCGCCGGTGTCAGGGCCGTGTTGAACACCGTGGCGAAACCCACTTTCGTGGCGGCTTCATGCATCGCGGCCAGCGTCGCGGGATCTTCTGAGGCGAGCTTCGCGGCATCCAGTCTGGGGATCATGTGGTTCTCCTTCGCCTTTCCGCCCTGCCACAGCCCGCGTGCCCCTGCAAGCGTCGCGCGGATTGCTGCCCCCGCCCGCGCCTGTTACCAAGGCTCAAACAGGTCACAGGAGATGAGCATGCGGCGGAAACTGGCGGCGGGCAACTGGAAGATGAACGGATCTCGGGCAAGCCTCGACATGCTGGAGACGCTGGCGGCGGCGCATCGGGTCAGCACCTGCGACATCGTGATTTGCCCACCGCACCCGCTGCTCTTCCCGGCGGCGAAGATCTGCGGCAGCGGGCCAGTGCAGGTCGGCGCGCAGGATTGCCATACCGCGGCCAAGGGCGCGCATACCGGCGATATCGCCGCGGGCCTGATCGCGGAAACCGGCGCGCGCTATGTCATCGTCGGCCATTCGGAACGGCGCGAGGCGCATGGCGAGAGCGATGCGCAGGTACGCGCCAAGGCCGAGGCGGCGATCGCGGCGGGGCTTACAGCCATCGTCTGCATTGGCGAGAGCCTCGAGCAGCGCGAGGCGGGAGAGGCCCTGGGCGTCATCAAGGCGCAGCTTGCAGGCTCCGTTCCAGACGGCAGCACCGGCGCGACACTGGTGGTGGCCTATGAACCGATCTGGGCCATCGGTACCGGCAAAATTCCGACACTGGAGCAAATCGCGGAGGTGCATGCGAGCTTGCGCGCCGAACTGGTTGGACGGTTCGGCGACACTGGCAAGGGCATTCGTCTGCTCTATGGCGGTTCGGTCAAGCCGGAGAACGCAGCCGGCATCTTTGCCATCGCGGATGTGGATGGCGCGCTTGTCGGCGGCGCGAGCCTCAAAGCCGAAGATTTCTCACCGATCATCGCGGCGCTCGATGCATCATGACAGGGAAGGCCGACACCGGGCCCGCCCTTGACAGGACGAACCCGACGCGCGGTCACTTGATGATGATCTCCGGTCCCATGATCAGCGTCGGCAACCAGGTGCTGATGATCGGAATATAGGTGATCAGGAGCAGGAAGACGAAAAGCACGGCAAGGAACGGCAGTGCCGCCACAACCACTGCCATCATCGGCATGTTGGCCACGCCGGAGGTGACGAAGAGGTTCAACCCCACCGGCGGCGTGATCATTCCGATTTCCATGTTCACCACCATGATGATGCCGAGGTGTATCGGGTCGATCCCCAGTTCGATGGCGATCGGAAACACCAGCGGCGCCACGATCACGATCAGACCCGAAGGTTCCATGAACTGACCGCCGATCAAAAGGATCACGTTGACGATGATCAGGAACATCACAGGTCCCAGTCCCGCCTCCAGCATCGCGTTTGCTATATGCTGCGGGATCTGCTCATCGGTCAGAACGTGTTTGAGGATCAGCGCATTGGCGATGATGAACATCAGCATGACCGTGAGCTTGCCCGCTTCGAAAAGCGTCTTGCGCGTGTCGCGATGGAAGAAGGCCGTCACCACAGCCACGGGCTTGTCGAGCAGGGTCAGGTTTCTCATTCCGTCAGGAGTCTTGAGCGGCCCCATGTCGCGATAAACGAACGTGGCGACAAAGAACGCGTAGACGGAAGCGACTGCCGCAGCCTCGGTCGGCGTGAAGATCGCGCCGGTCACGCCCGGAATGCCGTAGATGCCGACCATGATGATCGCGATCAGCATCAGCCCCCAGAAGGCATCGGCAAAGCTCTCGGCGACCTCCCCCCATCCCTGCCATTCGCCTTTGGGCAGGTTGCGCAACCGTGCCATGACGTAGATCGTCACCATCAACATTGTGCCCGCCATGAGACCGGGGATGACCCCGGCCAGAAACATTCGCCCGACAGACACGTCCGTCGCCGAGGCATAGACCACCATGACGATCGACGGCGGGATCAGAATGCCCAGCGTACCGGCGTTGCAGATGACCCCGGCGGCGAAATCCTTTGTGTAGCCGACCTTGACCATCGCCGCGATCACGATCGAGCCGATGGCGACAACGGTCGCGGGCGACGATCCGGACAGGGCAGCGAAGATCATGCAGGCCAGCACGCCCGCGATTGCCAGACCGCCGCGCAGATGCCCGACACAGGCAATCGAGAACCGGATGATCCGGGCGGCCACGCCGCCAGTTGACATGAAGCTCGACGCCAGAATGAAAAACGGGATCGCAAGCAGCGTGTAGTGCCCCGCCATCGCCTGATAGAAACTGGCAGCAATGGCGCCCAGTGACGTGTCGCTGAACAGAAGCAGGAACAGCATCGAGCTGAACCCCAGTGCGACGGCAATCGGGACGCCGATGAACAGGAAGGCGAGGATCATGACAAACAGAAGGAGGGTTTCCATGTCTCAGCGCTCCTTGGACCGGCTTGAAAGTGCTGCCACGTCTTCTTCGGCTTCGTGACTCACGATCATGGTGTCCTGCAAGCCTCGCAGAATGCGGATGAAGGCCTGGACGAAGCGCAAGAGGATCAGTGCACAGCCGAAGGGCAACATGGCATAGGGCACCACATCGGGCAGTTTTTCATAACGGTCGCCGTCGTTTATCAGATCGGGAAGAAAGCCCAGAAACGCCGGGAAGGGCACCTGGTCGGTCTCCATGAAGGCGCGCGAGCGGGTCTCGGTGAAACCGGTCGGGAACCAGCGCCCGGAGGTCACATCGAGACCGGCGAAGGGCGCCCAGTAGTCATAGGCCCCTTTCATCAGCAAGACAGCGTAGACGACACAGATGGCCGAGGCGATGATCGCCATCACGCGCTTGGGGCCGGGTTGCACAAGGTTCGTGATGGCGTCGACCCCAAGATGGGTGGTCTTCTTGATGCCGTAGCTGATGCCGAGAATGACCAACCATGCAAAAAGCATCAGAACGACTTCGAGACTCCAGATCAGGCTCGCGTTGAAGAGGTACCGACGGACGACGTTCACGAAACTCAATGCGACCATCAACCCCAGGATCAGCGCAATGGCGTTTTCCTCGAGCCTGTCCGTGAACATGCCCAAGAGACTCTCGCCTTCTTCCGGATGCGTTGCCATTCTGCGTCCCTTCCCGATGTGACAGCGTCAAGACGCCGGTTGGCGCGGAACTCGACCGCGCCAACCCGTCGAAATCACCGATTTCAATGCTTTTCGTTGATTGCCTGTGCGGCCGCTATGTTGTCGGCACCCACGTCGGCCTCGAACTGCGCCCACACCGGCTTCATTGCCGCGACCCATTCCGCGCGTTGTTCAGGCGTCAGTTCGCGCACCACGCCACCGGCCGCCAGAATTGCCTGCTTGGCTTCTTCATTGACCTTGGTGGAGTCCGCGTTGCGATCGAGAGTCACTTCTTCGAGGATCTGCAGGAACTGGTCCCGAACGCCGGCGTCAAGCCCGTCAAGCCAATCGACCGAGGCCACGACCAGATAGTCGATGATCCCATGGTTGGTTTCGGTGATGCCGTCCTGCACTTCGAAGAACTTCTGCCCGTAGATGTTGGACCATGTGTTTTCCTGACCGTCCACAACACCGGTCTGCAAGGCGCCGTAGACTTCGGCGAATGCCATCGGCTGCGGAGAGGCATCGAGCGCCTCCATCTGTGCCACCAGCACGTCAGAGGGCTGTACGCGGAACTTGAGGCCCGCGGCATCGCCCGGGAAGTTCAAGGGCTTGCTGGCCGAGATCTGTTTCATCCCATTGTGCCAGAACTGCAGACCCTGAAGTCCACGTTTGGCCATCACGCTTTTCATCGCTTCGCCGGCTTCAGAAGTCTGGAACTCGTCAACCGCGGCAATGTTTTTGAACATGAATGGCAGGTCGAACAGGCGATACTGCTTGGTAAAGCTCTCGAACAACGACAGTGAAGGCGCGGCGAGTTGGATGTCCCCGGTCAGGATCGCTTCAATCGCCTGCTCATCGGTATAGAGCGTCGAGTTCGGAAAGACCTCCATGCAGGCGGTGCCGTTCATTTCCTCGTTCACCCGCGATTGCAGCATGGCCGCAGCAATTCCTTTCGGGTGCTTGTCGGTGTTGGTCACATGGCTGAACTTGATGACGATCTCGCCATCATCACAAGCGGCAGACACGGCGGAGGCGCTGACAGTCAGGGTCAGGGCCGTCAGGGCGGCGGTCAGATTTTTCATGGTTTCCTCCCAGAAACTTTTCGAATGATACTCGGTGTGGCATCTCTCGGGATGCGCTGGTCGTATTTAGACAGGTAAGTTCGCCTTCGGGCAAGCCCGCGTTTCCGATATCCTCAAAAATCAAGTATAGTTCATAAAACCAATAATTTGTACGAGTTAATTAATGTTCCTTGACAGGTCGAGGCAAACTCTGCCGTGCGGTTGCTCGCGCAGCTACCTGAATCAATGTGCGAAAAACCGCACATCAACTCTTCCGAAAATCCTCCGCGCGAATCCCATATCTCGCCAGCTTGTCGTAAAAGGTCTTGCGTGGGAGCTTGAGCGCCTCGGCGGCCACGATCGCGCGACCTCCCGACCGGCGCAGCGCCTGTTCGAGCAGGCTTTGCTCGACCTGCGCCATCTGTTCGACGAGGCCAAGCGTTTCGTTGGACACCGGTTCCTCGTCGAGCCGCAAGGCAAAACGCATGGCTTCGGTCATCAATGCGCGGGCGTTGCCATGCCAGTCGCGCGCCATCAACCCCGCAATCACCTGGGCCGTGATGTCGGGTGCAATGAGGCCTGCCTGTTCGCAGGCCTGTTCGACATAATGCTGGAACAGCACCGGAATGTCTTCAGGCCGCTCGGCCAGCGAGGGGATGCGAACAGGCGTCACTTCGAGCCGGTAAAACAGTTCCGAATTCAAGCTTCCATCGGCGACACTTGCCTGAAGGTCCCGGTTGGAGCCGGCGATGATCCGCGTCTGCCCGCCGGCCTCCATCGCTTCCATGAGGCTGATCTGTGCCTGCGCCGGCATCCGGGTGATCTCGTCGATGAAAAGGCTTCCGGTCCGCGCAGCGTCAAGTGCATCCTGCAAGGACGCTCCCTGAAGGCTGGCTGCGGCGCGCTTGAGAAACGGCGCCTTGGAGCGTGCGGAGCACAGATGGATCACTTCCGCCACCTTGGAGATACCGGTGCCCGGCGCACCGGTGACCAGCACCTCGGTCTCGGTCAGCGCAACCCGCCGGACGCGGGCGCGCAGCCCTTCGGCCAGTTGAGAGGTGCCGAAGATCAGGCGCGCCGCCGGATCGCCCGTCGCCATGATCGCGCGCAGGTGCCGGTTGTCGAGCACGAGGCCGCGGGTTTTCAAAGCGCGCTCCAGCACCGCCAGCAGATCCGCCGGGGCGCAGGGCTTTTCCAGGAAGTCAAAGGCCCCCTGCTCCACCGCCTTCATCGCCGTGGGAATGTCGCCTTCGCCGGTCAGCAGGATCACCGGCAGGTCGGGATCCTGGTCGCGGGCATAGGCCAGCAGATGAAAGCCGTCCCGCCCCGGCATCCGCAGGTCGGAAAGGATCACACCGTCGAACTCTTGAGTGATGTGATCCTTGGCGGCCACGAAGGAGCCCGTCGGCAGCGGTTCCAGATCCGCCAGCTCCAGCGTCTGGCAGAGCGCATCACGTACCGCGGCATCATCATCGACAACCAGCACCTTGCGGCTCATGCGGCCACCTGCTGCTGCCAGGGCCGCAACTCGACGGTAAAACAGGCGCCCGCATCGGTATTGCGCACCCGGATCTCACCGCCGAAACCCTGGATGATCCCGTAGGAGATCGACAGCCCGAGCCCCATGCCTTCGGAGGCCCCCACTTCCTTGGTCGAATAGAACGGATCGAAGACCTTCTCGGGCGCCTCGACGCCCGGTCCGGTGTCGCGCACCTCGATCCTGACGGGGTCTCCGGCCGACAGGTCGATGCTCAGGCGCCGCACGGGCGCGTCCGCCATGGCATCGAGCGCATTGGTGATCAGGTTCGCAAAGACCTGCCCGAGACGCACCTCGCCGCCGCGTACCCAGACGGGACCGGGCGGCGGGTCGTAGTGCACGGCCACCTCCATCGCAGCGGCCCGCCCGGCGATCATCTCGATGCTGGAGTCGAGAACCGCCGCGAGATCGACCTGTTTGACCGGTTCGCTCTGCTGCATGGAAAAGGCCCGCAGGTTCTTGATGATCCGCCCCATGCGACGGGCCATGTCCGATATCCGCGCAAGGTTGTCCGCGGCCTTCTGCGGTTGGCCGCGCTCCATGAACTGCACTGCATTCTCGGCAAAGGACCGGATCGCCATCAGCGGCTGGTTCAGCTCGTGGCTGATCCCGGCACTCATCTTGCCCAGTGCACTCAGCTTGCCGGCCTGGGCGAGATCGGCCTGGGCCCGGGCGAGGGCCACCTGCGCCTGCGCGCGCTCCTCGGCCTCCGCCCGCAGGGCCTCATTGATCTCGGAGAGGGCGGCCGTGCGGCGGGCGACGCGATCCTCCAGTTCCGTATTGAGCCGCGCCAATGTGCGCCGGCGCTCCGTCACCAGAAACAGCACAGCGCCGAAAGCGAGAAAGAGCCCCGCAAGCGCCGCCGCCTGAAGCAAGGCAAGCCGTCGTGCCGGCGCCACGTCCATGAGCACCTCGCCGGTCAGCCCGATCACCGGCAGCGCCTGCGTCAGGTGCAGGGCGTTGCGCGGCAAGTAGGGTCCCCAACCCAGCTGCCAGACCTCATGTCCGCCCGTCTCGTAACTGTCGAAGGGCGGCGATTGTCCTGCAGGCGGCTCGAGGCCCGGCGCGCCCGGCAAGCGGGTCCAGTCGACCAGTTCGGAGCGGTTGCTCACGATCACGCGGCCAGCCGGATCGGTGAAGAAAACCGCCCTGAGCCCACCGCGCCAGGCGTCCTCGATGGCGGAAAGGTCGGCTGCCACCACGAGGCTGCCACGCACCTTGCCGTCTGCGGCAAAGCTCGGGGCCGCATAGTAGAAGGCGCGCCCTTCAAGCGGCGTGCTGCTGCCATGCGCCCAGCCGAGCGCGCCATGGCCTGCCCGCTTGACGTACGGCGTCGCGCTGAGGTCGAGACCGGGTGGCGCATGGGCCGCCGCCATCAGTCTGCCTGCGGTATCGAGGAACATGACGTCGAGGGCAGCGGTCTTGTCAGCAGCAGCCAGAAAAAGGTCGGTGGCCGCCTGCACGTCGCCACCCGCGGCAAGCGCCTCGACCACCGGGTGATCCGCCAGAAGCACGGCCATCTGCCGATAGCGCTGCAACTGACCGACAAGGCGGTCACTGGCAAGAGCCAGATCGGCTTGACCCTGTAAGGCGAGCTGATCAAGTGCTTGCAGATAGGCGTAGCGCCACAAGCCCCCAGACAGCACGGCCACTGCCGCAAGGAACGTCAGAACGATCGCCAGTCGCTTGAGAAAACCGCTTTTCATGCGGGCAAGCTTACAAACCGCCCCTTGCCTTGACCAGTACCCTGCGCCTTAAAGAAACGCATGAAAACCTTGCGGCAATCCCCTCTTGATCCCAGCTTCGTGCAAGATCCCTATGCGCTTTATGCCCGTGTCCTGCGCGACGACCCGGTACAGTTCTGGCATGACTACGACATGGTCGCGGTCTTCGGTGCCGCGCGAGTGCAATCGCTCCTCAAGGACCGCAGGTTGGGTCGGGCCGTGCCAGCAGATCAATGCCGGCCGGTGCCCGCGCATCTTGCGGCTTTCGACGCGCTGGAACGGCACTCGCTGCTGGAAATGGAACCACCCGGGCATACCAGGCTGCGCGCGCTGGTGCTGCGCGCCTTCACCTCGCGGCGCGTGCAGTCTCTGCGCCCCGACATCGAAGCGGTCTGCGATGACCTTCTGGCGCGGATGCAGCACGATACGACCGACCTGATCCCCACCTATTGCCGCGAGGTGCCGGTGCGGATCATCGCGCGCCTTCTCGGCGTGCCAGAGGACATGGCGCCGCAGCTCTTGCGCTGGTCCAATGCCATGGTCGCGATGTATCAGGCAGGGCGCAACCGGACCATCGAAGAGGCCGCCAACCGTGCCGCGACCGAATTCGCCGACTATCTGGGCGGCTATATCGACGTGCGCAGGTCCGATCCTCGCGACGATCTGATCACCCATCTCATCAGCGCCGAGAGCGAGGGGGAGAGGCTGTCGCGCGACGAGATGATCGGCACCTGCGTGCTCTTGCTGAACGCAGGCCATGAGGCCACGGTGCATACGCTGGGCAATGGCGTCAAAACGCTGCTGGAAGCCGGGACCTCCCCCATCGCCCTGTCCGACGCATGGATCGCGGCGACGGTGGAGGAAATCCTGCGCTACGACCCGCCGCTGCATCTCTTCACGCGCTACGCTTATGACGACATCGATCTTGGCGACACCGTCCTGCCCAAGGGCGCGCAGGTGGCCCTGATGCTGGGCGCGGCCGGGCGGGACCCCGCGGCTTTCGAAGCACCCGACCGGTTCGATCCGTTCCGGGCACGACACCCCCATGCGGCCTTCGGCGCGGGCCTGCATTTCTGCCTTGGCGCACCGCTGGCGCGACTGGAGATGCAGATCGCGCTGCAAAAACTCTTCGCGCGCTTTCCAGACATGCAGCTGGCGGAGACGCCGAGATACGCCGACATCTACCACTTTCACGGCCTGACGCAGCTCAAGATTGCCTTGACCCCTTGAGCCCAAGGCAGGCTGATCCGCAGCTATGCCACGGTTTACGGTCATGGGTCAGAGCGGCAGCATCGTCGTGGACTTGATCTCCTCCATCGACAGCAGCGCGGTGACGTTATGCACCCGCACTTCGGAAATCAGCGCCTGGTAGAAGGCGTCATAGGCACGCGCATTCTGGACACGCACCTTCAGGATGTAATCGATGTCCCCGGCCAGCCGATGTGCCTCCTGCACCTCCGGACGGTCGCGCAAGGCTTTGAGAAACCTTGCCTGCCATTCTGCCTCATGCTCGGAGGTGCGGATCAGCACGAAGAAACAGGCCTCGAAGCCGAGAGCCTCCGCATCGAGCACCACGGTCTGCTGACCAACCACGCCAGCATCGCGCATCTTGCGAATCCGGTTCCACACAGGGGTCTTCGAACTGCCCACAATGGCGGCGATCTCGTCCAGTGACTGGCTGGCATCGCGCTGCAACTCCTTGAGGATTTTCCTGTCCGTCTCGTCAATTCGAACCGCCATTCCGACTTCACCCTCTTTTTTGGTCGAACGTTCCCTTTGGCAAGTAAAACAGAACAAGCGTCCTTATCAACCCCCCTCCCCTAGCGCATATGCAGAACATTTTCCTATATTGAGGCCAAGAAACACGAGGGGCACCGTTCCATGGATCACTTTCCGATCTTTCTGCGCGTAGAAGGCCGGCGCATCGTCTTGTCGGGCGGCGGAGATGCCGCACTGGCAAAGCTGCGCCTGCTGCTGAAGACCACAGCGCATATCACGGTCTTCGCCCGCGGCGCTGCACCGGAAATCCAGGCCTGGGCGGAAGAAGGCAAGCTCAGGTTGGTCGAACGCGGCATGGCGCCCGGAGATGCCCTGTGCGCAGCCTTGTTCTATGCCGCCGATGAGGACGACGCGGAAGACGCCCGCACCTCGGCTATCGCACGCGCCGACGGCGCCCTGGTCAATGTGGTCGACAACCTCGAAGACAGCCAGTTCATTACCCCGGCCATTGTCGACCGCGACCCGGTGACCGTCGCCATCGGCACCGAAGGTGCTGCGCCGGTTCTGGCGCGCGCGATCAAGGCCGATCTCGAAGAGCGCCTTCCCGCAGCACTCGGCCCGCTTGCCCGCATCGGCAAGACCTTCCGCAAGGCCGCAGATGCCCTGCCATTTGGCCGCGCGCGCCGCGATTTCTGGCGCGACTACTATTTCGGCGCGGGCCCCAAGGCGATCCGGAACGGTGAAGTGGCGGTGCAGGAGGCTCTGGACACCCTGCTCGCCGATCATCTGGACCGAAAGGCCCGCCCCGGCCATGTGCATTTCGTGGGCGCAGGTCCGGGCGATCCCGACCTGCTGACCATGAAGGCGCGCCGCGCGCTCGACGAGGCTGATGTGGTAATCCACGATCGGCTGATCAGCCAGCCCATCCTTGAACTCGCACGCCGCGAAGCGATCATGATCGACGCCGGCAAGGAGGGCTTCGGGCCGTCCATGTCGCAGACCGATATCAATGCGCTGATCGTCCATCACGCCCGCAGCGGCGCGCAGGTTGTGCGCCTGAAATCGGGCGATGCCACCGTTTTCGGTCGTCTGGACGAAGAGATCGACGCCGTCAGCGCCGAACGGATCAGCTGGGACATCGTGCCGGGCATCACTTCCGCTTCCGCCGCCGTCGCGGCGATCGGGCAAAGCCTGACCAAGCGCGAGCGCAATTCCTCCGTGCGCTTCCTTACAGGCCATGACATGAAGGGTTTCGCCGATCACGACTGGGCCGCGCTGGCGCGTCCGGGAGAGGTTGCCGCGATCTACATGGGCAAGAAATCCGCGCGTTTCATTCAGGGCAGATTGATGATGCACGGTGCCGACCGGCACACGCCCGTCACGGTGGTCGAGAATGCCTCGCGCCCCGAAGAGCGCATTCTCGCCACCACGCTCGACGCCCTGCCCGCGGCACTCGCCGCGGCCGACATGACCGGCCCCGCGCTCACCTTCTATGGGCTCGCCCCGCGCGATGCAGCACAGGCGCGGCCTGACATCGACTTTCCCGTCCCGCACGCCAAGGAGGCCTTCTGATGGCAAAAGCGTTCACTCCCAAAGTCGTCACCGCCAACGACCTCTTGCGCGGCGACGTGATCTACCAGACCGCGACCGGCTGGAGCCGCGATCTGGCGGACGCCGAAGTGCTGACGGATGAGGCCGACGCGGACCTGCGCCTTATCGACGCCAGCCAGCAGACGGGTTCTGTCGTCGGCGCATATCTCGCCGATGTCGACACCGCGGCAGGCACACCCAAACCGAAACATTTCCGCGAAGACTTTCGTGCAAAGGGTCCATCGAACTACCCGCACGGAAAGCAGGAGGCCCTGAACAATGTATAACTACACCGACTTCGACACCGCCTTTATCGCCGAACGCAACGCCCAGTTCCGAGCGCAGGTCGCGCGCCGGATCGATGGCTCGCTGACCGAGGATGAGTTCAAGCCGCTGCGTCTGATGAACGGGCTCTATCTGCAACTGCACGCTTACATGCTGCGCGTGGCCATTCCTTACGGCACGCTCAACAGCCGCCAGATGCGCAAGCTCGCCGATATCGCGGACAAGTGGGACAAGGGCTACGGCCATTTCACCACGCGCCAGAATATCCAGTACAACTGGCCGGAATTGCGCGATGTGCCCGACATGCTCGACGCGCTGGCCGAGGTGCAGATGCACGCGATCCAGACCTCCGGCAACACCATCCGCAACGTGACCGCCGACCATTTCGCCGGTGCTGCCGCCGATGAGATGGCCGACCCGCGCCCCGTCGCAGAGCTGATCCGCCAGTGGTCCACCGATCACCCGGAATTCCAGTTCCTGCCGCGCAAGTTCAAGGTCGCCGTCACCGGCAGCCCCAACGACCGCGCCGTCACCAAGGCGCATGACATCGGCCTGCGCATGATGGAGCGCGACGGCGCCATCGGCTTCGAGGTGATCGTCGGCGGCGGACTTGGCCGCACCCCGATGATCGGCAAGGTGCTGAAGGATTTCCTGCCGCGCGAGGACCTGCTGCCCTATCTTGAAGCCATCGTCTCGGTCTACAACCTGCTCGGACGGCGCGACAACAAGTACAAGGCGCGCATCAAGATCACCCTACACGAGAATGGCATCGAAGACTTCGCGGCCCGCGTCGAGGAGCGTTTCGCCCTGATCCGTCCGCAGTTCAGCGGCGTGGACCAGGAGATGCTGGCGGCCATCGAGGCCGATTTCGCGGCACCTGCCTTCCGGACGACACCCGTGACGGACTATGAGGATGCCCGCCGCCACTATCCGGCCTTCCGCGCCTGGACGGACACCAACCTGTCCGAACACCGCGTGCCAGGCTACGCCATCGTGACGATCAGCCTCAAGGCGCATGGCAAGACCCCCGGCGATGCGACGTCTGCGCAGATGCGCCTGATGGCGGATCTGGCGAAACGCTACGGCCATGACGAGTTGCGCATCAGCCACGAGCAGAACGTGATCCTGCCGCATGTCCACAAGAACGACCTGCCGTCGGTCTATTCCGCCCTGCGCGCAGCGGGCCTCGGCACCGCCAACGTCGGGCTGATCTCCGACATCATTGCCTGCCCCGGCATGGACTACTGCGCGCTGGCCACGGCGCGCTCGATCCCGATCGCACAGGAGATCGCGACGCATTTCGACGACGCTGAAGCTCGAGCACGACATCGGTCCGCTCAAGATCAAGATATCGGGTTGCATCAACGCCTGCGGCCACCATCACGTGGGCCATATCGGGATCCTCGGTCTCGACCGCGCGGGCGTCGAAAACTACCAGATCACACTGGGTGGAGACGGCACCGAGGATGCGACCATCGGCGAGCGCGCAGGCCCCGGCTTTTCCGCCGAAGAGATCATCCCTGCCATCGAGCGGATCGTCATGGCCTATCTCGACCTGCGCAACGATCCGGGCGAGACCTTCCTGCAAGCCTACCGTCGCCTCGGTCTCGCGCCCTTCAAAGCCGCCCTCTATCCGGAAGCCCGGGCCGATGCAGCCTGACGCTTCGCTTCTTTTGGCCCGAAATATCCCCCCCGGAGGGCCCGCCCGCCAGGCCGCGCTTGCGCCTCGGGTAGCAGAGCTCAATGCCCGGCTGCGCCACCACGCGGCGACGGATGTGCTGCGCGCAGCCATGTCGGAGATCCCCGATCTGGCGCTCGTTTCGAGCTTCGGGGCTGAGTCTGTGGCGCTGCTGCACCTGACGGCGATGGTCAGTCCGGAAGTGCCGGTCCTGTTTATCGACACCGGAATGCTCTTCACGGAAACGCTGGTCTACCAGCAGGAGGTCGCCGAACGCCTCGGCCTGCGCAACCTGCATGTGCTGCGCGCTCAGGATATCGCGGACAAGGATCCGGATGGAATGCTTCACCGCAGCGACCCCGACGCCTGCTGCGCGCTGCGCAAGACGGCCCCGCTGTCGCAGGCGCTGGCGCATCACGGCGGCTGGATCACCGGGCGCAAGCGGTTCCAATCGGGCACCCGCGCGACGCTTGCGTTCTTCGAGGTCGACGGCAATCTGATCAAGGTCAACCCCCTTGCCAATTGGAGTGCGCGGGACGTGATCGACTACATGGACGAAAACCGCCTGCCCCGGCACCCGCTGGTGGCACGTGGATACCCTTCGATCGGCTGCGCCCCCTGCACCACCCCGGTCGCTCCCGGCGAGGACGCCCGCGCCGGGCGTTGGCGGCACACTGAAAAGACAGAATGCGGTATCCATTTCGTGAATGGCAGAATGGTCCGCCAAGGAGAAGACAGATGAGCATCATCGTGACCGACACAGGCTTTGCCGCTGACGACTGGACCGAAGGCTTCGTGGCGCTCGGCGCTGCCAATGACGCGGATGCCCTCGATCTGCCGTCGGATACCGATCCCGCCGAGGTGCCGCTCTGCAAGGGGCTGCTGATGATCCGGATCGATTTTCCTTCCTCCGCGGACGGGCGCGGCTTCACGATAGCGCGCGCGCTGCGCCTGCGCGGCTATGCAGGCCGTCTGCGGGCAAAGGGTCACGTTCTGGCCGATCAATACGCCATGGCGCGGCGCGTCGGGCTTTGATGAGGTGGAAATCTCCGAAGCGCTTGCCGCGCGACAACCCCAGGAGCAATGGCAATTCCGGGCGAACTGGCAGGCGCATGACTACCAGTCCCGCCTGCGCGGCAAGGTTCAGGCCTGACGCGACACTCCGCCCTCTTCACCGAAAGACAATCATCTTCCATAAAGGGACGCGCAGGTGTAAGCCTGCGTTGACATATTCATGACCGAGCAAAGACCTGTGACCCAAGCCGCCGCCGCCAAAGTACTCACATTACCCGATGCCCAGACCGTAACGTCCGTCCAGCACTGGACCGACCGCCTCTTCTCCTTCCGGGTGACAAGACCTGCCTCGCTGCGCTTTCGCTCAGGCGAGTTCGTGATGATCGGGCTGATGGGCGACCCCGATTCCAAGACCGGCAAGCAAAAGCCCCTGCTGCGTGCCTACTCCATCGCCTCGCCCTCCTGGGACGAGGAGCTCGAGTTTTATTCGATCAAGGTGCAGGACGGGCCGCTGACCTCGAAACTACAACACATCCAGCCCGGCGACGACATCATTCTGCGCCCCAAGCCCGTGGGCACGCTGGTGCATGACGCGCTCTTGCCCGGCAAACGCATCTGGTTCTTTGCCACCGGCACGGGGTTCGCGCCTTTTGCCTCGCTCCTGCGCGATCCGCAGACCTATGAGGACTACGAGCAGGTCATAATCACCCATACCTGCCGCGACGTGGCGGAGCTGGAATACGGGCGCCGCCTGATTGAGGAGATCCGTTCGGACGAGCTGCTGGGCGAATTGATCGGCGAGGAGAACCTCGCGAAGCTGACCTATTATCCCACCACGACGCGGGAGCCCTCGCCCAAGATGGGCCGGATCACCACCCTGCTGGAAGACGGCACGCTGTTCCGCGATCTCGGGATCGAGGGCATGTCGCCCGAGACCGACCGGGCAATGGTCTGCGGTTCCATCGGTCTGAACACCGATCTCAAGCGCATTCTAGAAGGCTTCGGTCTGGAGGAAGGTGCTAATTCCGACCCCAAGCACTACGTGGTGGAGAAGGCCTTCGTCGGCTGACGTCGTGTGACGGTCACTTTCATTTGATGCCCCGCGTCGTATCATCCGGCGCGGGGCTTTTCGTTCGCAGATCAGAGGCCCATGGCGCTGCGCAGTTGCGCCAGCACGGCCTCCAGCTTTTCGGGGCTGCTTTCGACTTCCTTCACCAGGTTGCCAAGCAACAGCTTCTGCGTGTCAGACAGATCAGAGGTCTCGATCATCTCTGTCACCTTCGCAAGGTCGAAGCCGTCCACGGTCAACAACTCGTCGGCAGTCGCCGCTGCTTCGCCTGCTGCTGCCTCCGTGCTCTGCGCGGCGTCGCTCACCGCATTGGCAGCTGCATCGGTCGCAGCCTCTGCGGCTTCGCCGGTCGCCTCAACTGCCTCAGTCGCACCTTCGGTCACAGCCTCGACCGCCGCATCACCCGCATCCGTCGCAGAGTCCACCGCCGCAGCCGCGCCGACTGCTGCCTCGGCAGCGCCCTCCTCGACCGCTTCCGCTGCCGCGCCAGCCGCTTCAGTGGTCGCGGTGACCGCATCGCTGGCGGCTTCGGTGGTCGCTTCAACTGCATCGCTGGCAGCCTCGGTGCCCTCCGTGACCGCGCCTTCTACAGCCGTTGCGACACTGTCCGCCGCAGAGGCCGCGGCGTCCGCGGCACCTTCAACGACTTCGCTCGCGGCTTGCGTGGCCGCATCGACGGCTTCGGTGACCGTCGAAGTCGCACCTTCTGCAGCTTCCGTCGCCGTCTCGAGCGCCTCGGGCGCATTGATCGCCTCGCCAGCGTCATTCACGATTTCATCGACGCTGCGCCCCGAGTAGAGCATGTAGCCCCCCAAAGCGATGGCCGCCGCGACTACAATCCAGATCAGATTACCCATCTTGCTTGCTCTCCTTGTCATTGCCGGAGTTCTACACGACACCAGCATCACTTAACTTCAGGATACACCTGCGCAGGACCACGCAAAGATACAAGTGCCAAAAGCCGTCATTTCGGCTCTTTACAGCCTATTTTGCGGGTTGAAGAGCAAGGGGCACGCGAGTAGTTTACAAACTCGAAAAAAGACCAACAATCAAAGGAACACCACCATCGCTCGCAGACCCCACAACGCGCCGCCACAACGTGACACAGGCCCGCGCGTCAACGAAAGAATTCGCGGCTCGGACATTCGCCTGATTGGCGCGAATGGTGAAAACGTAGGTGTCGTGTCGCCTGACCGCGCGATGCAGATGGCAGAAGAAGCCGGCCTAGACCTCGTAGAGATTTCCCCGAATGCCACCCCGCCCGTGTGCAAGATCATGGACTTCGGCAAGTTCAAGTACGAGACCCAGAAACGCGAAGCCGAAGCGCGCAAGAAGCAGAAGATCATCGAGATCAAAGAGGTCAAGTTCCGTCCAAACACGGATACCAACGACTACGATGTGAAAATGCGCAATGTGTTCAAATTCCTCGAGAACGGCGACAAGGTGAAGATCACACTGCGGTTCCGCGGGCGCGAGATGGCGCACCAGAACCTGGGCCGTGAACTCCTGGAACGGGTCGCCGAGGACACCAAGGAAAAAGGCCGGGTCGAGAACTTCCCCAAGATGGAAGGCCGACAGATGGTCATGCTGATCGGCCCATTGCCGAAATAGAGCTAAGCCTGTTTGCAAAAAGCGTCCAAAGAAAAGAGCGCCCTGACGGCGCTCTTTTGCATTTCAAACCCGCGGTGACGCAGCCGCTCCGACAGGCATCGTCGCATTCTGGGTGCGTCTTCCGCACAGACCTGCCCTGAGCAGTGCCCAAAGTCTGGTTCCTGCGCGCATTTCACGTCTTTCTGCTTGGCGGGCAGCGATTTGCTTTGGGTTACTGTAGAAAGACACGTCTGTGAACATTTCACTAATGGAACCACAATGAAATTGCGTCTTTTGATCTCCGTCTTCGCCGTGTCGGTGTCGGCACTGGCCGCGCAGGTCGCAACATTCAGCATCGTCTACGAGGGCACGCTTGACCGCGACTTTGGCACCGGCGCGTTCGCTGCTACGGGATGGTCGGCGGGCACCACATTCCGAAGCGTGGGCGTATTCGATACCGCAACCGGCCCAATATCAACATCAACGTCGGCGACAACAGGGTCGACGGCGGCTTACCTCACATCGGCTACACCCGCAAAATTGGCACCGATCTTGCCTCTCTGGGCCAAACCGGTTTGACCGTCGGCGACTACCTGTCAAACGGCTTGGGTGGAACACCGCACGATGGATTTCTATTGCAGAACTCGCCCACGTCGTTTCAGCTTGGCGGCTTCACGTGGGATAGGTTCGCCAACTTCGCATAGTATAACAGCGGCACGCTTTCAGGTGTTGACCTGCCCACAGCAACACCGTCCGCGCCATTGCTGACGTCAGATCCGGCCAGCACCTTCGGGATCTCGCTCTTAGTTCAGGACTCACTCTCGAACATCGTCGACCGCAAAACTGTAAATGGCACGTTGACGTCCGTCACCATTGTAGTGGGCGATGCGTCCGACACGCCACCGATGTCCGCCGTTCCGCTTCCGGCCTCTGCACTATTGTTGCTGGGCGGGCTGGGCGGTTTGGCCGCGATGCACCGCCGCAAAGCCTGATCCCCTAACGCGTGAACACGAAAAACGCCCCGATTGCCTCGAGGCGTTTTTTTCAATGCTTACAGAACAGTGCGGGTCAGCGCGCCGCAGCAACCGCGCGCTTCGTCATCACGCCCACGATATGCGCCCGGTAGGCGGCGGTGCCATGCAGATCAGCGATCATATTCTCTGCCGAGACTGACAGCCCATCGACTGCTTTTGCCGAGAAATCCGAGGACAAGGCCTTTTCGGCCTCGCTCCAGCGGAACACACCGTCGTTGGACGCGCCCGTCACCGCGACGCGAACGCCATCCGCATATTTGGCAACAAAAACGCCAACCAGGGCAAAACGCGACGCCGGTTGCAGGAATTTCTGGTAGTTTGATGCCTGCGGCACCGGGAAGCTGACGGAGGTGATGATTTCACCTTCTTGCAGCGCCGTGGTGAACATCCCCTGAAAATAATCATCCGCCGGGATCTCGCGGGTATTGGTCTTGATCGTGGCGCCGGAGCCGAGCGCCGCTGCCGGATAGCAGGCCGCAGGATCGTTGTTCGCAAGACTTCCGCCGATTGTGCCGCGGTTTCGTACCGCAGGATCGCCGATGTGGCTCGCAAGGTCCGCCAGACCCGGGTAATGCGCCGCCGCCTCGCGCGCGACCGTCGCATGGGTCGTCGCACCGCCGATCACCAGCGCGCCACCGTCCATGCAGACCCCTTTCAACTCGCCGATCCCGCTCAGGGCGACAAGCACCGAAGGGCTCGCAAGCCGCTGCTTGAGGGTTGGGATCAGCGTCTGCCCCCCTCCGAGTGCCTGCGCCTCCTCCCGGCCGAGCGCTGCTACGGCATCCGCAACCGATTTCGGCAATTCAACGTCAAAATCATACATCCTGTCATCCTTTCCATCGGCGCTCCGAAACCATGTCCCGGTTTCTTTTGGCCAGAAATATCCCGGGGGTCCGGGGGCTGGCCCCCGGTCCCGTCGTGTCGCATCAGCCCTGCATTGCCGCCCAGACCCGCGCCGGAGAGAGCGGCATGTCGATATGGGTCACATTCTTGCCCGCAGATTGCAGCGCATCGACCACGGCATTCACCACCGACGGCGGCGAACCGATGGCCCCGGCCTCACCGCAGCCTTTCACGCCAAGCGGGTTGTGCGTGCAGGGCGTCTGGCAGGAGTGATCGACCTGGTAGAAGGGCACATCGTCCGCCCGCGGCATCGCGTAATCCATGTAGGAGGCGCTCAGCAGCTGGCCGTTCTCGTCGTAAGCGCAGTTTTCCAGCAGCGCCTGGCCGATTCCCTGGGCAAGTCCGCCGTGCACCTGCCCGGTCACGATCATCGGGTTGACGATATTGCCGAAATCATCCACCGCGGTGAAGGCCTCGATGGTGACCTTGCCGGTGTCGGGATCCACCTCCACTTCGCAGGCATAGGCCCCCGAAGGATAGGTGAAGTTCGACGGATCATAGAAAGCCGTCTCCTCGAGCCCCGGCTCCAGGTCCTCGAGCGGGTAGTTGTGCGGAACATAAGCCGCGAGTGTCACATCGCCCCAAGCCACGGACTTGTCCGTGCCCGCCACGCTGAAAGCGCCATCCTTGAGCTCGATGTCGCTCTCGGATGCCTCCAGCAGGTGGCTTGCGATCTTCTTGGCCTTCTTGATGATCTTTTCGGTCGCCCGCACCATGGCAGAGCCCCCGACCGCCAGCGAGCGCGAGCCGTAGGTGCCCATGCCCATCGGCGCATTGGCGGTATCGCCATGCACGATCTCGATCATGTCCTCGGGAATGCCGATCATCTCGGCAATGACCTGCGGAAAGGCGGTCTCATGCCCCTGCCCGTGGCTGTGCGAGCCGGTCATGACCACGAGGCCGCCGGTCGCGTTCACCCGCACCGTGGCGCTCTCGTAGAGACCCGCCCGCGCACCCAGTTGCCCCACGAGGTTCGAGGGCGCAATGCCGCAGGCTTCGATGTAGCAGTTGATGCCCAGCCCTCTGAGCTTGCCCTTGGCTTCCGAGGCCTTGCGACGGGCCTTGAAGCCCTTGATGTCCGCAAGCTCTTCGAGCTTGTCCATCGTCGCCACGTAATTGCCGGTGTCATATTCCACCGCCACGGGGGTCGCATAGGGAAACTCGGTGATGAAGTTCTGCCGCCGGAGCGCGATCGGATCGACCTTGAGCTCGCGCGCGGCCTTGTCGATCACCCGCTCAAGCTGAAACGTCGCTTCGGGACGCCCGGCGCCACGATAGGCATCCACCGGCACCGTATTGGTGAATACCGCCTTCACGTTCACGTAGATCAGCGGCGTCTTGTAATTCCCCGCCATCAGCGTGCCATGCAACCAGGTCGGCACCGAGGGCGCAAAGGTGCTGAGATAGGCACCCATATTGGCATAGGTTTCGGTGCGGATCGCGGTGAAATTGTTGTCCTTGTCGAGCGCCAGTTCGATCTTGGTCACATGGTCACGGCCATGGGCGTCGGACATGAAGGCCTCGGACCGGCTCGAGGTCCATTTGACCGGTCGGTTGCAGGCCTTGGCGGCGAAAGTACAGAAGGCTTCTTCCTGGTAATGGAAAATCTTCGTACCAAAACCGCCGCCCACGTCTGGCGCCACAACGCGCAGCTTGTGCTCGGGGATGCCCAAGACGAAGGCGCCCATCAGGAGCCGGATCACATGCGGGTTCTGCGAGGTTGTGTACAGCGTATGGTCGCCGGTTCCGCGGGAATAATCGCCCACCGCCACACGCGGCTCCATCGGGTTGGCGACAAGCCGGTTGTTCACAAGCTCCAGCGTGGTGACATGCGCCGCCTTGGAAAACGCCTCGTCCGTGGCCGCCTTGTTCTCCTCCACGAAGCCCCAGTCATAGCAGAGGTTCGAGGTCAGATCGTCATGCACCTTCACGTCCGAATTGGCGACAGCCGCCTTCATGTCGACGACCGCGGGCAATTCGCTGATGTCGAACACGATGGCCTCGGCGGCGTCGCGCGCCTGCTCCAGCGTGTCGGCGACCACTGCGGCAATCGGTTCGCCCACATGGCGCACCTTGCCATGGGCAAGCACCGGATGGCGCGGCTCCTGCATCGGCTGCCCGTGACGGTCGGTCACCTGCCAGCCGCAAGGCATCCCGCCCACGGCTTCGAAATCGGCTCCGGTGAAGACCTTGACCACGCCCGGCATGGATTCCGCCGCCGAGGTATCGACCGAATTGATCGTGCCATGGGCCACGTCAGAGCGCAGGAAAAAGGCGTAGGCCTGCCCGCGGAGATTGATATCGTCGGTATAATTGCCGGCGCCGGTCAGAAACCGGACGTCCTCGCGGCGCTTGGAACTCGCGCCAATGCCTCCATCTTTCGGCATATTTTCACTCCCTGAATGTCGGCGGGCACGAAGCCCACGTGTTTGCGCGTCACCCGCAGGGTCGGCGCTTGCCGCCCGGCGGTGTCCGCAATTGATCAGTTATTCCGCGGCGATCGCGCTCACGTCCTGCCCGCTGGCAGCCAGAATCGCCTTGATGATGTTGTGGTAGCCTGTGCAGCGGCAGATGTTGCCCTCGAGATAGACCCGAACTTCCTGCTCGGTGGGCTTGGGATTTTCCTTGAGCAATGCGGCAGCGCTCATCACCATGCCCGGCGTGCAGAAGCCGCATTGCAGGCCGTGATGGTCCTGAAACGCCTGCTGAAGCACGTTGAGCGAGCCGTCGGCATTTGCCATGCCCTCGATGGTCTTGACCTCCGCGCCCGCGGCCTCGACCGCGAGCATCGTGCAGGCTTTCACGGCCTCGCCGTTCACATGCACCACGCAGGCACCGCATTGGCTGGTGTCGCAGCCGATGTGAGTCCCCGTCAGTTGCAGCGTGTCGCGCAGGAAGGCCGACAGCAATGTCCGCCCCTCCACCACGCCGGACGCGGCCTTTCCGTTCACGGTCATCGAGACCTGTGCCATAGCTTCCTCCCTGTGAAGTCATTGTTTGTTGTGCAGAGTTAAGCACGGCCCAAGCCGCTTGAGAACCAATATTTTCGTCCCGGTTGTCTTGAAGCGGGATTATTCCCGGCCCGACGCGCCGGACTTTCGTGATCCGCGCCGCGGTTGTGGTCGGGAAGGTATTTCCTTGAGCAGACCGCCGACGCCCATGCCGGAAATATCCGCATCCGTGACCGCAATCCCGCACATTACCCGAGCCAGAACCCAATCCGCGCCGTTGAGCGCGGGCGCGCGGGCGCATCCCGGCAGGCCGATCACCGGGCGTCCGCCCAACTCACCAATGAAAAGCAGATTGCCCGGATCGACCGGCATGCCGAATCGCGCAATACTTCCACCGGCCTGCCGCACCGCGGAGGGCGCAACATCATCGATGTCGGATGTGGCCGAGCCGGTCAGAATCAGGATCATCTCCGCATCGCAGCGCAAGAGCGCCTCGCACAGGGGTGCGACCGCGTGGCGCACCAGTTCGGGCTCGGGCAACGGCACGCCGAAGGCCACGACCCGCTCCGCCACCGCGTCACGGCCCTTGTCACCGGCGCCGCCGGGAATGTCCGTGATGACCAGCGCGGCGCTCGTGATCTTGGGCGCCGCGAGCCGGATCGCGCCGCGTGCAGCTTCGCAGGCCTCCTCGAGCGCGGCACGCGGCACGCCGTAGGAAATGATCTTGATCGTGGCGAGCATGCCGCCGCCGCGCATCTGTTGAAAGGCCGGAACGGTGGCCACGGTGATCATCGGGTGCACGCGGTTGGCCGCCTCCAGCGCCGGCACATCGAGCACCGCCACGCCCGGCCCCCGGGCCAGCAGGTTCACCCGCCCGGTGAAAGGGGCCGTAAGGGTCAGGAGTGCCGCGTCGGGATCGGGCACCAGCGCCGCGGCCAGCGCTTGCGCGGCGGCGTCCTCGGCGACATCGTCAGGGCCAAGTTGAGCCACGATCACGTCGATCACCCCCGCAGCGGCGAGCGCCGCAATATCCTCCGCCCCGATCACGCGCCCCTTGCGCAAGCGTTTCCCGCTGTCCAGCCCCACCGAATGGGCAAGGATCGCGCCCTCCGCGCGGTCCAGCGGCACAGAACCGAATTTCATGATCCGCGACGCAGAACGCGGGTCATTTCCGCGAGAATCGACAGGGCGATTTCCGGTGGGCTCGCGGCACCGATGTCGAGCCCCACCGGCCCGTGGATGCGCCCGATGACCGACGGATCGAACCCTGCCGCGGCAAGCCGCTCCACCCGCGTGCCATGGGTGCGCTTCGAGCCGAGCGCACCGATGTAGAAACAGCGCGCACGCAGGGCGATGTGCAGCGCGGGATCGTCGAGCTTGGGATCATGGGTGAGCAGGACTACCGCCGTGCGGGTGTCGAGACCGATCGCTTCCAGCGCCTCGTCCGGCCAGTCCGCAACGATCCGCTCGCCGGGAAAGCGTGCCTCAGAGCCGAAGGCCCCGCGCGGATCGACGATCACCGGGTCATAGCCTGCGATCCGGGCCATCGGCACCAGCGCCTGCGCCACATGCACCGCGCCCACGACAATCAGGCGCAGCGGCGGGTTGTGAATTGCCACGAAAATGTCGCCGTCTTCCTCGAAACCGGAGCGATCCATCGCGAAACGCTCGGCATATCCGTCGTCCAGCAACCGCCTGCGTCCATCACTCAGTCGAACCTCGTAGGCGATGGGGTTTCGCGCCGACCGCGCGGCCACCAGTTCGCGCAACACCGCCTCGGGCAGTGCCGAGCCGACCGGTTCCACCAGGATGCGAATCGTTCCGCCACAGGCCAGCCCCACGGCGAAGGCGTCGCCATCGCTGACACCATATTCCAGGAGGCGCTGCTCGCCCTTTTCAAGCGCATCCGCCGCCTCCAGCACCACGGCGCCTTCGACGCAGCCCCCCGAGACGGAGCCCTGCATCTCGCCGTCACCCGCAATCACCAATTGCGCCCCGATCCGGCGCGGCGCGGAGCCCCAGGTCTCCACGACCGTTGCCAGAACCGCACCCCGCCCGGCCTCGTGCCAGACCAACGCCTGTTCCGGCGCATTGTCAAAAACATCCATGGCAAACCTCCGGGCCTCAGTATGACCGAGGCCAGCGCGCTTGTCTGCCCGATTGTGACGCAGTCGCCCCGTCATCCGTGCCCCATTCAGCAGAAATTCACGCCTTGTCCCGGCGCGCCCCAGACATTACATCTGCTGCGTCGACCGAAGACGGAGCCTGACCATGCCGATGAGCGCGCAAGAGATCGAAGACCTGCTGCGGGAAAGCTTCCCAAAGGCCAAGATTCAGGTCGAAGGAGACGATGGCGTGCATATGTCCGCCATGGTCGTCGACGAGAGTTTCCGCGGGCTGAACCGCGTGCAGCAGCAACGTGCCGTCTATGCCGCTCTGAAGGGCAAGATGGATGGCACGCAGGGTGAACTGCACGCGCTGGCCCTGACCACGAGAGCGCCGGACTGATCATAGCCAGCCTGCCTCTTTCGACAGATTTTCTCAAAGGACAACCCAGATGACCGACGCCGCAACAAAGATCAAAGAGACCATCGACGCCAATACCGTGGTGCTTTTCATGAAGGGCACCAAGGAAATGCCGCAGTGCGGGTTTTCGAGCCGCGTGGCGGGGGTGCTGAACTACATGGGCGTCGACTTTTCGGATGTGAATGTGCTGGCAGATGAGGGCATTCGTCAGGGCATCAAGGACTTCTCCGACTGGCCGACAATCCCGCAGCTTTACGTGAAAGGCGAATTCGTCGGCGGATGCGACATCATCACGGAGATGACCCTCTCCGGCGAGTTGGATACGCTCTTTGAAAAGAACGGCGTGACCTTCGACAAGGATGCCGCCGACAAGATCCGCGAAGCCAACGGCTGAGGCAGATCCATCCGCATCGTTGAAGGGCGTCGCAGTGCAAAGCGGCGCCTTTTGCATTTCAGGTGGTCAGTGGTGTCGTGACGATCCCGCTCGAGTCGTCGTGGTCCGCTTCCGGGGTTCGGCCACAGGTCAGCGCCGTGCAGTCATGGTGACGAACGCTGGCAATCCAGCCTGAACACGGATTTCACCTTCCGGCCTTTTCCTCGACCTCATCCGCCAAGGACTCGGCGCGGGCGGCAAGCTCGGCCAGCGTGTCGGTGACGCTTTGCGGCACCACGGGAACCTCGATGCGCTCGGGCTCGGCCTTCGAGGCGCGCAAGGCAGCGAGTTCGGCATCGCGCTCGGCCAGAAGCGCCTGCACCTCTGCCACCTTGTCCTCGACGCTGGCGGTCTTGTCGGCGAGCATCAGCCCCGCCATCAGCAGCATGCGGGCCTCGGGCATCCGCCCGACCTGATCGGAGAGCACCTGTGCCTCGTCATCCAGCATCTTTGCGGCGGTCTGGAGGTAATGCTCCTCGCCCGCCTGGCAGGCCACATCGAAGGTGCGTCCACCGATGTTGATCTTCACTTCCGGCATCAGGCGTTCTCCCCTGCGGTTTCGGAGGCCGATCCGTTCAGAAGCGGCGTCAGGGCCGCGATGATCTCCTCGGCCTCGGCGCGTTCGGCGTTGCGCATGGCGCGCATGGCCTCGAGTTCGGCCATCATCGCCTTGTTGATGAGATGCGGCTCGCCCACGCCTTCGGCATTGGCATCGCGCAAGGCCTCACAGGCCTCGGTCAGTTGCGCATTGGCCCGGCGCAGGCGTTGCAGTTCCAGATCGAGCGCCTGCAAACGGGCCGCCGCTTCCTTGGCCTTGACTTCCATTGCCTCCAGCGCCCGGTCCTGACGTTCGCCAAGCACCCGGACACGTTCGTTGAGCTGCGCGTTGGTGGTCCGTTCCTCCTCCAGCGCCCGCTCCAGGGCCTCGCTGTCGCCGCTGCCCAGTTTGTCCAGGCCACGCGCGGCGCGGTCGAGAGCGGCCATGATCCGGCTTTGGAAGTCTTCGATCTCGCTCATGCCCACCTCGCTCCTTGCGGTACGATTTCCGGTCAACGCTCCTCTACGGGGAGGCGAATTGTATCCGGCTTTCAGTTAGCGTAGCGCCTAAGGCGCGACACAACAAACACCCTCTTTAGCGTGATCAATCCCTTGCGCGGCGCAGTTCATGTTGCGCCTTCGCATCGGCGGCTTTGCGCCACTTGATCTTTGCGGTCTGGCTGTTATGCAGCCTGCGAACCATCACTTCCCGCGCATCAGGCCCGACCCGGGCGGCGCTGCCGACAAAGGATATGCTTCCCGTGGATCTCAAAGCCCTCGCCGCCGCCAACCCCGATCACTGGTCCAAGGCGACCGCCATCCGGGCGCTCACGCTCGACGCCGTGGCCGCCGCCAATTCCGGCCACTCGGGCATGCCCATGGGCATGGCGGATGTGGCGACGGTGCTCTTCGAAAAGCACCTGAAATTCGACGCCTCCGCACCGAACTGGCCCGACCGCGACCGGTTCATCCTGTCCGCGGGCCACGGCTCGATGCTGCTCTATTCGCTGCTGCATCTGACCGGCTATGCAGACATGACGATCGAGCAGATCCGGAACTTCCGCCAATGGGGCGCGATCACCGCAGGCCATCCCGAGTACGGCCATGCCAGCGGCATTGAGACCACCACCGGCCCTCTCGGACAAGGAATCGCCAATTCCGTGGGCTTCGCCATGGCCGAGGAGATCCAGCGCGCGCATTACGGCAAGAAGGTCGTGGACCACTATACCTATGTCATCGCCGGGGACGGCTGCCTGATGGAGGGCGTGAGCCAGGAGGCGATAACGCTCGCCGGCCGCCATAAGCTCGGCAAGCTGATCGTGCTCTGGGATAACAACAACATCACTATCGACGGGCCGGTGACGCTCTCCGATCGTACCGATCAGGTCGGGCGTTTCCGTTCTGCCGGCTGGGACGTTCTGGAGATCGACGGTCACGATCCCAAGGCCATCGATGCAGCACTGGCCGAGGCAAAAAAGACCGACACGCCGACGATGATCGCCTGCAAGACGCATATCGCCCTCGGCCATGCAGCGCAGGACACCTCGAAGGGTCACGGGGCGCTGACCGATGCCGCCCAGATGGCCGCAGCCAAGGAAGCCTATGGTTGGACCACCGGTCCTTTCGAGGTACCGGGCGACGTCAAGAAGGCATGGGAGGCGATCGGGTCCAGGGGTGCAGCGGACCGCCGCGCCTGGGAGGAACGCTTCGATGCGATGCCGCGCAACAAGCGCGAGGCCTTCAACCGCGCCTATGCGCTGGAAGCCCCGAAGAAGCTTGCGGCCACGGTCAAGGCCTTCAAGAAACAGATGTCGGAGGCCGCACCGAAACTCGCCACCCGCGCCAGTTCCGAGAAAGTGCTCGAGGTGCTCAACCCGGTGATGCCGGAAACCGTCGGCGGCTCGGCTGACCTCACCGGCTCCAACAATACCAAGACCGCCGATCTCGGCGTCTTCGACGTCGACAACCGCGGCGGGCGCTATGTCTACTGGGGCATCCGCGAGCACGGTATGGCAGCGGCGATGAACGGCATGGCGCTGCATGGCGGTATCCGGCCCTACGGCGGCACCTTCATGTGTTTCACCGATTACGCGCGTCCCGCGATGCGTCTGTCGGCGCTCATGAAAATCCCGACCGTTTTCGTCATGACCCACGACAGCATTGGTCTGGGCGAGGATGGCCCGACGCACCAGCCGGTCGAGCACCTCGCGATCAGCCGTGCAACGCCCAACACCCATGTCTTCCGCCCTGCCGACACCATCGAGACGGCGGAGGCCTGGGAACTGGCGCTGACCTCGAAGGAAACGCCCTCGGTTCTC
Source organism: uncultured Alphaproteobacteria bacterium (assembly GCA_963715055.1). Lineage (GTDB taxonomy): Bacteria > Pseudomonadota > Alphaproteobacteria > Rhodobacterales > Rhodobacteraceae > CAVQRB01. The sequence continues at coordinate 420,474 of CAVQRB010000006.1, read as the reverse complement.
TCGCTCACGCGGCAGAACCTGCCGACGGTGCGCACCGTTCACCGCAACAAGAACCTGACGGCGCAGGGCGCCTATGTGCTGGCCGATGCCGACGGGCGCCGCCGCGCGATCCTGCTGGCAACCGGCTCCGAGGTAGAGATCGCCATGGCGGCACGTGACATCCTGCAGGCCGAAGACATTGGCACGCGGGTCGTCTCCATGCCCTGCTGGGAGCTTTTCGAAGCGCAAGACCAAGGCTACCGCAAGCGCGTCCTGCCGGGCGGTCCGGTGCGGGTCGCGGTTGAAGCAGGCGTGCGCTTCGGCTGGGACCGGTGGCTCTACGGCGAGCGCGGCAAGCGCGAGAAGTCCGGCTTCGTCGGCATGCATGGCTTCGGGGCCTCTGCGCCGGCGGGCACGCTCTACAAGGAGTTCGGAATAACCGCCGAGGCGGTTGCGCAGAAGGTGCGCGACCTGCTCGACGGCAAGTGGGAACCCGACACGACGCTTTGAGACCTGCGGTGCGGGTCCGCCCGCGCCGCCTTCCATCCGCCTTTGCCTAGTGCGCCTTGCGCACGAAGACCGCCCGCCAGAGCGGCGTCACGATCTTTTCCCCCAAGGGAATGAGAGCCAAACCCAGCGCCAGCCCGAAGACACCATCGAAGGCCGCCGTCACGGCCCATTTCACGGCCCCCATCATGTTTTCCGGCACCGCATGGGAGGCGGCCTCCGCAGCATGGTGGATCTGGTCGTAGAGCCAGGGCGCGCCCAGAATCTCCATCCCATGCACGACGATATTGCCGCCGACCCAGAGCATCGCCGCCGTCCCGATCACCATCAGTGCCTTCATCAGGTAAGGCATCGCCCGCACGATCCCGCGTCCGAGAGAGCGGGTCAACCCGAGCCGTCCCTTCGCCGCCATCGCGAGACCTGCATCATCAGCCTTCACGATCAACGCAACGGCGCCATAGACCGCAACGGTGATCATGATCGCCACCGCTGCAAGCGTCGCCGCCTCCATCCAGAAATTGCTTTCCGGGATCGCGGCGAGCGAGATCGTCATGATCTCCGCCGAGAGGATGAAATCGGTCTTGATCGCGCCTTGCGCCTTCTTTTCCTCGAGATGTGCGGGGTCTTCAGGTTCCTCGCCCGCTGCCGGGTGGTCGGTATGGCCGTGCCCGCCGACACCGAGCGCATGTGCCACCTTCTCCGCGCCTTCGAAACAGAGGTACCCGCCGCCGAGCATCAGCAGCGGCGTGATCAGCCAGGGCGCGAAATTCGACAGCAAGAGGCCGATCGGCAGCAGGTACACCAGCTTGTTGATCATCGATCCCTTGGCGATGCGCCAGATGATCGGCAACTCGCGGTCGGCGGAGAATCCCTGAACGTATTTCGGCGTGACCGCAGCATCGTCTATGACCGCACCGGCTGCCTTGGAACCTGCCTTGGCCGCCTGCCCGATCACGTCGTCGACCGAGGCCGCCGCCACCTTCGCGATGCCCGCCACGTCATCCAGCAGCGCCAGCAATCCGCTCATCTGAAAATCTCCTTAACGATTCTTTAAGGCCCCAAGGGACGCGTGCCAACGCTAGGCAATGCCGGCCGGTTCCACAACCAAAACGGGCAGGCAACAGACTGTTGCCATGGTTTAACGCTAACACTCGGAAATCACGGCGCTTTAGGCGTTTTGCAAATGCAGCAATGCAGGTATAGAGCCTCCATATGAAACGCGCGGAGATGTCCATGTCCATCAGAGTAGGTATCAACGGTTTCGGTCGGATCGGGCGCTGCACGCTCTCTCACATCGTCAGCTCAGGTCGCAACGACATCGAAGTCGTTGCCGTCAACGCCACCGGGCCGCTCGACACTGCCGCCCATCTGCTCAAATACGACTCCGTCCACGGGCGATTTCCCGGGCAGGTGGTTGTCGGGGCCAATTCGCTCGATCTGGGCCGCGGACCGATCCGCATGATGTCGAGCTACGATCTGAACACGCTGGACTGGGAAGACGTCGACGTGGTGCTGGAGTGCACCGGCAACTTCAACGACGGCGACAAGGCGAAAACCCATATCGCGCGCGGCGCCCAACGGGTGCTGATCTCCGCGCCAGCCAGGAACGTCGACCGCACGGTGGTCTTCGGCGTCAACCATCGTGACCTTCTGGCCGGCGACAGGATGGTGTCGAACGGCTCCTGCACCACGAACTGCCTCGCGCCGCTCGCCAAGGTCATGGACGAGGCGATCGGCATCGAGCGCGGGATCATGACCACGATCCATTCCTACACCGGCGACCAGCCGACGCTGGACCGCCGCCACGATGACCTCTACCGGGCGCGGGCCGCCGCCATGGCGATCATCCCGACCTCCACAGGTGCTGCGAAAGCGCTTGGCGAAGTGCTGCCGAACCTCGCCGGCAAGCTCGACGGCACCGCGATGCGCGTGCCCACGCCGAATGTTTCGGCAGTGGACCTGACCTTCGAGGCCAGCCGCGAGGTCACTGTCGAGGAGGTCAATGCCGCCCTCGCCGCGGCGGCCGCGGGCTCGATGTCAAAGGTCATGGCCTATGATCCCGAGCACAAGGTGTCCATCGACTTCAACCACACCGAACACAGTTGCATCGTGGCGCCCGACCAGACCAAGGTGGTGGGCAAGCGCACGGTGCGGGTGCTCGCGTGGTATGACAATGAATGGGCCTTCTCGGCGCGCATGGCCGATGTGGCCGTCACGATGGGGCGCCTCTGACCCTCGCAGCACCGCTTGCGAGACAGGCACAAGGCTGGCATACCCGCCGGCACGGGTAAAACCGCCCGACGCCTGTTCCGGTCTCGAAAGGGTCACATGACCAACCGCATTGCCGCTGTCCTTGGCCTGATCCTATTGGGTCTGTTGCTGGCCGACGTGTTGGTCTTCGGCTCCGAGCATATCGTCTTTCTGGCCAAGAAGCTTCTCGATCTGATCGATTGGATGGCGTTCTGGCGCTGATGTCGGACGCCGTTTCTTTTTTCAGAAAATCAGTGCCGCATGCTATGCTTGCCTAATGTACGATCCGGGCCATGACACTCACTCTGGCAAACCGCGCACGTTGTTCACCCGTGCCGGGAATGTCGCCATTGCCTACCAAGTCGTGGGAGACGGGCCGGTTGATCTGGTCTAGGCCAGCGGGTGGCTTCACAATATCGACGTTGTTTGGGAACACCCGGGATACGCGCGGTTTCTGCGCGGCCTCGCTTCGAAATGCCGTCTGATCCTTTTCGACAAGCGCGGCACGGGCATGTCGGACCGCGACGTGGGCGCACCGACGCTGGAAGAACGGACCGAAGATATCCGTGCGGTCATGGACGCGGCAGCCTCGCATCAGGCCACACTGTTCGGGGTCAGCGAAGGCGGCAACATGACGACCGTCTTTGCCACAACCTACCCCGAACGGGTACGTTCCATCGTGCTGGCAGGATGTTTCGTGTGCCGGGCGCGCAAACCGGACTGGCCACACGGCATATCGCGAAGCGAATTTGAAAACTTCGTCTCGTTCATGGAAAAAAATTGGGGCGACGCAACGGGCTTCTTGCAAGAAGTCGCGGCGTCGGTCGCGGAAGATCCTGAGGAACAGGCCTTCATGTCGCGGCTTCTCACACAATCTGCAAGCCCCTCCTCAATGGCCAAGATCACGCGGCTGAACTATGAAATCGACATCCGCCCGATCCTGACCGCGGTCACCGCTCCGACACTTGTACTGTTCGGAGAGCGCGACTCACGTGTCGAATTGGCTCAGGTCAGGTATCTGGCGGATAACCTGCCGAACAGCCGGTTCGAAATCGTCAAGGACGCCGAGCACCTGCCATGGATCGGGCCGGTCGACAGGTTTGTCGACCTCATTACCGGCTTTGCGCTTTCCAAACAGAGTGCCCCAGCGCCTGAAACCGTTCTGACAAGCATCTTGATTACCGACATCGTAGGCTCGACTGCGGCAAGCGTCGCGGCAGGCGACGCCGCCTGGCTGAGGACGATCGAGGCACATGACACCGCTGCTGCCCGCGCAGTTGCGCGTCACGACGGCCGTTTGGTCAAATCGCTGGGTGACGGCATTTTGGCGACCTTCTCAGGGCCGAGCCGCGCCGTTGCCTGCGCCCGCAATCTGCAGGAGACCGCGTCAGAGCTGGGGCTTGAAATCAGGGCCGCAATCCACACCGGCGAGTGCTTCAGACGCGGGGCCGATGTCAGCGGTCTGTCCGTGAACATCGCAGCCAGGATCGTGGACGCCACCCCACGCAACGAGATCTGGGTATCGGGCACCGTGCGTGATCTGGTGGTGGGTTCGGAACTGCGATTTGTCGATGTCGGTCGGCACAGGCTCAAGGGCGTACCCGGTGATTGGGAATTGCACCGCGTTCAAGAGGTCTAGTTCGAAAAGCGCTCGATCAGCTGTTCATTGACCTGCGACGTCACGAACTTGCTGACATCGCCCCCCAGACGCGCGATTTCCTTCACGAGCTTGCTGGCGATCGCCTGATGCTGGGCTTCGGCCATGAGAAAAACCGTCTCGATCCCGTCGTCCAGCTTACGGTTCATGCCGACCATCTGGTACTCATACTCGAAATCGGCCACCGCACGCAGGCCGCGCACGATGATCTGCGCACCCACATCCCGGGCGCAGTCGATCAGAAGGTTCTCAAATGGATGCACCAGGATTTCGATGCCGTTATTCCGGGCGAGCACGGCGCATTCAGCTTCGACCATGGCCACGCGCTCTTCCAGTGTGAAAAGCGGGCTCTTGTCGCGATTGATCGCCACACCGATCACCAGCCGATCCAGCAGGACCGACGCACGCCGGATGATGTCGAGATGTCCCAGCGTGATGGGGTCGAAGGTACCGGGGTAAAGACCAACGCGCATGAGGCGGCTCCCATCGTGGAAAAATCGCGGCCAGAGGACCATTCTCCGCAGGGGGTTGCAAGAGGAAGGATCTGTCGCCTGTCAAAGGGCTCCGGAATGCCTCAGTGCCCCATGATCATCCCTTCGAGCGCGCTTTTCTCCATCGAGAGTTCCATCAACCGGGCCTTGACGACATCGCCGAGCGAGATCAACCCGATCAGCGCGCCGTCCTGCACCACGGGCATGTGCCGGAACCGGCCGTCGGTCATCTTCTGGAGGATTTCATCCGCTACGTCCTCGAGCCTGCAGGTCACCAGCTTCGAAGTCATCAGCTTGTCAACCGTGTAGGTCATGCAACCGGCGCCATGCGAGCCGATCTCGCGCACGATGTCGCGTTCGGAGAGGATGCCGTCGGCGGATTTGCCGTCCTTCGAGACGATAACCGTGCCGATCCGCTTTTCCGACAGCAAGCGGGCCGCCTCGGAGATCGTCGTTGTCGGCGGGACGGTCACGACTTCGGCAAGCTCTTTGGATTTCAGGATTTGGGAAACTAGCATGGCGCACCTCCTGGTAAAGTAATCGTGAGCCCCCTCAGGGTCACCGCATTGTCGTTGCAAGTCAAGCCAGTGCTTCGAGGCGCGCAACTTCCCCACGCAACCCCGTGCTCAGCGCCTCGGCGAAGCGACTGAGCCTGAGGTTTCGGCGGTCGTCTTCGTGACGGATGAGATAGAAGGCGCGCTTGAGGTGCACCGTCTGAGGCAGGATGCGGCGAAGACCGGAGACGGCGGCAAGGGAAAAATCATGCGCCACACCGATGCCGCCGCCCTGACGGATCATGTTGATCTGAACCGATACCGAGTTCGACGCAAGCGGCACGCGCGTGATGCCCAGTTCCGCCAGATAATCCAGTTCGCGATCGAAGATCATGTCAGGAATGTAACCAACGATCCGGTGCGCCGCGAGATCGGCGACGGACCGGATCGGCGGGTGCGCGTCGAGATACTCCACACTTGCGGCCAGATGCAGGTGATAATCGGTGATCTTCTGCACCATCAGCCGCCCCGCGGTCGGGGCGCTGACCGCGATCGCCATATCCGCCTCGCGCCGCGAGAGGTTGAAGACCCGCGGCAAGGCGACGATCTGGATGTCGAGATCCGGGTTTTCCTCGGCCATGGCAGCGCAGACCCTTGGCAGCAGGAAATTGGCGCAGCCGTCAGGCGCGCCGACGCGGATCTGGCCGCTTAAACGGTCGGTCTGCTGCGGCAGATCAGCCACCGCGCCGCGCATCGCCCGTTCCGCCACCTCCGTCCGCGCCAGCAGGGAAGCCCCCGCCTCGGTCAGCGCGTAGCCTTGCGGCGACTTGACGAAGAGACTGGCCTGAAGTGCGGTCTCAAGGCGTTGCATCCGCCGACCCAGCGTGGCCGGATCGAGCCGCACGACCTTGCCTGCCGCAGAGAGGCTGCTTTCCCGCGCAACCGCCAGAAACAAACGCAAGTCGTCCCAATTCGCCTGCATGAACTCCCTCCCCATCGTTAGTCTTGCAAAAATGCAAAACTGATTTGCCAACTTGCCCCTTGATCGCGGTTTTTTGCAAGACTATTCCTAGCAGCAACTTCTCAACCTGCGGAGACCTCCGATGACCGAACTGACCCACTACATCAACGGCGCCCATGTCAAAGGCACGTCTGGCCGATTTGCCGACGTGATGAACCCGGCCACAGGCGAGGTGCAGGCGAAATGCCCGCTGGCCTCCAAGGCCGAAGTGGCACAGGCTGTGGCCCACGCCCAGGCTGCGCAACCGGGCTGGGCTGCCACCAACCCGCAACGCCGCGCGCGCGTGCTGATGCGCTTCGTGGACCTTCTCAACCGTGACATGGACAAGCTGGCCGAGGCGCTGTCGCGCGAACACGGCAAGACCCTGCCCGATGCTGCCGGTGACGTGCAGCGCGGGCTGGAAGTGGTGGAATACTGCATCGGTGCGCCGCACCTGCTGAAAGGCGAATACACCGACAGCGCGGGCCCCGGCATCGACATGTATTCCATGCGTCAGGCGCTTGGCGTGACGGCGGGCATTACCCCCTTCAACTTTCCCGCAATGATCCCGATGTGGATGTTCGCGCCCGCCATCGCCTGCGGTAATGCCTTTATCCTGAAACCCTCCGAGCGTGATCCGTCGGTGCCGCTGATGCTGGCGGAACTGATGGAGGAAGCGGGCCTGCCCAAGGGCATCCTGCAAGTGGTGAACGGCGACAAGGAAGCGGTGGACGCGATCCTGCATGACCCGATCATCCAGTCCATCGGCTTCGTCGGCTCGACCCCGATCGCGGAGTACATCTACGCCACGGGCTGCGCCAACGGCAAACGGGTGCAATGCTTCGGCGGCGCGAAGAACCACATGATCGTGATGCCCGACGCCGACATGGACCAGGCGGCGGACGCGCTGATCGGAGCCGGATATGGTGCTGCGGGCGAGCGCTGCATGGCGATCTCCGTCGCTGTTCCTGTGGGCGACGAGACCGCCGACCGGCTGATCGAAAAGCTGGTGCCGCGCATCGAAGCCCTGAAGGTCGGGCCCTACACGTCGGGCAAGGACGTGGACTACGGCCCGGTCGTGACGGCTGCGGCCAAGGCGAACATCGAACGGCTGGTGCAGACCGGCATCGACCAGGGCGCGAAACTCGTCGTGGACGGGCGCAATTTCAATCTGCAAGGCTATGAGAACGGCTTCTTCGTCGGTCCGCACCTTTTCGATCACGTCACCAAGGACATGGACATCTACAAATACGAGATCTTCGGCCCTGTCCTCTCGACTGTCCGCGCCAAGACCTACGAGGAGGCGCTTGGCCTCGCCATGGACCACGAATACGGCAATGGCACCGCGATCTTCACCCGCGACGGGGATGCTGCGCGCGACTTCGCCAACCGGGTCAACGTCGGCATGGTGGGCATCAACGTGCCGATCCCGGTGCCGCTGGCCTATCACACCTTCGGCGGCTGGAAGAAGTCGGTCTTCGGCGATCTCAACCAGCACGGGCCGGATGCCTTCAAGTTCTACACGCGGACCAAGACTGTCACGGCGCGCTGGCCGTCGGGCATCAAGGAAGGTGGCGAATTCTCCATCCCGGTAATGGAGTAAAGGCAAGGTCCGCGCGATGCGCGGGCCGTTGCCAAATGAAAAAGGGCGGCTCCTGATCGGAGCCGCCCTTTCAAATTCTGATCCGCTGAAGGATCAGGCTTTCTTGCGACGCTTCATTGCGGCCAGACCGCCAAGACCCGCGATCAGCATCCAGCCTGCGGCAGGAAGCGGAACAGCTGGTGGAGGTGGTCAGGAGGTGGTGGAGTGCCTGCAATGTAGTAGATTGACGCATGCGACAAGCCTTTGGACGATGTCCACGTTCCTGAAGTCGTGCCTACGAGAAAGACCCCCATCCGTTACCGGCTTTCAAGTTTACCATGACCTTTGCAGCAGTTCCTAAGGTCGAAATGCCCCAGCCACCCGAAGTAGCTCCGTTGATCACACCGGATGTGAACGTAATGCTCTGATCGCCGGATGAGCCATCGTCATTCTTGTCGGCCAAAATCCAACCCGTCGAACCGAACACCGAAAATGACGATGTAAGATCGGGTGTGTCGTTGCCGTTGACAGCACGCCGCGCCCAAAGCATCTGTGAGCGACAGTGTCGCTGCCTGAACTGCCCGGGCCTGTTGTTGTGCAGGACATTGCGTTCAGCGCTTGCCGCGCCCGACAACGCGAGCACTGTACCAAAAGACACCGCCGCAAAGGCTGTTCTTAGTTTCTCATATTTCATTTCTAAAATTCCCAAACACTTGAAGTCGAATTACTCCGACATCACAGTTGAAAGTTAACACATTCTTTTGGGCGCTTGAACGAAATTCGTCAAAATGCTGCCACATTCTACCATGGAGCGAACTTTCCTGTGCCACGTGCTGCACATCTCTACAGAGGGTAGTGACAGTGTAGCTTGGACCGGCCTTGAGTGGTACATCAACTGACTTCTGATTCGTGTCACCGTGCCATCGACTCACCATGCAAGACGCAAGCCCGACCGAGGCTGGTAAGCATTGAAAGCTGACGAAGGCTATCCCTCGCGCCGCCTTGCCCCCTTCCGGTTTTGACCCGATGCAAGCGCTTGAATAAGCTGTGTTGGCAGTGGATAAGCCAGCCGCGACACTGATCCTGGGAGTTCAGAATGAGCGATATACAAGTCAGACAGGCAGGTCGCGCCGGGCGGATCACCCTGAACCGTCCCGAAGCGCTCAATGCGATGACCTACGCGATGTGCCTCGCGATCGAAGAGGCCCTCGACCGCTGGCGCAATGATCCCACCGTTTCACTGGTCATTTTCGACGCCGAGGGTGAGCGCGCCTTCTGCGCCGGTGGCGACATCGCCGAGCTTTACCGCACCGGCAAGGCAGGTGATTTCGCCTATGGCCAGCGGTTCTGGGCCGACGAGTACCGGCTCGACCACAAGATCTTCCACTACCCCAAGCCGGTGGTCTCCTTCCTGCAGGGCTTCACGATGGGCGGCGGGGTCGGCATCGGATGCCACGGCGCGCACAGGATCGTGGGCGAGACCAGCCGCATCGCCATGCCGGAATGTGGCATCGGCCTGATGCCGGATGTGGGCGGCAGTTTCATGCTCGCGCTGGCGCCGGGCCGGCTTGGCGAGTACCTCGGCACCACGGGCGCGCGCATGTCGGCGGCTGATGCGCTCTTTGCGGGCTTTGCCGATCATTTCATACCACAAGCGCGCTGGCCCGAGTTGATCTCGCGTCTCGAAGCGGGCGAGGATCCCGCCTGCCTCGCTGCCGCGGCCGAGGATCCGGGCCCTGCCCCGCTGGCAGCCCTGCAGCCACAGATCGATGCGCATTTCGGCGGCGAGCGATTGATCGACATCCTCAACAGCCTGCGCAGCGGCGGCGAGGGTTTTGCAGCCGAAACCCTTGCGACAATGGCGCGGATGAGCCCCTTGTCGATGGCCTGCACGGTGGAGGTCCTGCACCGTTTGCGCGGGCCGTCCATCACGCTGGAAAAGGCGCTCGATCTGGAATACCGTTTCACCTTCCGCGCCATGGAGCACGGGGATTTCCTCGAAGGCATCAGGGCCGCGATCATCGACAAGGACCGCAGGCCGACATGGCAATTCGCGGATCGGGACGTCCCCCCCGTGGCGGTCAGCAAGATGCTGATGCCGCTGGGGAAAAACGCGCTGAAACTGGAGGAGAACGGAATGCAGGGCAAGACGATCGGGTTTATCGGCCTCGGCAACATGGGCGCGCCGATGGCCGCCAACCTCGTGCGCGCGGGCTATTCGGTGAGCGGTTTCGACACAGCCGGGACGACGGCGGAGGGCGTTGCGCCGGGCACCTCGGCCGCCGCGGTAAGCACGGACGCCGATGTCGTGATCACCATGCTTCCGGATGGCGCGATCCTGCGCCGGGTCGCGGAGGAGGTGATCCCGGCGATGAAACCTGGCGCGCTGCTGATCGACTGCTCGACCGTGGATGTGGAAAGCGCCCGCGCAGTCAGCGACAAGGCCGAAGCCGCAGGGCTGCTCTTCGTGGATGCGCCGGTTTCGGGCGGGATCGGCGGCGCGTCTGCGGGCACGCTGACCTTCATGGCGGGCGGTACTGAGACGGGTTTTGCCAAGGCGAGGCCTCTCTTCGAGGTCATGGGCCAGAAGGCGGTGCACTGCGGAGAAGCGGGCGCCGGTCAGGCCGCGAAGATCTGCAACAACATGATCCTCGGGGCCACGATGATCGCCACTTGCGAGGCCTTCGCGCTGGCCGACAAGCTCGGGCTCGACCGGCAGAAGATGTTCGATGTGGTCAGCACCTCCTCGGGGTCCAGCTGGTCGATGAACACTTACTGTCCGGCCCCCGGTGTCGGGCCGAAAAGCCCCGCCGACAATGGCTACAAGCCCGGGTTCGCCGCCGAACTGATGCTGAAAGACCTCGGGCTGTCGCAGCAGGCCGCCGAGGCCGTCGACGCGGACACGCCGATGGGCGCGCTCGCCATGGCGCTTTATCGCCATTTCGTCGAAGAAGAAGATGGCCGCGGCAAGGACTTCTCAGCGATGCTGCCGCGATTCGAGGCGCGAAGCCGGAAGACCTAGGTCGCAAACAGACGATCATTCCCGCGGGCGCGGGTTAGCCTCTCCGTAGCCATCCGGAGTTCCTCATGACCCGCGCCTTTCACGACTTTGCCGCCACGCTCGGTTACGCCGATATCCCCGAAGCGGCGCGTGCCGTACTGCGGCGGTCCTTTCTCGACACGATGGGCGTTGCTGCCGTGGCCTCCACGACGCAGATGGCGGATATTGCCCGCCGCACCGCCATCGCCCTCTACGGCGCTGGCACGCAAGGGGCGGCGCGCATCCTGATGGACGGCACCCCGGTCAGCCCCGTCGGTGCCGCCATGGCAGGGGCCTTCACCATCGACAGCGTGGATGCGCATGACGGCTCATCGCCCTGCAAAGGGCACGCAGGCTCCGCCGTCTTTCCCTCGCTGCTCGCATTGGCGGACATGAAGAAGGGGCTGGATGGCGCTGATTTCATGACACTTCTGGCTATCGCCTATGAGGTGAGCTATCGCGCAGGTCTCGTGCAACACGCTACTTGCGCCGATTATCATACCTCCGGCGCCTGGACTGCCGTCGGGGTTGCCACGGCCGTCGCACGGGGCCTTGAGTGCACTGGCGAAGAAATCCGCCACGCAGCCGGGATCGGCGAATACCATGGGCCGCGCAGCCAGATGATGCGCTGCATCGATCATCCCACGATGCTGCGCGATGGCGTCGGATGGGGCGCGCCTTCCGGACTGACTGCCGCCTTTCTGGCGAAGGCCGGTTTCACCGGCGCGCCCGCGCTGACCTGCGAGGCCGCACCTGCATTCTGGGAGGATCTGGGCGACAAGTGGCGTCTGGTTGAGGATACTCACTACAAGCCCTACCCTTGCTGCCGCTGGGCGCACCCGTCCATGGATGCTGCCGCCGATCTGATGCAGGCGCACGCGCTCCACCACAGCCAGATCGCCGGTGTCGAGATCCGGACCTTCCACAACGCCACGCGTCTGGCCGGATACAGGCCCGCGACCCCGGACGAATTCGCCTATTCCATTGCCTTTCCCGTGGCTGCGATGATCGTGCGCGGTCAGGTCGGCGTCCCCGAACTGGCCGAGGAAACCCTGCGCGATCCCGATGTCCTGCGCATCAGCACAGCAACACAACTCATTGACGATGATCATTTTACTGCGATCAGTCAGGGCAAGAGATGGGCGGAAGTGACACTTGTTCTAAAGGACGGGCAGCGTCATACATCAGCACCCCGCACCCCGCGCGGCGATAGGGACATGCCTCTGTCGGACGCCGAGATTTCGCAGAAATTTCACCTTTTCGCGGATCCGGTGCTGGGCCGACACCGTGCGGAGGAGATCGAAGACCACTGCGGCGCTTTCGACAGCCTGTCCTCCGCCGGTTTCGCGCGGTTGCTTGACCTCACGCTGACCAATGCAGATGAGCAAAAACCTGCCGCCCGACGATATGCCCGGAACATCGTCGCATCGTAACGGTTATACAGCACGCAACGCAGGAGCCATCATGTCACGGATCATCGCCATATTCATTGCTCTTTTCGCAGCTCACGTCGCACCTGCGGATGCAGCGCCGAAAGGATGCCCGCCCGGCCTAGCCAAGAAAGCGGTGCCCTGCGTGCCGCCCGGTCAGGTCAAGAATGGCAATTACGCTCCCTACGCACGCGGGGACATTATTTACCGTGACTACATTCTGATCGAGAACCCGCGGCGATATAACCTGGACCCGAGGGGCACCTATTATTCGACGGGCGGGTATGTCTTCCGCGTTGACAGGGAAACCCGCGAAGTGCTGGACCTGATCGGTGCCGTGGCGGCCATACTGAACTGACACGACTGGCCTGCGCTATTCCGCCGCGACCTTGCCGCGCGCGTCCAGCATTGGTTTGAGATATTTCCCGGTATAGCTCTCGATAACTTCCGCCACTTCCTCGGGCGTGCCGGTGGCAATGATCTGCCCGCCGCCGTCACCACCTTCAGGACCGATGTCGATGATGTGGTCCGCGGTCTTGACCACGTCGAGATTGTGTTCGATCACGATCACCGAGTTGCCCTGATCGACCAGCTCATGCAGTACTTCGAGCAGTTTGCGCACGTCCTCGAAATGCAGCCCCGTTGTCGGCTCGTCAAGGATGTACAGCGTCCGCCCGGTCGCGCGCTTGCTGAGCTCCTTGGAGAGCTTCACCCGCTGTGCCTCGCCACCCGAGAGCGTCGTAGCCTGCTGCCCCACCTTGATGTAACCAAGGCCCACGCGCATCAGCGCATCCATCTTCTCGCGGATCGACGGCACCGCCTGAAAAAAGCCCTGCGCATCCTCGACCGTCATGTCAAGTACGTCTGCTATGCTCTTGCCCTTGAACTTTATTTCCAGCGTTTCTCGGTTGTAGCGCTTGCCCTTGCAGGTCTCACATTCCACGTAGACATCGGGCAGGAAATGCATCTCGATCTTGATGACGCCATCGCCCTGACAGGCCTCGCAGCGGCCTCCCTTGACGTTGAAGCTGAAGCGCCCGGGCTTGTAGCCGCGCGCCTTGGCCTCGGGCAGCCCCGCAAACCAGTCGCGGATCGGCGTGAATGCGCCGGTGTAGGTCGCGGGGTTCGAACGAGGCGTGCGGCCGATCGGTCGCTGATCGATGTCGATGACCTTGTCGAGATGCTCCAGCCCCTTGATCGTCTCGCAGGGCGCGGGCGTCTGGCGCGCCCCGTTGAGCTGCATCGACGCCGTCTTGAAGAGCGTCTCGATGGTCAGGGTGGACTTGCCGCCTCCCGACACGCCGGTCACGCAGACGAACTGCCCCAGCGGATAGTCCACCGTGACCTCGCGCAGGTTGTTTCCGGTGGCCTTGACCACGGTGATCTTCTTCTTGTTGCCCTTGCGGCGGGTGGAAGGTACGGAAATCTCGCGTGCCCCGGTCAGGTATTGCCCGGTGATTGAGGCGGGGTCGGCCGCGATCTGCGCAGGCGTGCCGCGGCTGACCACTTCGCCGCCATGCACTCCCGCGCCGGGGCCAAGGTCGAAGACATAATCCGCCTCGCGGATCGCTTCTTCGTCATGCTCCACCACGATGACCGTATTGCCCTGATCGCGCAGGTTCTTCAGCGTCAGCAGCAGGCGGTCATTGTCGCGCTGGTGCAGTCCTATCGAAGGCTCGTCGAGCACGTAGAGCACGCCCGTGAGACCCGAGCCGATCTGGCTCGCCAGCCGGATCCGCTGGCTTTCGCCGCCCGAGAGCGTGCCTGCGTTGCGGCTGAGCGTCAGATACTCGAGGCCGACGTTGTTCAGGAACCCCAGCCTTTCGCGGATTTCCTTCAGGATCGCCCGGGCAATCTCGTTTTTCTGCACGCTGAGCGCTTCCGGCACCGTCTGGCACCAGTCGAAGGCTTCCTTGATCGACATCTGCACGACTTCGCCGGCGTGGAGACCGGCGATCTTCACCGCCAGCGCCTCGGGACGCAGCCTGTGACCGCCGCAGGTGCCGCAGGGGCGGTTGTTCTGATAGCGCTCGAACTCCTCGCGGATCCAGCTGCTGTCGGTCTCGCGGTAGCGGCGCTCCATATTGGGGATCACCCCTTCGAAGACGCGCGTCACCTGATAGACCCGCCCACCTTCGTCATAACGGAACTGGATTTCCTCCTCGCCGGAGCCGTAGAGGAACACCTTCTGCACATTCTCGGGCAGGTCTTTCCATTTCGCCGATTGCTTGAACCCGTAGTGTTTCGCGATGGCTTCAATGGTTTGCAGGAAGTAGGGCGACTTGCCCTTGCGCCAGGGCGCCAGCGCGCCGTCATAGATCTTCAGATCCTGATCCGGCACCACGAGGCGTTCGTCGAAGAAAAGCTCCACCCCCAGACCGTCACACTCCGGGCAGGCCCCAAAGGGCGCGTTGAAGGAGAAAAGCCGAGGCTCGATCTCCGGAATGGTGAAGCCACTGACCGGACAGGCGAACTTCTCGGAAAACGTGGTGCGTTCCGGCTCGCCCTCACTGGGTGCTGTTTCGAGGATCGCGATACCATCGGCGAGATCGAGGGCGGTGCGCAGACTGTCGGCGAGGCGGGTCTCCAGCCCCTCCCGCACAACGATCCGGTCAACGACCACATCGATGTCGTGGCGGAATTTCTTGTCGAGTGTCGGCGGCTCATCCAACTCGTAGAATTGCCCGTCCACCTTGACGCGCTGAAAGCCCTGCTTGCGCAGTTCCAGAAATTCCTTCCGATACTCGCCCTTGCGGTCGCGGATGATCGGGGCCAGCAGGTAGGCGCGTGTCCCCTCCTCCATCGCCATCACCCGGTCGACCATGTCCTGCACCTGCTGCGCCTCGATCGGCTTGCCGGTGGCGGGTGAATAGGGCGTGCCGACGCGGGCGAAGAGGAGCCGCATGTAGTCGTAGATCTCGGTGACCGTGCCGACGGTGGAACGTGGGTTCTTTGAGGTGGTCTTCTGTTCGATGGAGATCGCCGGGCTCAGGCCGGAAATATGGTCGACATCGGGTTTCTGCATCATGTCGAGGAATTGCCGCGCATAGGCGGAGAGCGATTCCACGTAGCGGCGCTGCCCTTCAGCGTAGATCGTATCGAAGGCGAGCGAGGATTTGCCCGATCCGGAAAGCCCCGTGATCACAACCAGTTGGTCGCGCGGGATATCCACATCGATGTTCTTGAGGTTGTGTTCGCGCGCGCCGCGCACCTCGATGTATTTGAGCTCAGCCATCCGGCACCCCCTGGGACATCCTCTCACATAGGCGCTTTACGCAGGTTGGCCAATGAATAATTGAGAACGTTAAGTGAACATTATCCATGATTCCGACGCCGTGCCAACAGCAAATGCAACCCGCCCCCGAGCAGGAAGGCACCGCCGGCGAGGATCGGCAGACCGGCATAGCCGAGACTGCCGGTCGCTGCTGCCATGACCGGCGTGCCCAGCGTGTTGCCGATGTTTCCGGTTTGCGCCATGGCGCCATTGGCCTGCGCCTGCTGCTGCGGATCCTCGTTGAGTTGCGGCACGGCGGCGAAACTCGCGCCCTGAATGAGACCCATGGTCCCTGCGAGTGCGAGACAAGCCAACGCCTCCCCCGGGCTGACCCAGAGCCAGAGCATCACGAGCGCGGAAAGGCCAAAGCCGAGGATGACCACGCTGATGGCGGAAGTCTTTCGCAAGAGAAGCACGCCGAGGGTCATGGACGAAAGGATGCTGGTCAGCGGCATCGCCCCCATCACCAGCGCGCGGACCTCCGGCGCGATATAGGGCGGCAGCACGGTCAGGATCGAGACGAAGCAGAAGGTGTAGAAGAGCCAGCCCACCGCCGGTGCGGCAATGCGCGGCGAGCGGTAGATCGTGGCGTGATCGCGCAGCAACTGGCGGAAGGAAAACGACCTTGTTGGCGTTTCCCCGGAAAGCCGGTTCAGACGGGCGCCGAGCAATAGCGCAAAACCCGCCATGTAGAGCCCATGCGCCACGAAGAGCGCAGGCAGGCCGAAACCAGCCACCAGCGGCAAACCCGCCCAGGCGAGTACCGCGAAAGCCACCCCGAAGAAGGTGCCCCAGAGCGTCAGGGCAAGCCCACGGTCCTTCGGGGCGCAAAGCTGCGCGATCAGCGTCGGTGCTGCGACCACGATGGCCAGGTGCGAAAAGCCTTCGACCGTGCGGCTCAGCAGCATCAGGGGAAGCGGCGGCAGAAGCGCCTGAAAGAGGGAGATCGCGGCCCCTGCCCAGAGCGCCCAGAGCAGCGCCCGGCGATAGCGGATGCGCGCCACCAGCAACCCCGCCACGATCCCGAAGAATATCCCGACCAGCCCGACGATGGAGACAACAAACCCCAGGGCCGCACCTGCTTCCGGATAGACCAGCGGCAATTGATCGAAAATGACACTGAACTTGCCGTATTGGGCAGCACCTCCGAGGCCTGCGCCCCAAAGGGTCAGCACCAGTCCCCAGGATGTCGTCTGCATGGGCCGCCCCCTTTTGCCGCTTTCTCGCAGAGACGAAGGGCAGGCGCAATCACGCCCGTCGCGGCGGCGATGTCACGCAATTTTCAACAGGACATTTCGAAAGACGCCCTATCTTTTAAATCAAATGCTATGGAGGCGAGAATGACACTCACAAGACGGATGTTTCTGACGACCGCTCTGGCAAGTGCCGGGCTGCCAGCCCTTGCACACCACGGTTGGCGATGGACAAGCGAGGGCAAGTTCGAATTGCGCGGCGTGATCACCGAGGCGCGATTGGGCAATCCACACGGGGTATTGACCGTCGATGCCGACGGCGAGATCTGGCAGGCCGAAGTGGGGCAACCCTGGCGCAACGAACGCGCGGGGCTTACAGACGAGATGATGACTCCGGGCACTGATGTCACCATCATCGGCAAGCGCGCGGCGGATGAGAAAGACCTGCTGGTCAAGGCCGAGGCGATTGTGATCGCCGGGACGACTTACGAACTCTACCCCGAGCGCCTGTGATCGAACTGGCCGCGAGCCTGGAGGCCACGAACTTCGCAGCCGCCCTGCGGCGGTCGGTCTGGGTCTATCCGCTGGTGAACGCGGGCCATATCCTCGGACTGGCCCTTCTCATCGGCAGCGTCGTACCGATGGATGTGGCGATCCTTCGCCGTGGCACGCTCGGTGCATTGGGCGGCTTGCGCGGCTATGCCCTGAGCGGTTTCTGCCTTGCGGTGGTCTGCGGGGTGCTGCTCTTTTCGGCGCAGGCCACAGAATATGTCCAAAGTCCCTGGTTCCTTGCCAAGATCAGTTTGGTCCTGCTGGCAAGCCTGAACGCGCTGGTGCATTTCTCGAACCTAAAAACAGAAAGAACGCAGCGGCGCGCTGCCGCAGCGTCCCTTTTTCTCTGGATCAGCGCCCTCGTCTGCGGTCGCATGATCGCCTATGGCTGATCACATGTGGATGACGCGCCCGTAGGCATCCAGCACGGATTCGTGCATCATCTCGCTCAGTGTCGGATGCGGGAAGACGGTGTTCATCAGGTCTTCCTCGGTGGTCTCAAGGGCCCGGCCCACAACATAGCCCTGGATCAGCTCGGTCACTTCCGCACCGACCATATGCGCGCCCAGCAATTCGCCGGTTTTCGCGTCGAAGATCGTCTTGATCATGCCCTCGGGCTCGCCCAGCGCGATCGCCTTGCCGTTGCCGATGAAGGGGAAGCGGCCGACCTTGATCTGATAGCCCAGTTCCTTGGCCTTGGCCTCGGTATAGCCAACCGAGGCCACCTGCGGGTGGCAGTAGGTGCAGCCGGCGATGGATTCTGGTTTCACCGGATGCGCGTGTTTGCCGGCGATCAGGTCGGCGACCATCACGCCTTCGTGGCTGGCCTTGTGTGCGAGCCAGGGCGCACCCGCCACGTCGCCTATGGCGTAAAGCCCGTCGACCCCGGTGCGGCAGAATTCATCCGTGACCACATGTGTCCTGTCGATCTTGACGCCAAGCGCCTCGAGCCCGAGGTTCTCCACGTTACCGACGATACCCACGGCCGAAATCACCGTATCGAATTCATGTTTCTCGACCTTGCCGCCCACTTCGATATGTGCGGTGACCTTGCCCTTGCCGCGATCGAGCTGCTTGACCATGGCTTTCTGCATGATCTTCATGCCCTGCTTTTCGAAGGCCTTCTTGGCGAAGGCGGAGATTTCCGCATCCTCCACCGGCAACACCCGGTCCATCACCTCCACCACGGTCGTGTCGGCGCCCAGCGTATTGTAGAAGCTCGCGAATTCGATGCCGATGGCGCCTGAGCCGATGACCAGCAGTTTCTTGGGCATGTGCTTGGGCTGCAACGCGTGCTTGTAGGTCCAGACCAGATCGCCATCCGCCTCCAGTCCCGGCAGGGTCCGCGCGCGCGCTCCCGTCGCGAGAATTATGTTTTTCCCGGTCAGTTCCTCGGTGCCCTTGTCAGTCTTGACCGTCACCTTGCCTTTGGCGGGGATCGTCGCTTCGCCCATGAATACGGTGACCTTGTTCTTCTTCATCAGATGGCCGATGCCGCCCGACAGCTGCCCCGCGACCTTGCGAGACCGTTTCACCACTTCATCGAGATCGTAAGATACGTTGTCAGCCTTGAGCCCGAACTCTTTGGCACGGTGCATCAGGTGGAAGACCTCGGAGGAGCGCAGCATCGCCTTGGTCGGGATGCAGCCCCAGTTGAGGCAGATACCGCCCAGATGCTCACGCTCGACGATGGCCACGGACATACCCAGTTGCGCGCCGCGAATTGCCGCGACATAGCCGCCGGGGCCGGCTCCGATCACTACCAGATCAAAGGATTTCGCCGCCATGAGATGTCCTCGCTTCAAGAAAGCCCAAAATATAGTTTACCGCTAAACTATATCGGTCATGACGGCAACAGGGATAGGAGCGCGACAATTGCGCGCCCCTTTGTCTGAAGCGGGCTTTCCTTCCGCCTTTCAGGCGGCAGCAGGCGCGCGCAGGCGCGTCAGAATCTCCGCGTACCCGCCCCGTTCGGCGTAGCGTGCTTCGTGCTTGGTGTCCGGGCGCATCAAGGCTGCGTTGCGCGTCGGGAAGCGCCCGAATTCGCGGATCACCTCGCGATGAGCGCGGGCGTGCAGGAGGTTGTCAGCCCCGTGTTCGGGCATACGGGACTTCAACAGCCGCACGCAGCGGTCCTGATCGCAAAGGTTCTCGGAGTGCATCAGGGGCAGGTAGAAGAACTGCCGGGCAGGCTCGTCGATCCGAAGATCCCAGCCCTTGTCGATGGCAGACTTTGCCGCGGCAAGTGCGATGCGGTCGCTGGCGAAGGCCTTGTCGGTGCCACGGAACATGTTGCGCGACAACTGGTCGGTCAGGATGATGTAAGCAAGCGCTCCCGAAGGGTAGGTCAGCCAGAGCGAATAGCGTCCGTCGCGGGCCCCCTGCCAAGCCTCTTCGAACCCGTCGCGCACGCGCGCATCCAGTGCATCAGAGGCCTCATACCATCTTTCAGGGCCAACTTCGTCGAGCCAGAAATTCAGAACGTCTTCGGGACCGATCATGTCAAAACTCTCCAACAACTCGTGAAAACAATATGGAATCGTAACACTTTGATACAAGATATCGCTACACACTTATTGCGACAGCGTGACATAAACCTCATCCCTTCGCCCCCTTTGCATCATCCTGTGCCGCGTCCTTGGCATGTTCCTGCGCATATTCCAGTGCAACTGATGTATAGGAGGGTGCCACGGCAACATACGCCCCCGTCTCTTCCTTGGTCCGCGCCTTGCGCCGCGTTGACCGGTAGGCGGCATAGGCCACCAGCGCCAGAAAGAGCACACCGGTGAAGAGATAGAAGCCGCCGGGGCCCACCGTATCCATCATGTAGCCGGTGATGATCGGCCCTGTGATCGCGCCAAGCCCGTTTATGAAGAGAAGGCCCCCCGAGGCCGAGGCCATGTCCGAACGGTCGAGAAAATCGTTGGTATGGGCAATGAGCAGCGAATAGAGCGGGTTCGACATGCCGCCCACGATGAAAGCCGAAACCAGCAGAAGGGTGAAATTCGCGCCGAAGACCATACCGATGAATGAGCCTATCGCACCGATGGCCGAAACGATGAGGATGAGAAAGCGGCGATCCATGCGATCCGAAATCCAGCCGATGGGGTATTGGGTAATGATCGACCCCACGAAGAAGGTCGCCACGAAAGTGGAAATCTGGGCGACCGAAAGACCGGCTTTGGCCCCGTAGACCGCAGCCATGCCGAACTGCGCAGAGAACACGCCCCCGAGCAGAAACATGCCGACGCAGCCCAGCGGCGACACCTTGGTCAGCGCCTTGAGGCTCATCGGCTTGGTGGTATCGAAGGCCGGCGTCGGGCTGATCGACAGCAGGATCGGCGTCACCGCGATGGAGACGAGCACGGAGGGGATCACGAAGAGCACGTAGCCGGAAGGGTCCGCCGTCAGCAGCAGCGCCTGCGCGAGCACGATGCCGGCGGTCTGGACGATCATGTAGAGCGAGAGCGCCTGCCCGCGGTTCTCATTGGTGGCGGCATTGTTGAGCCAGCTTTCGGCGGTAACGTAGACTGCGGAAAAACAAAACCCGATGAGCACCCGGCCGAGCGTCCAGGCCCAGACTTCCGTGAGCGTTGGATACATGATCATGACGGCGGAGATCATCGAGGCCAGTGCCGCAAAGACGCGCACGTGGCCGACGCGGCGGATCAGTCCCGGCGCCAGTTGCGACCCGCCGAGAAAGCCCGCGAA
This sequence comes from uncultured Alphaproteobacteria bacterium, assembly GCA_963715055.1. GTDB lineage: Bacteria > Pseudomonadota > Alphaproteobacteria > Rhodobacterales > Rhodobacteraceae > CAVQRB01. The sequence goes on along the minus strand of CAVQRB010000006.1, from coordinate 399,314 downwards.
ATAGGCCGACATGACGATCGACATCTCCAGCGTCGAGAAGCCTTCGATCTCGCCGCGGATGCCGAGCAGCGTGCCCTGCATCCCGTTGCCGATCATCAAGAGGCCCATTCCGAGCAAAAGCGCCCAGGCGCTGGTCAATACTTGTAACAAGGGAAAACGACTCCAGTGCCGGTTGGGAGGGGCGGCAGAGACCTTCTAACCGCTCTCGTGTAACATCGAAATGAGACTTGCGACCTATTTGGTTGGTTTGCGCCTTTCACCCCGGTCAGGGAGGAGTAGCGAAGCGTCGCCGTAGGAGAAAAAGCGGTATCGGTTCCGGATCGCGTGCGCGTAGATGGCCCGGATCGCCTCGGGCCCCATCAGGGCCGAGACAAGCATCATCAGGGTCGATTTCGGCAGGTGGAAATTGGTCATCAGGCCGTCGGCGATCCGAAACTCGAACCCCGGATAGATGAAGATGTCGGTGTCGCCTTCCCACGCGTCAATGTGCCCGGTGCGCCCTGCGGATTCGATCAGGCGCAGGGCCGTGGTACCGACCGGGATCACGCGCCCTCCTGCGGCTTTCGTGGCGGCAATCTCAGCGGCCGCCTCGGCGCTGACCTTGCCCCATTCTGCATGCATCCGGTGGGTCGTCACGTCCTCGACCTTCACCGGCAGGAAGGTTCCAGCCCCCACATGCAGGGTGACATGGGTGAAGGCCACGCCGCGGCGGGCGAGCGCATCGAGCAGGGCTTGATCGAAATGCAACGAGGCGGTGGGGGCTGCGACAGCGCCCTTATTGCGGGCGAAAACGGTCTGGTAATCCTCGTTGTCGCGCGCGTCCGCGGGCCTCTTGGCGGCGATGTAGGGCGGCAGCGGCATCGCACCTGCGGCGTTGAGGGCCGCATCGAAATCGTCTCCATCCAGATTGAATGCGAGATGCCCCTGCCCGTCTTCGATGCCTAGAAGCCTGGCCCGCAGATCGTGGTTGAAGATGACCTCTTCACCCGGTTTCAGCTTTCGGAGCGGTTTGATCAGGGCCGACCATGTCCCCTCCGCCCGCGGCTCGAGCAGGGTCACTTCGATTTTCGCCGAACTTTCACCTTGCGCGCCCTGCCGGATACGAACCCCCATGAGCCGGGCGGGAATCACCTTGGTGTCATTCAGGACAAGCCGGTCGCCCGGACGCAGCCAGTCGACCAGGTCCGTGACGATTCCGTCGGTGATTGTCGCACCTTCCGCAACCAGCAGCCGCGCCGAGGACCGCGGCACCGCCGGGCGGGTCGCGATCAGCTCTTCTGGCAGCTCGAAATCGAAGTCGGAAAGTTTCATGCCGGCCCCCTAGCGATCTTCCCCCCGGATCGCAACAGGAGGTTTACGCACAGGCTCCGGCGCCCTGATTTCGCCCTCTACTAGGGGCACATCCGGGCGCGGCCCGCGGAAGATGTCGCGCAGGCCGCTCGGCGCAAGTGCAGAGAGTGGGTTCACCGACACCTTCGGTGCACTGGCAGGGCCGGTGAGCGTGTAGTTGAACCCGAAAAGCCCTTCGCCCTTGCGGGTGAAGACGCTGCCGATGGCATTTACCAGATAGACCGGGGAGATCACGCCCTGCATGGCGATCTGCCCGGTGTCGGTGGCGAAGACCCCGTCCATCGACAGACCCATGGATGCGCCCACGGCACTGGCTTCACGCAGGGTGATGCGCGCAGGCGACAGGCGAAAATCCGCCTCGACTTCGGAAAAGAAGATGCCATCGCCATTCAACTCGTTCACCAGCCCCACGATGCTGATGGCATTGAGCAAGGCCGCGGTCGACGGCGCATCGACGATCTTGGTGTCGGTGATCCGCAGCTTGCCGTCGAAGGCACCACCCTCGCCCACGGGATTGAGCGTCAGGGACATCTGCCCGCCCCGTGCCTGTCGGAAGATGCCCGCCGCTTCCACCACAGCGCCCGCATCATTGGCCGTCAAATCGATGGCGCTGCGCCCGCCTTGCGGCCTGACCCGTCCGACGACGGGGGCCGTGCCGTTGACCGCGCCCTGGAACTCGCCGGAAAATCCGCCGCCGGTATCGAAGCTGCCGCGCAGGGCCGTGATCGCAATGGCATCGGTCACCTGCAAACGGTCGAGCGCGACCGAGATCGGCACCGCTTCACTGCCGCCCGCCCCGCCGAACTGCGCCCTGCGCAAATCGAGCGTGCCGCCGCGCAAGGCGACGGCGACCGGCGCACCACGGCCCTGACCGAGCAGGTCGACCGGCGCATCGAGCCAGTTTCCGACCTGAAGCCGGTCGATGCGCACGAAGTCGAGTGTCTTGTCCGCAGTCAAGCCCACGGAGCCCTGCGCGGACAGACCCGGCGCGTCGAGGACAAGCCGGCTGACCGAAGGGATATCACCCAGCGTCGCATCGACTTCGAGGGTGGCACCTGTGTCTGCGGGTTTCGACCAACCCACCGGCGCCAGCGACACCCTTGCGCCCCGAAGATCGGAGCGTAGCGCCAGCTTGGGTGGCTGCCCCTTGACCAGATCGACAGTGAAGGAACCGATGGCAGCCCCCTGAACCGACCCCGGCGGCAGGACGATGTTGAAGGCATCCAGTGCTTTCTGCGAGATCTCCAAATCCCCCGTGACGCTGCTGCGCGCTGCCTCCGGGGGCTGGCCCAGGGGCAGGCGCCAGCCTGCATCAAAGGCAACCCCGTCAAGCGCACCCGGACCCGCGATCTCCACCAGCTTGTCAGATGCGGTGATCTCCAGCCTCGGTGCAGTCAGAACCCTGTCGCGGATCAGCACCTCGGTGCGCACATCGCTCAGAGTGCCCGTGGCGTTGAACTCGACCTGGTCTGTCTGCACACCCTTCTTGAGCGGCAAGGCGATCGTGCCGGCGATGGCGATCGCTCCCTGCGCCAGATCGACCGGCAAAGCGGCCTTCTGCATCACCCGCAAGGGGTTTTGATCCAGCATCGAGAGAGCCGCCGTGGCCGACGACGATGCGATCAGGCGCACCACGCCGGGGGTGGATTCCTTGGCCTTCACATCCGGGATGATGAAGGAGGTGCCGTCCAGGGTCACGACGCCACCTTCCACCGCCTCGACCCCACCGTCATCGATGACGACGACGAAACGGTCACTGAAGAGGCTCGCATGGCCCCGCGCACCGGTAATCAGCGGCATTTCCTTGAGAAACCGCACATCCGCGTTTTCATAATCGAAGCCGAGATAGACCTCGGGCGGCCCGCCCGAGCCGATCCGCACCGCCGCGTTGATGTCGCGCAGGTCGGCCTCCGCGACGTTTGCCGCAATCCAGGCGCGCGACTTGACCTTCACCGCCTCGGGCCAGAACTCAAGAAGACGCGCCGGATCAAGACCGTCCATCGCCGCATCGACCGCGATCGACCAGCCGTTGCGATCCGCGCCGAGCGTGCCGCTGGCGTTCAGACGCCGACCCTGGTCGATGATCTCCAGCCGTCCCAGCTTGAGCGCAAAAGGTTGCAGTTCCAGTTTGAAATCCAGCTCCGCATCCGGCAATGCAACAAGCGCCGGATAGAGGTTGGCCGGATTGATCTGCAGCGTGGAGAGGCGAAACTGCCCGACAAGGTTGTCAACCTGGCGACCTGAAAGGGCAATCGCGGCCTCGCCCTCCAGCCGACCCTGACCCCATTGCGTCTCGATCGACAGGTCGTCGAAACGCAAAAGCCCTTCGGCCGGGAAATAGGTGAAGTAGCTTCGCGCACCGTCAATGGGGATCGGCGCTGCTTCCGGCGTCGGCTGGATGACGCCTTTATCGATGTGGAACGTCGCATTCAGCGGCGCGAAGGTGCCATCATCGTTGATTCCACCGCGCAAGGCACCCGAGAGCGGCGCGCGCAAGGCCTGTAACCAGGCAAAGGCGGCGCTTTCCGTGGCGATTTCGCTGGCGTCGAGCCCGGCGATGGTGACGCCGAACTCTGAGGCACGGGCACCGATCTCCCCGCGATAATTCGCCTGCAGCGTGGCGGCCTGTGCGCCACCGCCGAGCAGGGCGAGATCGACGGAAAGCTCCAGATCGTTTGCCGCGCGGCTCAGTTGGATGCGGCCACCGTCGATGGTCCAGGCGCGGCCGCTGAGCTGGTCCTCGTAGCGCAGCGTCAAGGCACGCAGGCTCGCGCGTGTCAGATGCTGGAGGCCGGGTCGCAGCAAAACCTCGTCGATCTGCCCGATGAGATCGGCAAGGCTGCGCGCGCGCCGGCCTTCGCCACCGGCGCCGAGACCCGGAATCAGTGCCACGGCACCGGTCTCGTCGCGCCGCAAGGTCATGAACACGCCGCTGAGGTCCAGCGAACTAAACGCGATGCGCCCCTCCAGAAGCCCCGAGAGGTCGATTCCGGCCCGCACGTCTGAAACCGAGATGATGTCGATTCCGTCGGGCGTGCGGACAACGACGTCGCGTATCGATGCCCGCGGACGCCAGCCTTGATCCAAGACCACAACGATGTCGCCAAAAGCGACGTCTCGATCAGGTGCCTGCGCATCAAGCCGCGCCTCGAACCGGTCCCTGATCCAGCCGGGTGCGACAAACGTGCGCCCCTGCGCCCAGATGGCGGCCAAGACGAAAGCCCCGCCCATCAAGCACAGGAAACCGAGCGACCACAATGTCTTGCGGCCACGCTGTTTGCTGCGGGCAGTCTTCGGTTCTGCGTTGGGTTCACGGGTCACTGGGACGGGGCACCTGTTTGAAAGACGCGAACGGTCGGCGCATTCGGGGACGCGAGGGCTTTCCTAAAGCGCGCCCTGCCCTAATATGACATCGCAGGTCGAACCTGCAAACCCAAGAGAGTATCATGCCGGAAATTTCCAAACCTGCCCCCGATTTCACCCTGCCCGCCACCGGCGGCACCGATGTCAGCCTGTCCGCGCTGAAAGGTGAGCCGGTGGTGCTTTTCTTTTACCCGCGTGACGACACGCCGGGGTGCACCAAGGAGAGCATCGGCTTTTCCGAAAGCCGCGAGGCTTTCGAGCAGGCCGGTGCCCGGGTCTTCGGCATTTCCAAGGACAGTCTGGCCAGCCACGAGAAATTCGCGGCCAAGCGCGATCTCCAAATCCCGCTTCTGTCCGACGAGAATGGCACGACCTGCGAGGACTACGGGGTCTGGAAGGAAAAGAACATGTACGGCAAGACCTACATGGGCATCGAGCGCTCGACCTTCCTGATCGCTGCCGATGGGACCATCGCAAGGGTCTGGGAAAAGGTGAAAGTGCCGGGCCACGTCGAAGAGGTGCTGGACGCGGTACGCAGCCTGTGATGCCGCTGGCGGAGAGGGCGGAGGCGGTACTGCGCACTGCGGACGGGCGGGAAAAGACCGCTCTGTCGCGCCGCTTCGCCGCAGAATGGCAAGCCGCACGGGAGGCCGGCGAGACGCCTGCGATCGGGCGCGCTGACCCTCCTGCGCACCCGGCACGTCCGGCAAGACCGGCGCTTTTGAGTCCGCGGGACGTGCCGCGCCGCCGGACCGGCAGTCCCGAAGGCCGCATAGCACTGCTACACGCCGTGGCGCATATAGAATTGAACGCCGTAGACCTTCACTGGGACATCATCGCGCGTTTCACGGACATCAAGATGCCCATCGGGTTCTACGACGATTGGGTAAAGGCGGCCGACGAGGAATCAAAACATTTCAACCTGATGTGCGACTGCCTTGAAGTGCTGGGCAGCCATTACGGCGCATTGCCCGCCCACAGTGGCATGTGGCGGGCGGCGGAAGACACCCGCACGGACCTGATGGGTCGGCTCGCCGTTGTGCCGATGGTGCTCGAGGCGCGGGGGCTGGATGTGACGCCCGGCATGATCGACGTCTTCCGCAAGGCTGGCGAGGATGGTGCCGTTGCGGCCCTCGAGACGATCTATGCCGAGGAAGTCGCCCACGTCGCCTATGGATCCAAGTGGTTTCACTTTCTCTGCGGCCGCCATGAGTTCGATCCCAAGGAGCAGTTTCATGCGCTGGTGCGGCGGTATTTTCACGGCCCCTTGAAACCGCCCTTCAACGTCGAGAAACGGGCCGAGGCCGGAATACCGCCGGATTTTTACTGGCCTCTGTCCGAAACCGCCTGATTTCGACACTCGGACCGGCGGTATTTCGCCCATTTTGACGTCAAATGACCCGCAAAAGATCGAATTGTCCAAACAGGCTTGCCCGGTGAGTGCCCGCTCATTAATCACCAAGACGCAAGTCTGTGCCGCAGGCGGACGACTTGACGCGAAACGGGAGTGGGGAACAACCTGTGCGGACACGTCTGGCGATCAGAACACATGCTTTTCTGGAGAAACATTTTCCCGAACGGCGGGTCTTCCTGAAATCCGACTCCGATACAAGGTTCATACGGCTGCGACCGGAAACACAGCTGATCGCGTTCACGGGCGCGTCACTGCTCGTTGGCTGGACGATCATCGCCACCGCCATCATCCTGATGGACAGCATTGGCGCCGGCAATTTTCGCGAGCAGGCAAAACGAGACCAGGTCACTTATCAGGCCCGGCTGAACGATCTTTCCGCCGAGCGTGACCGCCGCACCGCCGAGGCCCTTGCGGCACAGGATCGCTTCAACGCGGCACTCGATCAGATCTCGGCGATGCAGTACGAAATCCTGACCTCCGAGACACGCCGGCATGAATTGGAAACCGGTATCGAGGTGATCCAGAGCACATTGCGCGACACGATGCGCGAGCGCGAGGAAGCGCGGGAAATGCTTGCGGCCTTGCAAGGCCAGGAGGGCGCGGATCAGGCGACGGTGATGCTTGCATCGAAGGATAAAGATGCGCCTGTGGCCTTCCTTGCCGACGCCCTCGCCCGGACAGCCGAAGAGCGTGACAAGATCGCTTCGGACGCGGAAGAAGCGCTGCTGCACGCCGATGAACTGGTGCACGAAATCGCGCTGATGAAGGAGAACAACGACCAGATCTTCCGCCAGCTCGAAGAGGCCATGACCGTCTCCGTTGCGCCGCTCGACAAGATGTTCCGTTCCGCCGGATTGCCCACGCAGCGTATTCTCGACCAGGTGCGGCGCGGCTATTCGGGTCAGGGCGGGCCGCTGACACCGCTTTCCTTCTCGACACGGGGCGAGCCGATCTCGCCTGATGTCGAACGCGCGAACCGTATCCTCGGGGAACTCGATACGCTGAACCTATACCGGATCGCCGCCGAAAAAGCGCCTTTCGCCATGCCCGTGAAACGCTCCTACCGGTTCACCAGCGAATACGGTTACCGGCGTGATCCGAAGACCGGCGGGCGACGCATGCACAATGGTGTCGATTTCGCTGGCCCTAGCGGTACGCCGCTGCATGCGACGGCGGATGGCGTCGTGACCCATGCCGGCTGGCAATCGGGCTACGGCAGGCTGATCAAGATCAGGCATGAGTTCGGAATTGAAACACGCTATGCGCATTTGTCCAAATTACGCGTCAAAGTCGGGCAAAGGGTCTCGCGCGGCGATCACATTGGTGATATGGGAGCATCTGGACGGGTGACGGGCGTGCATCTGCACTATGAAGTGCGGGTCGGTGGCAAGGCCGTCAACCCAATGATCTATATCAAGGCTGCGAAAGATGTTTTCTAAGAGCAAAATCAACGAACCCGGACCCAAACAGCCGGAAGCGACCCCCGCGGCGACTTCCTCGCCTGCAAGCCCTTCGGCCAGCGACTACAAGGCCACCGCACCAAAGCCGAAGCCGCCCGCTTCCGTGCTCTCCTCGGATCTGCATGTGACGGGCAACATGAAGACCACTGGCGACATTCAGGTCGAAGGTACGGTCGAAGGCGACATCCGGGCCCACCTTCTGACCATTGGCGAGAGCGCCACCATCAAGGGCGAAGTGGTCGCCGATGACGTAGTGATCAACGGTCGGATCGTAGGCCGCGTGCGCGGTCTCAAGGTGCGTCTGACATCTACCGCGCGGGTCGAAGGCGACATCATCCACAAGACGATCGCGATCGAATCCGGTGCGCATTTCGAAGGCTCGGTACAGCGTCAGGACGACCCGCTGAACCCGACGGCCAAATCCACGCCGGCGGCGAAACCGAACCCCGCCTCCTGATCCACGCTTGTATGGATACAAAAGCGCCGTTCCTGAAGGAGCGGCGTTTTCTGTTACGGCCTTGCAGTTTCGATACGGGCAATTCGGGTTTCGGGCGTCGTGCCTGAGATTTCGAGAATAAGTTTGCGCCGAACGGTTTCGGCGAAGCTGCCCCGGCTTTCCGCGGTGACCATGAAGGACCCGGGCCCGCCGATGATGCGATTGGCATATTCCTCCTCGAGATTGGCCCCTGCCCTGCGTCCATCCTCCGGCCGCAGGATCGGCAGCGCATTGATCACGATGCCTGCTGCGAGCACCTCGGCCCTTGCCTCTTCGATCCCGGGGCCCGAAGAGTTTCGGATGCTGTCACCGGAAAAATCGATCACCGCGCGCGGCGCCCTTATATCGTTCTGCTCGATCAGACGCTTGCCATCGAGCAAGGCCGCGCCGATGGCGTTGCTGCCATAAGCTTGCCGGGGCGGCCCGATCAGTGCGTCGGCAAAGGCCTGCGCCGCTTCGGGCCCGTCGATGATGCTCCAATCGACGACAACGGCGGTATTGCTGGCCCATTCGACGTAGGTGACAGCGACACTTCCGAAAATCGAGTTCTGAATCACCTTGATCACTTCGGGATCGGTCATCGCCAGCGCATAGCCCTGTCGCTGAAACGCAAGTTCTTCGGCATCAATCGAGCCCGAGGCATCGGCAAGCAGTACCAGTTCGAGCCCAGCTTCGCGCTCGGCCCGCACCTCGTTCGCTGAAACGAGCGTCAAGACGCAAATGAGTGTGATCCATTTCATGGAATCCAGCTTAGGGCGAGATGGATGCACGGCAAGCTTCGTCTGCACCCGAACAGACCGGGATGCGGTTTTCGCGCGTCTGTGCCCGAAAACGAGCAGGACCTGCAGCCGGACAGACAAAAAGGGCGCGCCCTTACGGAACGCGCCCTTCGATCTTCATGACCGTCTTGTCGGTCTACTCGGTGACGGTCACCGTTTCCATAAGATCCGGCGCGCCGATCACAGCGCCGTTTGGTCCGGTGCCGCGCTTGATGGCGTCGAGCACATCGAGCCCGTCGGTTACGCGCCCGACAACAGTATATTGACCGTTCAGGAAGTAACCTTCATTGAACATGATGAAGAACTGGCTGTTCGCGCTGTTCGGGCTCTGCGAACGGGCCATGCCGACGACGCCGCGGTCGAATGGCACGTCCGAGAATTCCGCGTCGAGATCGGGCTGGTCCGATCCACCCATGCCGGCGCGGCGCATGTCCTCGCCCATCTTGCCGAATTCCACATCGCCCGTCTGCGCCATGAAGCCGTCGATGACGCGGTGGAACACCACGCCGTCATAGGCCCCGGCCGCCGCCAGATCGGTGATCCGCGCGACGTGGCCGGGGGCCACGTCTTCGAGCAGGTCGATGGTGATGGTTCCATTCGCCTCACCGGCAACGGTGATCTCGATGCCGGTGGCATAGGCCGGGCCTGACAGCAACAGCGCAGAGAGTCCGAAGGCCTTATACATCTGCGGCCACCTTGACGGAAATCATCCGGTCCGGCTCCGCCGGCGGCTCGCCACGGGTGATCGCGTCCACATGCTCCATGCCGCCAATGACCTGCCCATAGACGGTATACTGACCGTTCAGGAAATCATTGTCCTTGAAGTTGATGAAGAACTGGCTGTTGGCACTGTTGGGGTTCTGCGATCGGGCGGCACCGATGGAACCACGCGCATGCGGGATCTTGGAGAATTCAGCCGGCACATTGGGCAGATCGGAGCCGCCCGTGCCCGCCATGCGAATGTTGAAGCCATCTTCCATGTCGCCGTGCTGCACATCGCCGGTCTGGGCCATGAAACCGTCGATCACGCGGTGAAAGGCCACGTTGTCATAGTGACCGGCGCGCGCGAGCTCCTTCATGCGTTCCACATGCTTTGGTGCGATGTCGGGCAACAGCTGAATGGTGACGGTGCCACCCTTGAGTTCCATCAGGATGGTGTTTTCGGGGTCTTTGATCTCGGCCATCTTCGGCGCTCCTTTGAAATGTTTTGCCCATTTCCTAAGGCCTGTGGCGGGGATTGCAAGCAGGTCCATTGACCTGAGCCCGGATAAGCGCAAAACACGGGCGAACGGCAAGCAAAGGATGCGCAGATGAGCTGGAAGACGCTGGACGACATGGAACTTGCAGGCAAGCGGGTGCTGGTGCGGGTGGACATCAACGTGCCGGTCGAGGCCGGCCACGTTACCGACACCACGCGCATCGACCGGATCATACCGACGATCCGCGATATTCTGGCCAAGGGCGGTCTGCCGGTGTTGCTGGCACATTTCGGCCGGCCCAAGGGCAAGGTGGTGCCGGAGATGTCATTGCGCGTGACCCTGCCCGCGCTGGAAAAGGCCCTGGGCCAGCCTGTGACCTTTGTCGAGCGGCCCGATGGTGCGGGTTTGAAGGCGATGCCCGCAGGCACCGTGGTATTGGTGGAGAACACGCGGTTTTCGCCCGGCGAGGAAGCCAATGACCCAGGCATGGCGCAGTTCCTCGCAACCCTTGGCGATGTCTATTGCAACGATGCCTTTTCCGCAGCGCACCGCGCGCATGCGTCCACCGAAGGCGTGGCGCATCTGCTGCCATCCTGCGCAGGCCGGTTGATGCAGGAGGAGCTCGCCGCGCTGGAAGCTGCCTTGTCGACACCGAAGCGCCCCGTCGGGGCCGTCGTCGGCGGGGCCAAGGTATCGACCAAGATCGCGCTTCTGGAAAACCTCGTAAACCGCCTCGACCTGCTGGTGATCGGCGGCGGCATGGCAAACACCTTTCTTGCCGCACAAGGGGCAAAGCTCGGCGCCTCTCTGCAGGAAGCTGACCACATCGATACTGCCAGAGCCATCATGGCACAGGCTGAAAAGGCCGGTTGCCGCCTGCTCTTGCCAGTGGATGGTCTCGTGGCCCGCGCCTTCATGGCGGGCGCACCTCACGAGGTGATAGTACTGGGGCCGGACACGGTGCTGGAAGCGGACCAGATGGTGCTCGATGCCGGGCCGGAAAGCGTGAAGGCCGTTGTGGATGCTCTCGGCACGTTGAAAACTCTGATCTGGAACGGGCCGCTCGGCGCCTTCGAGATCAGCCCCTTCGATCAGGCGACCAATGCGGCAGCGGCGGAAGCGGCCAGGTTGACCAAAGCAGGCGCGCTGATTTCGGTGGCAGGCGGCGGCGACACCGTCGCGGCTCTCAACCAGGCCGGGGCGGCCGAGAGCTTCACCTATATCTCGACCGCGGGCGGGGCTTTCCTCGAATGGATGGAAGGCAAGGTGCTGCCGGGTGTTGCCGCACTGGAGCGTTGAGCCCCTTGAAAACTCGGCCTTATCTCTGATTTCTCTGCGATTTTGGGGATTCACAGGAACAATCGCCTGTGCAATAGTGTTCGCACGCCCATCAAGAGGCGAGCATAAGGCAGAGTTACCATGTTGCGCAGCACACGTCCCGCGGTGAGCGGATTTGTATTTTTCACCCTCGCCCTGGGCCTCTCGGCCTACTTCGCCTTCGCCGCCGTTCAAGGTGACTTCGGAATTTTCAAGCGCGCGGAAATAACCGCGGAGGCCGCTTCTCTGCGCAGCCAGCTGGAACTGGTCCGGTCGGACGTGGCGCGGATGGAGAACCTGACACGGCGGTTGTCCGACGACTATCTCGACCTCGATCTGCTGGACGAACAGGCGCGGCTGGTGCTCGGCATGATCCGGATGGACGAGATCGTCATCCGCTGAAACGCAAGGCGGCGCTTTGGATTTTCAAGCTGCAGGACGCCGCGTCAAGTTGGCACTCGCTTTAGCTTCACGAATCCTTTAATTGATAGTTTAATGCTAAACTATCTGCCCGCTGCAGGGGCGCGACAAGAGAGGACAGCCCTATGGCCACCCGAAAAACAGCCAAAAAACCCAATGTGTCGGCGGAGGAATTGAAAGCCTATTACAAGGACATGCTCCTGATCCGGCGGTTCGAGGAAAAAGCGGGCCAGCTTTACGGGATGGGATTGATCGGAGGGTTCTGCCACCTCTACATCGGGCAGGAAGCGGTTGTGGTCGGGCTGGAAGCGGCGGCGGAAGAGGGCGACAAGCGTGTCACGTCCTATCGCGATCATGGCCATATGCTGGCCTGCGGCATGGACCCCAACGGCGTGATGGCGGAACTGACCGGGCGCGAGGGCGGCTATTCCAAGGGCAAGGGCGGCTCGATGCACATGTTCTCCAAAGAGAAGCATTTCTACGGCGGCCACGGCATCGTGGCAGCGCAGGTGCCGCTGGGCGCGGGGCTCGCCTTTGCCGACAAATATCTGGAGAACGGTCGCGTCACCTTCACCTATTTCGGGGACGGGGCCGCGAACCAGGGGCAGGTCTATGAGGCTTTCAACATGGCAGCCCTCTGGAAGCTTCCCTGCGTCTTCGTGATCGAGAACAACCAATATGCCATGGGCACTTCGCAGCAGCGCTCGACCTCCTCGGCGGAGATCTATGAGCGCGGCAAGGCCTTCGGCATCCCCGGTGAGGCGGTCGACGGCATGGATGTGTTGGCGGTGAAGGCCGCGGGCGAGACGGCGGTGGCGCACTGTCGCTCGGGCAAGGGCCCCTACATTCTGGAGATCAAGACCTATCGCTATCGTGGCCACTCCATGTCGGATCCGGCGAAATACCGCACCCGCGAGGAGGTGCAGAAGATGCGCGACGAGCGTGACCCGATCGAGCAGGTGCGCAGCTTGCTCCTGACAGGCAAACATGCGACCGAGGATGACCTCAAGGCCATCGACAAGGACATCAAGGCCATCGTCAACGAGAGTGCCGAGTTCGCCAAGACCAGCCCCGAACCCGCGCTCGAAGAGCTCTGGACAGATATTTACGCAACCGAAGTTCCGCAGGAGGCTTGATCCATGGCAACTGAAATTCTCATGCCCGCGCTGAGCCCCACGATGGAAGAAGGCACCCTGGCCAAATGGCTGGTCAAGGAAGGCGACACCGTCTCCTCAGGCGACATCATGGCCGAGATCGAAACTGATAAGGCCACGATGGAATTCGAAGCCGTGGACGAAGGGATCGTTGGCAAGATCCTCGTCGCGGAAGGGACCGAAGGGGTGAAGGTCAACACACCCATCGCGGTGCTGCTGGAAGAGGGCGAAAGCGCTGACGACGTGGCGGCAGCGCCACCCGCCAAAGACAAGGCTGAAGCCGCCCCCGCCGAAGCCAAATCCGCCGACAAGGCTCCGACAACTGCCGCATCAGCACCGGAACCCGACACATCGCCCGACTGGCCCGACGGCACAAAGCTCAAGCAGCAGACGGTGCGCGAAGCGTTGCGCGACGGTATGTCAGAAGAGATGCGCCGCGATCCCAACGTATTCCTGATGGGAGAAGAGGTCGCGGAATATCAGGGTGCCTACAAGATCTCCCAAGGGATGCTGGATGAGTTCGGCGCCAAGCGCGTCATCGACACACCGATCACCGAACACGGTTTCGCCGGAATCGCCACTGGCGCGGCGTTCGGCGGTCTGCGCCCGATCGTGGAGTTCATGACCTTCAACTTCGCAATGCAGGCGATCGACCACATCATCAACTCGGCGGCCAAGACGCTTTATATGTCCGGCGGTCAGATGGGGGCGCCGATGGTTTTCCGCGGCCCGAACGGGGCAGCGGCCCGCGTGGGCGCGCAGCACAGCCAGGACTATGCGGCCTGGTATATGCAGGTGCCGGGATTGAAGGTCGTGATGCCCTACTCCGCCTCGGACTACAAAGGCCTGATGAAGACCGCGATCCGCGATCCGAACCCGGTGATCTTTCTGGAGAACGAGATCCTTTATGGTCGCAGCTTCGATGTGCCGGAGCTGGATGATTACACTGTTCCCTTTGGGAAGGCGCGGATCTGGCGCGAAGGCACCGACGTGACCATCGTGAGCTTTGGCATCGGCATGAGCTATGCGCTGCAAGCCGCTGAAAAACTTGCCGAGGAAGGAATATCGGCGGAAGTCATCGACCTGCGCACACTACGCCCGATGGACACCGACAGCATCATCAAATCGGTGATGAAGACAAACCGCTGCGTGACCGTGGAAGAAGGCTGGCCGCAAGGGTCCGTCGGCAATTACATCTCGAGCGTCATCATGCAGCAGGCCTTCGACTACCTCGATGCGCCGGTGATCAACTGCACCGGCAAGGACGTGCCGATGCCCTATGCGGCCAATCTCGAAAAGCTCGCGCTGGTGACCACCGAAGAGGTGATCGCCGCCGTGAAGCAGGTCACCTACAAGTAAGGAGCGCGCAATGCCCACAGAAATTCTCATGCCCGCCCTGAGCCCGACCATGGAAGAAGGCACCTTGGCCAAATGGCACGTCAAGGAGGGCGATACGGTCTCCTCAGGTGACATCATGGCCGAGATCGAAACCGACAAGGCGACGATGGAATTCGAGGCCGTGGATGAAGGCGTGATCGGCAAGATCCTGATCGCGGAAGGCACCGAAGGCGTGAAGGTGAATACCGCCATCGCGGTTTTGCTGGAAGAGGGCGAAAGTGCCGATGACATCGGTGCGGCCCCTGCCCCGGCGGCTGCGAAGGCCAAGGCCGAAGAGTCCTCCGGCTCCGAGCCTGCCACTGGCGCGCCTGCCGCCGCGGCTGCCACCCCTGCCCCGGCTGCGCCCAAGGCCGCGGATGGATCGCGGGTGTTTGCCACGCCCCTTGCGCGCCGGATTGCGGCGGAAAAAGGGTTGGATCTGGCCTCCGTGACGGGCTCCGGTCCGCATGGTCGGATCGTGAAGGCCGATGTCGAAGGGCTGTCCGCTTCGGCGGCACCGAAAGCGGCCGCAGCAGCTCCTGCGACAGCAGCGGCACCGGCGGCCAAACCGGCGCTGGCGTCCGGTCCCGGCGCCGATGCGGTCAAGGCGATGTATGAAGGGCGCGAGTATGAGGAAATCAGCCTCAACGGCATGCGCAAGACCATCGCCGCACGCCTTACGGAGGCAAAGCAGTCGATCCCGCATTTCTACCTGCGGCGGGATATCCAACTGGATTCGCTGATGAAATTCCGCGCCGATCTTAACAAGCAATTGGAATCGCGTGGCGTGAAGCTTTCAGTCAACGATTTCATCATCAAGGCCTGCGCTCTGGCGCTGCAAGCCGTACCGGATGCGAACGCGGTCTGGGCCGGCGACAGGGTGCTGAAGCTGAAACCTTCCGATGTCGCCGTTGCCGTGGCCATCGACGGTGGGCTCTTCACGCCAGTTCTTAAAGACGCGGAGAACAAGTCGTTGTCTGCGCTTTCCGCCGAAATGAAAGACCTTGCCACCCGCGCCCGCGACCGCAAACTTGCCCCTCATGAGTACCAAGGTGGAAGTTTTGCGATTTCCAACCTGGGCATGTTCGGCATCGATAATTTCGACGCTGTAATCAACCCGCCACATGGCGCCATTCTTGCCGTAGGCGCCGGTGTCAAGAAGCCGGTTGTTGGCAAAGACGGTGAACTGGCGGTCGCGACAGTGATGTCGGTTACCCTCTCGGTCGATCACCGGGTTATCGACGGTGCACTGGGGGCGCAGTTGCTGCAATCCATCAAGGACAGTCTTGAAAACCCGATGACCATGCTGGCCTAGGCCCCTTACCGAAACCTTACGACTGCCTTCCGGGGCGTGCTGGTGCACTGCTTGAAGGAGGAGGGCCGCATGTCCCTACCTCGCTGCGCGTTGACGGGCTTCGCGTCGTCCGCCATCGTACCGCGTCGTCCGCCATCGCACTGTTTCCGCCGTAAAGGCCGTGCGGGGTGATGCGCGGCGCGGGCTGAGCGGTATCTACCGGCGGCCCGGGCCGGCGTCGCCGGGCGCCATGGCCCCCATGCGACCTGCCGCACCCGTATTGCAAGATGGGCGCGTCCGGGGAGTGTGGGACCCGGTATCTGACGCTGTTTCAGTGACCTGCGAAGGTTCGGAGCCGTCGGTGGACAGCGCCTCCATCCACCTCCGCCCGCACGGAACTAACGCCAAAAGGGCGGGAGCGGTCGCCCATGACAGCAACCGCCTGCGCGACCGACGTGCCGGGATCGGCGCCAGGGCCGTCCTCCGCCCCACCCCCCGCCACTGCACACCCGCGCCGCTGGAGCGAGATGCCTGCCGGCGCCGCACCCAGATCGAGCAGCCCTTGGCAAACCCCAAACACGTCAGAGCTATCGCACCCCGTTACGACAAGCACTAAGCTACCACCCTCGCCCTGATCAGGCCCGCCGCACCACCCATCCGGTCGCGCGTTCATGAGCCGATGGTTTAGGCAGGGTCTCGGAAAACGAAAAGCCGGGAGCAGAAGCTCCGGCTTTTCGATAAAACATCGGAGAAGTTATCGGCTCTGGGGTCCCAGCATGTGGTTCATCGAGATCGACGGCTGTTCGCAACCTGCCTCACCGACGATCCGCGCAGGAATTCCGGCGACCGTTTTGCAGGGTGGCACGTCTTCGAGCACTACCGAGCCCGCGGCAATCCGGCTGCAGTGACCTACTTTGATGTTGCCAAGAACCTTCGCACCTGCCCCGATCAAGACACCATCTCCGATCTTCGGGTGGCGGTCTTCTTCTTCCTTGCCGGTACCGCCCAGCGTCACCGAATGCAGCATCGACACATTGTCTCCTACAACCGCAGTTTCGCCAATCACGATCGAATGGGCATGGTCAATCATGATTCCCTTTCCAATACGGGCAGCAGGATGGATGTCCACACCGAAAATCTCTGAGACACGCATTTGAATGAAATATGCGAGGTCACGGTGGCCGACGGTCCAGAGGTGATGACCTACACGATACGATTGCATCGCCTGATACCCTTTGAAGTAGAGTATCGGTTGCAGGAGCCGGTGACATGCGGGATCGCGCTCATAAATCGCCACCAAATCGGCGCGCGCTGCATGCACCAGATCCGGATCCGCGGAATAGGCCTCCTCGACGATCTCGCGCACCACTGCCATCGACATCTCGTTGGAGGCCAGTTTTGCCGCGATCCGGTACGACAAAGATTTTTCGAGGCTTTTGTGATGCAGGATGCAAGCGTGTAAAAAGCCACCCATCAAGGGCTCGTCCAACGCTGCCTTGCGCGCTTCTTCGGTAATCCGCTCCCAGACCGGATCAATCTGAGCGACGTATGTTTTCAGCTGTGCCATAGCGAACATCCTTTCGGGTACTTCCTTACAGTATCTAGTATCCCGAAAACAAACTCAAACCCTTGATCTGTAACATTCCATTTCCGAATGTGTCCCGACCTTGCGTCAAGAAACGCCTTTGCCATTTTTTACAAATGGTTAAAGCACTAGGCGCAGAAGGTCACTGAAACCTCAGAATACGGGTTCCTTTTCCGGCGACAGCACGTCCCCACGTGCTACGACAGCCAACGTTCCATCTCCCCGGACAGGGTGGCGTCAGTTCCGAATGTTTCCGGACAAGGCCGGAGCAAAAAGCTGTGGCAGATACTCGCCAACCGAGACTTTCGCGTTCTATAGCCTGCATTCGATGCAGAGCGCTCCAGCGTCAAGACGCGGTCAGCATTGACCCCGCACTAACTCTGCACGGTCAGCACAGCCGGCAACCCAGGCCCAAAGGACGCAGAGACCTGAGCCACTTCCACCTTGAAAGGTGCAGAAACTCCGTCCACCATTTGCTCGGATAGCGTGTAGACCCATCCTGCGTCTACGGTATTCACCTCGCGCAGGATCGTGCCAGCCTTGCGGATACGCAATACGTAGTTCTCGGTTTCCTCGCCCATCGGCACCTCCGCCACATCCCAACTGTCGCCGTCGATGCGCGTGCGCCTAATCCAGGTGAAAGTCAATTCTCCGCCCGGGCCACGCGAAGCGCGCAAGTGCGCTGGGGAAAATGGTCGAAGCCCATTGCCGCGGAAGGACAGTTTTTCTTCGATGTAGGATGCGTCGTCGAGAGGTCGGCGGGCAGGCCCAATTCGATATGTCTGGAGCACATTCCGCAGATTTCGGGACAGATCAACCTGTTCGGGAATGCCATTCAGCAATACGAACCAGGATCCTTCCGGCCATACATCCGGAACGAGAGCATCGCTCCCAAGCTGTCCGCGCAGGCGGGTGGACAGATGGTAGGTGTTTTCCGCCACGAGCTCTGCTGACGCGAACTGGAAGATTTCCCAATTGTCAGATGTTCCATCCCCTATAGCCGCAAGGTTTGCTCCGGCAAGCAACGCTGCCTTATCCGTGGAACTGACGGTTCCACTGGTCAGACGCACCTGAACTGCAGGTCCGTGGTCAAACAAACCAGAGGCTGCTCTTAAAAGGGGAGATTGCAACACGCCAATTGTGGATCGGGCTGTGACAACGTTCAACAACCTGAAATCGCTGTCATTGAAAGAGCGGTACAGGGCAACTGAGCCTGGCCAAGGCTGTGATGTCACCGCGATATGCGGTGCGTGCGGGATCTCGTCGCCGCTGATCAGCGGCAGATCCAGAAATAGGGGCAAAACCGGTACTGGCGGTACGAAGGCCCGGGTATTTCCGACCTCATCGGAGAATTCGGCTGGTTGGTAGACCTCGGGATCGATGCGCACAGCTTCCGCCAGCTGCAGCATCCCTTGTTCGACGCGATCAATTCGATAGAGCGCTTTGCCTTCGGCTTGATCGCCCGCCAGTGAAACGATGTCTCCCGCTCCAAGCGACAAACACGAGGGCGGCAGGGCAAATCGGATCGTCTCACGGGCCACGCGCGACTCCGTGAGCCACCGCTCGGTGACCTGGCGGCCTTCCGCCCGGGTCAAAACCATCGGTATTTCGGAGGTCGACACTGACAGCGCGTTTTCGTCCTCCAGCACGGATTCTTCGGCGAGGACATCGAACTCAGCATCGGCCTGCACGAACCTCAATCTAACCCGTCCCGACATGTCGGCCTGCGATGACCGGATTTGCTCCACGGTTCCATCTAGCTCGCTGCTAAGTGCGAGACGCTCGCGCTCCAGCGGAATTGCTCCGCGCCCATTTCTCATCCGGAACTGAAGAATGCCATCACGCTCGACAGCATCGAAAGAGTATCTCAGCATCAATGGTTGCAAGGCAGCGCGCGCGTCGCCTACCTCATTGACCATGTAGCCGCGCACCAGACCATAGAGCCTGCTCACATCGAAATCTACCAACCCCGCGCGCCGGCATATTTCGCCGACAACCGAAGCCAAAGAGCGGGCCGATGTGCGGCCGTTCAACCAATGCCCCCGAGCGTAGTTTTCGGAATCGCTCCAAAGCCCGGGATTATTGGGAAAATAGGGATAAGGTCGTGCATCCCAGGCCCAGACGTAGGCCCGGCTCATATCCACCATGGGAGACCCGTAAACCGGAGAGGCGGGGTTATTCGACGGATTTCCCCAGTAGGAAACCATCGCTTTGAGATATTGCACCTGCATCAAATCATCGCGCGCACCGCTCGAAAAATAAGGCAGCTTGCTTTCCGAAGATTTCGGATCGATGAACTTGTTAGGCTGGTTTGTACCCTTGTCGATCGCGGCACATCCAAGCTCTGTAAACCAGAAAGGCTTCGATCGCGGAACCCATGGACTGGGGGTCTGCGCGCGCAAGCCGCCGACGCGATCGTGGTGAGGGTTTTCCCACCAGTTCCGAAGGTCCTTGTAGCGATAGATCCACGGCTCACCGTGTGCACCATCCTCGATGGGTCTTCGCACCTGCAAGTCGCGGTCATCGTCGCTGGCGTAGAACCAGTCATAGCCCTCACCACCGCTCACGTTTGCGCGCAAATAATCAAGGTCGTAAATCGTTTCGAACTCGCCGGCGTCTCTATGAGTATCACCGTCCCTCCAGTCGGACAGAGGCATGTAATTGTCGATACCGATGAAATCGATGTTGCTGTCCGCCCAAAGCGGATCGAGGTGGAAAAAACGATCTCCGCTCCCGTCCTGCGGTTGATAGCCGAAATACTCGCTCCAGTCGGACGCATAGCTGATCTTGGTTCCTGCACCCAGGATCGACCGGACCTGTGCCGCCAGCTCACGGAACTTCTGCACTGCAACAAAACTGTTTCCGGGGCCCCTGATCTGGGTGAGCCCTCGCATTTCCGAACCGATGCAGAAAGCTTCAACGCCACCCGCGGCCTTGCACAGCGCCGCGTAATGAAGAATGAAACGCGACAGGCTCCACTCCTGCGGCCCGGAGTAGAACACCCTCCCATTGGATACGGAGAACTGCGACGCTTGCGCCGTACCGAAAAAAGCATTCACCTCGGACACCGCAGCGGCGGTACCATCGGTCGACCCCGGCACGCCTGGTGCCAATGAAGTCGTGATGCGCCCGCGCCACGGCAATGCCGGCTGTTCTTCGGAGGGTGCATAGGGGTTCGTTCGACCGTTTCCGGCCAATTGGTTCATCAGAATGAACGGATAAAACATCACGCTTTTGCCCGACGCGCGAATGCCCTTGATCGCTTCCACCACTGATGCATCCGTGGGCGTACCACCATAGACAGGGCGACCGTTGACCTGCGGCATGGTTTGCGACTGCGCCCGGCTAAGTCCTGACACGCGCCATGGCATGTTCTCACCGTCGAACTCCCGCTTTTCGACAACCGGTCGAACGGTGCAGTTGCCACACCTCAAATCGTCGCCAAACCAGGAAACGACCAACGATACAGACCGGCAATTGGGCAACTCTTCATTGAGCATGTCGAGCGATACCGAAAGATCGGGTTTTTCTGCAGGCGTGTTGACATTAGCGCTCCAACGGCTTCCCGGACCGCTTGTGTAGTGGACCGGTGTGGTCGCGAGAGAGTATTCGCCTGTGCCAGGGATCATGGCGACCGCCTGGACAGCGTAAGTCGGGGCAAGAATTGCGTCTTCCTCGCTGCGCTGTTCAGGGCGCGAGACTTCAAAGGAAAACTGCGGAACGCGGTTACCGAAACGTTCGAGATCAAGATTTTCGATCACAACATAAGCCGTATCGCGATAGGCAGGCACCATTCCAGGCCCCTCAATCGCTTCCATCAAGGGGTCAGGCAACTGATCGGAACGCCCCTTGTATATCCGGAGGGTGAGATCATCTGGCGCGATTTCCTCGCCATTGGCCCAGATTCGACCCACGCGCGTGACTTCGCCTTCACAAATCGCGATCGCGAGGCTCACCGTATAGCTATAGGATCTGGTTTCAGGTTGTTTCGGACGGCTCGGAGCACCCTTGCCTCCACCCCCACCACCGGTGACACTGACAACCTCGGCGAAATCCGATGCCCATATGACCTGCCCACCAAGACGCGTACGCCCGTAGGCCTGCGCCAACGGCTCGCCTTCACCCACGCTCGATAGCCTGAAACGATCCACGCGACCCGTCTCGACTGCCTCCGAACCCTGTCCCAGAAGCCTCTGGTCAATGACACGCCCAATCGTGGCACCTACGGCACGCCCGATGACCGCCGTGGAAAGTCCCGCAAAGGTGCCCCCGATGGAACCACCAAGCGCGGCGCCGGCTGCGGAAAGAACTATGGTCGCCATCAGGTAGCCTCCTCGGGAAATTGGAACCGTGCGACGACCCTGCGCCGCCATGGCATGCTCAGTGGGCTCTCAAGAACCCCGTGATACGAATACGCGTGAATGAAGCTCGAATTGACGGCAACGGATCCCGCGATACCAAGATGCTTGGCGACCGACCCGCTGCGCATCCGAAACAGAAGCACATCGCCCGGAGCATCGTCATCGATCTCTTTTGGTACCAGATGCCGCAAGGCCGCAGCCCATAGCCGCTCCTCGCCCTGCGGTTCGGACCAATCACGGCTGTACGCTGGCGCTTTCTCCGGCTCGGGACCAAGAACTGCGCGCCAGACACCGCGCAAGAGCCCGAGACAATCCGCGCCCGCAGCCTTTGTCGAAGCTTGGTGAACATAAGGCGTTCCGATCCAACTGCGCGCCTCTGCAACGATCTTCAGTGACTGGTCGCTCATCTGCGGCTCCCACCGGTATTTGCGCCCGTCGACTTCGGCACTGCCATCACCCAGTCTTCCCCTGGAACATCCGGAAAGCCGCGATAGTTGGGATAATTGTTGAATTTCGTCCGGCAGGTTTCACCCCGCTTGTCGCAGCCGACCGTAAGCCTGACCATTATGCCAGGCGCGAGCTTCGTGCGAATGGGTTCCCAAAGCTCAATGATCCGAACTCCGCCGCTGAACTTGTCCTGCTTGATCATGCCCCATAGACCAGCGCCGGGGCCGTCGAGGACTTCGAGTTTCCCGCGGGAAAAGAAACCCGCCGGAAAAGCCGTGTAGTTTTCCCATCGGAACTCCCGTGACAGGCTGACGCTCTGGATCGGAAGCTCCGCGAAAAACCCCGGCGTTCGCAGGCTGAATCCGCAAGCCTTATCGCCAAGGACTGCGGTGCAAGGTTTCTGAAACACGCGGCCGGATGGCCGGTTCAATGCCTCGGTCAGTCCGCGCAACTCTGCCCTGAACCCGCCGTCGGCGCGGCTCAACTCGCCGATGGTTCCCCGAAACTGTACCCACCGCTGATCGACGTCGCGCCAGTTGACCAACCAAGCTGTCACCTTGGCATCGTCAAATCGCCCCTGTTCAATCTCGTCCTCACGTATCGACAGATCGCTCAACGCGCCCAAGGCTTCCGTGTTGTCCACGGAGAGACCGGTCGATTGCGCCACCGCGAGTGCACTCAGGCCGGTGTCCGCGCGAAAGATGACCCCATCGAACTCCAGATGATTGTCGTGATCGGTGAATCCCAAGGTTACACCATCTTTTCGGATGATCGACCAGGCATGTGCGACCGTAGTCAATCCGCCTTCGAGGTGAGCCTGCAAAGCTGCATTCATGCCGGACATCAGAAACGCACCTCCACGATCGGGACATTGGGAACGTCTCCCGCCTTGAAGCTGGCGACACTGGTCTGAATCCGATCGGTATCGAAGCGTACCGGCACGTCGAACTCGAAACCGGCCGCGACCGGCATGTCCTCCGCAGGAGGGGCAGCAAAGCTGACAACGCCAGTAGTCTCGTCGAGGGTGTAGTCTTCGCCTTCGGTCAACTCGTCGGGACCCACGGCAAGTTTGATTGTGCCTTCCACGGGCTTTCGGATCGGGCGCACGTACTCATGACCGCCAGACCGGTAGGTCTTGGTCAGTTGAAAGGACGTTTGCACGCCATCGCCCATACCGAGTATCTGATCAAAGGCTGAAATGCTCTGCGACGGCTTGCAGGTTCGATAGTCGGACCAGTCCTTCCAGCGGAAGGCATAGAGCTGCCCAAAACGCGCTTCGAAAAATGCGATCATCAGATCGATGTCGTCCAGAGATCTTATTCCGACGCCCGCATCGTAGCGGCGGCGCGAGTGAGCCCATGGCGCGTTCCGTTCCTCGAAACCATTGCTGATGGCGACTACATCGGTACGCCGCTCCGGCCCGCCGACAGAGCCGAAACTCAGCGCTACAGGAAACCTGACTTCGTGAAACTGCATTGATTTGCTTCCTCTGTTTTAGCGATTGCGTTGCCCGCGCCCGAGCGCTCTGGACATCTGTGCCGCGATCTGGCCCTGGCTGCGCTGGAAACCCTGCACGTCAGGAGTCGTCACATTCATGATGATCGTCTGACCTCCACCGCCCGCACCGCGCACGCCGAGTTTACCGTCCGGACCGCGCGCGAGCGGCATGATCGCCTCGGGACCAGCCTCGCCCATGATGCCCATTCCACCGCGCATTCCGAAGGGCGTGGCACCACTGACGATCCCGCCGGTCGCGAATGGCATGACTCGCCCCTGGCTGAACGGCGCCCCATCGGCAAAGGGCAGAATGCCCTGCACAAGACTGCCCACGCCTTGCGCAAGCAACCCCCCGAATTGATCTGTCACAGGACGAATAGCGGCGTTGTAGGCTGTGTTGACCATACTGTTGGCCACTGAATTCAACGCATCCGACAGGCTCTCACCATCGAAGATCAAACCATCGAACGCCTGCTTGAGACCACGGCTCAAACCGCGTTCCAGCACGGCAATATCCTTGCCGGTGGACTCAAGCGAAGTCTGCATCCGCCGCAACTCGCTGTCAAAACCTGAAACCAACGTGCTGGTTTGCCCGAGAGTTTCGTTTAACCCGTCGGCGCGCGCTTCCAGATCGTCAAATCCGCTGTCTTCCGTCATCGCCATCGTCCTTTGTCTCTTTGTCCGGATAAGCCGCCATCAGCGCTTCCAGCCCAGTGCTCAAAAGCGGCCCGGACTTTCCCGGATCGCCCAGCATCAACTGAAGTTCCGCTGGAGTCAGGGCCCAGAATTCGTCCGGCTTCAGCCGAAGCCCATTTACGCCAATCCGCAGCAGCGCTGGCCAATCAAGGGCGCTCACACCGAGGGAACCATAAAGGCTCTTGCTAGCAACTCGGCAGCGGCCCTCGCGGCAGCCAAGGGGCCGCCTTCGATCTCTCCATGGAACAGGGTTTCCTCGGAAACTCCTGCTCGTCCGCCGCGGAGCCCGGCCTTCAGCAGTGCCAGCACGTCCGCACTGGAAAAGCTATTACCCTCGAAGCGCTGCACCAGTGCCATGAGTGAGCCTGCCCCAAGCGACGCCTCAAGCTCAGCAAGAGCCCCAAGCGTCAGCCGCAAGACATAGGTTTCGCCATCGATCACAAGGGCCACATCGCCCCTCCAGGGATTTGCCATGTTCAGATCGCCGTGAAGGTCAGCGCACCTGCGCTGGCAAGCGACAACTCGTATGTCGCCTCACCATTGTGGCTGCCTCCATATTCGATCGCGGTGACCTGAAACGGCCCTTCGACGATGCCAAAATCCGGGATCACGACCTGGAAACCAGGTGCCTCGCCGTCAAAAAACAGCTGCCGTGCCCGCTCATCCGTCTCGGCATCGCGGAAAACGCCCGAGCCGCTGATCGAGACCGACCGTACGCCGGCGCCAGCAAGCAGCTCGCGCCACCCGCCCTCGCTTTCCAGACTGGTCACATCGATGGTCTCGGCATTGAAGCTGACCCGCGTTGCACGCAGACCTGCCAATGTGGTGAACGATCCGTTCGCCGCCATGTCGACCTTGATCAAGAGGTCCTTACCGTTCTGAGCCCCCATGGGTTCTCTCCTTAGACTGATGAAATTTGATTATTCGTCGTCGACGCGCGCGCGAAACCGGAGCCGGATTTCGCGACCCGAACTGTTGTCGATCTTGCGGGCTTCCGCCCTGTCAAAGCGCAGGAAAATCAGCCGTCCGCGCGCGAGCGTGAGATCGGCGCCATGCAGCACGTCCGAGATCGCCGCCGCCACTGCCTTCGCCGCCGCGAAGCCGGACTGGCTTGTCAGAACGGAGATGTCGACCGAATGCAACGCGCCGTCACCGCTCTGATCGGAGGCGTCACGCACCCTTTCCCGACCAAGGCTTACGTAGGTCTCTGGCATCTTGCCGCTCGGCAAAGCATCGTAAATCTCTGACCCCACCAATGCGTTGAGTGCTACATCCTCAGTCAGGGCGGTATAGATGGCGGCCTGTAGCGCGCCAGACATGCCGTAGCTCATACCGCAACCTCCTCGGTGGCAAAGCAAGTGAGGTAGCGACCGTCCAGATCGTCCTCGGCCACCGCCTGGATCACAAAGACGCGCGCACCTTCCCGAAAGCGTTGCTCGGGCTTTGGCCGATCCAGCGCGCCGTAAGGGGCGCCGCGGGTCGTGATACGGTAGTTCATTGCAGATACCGCTTCGCCTGACAGACCGGTTTCCCGCCCCGTACGGGCGACTACTTCTGCCCAGATGACGCCGAGCGGCATCCAGCTTTCCAGATAACCGCCCGCGCCGTCCGACACCCGTTCGGGGGTTTCCAGCACGAGCTTTCGGTTGAGACGCGGCGCAGTCATCACAGACCTCCCGACCCGAGCCGCATGACCCGGTAGCGTTCGATCAGGCTGCTGACGCCGAAGGGCATACAGCCGTCACTCAAGGACATGTCGTGACGATACTCATAGTAATGCGCCGCCAGCATGAGAACGGCCTGTTGCAAATCCGATGGCAGGTTCGACCAGACCTGATCATAGCCGGCCTGAAATTCCAGCCGCGCAGAGCCACCCGCCGGAATTGCCGGCAAGGACATGCCCGTCGGCCGCAGCCGAGGTCTTTGACTGTCACGTTCCAGCCAGTAGCCGTTCGTCGCGATATCCGTTTCCGTCCCGTCGCGCGCCACGATAGCGAGCCGCGTCAGCGCCGAGACGGGCGCAACCGGCAGCGTCTGAGCACTGGGATCGCGCCATTGCGTCAACGTCCAGCTGAAACTGCGCATGATCAGAATTTTGCCTGTTCTGGCCTCGATAGCCGCGATCGCCGCCCGCAGAAAGCCCGAAATCACTTCGTTCTGTACGTCCTCTTGACCAAAGCCAGTGCCCAGTCGCAGATGCGCTTTGAAGTCTTCGACCGGGAGCGCCGTATCCGGCACCGTCGTCTCTTCGATCAACATCATGGAATCTCTCCAAATTAATGCTCCCCGAGGGTCGGGAACCAGGCGCGCGCCCATCTGCATTGCTCGGTCGGAGGGGAGCAGCTAGACAACACAAACGACAGCGGCGCGCACCCGGCCCCGGCGCGCCGAGGTCAAACAACCCCGTGCGCCGGTTCACGGCCCCGTTTTAAGAGGTCGCGAATTTCAGCAGCTTGATCGCGGCGAAATCGCTTACATCCCCGCCCACGCGTTTGGTCGCGTAGAAGAGGACATGGGGCTTGGCACTAAAGGGATCGCGCAGCACCCGCAGATCCGGACGCTCCGCGATCGTATAGCCGGCTGCGAAATCGCCAAAAGCAATCGCGTTAGCGCCCGATACGGCATCCGGCATGTCCTCGGCGATCAGAACCGGATACCCCATCAGGCGCGCGGGCTCTGCCGCGGCCAGACCGTCCGACCACAGGAAGCGGCCATCATTGTCCTTGAGCTTGCGAATGAGGCCTGCGGTTTTCGAGTTCATCACGAAAGCCGCGTTGGCACGGTATTGTGCACCTAGGGCGTAGACTACGTCGATGATCGAATCCGCCGTCACGTCACCGTCGACACCAGTTGGCACGTAGCCGAGGTTGCCCCAGGCCCAGACATCGTTGTCCACGCTGGCGTGCGTGAGAAAGCCCTTGGGCTTGTCGTTGCCGTCACCACTGACGAAAGCGGCGGCCTCGGCGCGGGCGAACTTGTCCGCGATCCGGCCGGCGAGCCAACCTTCAATGTCGAACGCGCTGTCATCGAGCAGGCGCTGCGAGGCTTTCGGCAGCGCGCTCAGTTCATGCAGCGGAATGGTGATCCGGTCGAGTTGCGGTGTACCAGTTTCGGTGGTTGACGCCGTCTCCGTGGCCCAGCCTGCACCCACGTCAGTATGATCGACGAGCACGTCGTAGGATGTCGCTTCGACATTCACCACCGAGGCGATGGATCGGATCGAGGCAGTGGAATTGAGCACCGACTTGATTGCCTCCGCCGTCTGAGGGTCGGCAAGATATCCACCGTCCGAGTTTACAGCCGTGGAGAGGGACTTCACATCCATTTCCAGACCGCGCAGACCGTCGTCGTCGCCGGAGCGCAGATAGGCGTTGAACGCCTTGCGATGAGGTGCACGCGCGTCAATGGAGCCGCCGAGCGGGGTGCGTTGGGGAGAGTGAGTTTTACGGTCCAGCATGTTCAGTCGCTCTTCTGTTTGTTGAAGTTTTGCATCGATTTCGGTTCTGTAGTGCTTGAAATCAGTGACAAAGCCGGTCACGGCCTGTTTGACCTCATCAGCGGGGGACAAACCCATCCCGCCCGCCGCCTGTGCTTCGGTCTTGCTCATGGCAATTTCCTCGTTTTCGTGTTTCGAAGCCGCTTGCACAGCCTCAAGGAAAGGTGCGCGTCAGCGGCGCGCCAAATCGGTCCGCGCACCCTCGAAGGCGGCGGCCATGTCACGCAGGGATTGGGCCAGATCGGTATCGTCCGACTTGGCTGAAACCCTTGCGCTCGGTAGCATCGGGAAGGTCACAAGCGAGACCTCCCAAAGCTCCAGTTCGGTCAAGAGCCGCTGGCCCTTTGCATTCTTGGTGGCTTTCCGTGTGCGATAGCCGATCGACAGACCGTCGATCGCCCCGGCTTCGATCAGCGCCGCCGCCTCGCGGCCTTTCGCGACCTCATCCAGAAGCCGCCCCTTGACCCAGAGACCGCGCGCATCCTCGCGCACCTCGTCCCAGATCCCGATCGGCTGCGCGGGATCGTGCTGCCAGAGCATCTTCACCTTGCCGCCTCGAGCCGCGATCGCTGCAAGAGAATCCTTGTAGGCGCCTGCCTCGACAACGTCGTTGCCCTGATCCACCGCCCCGAAAAGACTGGCGTAGCCGCTGATAACGCAACCGTCACGCACCTCCAGCGCTTCTCCGAAGCGGGCGAACTTGCGCTCTAGCCCTGTGTCATTCTCCATTCCGTCTCTCCTCATTTGCATCTCAGGGCACTACGGTCAAAATCGATTGCAGCGCCTGTGCCAATATCATTGCGACGACCCCGTAAACGGTTATCCACAAACGCTTTTCCAACCGTTCCATCATCTCGTCGATACGGTCCAGCCGGCGCGAGATATTGGCATTGTGGATCTCCGACACCCTTTCGTGCGCCTGCAATCGCAGCCCCGGCGCACATTCGAAGCGCTCGAACCCTGGATCACTCATTGGCGCTGACCGCCGGCAAGCCAAGCAGCGCCCGTTTCTCGGCTTGGGTCAAAAAATCGGATTGCGCCACCCGACCCCACTGCGCGTCACGCTCGGACGCCAACGCAGGCACCTGATCGAGATCGGGTTTCAGCGACAACCTTTCGCCGGAGAAATCTTCCAGCCAGTTTGCCAGCGCCGCCGTCACCCGCGTTGCCAGCGGCAGCACGGTCAGGCGGTAGAACGCCCGATGCGCTTCCTGGTAATTCGCGTAGGTGGCATCGCCCTGAATGCCCAAAAGCATCGGCGGCACTCCGAAAGCCAGGGCAATCTCGCGCGCCGCAGCTTCCTTGGTTTTTTGAAATTCCATGTCGGAGGGCGAGAAACCCATCGGTTTCCAGTCCAGCCCCCCCTCGAGCAGCATCGGCCGGCCGGCGTTTCGTGCGCCTTGGTGATGGCTCTCCATCTCCGCAACCAGCCGCTCGTACTGGTCATTATTCATCGACCCCTGACCTTCGGCACCGCGATAAACGATCGCGCCTGAAGGTCGTGCGGCGTTGTCCAGAAGTGCTTTCGACCAGCGGCTTGCGGAATTATGCACATCGACCGCCATGGCCGCTGCCTGCATCGGGCTGAACCCGTAGTGATCGTCCTGCGGATGAAAGCTCTTGATGTGACAGATCGGAACAACAGTGCCGCTGGCGTCAAACCGGTGTTTGCGGCCGCTCACCGCATATTCATAGGCAACGGGCCAACCATCCGCGCCAGGCACCACGCTCATCCGGTCGGAGCGCAACACGTGCAGCTCCACAGGCAGCGCGTCATCGGCACTCACCGCTTCGACATATGCGTTGCCCGAGAGCAGTAACTGCGCATAAAGCGCCTCAAGCAGTTCGGCGCGCCCCTGCATCGGGTTCGGCCGGCTGATGAGGTCGATCAGCGGATGCGCCTCGAAACGCTGCTCACTGTCCTGCAGTACCAACGGCAAGGCCGCGGCGGCCTCGGCGATCAGCTTGACCGACCGAAAGCCGACCGGGTTCGCCGAAAATCCCGTCCGCGTCAGAGATACTGTATCCCTCGGGCTCCAGGCAATGCGTCCCGAAGACTGATAGGCAACGACCGGTCCCGTCGCGCTGGCCTTCTGCTCAGGCACCTCTGCCTGTGCTCCGCGCTTGAGAAAGTCAAAAACCATATCTTTCGCTCCTTTTGTACGTGCCCCTGCACCTGACGTCGACGCGCCAACCGTTCCTCCGGTTGGCATTTGGTCCGGCAGGAACAATTTGACTTAAACTTGTGTGAAATCCGTCATCGGTCCGAACGGACCGTTAATCTCTGGTAATGAGGTCAGAGAGAGCGCACCCTCGGCGCCCGCCACTTGGCCGCCGGCTCGATCATAAGCTCATGCAGCGCCCAGACCAGCGCATCCACGCGGTCGGGCGAGCCTTGGCCCTCATAGCCCCGCACCGTCATCCGGCACATCTGATCTTCCAGCGCATCGAGACCCGGCACATGACGCACGCGCTTCTGCTCGTAAAGTGCTGCAACCGGTTCCGCCCGCGCCACCTTGCCCCGGCTCGCGTGTACGCCCTTGTAAGGCACCAGCGGATCCACCTGCCGCAGGACTTCCGCCACCATCTGTCCCCCCTGGTTGATTTCCGCCACCAGCCGGTCGGCACCGTATTGTTCCATCGCGGATATCGCGGCGCGCGCCCAGCCTGCCGGGCTCGCACCCGTCACCGTGCAATCGGCCAGCACCACCGCGCGCCAATCCTGCGGCTGTCCGGACATCTTCACGCCTGCGACAATGATCCCGCATTCATCCGCGCCGGATCCGCTCGTGGTCGCCGGATCCAAAGCCACCACGATCCGATCCAAATCGGGCATGTCCCGCAGCCGCAACTCCTCCAGTCCCGCCGTGGTCCAGAGCGCCCCTTCGGCATCCTCCAAGAGCACACCATCCAACTCCTGCCGCCCCAATCGCGTCCCGTGGTAGCGCGTACGGACCTCTTCAAGGAACGAAGCCGCCAGATTGGCCGCATTCGCCTGCGTCGGCGCCTGCGTCAGCACCGTGGACGGCGCTTTCAGCAATTCTTTCAGCACGCCAACGTTGCGTGGCGTCGTCGTCACGCAGACCTGCGGCTTCTCGCCAAGGCGCAGCGCGAACTGCAGCATGTCCCAGGTCTCCTGTCCCTTCTTCCACTTGGCCAGTTCATCGACCCAGGCCGCATCGAACTGCGGTCCGCGCAACCCCTCGGGATCAAATGCGGAATGGGCCGTTGCAATCGCCCCGTTGGGCCAGACCAATCGCTTGCGGCCGGCCTCCCACTCTGGGCGTCTGTCCGGTGGCGAGCAGGCAAGGATCCCGCTGTCGCCAAAAATCATCACTTCGCGCACCTGATCAAAGGTCTCCCCAACCAATGCCACGCGCTTTGCCTTTCCAGGATCGGTCGGCCGCGCGCCTTCCACCTGCGCGCGTACCCATTCGGCCCCGGCGCGGGTTTTGCCCGCACCACGTCCCCCCATGATCACCCAGGACCGCCAGTCTCCCTCTGGCGGCATCTGATGCTCCATCGCCCAGAACTCGAACAAAAAAGGGAGAGCCAGAAGCTCTCCCTCGGTCAGTTCATTCAGAAACTGGTCTTGCAACTCTGGTGCAGCGGAGACGATCCAGCTTGCACCCGATCTCAGCCCGCGCTCTTTCGAGGTCGAGGGCATAGCCCCCTCGGGCGATACCGGCGGTTTTGCTTCGGCATTCGACAAGGCGATTCTCCACTTTCTGACAGGTCTCAAGCAGCGACACAGCCTGCGTCACCGTCTTGTTTCCATTCGCCGCAGTCGGCCCTTCTCCAGTGCGGACCTGTTCTCTCAGGTCTTCAATTTCCTTACGCAAATCCTGGATGGATCCGATCACCGAATTCAAAAGATCTTCGGTCTGCGACGCTACGAGCTCCGGGGTAAGCAAAGTCATTCAGGTTAATACCTCTCATGCGCGTAGATCTCCGCACGAGAGAAATGAAAAACGACCCGGCGGGATTACTCCCGGGGTCGTTTGCCCACTTCTTCTAGCATGTCACAACTTATAGCTTGGACCGTTCGGAAAGTCAAGGAAAATCCAGCAAAGACAAAATGTTAACCGTACGCTACCATTAACGGATTGGTTAACAGCTGCTGCAAGCGGGCCCGCGCCCTGCGCGTCAGTTGTCCGAAGGCGCG
Source organism: uncultured Alphaproteobacteria bacterium (assembly GCA_963715055.1). Classification (GTDB taxonomy): domain Bacteria; phylum Pseudomonadota; class Alphaproteobacteria; order Rhodobacterales; family Rhodobacteraceae; genus CAVQRB01. The sequence goes on along the minus strand of CAVQRB010000006.1, from coordinate 367,444 downwards.
GGGTTCGTTGCCTGTTCCGCTTCGATCTTCCGCCACTCGGCCACGTTCCGGTTGTGCTCCTCCAGCGTCCTGGCAAAGGCATGTCCGCCGGTGCCATCGGCCACAAAGAACACATAATCGGTCTCCAGCGGTTGTGCCGCCGCTTCAAGGCTTGCGAGGCCCGGATTGGCAATCGGGGTCGGCGGCAGGCCTTCGATCACATAGGTGTTCCAGGGCGTTGCTGCGCGCAACTCGCTCTGCCGCAAGCCGCGCCCCAACACGCCCTGTCCCTTGGTCACGCCGTAGATTACGGTCGGGTCCGTCTGCAACCGCATGCCCCGGTTCAGCCGGTTGACGAAGACACTCGCCACCTGCCCCCGCTCCTCGGCAACTCCGGTTTCCTTTTCGATGATCGAAGCGAGGATGAGCAGTTCCTCAGGCGTCTCCACCGGCAGGTCCTGCGCACGGTTCTGCCAGGCCTGCGCCACGCGTTCCTCCTGCGCCTGCTGCATCCGTACCAGCAGATCAAGCCGGGAATCGCCCGGGGCCACTTCATAGCTGTCGGGTGCCAAAGCCCCCTCAGGCGGCACCTCGGCAATCTCGCCCTGCATCACGTCGATGGCCTTTAGCCCTTCGACGATCTGCCAGCTGGTCACGCCTTCAGCGAGCGCGATGCGAAAGCGCGTTCCGGTCTTTTCCTTGCGATCGTTGTATTCCGCGGGCACCGCCTCTTCTGCCGGCGTAAAGGCCACCAGTTCCTCGAAGCGGTTGGTCGTCGGATCCAACTCGCGCACCTGCACGCTCAGACGGTTCACCCCGATCCGGTAAACGACCTCGGTGCCGCAAGTGCTGGCGCCTCCGCGGGTTACGGCATCCGCGATCTGTTGCATCGACGCCCCCGGTTCCACAAGGAAGTTTCCAGCCTTCAATTCGCCTGTCTTCTCTGCATAGTCCACGCCTACACGAAAGATCAAAGCGGAAGACACCGCCCCCTGCTCCTGCAGCGACTGGCTCACCCGCCGCATCGTGGAGCCCGAAGGCACCTCCAGACAAATCGCTTCCGTGAGAGGCCCCGGCCCTTCATACTGGGATTTACCCCAGACGATCAGCCCCCCAAGCATGAAGAGGGCGACGATCAGCATCGTTACCGCGTTAGAGGCAATATGCCGCCACATCAAATGACTTTCCCGAAGATCAGGCTCGCGTTCGTACCACCGAAACCGAAGGAATTCGACAGCGCCACGTCGATCTTGCGCGGGCGCTTGGCATTGGCCGCGAGATCGATCCTGGTCTCGACGGCAAGATTGTCGAGGTTGATGGTCGGCGGCGCGACCTGATCGCGGATCGCGAGAATTGAGAAGATCGCCTCGATCGCTCCCGCAGCCCCCAGCAGATGCCCGGTGGCGGATTTGGTGGAAGACATGGTGACCTTGGATGCATGATCCCCCATCATCCGTTCCACCGCGCCCAACTCGATGGTATCGGCCATCGTCGACGTGCCATGCGCATTGATATAGTCGATGTCACCGGGCTCCAGCCCGGCATTGCGCAAGGCCGCCCGCATCGATCGCTCGCCACCCTCGCCATTTTCGGAAGGCGCCGTGATGTGATAGGCATCACCGGACAAGCCGTAACCGCGCACTTCGGCATAGATTTTCGCGCCGCGCGCCTTGGCGTGCTCATATTCCTCAAGCACCACGATGCCGGCGCCCTCGCCCATCACGAAACCGTCACGATCCGCGTCATAGGGCCGGCTCGCCTTGGTCGGGTCGTCTCCCCGCTTGGTGGATAGCGCTTTGCAGGCGTTGAACCCGGCGATCCCGATCTCGCAGATCGCAGCTTCCGCACCGCCCGCGATCATTACATCGGCATCGCCGTGCTGGATCAGGCGGCTTGCATCGCCGATCGCATGGGCACCCGTGGAACAGGCAGTCACCACCGAATGGTTTGGTCCCTTGAAGCCATAGCGAATGCTGACCTGACCGGAGATCAGGTTGATCAGCGCGCCGGGCACGAAGAAGGGAGAAACGCGTTTGGGCCCCTTCTCGTTCATCATGATGGCGGTATTCGCGATCGAATTGAGTCCACCAATGCCGGAGCCGATCAAAACGCCGGTACGCTCCAGGCTCTCGCGGTCGGTCGGCTGCCAGCCTGAATCCTCGACGGCCTGTTGTGCGGCGGCAAGACCGAAGAGGATGAAGGTATCGACCTTGCGTTGGTCCTTCGGCTCCACGTATTTATCCGCATTGAACGTGCCGTCCGTGCCATCGCCGAGCGGGACTTCGCAGGCGTATTGCGTGACGAGACGGCTTGGATCAAAGCCTGTGATCGGCCCCGCGCCGGATTGACCGTTCAAAATCCTCGACCAGCTTGCTTCGACGCCATCGGCCAAAGGTGTGACAAGGCCCAACCCGGTGACAACTACTCTGCGCATCGCTATGCCCCTCTCATTCCAGTGCTCCCCCATACCTTGAGCCGTGGTTTTTGTGCAAGGGTGCTTGGCGCATCACGACAAAGCGGCGGGTTACTGCGGAGGCCCTTTGCGCACCAGAAGCCGCACGTTATTCCCTTCGCAGGTGGCGTCGCGCATCGCGACATAGCCCATGGCCTCGGCAATGCGCAGCGATGCCGCGTGCTCGGGATCGATCATGCAGACCAACCTGCCTGTGATCACCCGGTCGAACCAGTCATGTGCCGCCCGCACCGCTTCCATCCCGAAACCCTGGCCCTGGGCTTCCGGGCAAAGCACCCATCCAGCCTCGGGGAAATTGTCGAAATCGTCGCCCAGGTCCCGCTTTGCGTAGAAAAACCCGACCTGGCCCGCCATGTCGATGGCGCGGTGGCGATGCATGGCCCATTGCCCGAAGCCGGTGATCTGCCAATGCCCGGCATTGCGCAGGAATGCCGCCCAGGCCTTGCTGCGCGGCCATGGGGTACCAGTGATGTGCCGGACAACCTCTGGCATCGCCCAGATCTCCGCAAACCGGTTGAAGTCTTCCGCCCGCATGCCCCGCAGGGTCAGGCGATGGGTATTGATCGTCGGTATGGTGCGCGACATGCTGATCTGCCTCATTTCGCGTGACGGGGCTTTGCGCCCTCTGAGACGAAGCATGACGCAAGAGATGGCCCCTGCACAACCCCTGCATGGCCCGAGACAGAAAAAAGGCGCCGCTTCACTTGGAAGGGCGCCTTTCCTGGTCTCTGGCCCGACAGCGCCGGGCAATAGGATCAGGATGCTTCGGTAATGAACTTCACCGCATCGCCGAAGGTCTGGATCGTCTCGGCCGCGTCGTCCGGGATCTCGATGCCGAACTCTTCTTCGAAGGCCATCACCAACTCCACGGTGTCAAGGCTGTCCGCTCCCAGATCGTCGATGAACGACGCATTCTCGGAAACTTTGTCCTCTTCCACACCCAAGTGTTCAACAACGATCTTCTTAACGCGATCTGCGATGTCGCTCATAGTATTCCCTCATTCTTTCGGGCCATGCGGCCCCTTTCGGTTGCGTTCCGGTCCGGTCATCGGTCGCCGGTCTGCGTTTGCCCCAAAGGGGCGGCTCTCCCCCCGATCCGGCACAGCGTCTCGCACCGTCATCAGGACGCGGCCTCCCGCCTTGCGTGTCGGAAGGTGCGCATCTTGGCCTCCTTTAGCACAAGCAACGCGGATGGCAAACGCATTGTGCAAAGCCTGCCCGCACCGAAGGCGCGGTCGGTCAAAGCATCGCCATGCCGCCGTTCACATGCAGGGTTGCCCCGGTGACATAGCCTGCCTCGATGCTGGCCAGATAGAGCACGGCGGCGGCGATTTCCGCCGGTGCACCCATGCGCCCGGCTGGAATCTGCCCCATGATCGCGGATTTCTGCTCATCGTTGAGCTTGTCGGTCATGGCCGTCTCGATGAATCCCGGCGCTACCGCATTGACCGTGATTCCCCGGCTCGCGACTTCATAGGCGAGACTCTTGGACATGCCGACCATGCCCGCCTTGGCCGCTGCGTAATTCGCCTGGCCCGGGTTGCCCGTCGCGCCAACGATGCTGGAGATGTTGACGATCCGGCCCCAGCGCGCCTTCATCATGCCGCGCATCACGCCCTTGCAAAGCTTGAACGTCGCGGTGAGGTTCACGTCAAGCACTGACTGCCATTCGTCATCCGACATCCTCATGAAGAGATTGTCGCGGGTGATGCCTGCGTTGTTGACCAGTATATCCACCGACCCCATGGCCTCTGCGGCTTGTTTCGGCAGGGCCTCGACCGCCGCCATATCGCTCAGGTTGCACGGCAGAACATGCGCCCGCGCGCCCAGTTCCGCCGCCAGTGCCTCGAGCGGCTCGACCCGCGTGCCCGAGAGGCCTACCGCAGCCCCTGCGCCATGAAGGACCCGAGCGATATCCGCGCCGATGCCTCCCGAGGCTCCGGTCACCAGTGCATTTTTTCCCGTCAGATCAAACATATCCACTCCTTCAGGCCACGAGGGCCGCTGTGATGTCCTCTGGCGATGCGATATTCCGGGTGATCGCGTCTTTTGCGATGCGCCGGATCATGCCCGAAAGCGCCTTGCCCGCACCGATCTCCCAGAATTCCGATACGCCCTGCGCCGCCATCCAGTCGACCGAAGCGACCCATCGAACCCTGCCGGTCACCTGCCGGACCAGGAGCGCGCGAATGTCATCGGCATCACGGACAGCTTTCGCCTCCACATTCGACACCAGCGGTACGGCGGGCGGGCTCATCCGCACCTCGCCCAACGCCCTTTCCATCTCCACCGCCGCCGGCGCCATCAGCGCGCAATGGAAAGGTGCAGAAACCGGCAAGAGCAAGGCCCGCTTGGCGCCTGCGTCCTTGGCAAGGGCCACCGCCCGCTCCACGGCAGCCTTGTCGCCAGAGACCACATTCTGCGCCGGATCATTCTCGTTGGCGACCTGGCAGACCTGGCCTTGTGCGGCCTTCTCGGCCAGCGCCTCCACGGCGGCGACGTCTATGCCAAGCACAGCCGCCATCGCGCCCTGCCCGACCGGCACTGCCTGCTGCATGGCCCGGCCGCGTACCCGCAGAAGACGGGCGGCATCGGCGACGGTGAATGTGCCTGCGGCCGCGAGGGCCGAATACTCGCCCAGCGAATGGCCCGCCACAAAGGAAACTTTGTCCATACCGTAGCCTTCCGCCTCGAGCGCCCGAAGCGCCGCGATGGAGGTGGCCATCAGCGCAGGCTGCGCGTTCTCGGTCAGGGTCAGGGTCTCGATGTCGCCTTCCCAAATCATCCGGCTCAGGCTTTCGCCCAAGGCTTCATCGACTTCCTCGAAAACCGCCCGCGCGACCGGATATGCCTCCGCCAGCGCCTTGCCCATGCCAATGCTCTGGGCGCCTTGGCCCGGAAATACGAATGCGACGCTCATCTGTCGCCCTCCCCTCGTCCTTGCTTTGCTCTGGCTTAGCCTGCCCGCCGGAACTGTGCAACGCCCGCGCCCGGAAATGCAGCACTGCTCCCTCCTGCGCAGCGACTGTGCAACGGTGGAGATTGCAGCGCGGCCTTGCCCTGCTACCTTGTCCCACGACACCGAAAAGGAAGCTTTACATGCCTCTCGCCAATACAAGATCGACCTACGGCAGCGTTGCGAAGTCGTTCCACTGGCTCACCGCGCTCCTGATCCTCACGCTCGTTCCGCTCGGCATCTATGCAAACGACCTGCCTTACGACACCTCCGAGGCGTTGGCCCGCAAGGCCTTCTTCTTCTCGATGCACAAGACACTTGGCGTCACAGTCTTCTTCGTGGCGTTGGCCCGGATCGTCTGGGCGGTCAGCCAGCCGAAACCCGCCCTGCTGCACCCCGATCGCAAGCTCGAAAGCCTCGCGGCCGAAACCGTGCACTGGCTGCTCTATGGCTCGCTGCTACTGGTGCCGTTGTCGGGCTGGATACATCACGCCTCCACCGAAGGCTTTGCGCCGATCTGGTGGCCCTTCGGCCAATCGCTGCCCTTCATCCCGAAATCGCAGGCGCTCGCGGCGACCACCGCCGGGCTGCACATCGTTTTCGAACGCGTTCTGATCATCTCCATCCTCCTGCATCTCGCAGGTGCTCTGAAACATCATTTGATCGACAAGGATGCAACGCTCCGGCGGATGCTGCCGGGCCGTGTCGATGTGTCACCACCGGTTTCCGCGCATCGCGTCGCCTTGCCAGTCGGTGCCGCTGTCACGCTCTGGGCCGCGGCTCTCGCGGTCGGCGCCATGCTGGGCATATATGCCCCGAAAGATCGCCCGCAAACTGCCGCTGCCCTCGAAGCCGTGCAGTCGGACTGGCAGGTGCAGGAAGGCACGCTCTCGATCACCGTTAGTCAGATGGGTTCGGACGTGACGGGCTCCTTCGCCGACTGGACCGCGTCGATCAGCTTCGATGAAACCGTCACTGACGGCCCCGCCGGGCAGGTCGATGTCACCATCTCGATTGGTTCGCTCACCCTCGGCTCGGTCACGCGGGAGGCCATGGGCACTGATTTCTTCAACGCGGAGGCTTTTCCCACTGCAAACTTCACCGCCGACATCCTGCGCAGCGCTGAAGGGTATGCGGCGCAGGGAATTCTGACGATCAAGGATCAATCCCTGCCCGTGACCCTCCCTTTCACCCTCGATCTGGTCGATGGCGTGGCGCAGATGCAAGGGAGCGCCACGTTGGACAGGCGTAATTTCAACGTCGGAAACGGCCAGACGGATGAAGGATCTCTTGGCTTTTCGGTGGATGTCAACGTCATGGTGACCGCCGCCAAAGCGGACTGATGCGCAGACTACCGCACATGAAAAAAAGCCGCGCTGACATCGCGCGGCTTATTCGTTTCCAGGGACGTCCGATCAATCCGCCTTCATCGCCTCGATCGAGATGGTGACCGCCACTTCATCGCTCACAAAGGGCGCGAAGAGGCCAAGATCGAAGTCGGAGCGCAGGATCGTCGTCGTCGCATCGAAGCCCGCCCAGGGCTTTCCGGCCTGCGGATGATCGCCCACCTGGTTCAGCTTGGCATCAAGTACGACCGATTTGGTCACGTCGTTCATGGTCAGATCACCGGTGATCTTTGCCGTATTTTCACCGGTCACTTCGATGCCAGTCGAGGTAAATGTCACCATGTCACTGTCCTCAGCACCGAAGAAATCGTCGCTCATGAAATGCGCCTCGCGCTTTTCCCAGCCGGTGAACATGCTCTTGACCGGCATGGACACCGTCACGGAAGAAGCCGAAGGGTCCTCCTGATCGAACATGATCTCGCCTTCAAAGCCCGAGAACATGCCGTAGGTGGTGGAAAAGCCGAGGTGGTTATAGCTGAACAGAACCTGGCTGTGGCTGGCGTCTAGTACGTATTTCTCCGCAGCGGCGGTGGCCATGCTGGCGGTGGCGACAAGCGCGGCGGCAAGAGCGAGTGATTTCATTGGAATGATCTCCGGGGTTTGTGGTTGCACCATTCTAAATTGGGGCCGTGACCGCCATAAGCAATTCCAGATCGTCAAACAGTTACTGCGCGCCGATGAACAGCGCGCAGCGTGAAAAGACCGTATCACTCGGATGGGATCAGAGCTTTCCGGCGACCTTGAGTGCAGTGACCAGACTGCGGTGGGAAACCCGGTCTGCTGCGGCCACTTCGGCGAGCAGCGCATCGTTCTTACCCCAGAGTTGGATATGCGTGCCCGAGTTGACCACCCGGCTGAGGTCGGTGAACTTGCAACGATCCAGAACCCAGCGGTCCTTGCCGGTGGTGCGCACCAGTCGGATCTCATGGCGGATCGTGTCGATCTCGACCCTCGGCAGGTTGGGCCGTGCGAACCCCTGAAGGAACGCGATGCCAGCCATCCCCGCCACCGCAGAGGCGAGCAACTTGATCAGCATCAGATCGCTTTCCCAACTCGCACCCGGCGCGAACCACAGACCAAGAGCTGTAAGGACAAGGGCTGAGCCGATGATTCCCTGAAAGCCCCGCATCATCATGCGGCTGCCATCGAGCATGCGCGCGCCCTGCGGCGCTATCGAGTTGAAGGCGGACGGATCTGCTGCACTGGTCATGATCTGGTTCCTCACGCTGGTTAACATCCACTAGAAGAGTTAAAAAAGTCCAAATTGAGACGGCAACTGGGCGAGCATGGGACCATTTTGCGAGGATCAGGGCATCTGCCCCGCAAAAGCCTGCACGCGAAGGCTTGCGCGGACGTCCAAAGCGTGTATACGCAGCACTTCCTTTGCATCACGACTTAACCGCGCAGTCTCTCGTGGCGGGGCAGCAAAGGATCTCTTGCCCCACCTTTGAAATGCGCCCTGATATAAATGAGGAAGACACATGCCCCTATATGAGCATGTCATGATCGCGCGTCAGGACCTGTCCAACACGCAAGCCGAAGGGCTGATCGAACATTTTGGTGCCGTGCTGTCGGATAACGGCGGCAAGCTCGTGGACCACGAGTACTGGGGCGTCAAGACGATGGCCTACAAGATCAACAAGAACCGCAAGGGCCACTATGCCTTCCTGCGCTCGGACGCCCCCGCGACCGCCGTGCAGGAAATGGAACGCCTGATGCGCCTGCATGACGACGTGATGCGTGTGCTGACCATCAAGGTCGACGACCACGCCGAACTGCCCTCCGTTCAGATGCAGAAACGCGACGAACGCAGCGACCGTGGCGAACGCCGCGAGCGCCGTTGATCAGCTTGAAGAAAAGGACATAGACAATGGCTACCAAACCATTTTTCCGTCGCCGCAAGGTTTGCCCCTTCTCTGGTGACGACGCGCCCGCGATCGACTACAAGGATACACGTCTGCTGCAGCGCTACATTTCCGAGCGTGGCAAGATCGTTCCGTCCCGCATCACCGCAGTCTCCGCCAAGAAGCAACGCGAGCTGGCCCGGGCCATCAAACGCGCCCGCTTCCTCGCGCTGCTGCCCTACGCCGTGAAGTAAGGAGAAACACCATGCAAGTTATCCTTCTGGAACGTGTCGCCAAGCTTGGCCAGATGGGCGAAGTGGTCGATGTGAAACCCGGCTACGCCCGCAACTACCTGCTGCCGCAAGGCAAGGCGCTCTCTGCTTCCAAGGCCAATATCGCGGCTTTCGAGACGCAAAAGGCGCAGCTTGAAGCACGCAACCTCGAGACCAAGAAAGAAGCGGAAGCACTCGCCGCCAAACTCGACGGCCAGCAATTCGTGGTCATTCGCTCCGCTTCCGATGGCGGCGCGCTCTATGGCTCCGTCACCACCCGCGACGCCGCACAGGCCGCGACGGACGCCGGTTTCTCTGTGGATCGCAAGCAGGTCTTTCTGCAACCGATCAAGGAGTTGGGCATTCACGACGTGCAGGTCGTGCTGCACCCCGAAGTGGACGTGATCATCAAGCTCAACGTGGCCCGCTCGGCAGAAGAAGCCGAACTTCAGGCCGCCGGCAAGTCGATACAGGAACTGGCTGCGGAAGAAGAAGCCGCCGCCGATTTCGAGATCGCGGAACTCTTCGAAGACATCGGGGCCGCAGCCACCGATGACGAAGATCTGGCAACTTCCATGCGCCGCGATGACGACGACGCGCAAGACGCCGCCGACAAGGCCTGAGCGAGCCCATCAGCAACGAAGAGGCCGGACGCACTGCGCCCGGCCTTTTTTATGCCCATCGCATTTTGGTAGCATTTTCGCGTTGGAACATGCCCTCAGGCAGACGGTCTTGCATGATGGCACAAGGCGTCCATTCGAGTTTTAAGATCGAGCAAGAGCATGGTCTCCTGCTCGACGCCTCTTGGCTGGCGAACAGGACACCCTCGACTTTAACAGCCATGCTCGGCTCGCCTAAAAATGGCTGCCGCGATCATTGAGTTCGGGATCAACGCCTTGCGCAAGCCATCTGAAGAAATGAATGACAATATGGGCAAAGAGCACCGCGGCGCCGCGAACCATCGCCAGCAGGGCGCCCGGCCCTCCCAACGCCACTTCGGGCGGTCCAATGCATGTGCCTATCACCGCTTTTCAAATCCGATTGCCTATTGAACACGATGCAAGTCTGCCGAAAACCATCCGTCAACCGGCCTCCTTTCTCAAATCCTGGTAGTCCAATCCGAACTTTTCCATGCTAGCCTTCCCCTTCGAGCTCAAGCGGAAGGTGTGACATGAACCGGATGTCTTTCCTGATTTCACTGACTTGCATCCTGTGGCTGGCAGGGTGCGGGGAAGATCCCGCGACTGCAGTAGTTCCGCCGCGTCACCAGGTCCAAAATCTGCCGGAGCTCGACTATGCGCGCGCTACGTTGAACAGTATCCAGGAGCAGTCATTCGACCAGAACCGCGAGTTCTGCGGCTATATCGGCGTCGACAGTTTCGGACGGTTTGTTTCGACGGAACCAACGCGCGGTCGCGAGAGCACCTGCCGCCCCAGCAGCCCGCGAGGCGACTTTCAGGTGCTTGCCTCCTATCACAGTCACGGCGCCTTCTCGGAGGAATTCGACAGCGAGCTTCCGTCCTACGAAGACATGGCGACCGATATTCTCGAAGGCGTTGACGGCTACATTGCCACGCCGGGAGGGCGCATGTGGTACATCAACGCCGAGACAAGGAACGCGCGTCTGGTCTGCGGCCCGAACTGCTTGTTCACCGATCCCGGCTACAGCGATCCGGAGTTCGAGCCGATCAGATCACGATACAGCCTGCGTGATCTCGAAGAACGATCGGACTATTGAACAGGCGCTTGCCGCCGACGAGGATATTCAGGATCGAACACGCGCAACCAATGCCTGCGCATTTTGACGCAAGCCCTTGTCCGGATGACTTCCATCCTCATCTTGCCCGTAAGAAGAGGAGAGACCGATGTTCGACCAGATGCCCCCCGAAGACGCTGACGCACTTGCGCATCACACGCCGCCGAAAGATTTCCGCGACCGGTTTGCGCTGCGGCTCGTGAAATCCATGCGCGTCTTCGCGGACAAGTTCTTTGCGAAACGCTATGGACACCGGGCCGTGGTGCTGGAGACCGTTGCTGCGGTACCGGGCATGGTCGGCGGGATGCTCCAGCACCTCAAGGCACTGCGCACCATTCGCGATGATGAGGGGTGGGTGCGCGAATTGCTCGATGAAGCCGAGAACGAACGCATGCACCTGATGACCTTCATCAAGGTGGCGGAACCGTCACGGCTGGAGCGCTATCTGATCCTTCTCGGCCAGGGCGTATTCTTCAACCTTTACTTCCTGCTTTACCTGTTCGCGCCCAGGATCGCCCATCGTGTGGTCGCCTATCTGGAGGAAGAAGCGGTCATCAGCTACACCCAGTATCTTGCCGAAGTGGACGCCGGGTCCGTCGAAAACGTCCCGGCACCGCAGATCGCCATCGACTATTGGAAACTTCCGGCGGATGCGCGTCTGCGCGATGTTATCGTCGTGGTGCGGGCAGATGAGGCCGGGCACCGCGACCGGAATCACGAAATGGCAGACAGTCTGGCAGGGTAGAACCGCGCCCAGCCAGGCCAACATAGACAGATCGCTTTGCGCTTCCCGTTCAGTTCTCCGAACCGATCGCTCTCCACGCCATCACTCCGAGAGCAGCGCCGATCATCGGGGCCACCCAGAAGACCCACAGCTGCGACAAGGCAGGACCTTCGGCGAAAAGTGCGACTCCGGTCGAGCGGGCAGGATTGACAGAGGTGTTCGACACCGGGATCGACACGAGATGGATCAGGGTCAGACCCAGTCCGATGGCCAGAGGCGCAAAGCCCGCCGGTGCCTTCGTGGAGGTCGATCCCAGAATGATAATGAGAAAAAACGCCGTCAACACGATTTCCGCGACCAGCACGGAGGTCAATTAAAATCCCTGCGGCGATGCCTCGGCGTAACCATTGGCAGCAAAAGCGCCGACGCCCGCAAACTCCGGCGCTCCCGACGCGATGAGGTAGAGAACACCGGCGGCCAGAATTGCACCGATGACTTGAGCCGCCCAATAGGGCAGAAGATTGCTTGCTTCAAATCGGCCCCCCAACATCAAACCCAAAGAGACTGCCGGGTGAAATGACCACCGGAGATATGACCGACGGTATAGGCCATCGTCAGAACCGTGAGACCGAATGCCAGGCTGACACCGAGCCAGCCAATGCCGACCTCGGGGGCCGCCGCCGCGAGAACAGCGCTGCCACATCCACCGAAAACAAGCCAGAAAGCGCCGAAACCTCCAGCCAACATCTTCTTGAACATATTTTGCTCACCATTTCACGTTGCGCTTCCATTAGCAGATTCGGCAAAATCGATATCGCGGGATTATCGCGGACAGAAAAAAATCCGGGTCGTCTCGCAACGGCCCGGATCCCATTTTAGATTTTTGGTGCGGCTGGATTATTCGTCTTCGAGCGCTTCGACGGCTTTCTGAAGAGCGTCCTTGGCGACCGTTTTATCCTTTACAGCCGCAAGAGAGACGATGTGATCCACCACCTTGTCTTCGAAGAGCGGTGCACGCATCTGCTGTTGCATCTGGGCGTTTTTCTGAACGAATTCGAAAAACTGACGCTCCTGACCCGGGTACTGCCGAGCCTGCGCCATGATGGCCTGGCTCATTTCCGCATCCGTCACCTGGATTTTGGCCTTCTGACCGATCTCGGCCAGCAGCAGACCCAGTCGCACGCGGCGGGTCGCCAGCTTGCGATGCTCGTCGGTGGTTTCGATCTCGGGATGATCATGCCCCTGCACGTCCGGGTTTTCCTCATGCCAGAGCTGATGCGCGATCTGCCCCGCTTCGGCGTCCACGAGCGAGGGCGGCAGGTCGAAACTGACCAGACCATCCAGCGCATCCAGAAGCCGGCGCTTGAGAACGGCGCGTGCCGCTCCGGTATATTCGGCCTCAAGGCGCTCCCCGATCTGGGTTTTCAGCGCGGCGAGATCGTCGGCACCGAATTTCTTGGCCAGATCATCGTTGATCTCCGCCGAGACCGGCTCCTTGACCTCCTTGATGGTGCAGTCGAACACAGCTTCTTTCCCGGCGAGGTTCTCGGCCTGATAGTTTTCCGGGAAGGAGACGGTCACCGCCTTCTCCTCGCCGGCTTTTACGCCGACCAGTTGCTCCTCGAAACCCGGGATGAAGGAATTCGACCCAAGCACCAGCGGATAGTCCTCGGCGGAGCCGCCATCGAAGGCGACGCCGTCGATCTTGCCAACGAAGTCCATCACGACCTGGTCACCATCCTTGGCCTTGGCGCCCTTCTTGCGGTCCTTGAAATCCTGCGCCGTGCCGGCGAGGTTCGAGAGCGCTTCGTCGATGTCGGCGTCTGCGGCCTTCACCACGAGGCGCTCGAGCTTGACGGTCGAGAAATCCACTTCCGGTATCTCCGGCAGCGCCTCATAGGACATGGAGACCTCGACATCGTCGCCTTCTTTCCAGTCCTCATTCGTCATCTTGACTTCCGGCTGCATCGCAGGGCGGTCGCCCGAGGCCTGGAAATGCTCGCTCATCGCGCCATCGATGCTCTCTTGCATGGCCTCGCCCATCACACGCTGGCCAAACTGCTTCTTGAGGAGCGACATCGGGACCTTGCCCTTCCGGAAGCCCTTCATCTCCACGCCGGGTTGCGCCTCGGCCAGCTTCTCGTTGACCTTCGCTTCGAGTTCGGCGGCGGTGACCTTGATGGCGTAGCCGCGTTTCAGACCTTCGTTCAGCGTCTCGGTGACCTGCATGTGTGCTCCATGGGCTAAGGCGCGCCATTTCTGACGCGGGCAAAAAATTTGAGCCCTTCTATGTGCGTCCTCTCCAAGGTGCAAGTGCCCGCGCAAGCATCAGCCAAACCTCAAGGTCGGATCGCTGCGCCGCGCGCGAGCTACTGCGTGTACATGAGCACAGCGAGATCCATTTCCGACAGGACCTGATCGCTGAGGTTGGCCAGCTTGATATTGTCCCCAGGGGAGAGGCCTTCGGTCCCGTTGATCTGGCGAACAAGGGAAGAAAACTCGCGCCAGACCTTTTCGGTCCGTTCGAGCTGTCTTCTGATCTGAAGCGTCGGCGGCGCGAGAATGCCCTGCGCCGCGTCGCCGTTGATCAGTTGCGCCATCGCGCTCTCGAAAGCGTCGAAAGTTTCCTCCATCGTCGCCTCGTCGATGGCGAAGGTCAGGCCCAGTTTGAAAAAACACGCTTCCTTGGAGGCTTTCTGGGACAACATGCGTTGACGACCTGCGAGTTCGACGGTGCGGGCCAGGTCCTTATCAACGGCTTGCCTGCCGTGCAGTGAAACGATCCGTTGCAAGGTCTCGCTGATGCGCGCCAGAGTGATCATATTGAGTTCGATCATCTGCCGCATCGGGACGGAATGCAGATCGCCTGCGGCAATCTGCCGGGCCGCGGGCCCGAACGTGGTCCAAAGGCCTTCGACCGCCGCGAGGCTCTCCAATACCCCTTGATCCTGTTCCGGCAACAGGCCGAGATTCGCATCGCCAGCACGCAATCCGATCAGGCTCGTCTCGAACTGTAGGGCCGCTGTTTCGGTCTTGCCTTCATATCGATCTGGGTCGATGCCCGCCATGACGAAACAGGCGTTGCGCGCGATCTGCTGGGTCAGCATACGTTGGCGTCCGGCGTAGTTGATACGGTTCGCACTGTCCACCTCCGGGGTCACTTCGGAAGCCTGAGCCGCGCGCGGGCAAAAAGAGCCGGCAAGAAAGCACGCAAAGGAAATACCCGCCACCAGGACAAGTCGCACGGCACCAGAAATCGGTTGCACAAAGCTCTCCTTTCAAGCGATCGGCTCCGACATACGCCTCCTTCGATTAAAATGAGATTACCCGCCCCGGGTCCCGAATAGAATTTCGGCGTCTGTTCGTGTCCTACCGGACTGCTCCCTCACCTGCTCCAAGGTGGCGGTGACGCGAAAAACCCGAATTCGCGACTAATTCTGTCGGTTTCCCTTGAGGTTGCGGGGGAAGTGACACAATTATGTCGGACTGCACGGCCAAAAAGATCAGGAGTTCGCGTGTCCCTCTTCCTTATCGTCGCCCTGCCCTTTCTGGGCGCTTTATTGCCGGGGCTCATGAACTCCGCAGGTCGTCAGGCCTGCGCCGGCATAACCTTCATGGTCACGCTCACGGCCTTCATCGGTCTTCTGACCAACGCGCCTGCGGTCTTTGCCGGAGAGGTCGTGATGGCCGGCGTCGACTGGCTCCCGTCGCTTGGACTGAATTTCACTCTGATGCTCGATGGCCTGGGGTTTTTCTTCGCTTTCCTGATCCTCGGCATCGGCCTTCTGATCATCGCCTATGCCCGCTTCTACCTCGCCCGCGAGGACAACATGGGCGAGTTCTTCACCTATCTGCTGCTCTTCCAGGGCGCGATGGTGGGGATCGTGATGAGCAACAACATCCTGCTTTTGCTGGTGTTCTGGGAGCTTACCTCGCTGTCGTCCTTCCTGCTGATCGGCTATTGGAAACATCTGCCCGAAGGCCGTCAGGGGGCGCGCATGGCGCTGACCGTTACCGGCATGGGCGGGCTTGCGATGATCGGTGGAATGCTGATCCTGGGCCAGATCGCGGGAAGCTATGACCTCAGCGTGATCCTGGAAAACCGGGACCTCATTCAGGCCTCGCCGCTTTATTTGCCCGCGCTGATCCTGATCCTGCTGGGTTGTTTTACCAAGTCCGCGCAGTTCCCGTTCCATTTCTGGCTACCGCATGCGATGGCGGCCCCCACGCCGGTCTCCGCCTATCTGCACTCCGCGACAATGGTGAAGGCAGGTATCTTCCTGATGGCGCGCATGTGGCCGGTGCTGTCCGGCACGCCGGAATGGTTCCTGCTGGTCACAGGTGCGGGCCTCATCACCATGGTTCTGGGCGCGGTGATCGCGCTCTTCAAGCATGACCTCAAGGCCTTGCTGGCCTTCTCCACGGTGAGCCACCTGGGCCTGATCACCATGCTTCTGGGGACAGGCACCGGCTTTGGCGCAATGGCCGCCGCCTTCCACATTCTCAACCACGCGACGTTCAAGGCCGCTCTCTTCATGTCTGCCGGCATCATCGACCACGAGGCGCATACCCGTGACATCCGCCGCTTGGGCGGCCTGCGTCGCCTGATGCCCGTGACCTTCGTGATTGCGACGCTGGCGGCGCTGTCGATGGCCGGGATACCACTTCTCAACGGGTTCCTGTCCAAGGAAATGATGCTGGAGGAGGCCAACCATACGGTGCTCTTCAACACTCCCTGGCTGGTACCGGCGCTGGCGGTGCTGGGCTCGGCCTTCTCGGCGGCTTATTGCTTCCGCCTGATCGGCCATGTGTTCTTCGGCCCGGTGCGCGACGACTATCCGCACAAGCCGCACGATCCACCCGCCGGGCTCTGGCTGCCACCCGCCCTGCTCGTGGTGCTGGTCGTGATCATCGGTGTCGCTCCCTTCCTCGCGGCCCCTATCGTGGAGGTGGTCACAAGCGCGATCATCGGCGGCGCGGTCGAGATGCCAAAGGTCTACATCAAGATCTGGCATGGACTTGTTCCAGCACTTTACATGTCGATCGTTGCCACCGTGGGCGGCCTGATCCTGCTGGCGATGTTCCGCCCGCTGCTGAAGGGATGGGAGGCGGCCCCGCGCCCGGAGGCAAAGGTGATCTTCGAAGCCATCGTCGAGGCGGCAGCTTCCGCTGCGCGCGGTATCACCTACGGTCTGCACAACGGCGCTTTCTCGCGCTATGGCGCGATCATGGCGGCCACGACGATCATCGCGGGCTACTACGCTTTTGCGACCGGTACCGTGGGGCCTGCGACGCGCGGTCTTCAGCCCGCAGGAGAGGTCGCAATTGCCGGTTGGCTGATGCTCGTGGCGGCGACGGTCGGCATGGTGTTCCTGCACCGCAACCGCCTTTTGTCGCTGATCCTGATCGGGATCGTGGGGCTCATCGTCTCCATCGGTTTCGTCTTCTTCAGCGCACCGGATCTTGCCATGACGCAGATCACCGTGGAGGTGGTCACAATCATCCTGATGCTCCTGGCGCTGAACTTCCTGCCCAACCAGACGCCGATCGAGAGCACTGTGCTGCGGCGCCTGCGCGATGGGGTCATCGCCGTGGCGGGCGGCCTTGCAACCATGGGGCTCGCCTATCACTACCTGCTGCGCGAGGCCGTGGCGACGCCGATATCCGAATTCCATCTGGCCAATTCCTACAAGGGGGGTGGCGGGACCAATGTGGTCAACGTGATCCTCGTCGACTTCCGGGGTTTCGATACCTACGGCGAGATCATCGTACTGGGTATTGCAGCACTGCTGATTTACGCGCTGACCGAGACGCTCCTCGGCGGCCCGGTCAGGGCGCGGCTGCTGAACCGCAAGCCGGACCAGCCGCGCGCCGGCGACATGCACCCGATGTCGATGGTCGTGCTGACCCGCGTGATGATGCCGGTGGCGCTGATGACCGGCTTCTACATCTTCCTGCGCGGTCACAATGAGCCGGGCGGCGGCTTCATCGCAGGTCTCGTCGTCTCAATCGCCGTTGTCATGCAATACATGGCCAGCGGCTTCTCCTGGGCCTCGGCGCGGCTGCGCTATCCCTATCATGGCATCATCGGTGCGGGTGTTCTGGTCGCGGGTCTCACCGGCATCGGATCGTGGTTCGTGGCCAAACCCTTCCTGACCTCGGACTTCACCTATGTACGTATCCCGCCCTTCCAGGAATTCGAACTGGCCACGGCCGCCCTCTTCGATCTGGGTGTCTTCCTCGCCGTTGTGGGGGCCGTGATGCTGTCCTTGGAGAGTTTCTCGCGACTGGCGCGGCGTGCCCATGTGCCCGAGAGCGATCACCCGATGGACATCGATCCGTCTCGCGACGACACGAAAGCGGAGGTCTGACATGGAACTTCTTGTCGCCTCCGGCATCGGCATTCTCACGGCTGCGGGCATCTACCTGATGCTGCGCCTGCGGACTTTCCCGGTGATCCTCGGCATCTCGCTGCTGACCTATGCGGTGAACGTGTTTCTCTTCGCCTCCGGCCGGCTTACCATCGGCGCCCCGCCGATCCTGACGGAAGGTGTGCAAACCTATACCGATCCGCTGCCGCAGGCGCTGGTGCTCACCGCGATCGTGATCTCCTTCGGGATGACGGCCGTGGTGGTGATGATCGCCCTGGGGTCCTATCTCGGCTCGGACGATGACCATGTCGACGACCAGCCGCAGGACGCAGGCAAAGGCGGTGCCGCATGATGCACTGGATCATCGCCCCCGTCATTCTGCCCGCCCTGCTGGCGCCCTTCATCGTGCTGGCCGCGCGCTACCACATGGGTATCCAGCGGGTATTCTCGGTCGCCGGCGTGCTCAGCCTCATCGTGATCGCCGCCGGGCTGGTCTGGCAGGCTGCCGACGGCACCATCATCCTCTATCAGCTCGGCGACTGGGCGGCACCCTTCGGGATCGTTCTCGTGGGCGACAAGCTCTCGACGATGATGGTGCTGCTGACAGCGGTGCTGGCGCTCTTCGTGATCCTTTATGCCATCGGCTCCGGCTGGGACGAACGCGGGCGACACTTCCACGCGCTCTTCCAGTTCCAGTTGATGGGGATCATGGGCGCTTTCCTGACCGGGGACCTCTTCAACCTCTTCGTCTTCTTCGAAGTGCTGCTCATCGCCTCCTACGGGCTGATGATCCACTCAGGTGGCAATGCGCGGCTGCGGGCGGGGGTGCAATATGTGCTCTTCAACCTGCTGGGCTCGACGCTCTTTCTCTTCGCTCTCGGCTCGCTCTATGCTGAAACCGGCACGCTCAACATGGCGGACCTGGCCCTACGCGTCGCTCTGATCGATCCTGCGCAAAGCGTCGGGATCAGGGTGGCTGCCGTGCTCCTGCTGCTGGTCTTCGCGATCAAGGCCGCCCTTGTGCCCCTGCACTTCTGGCTGCCGTCGAGCTATGCCGAGGCCCCCGCCCCGGTCGCGGCGCTTTTTGCGATCATGACCAAAGTCGGCGCCTATGCGATCATCCGCGTCTATACCATGATCTTCCCGCCCGATCTGGCCGTCACTTCCGGCCTGCAGGCGGACTGGCTGCTGCCCGCAGCCCTTGTGTCGCTGGCCATAGGTATGGTCGGGGTTCTGGCGGCGAAAAGCCTCGATCGGCTGGTGGCGTTTTCGGTCATCGGCTCGATGGGCATGGTGATGGTGACGATCTCGCTCTTCACACCTGCGAGCATCGCCGCCGCACTCTATTACACCGTGCACTCGACGCTCGCGGCCGCCGCGCTTTTCCTGATCTCCGATCTGGTGCGCACGGGCCGCGCTGATCTCGATCTGACGCCGCAGCCACCGATTGCCGGAGGTGCCCTGACGGCAATGCTCTTTTTTGTCGGGGCCATCGCCATGGCGGGTCTGCCGCCGCTGTCGGGGTTCATCGGCAAACTGCTCATCCTGAGCGCCAGCTTTTCAGAACCGCAGGTGGTCTGGATCTGGGCCACGGTTCTGATCTCGAGCCTGATCGCCGTGGTCGGGTTTTCCCGCGCCGGCAGCATCGTCTTCTGGAAGGCGCACAGCGACACGGTGCCCCCGGGTGAAGAAGTGCTGCAACGCCCCGCGACGCTGTCTTACGTGGCGGTCGGCGGCCTCATCGCGCTGCTCATCGCCCATACCGTTCTGGCCGGTTCGATGCAGCGCTACATGACGGCCGTTTCCGCGCAGCTGTTCGCCCCCGAGCCCTATATCTCCACCGTGCTGGACACGCCCGGCAAACTGAGCGACGCAACCAAGAAGGAGGCACATTGACATGACAAAGGCTTTCCACTGGCTGGTGCCGCACCCCTTCCTCACGGTGGTTCTCACCCTGGTCTGGGTCCTGCTGCAGAACGACTTTTCCGCCGGAATGACCGTCTTCGGCCTGATCCTCGGCATCATCATTCCGCAGATCACCGCCGCCTGGTGGCCGGACCGCCCGCAAAAGATCCGTGCAGGCAAGATGTTCGCCTACATGCTTCTGGTGATGTGGGATATCGTCGTGGCCAATGTTCAGGTGGCCTGGATCATCCTGACCAAGTCCACCGCGAAGATGCAACCCGCTTGGGTCGTGATCCCACTCGACCTGCGCCAGCCCGAGGCGATCAGCATCCTTGCGGGCACGATCACGCTGACGCCGGGCACCGTCTCGGCGGATCTCTCGGATAATGGCCATAGCCTGCTGGTACACGCGCTGGACGCCCCCGATCCCGACGCGGTGCGTGACGACATCAAGCACCGCTACGAGCGCCGCCTTAAGGAGATTTTCGTATGAGCCTCGCACAGGACCTCATGAATGGCACCCTGATCCTCGGCTTCGTCATCGTGTCGCTGGCGCAGGTCATGGCGATGATCCGCCTCGTGATCGGGCCGAGCACTGGCGACCGCATCCTTGCGCTCGACACGATGGTCATCAATGCCATCGGCCTCGTGGTGCTTCTCGGCATCTCGCAGGGCACGCGCATCTATTTCGAAGTCACGCTCATCATCGCCATGCTGGGATTCGTCTCCACCGTGGCCTATGCGCGCTTCGTCCTGCGGGGAGACATCATCGAATGAGCCTCGAGATCATCGGCGCCTACGCCACCGCCTTCTGCCTTCTCATCGGATCGATCTTCACCCTGGTCGCGGGGATCGGTCTCTTGAAGCTGAATGATTCGATGACGCGCCTGCACGCCCCGACCAAGGCCGGCACGGTGGGCATCGGCGCCTTCCTTTTGGCCTCGGTTCTGCATTCGATGACCTTCGGCGATGGCTCCATGCACGAATTGTTGATCCTCTTCTTCCTGTTTGTGACGGCGCCCATTTCGGCCAATTTCATCGCCAAGGTGAACATCCATGGCCGTTCCTGCGACCCGCTGCCACCCCTCGCCGAAGGCGAGATATGGTCGACGCTCGACGTACCGGAAGCGGACAGGGAGTTCGTTGCTCAGAAGGACCTCTGAGCCGCCTCCGCCACATCATCTGCGGCGCGCGCTCACTGCTTCAACCATCGATGGTATGGATGCTGTTGCGGAAATGGGCTGATGTTGGAGGGGGAATGCCCGCCATCGCGGCCATCGTGGTGCGGGTGAAGGGACTCGAACCCCCACGCCAAAGGCGCCAGAACCTAAATCTGGTGCGTCTACCAATTCCGCCACACCCGCACGACCGCCACGGGTTTCCCCGGGCGTATCGGTGTCGTAGCAAACCCTGAACCCTGTGGCGAGGCCAAAAAAACCAAAGACATTCGCAAAGTCTTCATCTACCCTAGGCAAACCTAGAGGCAGGTATACAAGGACAGACGCCCATGAAGCCGAAAACGGCCGGGCGCGTAGACGGCGAGAATCGCTCTGCGGGCCAATTGGCGCGGGTATCTTCCCCTTTTGCGGGGCTGGTATCGGACGCGCGCGTATTTACAGCGGACGGCGAATACGCCGTTCAGGATTTGCAGGTCGGTGATCGTTTGATCACCCGAATGGGCATGGTGCCCATCACCCGCATCGACACCTTCAGCATGGTGACACGGGCGATCTATGTGATCGCAGGCTCGCTTGGTCATAACCGACCCGACCGGGACAGCTTGCTGGCCGGGGACCAGACGGTGTTGCTGCGGGACTGGCGCGCGCGCGCCTACGGCCAGGAACCGGAAGTTTTCGTGCCTGCGCGGATGCTGGTCGATGGCGAGTTCGTCCGTGACCTCGGAATGCAACCGATGACGCTCTACCGCGTCTTCTGCGCTGCCCCGCAGGTCATTTATGCCGACGGCATGGAACTGGGCAGCGCGGACGTGCTCGGGACACTGGCCCGACGCCGCGCCGCTTAAGCCTCGAGGGCACGAAGGACCCCAGGCAAGACCTCGGGCAGATCCTCCGCGATCAACCCGGGACCGAAGTGCCGGGCCGCCTCCGCGTGCAACCAGACCGCAGCTTCAGCCGCATTGAAAAGCCCGGTGCTTGTCGCTGAGGCCGCGATGCCCGCAATCATGCCCGCAAGGACGTCCCCTGCCCCCGCCGTGGCGAGCCAAGGGACCCTTCGCTCATACTGCGCGGCATGGATACTGACGCCGCCTTGAGGGTTGGCGATGATGGTCGAGGGGCCTTTCAAGAGCACAATGGCCCCGGCCCGTTGTGCCGCGAGGCGCAGACAGTCCAGCGGCGAGGTTTCTGCGCGCCGGTACTCGTGGGCGAGATCGGGAAAGAGCCGTTCGAATTCCCCGAAGTGCGGGGTCAGGATGCAGTGGTCATGGAGATTTGCGAACAATTGCCCGGGCTCCTGCGCAAAACTGGTCAGTGCATCCGCATCCAGAACTGTGATCCGCTTTAGCTCCAGCACCGCGCCCACCATCTCGCGCGTCTCGGCGCCAACGCCCATACCGGGCCCGAGGCAGAAGGCCCGCATCCTGTCGTCGACGAGCCCGGCAAGGGCCGCCACATCCCCGACGGGGCGCAGCATGATGGCGTCGAGCCGTGCTGCATTCTCCGGCAAGGCGGCGGGCGGGCAGAAGACAGTCACCAGCCCCGCTCCCACGCGGAGCGCGGCGCGCGCCGCCAGACGTCCCGCCCCGCCGCGCCCTGGACCGCCGGCAAAGACGACGACATGGCCGTGGTCGAACTTGTGCCCTTGAAGCTGCGCCTTGGAAATCTCTCCAAGCGGCCAGACCCGTGCCGGCAGCACCCGGCCCTCGAAACGAGCCTCCACCAGTCGCGCACGCTCGGTATCGGGGGGTTGGCAGATCATGACGCGTTCCATGGCTTCACCCGTCAAGCCAATGTCCACCACCTCGACCGCCCCACAGACAATCGGGCCGGCATTGAGGTAATGGCCCGGTTTGGGGCTGTGGAATGTCACCGTCAGATCGGCCCTGTTGAGCCACTTCGGCCATGGATCGAGGGTGGAATCATCCATATCGCCATCGTGGGGAATGATACCGGTGTCGAGGTTCAAACCGGACGGGCAGTCGACCGCGACGACCTTTGCGAGATGACGTTTATTCGAAGCGACCTTGCCACTTCCATCAAGTACCTTTGCCACATCCTGCGGCAAGGGTCGGGTCAGACCGATCCCGAAAACCGCATCAACGATCAGGTCGGGAGGCGGGGCGCACAGAATGGCCTCGACATCCCAAGGGTTCGCAGCGCCAAGCCCGACCCAACGGGCATGGTTGCGCGCCGCGTCCGGTGGCAGTTTTTCGGGATCACCGAAGAGGTAGAGATCAACCTCCCAACCTCGATCACGCAACAGCCTGGCGATGACGAAACCATCCCCGCCATTGTTGCCCGGACCGCAGAGCACCAATGCGCGGTGTGGCTTATCTGCGAACGCCGGCCATGTCCGCAATACGCACTCCAGAACGCCCCGACCGGCCCGCTCCATGAGCGCGAGGCCTACGTCCTGCCCTTGTGCGATCGCCTTGTGCTCCAAGGCACGCATCTGCTCGGCGGTCAGCAGCTGGGTCACGGCAGGATCGATTCAATTTTGATTATTTTTTGGGCATGTCGCACAATTAATAAACTCTCCTGTCGCATTATCGATCTCTTTACGATCCAGTTTATCCCGATGGATGGACCCTGCCAGCCTGAAATGATCACTGAGCACTGAAAAATGCGGCGAGGGAGACATCATGAAAAAGATCGAAGCGGTCATAAAACCGTTCAAACTCGATGAGGTCAAAGAGGCCTTGCAGGAAGTCGGCGTTCAGGGCCTGTCCGTGATCGAAGTCAAGGGCTTCGGGCGCCAGAAAGGACACACGGAACTCTACCGCGGCGCTGAATATGTGGTGGATTTCCTGCCGAAAGTGAAAATCGAGATCGTTCTCGATGACGATATGGTCGATGCGGCCATCGAGGCGATCGTGAACGCGGCCAAGACCGAGAAGATCGGTGACGGAAAGATTTTCGTCACTTCCGTCGAACAGGCGATCCGCATCCGCACCGGCGAGACGGGTTCCGACGCGCTCTGAGCCGTCACTGAGATATCATTCCAACCAAGAGGGATATACGAATGAGCAAAGACCTACTGAAAATGATGAAGGATGAAGGGGTCGAATATGTCGACATCCGCTTCACCGACCCGCGCGGCAAGCTGCAGCATGTGACCGTTATCGCCGATCTGGTCGATGAGGACTTCCTCGAAGAAGGGTTCATGTTCGACGGCTCCTCGATCGAGGGTTGGAAGTCCATCGAAGCCTCCGACATGAAGCTGATGCCCGATGTGGACAGCGCCTACGTGGATCCCTTCTACGCTGAGAAAACCGTCTGCCTGCATTGCTCGGTCGTGGAGCCCGATACCGGCGAAGCCTATGAGCGCGACCCACGCGGCACCGCGCAGAAGGCCGAAGCCTACCTCAAGTCGACCGGCATCGGCGATGTGGCCTACATGGGGCCGGAGGCGGAGTTCTTCCTCTTCGACAACGTCAAATACTCGACCACGATGAACAAGGTCTCCTACGAGGTCGACGCCTCCGACGGTGCCTGGAACACCGACACCGACTACGAGATGGGCAACATGGGTCACCGTCCCGGCGTCAAGGGCGGCTATTTCCCGGTCAATCCGACCGACGAAGCACAGGATCTGCGCTCCGAGATGCTCTCGACCATGAAGCGCATGGGCATGAAAGTGGACAAGCACCACCACGAAGTGGCCTCCTGCCAGCATGAACTTGGCCTGATCTTCAGCACACTGACCAAACAGGCCGACGAAATCCAGAAGTACAAATACGTGATCCACAACGTGGCGCATGCCTATGGCAAGACGGCGACCTTCATGCCCAAGCCCATCGCAGGCGACAACGGCACCGGCATGCACGTCAACATGTCGATCTGGAAAGACGGCAAGCCGCTCTTTGCAGGCGACAAATACGCTGACCTCAGCCAGGAGGCGCTCTACTACATCGGCGGCATCCTGCACCACGCCAAGGCGCTCAACGCCTTCACCAACCCCGGCACCAACAGCTACAAGCGCCTGATCCCCGGCTTCGAGGCCCCCGTGCTGCGCGCCTATTCCGCGCGCAACCGCTCGGGCTGCGTGCGGATCCCGTGGACCGAAAGCCCGAAAGCCAAGCGCGTCGAGGCTCGTTTCCCCGACCCGTCCGCTAACCCCTATCTGGCGTTCTCGGCCCTGCTCATGGCTGGCCTTGACGGCATCCAGAACAAGATCGATCCGGGCGAGGCGATGGACAAGAACCTCTACGACCTGCCCGCGGAAGAACTGGCCGGAATCCCGACCGTTTGCGGCTCCTTGCGCGAGGCGCTGGACGAACTGCAGAAGGACATGGACTTCCTGCTCAAGGGCGATGTCTTCACCAAGGACCAGATCCAGGGCTACATCGACCTCAAGATGCACGAGCTGCAGCGTTACGAGCACACGCCGCACCCGGTCGAGTTCGCGATGTACTACAGCTGCTGATACTTATCAGTCCGCTGCAAGAAAAAGAGCGCCTTGGGGCGCTCTTTTTTTTCGATTTTTTTCTTCCGGCAAATGCATTTTTGAAACGGATCATATGTCGCGCAGCCGATACATATAAATTATTGAATTTGTTTCTAATTGTTCAAAATATACGTTGAAAATTGCCTCCATCAGATATTCAAAAAATTCGATGTATGGCCCCATTTTTTTAAAAAATTGATTTAAATCAAAGCTTGACGGAATCAAATTCGTTTTATTGAATGCGTTCAAGCGGAGTTCTGTGGTCGCATTCGTGAGCGATTGGACTTTTCATTTTGTGATTGCCAGACCCTGACGCTCTGCTTGGACATAAAATAGTAAAACTGGGGATAGTTATGAAGAAAGTATTACTGACCACCGCAATGGTTGGAATTTCATGGACGCTGCCGGCAGCGGCAGCAACCGTCACGGGATGGAACACCGACAATGTGGACGTCGACACGACGCAGAATGTCGAAGAAGATGGTTCCTGCCTCGCTGTCTCGGGCATTTGTCTGGACTTCGGGGAAGTGGGCACGAGCGAGGTATATGACAGCCGCTCAATGCAGATGGCAGCGTGCCGATCGGTGCCACAACCAGCGGAACGATTGCCTTCACATCACGCGAAGCCTTCACCCCGGGAATCGAGGTCGACACTACGCCCTATACGACCGGCGGCCCCTCGGCCACGCAGCGGGACCTCGATGGTTGCATCCTGGCCTCGTCGAGCGCCACCTGCACCAGCGAATTTCAGAGCGGCAAACGGATCAAGCAGAAGATGACCGAAGCCGACGCACCAGTTGATCTGGTTTTCAACATTGATCCGTCAATGGTCAAGACTGACCCGGACACAGGTGACGTTGTCGATCACGTCTATCAGGTGTTCGGACGCCTCATCAACACGACAGGGCAGGCCCTTGACGGGTTCAAGCTGGAACTTGGCTATGGGGTTGGCAGTGATTTTATCGCGGCTGTTCCCGGTGCGGGTCTGTCTTTCGCCGACACCAGCCAGTATGTCGCGCCCCCGGCGCGCACCGCCGCGGCCGGTACGCAGTTTCCCTTTGGTCTTTTTGGTCCGGCTGCCGACAACCAGAACTTCCTGCTCGACGGCTTCTTCGACGCGGAGCGCACCGGTTTGATGGTTCCGGACGTGTCGACAGGCGATACGATCCTGGCCAGCATGGATTCCACCTATTTCGGCAACTATCTGGACATCCCCGGCGGCTACGGCGAATTCGGCCCCTGGATGAACCAGGCCGATGTTCCGGATGGTCTTTTCTGGGACTTTGACCAGAACCCGTTGACGGATGATCTTTTGGTGGCCTGGCAGTTGGAGCCCGGCGCACGATGTACATGGGAGCTGCGGCGTACCGCCGGGCAAACCTGTGAAAATGTGGGTACGGCTGACGAAGTTTGTTCACCCGGACAGACACTGGCTCCCGACGAGTACATTGTCGGGACCCTTGAAGAAGTGAAAGCGGCACTTGAAGGGTCGGGTGCAGCAATGGCTGACTTGGGAGACCCCGGCCCGATCGAGGACCTCTCCAACCTCAACCTCAACTATGCGATCGCATTGGGCGACTTGAGCAGCCTCTTCCCCAATTTCGGGACAGATGGCCTTGCATCCTTCACCTTGCGCACCACCGTCTTTGCGGTCGACGATCTGGCGCCCGTCCCCCTGCCCGCAGGCGCGCCTCTGTTGCTCGCCGGCTTCGCCGCCTTGGGATGGATGCGACGTCGCCAGTTGAAGGCGCAAGGCTGAACCGACAAGAGAGGTCGACACCTGTACCCACCGCATGTCTTTCCCCAGAGAGTACAGGTCTTGGGCGCCCCGCAAGGGCGCCCATTTTGCTAGCGGGACGGGTGATTTGCCGTTGCGGCGACGTAGGTGTGGATCGAAAAGACCACGGCACCGCTCTCGGGCAGGCGCAGAATGCTCTGCCGTTCCGCCCGGACGTAACGCGCCACCTCCGGCTTGGGGGCTGGATGCCGTGGCGTGGTGACCGACCACGGCTGGAACAGCTCCGGATCGTCGCGCCAGATGCGGTTGTGCCGCCAGATCGGACGCCCCACCTGCACCCCATCGAAAAGCCGCTGGACCCGCCGGGCGATATTGTCGTCATAATCGGGCACAGTACCGTGGATGTGCACCAGCGGACGCCCCGCCTTTTCCGCCAGCATCCAATAGGCGGGAAAGCACAGGTTGGCGGCAGCCAGCATATGTTCCGCACCGACTTTCTGCAGAACGCAGATGTCCTCCTGCACGATCTGCCCCAAGAGCGCCAGCGGCGTGTCACCCTGCAGGTCGACCTCATGCCCATCGGGGCAGACCACCCGCGACCGCGAGACGTCGAAGCCCATGGCAGGCAGGAGTGTCAATGCTTCTGCGAGAACTTCCACGCAGGCCGCGCCCGCCTCGGGAGCCTGCCAGAGGACTTCTGCACGCCTCTCGGAGATGAGCCTGCGCCGATACGCCATCTGTACCGCGTAGGCGTCATCGACCCGCAGCCACTTACCATCGCTCAGGGGCGCTATCCCCGGCAAGGGTCGCGGTTCGCGCATGTCATCGGGAATGCTTGCCTGAAGGATTGGTGTCATGCCAGCGATCTAGGACGGAACGGCCACGCCTGCCAGTGTGGCGCGGCGGCAGTTTCCGGAATTTGAAGCGATAGCTTTCGGAAATTGCTTTATCGTGTGTCCTGGATTGTTTTGAATAGTTTCATTCATACGTGACTTACGTCTTGAGGATTGAATTGAGTGCAAGTTGACCTGCTCCCCTTAGAGTCCGCTATTTTGGGTTAGCTCTGTTCAGGTTTTGGTCTTCTTTTGACTGGTTAGCATATTCCGCTGGTGTCAGGCCAGCGAGGCTTGTGTGTGGTCGGTGGTGGTTGAAGTCTGTGCGCCATGCCGCCACCAGATTGCGAGCATGGCGCAGGCTGTCGAACAGCTGCTCATTCAGGCATTCATCGCGCATGCGTCCGTTGAAGCTTTCCACAAATCCGTTTTGCATTGGTTTGCCCGGCGCGATGTAGTGCCAATCGACCTTGCGATCCTCTTGCCATTTGAGGATGCCATTGCTGGTCAGTTCCCTGCCGTTGTCCGATACCACCATGCAGGGATATCCCCGCATCTCGGCGATCCGACCCAGTTCGCGGGCCACGCGCGCGCCAGAGAGCGACGTGTTCACTACTGCGGCCAAGCATTCACGACTGAAGTCATCAATCACGTTTAGAATGCGGAACCGACGACCGCAGGACAGACTGTCAGAGACGAAGTCGAGGCTCCAGCGTTGGTTCGGCCCTTGCCGGATCGCCATTGGCGTCCTGGTGCCCAATGCGCGCCCTTGTATCGACCCAGTGAAAACCTGCTCACGTTACAAGGGAGAACGTAGCAATGAGTATGAAGATGGAGGACAGCATCAAACGTTGGACGGCGAAGCGAAAGACCGCGCTGGTCGTCGAGATCATTCAGGGCAAGACGACGGTGGCGGAGGCCAGTCGGTCGTTCGACCTGTCGCCTTCCGAGATCGAGGGCTGGGTGGAAGATGCCAAGCGAGATATGGAGAACATGCTCCGGGCGCTCCGTGTATTTGCGCGCCAGAAGCAGGTTGTGGGCCTTCATGATGCGATAGACCCTCTTGTGATTGACGGGCGCCAGCCCTTCCGAGCGCAGCTGCCGGTTCAGGATTGCCGTAATCCGCCGGTGGCCATAGGTCGGTCGGGCCCCCACCAGCGTCGTGATCAACGGCACCACGTTCAGGGCGCCTTTTGGCCTTCGGCCTGCGCCCCTCACCATCTTGCGCTTTTTGGTAGCGCCGACGCGGCTTGGTCCTATCGTTCAGCCGGTCGATCAGGTTCGAGCGGGCCACACCCAGGGTTTCGGCCACCACCTTGACTGGAAATCTTCCCTCAGAGGCGACCGTATGTGCAAGATCTGTTTTTTTGACCGTGACTTGTCCAGCGCCTCGCGCAGGATCTCGGCCGCCAGCGTTTTTTCGGCCGAGCTGGCGTTCGAGTTCACGGATGCGATCTTCCATCTGCCGGACGACCTTGTTGCTGGTGACGTCATCGTCCTCTGACACGGCAACACTTCCCCCCTCCAGCATGAGCCTGCGCCAACGATACAATAGGTTGGGTGCCACACCATTACGTCGTGCGACCACAGAAATGCTGGCCCGGTCGTCCAACGTTTCGTCGACAATGCGCAGCTTCTCGGCCGCGCTCCAGCGACGACGACGGCCGCCATCAGTGATGATTTCCATATCAGACATAAGCACGTGCTCAGGCATATCCCTGAGCCTCCATGGCTATGCCCAAGTGTCCGGTCGAAAAAGGCGCCAGTTCAGCAGGTGACTTCTGCATGTAATCCCAAGTCCAAATGTGTGGCCTTTAGAGTTCCGAGGCAATGGGAACCGCTCCAACCTGGTTTAAACTGACAAGCCGCGCGGCGGTTGCCGGTCATCCAGCGCTTCAATTTCGGATAACCGGATGTGGTGGCTTGGCTCTTTCTGCATCATCTCAATACAGCCCCCCACGACCAGCAAAAAACGACCCGCGCCCTTGTCGGAAACGATCAATCCCTGCAGGGATTTTGGCCGCAGTCTCCAGCAGAGCCATTTCAGCCGAGAGCGAAGCCATGAACCAGCACTACAGCGACATCCGCAAGATCGACCCCAACCGCGGCTCCGTGCTCGGCGACGGCACCCCCAACGACATGAACAGGGTGGAGATCGGGCCGACCCAGCTTGCCTTCGCCGAATGGGAAGCCGCCGGGCTGGCGCTGCCAGACTTGCCGCAGATGCGCGCCTATCGGCACAAGCGCCTTACCGATCAGGTGGTGAAACGTGGGCTGGCGGGGCTTTTGATGTTCGATCCGCTCAACATCCGCTACGCTACCGACAGCACCAACATGCAGCTTTGGAACACGCACAACCCGTTCCGCGCCGTGCTGCTTTGCGCCGATGGCTACATGGTAATCTGGGACTACAAGAATTCGCCCTTCCTGAGCACCTTCAACCCACTGGTGCGCGAGCAGCGATCGGGCGCCGATCTCTTCTACTTCGACCGGGGCGACAAGGTGGGGGCGGCGGCGGATGTCTTCTCCAACGAGGTCCGCCTGTTGTTGGCGGAACACGCGCCGGGGCTGAAGCGGCTCGCCATCGACAAGATCATGCTGCATGGGCTCCGCGCGATGGAAAAGCAGGGCTTCGAGGTCATCGACGGCGAGGAAGTCACCGAAAAGTCCCGCGCGATCAAGGGGCCGGATGAGATTCTGGCGATGCGCTGCGCCTCGCACGCCTGCGAGGTCGCGGTGCGCGAGATGGAGGATTTCGCGCGGGCCAAGGTTGGCGACGGCGTGACCTGCGAGGATGACATCTGGGCGGTGCTGCATGCCGAGAACATCCGTCGCGGCGGCGAGTGGATCGAAACGCGGCTGCTGGCCTCCGGGCCGCGCACCAATCCGTGGTTTCAGGAATGCGGCGCGCGCGTCTGCCAGCAAAACGAGATCATCTCCTTCGACACCGATCTGGTGGGCGCCTACGGCATCTGCACCGACATCTCGCGCAGCTGGTGGATCGGCGATCAGAGGCCGCGCCCCGACATGATCTATGCCATGCAACATGGGGTGGAGCACATCATGACGAACATGCAGATGCTCAAGCCCGGCGTGATGATCCCGGAACTATCCGCCGGCACCCATGTGCTCGACGCGCAGTTCCAGAAGCAGAAATACGGCTGCCTGATGCATGGCGTGGGTCTTTGCGATGAATGGCCGCTCGTCGCCTACCCCGACAACGCGGTGGAAGGCGCTTACGACTACCCGCTCGAGCCCGGCATGACCCTCTGCGTCGAAGCGCTGGTGAGCCCCGAAGGCGGCGATTTCTCGATCAAGCTCGAGGATCAGGTGCTGATCACCGAGGACGGCTTCGAGAACCTGACGCGCTACCCGTTCGATGATGCGCTGATGGGACGGTGAATTTGATCAAGTACAGTTTTCAGTAAGCGATCAACCCAACCTGAACTTTTCAAGGTGCTTGCTGACAACCCGACGCAGCAGTGACAAGTTTATATCTTCAATATCTGTTGCCGAACCAAATATGTCTCTGCGTCCATTGGCACGCATTTGTTCTCCCCCGTCAAACAGGCTTCCCCATACTTCGGAGATGGCTTGCCCCACTCGGTCTGGTGGCACGGCACTTTTGTCGACTGAACCGAAACACTCGGTAATATCTGTTTCCTGAAAGGTTCCGTCGAGGGCTTTCCCGTAGGCTTTCGGATACGACGGTCTTCATAATCACCAGCCCAGCAATAAGTATATTGGTAGCCAATGACCCAACGGCGAAATCCACCTTGCGGTATCTCGACCAAAGCCATCTGTGTAGCGATTCGATCAATTGTTCGGAGAGTCACGATCTGGTTCAGCGGCGACCGCGAAAGATAAGTCCTGACGACCTCGCAGAATTGGCTATCCAGCGACATACTTCCTTCGATCTGCTTGAAATAGTCCAACACTTTGTCGCGTGGTGTTCTGGGATGCTCACTGGATTCCGGAAGCCGCATCGTCAGGGTCACAAACTTCTGCAGATATTGTCCTGCATCGGTCCCAGCGCCGTAGCGGGCTCGAACAGAATTGGCCAGTTCATCCAGATTGACCCCAAGCACGAAATGCACGCCGTCGACGTCGAAGAAATGCTTGATCACTTCGAGAACCGACAAGGCATAGTCCGGACGGCAACGGTCAAGTTCGTCGATGGCGATCACAAGGCGGCGCTGCTGGCCGTCGGCGTCCTGCGTCAGGTCGCCCAAGGCCTGCCGGAAGGCTTCCATCTGTGATTTGCGGTCTTTTTGCTGTTTCCAGACCGTCGTTCAATCTCTCCTCAACCTCTCTGGCGCTTCCGTGAGCGACCGCGTCGCCGATCACCCCGGTCAGTTCGGATACGCCTGCGGTCGCTGCGGCCAGGATCAAGCGGGCAGCAGGTTTCGACAGAACCGCAACGGCCTTCTTGGCACGCTCAAGAGCCTGAGGCCGTTCATCCGCAGCCTCGAACCTGTCCGCGATCACCGACATCAACCCCAGTAGCGGATCGTCGAGGTAATCATGGCGAAAAGCGTCGAAATAGACGGTCTGAGCCGACCCTTCGTTTTCCAATCTGTGCGCCCCGACCCAGCATTTCAAGAAGACGCTCTTGCCACTGCCCCAGGCACCGTCGAGGCAATCACCATCGGATCGTCTATACGTTCGACCAGATCGGACAAGCTGCTTGCCGGTTGCTCGACCGATCCAGAAGGTCGATACCGTCGAAACCCGGTCTCGTAAAGTTTGATCTTGGGCTCCGGTACGGTGAGGCGCATGGGATCTCTTTCCTTTGGAATGCCCGCAGATAATGACTTGTCCCCGAGTGTTTTGAAACATCAAACCTTTTGGGACGACATGAAATCCGTCAACCGGAATTGGTTATCAGGTCCTTGAAGCGCACGTCCGCGTGAGAGATGTGACACCGCCCTTGTGCTTGCCGCACCCCTTGCCCACTCTGGTGACAGCACCAAGGAGACCCCCATGCCCACCGAACGCGTCACTTTCCCCGGCCATGATGGTGCCGAGCTTGCCGCGCGGCTTGATCTGCCGGAAGGTCCGCTGATCGCAACGGCCGTTTTTGCCCATTGCTTCACCTGCGGCAAGGACATCCCCGCCGCCCGGCGCATCGCCTCGCGGCTTGCCGCGGCGGGCGTGGCGGTGCTGCGGTTCGACTTCACCGGCCTCGGTCATTCGCAGGGCGAGTTCGAAAACACGTCCTTCACATCGAATGTGGCCGACCTGATCGCCGCGCATGACTATCTCGTCCGACGCGGCATGGCGCCCACGCTGATGATCGGGCATTCGCTGGGCGGGGCCGCCGTGCTCAAGGCCGCAGCAGGGCTGGACGGGATCCGGGCGGTGGCCACCATCGGCGCGCCTTTCGATCCGGGCCACGTGACGCATCACTTCGCCGATGCGTTGCCGCAGATCAGGGCTGAGGGTGCAGCGGAGGTGTCTCTGGGCGGACGGCCTTTCAGGATCGGCAGACAGTTCGTCGAGGACATCTCGCAGGTCGAACTGACCGGTGCGGTGCAGCGGTTGAAGGCGGCGCTGCTGGTGCTGCACGCGCCCCGGGACGAAACCGTTTCCATCGACAATGCGGGCGAGATCTTTGGCGCTGCCAGACACCCCAAGAGCTTTGTCACGCTGGACGGGGCGGATCACCTTGTCAGCCGCGCCGAGGATGCGGAATATGCAGCCGAGGTCATCGCCACATGGGCGATGCGCTATCTCGATGTGCGCCGCCCTGCCCCACCACCGGGCACGCCGGAGGGGGTGGTGCGGGTCAGCGAAGCCGGGCCGGAGGGGTTTCTGAATGACATTACGTCCGGCGAGGGGCATCACCTCGTCGCGGATGAGCCGATGGCCTATGGCGGCACCAACAAGGGACTGTCGCCCTACGGCCTGCTGTCGGCCGGTCTGGGGGCCTGCACCAACATGACGATCCGGATGTATGCAAGGCGCAAGGGATGGCCGCTGGAACGGGTGTCGGTCGATGTGAGCCATGACAAGATGCACGCGCAGGATGCCGAAACGGCGACGGGTGAAAAGATCGACACATGGCGCAGGCGGATCACGCTCAAGGGGGCGCTCGACGCAGACCAGCGCGCGCGCCTGATGGAAATCGCCGACAAATGCCCGGTGCACCGCACTCTCGAGCGCTCCTCCACCGTCATCACCGAAATGGTCGTCTGAACCCAATCCACCGGCTCATGAACGTGCGACCGGATGGGTGGTGCGGCGGGCCTGATCAGGGCGAGGCAGATGTCGGCCTCGTGTTTTGCGTGTCGGGGTGCGTTGGCTCCGACCTGTTTGAGGTTTGCCCGGAGCCGCTCGATCCGGGAGCGGCGGTGGCAGGCATCGCGCTCCGGCGGCGCGGGTGTGCAGCGGCGGGGATGGGCGGAGGACGGCGCTGGCGCCGGTCCGGGCACGTCGGTCGCGCAGGCGGTTTGTCATGGGCGGCGTCGGCCGGCAGGGTCCGGCCCGGCCCGGCGGTGCCCGGCAAGTGGTCGGCGGAGCGTCCGTCATGCGCCTGCCCGGCGGTCCGCTTCGGGCGGATCGGCAGGTCGCGCCATCGGTCACGGTGTCGATCCTCGGCCCCTCTCGTCGAACCCGCGTTTCGACTGCCGGCACGGGTCGAACCGCCCCCGGCGCGCGCGCGCCCCGTGCAGAGGGCCCGGAGGTCAGCCACAGGGGCGGTGCCGGCGGCCGCTCCCCCCTTTTGGCGTTGGTTCCGTGCGGGCGGAGATGCTGTCCACCGACGGCTTCGGGCCTTCGCAAGCCACTGAAACCGCACCGGATATCGGGCCCCATACACCCGGACGCGCCCATCGTGCGACACCGGTGCGGCAGGTCGTATGGGGGCCATGGCGCTCGGCGATTCCGGCCCGCGCCGCGCATCACCCCGCGCGGCCTGTGCGGCTTGGGCGGCTTGGGCGGCAGAAACGGTGCGATGGCGGACCACGCGAAGCCCGTCAACGCGCAGCGAGCATGCGGCCCTTCTCCTTTCGATGAGTGAACCAGCACGCCCCGGACGCCGGTCGCCAGGTTTCGGTGTGGGGCCTAGCCGATCACCTCGTCGGACCGATCATCGCTCTCGCCGTAGCGTTTGAGCACCGCGGGTTTGGTGCCTTCATAGATCCGGTCGATGTTCTGTACGATCTTGGCGTTCTCGCGCTCGAAGAGACACTCGCCCTGCAGGTTCGAGGCCACGATGAAAGGCCCCATCCGCCGCGCCCGGATCACCCACATGGCCTGCGCGATGCCAAGCTCCTCGTGCCAGTGCACGGCTTCGACGGTCTCCACGCCGCGCCCCAGCAGCGCGCCGGTGCCATAGCCCACGGTCGAGAGATACACCGCCCCATTGGGCACGAAATACTCCTTGTAGTCCCTTGACGACATGCCGCCCTTGCCGATGATCAGCCGCGCGCCGGTCTTGGCCATCCATTCGGGCAGCCATTTGGCGAAACGGAAACTGGCGGTGGCCGTGACCGCGCCCAGATCGAAGGAGCCGTCCTCGCGGATCACCGCCGCCGGGGAGCAATGGAAGTTCGCGGCACTTTGTGAGGGCAGTTCCATCGGGATGTTGGCCTTTTCCTCCAGCGCCCGCATGTAGACACCCTCGCGCGCCGTATAGATCAGCCCGTCGAGATAGACGATATCGCCCAGACGCAGCTCGGCGATGGCCTCGGGCGTGGGCGTGGTACTCAGAACGACTTCGCGTAGTTTCATGCCTGTGCTTCCTGTGTGAAGGCCGCATCGGGCTGCCACTCCACCGTCTCGCGGCGCTGGTAGGGCGTGAACCAGTCGGGGTCCGTGCGATGCTCCACCCGGCCGTCCGGAAAGAGCCGTGCCACGGCCCGACGCGAGGACAGACAGAAGGCATGCACCGACATCTGCATGCCGCCCGTGTGGCAGTAACCCACTTCAATGTTGCAATCTATCACCATGTTCTTGCCGACAAATCCCATCGCCCCCATGCCGATGGAATTGCCCAGCTCCTTGAACTCATCCTCCATCGCCGCGATGCGCGGGTCGGAGTTGCGGCTGCCCACGGTGCGCAGGACGGAAGCGCGTTTGCCCAGCACCATGCAGGTGTCCTTCGACCCCCCGAGCCCGATCCCGATGATCGCCGGCTGGCAGGCCAGACCGCGCTTGCCGAAAGCCATCAGACTGTCGAGATAGAAGCGTTTGATCCCCTGAATGCCGTCCGACGGGAAGAGCATGCGGTAGTCCGTACCGAAAAGACCGCCCTTGTGCACGGTGATGAGGTCGATCCAGTCGCCCTCGGGCTCAAAGCCGTATTCGATCTCCGGCGCGCCGATGCCGACGTTGTTGTTGTGGTCCGTCCGCCACAGCGGATGCACGCGGTTGGGCCGCAGCGGCACGTCGCTGGTGGCCTTGGCCGTCGCCCGGCGCAGCGCGGCCTCCAGCGCCACGGGGCCACCTTCGATGCGCGCCTCGTTGCCCATCTTGATGAACCAGCGCGGCACGCCGGTATCGCCGCACATCGCGCGCCGGTCTTCCTTGGCGGCCTCGTAGTTGTCGAGCATTGCCTTGAGAACGAAGGATGAAAGGTCCCCATCCTCGGTTTCGGAAGCCGCCTTCAACCCGTCGAGATAGTCTTCGGGGATCTCGATTGCAGCCTTGGCCATGAGCGTCTCGGCCGTTCTTCTGAATAAGGTCAATGGGTATCATTGAGCGGCCACCAGAGTTTCGGGTGCACCCTCGGGCAGGATCGTCTGGCCCGGACGCACGATGGTGAATTTGACGTCCTCCCGCGTGACCTCGACGGTCTCGCCGGTCTTGCGGGCAACGGTGAAATAGCTGTCTTCCAGGGCCCCGGGTTCGGGGAAATCCTCGCGGAAATGCGCGCCACGGGAGTTCTCACGCATGAGCCCCGCCTTCGCGATGACCTCGGAGACCTCGCAGAGGCTCGCGAGGTTCAGCCAGTCGTGCCAGGTGAGGTTGAACGCGAGGGCGTCGGAGGCCACGCCGACCTCCATCAGGTCGCGGTGGATCTCGCGGGTCCGGGCCAGCCCGCGCGTCATCCCGGCAGCGGTGCGCATGACGCCCACATCCTCCCACATGGCTTCCTGCAAGCGGTTGCGCAGCGGCTGGACCAGTTGCGGTTTGCGGGTCAGCGGATGCACCGCACGCAGGGCTTCGGCTTCGAGCACGGTTTCGTCAGGATCACGCAGGGCATTCATGGACCGGATGTCCGACCCCATCACATCGCCCGCAATGCCACCGTAAACGGTTGAATTGGCGACACCATTGCCACCCAGCCGGTTCGAGCCATGAGCCCCGCCCGCGTCCTCGCCGGCTACGTAAAGCCCTTCGAGAGCGGTACGTGTGTCCACATCGACCACCACACCGCCCATGAAGTAATGCGCTGTCGGGACCACTTCGACCAGACCGCCGGCCAGATCGAAACCGCTGTCCTCGCAGCGCTTGACCATGCCCTTGAACTTCGCCCGCACAGTGTCCGGCCCGAGGTGCGACATCGAAATGAACATGCCCTTCTGCTTGGGATCGTTGTTCTTGCGCATCTCGGCGTAGATGCCACGGCTTACCACGTCGCGGGTCGCGCGTTCACCCTTGGCGTCATAGTCGAACATGAAGCGCTTGCCGGCGGCGTTCAGAAGCTGCCCGCCCGCCCCGCGCAAGCCCTCCTCCAGCACCGTGCCGGTCATGCGGCTGTGCTCGCCTGCCAGAAGTCCCGTGGGGTGGAACTGCACCATTTCCATGTCGCGCAGGGGCAAGCCCACCCGCAGCGCCATGGCGAGCCCGTCCATGGTCTTGTCGCCGCTCGGCGTGTGGTACTTGTACATGGTCGGCCCGCCGCCCGTGGCCATCAGCACGGTCTTGGCGCGCACGAAACGGAATTTCCCGGTTCGCATGTCGATCATCAACACACCCGCCAGCGCCTTGCCGTCCCTGGTGGGGATCAGTCCGATGGCGCGATGCTCCTGCAGCTTTTCCACCGGACGGCTCAGCACCTGTTCCATCAGGCGGTTGATGATCTCGATGCCGGTCAAGTCGCCCTTGTGCACCGTACGGTCCGCCGTCTGCCCGGCGAAGGCTTTCTGGTGCAGCGTCCCGTCCGGGTTACGGTCAAAAAAGCACCCGATCTCGTTCTCCAATTCCCGGATGCGCACCACCGCCTGCTCGCAGAGCCGCCAGGCCATGTCCTGATCGGGGAGCCATTTGCCCCCCTCGATCGTATCCATGAAATGCCGCTCAACCGTGTCGCCACCGCCCAGGGCCACGTTGTAGCCGCCCTGCACCATGCGCGTGCAGCCGCATTTCCCGATGAGGCCCTTCACGGCGATGGTGATCTTGGTGCCTTCCGGTGCCGTTTGCTGGGCGTGAAGCGCCGCGAAGAGCCCAGCGCCCCCGGTGCCGAGGATCAGGATGTCGGTGTCGTGGCGGTCGATGTCGGGGCGCATGTCAGATCACCTGCAAAAAAAAGGAGCCGGATATCAGGAAGGCCACGCCAACTGCAGCGGCTGCCAGCGTCTTTTGCGGCGCCGACCAGGGGAGCCACTCCATCGCCATGAGACGCAGACCGCCGAACACATGCACGGCCAAAAGGAAGACCAATCCAAACTCTGCCGCCTTGACAACGGGTTGCTCGGTGAAGCTCAGAAACTGGTTGAGCTGCTCAGGCTGTGTCAAGGCCAGAGACAGGACCCAGAAATGCAAAGGCAGGAACAGCGCCAGAAGCACCCCGGACACCCGGTGGAGCACGAAGGCGAGCCAGAGCGGATGCGCGCGCGGCGGCCTCAAGGCGCACCTGCCGTCACGGCGAAGACCGCCCGCAGACCCATGGCGAGAAGCACGAGGCCAATCGCCCACATGGCCAAGCTGAGGCCGCCGCCACGCAGGCCCGTCAACTCATGCAGGATGACCCGCAGACCGATCGCCGCATGCAGCGAGACCGCCAGCACGAATGTTCCATAGAACAGGAACCAGAACACCGACCCTTGCGTGCGCCCCAGGATCTCCTCCGCCGAAAGCCCGCCCTGCACCGCATAGATCATCACCGCGATATGGCCCAGTGTCAGCGGGGCCATCACCAGAGCCGACAGCCGTTGCAGCATGTAAAGCCTGAGGTCGAGCATGCTACCTGCGCCTCCGGAAGAAGGATTTCGCGGTTTCGCGCTTCAGTCCGGCGATGGCGGACATCGGGTCGAGCTCATTGGGGCAATAGGTTGTGCAACTGCCCATGGAGTGGCAGTTGTGACACCCGCCAGCGCCCGAAACCGCATCGAGAATGCCTTGCCGGTTGCCGTGCTTTTCATCGTTGTAAAGCGTCCAGGCGCGTTGCAGCGCCGCGGGCCCGAGGTAATCCGGGTTTCCGGCGACGGTGTCGCAGGCCGCATAGCAGACCGAGCAGTTGATGCATTCGATCCCGGCGCTGGCCTCGACGCGGATTTCCGACGCTGGATCGATCGCGGGCATGGGCTCGTCGCGTGAGGCGCTCGGGCTGTGAACGCCGCCCGCCGCGACCCATTTGTCGAAGAACGGGTCCATGTCGGCAGCCAGATCCTTGATCACCGGCAGGTTGCGCAGCGGCCCGATCCGCAGCTTGCCGTCTTTCAGCACCTTTTTCACATGGGTTCGACAGGTCCAGCGCGGCACATCGTTCACCATCATCGCGCAAGAGCCACACATGCCCACACGGCAGGCGAAGCGATAGGTCAGAGTGGCATCGGCGTATTGCTGTATCCAGGAGACGACATCCAGAATGGTCTGGCTGTCCTGCGCGGGCACGTCAAATCTCTGGTAGGAGCCGCCCGCCGCATCGCCGCGCCAGACCGATACATCAAGTTTCTGAGAGACTTCGCTCAAAACGGTCTCCTCAACCATCGCCGAAACGTTTCAACTCATGATATAACTGAGAGCAATACTAACCAGAAGGAATAAGTTCTTATGTTTTCCGTAAGAAAAATTTACAATCATGGCGGCGGGCGCCATGTCTGAGATCGATCTGCGCACCGCCCTGACCGAACGTTTCGGTACCTGCCCGGACATCCCGGATGATCTGTCCCGTCATCCCGTTCTCATGAACCTTGCCGCGCGCGGGTCCTGTCGGGCCTTCGAGGCAGAAGCAGTACCTGTCGCGACGCTCGAAACCCTCTGCGCGACGGCACTTTCTGCGCCATCGAAAAGCGATCTGCAGCAGCGTGACTTCCTTCTGGTCACCGACCGCAAGCTCGCGGACGATCTGCGCAACCTGCTCGGTGCGCAGGCCTGGATCGCGGGTGCGCCCAGCTTCGTGATCGTCCTCGCCAACAACCGTCGGCAACGCCAGCTTCATGCGCTCCACGGGCAACCTTTCGCCAACGATCACCTCGATGCGCTTTTCAACGCGAGCGTTGATGCCGGGATCGCCTTGGCCTTTCTGGTCGCGGCCGCCGAAGCCATCGGCTTGGGGTGTTGCCCGATCAGCACGATCCGCAACCACCTGCCGGAAGTGCGCGATCTGCTGGAATTGCCGGATCATGTCTTTCCGGTCGCCGGTCTGGCGCTGGGGACACCCCTTGCCGGGGCCCGCCGGATCAGTGCCCGTTTGCCGCTTCAGAAAACCGTACACCACAACCGATTCCGTGACATCGAAGACGCCGAGATCGCCGCCTATGACGCCCGGCGACTTGCCGGACAACCGGCTGCCTCAGCGCCAGGCGCCGGATGGTCAAAGGCAAAGGCGGACCAATACGCGGAGCCGCAACGGGCCGATTTCGCTGGATTTATGCAATCAATCGGCTTCCGTCTGGGGTAAATCAATCCTGACAGCCTGCCTGATATCCGCCATGCGCACCCCGTGACCGGGTACAAAAAAAGGATTGCTCAACCACATTATTTCATATATTCATGAAATATGGAAAAAGAAACTCTCGCCAGCCTTACCGCCCTTGGACACCCGCAGCGACTGGCGATCTTCCGGCTCCTGATGCGTCGCTATCCCGATGCGGTGCCGGCGGGGGAGATCGGCGCGGCGCTGTCGTTGAAACCGAGCACAGCGTCGGTCTATCTCTCGAGCCTGCTCGACGCCGGGTTGATCACCCAGAAACGCCAAGGCACCTCTCTTCTCTACGCCATCCACATGACAGCCTTGCAACGGGTCTTCGACTACCTGCTGCTGGACTGCTGTCGCGGGCGTCCCGAAGTCTGCTCTCCCCTTTCGCAATTCACCGCTTCAGGAGTCATTCCCATGTCCGGCGAAAAACTTTCCGTGCTTTTTCTTTGTACCGGCAATTCCGCCCGGTCGATCTTTGCCGAAGCGATCCTGCGCCGCGAAGCAGGCGATCGTTTCGAGGTCTACTCCGCAGGCACATATCCCAGCGCCGAGATCAACCGGTTCGCGCTCGACGTTCTGCGCCAGAAGGGGCACGACATATCCGGCCTGCGGGCCAAGAACGCGCGGGAATTCACCGGACAGGGTGCACCGGCCTTCGATTTCGTCTTCACCGTCTGCAATCGCGCGGCGAACGAGGAATGCCCAGCCTGGGAAGGACAACCCATCACCGCACATTGGGGCATGGCGGATCCAGTGAAGGCCACCGGCACTGATGCAGAAAAAAGCCTTGCGTTCCAAAATGCTTACGGGACTCTATTCAACCGGATAAAGGCCTTCTCCGCGCTGCCTTTGGACACCCTCGACCGCATGTCGCTGCAAAAGGCCATCGACGCGCTGAGCCGCACGAAGGCGGGGGAGACAGCATGACCGTCTATGCGCTGAACGGTCTGGGACGGATCGGCAAGCTCGCCCTGCGCCCCTTGCTGGAACGCGGTGCGCAGATTGCATGGATCAACGATGCGGTAGGCGACGCGGCGATGCACGCCCACCTTCTGGAATTCGACAGCGTACATGGCCGCTGGCCCGCGCGGATCACGAGCGATCACGACAGCATCACGATCGACGATATCCGCCTGCCCGTGTTGCAGCAAAAGGTGCTTGCCGATCTTCCGCTGGCAGGTGTCGATGTAGTCATCGACTGCACCGGCAAGTTCAAGTCCGAAGCCACCCTTGCCCCCTATTTCGACGCGGGCGTCAAGAAGGTTGTGGTCTCTGCGCCGGTCAAGGACGGACCGACGGCGAA
The DNA here is from genome assembly GCA_963715055.1 of uncultured Alphaproteobacteria bacterium. Taxonomy (GTDB): domain Bacteria; phylum Pseudomonadota; class Alphaproteobacteria; order Rhodobacterales; family Rhodobacteraceae; genus CAVQRB01. The sequence continues at coordinate 325,451 of CAVQRB010000006.1, read as the reverse complement.
TATCGTCTTTGGCGTCAATCACGACACCTTCGACCCAGAAGCGCATCGGATCATTACCGCGGCAAGCTGTACGACGAACTGCCTCGCCCCCGTGGTGAAGGTGATTCATGAGAATCTCGGGATCCGGCACGGCTCCATCACCACGATCCATGACGTCACGAATACGCAGACCATCGTGGACCGCCCCGCCAAGGACCTGCGCCGGGCCCGCTCGGCGCTCAATTCTCTGATCCCAACGACAACGGGCAGCGCCACGGCGATCACGTTGATCTACCCGGAGCTGACGGGTCGGCTCAACGGTCACGCAGTGCGCGTGCCGCTGCTCAATGCCTCGCTCACCGATTGCGTTTTCGAAGTCGAGCGCGCGACCACTGTCGAGGAGGTGAATGGCCTTCTGGAAGCGGCGGCAGCCGGGCCGCTGGCCGGTATCCTCGGTTTCGAGACCCGACCGCTGGTGAGTGCTGATTACACCAATGACCCTCGGTCCGGAATCGTCGACGGACCTTCGACCATGGTGATCAACGGCACGCAGGTGAAGCTCTACGTCTGGTATGACAACGAATGGGGCTATGCCCACAGGCTCGTGGATGTGGCACTTATGGTGGGTGCCGCGCTGTGACGGAAAAGGCCGGCTTGCGTGCCTTCGGGGTCGTGACCGCGGCCTATTGGGCGTTCATGTTGACCGATGGCGCGTTGCGCATGCTTGTGCTCCTGCATTTCCATGCGCTGGGGTTCACGCCGGTGCAACTGGCCTATCTCTTCGTGCTCTACGAGGTCGCGGGCATCGTGACCAACATCAGCGCGGGCTGGATCGCGGCGCGCTTCGGGCTGACCGCGACGCTCTACGCGGGCCTTGGCCTGCAGGTGCTGGCGCTCCTTGCGCTCTCAACGCTTGATCCGGCAGGGGCCGCCGCCTCTTCGGTTCTTTTCGTCATGGCGGTTCAAGGGGCTTCGGGCGTGGCCAAGGATCTCTCGAAGATGAGCGCCAAATCCGCCGTCAAGCTGCTGGCCCCGAGCGCGCAGGGCGGGCTCTTTCGCTGGGTCGCCGTGCTGACTGGCTCCAAGAATGCGGTGAAGGGCTTGGGGTTCCTGCTCGGTGCAGCACTTCTGGCCGTGCTGGGTTTCGTACCGGCGGTGCTGGCGATGGCCGCGGTGCTTTTCGCTGTTCTGCTGGCGGCTGTGCTGTTCCTGCCGCAGGGTCTGCCGGGGGTGCGACGGGCGGCAAAGGTCCGGGAGGTCTTCTCACAGGACGCAAACATCAATTGGCTGAGCTTGGCCCGAGTGTTTCTCTTCGGTGCGCGCGACGTCTGGTTCGTCGTGGGCATCCCGATCTACTTCTACAGCGTGCTGTCGGATGGCAGTGTCGAGGGCAACCGCGCGGCCTTCTTCATGATCGGAAGCTTCATGGCGCTCTGGATCATGCTCTATGGCGCGGTGCAGGCGGCAACGCCGCGGCTCTTCTCCGCAAGAACCAAGGACGATGCGCAAATCATCGCGCAGGCCGGAAAATGGAGCCTCGCGCTCTGCTGCATCCCGGCGGTGCTGGCGCTGCTCGTCCTCTGGGCGGGGTCGCCTGCGCCCTGGCTGACGGTAACGCTGGTCTGCGGGCTTTTGGTGTTCGGCGCGCTCTTTGCCGTGAACTCGGCCTTGCACTCCTACCTCATCCTCAGCTTCAGCAGCGGGGATCGCGTCACGCTGGACGTCGGTTTCTACTATATGGCCAATGCGGCGGGGCGGCTTCTCGGCACGCTCCTGTCGGGTCTTTGCTACCAGATCGGCGGTGTGGCCCTCTGCCTCGCCGTCGCGGCCATCATGCTCGTGGTGAACGCGGCCAGCATGACCCGGCTCCGCGCGCCCGGAAGGGACCGCGCAGCCGCTGTCTGAGACCGCCTGAAAGAGGCCTTGCGCGGCTCTGGCGGCTGGTGGACAATCGCCCCATGAACGCCAAGCCTCGTCACGCCTTCTGCCCGAAAAAGCCGCCTGCGGCATCTGTTAGCGTTTCTCTGCGCCTGCCTCTGCCTCGCATCTCCCCTGCGCGCCGAGGCGGTCACCGTCTTCGCCGCCGCGAGCCTCAAGGACGCGCTGGAGGAAATCGGCGAGGCTTTCACCGCGCGGGAGGCCGTGCCCGTCACCTTCTCCTTTGCCGGCTCCTCGGTTCTCGCCCGGCAGATCGGCCTCGGCGCCCCGGCGGACCTCTTCATATCTGCAAGCGGGTTGTGGATGGACGCCTTGGAACAAGACGGCGCGATAGACCCGGAGAGCCGGATCAATCTTGTGGGCAACAGCCTCGTGCTGATTACCGCCGACCCGGACCTGCCCGAAGTCGCCTTCTCCGCTGATCTTGATCTCGCAGGGCTTCTGGACGGCGGCAAGCTCGCCATGGGTCTCGTTCAGGCCGTACCGGCGGGCATCTACGGCAAGGAAGCGCTGGATTACTACGGCCTCTGGGAAGATGTCGCAGACAAGGTCGCGCAATCGGACAATGTACGCGCCAGCCTCGCCCTCGTGGCCACCGGTGAAGCACCAATGGGCATCGTTTATGCCACCGACGCCCGTGCCGAACCGCGCGTTCGGGTGATCGCGGCGATCCCGCCCGAAAGCCACGCGCCGATCCTCTACCCCGCCGCCCTGACGACGCGCAGCACCTCCTCTGCCGCCAGCGCCTTTCTGCGCAGCCTGACCGAACCGGCGGCGCAGGCCGTTCTGGAACGGCACGGGTTCGTCGTGATCGCGCGGTGAGGTCCGGCATGGAATGGCTCACACCGGCGGAATGGAGTGCGGTGGCACTTTCACTGCGCGTCTCCTTCTGGGCGACGCTGCTGAGCCTGCCCGTCGGGCTGTTCGTGGCGCATGCGCTGGCCCGCTGGCAGTTTCCCGGAAAATGGCTGCTCAACGGCCTTGTACATCTGCCGCTGATCCTGCCGCCGGTGGTCACGGGCTACCTGCTGCTGCTCACCTTCGGCACGCAAGGCGCGCTTGGCGGGTTTCTGGAGCGCTTCGGCATCGTCTTTGCCTTTCACTGGACCGGAGCGGCACTGGCCGCGGCGATCATGGCCTTTCCGCTGATGGTGCGCGCCATGCGCCTGTCGATCGAAGCCGTGGACCCGAAGCTCGAAGAGGCGGCAGCAACGCTCGGAGCATCGCGGCCCTGGATCTTCGCGACGGTAACGCTGCCCCTGATCCTGCCGGGGGTGCTGGCCGGTGCCATCCTCGCCTTCGCCAAGGCGATGGGCGAATTCGGCGCCACCATCACCTTCGTGTCGAACATTCCCGGACAGACGCAAACCCTGCCCTCGGCGATCTACGCCTTCCTGCAGGTGCCGGGCGGCGAGGCTTCCGCGGTGCGACTGGTCCTGATCTCCATCGGGATCGCGATGGGCGCGCTACTTCTCTCCGAAGTGCTGGCGCGCCGGATCGCGGCAAGGATCGGGGCGACCTGATGCTCGAGATCGCCCTCAAACACAGCTTCGACGGCTTCGATCTCGACGTGAGCATCAAGGCACCCGCAGGCATCACGGTGCTCTTCGGGCGGTCCGGGGCAGGCAAGACCACCATCGTCAATGCCGTGGCCGGCCTCTTGCGCCCCGACAGCGGTCGCATCGCCGCCGACGGCTGGGAACTCTTCAACAGCAGCTCCAGCCTCTGGCTGCCCCCGCAGAAGCGCCGCCTCGGCTATGTTTTCCAGGAAGCGCGGCTCTTCCCGCATCTCACGGTGCGCCAGAACCTCGCCTACGGGCGCTGGTTCGCGCCGCGCCATCTGCGCCGCGAAGATATGGGCCGCATCGTCGAGATGCTCGGCATCGGCCCGCTGCTGGAGCGCCGGCCCGGAACGCTTTCAGGCGGTGAAAAGCAGCGCGTGGCGATCGGGCGGGCGCTGCTCGCCAGCCCGCGTCTGATCCTCGCGGACGAGCCACTGGCAGCACTTGACGAGGCGCGCAAGGCGGAAATCCTGCCCTATTTCGAGCGCCTGCGGGACGAGGTTTCCGTACCGATCCTCTATGTCAGCCATGCCGCAGCGGAGGTGGCGCGCCTGGCCACCACCGTGATCGCACTGGAGAACGGGCGCGTCGCCCGGCAAGGACCCGCCACCGACGTCCTGAGTGATCCCGCCGTCACGCCACTGGGCGCGCGCGAGGCCGGGGCCCTTCTGGAGGCGCGCGTCGTGACCCATCACCCCGACGGGATCAGCGAATTGTCGACCGGCGGCGTGGCGTTGCTCGTCCCGCGCGTTGATTTTGCCCCGGGCACCGCCTTGCGGGTCCGGATCGAGGCACAGGATGTGATGATCGCGCGGCAGCGTCCCGTAGGCATTTCCGCGCTGAACATCCTGCCTGCGACCCTGCGCAGCCTCAGGCTCGGCGACGGACCCGGGGCCCTCGTGCAACTTGATGTAGGCTCCAACCTCGTGCTTGCGCGCATCACCAAACGCTCGGCGCTGGCGCTCGACTTGCAACCAGGCGCGCAGGTCTTCGCCGTGATCAAGGCCGTTTCCGTGCCCCGTGAAGCGATCAGCGACCAGAAACGACCCGGCCCCTGAGCCGATCTCCACCTCGTCTTAACCAAGATAGGCTTTGTCTTTGAGGGCCGCATTGGTATTGTTGCCCGAAATCGCGGGATCAACCGGCGGCAATCAGGCGAAAGGCCCGCGCGTCAGGCGCGGCCGAGGAGAGAGCGGGTGACTGTCGAGCACCACGTCATCAGATCGACGGACCTTGCACAGGGTCATCTGCTTTGCGCCATCGGACCGCTGGATTCCGAAGGCACCGTCGCTGCATACTTCAAGACCGGCTTTGATGGTGAGGCGATCGCATCGCGAGATGGTTTCGCCTTGGATAGCCTGCGCAGCATCGGCGGCGGGTTTCAGGCGATCGGGCGGGCCCGGATCGAGGATGGCATGACGCCCCTGCCCTTGCCTGGCGCGCCAGACGTCCGCGTGCCACTAGAGCCGCAGCGGCGGCAGGTGTTTCGCGGCCTGCGCGCAGCCCTTTCGCTGCGGCTGAACGAGCCGCCCGAGGCGGTCATCGACTGGTTGCGCTTTCATGCCCGTACGCAAGGGCTGCAGGCGGCCCTGATCGTCGACCGCGCGGAAGGCGCAGACCCCAGTGGCCTTGTCGACGCCTTGCGCGCACACCCCGTGGCAGGGATCGAACAAATCCTCGTCGTGTCCTTCGATCTGCCGCTCGGCCACCCGGAAGCGGGCGATGAGGCTCATCCGCTCTACGCCCCGGACGCCCCCGGCAAGGACCGCATGGACGCGCCCGACCCCGACCCCTGGCGCGCGCCTTTCGTGGAAATCATCCTCTACGAACTGATGCGGCAACTCTACCTGCACGACGCGCAGGCGGTGATGAACATCGACCTCTCGGACCTCATCTACCCGCTGCCCGAGGGCACGATCTTTGACAGGGCCGCCGCGGCGCCTTCGGGTGTGGTGGCTCTGCTTGGACAACGGATCTACCCTTGGGGCCTGAAGAAAGGGGCGCGCCCCGGTTTCGGCGATCACATCTGCCGCCGGTTCGACGCCGCCCCTGGCAATACGCGCTGGTGCGTTGACCCGAAAAAATCCGGACCGGACGCGGTCTGGCGGCTGATCCGGATCGTACAGCCCGGAAGCCGTGTCGCGCCGGATGTGCTGCCCTACCTGCGCTGCATGGCGATGCGCCATCCGGATGAAAAGCCTGCGCGTATCGTGCCGAAGTCGAGCCTGGTCGAGGACGACCGTCTGGTGGCGCTGATGGCGCAGCACTTCGACGCCGATCCGCGACGCGCCCCCGCCGAGACCCTGCAGCCTGCCGCGCGCACCATGGGCAATCGCACCGGTATCGTCACCTGCATGAAGAACGAAGGGCCCTTCATCCTCGAATGGCTGGCCTATCACCGCGCCATCGGGGTCGAGGAGTTCCTTGTCTACACAAACGATTGCACCGACGGCACCGACACGCTCCTCGATCTGCTTCAGGAAAAGGGCTTCCTGCAGCACCGCGACAACCCCTACCGCGAGGTCGACATGAAGCCGCAGCACGCAGCCCTCCATGCCGCCAGCGACGATGCGATGGTGCAGGCCTGGGATTGGGTGATCTGCACCGATGTGGACGAGTTCATCAACATCCATGTGGGCGACGGCAGGCTCGAGGACCTCTACGCGGCCATCGGCGACGCCAACATGATCTCGATGACCTGGCGGCTCTTCGGCAATGCCGATGTGGAGCGGTTCCGCGACGGCTTCATCCTCGAGGAATACACCCGCTGCGCGCCGCATTTCGCCCGCAAGCCACATCATGCCTGGGGGTTCAAGACCGCCGCTCGCAACGCCGGCATCTTCAAGAAACTCGGTGTCCACCGGCCCAAGGGCCTGCGGCCGCAACTGGTGGACGAATTGCGCTGGGTCAACGGCTCCGGAAATCCGATGCCGCGCCGCGACTACCGCAATGCCTGGCGCTCGACCACGGATACCTACGGATATGATCTCGTCACGCTCAACCACTATGCGCTGCGCTCGGCGGAGAGCTTTCTGGTCAAGCGCGACCGGGGCCGGGTCAACCACGTCGACCGCGACCAGGGGCTGACCTACTGGTTCCGGATGAACCATAACGCCGAAGAAGACCGCTCGATCCAGCGGATGATCCCCGCCGCGCGGGCCGAGTTCGCGGCATTCATGGCGGACCCGGAGATCGAGGCGCTGCACAGCGCCTGCGTAGCTGCCCACCGCGCGAAGATCGCGGAACTCATGGCAACCGAGAAATACGACGCCTTCTTCCGGGAGATCACCAGCCCGAGAATGCGCAAACTGTCCCGTATGCTGGAGCATTTCGGCTCCGCCGTCTTCTTCAACGGACCGGACGTGATCCCCGACGCGGTGCTGGAGCGCGCGGGCGAGCCGGGTTTCTTCTTTACCGTCGAACCGAGACAGGACGCCGAATGACGATCCCCGCCCCCGCGACCATCCGCAAGCGCCGCGACTACCAGATCGCCGCCCTCTGGGTGGAAGGCAGCCTCAGCTATCTCGAACAACTCTGCCTGAAGTCCTTCGTCGATGCGGGGCATCATGTAAAACTCTACCACTATGGCCCCTTGCAGAACGTCCCCGACCGGATCGAGCTTGCCGATGCCAACCTGATCCTGCCCAGTACCACCCATCTCACCTACAAGAAGGCGGGCAGCCCGGCGCTGCAGGCCGACAAGTTCCGGTTCCGGATGCTGGCGGAGGAAGCGGACACGATCTGGGCCGATACCGACGCCTATTGCGCGCGGCCTTTCGAAACGGCTACCGGGCATTTCTACGGATGGGAATCGCCCAAGCACATCAACAGCGGCGTGCTCGGCCTGCCCAAGGACAGCGCGACACTGGACGCCATTCTGGAATTCACGCAGGACGAATATGCGATTCCCCTCTGGTACGGCGAGACGTACCGGCGCGAGTTGCAGGAAAAGGCCGACGCAGGGGCGCCCGTGCACGCCAGCGAGCAGCCCTGGGGTGTCTGGGGTCCGCATATCCTCACGCATTTCCTCCACGAAACGGGTGAGGCCAAATACGCGCTGCCGCAGGAAGGGCTCTATCCGTTCCGCTTCAAGGACCGCCGCCTGATGCTCAAGCCCGGTCTCGACACCTCGGCCCATGTGACGGAAAACACCTATTCCATTCACCTTTACGGCCGGCGGATGCGCGCACGGCTGGTGGAGCGCGAAGGTGGCCTGCCCGCACCCACGAGCCTTCTGGGGCGGCTTCTGGTCAAACATGACATCGATCCGCAGGCAGCACCCCTGCCGCCGCCGAAGACGCGGGAGATCCATCCGAAAGCTGAGGCGGCCCCGCCCGCACAAGGGGCGCAAGTGAGCCTGACCCCCATCGCCGATCGCCACGGATTGGAGCGCGGCAGCCTGAAACACGGCTATACCGATCTCTACCAGATGCTGTTTCTGCCCTACCGCCGTCGCGCGATCCGCCTTCTGGAGATCGGCGCGGGGGGTGCCGGCGAGACCGATGTGCCGCCGTCTGCGCAGGTCTGGCTCGACTATTTCCCGAAGGCCAGCGTCTTCGGCCTTAATCTGGGCCATGGCGGCGGTGCGCCACAGGACCGCTACACCGCCCTCGACTGCGATATGGAGGCCCGCGAGAGCCTGCAAAAATTGGCCCGAGACCTGCCCGATCTCGACATTATCATCGACGATGGTACGCACGCCTCGCACCATCAGCAGAATGCCTTCGTCGATCTTTTCCCGAAGCTGAAGCCGGGTGGGTTCTACATCATCGAGGACATGCGCTGGCAGCCCAAGGAGATCGAGCGGGAGGGCTTCACCAAGACCGCAGCGCTTTTCCGAGGGTTTCAGATTGGCAAGGCCTTCACCCATGCGGACCCCACCCTCAAAGCCGCCTTCGACCTTCTGGCACCGGAGATTTCGGGCTGCTTCGTGTTTCAGGCGGATTTCATGAAGGATAAACGCGACCAGCTGGCGGTAATCCACAAGCGCTGACCGGGCGGACTGCCCGATCTCAGGACAGAAGGCTCGCATTCGTGTTGAGCAGGAAGCGCTCGAACACCGGATGAAAGGCGGCACCGATGGCGCGGGCGTTGATGCCGACCTCGCCCGCCTCGACACGCGGCGTAATCAGGCCGCGTCGATCCTGCAGCTCGATTTCCTCCCGGATCCGATCGACCAACCTGTGCTTGATTTCCGTCGGTACCGCGCCGTCCACGACAATGGCCTCGAAATCGATGACCGAGCAGGTCGACAGGCTCGCCCGCGCCAGTTCGAGCGCCGTGCGCGATACCCAGGCATCGGCAAGGGCGGCAAAACCGCTCCAGTCCTGCGGCTGGGTCCAGATCGCGCTGCGCGTGAGGCCAGCCGCGATGATATCGTTTTCGAGCAGGTAGAGCGATGCCGTGTCGATCAGCTGCGCAGGCCGTCCATCCGCGCCGATGCTGCGCATCGGACCAAAAGCGCCCGCGTTCTTGTGCTGTCCTTCGTAGAGCGAATGATTGAGAACGATCCCGCCACCGATGAAAGCCCCGATGTAGAAATAAGCGAAATCGCGAAACTCCTTGCCGCGCCCGAAAACATGTTCCGCCTGGCAGGCGGCGGTGGCGTCGTTCATGGCGGAGACAGGCAGATCGGTGACGCTGGCCACAAGCTCCGCAAAACCGATGTCCTTCCAGAGGTGGAACTCGGTCTCCGGTGCGCCCACCTTGTCGTTCCAGTGCCAGAGCTCGAATGGTGCTGCAACGCCCAGGCCGCAGATCCGCGCCTCCTCGGCAGCGGACAAGGGTGCCAGCATGTCGCTCAACCCGTCGCGCAGGAACTCCAGGATGAGATCGGGCATCGGATAGGCATAGGTCGTGGTCCGCTGCGTCCGGATGGTGCCGAGAAAGTCCATGAGCACGATATCCGCCGAGCGTCGCCCGATCTTGAGCCCGATCGACAGCACCCCGTCCGCCGCGAGCCGCATCGGCACCGACGGTTTGCCGACCTTACCCTTGGTCGGCGCGCCGCGGTCGAGCAACCCGTCCTTTTCGAGCTTGCGCAGGATCACCGAGACGGTCTGCGGCGAGAGCCCGGCGACCCGCGCCAGATCGCTGCCGGGGATCGCCCCGCCCCGCTGCAACAGGGTCAACAGCAGGCGCTCGTTGTAATCGCGCACACCGCTCTGATTGACGCCGTTGCTCAGCGGCCTGATCAGCCCATCGTCCATGATCTCCGGTTCACCTTCCGCTATCCTGCTAAAAGGAAGCAGCTTTCAATTAATAAATCAAGTTTAATTATTAATTGACGTAATGCGAGAATCACTGCTTTATGAACGGACACGATGCCACCAAGGCAACGGTTCAACGACGAATTCACATCTCGGGAGGATGACATGAAGAAACTGATGGCGACGACGGCCGTGGCACTTGCCGGCCTGACGGGGACGGCGATGGCTCAAGACATTTCCGCCTGCCTGATCACCAAGACCGATACCAACCCCTTCTTCGTGAAGATGAAGGAAGGTGCCGAGGCGAAGGCTGCGGAACTGGGCATCACGCTCAAGTCCTTCGCGGGCAAGGTCGACGGCGACCATGAGACCCAGGTGGCCGCCATCGAGACCTGCATCGCAGATGGTGCCAAGGGCATCCTGCTGACCGCATCCGACACCTCTTCCATCGTATCCTCCGTGCAGCAGGCGCGGGATGCCGGGTTGGTGGTGATCGCGCTCGACACGCCGCTGAACCCGATCGACGCCGCGGATGCGACCTTCGCGACCGATAATTTCCTTGCGGGCGAGTTGATCGGACAGTGGGCCGCAGCCACCCTTGGTGCGGAAGCTGCCAATGCCAAGATCGCCATGCTCGATCTCGCGGTGAGCCAGCCCACGGTAGGCGTTCTGCGCGATCAGGGTTTCCTCACCGGCTTCGGTATTGATATCGGCGATCCCAGCAAATGGGGCGATGAGACCGACCCGCGCATCGTCGGCAATGACGTGACGGCGGGCAACGAGGAAGGCGGCCGCAAGGCGATGGAGAACCTTCTTGCAAAGGACCCCGAGATCAATGTCGTCTACACGATCAACGAACCGGCCGCCGCCGGTGCCTATGAGGCGCTGAAAGCCTTTGGCCGCGAGAACGACGTGCTGATCGTCTCCGTCGACGGCGGCTGCCCCGGCGTCCAGAACGTCAAGGACGGCGTGATCGGTGCCACCTCGCAGCAATATCCGCTCCTGATGGCCTCCAAGGGCATCGAGGCGATTGCCGCCTGGGCCAAGGACGGCACCAAGCCCGCACCAACCCCCGGCAAGGACTTCTTCGACACCGGCGTGTCGCTGGTGACGGACAAGCCGGTGGAAGGTCTGGCCAGCATCGACACGGTGAAAGGCACCGAACTCTGCTGGGGCTAAGCGCCTGCTGATCCCGAAAACGCAAGGGGGCGTGGTTCAGGCCCGCCCCCTTCTCTTTTCACATGCCCGGAAGGGAGCCTTCCATGTCCAAGACCGAGGATTACGAAGCCGCCGCCGCGAAAAGCCCGCAAGCGGTCGCGGAATTCGCGCAGACCAGACGCTCTGGCCTCAGCCGTTTTCAACATGCCCTGCACGTCACGCCATCCTTGGTGCCACTGATCGTTCTGCTCCTGTCGATCGCCATCTTCGGCGCGCTTCTGGGCTCCAAGTTCTTCTCGCCTTTCGCCCTGACGCTGATCCTGCAACAAGTCGCCATCGTCGGCATCGTGGGAGCAGCACAGTCGCTGGTCATCCTGACCGCCGGCATCGATCTTTCAGTGGGCGCGATCATGGTGCTGAGTTCGGTCGTCATGGGCCAGTTCACCTTCCGCTATGGCCTGCCGCCGGAAATCGCCGTGGCCTGCGGCCTCGCCTGCGGCGCGATCTGCGGCTACATCAACGGCTGGCTGGTGGCGGTCATGAAACTGCCGCCCTTCATCGTGACGCTCGGCATGTGGCAGATCATCCTGGCCACCAATTTCCTCTACTCCGCCAATGAAACCATCCGCAGCCAGGAAATCGCCGAACAGGCCCCTCTGCTGCAACTCTTCGGCGAGAAATTCACCATCGGCGGCGCGGTCTTCACCTATGGCGTGATCTTCTTCATCGCGCTGGTCTTCGTCCTGGCCTACGTGCTGCGGCAAACCGCATGGGGTCGTCACGTCTATGCCGTGGGCGATGACCCGGATGCGGCGGCGCTTTCCGGCGTCAATGTGCGCGGCACGCTGATCTCGGTCTACGTGCTCTCGGGCATCATCTGCGCCTTCGCGGGCTGGGCCCTGATCGGGCGCATCGGCTCGGTCTCGCCGACCTCCGGGCAGTTGGCAAACATCGAAAGCATCACCGCCGTGGTGATCGGCGGCATCTCCCTCTTCGGCGGGCGCGGCTCGATCATGGGGATGATGTTCGGCGCGCTGATCGTCGGCGTCTTCACCTTGGGCCTGCGCCTTCTGGGCGCGGACGCGCAATGGACCTACCTGCTGATCGGCGCGCTCATCATCGCGGCCGTCGCCGTGGATCAATGGATCAGAAAGGTGTCAGTCTGATGGAACCCATTCTCAAGGGCCGCAACCTGGTCAAACGCTACGGCAAGGTCACGGCGATCGACAACTGCGACTTCGACCTCTACCCCGGCGAAATCCTCGCCGTCATCGGAGACAACGGGGCGGGAAAATCCTCGCTGATCAAGGCGGTCTCGGGCGCGGTCATCCCGGATGAGGGTGAGGTCTTCCTCGAAGGCAGGAAGGTCTCCTTCACCTCGCCCATCGACGCGCGCAACGTCGGCATCGAAACCGTCTACCAGACGCTGGCGATGTCGCCCGCACTCTCGATTGCGGACAACATCTTCATGGGGCGCGAAATCCGCAAAACCGGGTTCATGGGCAAGGTCCTGCGCCAGCTCGACCGGCCGGCGATGGAGAAATTCGCCCGCGAGAAGCTTTCCGAACTGGGGTTGATGACGATCCAGAACATCAACCAGGCGGTGGAAACGCTCTCGGGCGGCCAGCGGCAGGGCGTCGCCGTGGCGCGTGCGGCGGCCTTCGGTTCCAAGGTGATCATCCTCGACGAACCGACGGCCGCTCTGGGCGTCAAGGAATCGCGCAAGGTCCTGGAGCTCATCCAGGATGTGCGCGCGCGGGGCATCCCGATCATCCTGATCAGCCACAACATGCCGCATGTCTTCGAGGTTGCCGACCGCATCCACATCCACCGTCTTGGCAAGCGGCTCTGCGTCATCGATCCCAAGGATCACAGCATGTCCGACGCCGTGGCCCTGATGACCGGCGCGATGGAGCCACCGGCGGAGCTTGTCGCCTGATGCAGAGCCTCAACGGGTTGGAGCAAGTAATCGAGGCGGTCTCCGGCGCCGGCAGACACGGTCACCGTAAGCTGGTCGCCCTTGTCGGGCCGCCCGCAAGCGGCAAGACCACCCTCGCCGCCGATCTCGCCGCTGCCCTCAGCGCCGCCGGAACCGAGAGCTGCGTTCTGCCGATGGACGGGTTTCACCTCGACAACCGCATCCTCGACCTGCGCGGGCTGCGGGCCCGCAAGGGCGCACCCGAAACCTTCGACGTGGCCGGCTTTGCCACGACATTGGCGCGCGCCAGTAGCCCAGGTGAGGTGATTCACCCGGTCTTCGACCGCACCATGGACTGCGCGATCGCAGGCGCCGGACGTATCGCCGAAACCTGCGATACCGTCGTGGTCGAAGGCAACTACCTGATGCTGCGCGCACCGGTCTGGCAGGATCTCGCGGCCCTCTGGGACATCAGTGTCGCCCTCAATCCGCCGCCCGAGGTTCTGCGCGAGCGGCTGATCCGGAGATGGCTGGCACTGGGCCATGATCAGGCGGAAGCCGTGCGGCGCACGGAAAGCAATGATCTCGTCAACGCCCTATTGATCGCGCGGGACTCCGCGCCTTCTGATTTCACGTTTATCGGCTGATCACGCGGCACGCCTTCGAACGATCAGATCTGCTTCGCGACCCTGTGCTCGTTGGGGTGGGACAGATCGGCGAGTATGGTCTCACCCGCGACCGAAGTTTGCCCGACCGAAACCAATGGAGACACGCCTTCGGGCAGGTAGATATCGAGCCTGCTGCCAAATCGGATGAGCCCGAAACGGGCCCCGGCGTCCAGCGGATCGCCTTCCTTGACGAAACAGACGATCCGGCGCGCCACGAGCCCCGCGATCTGGACCACGCCGATCCGCGCACCACCCGGCATCTCGATGGTCAGACCGTTGCGTTCGTTGTGTTCGCTGGCCTTGTCGAGCGAGGCATTGACGAATTTGCCCTTGTGATAGGCGATCCGGGTCACCCTGCCGGCCACGGGCGCACGATTCACATGGCAATTGAAGACGTTCATGAAAACCGACACCCGTGTCAGGGGGCGGTCACCGAGATCGAGCTCCTGCGGTGGGAGCACATCGGAGATCAGCGACACGACCCCGTCGGCGGGCGAGATGACCAGTCGGTCGTCCTGCGGAACGGCGCGCATGGGATCGCGGAAGAAATAGTAGCACCAGACCGTCAGCACCAGACCGAGCCAGAAAAGCGGTTCCCACAAGAAGCCAAGAAGCACCGACACGGCAGCGAAGATCGCCACGAACTTGACGCCTTCACGGTGCATCGGCACCGCCACGATCTTCAGCATATTCATGGGTCTGACCCGCTTTCTTCACTTTTTTCGCGTCGTGGTCGCAGAGGTCGTCCGAAAAACGCAAGGTTCCTCTCACCGCTCTGCAGCAGTGGCGGTAGCCTGAAAAGCGCCCAAGCACAATGCCGGAACGCTTGCCTTTCTGCCACCTCCCGATACGCGAGGTCTGCCTGGCGACGCGTTACCGGGCTCGCGAGATCGCGCGGCGTTGCTGCAGGAAGGAGAACGGCAGCGAACAGAGATAGAGGATATTGGCGAAGATCAGCGTTTGCCAGGGGTAGACCACAAGGCAGATCACCACGATCACCGCGCCGACGATGAACATCGGCAGCAACCGGCGGCTTATGGAGGCGTGCTTGATCGAGAAGGTCGGAATGGTGCTGATCGCGAGGAGTCCCATCAGAATCACGTAGATCGCGATCAGATACTCGTAGCGGCTCGCGTCCATCCAGCCCACGACACTGAGAAACACCGGCATCAGGGCAAGGCAGGCCAGTGCCGGGGCCGGAACGCCCACGAAATATTCCTTGTTGCCCGGCGGGTTGGGCGGATCGCCAAGGGATACGTTGAAGCGCGCAAGCCTGAGCGCACAACAGACCGCAAGGACGAGGCAACTCAGCCAGCCGATGTTCACAAAGCCTGACGAGTCATAGAAAGCATTGTAGATCAGAATCCCCGGGGCAATGCCGAAATTGAAGAAATCCGCGAGCGTGTCGAGTTCCGCGCCAAACGGGCTGGCGGATTCGAGATAGCGCGCGATCTTGCCATCCGCCGCATCGAGAAACACAGCCAGAACAATGAGATACAAAGCGGCTTGCATGTTGCCTTCGATACTCATCCTGACCGAGGTCAGCCCTGAGCAGATCGCGAAAACGGTCACCAGGCTGGGCACGACATGGCGCAGTTTGATCCTGCCCGGCGCGGCAGGGTCCTGCACATCCATGGCTCCGGTGCTGTCTTGCTGCCTAGAGACGAGTTTGGGCTTTGTCACGGTCTCATCCATTTCCCATCGAACGGCCATAGTGGATTTCGCACTCACGCCTTGCACCTTCCATACAGCGCTGTTCGGCCATCAACAATCCATTACCCCACTGATCGAGCGCAATTGGCGTCGCGTCCGCCCGCCGTACCACTGGATTGGGAACCCTGAAATACGGCGCGATGCAGCATCCTTGTCGCAAAAATACGTTGGTAGCGGGTAAACACATCAGACGTGACCGGAGTTCCGAAAACACTTCGCTATCTCAGCGCGTACCGGACGCCTCGGCGGCCAAGAGGCGCAAGGCATCTGCCGCCAATGAAACCCCGCGCACCAGTCCCAACGCCTCGAACCGCGACCTTGCTTCGGCGAAACTCTCGCCCGCATCATCCGCGCGTCCGCGCGCGACAAGGACTTGACCGCGGACGAGACAGGACCATGCCAGATCGCACAGGCACTGGCGCTCTTTCTGGATGGCGATGGCGTTACCTATGACGCTTTCAGCCAGATCGAGGTCCGGCTCCGGTGCGGACAATTGCACTTCGCCGGCGATCCGCAAGGCGATCGATCGCGGCCAGGGCTCGCCGGCCTGCGTGGCGGTGGCGACCGCCTTCTCGCTCATCCGCAAGGCGCGGTCGGCGTCGCCCTGTTCCGTCATCGCTTTGGCAAGAAAGGCCTCGAAAGCGCCCCGATGAAACACCGTGCCCAGCGTGCTGCCCAGTTCGAGGCATTCCTCGAGCGCGGCGCGGGCCCGCGTGACATCGCCGGCGATCAGGCAGGATTCGCCTTTCCAGCCCAGCGTGAGGTACTTGCGGAAAACGTCGCCTGAGGCAGCACAGGCCTCCAGACCCTGCTCGAAGTCCGGCAAGGCGCGGTCAAGACGGCCATACCAGCCCAGGACGAGACCGCGAAACATGAGGCAGGCGGCCACCGTGGGCAGATGATCGAGCCGACGGGACAAGGCCACACCGTGATCGGCCGCCGCGAGCGCCTCGTCGAATTCGCCATGCTGCGCCAGCGCAAAGGCCAGAACGCCCGAGACCGCCGCCTCTTCGACGTGGTCGCCCTGCGCATGCATCTGGCCCACGCTTCGCCGTGCATAGGTGGTCGCCGCAACCGGCTCTCCAAGCAGGCAGTGCACACGCGCGAGCAGGTTCACCGGACCGCTGGTATCGCGGTCGTCCCCGCCATTCTCTTGGGCGATTTCGAGTGACTGACGCGCAAGATCCGCCGCCAGACCGAAGCGCCCCTGCACATAATACGTGCGCCCGGTCCAATACTGGACCTGACAAAGACGTCGCATGTCCCCTGTTTTTTCGGCCAGAGTGCGCGCAATACCGAGGTTGCCGAGGTTGGCCTCAAACTGCACGCGGGACGTTGCGACGTTTGCAAGTTTGAGGATGGCCCTGATCTGAACCGCTGCCGCCGTGTCGGGCACGGGGATCGCCCTCGCCATCTCGAGAGCGGATTGATAATGCGCAGAGGCTTCGGTCGAGGCATAACGCTTTGCCGCCGCGTCGCCCGCGCGGAAACTGTAGGGAACGGCTTTCTCGACCTCTCCTGCCTCCTGATAGTGATGCGCGAGCAACTCCGGGCTGCGTTCGGTTACCTGCGGGAAGCGCGTCTCCAGAACCTGGGCGATCTCCTTGTGCAATTGCCGCCGCTTGCTGTGCAAAAGCCCCTGATAGGCGGCATCCTTCACCAGAGCGTGCTTGAATTCATAGATCACCTCCGGAGCAAGCCCACGCCGGTAGAGCAATTCGGACTCCACAAGCTGGGTCAGCGCCGCGTCGAGCACCTCTTCACTCTTTTGCGTGACGGCAAGCAGAAGCGCATGTCCGAAAGTCCGGCCCAGAACGGAGGCCAGCTGTGCCGCCTCCTTGGCGCTGCCGAGCCGGTCGAGCCTTGCCATGAGCGAATCCTGCAGCGACTCCGGAATGGCGGTTCGTCCGAGCGGCTGCGTGAGCACATAGCGATCGCCCCGAACCTCCATCAGGTCCATGTCGAGCAGGAGCTTGGTCAGTTCCTCGATGAAGAGCGGCACCCCGTCGGTCCGCGAAAGGATGTGCTCGAGCACTTCCTCGGGCAGCGCCCGTCCCCCCGTGACGCCACGAACCAGATCAATGCTCTCGGACCGACTGAGGTGCCGCAAGCGCAGATGGGTGAGATAGGGGTTCTTGCTCCAGGGTGGCTCGAACCCGGCCCTGTAGGTCAGCACCGCCAGGATCGAATGCTTGCGCAACTGGTCGATCAGATGCCCCAGGTATTGCAGCGTCGAAAAATCCGCCCAGTGCAGGTCCTCCACGACCATCAGCGCCGGCGATTTCCGCGCCGCTGCCACGACCAGCGCGGTCAGCAGCCTCAGCGTCCGGTTCTTCTGCTCCTCGAGCGTCAGGTTCAACGTGGCGTAGCGGTCGCCACTGGGCAAGCTCAGAAGCTGTGCGATCAACGCCGCATTCTCATGCGACATGAGGTCAAGCCCCTCCAGTATCGCGTCGAGACTGTCGAGAAACCCCGTAGGCGTGTCATCCGCCGCCTCCGCGATGGTGCGTTCGAGGTAGTCGATGACCGGATGAAACGGCGTGTCCTGCTGGTAATTCGAGCAGACAAGCGTGATGATCGGCCCGTTCTCCTGCGCGGCGATGGAGCGGAAACTGTTCAATATCCGGGACTTGCCGACACCGGGTTCGCCCGAGATCAGAACTACCTGCCCGTCGCCCTCGCGTGCCTGCCCCCAGCGGTTGACCAGCAGGCTCACCTCCTCCGTGCGTCCTGCCAGCGGCGACAGACCCCGCTGCATTTTTGCCTCGAAGCTCGTGCGCGCCTCTGTGGTTTCGCGC
The DNA here is from genome assembly GCA_963715055.1 of uncultured Alphaproteobacteria bacterium. Taxonomy (GTDB): domain Bacteria; phylum Pseudomonadota; class Alphaproteobacteria; order Rhodobacterales; family Rhodobacteraceae; genus CAVQRB01. Next base: position 307,508 of record CAVQRB010000006.1, on the reverse strand, counting down.
ACCACGAAGACATCGACCGGATCCGAGACACCCTTGAGATGCTGCGGGCCGAGCGGCTCGCAGATGAACAACCCCTCCACAAGACGGTGCGTGCGTTTGCCGATGACGATGGTGCCGGGCTCCGCGAGACTTTGCAGACGTGCGGCAATATTCGGTGTATCCCCCACGATCGCCATCTTTTCACGCTGCTCCCCGGCGCCTATGTCAGCGGCGACCACGAGGCCCGTGTTGATGCCGATGCGCACGTTGAGCGGCAGCCGATGCTGAGGAAAATCCTTGCTGAGCCCTTCGACGGCCGCGATGATGGCAAGACCCGCGCGGATCGCGCGCTGTGGGTCGTCCTCATGCGCCTGTGGATAGCCGAAATAGATCAGCAGACCATCGCCCATGAAGTTGCCGATGAACCCCCCGAAGCGTTCCACCACTTCGGCACAGGCGACACGATAAGCGGTCAAAAGACCCGTCATCTCCTCCGGGTCGAGTGTTTCGGAGATCAGGGTCGAGCCGACGAGATCGCAGAACATGACGGTCAGCTGGCGCCGCGCCCCTTCAAAGGCGTAGCTGCGCGCGCCGCGCTGAGCAGTGTGCCCGGTCTTCTCGCGCATGGACCGCGCCGCACCGCTCAGGGGTGCAGCACATCCGCCGCAGAAGTGATCGCCGGCATCATTGGAAAATCCGCACCCGGCGCAGACGACAGGCAAGGCAGTGCCGCAACCGCCGCAGTATCGACGGTCAGGCCGATTGTCATTGCCGCAACTCAGGCACTCCATCGGGCGCCCACCGCGATTGCCTCAAAGCTCAGGCACCGATTGTAACCCATGGTCCCCCTCCCAAGTGACCGAACCGAAACGGTAGCCCGACCCGGCGAGCAGTAAAGCCCGCCTGGCCCCCGGCATGCCGTCACTTTCGCGCGGCGGCGCGCCGCTTCTCTGCCGACTCCGGCGAAACTTCGAAAATCTCCCCGGCCTGCTCGAACGCCGTGAAGAGCGCCTTGTCCTTGCGCGGGGACAACTCCTGAAAGGCTTCCTCGAAGTTGAAGTCATGCGCCCACCCCGGCGCCTGTCCCTGCGGACCCGTTGCGATCTCGAGGTATTTGTCGACCACCCCGGCCTCCTCCATCTTGCCGAGCAGGACCTTCTTGCGCTTTTCCGCGCTGCGCTCGAGGATCGCCCTGTTGGTCTCGACGAAGGCCTCGCCCGTGGCATAGCCGATGTCGAAGAGTGTCGACATGTTGGAATAGGACCAGTCCAGCACCTTGGGCCATTGCGCATCGGGGATGTGCTTTCGGAACGGCATGCGCAGAACGTCGATCTTCTTTTCCGGGTGCAGCTTGCCCAGTTCCTCGTGGATGCGTTCGTAATTCGCGGAATCCATTTCCGCGATGCGGGTCAGCGGATTGATGATCGAATGGACCCAGGCGTCATAGATCGAGGTCGGCTCCTGGATCAGCTTGCGCTGTCCCAGCACGTCGAAATAGATCACCGTGTCGATCAGGTTGCGGCTCATCACCTCGCCGGGATCGAAGGCCAGCGTGTCGAAGGCCGAGCCTTCGAGGTAGGTCTTTCCGTTCATCTTGTAGGGCGCGTAGATCAGCGGCATCGCCAGCGCCGCCTTGAAATGCTCGGCGGTGATGTCGTCCTTGCCGAAAGTCACATCGTCCTCGTCCTCGATGCAATAGGCCGACATAAGGAACTCGCCATCGAAGCTCCGCAACTTGTCGAAATCGACGATCAGGTCGATCCAGGGTGGTGGCTGGCAGAGCCCGTTCTGCTTGCCCGAGACATCCGGCGGACAAAAGCTGGCCATCCAGAATTGTGTCATGTCGGAAATGAACCGCTGCCCGGACGTCTGGCGCGGCAGTTGCGACAGCCATTGCTGGTGAAACCGGGTATAGGCCTCGGCCATGGGGCCCGCCTTGTGGAAGATTTTGTAATTGACCGGAAAGACGTTGTAGATGTTGTCGTGCACGCCCATCTCGCGGGTCGCACGCAAGGTATCCTCGCGCGTGCCGTGACGCGGGGCCGCATACATCAGGCCGATCAACATGCCTGCGCCCGTGGTGGAAACCACATCGAATTCGACGCCCGCGTGATCCAGCGCCAGCAGCGCGCCCGACATCAGGGGGAGGTTGGGAGCGCCGCCTCCCAGAACAAGCCCGACGGCCATCAAATCACTCCTGCAAAATGTCCAATATTAATCAGTTAAGGTTCCTGCCAAGTCAAGCGGCGCGACAGGAAGGGCGACAGGCGGGCGAGAGCGGGACGCCCCCGAAATCGCATCGATTCCCCCTCGCACAGGCCGCTGCCAAATGATTTCAAACAAGCCCTGACCAGCAGGTTGCCTTGGCGAGCACCACTCGCGGTGAGCCTGTCCATCTGCGTCAGTCCCGCGCTGAGATGATACTGAGTCCGGCAAGTGAGTCCGTGACTTCGGTCGCCAATACACCGGCTCATTTGAAAAGCCGCAGGATGATCACTGCCCGCCGCGCCTGAAGTCAAAGACAATTGCGGAAAGGAAAACCGTGCGACGCGCCAGAAAGCCGCCGAAGGATTGACCTCGGCAGCCTTCCTTCACAGGCAGTCAAGGGAGCGAAGGCGCACCCGGCCCTTCGCAATCCCCGGGATCAGGGCCAGATCTGTTCCCAATCCGCTTTCATGTCGACGATCAGCCAACCCCGTTCAGGACCCTCGTCCAAGCCGCGCACCAGCACGCCGATGTGCCCCTCACGGTCATAGGCGAACTCTCTCTCGGCGTCCGTGTGATGCACGAGCAGCCCAAGACGCGGACCGTCGCCATTGGTGGTATACTCCAGCATGGCAAAATCGCCGTCCGAATTTCCTGCCGCCAAGATCGGCCGCTTGCCGATGCGACTGGCGATGCCCACGGGCTTGCCCTCCTTGTCATCGACGAAATCGATGCCCGGCAGTTTCATAACCTTGCCGTCCACGTATTCCATCGGACCTGCACTGCCCATCACCTGCTGCGGCGGGATGTTGTAGGCCTCATCGGCGAAGGCGCGAATGAACTGCACGCCGCCGCCTGACACGATCCACGTCTCGAAGCCCTCGTCGCGCAGGAAACTCAACAGTTCGAGCATCGGCTGATAGATCATCTCTTCGAAGCGTTTGTCCGTGCTTGGATGTCGGGCTTCGGCGAGCCAGGCGTTGACGTCGTCCTGAAACTCTTCGACCGACAGGCCTGCGTGGCTGACCGCGATGACTTCGAGCAGACCTTCGAGCCCGCCGCTTGCCACCCCTTCGATGTCACCTGCCGCAGCGGCTTTCAAGACATCGGACGTCAGGATGGACGGGTCTGCGGCGGCGCGCTCCCTGACCCGGTCGAGGGCGTAGAACGCCTGAAAATAAAACGGCTTTTCTGCCCAGAGCGTACCATCATTGTCGAAAACGGCGATCCGATCAGCGGGGGTCACGTAATCCGGCGAGGCCGGATCGGTCACGCTTTCGACGAAGTCGATGATCCGGGCTTTGGTCTCGGTTGCCGCCCAGGATGGCAGCGGATCGGCGACCACCGGCGACGTCGCCAGCAGCAGACAGGCCGCGATGATTGGAAAGACAGGGCGCATGAACAATTTTCCTCTCATACAGGTTCATTCAAGCTGACACTTGCAACGCCCCCCGGACGGAACCGGAGGGCGCTATGTTTTCAGTGGCCGGATTACTGAGTGCGCGGCTGTCACGGTCAGTTTCTCCATGACCTTTTCGAGGCTGAAGCTCGCTGCTTCCTGACGCGGCGGATACTCCAGCGAATGTCGCCAGGAACTGTCCGACATACGCCTGTGCCGGCACCAGCACAGTAGGCCCGATCGAGCATCCAGTCATAGTAGGTGTTCGACGTGAGGTAGCCGCGCTCGTAGGGGTCGCGACGCAGATTGAAGATCAACGGAATCCGCAGGGGTGTCAGCGGCTCCATCCATGCGCGGAACGTCTGCCCATTCCTTCTGCTCAAGGAAGATGATCTTCCAGTCCTGATAGCGCAGTGCCGTCGAGATCGCCGTCATCCGTGAAGTAGAAAATTTCCTTGCGCGGGCTCTTCCTCGGTCTCGCCAGTCAGCATCGGCAGCAGGTTGTAGCCATCCAGATGCACGCGGTAATCGCGCCCGCCCATTTCCGGGACGGTGATCCCCTCAAGCAGATCCTCCTTGACGGTCTCGTTGCCCGCCGCCGCGAGGAAGGTCGGCAACCAGTCCATATGGTGCACGATCTCGTTGGTGACACGTCCGGCGGGAATCTTGCCCGGCCAGCGCACCATCGCCGGCACGCGCCAGGCGCCTTCCCAGTTGGTGTTCTTCTCGCCCCAGAACGGCGTCATGCCGGCATCGGGCCAGGTGTTCATGTGCGGGCCGTTGTCGGTCGAGTAGAACACGATGGTGTTGTCGGCGATGCCCAACTCGTCGAGCAGCGTCGAGAAACTTGCCGATGTCCATGTCATGCTCGACCATGCCGTCGGAGTATTCGTCCGACACGCTTGCCGACGGTCTCGTTGGCGATCTCGCGGTTGGCCTCGCTCACATGGGTGCGGAAGTGCATCCGCGTACCGCTCCACCAGCAGAACCATGGGCATTCCGGCTGTCGTCTGCTCTTGATGAAGTCGATGCTGCCGCATCCGAGGTCTCATCATCGACCGTCTCCATCCGCTGCTTGGTCAGTGGGCCGGTATCCTCGATCTCCTGGTGATCCCGGTCTCGGAATAGACGCTTTGGACTCAAAACGCCGCGTGGACCGAATTGTTCGAGAAAGGTTTGGCCATCTGGCAAGACCATGTCTCGCGGATAGTCCTCGTTCTCCGGCTCTTCCTCGGCGTTCAGGTGATAGAGGTTGCCGAGGAACACGTCGAAACCGTGATTGGTCGGCAGCATCTCATCCCGATCGCCGAGGTGGTTCTTGCCGAACTGACCTGTGGCATATCCCTGCCCCTTCAGAAGGCCCGCGATGGTCGGGTCCTCGATCTCATCCCTTCCGATGCCCCGGGCAGGCCGACTTTGGACAGGCCCGTGCGGAACACCGACTGGCCCATGACGAAGGACGACCGGCCTGCGGTGCAGGACTGCTCACCGTAGTAGTCGGTGAACATCATGCCTTCCTTGGCAATCCGGTCGATATTCGGCGTGCGGTAGCCCATCAGGCCCCTGGTATAGGCGGAAATGTTGGACTGGCCGATGTCATCGCCCCAGATCACGAGGATGTTGGGCTTGTCGCCCGAGGCGGTCTGCGCCGCGGCTTTGGTCGCAACACCGGTCACGGCGCCGGCCGCAGCCACGACGGACACGCTGGACAGCAGCATGTCCCTGCGGCTCATGCCGCTCCTTGGTTTTGAATCGTCTGTCATCTTCTTTTTCGCTCCCTGTTGGCTTAATCGAACCGTTTGATGCATCGAAAACCGATATGGCTCATGCCCGAATCGATCATCTGCGCATGTCGTGCCGCCGGACGGTACCGGCGACAATAACTGGGGGCACAAAGAAACGAGCCCCCTTTCACCACTTTACGTGGAATCTTGATCATGGGTTGTGCCGGGTCGAAACTGTCCTTGCGGGAAGGTCCGCGCGGATTGTCGAGCGTGCAGCAACTGCCGTCGGGCTTGGACGGATGGTGGTTCACGAACCAATCCGTCGTCCACTGCCAGACGTTGCCCGCCATGTCGTAAAGCCCGTAGCCATTGGGCGGATAAGAGGCGACGGGCGCGGTGCGTTCGAGGCCCTTCGGTGCCTTGTTGTGCCAGGGAAAGGAGCCCTGCCAGGTCTTGGCCATGATCTTCCCGCCGGGGGTCAGCTCGTCCCCCCAGACAAACTCGGCGCCCTCAAGCCCGCCGCGCGCGGCGTATTCCCATTCAGCCTCTGTGGGCAGCGTCTTGCCCGCCCATGTGGCATAGGCTTCGGCGTCCTCATAGGCCACCTGAACGACCGGATGATCCTCGCGACCCGCGATCGTGCTACCCGGCCCTTCCGGCTGGCGCCAGTTGGCCCCCGGCACATAGGCCCACCAGTTCCGGATGTCGCGCAGATCCACCGGGCCCCTTGTCATGTTGAAGACCATCGACCCTGGCACCAGAAGCCGCGGATCCGCCCCCGGGAAATCGCGCGGATCAAGCGGCCGCTCGGCCACGGTCCGGTACCCGGTCTCAGCCACGAAGATCGCAAATTCCGCATTGGTGACATGGGTCGCGTCCATGCAGAAGCCATGGACCTTGACCTCATGGACCGGCGCCTCATCGGCGTAATGCCTGTCGGACCCCATGCGAAAAGCACCCGGCTCGATCCGGATCATTCTACGGCCAGCGCCGGGCGAGCCATCCTTCACAACGAAAGAGTCCCTGCTTCAAATACTACGTCCATAGGTTGATTAACTCTACTGTCACTTGAGAAAATCAACCCGGAAATTTACCCAAATACTTGTCATAATTCTGTAATATCATTCTGTAATATCGTTCAAAATCAGCAGCTCTCAGCGAGCGTTCTGCATGCGTGCATCGGCAACCGGACAGGTTATTTTTTCTTGTTCGCGGCGGCATCCTGCTCAAGTTGCGCCTGCACGGCACCACTGGCCGCAGCTTCCACCGCCGCACGCTGCTCGACATTCAAATCCTCGTGATCCTCCATGCCTGGAATCGCCACCCGCACTTCGCGGCGGGCAAATTCGATGCCGTTGGCTTTGAATTCGTCGCGCACGCGGTTGTAGATTTCCTTGCGGATCGTGAACTGCGTGCCCGGCTTGGCCATGAACTTGCCGCGCATCACGATGCCCACATCGTCGAACTGGAACACGCCCTGGCTCTTGAAAGGTTCGAGGAAATCGTCCTTGTAGAGCGGGTCTTCCATCATCTCCGCGCCGATCTTCTTGAAGATCTTCTTGACCTTGTTGGGATCGGTGTCGAAGGGAACGGTGAACATCAGTTTCATGATGACCCAGTCGCGGCTGAAGTTCGTGACCTTGTCGATGCTGCCATAGGGAATGGTGTGGACGTTGCCGCGGTGATGGCGCAGCTGCATCGACCGGATCGAGATCTTCTCCACCGATCCCATGGTGTCTCCGACATCGAGGTATTCACCAACGCGAAAGGCGTCGTCGATCAGGAAAAAGATACCTGAAACGATGTCGGTCACCAGTTTCTGCGCGCCAAAACCAATGGCCAGACCAAGGATACCGGCACCCGCCAGAAGGGGCGTGATGTCGATGCCGAGGCTGCCGATTGCCAACAGACCGAAGATCGTGGCTATCGCGAACTGTGCTGCGACGAGGATCATGGGCAGGACCGTCGCAAGTCGCGAACCGCCCGCGCCGCCACCTTCGCCCGCTTCCTGATCGGAGGTCGCCACGGATGCGGTCTCACGCGTCAACTTGCGGTTGATCAACAGCGACATGAACTCGTAAACGATATATCCGATCGCGCAGATGATCATGAATTCAAAAATCTTGCTGACGAAATTCTCGCCCTGGTTATTCGTCGCTGTGGAGATCAGGTCGATATCCCAGGCACCCGCGATGATCGTGACGATGGCGCCGAACGCAACCACACGACCGATCCGGATCAGGCTGCGCTTGTTCGACTTGTAAGCGGTTTCCGCCACAGGCCCGGTGCCGATCATTGGCGGCTGCAGATGGTGCACGAGGCCTCGGATCGTTGTGTCGATCAGCGGTGCGATCAAAAGCCAGAACATGGTCGTGAAATGAGGGGCCGTAGCCAGCAGTTGCGGCTTGCCGTACCCTAGGATCAAAGTTGAAACCACCCAGACCAGAGCGGTCACCGCCACCGCGAAATAAGGGTAGTAGTACGCGATCTTCGAGTCCGATCGCGTGAGTTCCGGATCGCTGCCGAGCATCATGTCCGACATGCCTTCGCGACCGTGCCATATGATATAGATTATATAGAGATGGATGGCGAGATTGAACCAGAAGCCAACTCTTGTTTCCTCGAGAGGCACGCCAAACCGGACATTGAAGCCCATGACAAAGAAGGCGGCGCCCCCCAACACTACAAGTCCGACGATATGGCGATTGAAATATCGAGCCCAATCGTCACTCACGCTGAGCAGGCGCAAACTGGGTTGATCGGGTGCCAGAACAAACCGCGACATCGCGGCCGCAACCCGGGGAAGGAATACCAGCAACCGCACGAAGGGGCCAACAACGGAAACCTGTTCTGGCGTCAGAAGGACTTGCCCGATGCTGCGCACAACTGCATAGAAAACCACGAGACCGACGATTTCTCGCCAGAACTTGCGCAGCAGAAAACCCAACGTGCTTTTGAGAGAGTCGCCCTTGGGCGGTTCCAGCGACGGCAGGAAGTTCGCGGAGATGCGCATGAACAGCTTTTCCGCCGCATATCCTGCGAGCAAGGCTGCGATGGTCAACCCCACAAGCGACAGCACTCCGCTCGTGCCGAATTCGGCGCCAAAGTTGGAAACAGCTTCGACCTGCTTTACCAGCAGCGTCGGCAGACGTACGACGGCGCCGACGATCGGAGTGTAAAAAGCCGTCCACGCACCGGCGATCTTTTCGGTAAAGAGCAGCGCCTGGGGCGGCTCGTTTTCCTGCTCGCTGGCAACCGCATCCAGCCGGTCGAGCAGCATCGAGCGCACCTGATCGTCCGACATCCGGGCCACCATCTCGCGGACCGCCTCGGGGCTGAGCGGGTCCGGCAGCGTAACCGTGGCGCCTTCGCCGGACTGGGCCAGGGCCGGCGCACCTTCGAGGCTCAGGAGCGCAAGGGCGAGCACCATCACGCAGGCTACCAGTCGCAGGCCACCGAGCATCTTCAAGATCATTGACTTCTCCTTCGGGCCTCTTTGCGGCCTCGCCATTCTTTGCCGGCCCTTGGCGAGCCCATTTCGCACCGCTTGTGTTGCGGGGAGCAACCGGATTTCTGCTTGCATGATATTTCCCGCCTGACCTTCCATCTGTCCGCTGCGCCGGCGACTTACTCCGGCACCAGAACCCAGATGTTCTGGGCGTCCTTGCACCGCTTCATGTCGAACTTCCGAACCGGATACGATGCGGGTTCCGCAAGATGGCGAAACGAAACGCAGGATGCCGCGCCGTCGACCCCAGTCACTTCAACGACGCCCTTCGCTCCGGTCTCGGGGTTTTCCCACGATCCGCTGTCACCCGGTTTCACACCGGAGCGCGCATAGAGTGTTTCGGCTGCCGCCGTGGCCATCTCGATATCGGCCGGCGTAAGCCCGGTATCGTCAAGGATGCTGCCGAGCGTTGCTGTTGCCGGTCCGGCCAGGAGTATGACCACGGCGCAAGCTGCCATAGATTTGCCAACCTTCCGGATTGGTCCGTTCGCGGCTTGAAAGGCAATCATGGTCCACCACTCCGATTTCAGCACGCGCAAGTCTTTGAGCGGACCATTCAGCGGTGATAACACCCATGAAATACCGGGCACCGCTCAGCCAATCTCTGGCATCAGAAGCGAGACCCTGTCAAGCTGCAGGCGGGCGCGTTCAAACATGCAATACATCCAAGGCCTGCAAATGAGCCTTTCAAATCGGCCTCTTGTCTCTAGCCTTGATGACTGCAATATCATCGATATCGTGCCGCAAAGGAGACTAACCATGGCCCAATTGAAACTCCCGACGATTGCTATCGCCCTGACGCTTTGCGCAGGGTCGGTTTCGGCGGAGACACCAAAGTTCGAGAATTACGGCAGCGTCGAAGGCTGGAACGTGTTTGTCGATCACGAGAAGAAGTCTTGTCTGATCGAAGCCGTGGACGCCGACGCAAACGTCGTGCAGATGGGCCTGACCAAGGACCGCGGCGTCGGCTATCTGGGTGTCTTCACCAAGGCCGAAACCGAGATCGGCAAGGACGACAAGCAGTTGGTCGCCGTCCTGCTTGGCGACAATCTCTATGTCGGCGAGGCGACCGGTATGCGCGGCAACATCACCGAAGGCTACAGCGGCGGTTACATCCTGTCGGACGACCCGCAACTGGTCGAGGACATTGCTCAGCAGTACACGATGGTCGTTTTCCCCGAGACCTCCTTCGCCTTCGAGATCAACCTCGCGGGTACGAAGAAAGCGATCGAGATGGGACGCGAGTGCAACGCGAAACAGTTGCAGTAGCGCCCAATACACCAGTGCACTCGGCGAGAAGGCTGCGTTTCCCAACGCAGCCTTTTTTGCTTCAACGCATTCTCGCGATCAAGACTTCTGGCTGTATGGTACAGGTCCGGATGTAGCGCCCTAGACGCCTCTGGTCCCATGCCAGATCAGGACCAAAACCTGCGCAAATCCCGAAGAAAAATTGGAAGCATGGAAAGACTGCAAGGAGGGCGCTTACGACGGCGCGGCCCGGGGAGCGCAAGCCTATTGCAAGGGAACCGGCGAATCTGTCGGAGTTGGCAGCCGGAGCGTAAAGAGCGGCGAGGTCTGTCATCAGCTGACGTGGAACTCGAATGAGAGCGACTGTGTCGGCAGCAAGGAGAATCAGGTCCATTGTCGTGACCTCGTGGTCGCGCCCGACAGTGTTGTGTGGCAAGTCATCAGCAAGAAAGGCATCGTCAAGAGCTTCGATCAGAAGCGCAACGCCCTGAAATAGCGAAAGAAACTGGGCGTCTGATCACTGCGGTTCCGGTCATTTCCGATCTTCGACATATGCTCTGCTACGTTGACCCCTGGTCGGCGCAGCAGCAGACAACGTGGAGTTTTATTGTCCAGACCTTCCGAAACCTGCTCAGGATCGCTTGTGGCCGCGCCGTCAGCCATTCGCGTTTTCCGGAAATTTCCCCGTGATTGCGCCAACATCGCGCGCCGCCTGTGGACCTCGCGCTGTCGATTGTTTAATGGCAAGTCATCAGCAAGAAAGGCTCGACATCCATGGCGGACACTTCCTCACCCGATATCATCTACACCAAAGTGGACGAGGCGCCGGAACTGGCTTCCGCGTCATTCCTGCCCATCATCCGCAGCTTTGCAACGGCCGCAGGCGTCAGCATCGGAACGCGGGACATCTCGCTGGCCGGTCGCATCATCGCAGCCTTTCCCGAAAAACTGACCGAGGCGCAGCGCCAGAGCGACGACCTCGCCATTCTGGGCGAGTTGGTGAAAACACCACAGGCCAACGTCATCAAGCTGCCCAACATCTCGGCTTCGGTGCCGCAGCTGGTCGCCGCGGTCAAGGAACTGCAATCCCAGGGCTACGACATTCCCGACTACCCTGAAGAGCCGTCCACGGATGCCGAAAAGACCGCCCGCGCGCGCTACGACGCGATCAAGGGGTCCGCGGTCAACCCGGTCCTGCGCGAAGGCAACTCCGACCGACGCGCCGCCAAGGCGGTCAAGAAATACGCCATGGCGAACCCGCATTCGATGGGCAAATGGGCCAAGGACAGCAAGACCCACGTCGCGACCATGGGTGCCAATGATTTTCGCTCGAACGAGACCTCCGTTACCCTGAGTGCGGCGCAGGCCGGTGCGGCCCGGATCGAACTGGTTGGGAAAGATGGCTCCGTCACGGTCCTGAAGGATGGCGTGAGCTTCCCCGCAGGCACCGTCGTCGACGCGACTTTCATGTCCGCCAAGGCCCTGAGCGCCTTCCTGACCGAGCAGATCGCGGCCACAAAGGAAAAGGGCGTGCTCTTCTCGATCCACCTCAAGGCCACGATGATGAAGGTCTCCGACCCCATTCTCTTCGGCCACGCGGTCAAGGCCTACCTGCAACCGGTCTTCGACAAGTACGGCGCTGAACTCGCCGAAGCGGGCGCGAACCCGAACTCTGGCCTCGGTGCGCTCCTTGATGCTGTGGCGACACACTCCAAGTCGACGGAGATCCTCGCCGAGATCGACAAGGTGATGGCGGATCGCCCGCCGCTTTACATGGTGAACTCAGACAAGGGCATCACCAACCTGCATGTGCCGTCGGACGTCATCATCGACGCCTCGATCCCCGCGCTCATTCGCGCAGGCGGCAAGGGTTGGGGCCCGGATGGCAAGGAGGCGGATACCAATTGCGTGATCCCGGACAGCTCCTATGCCGCCGTCTATGACGAGGCGATCAACAACTGCAAGCAGCACGGCGCGCTTGATCCGACCACTGCAGGTACTGTGCAGAACATCGGCCTGATGGCGCAGAAGGCCGAGGAATACGGCTCCCACCCCACCACCTTCGAGATCGCCCATGCCGGAACCGTCCGGATGATCGCGGCCAATGGCGATGTGCTGCACGCGCATGAGGTCGAGGCCGGCGACATCTGGCGCTCCGCTTCCACCCGCAAGGCCCCGATCGAGGATTGGGTGCAATTGGCGATCTCGCGCCAGAAGGCGGAAGGCTGTCAGGCGATCTTCTGGCTCGATGCCTCGCGCGCCCATGACGCGGAGTTGATCAAATACGTCAAACCGCTGCTCGAGGCAGCCGGTGTCGCGGACAAGTTCCAGATCCTCGCGCCGCGCGAGGCGACCAAGGCGAGCTTCGACACGATCCGGGCGGGCAAGACCTCCATCGCCGTGACCGGCAATGTGCTGCGCGACTATCTGACCGACCTCTTCCCGATCCTCGAACTCGGCACCTCCGCCAAGATGCTCTCGATCGTGAAGCTGATGCAGGGCGGTGGCTTGTTCGAAACCGGTGCGGGCGGTTCCGCGCCCAAGCACGTGCAGCAGCTGATGGAGGAGAACCACCTGCGGTGGGACTCGCTCGGCGAATTCTGCGCGCTGGGGGAAAGCCTGAAGTTCCTCGGCGAGGTCAAGGGCAATGCCAAGGCGAAGGTGCTGGGCGAGGCCGTGGACGCAGCGACGCAAGGCATCCTCGATCATGACAAATCACCCGGACGCCGCGTCGGCCAGCCCGACAACCGCCACAGCCATTACTACTTCGCGCTCTACTGGGCGCAGGCACTGGCGGCGCAGACCGACGATGCGGAGCTTGCTGCGCATTTCGCCCCCATCGCCAAGGCGCTGGAGGAAAACGAGGCGCAAATCGTGGCGGACCTCTCCGCCAATCACGGCAAACCTGCGGATACCGGCGGCTATTACCACACCGATCCCGCCAAGACCGCGGCCGTCATGCGCCCGTCGTCCAAGCTGAACAGCATCATCGGCTGATCTTTACCCCCGCCGGAGCGCACATCCGGCGGGGGTGCTTCACTTACCGCGAACGCCCCATCCGAAACGCTTCGTTTCTCCAGGCGGATGCGACAGACGGCGCGCTGCGGCAAAAGATCAGATGTCCGCGCCCCAGCCTCAACCCATGCACTCCTTTGCCCCTCGCTTCTTATGCAAACTCGATGGGCCTGGGCGAAGCTGCCAAGGCTGATCATCGAATGCAAAGACGGTCTCTGTTCACCCGATCGCAACATTGGTTGCGTGTTTCAGGCCTTTCTGGATTGGTCAGGATTGATTTGCCAGACCTGCGCCGCTATCACCGCAGAAAATATTCCCCATCGGAGCACGCAAATGTCTGATTTCGTTATCCCCACCCCGCCCGTTACTGCGATTCCCGTGGCCGGGGGCGGGTCGTTTCCGGTGCGCCGCGTCTACTGCATTGGTCGGAATTACGCCGCACATGCCATCGAGATGGGCCATGACCCGGACCGCGAGGCGCCGTTCTTCTTCCAGAAAAACCCCAACAATCTCGATACCTCGGGCGAATTCCCCTACCCGCCGCATACCTCCGATGTGCACCATGAGGCCGAACTGACCGTGGTGTTGAAGTCCGGCGGCACCAACATCCCTGTCGAGCAGGCGATGGACCACGTCTATGGCTACGCGCTGTCACTCGACATGACCCGGCGCGACCTGCAGGGCGAAATGAAAAAGGCCGGCCGGCCCTGGGAAATCGGCAAGGCTTTCGAGCGCTCCGCCCCGATCGGCCACATCCACAAGGTCGAAGATGTCGGCCACCTCGACAGCGGTGCGATCACCCTGAAGGTGAATGGCGAGTTGCGGCAGGAAGGCGATCTGAACCAGCTGATCTGGAAGACGCCGGAGATGATCTCCTACCTGTCGGAGTATTTCGAACTGGCCGCAGGCGACGTGATCATGACCGGAACACCCTCGGGCGTGGGCCCCGTGGTCAAGGGTGACGTCATGGAAATCGCCGTCGCGGGTCTTGGCAGCATGAGCGTGAATGTGACCTGACGGACCGTCACTTGCAAAGCAACAAGGGGTCGCGCGAGTTGCGGCCCCTTTTCATGACAAGACCGGCGTCGACGACGGTCTTGTCAGGTGAATTCTTCCGGATGCGACTGCGCGAGCCCGGGCAGGATGCGCGCATAAACCGACTGCAGGTGCGCTTTCATGAGCCGGGCGGCGAAATCACCCTCCCGTGCCAGTATGGCCTCGACGATCCCGTCATGCTCGTCGAAACTTGAATAGTCATCGGCGGGCTTCACCGTCGTGCGGGGCTGGCCCCAGACCATCGAGCGCCGCACCACGTTGAGCGTTTCGAAATAATAGAGGTAGAGCTTGTTGTGCGTGGCCCGGGCGATGGCGTGATGCAGCTTGTTGTCCCAGGCCTCATAATTGCGCCAGTCGGGTGCGGACCGGCAGCGCGCCGCACAGTCCGTCAATTGGACGAAATCGTTCTTCTTGCCATAGATGGCGGCGAGGCGCGCCAGTTCCGGTTCGACCGTCAAGCGGACCGAAACTACCTGCGCCGGGCTCACCTGATCACGCAGGTAAGTCACGTCTTCGAGGTTGAGAACCGGCCTTGCGCCGACGAAAGTGCCGCGCCCAACGTGCCGCCAGATCAACCCGTGGGTCTCGAGCTCCGCCAGCGCGCGGCGCAGCTGATTGCGCGTGACACCCAGCGTCTCGCACATCTCCCTCTCGGGCGGCAGGCGGTCGCTATGGGCAAAGCCTCCGGTATCGATGACCTGCCTGATGCGTTTCACGAGTTCCTGCGTATTCGCCATGGAAGTGCACCCAATCCATACATTGGTTGATTGATTTCATCGTTAGACAAGCTCTTTGTTTAGAACAAGGGAAAAGACGCGCCGGTTTTCTTCGGAAGTTCCTGAGGCCTGATGGCCGATTGAAACCTGAAGCGGGCGCATGGTCAGGGGGGACCTCATGAAACTTGCAACTCTTTCCATCGCAGGCAAGCCGAGTGCTGCCGTGCAGTTGGGCGATGGATCCTGGCTCGAGATATCGAAGGCCGCAGCGGGCGATCCGGTGCTGGCAACAGGAACCATTCAAGGGCTGATCGATGGCGGAGATGGCGCGATGCGGGCGCTGCGCAAGATCGTGAGCGAGGCGGATGCCGGGAAGCATAAGGGCGCGCGTGTCCCGACGCCGGAACTGATGGCGCCGATCCCTGCCCCGCGCAAGAACGTCTTCTGTGTCGGGCGCAACTACGCGGAACATATCGCCGAAGGAGAGAAGGCGCAGAACACCAAGATCGGGATTACCGAACATCCCGTCTTCTTCACCAAACCGCCGACTTCCGTTGTCGGTCCGGACGGCGATGTGCTGATCTTCCCGACGGTCTCGGAGGCGGTGGACTACGAGGTCGAACTGGCGGTCGTGATCGGCAAGCCGGGGCGCAATATCTCCAAGGCTGATGCATTCAACCATGTTTTCGGCTATACCATCCTCAACGACATCACCGCGCGCGACATCCAGCGCCGCCATGGTGGTCAGTACTTCAAGGGCAAGGGGCTCGACGGGTCCTGCCCCATCGGGCCCTGGATCGTCACGGCGGACGCGATCAGTGACCCGCAGAAACTTGCCATCGGGCTGACGGTGAACGGCGAGCAGCGCCAGAACGGGATGACCTCGGACATGATCTTCGACATCCCGACGCTGATCGCCTCGCTCTCCGAAGGGCTGACGCTCGAGCCCGGCGACATCATCGCCACCGGCACCCCCTCGGGCGTTGGATACGCAATGGATCCGCCGTGCTTCCTCAAGGCAGGAGATACGGTGGTTTGCGATATCGCCGAAATCGGGCAACTTAAGAATACAGTGCGCGCTGCATGACGCGCTGCGCGGTCCGGGTTCCGGGCCGACTATCAAACCAGTCTACCATGGGAGGAGACTTAACATGACGACCAGAAGAACATTCACCCAATTCCTGGCGGCCCTGCCGCTTGCAGGCCTGCTCGGGACCACGGCGCTGGCGCAGGACCTGCGCGAGATCACCTTCGTGCAGCCGAGCCCCTCTGCAATCAACTCGTTCCCGGTCTTCGTGGCGATCGGCGAAGGCTATTTCGAGGAAGAAGGCCTGAAAGTCACCGTCGAGGCGATCAACGGCTCTGGCGCCGTGCTTCAGGCCCTTTCCGCCGGTCAGGCGCATTTCGGTCGCCCCGGCCCCGGCCCGGTGATCGCGGCGCGCTCGCGCGGCGTCGATGCGGTCTTCATCTACAACGTGGCCGCGCGCAGCAACTTTGGCGTCGTGGTCCGTGAGGATTCCGATATCCAGGACCCCGAAGGTCTGCGCGGCAAGGTCATCGGCACCGGCACGGCGGACGGCGCGGAGGTGGGCTTTGCCCGCAACGTGATGACCGGCGCCGGCATGACCGAGGGGACGGACTACACCTTCCTGACGGTCGGTGACGGTGGCCCAGCGACTGTTGCGTTCAACAGCGGCGAGATGGATGCCTATTCCTCCTCCACCGCGGATGCGGCGATCCTGAACCAGCGCGGCATGAAGGTGCGGGACATCACACCGCCGGAATTCGCCCGGTTCTTCGGCAACGGTATTGCCACGATGGGCGACACCATCCGCAATGACCGCGAACTGGTCGAAAAATGGGGACGCGCCTTCGCCCGTGGTCACGCATTTGCGCTCGACGACGCCAACCGCGAAGCCGTTCTTGCGCATCTGAAGGCCGGCAACCCGCAAGAGGGTGAAGATCCGGAATTCCAGTCCGCGCTCTTTGACGCCGTGCGCGAAAAGACCATCCCGGTCGATATGTCAAACGGCTTGGGCTACATGCCTCCCGAGGTCTGGGAGGAGTGGCAGGCGAGCCTTGTGGCCGGTGGCGAGATCGCCGCACCGCTTGACGATCTGAACGCCGCCTTCACCAACGAGTTCATCGCAGGCTGGAACGAGGCGATCCAGTAATGAACGCTTCCGCAGCCACGAAGACCGTTGCCACGCTGAAAGGCGCCCCCGTCTACGAGTTGTCGAATGTCGGGAAAACCTACGCGCGCAACAGGGTCAAGGCCCTCGAAGGCGTGACCTTGACCCTGCGCAAGGGAAGCTTTTCGTCGGTCATCGGCTCCAGTGGCTGCGGCAAGTCGACCTTGCTCAAGATCATGGCGGGTCTGATCCCGCCAAGCACGGGGCGGGTGGTTCTTCAGAACCGCCCCGTGACCGGCCCGCGCAGGGACATCGGCATGATGTTCCAGCAGGCCACCCTTTTCCCCTGGCGCACGACGGTGGAGAACATCATCCTGCCCATCGAAATCCGCGACGGAAAGCAGGCGGCCAAGGTCGCCGAGGAGAAAGCCTTCGAACTGCTCGACATCGTCGGCCTCAAAGGCTTCGAGCATGTCTACCCGAATGAGCTTTCGGGCGGCATGGCGCAACGGGCCTCGATCTGCCGGATGCTGATCACCGAACCTGCGGTACTGTTGCTCGACGAACCTTTCAGCGCGCTCGACGAGTTGTCCCGCGACATGATGAACATGGAGTTGCAGCGCATCTGCTCCGAGCAGGAGGCAACCGCCTTTCTCGTCACCCACTCCATTCAGGAGGCGGTGATCCTGTCTGACCACATCTACGTGATGAAACCGCGCCCCGGTCGTCTGGCCGAGATCGTCACCGTCGATCTGCCGCGCCCGCGCACGCTCGACATGATGACGACGCCGAAATTCGGGGCCATCGTCGACTATATCCGCAGCCTTCTCGACAAGGGGGAAGACCTATGACCGACATCCGAAGCAACGACGTGCCCGGTGCCGCGGAAGAAACGATATGGGTCGAAAAGGAATCCTTCATCGACTCGGTGCCACGCGGCATTTCGATGATCTTCGTCTTCGCGGTCTTCGTTGGCGTATGGCAGCTTTCCACCAGCCTTGGCCTCGTGTCGCCGATCATCCTGCCCACGCCCGGCGAGACGCTCAAGGACATGATCTTCGTCGGCAAGAACCTCATTACCGGCGACTACATGCTGCCGGCGCTCTGGATCACGGTGAAGGAAGTCATCTACGGTTTTGCTCTCGCGATTTTCATCGGCTTCTCTCTGGGCGTTTTGGTCGGGGAAACCGCTTTCGGCGAAAAGGCGATCATGCCCTACCTCGTGGCGATCGACACCATGCCGAAAGTGGCTTTCGCGCCGCTCTTCGTGGCCTGGCTCGGCTTCGGTATCGAATCCAAGGTGGCCCTTGCGGCCTTCATCGCAACCTTCCCCATCGTGGTCGGCACGGCGGCCGGGCTTCATGCCGCGGATGAAAACTCCCGCATGCTCTTCAAGACGATGGGCGCCACGCGGATGCAGACGCTGATCAAGATGAAGCTGCCCATGGGTCTGCCGCAGATTTTCACCGGCCTCAAGATCGGCGCGGTCGGCGTGATGGCAGGGGCGATCACCGGGGAATTCCTCGGCGGCGGCAAGGGCTTCGGCGAACTGATCCGGGTTGCTGCCTCGCAGCTGAATACCCCGCGGGTCTTTTCGCTGATCCTCTATCTCAGTCTGATCGGCCTCGCGCTCTATGCCTCCGTCACATGGACCCAGCGCAAGGTGGTCTTCTGGCACAAGGACCGGGTGGGCGCGACGGATGTCTGACGATGCGCCTGTCTCCGCCGCGGCGCTCAGGGGCTTTGTCTCGAGAGCGCTCGCGGCGCAAGGTGTGCCGGAGCAGGACGCGGATACAAGTTGCTGGTCTGATGGTCGAGGCCGACATCTTCGGCTACGGCACCCACGGCGTCTTCCGCCTGCGCCAATATCTCGCGCGGCTCAAGGGCGGCGGCTGCAATCCGAAGGCGCAGGTCAAGATTGCCCATGAGACCCTCGCCACCGGTCTCATTGACGGCGACAACGGGCTTGGCCATCTGGCGATGACTGCGGCGCGCGATCTGGCCATCGAAAAGGCCAGAGCTGCGGGCATCGGCTGGGTCGGTGTCCGTCGCGGCAACCACGCAGGTCCGCTGGCGCTTTACGTGCGCCCGCAGGCCGAGGCGGGCCTGATCGGCATGGCGGCCGCCGTCGGCAGCGCCAACCACATGCCCCCCTATGGCGGGTCGGACCTCTTGCTCGGCACCAATCCGATTGCGATTTCCGCCCCGAGTGCCGGAGGTGATCCCTTCGTTCTCGACATGGCGACGACCGTGGCCGCGATGGGCAAGATCAAGACCCTGATCCAGCAGGGCAAGCCGATGCCCGAAGGCTGGATGGTCGGGCGTGACGGCGCGCCCCTGACCGATCCGAACCGCAAATCCGAAGGCTTCCTGCTGCCCATCGGCGGACCCAAGGGGTTCGGGCTCTCGGTGGCCATCGGCCTCTTGGCGGGCGTGCTGAACGGGGCCGCCTTCGGATCGGAGGTGGTGGACTTCACCAGCGACACGACGTCGGAAACCAACACCGGCCAGTTCGTCATGGCGCTCGACCCTCTGGCCTTCGGGATAACCGATTTCGCCGAACGCGCGGAAAAGGCTTTCGCGGAAATGCGCGCCTCCCCGCCCCTGCCCGGCTTTGACCCGGTACGCCTGCCGGGCGATGGCAAGACGGCGGCGGCGGAAGCGCGGCGCACGCGTGGATTGGCTCTCAATCCAGCCCTGCGCCGCGATCTTGAAGCCCTCGCGGACGAATACGGGCTGGATGCGTCTTTCGTCTGACTGCTTGCATCAGACCGAGCGCGTGATGCCGCCATCGACCCGAATATTCTGCCCGGTGATATAGGCACCTTGCGGCGAGGCAAGGAAGGCAACCACGCCCGCGATTTCGGTGAGCGACTTGCCGTAGCGGCCCATCGGGATCATCGCGCGGAACTCCTCCTTCTCCGGCAGGCTGTCGATGAAGCCGGGCAGCACGTTGTTCATGCGGATGTTCTCGGCGGCGTATTTGTCGGCGAAAAGCTTGGTGAAGGCCGCAAGCCCGGCGCGCATCACCCCCGAGGTGGGAAAGACCGGGCTGGGCTCGAAAGCCGCGAAAGTGGAGATGTTGATGATCGCGCCGCCGCCCTGCGCCTGCATGATCGGCGTGACAAGCCGGGTCGGGCGCACGGCGTTGAGGAAATAGACATCCATGCCAGCATGCCAGTCCTCGTCGGTCAGTTCCAGCACCGGCGCGCGCGGCCCGTGACCTGCGGAATTGACCAGCACATCGATGCGGCCCCATTCCGCCATGGCAGCATCCACAAGCCTTTGCAGATCGTCATTGGACTGGTTCGAGCCGGTCACCCCGACCCCGCCCAGCTCTTTCGCCAAGGCCTCGCCCTTGCCGGACGACGACAGCACTGCAACCTTGAAACCGTCCGCCGCGAGAGCACGGGCAGAGTCGGCCCCCATACCCGAGCCGCCTGCGGTCACGACGGCAACTTTGAGATCTGTCATGGTGATGATCCTTTCATGAGATCAGTCGATGGCGAGGAGCCAAGCCTGAAAAGTCTCCGCCTCGCTTCTGCACCACCGTGATAGCAGCAGTGGAGAGAGCAGCAAGAACCGATGTTCCCGTTCCGCTACAACGGGAAGCGGATGGCACGCCCGACGCGCTGCATATCGCTACCAGAGAAAATAGGAGACGATTTCGCCGACACCTTTCACCGAGTGGCGTCTGGGCTCAAACTCCCCGGAGGGCTGGCCGAGCGCCTCTTTTGTCGCTTCCGAGATCTGGATGCGGCCCGCCCTGCCCGAGGACTCGAGACGGCTGGCAAGGTTCACCGTCTCTCCCCAGACATCGTAGACCGACCGCTTCTTGCCGATGAGGCCCGCGATCACCGGGCCGGTGTGGATCCCGATGCGCACCTGCAGCGGCGTCGTGTCTGGCGCGACATGCGCCATCGCCGTGATCATTTCCCGCGCGAAACCGACTACCGCACGGGCATGATCATCGCGCGGCGTCGGAATGCCGGAGGCTGCCATATAGGCATCGCCGATGGTCTTGATCTTCTCGATCCCATGCTGTGTCGCCAGTTCGTCGAAGGTGGTGAAGAGCGCCGACAGCGCCTTGACGAGATCGCCGGGATCCATGCGCGCCACAAGCGGTGTGAAATCCACGATATCTGCAAAGAGGATGGTCGCACTGCCGAAGCGGTCGGCGATCTGCGTTTCACCCGCGTTCAGGCGGTGAATCACAGGGGCCGGCAGCATCGCGTGCAGCAGCGCGTCGGCGCGGTCCTTTTCGTACTGTATCCGGTGGGTGAACTGTTTCTCGCGGGCACGCCACCTTGCCCGGTCGAGACAGGCATCGACCCGCGCGTGGAGAAGCACCGGGTCGATGGGTTTGGGCAGATAATCCTCCGCGCCGATGCTGATGCAGCGCGCGATGGCACCGGTTTCCTTCAGACCCGAGACCATCACGACCGGCATGTCTCGAGAAGTCTCCGCCGCCTTGATGCGGTCGAGCACCTCGATCCCGTTCATGTCGGGCATCAGGATGTCCAGAAGCGCCAGATCGAACCGTTCCTGCCCCAAGGCATCGAAGGTTTCCTGCGCCGAGGCGACGGCGCGGACCGAATGGCCTTTGCGCTCCAGGTGCCGGATCAGGATCTCGCGGTTCACCGCCTCATCATCGATCACCAGGATGTGCCCGGTGAGGCCTTCGCGCCGCGCGTCGGTTTCGGAGAGCGCACGCACGAGCCCTTCGGCAAGCGCGTCCTTGTCGGCACCCGCCCTCTCGCTCTCCGGCGCGTCCTCGCCATCGAACATAGCGTCTATGGCGATCAGCAGTCGGCGCGATTCCGCCAGAACCGCATCGAGATCGCGCCGGGCCGGCCCCGTCAACGCATCCGCAAAATCCTCCCGCACCATTTCCGAATAGCCCATGATGCCGTTGAGCGGCGAGCGGAAATCGTGACGGATGCGCGACCGGGCCTCCGGATCCGTGGCGGCATCGACACCACCGCGGGCAAAGGCATCGATCATCTCGTTGAGCCTCAGGGCCGCGCTGTGCACCTGTCGCAGGTCCTCCAGCGCCGCCTCGGGGCCGTTCTGGCGCACTTCTTCCAGAAGCAGTTTCTGAAACCCGATGATCGCCTCGGCAGGCCCGGTCAGGGTCCGGGCGATCCGCGCCGCCTGCGCCAGCCTGTCAGGAGGGCTGCCTTCTGTCATGTCTCACGACCGCTGAGCAACCTCGTCATGATGTCGAGCAGGCCCGGCAGTTCGATCGGCTTGGTGTAGAAGTCGTCGCACCCGGCGTCCATCGCCTTTTCGCGGTCGCTCGCCATGGCATGTGCGGTCAGCGCCACAACGGGAATCGCGGCGGTTTCGGCGCGTTCTTTGATCCGCCGCGTGGCCTGCCAGCCATCCATGACCGGAAGGCTCATGTCCATCAGGATCAGATCGGGCAATTCCGCCAAGGCCTGGTCCACACCGGCCTGACCGTCGCGCGCGACGACGATCTCATATCCCTTCCGCGCCAGACGCCGCGACAGCATGTCGAGGTTCATGTCATTGTCTTCCACGATGAGTATCTTGGCCATCTGATCCGTCTTTCGCTAGCGTGGGGCTTCGGGAACGTGCCGTTTCAGGGCAGCAAGCAGGTCGCTGCGCCCGGTCTCTCCCTTCAGGATGACCTCTCCCGCGTGCGACTTCAGCCAGTCCATCTCGTCGCGCGTCAGATCCTTCGACGTTACCACGATCACCGGCAGATCGCGCAACCCTTCATGCGCCCGCACCGATTTCAGCACGTCGAAGCCGTCCACATTGGGCATCATGATATCGAGCACCATCAACGTGGGGCGGTGGCTTTCAAGCTGCGCCAGCGCACGTTTGCCATCTGCCGCCTCGCGCACGTGCCAGCCTTCGCGGGTCAGGAGGCGGCGGAAGAGCGTCCGCGTCGCCGCGTCGTCGTCGACGATCAGAACTTCCTTGTCGCGGCCCGCGGCAATTGCCTCAAGGGTCGAGTGGAGCCTCACGGGATCCACCGGCTTGGTGAGATGTTCGACCGCCCCGAAGGCCAGCCCCATCTCGCGGTCCGCCACGATGGTCGCCAGAATGACCGGAATCTCGCAAAGCTCCGGATCGGCCTTGATCTCCTTGAGCATCGACCAGCCGTCCCGCTCCGGCATGATGACATCCAGAATGATCGCATCGGGCGTCTCCGCGCGCGCCATCTCGAGCCCCATCTCCGCCGTGCCCGCGATCATCACCTCGTAGCCCTCGGCGCGCACGATTTGGGCGGCCGCGGACCGGGCTTCCTCCTCGTCGTCGACAATAAGGACGCGACCCAGCCTCGGCTTGACCTGCGCTGGCTGGGCCCCCTCGGGCACCGTGGCATCGGCGAATTGCGCAGGGATCTCGAAGGCAAAGGTCGAGCCCTTGCCCTCCTCGCTTTCGACGGTGATCTGCCCGCCCATCATCCGGGTGAACTGCTGTGCAATGGCGAGGCCGAGGCCGGTGCCCCCGAAATTGCGGGTCGTAGACTGGTCAGCCTGAACAAAGGCTTGAAAGAGCTTGGCCGATTGTTCGGGCGACATCCCGATGCCTTCGTCGCGGACCGAGAAGCGGAACCGGTCCCCACCCACATCGGAGAGGCGCGTGACCGTCAGTTCGATCCTGCCGTTCTCGGTGAACTTGGAAGCATTGGACAGCAGGTTGAAGAGGTTCTGGCGCAGCTTGGTCTTGTCGGTCTCGATCACGTCATCCTCTGCGTCGAGGGTCAGGATCAACTGGTTCCCGTTCTTGCTTACAAGCGGCGAGACCGTCGAGACAACCTCGTCCAGCAAGGGCTGCAGCGCGAAACTTTCGACGAAAATCTCCATCTTTCCGGCTTCGATCTTGGAGAGGTCCAGAACGTCGTTGATCAGCGACAGCAGGTGACGGCCCGAGGCCATGATCTTCTCCAGATCCGCGATCGCCGTATCGAAGCCCATGTCCATCGCGTCCTCGCTCAGCATTTCGCTGTAGCCGATGATGGCATTGAGCGGTGTGCGCAACTCGTGGCTCATGGAGGCCAGGAACTGGCTCTTGGCGGAACTGGCCGAGACCGCCTGCTGGCGCGCCTCCTCCAGCTCTGCCTGTTTCTGCTTCATGTCCGAGATGTCGCTGTAAACGGCGACGGTGCCCCGGTCCGGGGTCTTGCGCTTGGTCACCTGTACCCAGGCCTCGCCGATCTTGTTCTCGTGACGGCTGCCATCCTGCGTGCGGTGCTGCGCGATCTTCTCCTCGATCCAGGTCGCACCGGGAAGGTCGAAGGTATCCACCGAGCCGCGCTCGACCTGAAGGCGCAGAATGTCTTCGAAACGCGTTCCCGGCTCCAGGATGTCTGCGACATGCGAGAAGAGCTTGCGGTAACGCTCATTGACCAGCACCAACCGATCCTCGGCGTCGAAGAGCGCAAAGCCATCCGGAATTGTCTCGATTGCGGTGAGGATCGTGCTGCGCTGCGCCTGCGCTTCCGCTTCAAGCGCCATGCGCTTTTCCTGGCTGTCACGGAGCGCGCGCAGGGCCTGCGACATGCGGCCGAACTCATCGCGGCCCTCGGGCGGCAGAACCACGTCACGCTCGCCCCGGATCAGGCCGGAGATCGCAGCACTCACCGCGTTCATCGGCGACAGGATCGACCGCAGGGCGCGCCAGGTGAGATAGGCGCCCGCGAGCACGATCACGATGCAGGCGATGATCGCCCGGTTGAGCGCCGCCCGCGCCGCGGCTGTCGCTTCCTTGCTGCTGGCATCCGCCTTCGCCGACAGGTCTGAAACAAGGCCGCTCAGCGTCGCATCCACCGCGTCACTGGCTTGTCTCGCCTGGGCCAGCAAGGTGTTGCCGAGTACGCGGTTGCCTTCCGTATAGGCATCCGCCGCCATCAGGGCGCGGTCGTAATAGGCCTCGGCCTGCGACCGGATGCTCGTGGCGGCTTCGGGGGCGAATTCCGCGAGTGTCGCGAGGCTGATGTCGAGATCAGCGCGCGCCTCATTCGCCCGGCGTTCGGAGAGGGTAAGCAGGCTGACCGCCAGATCCGTGAGCCAATAGCGCATCTCGCCGAACTGCCGATCCGCCATGGCCGCGACCTCGAGCCGGTGAAACCCTTCGTTCGCGCCCCGGATCCGGTCCTGGTTCCGCGTCAGGTCATAAGCCATGACCACCGTGCTGATCACCAAAGCCGCAAGGAGCGCTGCCGAGAGCGACCCGATCCGGACCGGAATTCGGTTCTGCGCGAACCAACCTGTTGGATCGTCCGGGCGGGACCCGCCGGTCATTCGAAGAGCGTGATACTGATCGCGCCCGCGAGGTCGCCCAGCGACCCGCCCTCCTTGGGAAACCCGGTGACGTCCGTCTCGCCGGCTGGCGAGCCGTGGCAGGCGAGACAGGAGTCGGAATAATACTCCGGGATCAGCATCCGGAAGGCCGGTTTCCCGTCGACTGTGGTCTGCTCGTAGAACGCCTCTCCGATCGGCCAGTCGCCCTTGCGGAACTTCTCCTCGATCACCTGGTTTTCCCAGCCGTCGGGCCGCGCCATGCGGTTGCGCACAAGGTCCTTGGGTGCCGTCACCTTGACCCGCGCTTCGCTACTCATTTCCTCGGCGAATTTCTCGTTCACCAGACGGGCGAAAATCGCAGGTATGAAACCTTTGAACTCAATGCCTTCCGCGTTGATGATCGTCTGGTTCTCGTCAATCACCTCGACCATTGCGGCGAGTTGCGTCTCGGTCATCCGACGCTCCTTGTCCGACAGATCCGCCGTCAGGGGCGGTTCGCCGTTCGCCTCGAGATAGGCTTGCAGGACCTGCTCCTGAACCGCCTGCCCGGACAGACCCTTGTCCTGCGTCGACGGGTCATTGATCAGGTCCTGACTGTTCGAAATCACGCTGCGCCCAGCGCGCAGCACCGCAGCGAGGCGGTTGCCCATTTCAACCTCGGCAGAGACGTCCGCGCGAACGACCGGCGGAAGCGCATGAAGAGTCACGCATAACATACCGGAAAATATAAAAATTCTCGAATCCATAAAGCCACCTGATTGAAATTCTTTGCCCAATTGGTCAAGACTAGCAATTCGTGACGCCTCTGTCAGGCCAAAACATCAGTCAATCGCAAGGGTGGCTATTGGCGCCCACGCGTTTTCGCAGGCCCAGACGTCCCGGGTACATAGGAGGTGGTCTGCCAACAGATCAGCGCACAAGAAAGCGGCTGCAGCCCCGTCAGCCTCCAACCGCAGTACGGTACCGCGCGGAACTGCACAGGCATTTCTGCGCGTATTCCACCTTGCGCAGCGAGTCCCCATCATAGCCGGTGGCGATACCGCAATCCTCGCGCGCCGCACCGGCCATCTGCAAGGCCGCAGTATTGGTTCCGGCGTTTCCAAGCCGATCATAGCCCGCAACCGCTTCGGACAACCTTTGTTGCAGGTCGGACTGAAGCGACTGGCCGATAGAGGCCTGTGTGATCGGAACTTCACGGTAGGACCGGCAGGCCTTCATGATCTCGCCGAGGCTGACCGTGACACGCCTGTTCTGCCGCTCCGGTCCAAGAACGCTGACCAGCAATTCGCGCTCGCCACGGCTGGCGATGGTTCCGATCCGGTTGACCGGAACGCCCTGCGCCTCAAGAGCTGCCGCGACCTGCCGGGCACGGCGCAAACCGAGACCATCGTTGTACCCGCTGGAGCCGACCGCGTCCGTGAAACCAACGACCACGGTGGGCTTGTAGCTTTGGGTCTGCTTGAGATTGTCGGCGATCCGCGCGATCTCCTCCAGCGCTGACTGGTCGAGACGGTCGGAGTCGAAATCGAAATTCACCGTGCCAACGGACTGGCCGACCGCGGCCATCGGCAAAAGACACAACAAGAGGACCATGAAACGATAAAACACGCGTGATTACCTATGATGACGGATCGCGCCAGTATTGCACTGGCAGGGAGTACGAGACAAGGCTATACCGTCGGCGACTTTCCTGCTTCACGCAAAAATAACCTGAATAATGGTATCCGGAAACAACAGGCGCTTCGAAAGGCGCGGGAGGAAGAAGACCATGACGCAACGGGCATTGTTTTTTGGTGGCCTCGTTTTGAGTTCAATGCTGTCGGTTGCAGCCTTTGCGCAGCAGGCAAAGGCACTTTCGCTGGAAGATGCGATCCTCTTCGTTCTCGAAACCAACCCCGAGATCAAGGCCGCCGAGGCCAACAAGCAGGCCATCGAGTTCGAACTTGACCAGGCGCGCAGTTTTCTTGCGCCCCGCGTGGAACTTGAAGGCCGCAGTGAAGGCAGTGTCAACGATGGCACCCGTACCTCCGACTTGCCCGCCGCAGACGGGAGCATCTTTGGCTATGAGCTTTCCGCGCGGGTCACGCAGAACCTCTATGACGGCAAATCGAGGCGATCGGAGATCGAACGGCAGGCCTACCGCATCGATGCCGCCGCCTTCCGGGTTCTGGAACGCTCCGAGTTTCTCTCGCTGGAGGCCATCCGGGTTTACAGCGAAGTGCTGCGCACGCGGGATCTGACCGCGAAGGCGCGGGAGAATCTTGCCTATCACCGGGACGTCCTGAGCCGGATCGAGAGCGCCTTCGACAGCGGTGTGCTGGGCATCGCGGACTTGCAGCAGGCCGAGGAGCGGTTGTTTCTTGCCGAAGACACACTGGTGCAGTTCGAATTGACCGAACTGGACGCGCAGACGCTGTTTCTGGAGACCGTCGGCGTCAATCCCGAAAATCTCTCGCGCGTGCCTTCGGTCGCCGGCAAACTGCCCGCCACGCTGGAGCAGACGCTTGCGACCGCCTGGCGCCGCAATCCGACGATCCTCTTTTTCCAATCCGATGTCGGCGCTGCCGAAGCCCTGTCGCGACAGGCGCAATCGAACCGTTTCCCGACCCTCGATCTTGAGGCGGTCGGGCGGTACGGCGAGGACATGCGCGGCTTCGAGGGCGATGTGCGCGATGCCTCTATCGGGCTGGTTCTGCGCTATGAATTTCAGGGGGATCGCAAACGTGGCGAACGCGAGGAGCAGATCCGCCGGGTCGGCGAACAACGCGCGCGCCTGTTGTCGCAAACCCGCCTTGTGGAGCGCGAGGTGCGCCAATCCTGGAGCAATCTCGAGACAACCCAGCGGCGCAGCGGCATTCTTGCCCGTCAGGCGCAATTGTCGCGCGACCTTTTGGCCTCCTACGAGCAGGAATTCGAGGTGGGATCACGCTCGCTTCTCGATGTGCTGAACACCCAGAACGCGCTCTTTCAGGCGGAAGCCAACCTGCTGAACTCGCAGGCGCTTGAGGTTTTCGTGAAATACCGGATCCTCGCGGCGGCAGGGATCCTGTTGCCGACGCTGGGTATTACTCCCCCCGAGGACAGCACCGCCTATGCCGCCGGCGCACAGGGCGCCCCGGGACTTGAGGTGTCCGGCGACAGGCCCCGCGACGACGCGCGCAGTTTCCGCGATTGGCGGCGCGGCCAGGCCACCGAATGACCGTAACGCCGGAGGCCAGCGCCCTTGCAGCAGCCGAAGCCTGACGCAACAGCCACGGCAAGCGAGCCGGTGGCACCCCTGTCGGTGAAAACCTCGCGCCACCGAACCCTGGAGTGGAACCTCGGTGCAGCGCCACGCGACCCTTTGGCCGCCAGCCTTGCCGAAGCCATGCGCCTCTCGGGCCGCGATGTGGCGGTCGAGGTCTTGACGGATGGTCTGGGCCTGCCGCCGGACGGCCGTCTGACACCTGCCCTTGCTGTCACCGCGGCGGAAGCGCAGGGCCTGCTCGCGCGCCTCTCCCGTCGCAGTCTGGAGGACATCTCGCCCGACATGCTGCCGGCGGTTCTGCTGCTCAAGGCACGGGATGCCTGTGTGCTCCTGGGCCAGAATGCGGATGACACACTCCAGATCCTGCGCCCGGCGCAGTCCTCCGATCCGGTACGGATCACCCGCGCAGCCCTGCAAGAGGCTTACGACGGCCATGCGCTGTTTCTGCAAGCACAGCTCGAAAGTGAGGCGCAGCAGGCGCAGGTTTCAGGCGGCAGGCACTGGCTCTGGGGCGCCTTGCGCCAGCACTGGCCCGAGTATGCGCAAGTGATCCTCGCCTCGGTACTGATCAACCTGCTGGCACTCGCGGTCCCGCTCTTTACCATGAATGTCTATGACCGGGTGTTTCCGAATGCCGCGCTGATCACGCTTTGGTCGCTGGTCGCCGGCGTGGGTCTCGCGCTCGTCTTCGATGCGCTTCTCAAACTGCTCAGGGCGAGCATCATCGATCGGGTCGGGCGCAAGGTCGACCGCGGCATCTCGGCCAGCGTGTTCCGCCATGTGGCAAACTTGCGTCTCGACAGCGCCCTGCCGCCCTCCGGCTCATTGATGAACACGCTCAAGGACTACGAGCAGGTGGCGGATTTCTTCTCCTCGCAGACCCTCTCGCACCTGATCGATCTGGCCTTTGCCGTGCTCTTCATTGCTCTCATCGGCTACATCGGAGGGCCGCTGGCCTGGCCACCGCTGACGGCCTTGATCTTCGTTCTGATCCTCGGGCTCGTGATCCTGCGGCCCCTGCGCGGAGCGTCGGAGAAAAACCGCGCCACGGGCGGCGCCAAGACCTCGGTGGCCGCCGAGGCCGTCGGCGAGATCGAGACCCTGAAGGCCATCGCCGGTCAAGGCCGGATGCAGGCACGCTGGGAAGGTCAGAGCCGGGCGGCGGCGCTGGCGCAGGCTCAAAGCCGCAACCTCGCCACGCTCGCGACGACGCTCACGGCGCTGGCAACGCAGGCCTCCTCCATCGGCATCGTGGTCATTGGCGTCTATCTGGCGCTTGAAGGCCAGATCACCATGGGCGCAGTGATCGCCGCCATGATCCTGTCAGGCCGTGCGCTGGCCCCGACGGCCGCCCTGACCGGGCTCTTCGTGCGCGGAAGTTTTGCGCTCTCGACCCTGCGATCGGTCGAGGCGCTGATGCAACGCCCGTCCGATGCCGAGCCGCGCACCCGGACGATCAACGCGACCGCGCGCAACGGCGCTGTCACGCTGCGCAACGTCTCGCTGACCTATGATGGCGCACCCCTGCCCGCGCTTCAGGACGTGTCGCTGACGGTGCCTGCGGAATCGCGCATCGCGGTCATCGGAGCCATCGGCGCCGGCAAGACCTCGCTGATCCGGGTCATGGCGGGGCTTTGGCCGCCAAGCGAAGGTCTGGTGCTCCTCGATGGGCTGAACCTCCAGCAGATCGCACCGGCAACGCTGCGCACCACCGTGCAACTGGTGCCCCAGGAAGCGGTGCTCTTCTCGGGCACGCTGGCCGAGAACATCGCCTTCGGCAAGGCTGGCGCACGGGACGAGGACATCCTGCGCGCGGCTCGCGACGCTGGAGTTGACCGTATCGCCGCAGCGCATCCCGACGGCTTCGCGATGCAAATATCAGAACGCGGTCGAAACCTCTCCGGCGGCCAGCGGCAGATGGTGGCGCTCGCGCGCGCATTGCTGCCGCAACCGCGCATCCTGATCCTCGATGAGCCCACGTCCTCGATGGACATGCAATCCGAAGCCCTGTTTATCGACGGGGTCGAACGCGCCCTCGCGCGGCGACCGATGACGCTGGTGATCTCGACCCACCGCATGGCGCTGCTGAAACTCGTGAACGAGGTGGCAGTCATGGCTGGCGGCCAGCTTCAAAGCTTTGGCCCGAAGGACGAGGTTCTGGCCAGCCTGACCCGCGCCGCGGCGGAGAAATCCAGATGAGTGCGCCCGACTGGGAATACGAGGCGCATACACCGGGCCAGGCGGTGCGTCGCGGACGGCTTCTGACCCTGTTCCTGCTGGTGATGGTCGGGCTCTCAGTGGCGGCGATCGGTTGGGCCGGCTGGGCCCGGATCGAGGAGGTCGCCCGCGCGCAGGGCGTCGTCGTGCCTTCGGGGCGGGCCCGCAGCGTCGAAAGCCTCGAAGGCGGGATCGTGCGTGAAATCCTTGTCTCCGAAGGCGACACGGTGGACGCGGGCCAGATCCTGATCCGGATCGACGACATCGGCGCTGCTGCCAGCATGGGCGAGATCACGGCCCGGCGCAACGCATTGCGCGCCCGTGCGCTTCGGCTCGAAGCCGAGCTGCGCCAGGACGATGCCCCTGATTTCTCGAGCCTCGAGCTGGATGCCGATCATCCGCTGGCCTTGCGCGAGCTCGCAGTTTTCGACAGCCGCCAAGCGGCGGATCTTTCCCAGCGGACGATCCTTGTCTCACAGGTCAGCCAACGTGCGCAGGAAATCGAGGAACTGACCAGCGCGCTTGCCCGGATCGATGAAAGCCTCACCCTGATCGATGAAGAAATCGAGTTGCGGAGCAAATCCGGTGTCGTCCCGCGGGCGCAGATCATCCCGATCGAACGCGAGCGCACCGCCAAGCGGCAGGAGCGCGACGGGGTGATCAGCCGCCGCGCTCAGGCCATCGCCGCCCGCGAAGAAGCCGAGGCGCGGGTCGAGGAGTTGAACCTGAACCGCCGGGCGGAGATCAACGCCGAACGCTCCGAGACCCTCAACGAATTGAGCGTGATCGAGGAAACATTGAAACGTGCCTCCGACGTTCTGGAGCGCACCAGCCTGCGCGCGCCCGTGGGTGGCGTGGTATCGGCGCTCAACGTCAACACGCTGGGCTCCGTGATTGCACCGGGCGAGGAAGTCGCGCGGATCGTGCCGGCCGATGATACGCTGGAGGTGGAGGCCAGGGTCAGGCCAGAGGACATTGCCTTCATCCGCCTCGATCTGCCCGCAAGCGTGAAACTGACCTCCTTCGACTTCACGATCTACGGCGCCCTCGAAGGCCGCGTGGTGCGCATCGGCGCGGATGCCGAACGCGATGAAGCGACCGGCGAGACCTATTTTCCGATAATCGTGCAGACCGATAGCGATACTCTGACCCGCAACGGGCAAAGCCATGAGATCCGAACGGGCATGATCGCCTCGGTAGACATCCTCACGGGTGAACGCACGGTGCTCGACTATCTTCTGAAGCCGCTGCGCAAGGCCCGGCTGGAGGCCCTGCGCGAACGCTAGCTCTCAGAGGACCGCGGTTTGCGCGGCCCCTGCACTGTCCTCGAAGATCACCTGCACCTGCGCGGGAATACCACCGCCCGCCGCCGCCACGTTGAAGGCGGTCAACCCGCCCACGTCGAGCGCGCCGGTCGCGGCATTGAAGCTGGCAAGCCCGGTGATGTCATCGATCCCGTTCAGTGCCGAACGCAGGTCGATCTGGTCGCCTGCCCCGAAATCGGTGATCACATCGGCAATGTCGATCGGTCCCGAGGCCAGAACGAAGGTATCTGCGCCGGCGCCACCGGTGAGGCTGTCCGCGCCGCTGCCGCCGATCAGCACATCGTTGCCGCCCGAGCCGATGACGATGTCCGCGCCCGCGCCAAGTTCGACCCGAAAACCGCCCGGCGCTCCTGTCAGGTCAACGAAATCGTCGCCGTCGAGCATCCGGAACTCGGTGATGCCGGCATAGGGCCGGTCCACCGCATCCCATATCACCGCGTCATTGCCCGCCGTACCCGTGGCGATGGTGCCGCCGAGGCTCGCATCCCCACTCACATCGGTGAGCAGGTTTCGAGACAGGCTATCCGGCCCGGTCACGTCGATGCCGCTGTCCTGCATCTGGAGCGTATCGAAATCAAGTTCCGCCGTCGCCACCGTGCGCGCAGGCACCGCACCGCCATCGACGACGTCATAGCTGAGTGTCGGCGTGCCGACATAGCCCGCCGGTACCGTCAGCGTGACATCCGTACCCGAAACCGAGACCCCGACCAGCGGATCGCTTGCGGTGACATTCTCCACCGTCAGCGGCAGATCGCTGTCGCTCGCATTCACCAGCAGGTCCGCGAAGCTCAGCGACAGTGTCGTGTCGAAGGTTTGGGGCACATCCACCGGCGCGGTCACGACCGGCGGCGCGTTCACCGCAATGTCGAGCGCCACCGGCGCCGATGTGCCATGGTTCGTCGTCGCCGTGACGGTGCCGTCGAAAACGGTCGTCGCGGCGGCGGCTGCCGGAACCGTCAGCGACAGGGCCGCGACCATCAGGGCAAAATCGGCAGGCAGCATGGCACCACGTGTCAAGCTCAGCGAGAGCCGATCCGAGGCGATGACGCCCGCAGAAGCAGTCACCCCTGCAGGCAGGGCAGTGCCGAAGGCGACCACGACGGACTCGAGCGTCTCCGACGGGCTGGCCTGGACATCCGTTACATCGGCGGTGATCCCCAACGGCACCACGAGGTCCGCGGGTGCGGCGCCTGCGAGGCGTACCGGTGCGGTGCTCAGATCGAGGTCGAGTTCACCGTCGATGGCCAGCGTGAAGCTGCCGGACTGGTTGCCGCCTTCGTTGGTGGTGGCCTGTACGGTGGCAGCGAGCGGCGTCGCGTTGGTTGCGAAGTCCCGGGGGAAGGTGATGGTGAGGGCGTTGAACTCGGCCAGCGTGCCGGTGAAGGACAGGGTCCCCGAAGTCGGAACCGCACCGCTTCCTGTGTCAACAGTGGTGCCGTCCGGCACGCCCGTCATCGTGAAGGTCACGATCTCCACGATTTCCGATCCATCGGCATCGCTGACGGCAAGGGTTACGTTCGATGCGGGCATGAAAGCGACCGGCGCATCGGTTTCCGCGATGGTCATGGTCGGGTCCGTCACCGTCACCGACAGATCGGGTGCTGCCGCAATCGTCACAGAGGTGGTGGCCGGATCGGAGCGGGCCGTGTCGGTAAAGCCGTAGGCGGCGCTGGTGTCGGAGGTAATCGCAACAACCTCTACTGCCGCCAACCCGGAGAAGTCAGCCGGCGGAATGAAGGTCAGCGCGCCGATTGGAAAGAAGACGTTCGATCCCGGTGCGGCGATGCCCGCGGCGGCCCCGGGGATTGCGACCTTGCCGTCGGCGCCGACGACCTGCTCCACACCACCGATGAAGAAGCGGCTGCCCGGCGGCAGTGTCGCTTCGAAGTCGATCCGCTCATGCGGGTCGATGGTGTTCCCGGAGACGGTCAGCGTGTAGATCGTGCCGTCGTCTTCGGTACCGGCCAGCGGCGAAATCGAGGCGGTTACAGTCGGCTTGTCCGCATCCGGGAAAACCCGCAGGAGGAACTGCGTCGACGCAGTCGCCTCGTCGGAGTTCGACAGTTCGAGCGTGTTCACCCTCACGTTGATCGAGACTTCGGCGAGAATGGTCGGGTCGAGCGAATCCGGCGTGCGCGCGTGCGCGTCCTTGAGGCCGATCATGACCGTTCCGAAATCCGCGCGGGACACCGTGAAGGTTCCGTCGCCGTTATCGATGATCCCACGGGTCGCGCCGGTCAGTTCCAGATAATCCGGCAACGGGCCGACCACGGCGGATTCCGCCTCCGACCCGTCTCGATCCAGGGAATCCCCGAAATTGAAGAAACTCGACAGGAGCGCCGGGCGGTCCTCGATGAGGGTGACGATGGGCAGCGGACCGGTGGGATCCTGCACCAGCGGCAGGCCGGTCTCGGTCGGCGTGGTGTCGGTGCTGTAGACGAAGTCGGGCACTTCCGCGACGGCCTCGATGGCGAAGGTACGTGAAGCCGTGCCAGCGGCGATGGCGCCGTCGATGTCCTCGGTCGAAGCGGTGACCGTGAGGGTCAACGGGCCGCTGTAGTCCCGCGTCGGCAGAACCTGCAGCCCCGGCAGATCCGTCGCCGCGAGTGTATAGCGCGCAGTCGTTCCGGCATCGGGCGACAAGGGAACGCCGGAGAGCAGAAGGCTCGCGGTCGGATCGCCGCTGATGGTCAGGACGACATCCCCGGTCAGGCGTTCGCCGCCGTCCACGCTGGAAATGCGGATATCCGGCGTGAGCAGCGTGTCCTCGAGGAACGGCCCGGTAGCGCCGATGTCGATGGTCGGTCCGTCCACCACTGGCTGGACGAAGACCGGCACGATGGTCGTCTGGTTGAAAAAGAGATTGCAGGTATAGTTGTTCAGCAGGCCGGTGAACTCGATATCGGGCAGGTTGTCGTAGGGATCGGCGCTGCCCAGGGTTTCGCCCGCCGGGAACGGGTTGACCGGGCTCGACTGCTGCGGCGGTGGCGTGTAGATGATCGCCCCCGCTGTCAGGGTCGGATCGCTCGGGTCGACGCCGAGGAGCGAGAAATCTATCGAATAGGTTCCCGTGACCGGATCGAAGAGAACGGCACCCGGCGGGTTGGCGGAAAGCGTGGCGCCTGGCGGGACCTTGATACCGAGGCCGAAGTCCCCGGACACGCCGTTGGGCAGCGTGGTCAGGTCGCCGATACTGTTCCAGTAGTTCGGATTGCCGCCCACGGCCGCATCCGGAACGAGCTGTATCTTGAGTTCATTCGGCTGGTCCTCGAAGGCATTGCCGACCAGGCGAAGCTCCGGCAGCGGCAGATACTCGGGATCGCCCGGCATGCAGGACATCGGCGGGCCGACCGTGCCCGAGGGCAAAACGACAACGGATAAGTCGAAGGGTGTCACGCTGCCGCCCGGCAGAGCGTCGATGGCATCCAGCACGTCCTGAACGCTGACGGAACCGCCAGCGGTCGGCACGCCGGAAAGATCCGCGTCATCCTCGACCACGATCGCGTTGAGCGTCATGTTGTAATAGGTGACGTCGGACACCCCCTGCGGCACGATGCCGAGGGAGGCAAGCTTCGAGCCGGCGACCAGATAGCTGCCCGCCGAGGGATCGACGGGATTGCCGCCGATGAACCGCAGGCCCGCGGGAATGTTGCTGATCACGTAGTAAATCGTTTCCGACCCGTCCGGCAACCCACCGGCGAAGGTGATTTCCGTACGGCTCCCCGAGAGAGGGTCAGCAGCGACGAAGGGCGCGGGATCGCCCGCGAAACCGGACTGCAGGGCGGTGTCGCTCAGCCGCTGCAGGAACTGGAACGGCGCATTGTCGAAACCCGCATAGGCGTAGGCGGCATCTTCGTTCGGCACGCCGTCGGTGGTATCGCCCGGTCTGTAAACGGCGTTGATCAGCGTCTTGTCGATGCCGCCCGCCGTCGCTGCCGGGTCCGGATCCTGCCCGTCCACGACGGGCTTGTCCGCGATCCCGGTGATGTCGATCCGCACCGTTCCGGTGCCGACCTTGAAACGGTCCAGCGGCGTTGAGGCGGAGACGTCGAGCAACTCCCGGTAGATCACGCGCACGTCGAACTGGATGTCGGCGACGCCGGAAAGCCCGGAACTGTTGCTGTCCTTGCCCGGCAGCACATGGAAATCCGCGGCCTGCGCAGGCGTCACAACGTAGCTGCCGTCGAACAGCGGCAGGATCTCGTTGGAGTAGATCGGGTTGCCCGCACTGTCCGTGCCGATCTGGTTCGGCGGGCCGTCAAAAAAGCGCGGAAGGCGCCCAAAGCTGTCGGCCCGCACGTTGGTGATCGTGAAAGGATCGAGGATGACCTCCGGCGAAAGCGGCGAATTGGTGGCGTTGTCGATGATGTTGCCATCCAGCACGACCCGCACCGCCGTGTCCTCGACTGTCGCCGCGCTTTCGCTGGGATCGCCGCCATCCACGACCGGATCCACCTCGATATTTACGTTCATCAGGCTGGTCTTGCCAGTGCCTCCGCCATCGGCTTCCCGCGTCACGATATCGACGATGATCGGAATCGAGCCGGCGAAATGCAGCGGTACGCCACGGAATTCGACGTTCAGCCACTGGCCGCCTTCGAGGCTCCAGTCGTTGGTCCCGTCGCCGTTGAGGCTGGTCAGAAGAGCTGGCACCTTCGGCCCCGCAGGATCGGACAGGCTTGGCACATAGACGGTGATGCCCGAGGGAATGTTGCGCAGCACGGTGGAGATGATCGTCTCCGATCCATCCATGTCGTCGATGAAAGGCACAAAACCAAACTGCAGCACACCGCCGGCGTCATCGACGACCTGCTCGTTGCCGATCGGGAAGGCGATGACCTTGCCTTCGTTGTTGACCGGCTTGACATCGACGTTCACCGTTACGTTCGCCTGGCGCGTCCCGGTGGTGACAGTGTTGCCATCGCTCGTCGTCAGCCGGAAACCGAGATCCGCACCGAAGAAGTTGCCGTCCGCGCTGAAGGGGTCGGTATTTCTGCGATCGACATCATAATCCTCATAGAGCGCCGGATAGAGGGCCACGGAGCCGGCGAAGCTGGTGATACCCGGTGCGCCGGCCGGAGGCGTCACGAAGGTTATCGTCAATTGCCCAGTGGCCGCATTGTAAACGGCCGACGACACCTTGGCGAACTCCGCCGCCGAGATCGGGCCGCCGCCGCTCAGGGAGAAGAAATGCGACTGCGTCAGCGTCACGTTGCCGTTGGTTTCCGCGATGCCGATCCACGAGGTGGGAATGTTCGAGATCACCAGCGTCGAGAGATTTTCCGATCCATCCGCATCGGGCGTGGAGGCGTTGAGGCGCAGGAAGGTCTGGACCTGG
Source organism: uncultured Alphaproteobacteria bacterium (assembly GCA_963715055.1). Taxonomy (GTDB): domain Bacteria; phylum Pseudomonadota; class Alphaproteobacteria; order Rhodobacterales; family Rhodobacteraceae; genus CAVQRB01. The sequence goes on along the minus strand of CAVQRB010000006.1, from coordinate 270,120 downwards.
CCCGGGCCGGTGCTGTCGGCGGTGCTTTCCAGCAAGTTGATGGGCGTTGAATTGGATGTGGAAACGTTGCCGGTTGTTGCGATTGCCACCGCGGTGGCCTGCGTCGGGCTGCCGGCGACAACGAAATTGCCGTCGGTCACGAAGAGCCCCGCATCGAGCGTCGCCTCGCTGATCGGCCGGACCGTCAGAACCGTCGTGAAGGGTCGGCTGCCGTTGTTGTCACCAAGGTCGGTTTCCACATCCCCCGTGCGGGTTTCGGACCAGTTGACGACGCCGTCAAGTGTTGCCACGCCGGAATAACGCTGCGGAAAGCTCACCTGCATCTGAACCAGAGCTGATGCGAAATTGGCATCACTGACGCCGGCAGGCCGGGAAATCACGAAGTCGACGATATTGTCATCCGCAACCGTGTCGATCTTCGTCACCGAGACGAACGACGCCCGCGAGCCGAAGGTAAGCCGAAGGTCGCTGTCGTTGGCAGGATCAAAATCGGTGCTCTTGGTATCCACGGTGATCCGCAGGGTGACGAAATCAAGCGATTCCGACCCGTCTGTATCCCGCAGCGCGAACGAGGTGATTCCGGCGTCGAGACCGCGACGACCGGTAAGGTTCTCGTTGGCCGCCCGGTTCGTCGTGGCAAAGGTCAGCGGATCGAGCACGGCGTCGTAGTTCACGTCGACGGTCGCCTGCGCTGTCTGGGTATTGCTGGCCAGCCCCGTCGCCGTATCGACCGAGGTCACGGTGGCGCGCAGATCGCCGCCTGTCAGCGTGCTGACATCGAGGTCGCTGTTTGCCGCCGGAATAGCTCGCAGGGTGGCGTTGAAGTCCGTCACACCGGGCTGCAGCGTGATGGTCAGCGTGGTCCCTGTGACCGTGGCACTGGCGATATCCGCCGAACCGGTCTCGAAGCGCGACAGCGGCACGGCACCGTCACCGGCGCGCAGCCAGCCGCTCGGCATGTTGGCGATGCTGATCGTGCGCAGAGATTCCGAGCCGTCCTTGTCCGGTGTCGTGGCATCGATCTGCAGCAGGAAGGAATTGTCTTCCTTGACCGAAAAAATGCCTGGCCCGGTCTGCGTCACGGTCGGGGCGTTGGGCACGACCGAGAGGGTGATGTCGGGCTCCGCCACGGGCGTCACGCTCAGCACGAAGACGGCGCTCTCGCCGCCCGGCAGGGTTTCATTGGTCACCACGGTCGTGGTCATCGTCACGATGCCTGAAAAATGCTGCGGAAAGCTTGCGATCGCCAGATTGGCGATGGCGGCGCTGCTGCCGGTCCAGACATTCGCGGAAGGCGTCAGCACCGTGCCGTCCGACAGGATCGTGGGACCGCTGCCGGGCAGGCCGGCGAAGGTGACGCTGATCGTGCTGATGGATTCCGACCCATCGGTATCGGTCACCGCAACCGCGAGGCCCAGATCGATCGGCGCGCCCAGATCCTCGATGACGACGGGCGACAGGCCGGTGATCGATACGTCGCCCTCTGCGGTGACGGTGACCGTAAAACCTTCGGTGGTGATCCCGCCGTTCGGTGTGGCTGCGGTCTCGCCATTGAGCAGCGCCTCGTTCGTTGTGAAGGTCACGGTGCCGGCGATCGTACTTGCGGGGCTCGTGGTCGAAAAATCGTCCGGCAGGCGCAGAACGATCCGCTCATAAGCCGAAAGGCTCGGCACCGTCAGCGGGAAGGTCGCACCATCGACCGCAACGAATGACACGCCGTTGTCGAAGGAAATCCGGCTGCCTGCGGGCAAGCCCGTCATGGCGACAGCGACCGAGACGATTTCGTCGGATCCGTCCGCATCGCTCGCCACAGCCGTGACGGCACTGGCGAGAAAGAACTGCAGAGGCGCCTGCGTTGTCGCATCGAGATCGACGCTGCCTGGTGCGTCGTTTTCGCCCAAGCTCAGCGTGCGCGGTCCGGAAGCGGTCACATCACCTTCGGCGGAGACGGTCACCGCAAAAGTTTCCGTCGCCACGCCAAGCTCGTTTGTTGTGGCAATCACCGTCCCGACCAGCGTGGATGCCGGGTTCTCGGTGGCGAAATCGGCTGGCAAGCGGATGATGAGCGCGTTGTATTCCGCGAGCGTGCCCACGAAGTTCAACGCGGCGCTGGCTGCCGAAAAGCTGACGCCATCGGTGGAGAAAAGCGTACCTGCGGGCAGCGCATTGAAGGTCACGTTGACTTGGTCGATGGTTTCCGACCCGTCGATGTCGGTCGGAACCGGGGTGAGGTAATCGGACGGGGCGAAATCGACGACAGCGTCGGTTTCCTGCAACGTCGCGGTGCCGACCACGTCGATGCGCACGTCGCCTTCAAAATCGATCTCGACATCGATGGTCGCGAAAACAGGCGGGTTTGGCGGAAACGGCGACTGGACGCTCACGACGGTGAGCGTGGCCTGCAGCAGGTTCGCGGGACTCGTGGTGGAGAAATCGGTCGGAAAGACCAGCCGGATCTGACTGGGATCCACGGTGAGATCGGTCAAGGCGTTGTAGCTGAAGGCGAAGGTCAGGGTACCACCCGCACCTGGCGTCAGGGTTCCGATCGGTGCGCCACTGGCATCGAGCGCCAGTGTCCCGGCAGGAAGACCCGGCAGATCGAAGCTCAGGGTTCGAAGTTCCTCGCTGGGATCGGTGATCGTCAGACTGATGAAATCCGAGAGCAGGACCGTGACGGGCGCATCGGTTTCCGTGGCGGTGATCGTGCCGGTGATGTTCACATCCGGCGTTGGCGTGACGACGATCGCCTGTGGCGCCGAGCGGCTGCCTTCCAGTGTCGTCACGGTGATGTTCGCCAGCACGATACCGGCATAGTTTCCGGGAAAGTCGATGGCGAGCGCGCGCGCGTCTGCCACGGAACCGGTCCAGACGGTGCCGGTCAACACTCCGGTGGTCAGGGTAGCACCGGCAGGCAGGTCGGTGAAGTCTATGGTTACCTCGGCACTGAACGGCGAACCGGTGGCTTCGGTTTCCGAGCCATCATCGTCGGTAATCGCTATCGCGATCTGGAGGGGCACTCTCACGCCGGCTGCGCTGTTGATGACGCCGCCATCTTCCTCGGCGTTGATCTCGATCGGCACGGTGAGTTCGATATCGTCGAGGAAACCCACGTTTACAAACGCGCTGGCAGTCGCTTGCCCATCATTCGCGGTATCGACGCCTGCGTCCCGATCCTCATCGGTAAGGATGGTGGCATTTACCGCGATGGGCAAAGAGCGTCCCGCGGTCAGGTCGGCGCGGTTGGCGGTGGAAAAATCGCCGGGCAGCGTGACCGTGACCGCATTGAAGGCTGCGCGCACGTCACCATCCGAGGACACGAAGGTCGCGGTGAGCGTCTGGGTTCCATTCGCCGCCGTCACCAGCGTGGCCCCTGCTGGCAGGCCCGAGATGTTCGACAGATCGAAGCCCGCGCCACCCGGCAGGCCGGTCACGACCAGCTGCAGGGTTGCTATTTCTTCCGAGCCGTCGATGTCGATGGCCCTGGGATCCAGAACCTGCCCAAGCCTGAAGCTTTGCGGCGTTTCGGTCTCCGTCAGATCGGCAAAGGGCAGCACGTCGATAAGCGCGTCACCCTCCGGCGTGATCCGCAAGGTAACGGGCACTGGGCCTGCCGACCCTTCGTTGGAACTGGCCGAAATCGTGCCGGTCAGCACACCGCCGGGCAAAGCCGGGCTTTCGGTGGAATAATCCTGCGGAAAGCCGAGGCGCAGGAGCGCATATTGCGCGCCGGTGCCGGTGAAGGTGAAGCTACCACCAAGAGCCACGTCATAGCTGACCGTCGCGGCGGGGACGTTCTGGACCAGTACGCCCGCGGGCAGGTCATCGAGGGTCAGCGTCACCGTCTCCAGCACTTCGAAGGGGGCCGAAGGGTCGCTGTCGCTGATCGCGATGCTCCAGCTTGCGGCGGGGTTGACGACGATCACGGCGTCGGTTTCCGCGGCGAGAAGTTCGCTGACGGTGATGTCCACATCGCCCGCCGGGGTGATCGTGATCTCCTGCGTTGCGGTCAGCGACCCTTCGAGATTGGTGGCGGTGATCACGGAGGTGACATTGCCCGAGAAATCGCCCGGAAAGGTGAGCAGCAGCGCATTGGCCTCCGCCATCGTACCGGTCCAGCGGGAAGGCCCCGCGTTGAAGATGCCAGTGGAGAAGATCATGCCGGGTGGCAGGCCGGAAAAGTCGATCGTGACCCGCGTGTCGTCTTCGGATCCATCCACATCTTCGACGAAAATGTCGAGGTCGAGGTCCACGGTCACGCCCGATCCATCCGCACCGTTGCCGTCCTCGGTCACGAAGATCGGCGCCGGAGGCGTGATCACGATGTCGGGGGTCGCCTCGATCTCGACCGTGAAAGGACGGGTTTCAAGCGCGCCTTCGTCGGTGGTGGCCGTCAGCGTGCCGCGCACCTCGGAGACCGGGTTGGTGGTGGAAAAATCTGCCGGTAATTCCAGTTGGACAAGTTCGTATTCCGCCAGCGTGCCGGAAAAGCTGTAACTGCCCGTCACCGCGACGAAGGTGGCGCCACCGTCCGTCGAAATCCGGCTGCCCGCCGGCAGGCCCGTCAATTCCAGAGCAACCCCCGACACGGATTCCGAGCCATCCGCATCGGTGACCACGGGTGTCAGCCCGTCGGCAAGCCGCAGGACGATCGGGCCGTCGGTTTCCGTTCCCCGCACGATACCGGTCCCGGCGAAGTCGAGATCGCCCTCCGCTTCGACGGTCAGCGGGAAACTCGCACTCGACGGCTCGCCGCCGAAGCTGGAGGTCGCGGTGACCGACACGGTCAGATCGCCCGGAGGCGCATCGGTCCGGCTGGTCGTGGAGAAATCTGTCGGGAAGGTCAGGCTCAGCGCCGCATATTCCTCGGGCGTGCCGACGAAGGTGAAGGACTGCGTGGCACCGTTGGTGGTGAAGGACCCGGCGGTTGCCGTCGTGCCGAGAGGCAGGCCCGGGATGGTGACTGTGATGCTGGTGATCCTCTCACCGTCCGCAAAGCCGCCCGCGCTGATCTCGAAGTAGCGCGACAGCACGAAGTCAAGCGAGGCATCGGTTTCGAAGAGCCGCGCCGCACCGGTCAGAGCGAAGTCCACGTCCGGCAGCCCGATCCCGCCCTCGCCCACCTCACGGTCACGCAATTCAGGAAATAGATAGTCCGTCGGCGGCAGCAGCGGCGAGATCGGCAGGCCGAACAGCGGGTCGTTGACGGAAACCGCGTCCTGCTCGCCAGAGCCCCCTTCGCGGGCATCGATCGAACCGCCCAAAACGACGAGATTGACCGCGACCGCATCGGCGACCGTCTCCCACTGGCTTTGCTGCAAGGCCACGGTGACGAGGTCCTGCGACGCGATGTTCAGCTTGTCGACGGTCAGAACGTAACTCGCCTTGGCGCCATCAAGCAGGCCTACAATGCTGCCGTCGGGCTGAACGAAGAGAAGATCATCGCCCAGCACCAGCGGCTTGTTCAGGATCACCCCGGCAGGCGCTTCGAAACTCGCATCCGCCGGTGCCGTGAGGAAGGTCAGGCTTTCGCTGGCCCCGCCCTGCTTGAAAGACGCGATCAGATCCGCGACCTCCGCCTGGGTGGTCTGCTCGGAAACGGCAACAACGTCGGTCATCGGTGGGGCCTCACGGATCGGTATCGAGGAAAAGGCTCTCGTCGGGTGGAAAGTCCCTGCCCAGGAAGCGACATGCCAACAGGCCGGGAGCGACCTCGTGGATCATTGGCGCGTTTTGGGAAGCATCCGGGGGGCGCAAAGCCTGAACAACGAACTCACCAAAAAACAGCGCTGCCGAACCATACGGACGCGTTGAATAGATACCTTTAGGAGAATTTTAATTCAATTCATTTTAAGGAAATAACGAATACAGGGTTAATGCGGCACATCGCCGGAACCGACTGGCGAGACACGGTTTTCACCTCTTCAGGGCGTAGGCATTCCGTGGCGTCATGCGAAAAGGTGGGCCGGTTTCCGCCGTGTCGTGACGGCAGAGGCCCGGATCAGAGCTGATTGCCGATCGGCAGGACACCCACGATACGCGACAGCATCAGGCCGAAGCGCGAGGCTGTGGGCTCGTCGGGGTAGATCCGGAGCGTGCCATCGGCATCGCTGGCTTGCCAGTAAATCCCCCCGCCCGGATCGAGCCGCAGACGGTAGGAGGTTTCATAAAGGCGCTTGCGAAATCCTGCGGTCGCGGCGCGGCTGAAGCCCGGTGCATCCATGAGGATGCCCATTTCCGTGTTGATCTTCACCGAACGCGGGTCCCAGTTGAACGAGCCCACGAAGAGGTAGCGCTGGTCGATGATGAAGGTCTTTGCATGCAGTCCCGATTGGGACAGCCCGAGACCAAGCCCTTGGCGGTCCTCGCGCGCGCGGTCGGGCCGCAGCTCCCATAGATCGACACCGGATTGCATCAGGCGTTTTCTCGACCGCGCGTAATGCGCATAGACCGGCATCACGTCGTTGGAGTCGTAGGAATTCGTGAGGATCGTCACGTCCACACCGCGGGCTTCCATCTCGCCCAGCCAGCGCTCGCCGCCCGCACGTGGCACGAAATAGGCCGAAGCCACGAAGACCTCCCGTTCAGCGGCTTCGAAATAGGGTGCGACGACCGAGGCGACGATCGGCAAGCCTTCGAGATCGCCGGCGGCCTTCTGCGGCGGATCGGAAACCAGCAGCGCCGGGACCCACGTCAGCTCAAGATCGCCTTGCGCAAGCGTGGTTCCGAAACGGTGCGACAGCGCTCTGCCGTAGCTGCTGTCACGCGCCGCGAGCGCCAGATCGGCGAGCCGCGCATAGGCGTCTTCGGGACCTTCGGCCTCGCCTGCCCTTGCGATCACTGCCGCTGCTGGCACGGCATAGGGCGAATTCCAGTAGGCATCGAAGGAAGCGGAAACATCGCGAACGATGGGTCCCGCTGCCAGCACATCCAGATCGTCGTAATTGCTGTCTGCGCTGGCGGAAAAATACTCCTCGCCGATATTGCGCCCGCCCACGATCGTGACCTGATTGTCGAAGGTCATCGACTTGTTGTGCATCCGCCGGTTGATCCGTTGGAAGTCCAAGAGCGCGGTCAGAGCCTTGCCGCGCTCGCGCCAGAACGGATTGAAGAGCCTGATTTCGATATTGGGGTGGGTGTCGAGCGCCGCCGTCATGGCATCGTAGCCCGCCGTATCCATGTCGTCGATCAGCAGTCGCACGCGAACGCCCCGGTCCGCAGCCACCAGCAGTTGCTGGGCGAAAACATGGCCTGCCCGGTCGTTGTGAACCAGGTAGTATTGCGCGTCGATCGTGCGTTCGGCGCGTTTCGACAGTTCCAGTCTTGCCGCAAAGGCCTCATCGCCTTGCGGCAGGAGGTAGACGCCGGACCTTCCGTCACCGGGATCACCGGCCCGGGTCTTGCGGCCGAGCCAGGTGGCAGCGGTGTCCTCGACAGCGCTGCTCGGTTCCTGGGTGAACTCCTTCTGCACCGGAGCGCAAGCCGAGAGCATCAGCGATGCCGCCAGAAGTGCCTGAAGGAATGGTAGTTTCATGCTTGCTTTTGCCCGCTGTCTGCCGCAGCGCGCACTTTCCGATGGTCTTTCGTCGTTGCCAATAAACCCGACTTCGCGCGATCATCCAAGGCGGAATTCGACATCAGGCCGTCGGACGAGCGTCCTTTCCTCATTCGTCAGGCTCATCCGGTTCCGCTATCGCGGAGTCCGCGCCGAGCAGGACCGAACAGCCCGGATAGCCGTATCCCCAGCGCCACGGCAGTCCCGAACAGGGTCCACCGCCGAAGCGCACGGCTAGATACATGGCGTCCCCGATACCCCGGTAGGTCTGGCGCAGCAGGTCTTCGCTCACGCCGTAGGCCTCGGCGATGCGTGGCAAGTCCCGTTCGCCGGTGTCGACCACACAGGCGCGCAGGGCCTCGTCCGCCTGCTTGCGCGCCTCGAAGCTGGCCGGCGCATCGGTGGCGTCACCGGCCCTGTGGTAGGTGACGTCATGGACCTGGCAGCAGGCTTCCCAGGGCGGCAGCGCGCCATGCACCTTGGCGAAATCCGGAAACTGGACCGCGATGGTGCTCCAGATCGTGGACATGCCCCCGCTGCACCCATCCGTCTCGAAGGGGGCAAGCGCGGCCCCCCTCTTCGTCTCCATGAGCACCCGGTGAGCGGGCAGTTCCACAGCCCGGCTCAGGCCCATGTCCTGTGCCGCAGCAAGCGACGGGAGGCTCATGCACACCAGAAGCGCAAGCCTAGGGGCTGTCATCGCGACCTTCCATGTCGTCATCGAGCGTCAGGCCAAAGCGTTCAACAAACAGGATGAAAATCCGCTCCGGTGTGCTGAGCTCCGACCTTGTGGCGATCACGCTGCGCGCCAGCGCCGGCTCGTCGGTGATCAGCCCATCCACGCCCATCGACATCATCGCCGACATCTCCAGCGGATCGTTCACCGTCCAGACATAGAGCTTCTTGCCCTGCGCCTGAACCGCGCGGACCAGTTTCGGCCCAGCCATGCCGGCGTTCACGGCGACGAAATCGCCATCGAGTTGTGCCAGATTGCCCACCGCTGTGGCGGCAAGCACGCCAGAGGACCATTCGGGCCGCAGGGTTTTCATCTTCTGCACCGCTGGATACTTCAGCGACATTGTGGCCACATGATCGGCCATGCCGGCGGCTTCGACGATCTCTATCGTACGCTGCTCCAGATCGACATCGTGGCCGTAGTACTTGAGTTCGACCAGCAGCCTCGATCGGTCTCGCACCGTCTCGAGAACCTCCCGCAACAAGGGTGTACGCTCCTCCGCGTAGGCCGGATCGAACCAACTGCCGATGTCGATGCCGGCGAGGTCCTCTGTCGTGGCATCCCAGATCTTGAGATCGACACCAGCCAGCTTCATGAAATCGCTGTCGTGGATCACAGCGATTTCCCCGTCCGCTGTTTCCTGCACATCGATTTCCACCCAGTCGGCGCCATCCTCGACCGCCTGGCGTATCGACGCCATGGTGTTTTCCGGCTTCATCCCCGCTGCCCCGCGATGGGCGATCACCTCAACCTCGTTGTCGATCTGCACCCGCGAGATGAGCTCGGCGCCGACCACCACGCCGATGCCCAGCAAGGCCGCAGCGCCGATCCAGACTCGGCGCCGGCTCAGGAGTCCGGAGGCCGGAATATCCGCCACATCCGCCACAGAGGCTTCGCCGAAGTAGTCGTTGAGAACGCGGGCGAGCGTCCCGAGAGCAATCGCCGAGATCAGGAAGCCGCAGAGCGACCAGAGCGCAGCAAGGATGAGGGTGATCGCCAGCTTCAGGCGGAATCCGGTGCCGAAATCATCCGTCACATGACGCAGCAACCAGCCGAAAACGATCCCCACCAGCACGGCCGCCGCCGCCCGTACAGCGAACCAGAGCGCGAGGTCACGCAAGAGGCCAAGGCGGCGGCCTTGCATCCGCTCGGCACTTCTCACGAACGACTGCGAGGGTGGGCAATCGCTGAAAAGGACCAGATGCAGGGATACGGCCCAGAGCGTCAGCCGATTGAGCAGGATGAAAGCCATCACCGTGAGCAAAACGCCAATGATCGCGCCCGCCGCATAAAGTTCTGGCGGCTTGGTGTAGAGGTAGTAGTTGATGTCGAACTGACCGATAAGCCGGTCCGCGACCAGCAGCGCCGCGCCGGCGAAGGGCAGGACGATCAGCAGGACGCGCAGCACCAGACGCAACGCATAGTTCGCCAGTTTCGGCAGGCGCAGGCCGATCAACCGGATCGCCCGCGAAAGTGCCACGACCCCCGTTGCCCTCGTGTCCTGAAAATCCACTGTCATCGCAGCCAAGCCAATGACCGAGCCGAGCATGATCACGATGACGAGTGCGAGAAAGGCCACGAAGCCGATCGGTGTGAAGATGAAATGCGCGATGTCCTGATCGGTCAGGGCCGACTGTCCTGACAAGGCCACCGCCAGGGCGACAAGAACACCTGTCAACGGCACGATGACCGCCACCGCCAGGACGCGCACCGCCAGAAAGATCGGCACGACCACACCCCTGCGCCGCCAGGTTTCGACGTATGCGGTCTTGATGATCATCGTCGCTCTCCCTCTGGTGGCAATCCCGGCAAAGACCGACCGAACCGCACTGGTCTTGATGTTGCTCCAAGATAATCACCACCGCGTGTCAGCGCGCAACCGCAGAACGCGCTGCGGCACAACACAGGACGCTTTTCGCCGGCACGGCGCTCGCCGCAGCCCCGATAATCGGGACGTGACGGCCTTCGGTACATCAAAAACATCGACTTTGTTTCGATTTGCACAAACTGGCATCGGCAAGTCGTCCAGACTGATCCGGATTTCATTCGGCGCTGCGATCTGCAGCCGTAAGAGATCGCATGAAAAGAAAATTTCTTCTGTGATTCCGGGCGATTCTCTGAATACACTCGGGACAAACAGCTGGGAGGATGACGTGACGGAATTGTTCAGACCACTTCTTATCGCTCTGGTCGTCATGGCGGCGCCAACCGTTCAGGCGCAAACCGCCGATGCGACGACAGAAGAGGCCGCCGTCGAGGTTCCCGAGGAGGAACTGCTGACACAGGCCGAACTTGAAAACCTGGTGGCACCGGTGGCGCTCTACCCTGACACGCTGCTGATCCAGATCCTCGTCGCCGCAACGGTGCCTTTCGATCTGGTGAAAAGTGATCGGTTGCTGTCCGACAACGCGGGCGCCGAGCCCGAAGTGATCAAGGCGGCCATCGAGGCGGAAGGTTACGACCCCAGCGTCGAAGTGCTGGCCACGGCGTTTCCCGAGGTGGTCGCGGAAATGTCGACCCACATTGAATGGACCGAGTCCATCGGCAACGCGATGTTGGCCCAAAGCGACGACGTGATGGCGGCGGTGCAGACCATGCGTGCCCAGGCGATCAACACGGGTGCCCTGGTCAGCGGCGAAGAGCAGGTCGTCGAGGTCACGCAGGACGACAACGTCATCATCCAGCCCGCAAACCCGGAGGTGGTTTACGTACCGCAATACGATCCGCAGGTGGTCTATGCGGAGAACCCCAACAACAGCAACGTCGTGGGCGATGCCATCGTGACCGGTGCAATCGCCTTCGGCACCTTCGCGCTGATTGATGCCATTTTCGATGACGATGATGACTGGAATGACTACTGGGGCTGCCGCAATTGCGGCGGCTGGGGTGGCGGGCCGATCTACCGCAACCCTGATATCGATATCGACGTCGATGGCAACGTGAACATCGGCAACAAGCTCGACATCGACAAGACCGACATCCGTAACCGGGTGGACCGGGGCGAGGATGGCCGCTGGCAACCCAACGAGCGCAAGAAATCCAATGCCAAGCAGCAGATCGCAGCCAAGCGAGGGCCCGACGGCACGACCAAGCTGCCGATCGAGCGCAAGCCCGAGCGGTCGGATGAGTTGCGCAACAAGCTTTCCGCCAAATCCGGTGCCGCCGACATCTCGCGCCCGAACGCGCGGCCAAGTCTTGAGAACAGGCCTTCTATCGAGCGGCCGAATGCCGGGAACAAGCCGTCCATAGAGCGGCCTTCGGCGCGCCCCGATGCGGCCAAGAAGGCGGCTGCAGCGAAAACCCTGCCTAACAAACCCAATGTGAACCGACCCGCTGCCGGTAACCTGCCGCAGGTCAAGAAGCCGGCGGCGGTCAAGAAACCTGCCGCAGTAAAGAAACCGGCCAACATCAAGAAACCCGCCAACATCAAAAAGCCGAAGGCGACCGCGAAACGCGCACCAGCAGGGCGCACAAAGGCGGCTTCGTCACGCGGTGGCGGCGGCAAACACAAGGGGCGGAGATGATCATGACCAGGTTTACTCTCAAAACAGCCGCGGTGACCCTTCTGCTCGCAGGTCCGGCGCTCGCGGAGCCTGCCGTGTACGAAAGCCCGCAGGCGGCGCTCGAGGCGATGATGCAGGCCCTGTCGGATGCGAACCGCGAAGCGGTCCTGACTGTCTTCGGCAAGGAGTCAGAGGACTTCCTCTCCGACGGTGACCCGGTCGAGGATGCCGCCAACCGCGAGGAACTGCTGCGGCTCTACCGCGAAGGCTACCGCATGGAGTTGCAGGAGGACGGATCCGTCGTGCTGGCCCTTGGTGCCGACGGCTGGCCTTTCCCGATCCCGCTGGCGAAATCCGGCGACAACTGGTCCTTCGATATCGAAACCGGCCGCGAAGAGGTCCTGCTGCGCGAGATCGGGCTCAACGAACTCGATGTGATCGATCTGCTCGATGCCTATGTCGACATCCAGTCGATTTTCCGGCTCGAGGACCACGATGGTGACGGTGTGATGGAATTCGCGGCCCAGATCATCTCAAGCTCCGAGGAAGCAAAGGATGGTCTTTTCTGGCCTGCGCCCGACAGCCCTCTCGGCGAATTGTTCGCGCGGGCCTCTGCAACGGGCTTCAACGACGGGGAAACGGACCGGGAACCCGAACCCTTTGCAGGGTATTACTTCCGCATCCTGACCGCGCAGGGGGATGCGGCCCCCGGCGGCGCGATGGAGTACATCGTCAACGGCAACATGGTCGGAGGGCATGCGCTGCTGGCCGTGCCCGCCATCTTCGGCGAGACCGGCATCCACAGCTTCATGGTTGCGGAAAACGGCGTGATCCTCGAAGCCGTGCTTGGCGAGGACACGCTCGGCAGGGCGGCGGAAATCGTGGCCTACGATCCGACGGAAGAGTGGACGCCCTTCATGGAATGACGGCTCAGGGGCCGCCCGACACGGGCGGCCTCATGCCTCTTGGCGCGATCAAACCTGGCTTCAATTTCAGGATTTGCGTTGCGGGTTCAGGGCATTCGTGCCGATTTCGACCAGTTTTCCGCTTTCCGCCTGATACTGTTCGATCGCCTTCTCGACGAACTTTGCCTGAACTTCCTGCACCTGCTTGATGTTCTTGCAATTCATCAGCTCATGCTGGGTCTTGAAGTCTTCCTTGATCCGCTCCGAGAGAAAATTCATCATCTCGGCGCTCATATCACCGCAGGCCTCAAGCCACGCGGTGCTCATGCCGAAGGCCCGACCGAAGCCCGCCTCCTGCATCTGTGCGATAAAACTACCAGGTGTATCGGCTATCTCCGGGCGGTCCGGCTTCGCTTTCTCGGCCATTTTCGTTTCTCCTGCTTTCGGGAACAGCTCCACTATAGCACGAATTTATCCGCTCGGATTGACTTACCTCAAGTACCATCCTGTGTTTCTCGCACCCGCGCTGCATTTCCGGGCATATAGCCGCCCAAATCAGGCTTCCGTCAGATCGATGTCAGCCCAGATCGGCAGGTGATCCGAGGCACGGCGCGCCAGCGCGCCTTGCTCCACCCCGGCGTCGCGTAGGCTCAATCCTTTGGTCAGCGCGATCCGGTCAAGGGCTGCAATCGGTCTGCGGGCATGAAAGGACCGACCCGGCGCGTGCACTTCAAAACGCTCAAGAAGCGGCTCAAAGCCTTGATTTGCAGACCATTCGTTGAAATCTCCGGCGATGACCACCCTCTCTTGCGTTTCTGTCTCGACCCTGATTGCGTGCAGTTGCGCGCGGCGGTCCCAGCGCAGGAGGCCCAGATGTGTCGCAACAAGACTGAGCCCCTTGCCGAGGGCAATATCCACGCGCACCGCACCGCGCGGTTCGAGTCCCGGCAGCGCGATGCGCGCGACACCCCGGACGGGCAGATCTTTCGACACCAGGATGGCATTGCCGTGCCACCCGAGGCTCACGTCGTTCCGAGCCAAGGGCAAGACGCGGAAATCCGTTTCCGCCTCGATCAGACGGTACGGCAGGGCAGACGGGCGGGCGCCCAGCCGCAGATCGGCTTCCTGCAGCGCGACCACATCCGCATCGAGGCCATTGATAACCTGCAGAATGCGTTCGGGGTTGCGACGCTGGTCGAGCCCGCGCGCCTTGCGGATGTTGTAGCTTGCCAGTCGAAGGGTTTGCCGGGTCATCCACATGATATAGGCTTGAAGCACGGCACTTGAAAAGGTCGGGAAAGGATCGGACCGATGCGCGCGATCACTCACGCCAGCCGGATCCTGCGGGTTATCTGGGCGCTGCTGGCGATTGCGGCGCTTGTCTCGATCGGGCTCGGGCGCTGGTCGCTTGCCTTCGTGAGCCTTGCCACGCTGGGTCTGGCACTGGTCCCGGTCCTCCTCGCAAGCCGCTTCGAATTGACGCTCCCCCTGCCCGTTCTGCTGGCGACGACGGGTTTCGTCTTCGCCTCGATCTTCCTTGGCGAAGCCTTCGATTTCTACGAAAGACTCTGGTGGTGGGACATCCTTCTGCATGGTTTCTCCGCCGTAGGCTTCGGGCTCAGCGGATTTCTCTTCGTCCTGATGCTTTTCGAGGGCGACCGCTTTGCGGCCCCACCCTGGGCCATCGCCTTCATCACCTTCTGCGTGGCCATGACCATCGGCGCCGTCTGGGAGATCTTCGAGTTCACCATGGACCAGAGCTTCGGCCTCAACATGCAGAAATCCGGCCTTCTGGACACGATGGGCGATCTCATTGTCGATGCCATCGGCGGGATCATCGCGAGTGTCACGGGCTATGTCTACCTGCGGCACAACTCCGCAGGACTGCTCGGACGATGGATCGCGCAGTTCATCAGCCTCAACAAGCGCCTCTACCAGAAATCCCGACAGCGCATTAAAAAGTAGCGCAGTCCAGACAGCTTGATCCATCTCAATGACCCTCGCCAAGGGACAGGCCACAAAGGGGCACGAGCAACCCACGTCAGGCCCATCAGCAAGGAGAGCACATGCGGATCGTCGTCGCCTTGGGCGGAAATGCCCTCTCCACGCGCGGCAGCGCGCTGACGGCGGAGAGCCAGCGCAGCAGCATCCGGACCGCGGCAAAATCGCTGGCGGCCCTTCTTGAGGCCGGACATGAGGTGGTCATCACCCATGGCAACGGCCCGCAAGTCGGCTACCTGGCCCTGCAAGGATCGGCTTTTCCGCTGGACGTGCTCGGGGCGGAGACCGATGGCATGATCGGCTATGTGCTGCAACAAGAACTCGACAACGCCCATACGCCAGAAACCCAGTATGCCACGCTGCTGACGCAGATCGAGGTGGACCCGGACGACCCCGCCTTTGCCACGCCCACCAAGTTCATCGGCCCCATCTATACCCGGAAAAAAGCTGAAAAGCTGCGCGACGAGCATGGCTGGACCATCGGGCAGGACGGGCAGCATTTCCGCCGCACGGTGCCATCGCCACGCCCCAGGAGAATCCTGGAACTCGGCGTGATCCGCTTGCTCCTGGATCAGGGCGTCGTGGTCATCTGCGCCGGCGGCGGCGGCATTCCCGTGGTCGCACGCCCCGATGGCACGATGATCGGGGTCGAGGCGGTGATCGACAAGGACCATGCCAGCGGCCTGCTCGCCCGCGCCCTGAAGGCGGACGCCTATCTGATGCTCACAGATGTGGAAGGCGTTTTCGAGAACTGGGGCACGCCGGCGCAGACACTCATCACAGAAGCAACGCCCGAAACAATGCGCCTTGGCGAGTATCCCGCCGGATCGATGGGTCCCAAGGTGGAGGCGGCCTGCGACTTCGTCGATGCCACGGGCGGCTTTGCTTCTATTGGACGGCTCTGCGACACGCTGGGCCTCATTGAGGGGACCTGCGGGACACGGATCGCGCGCGCGCGCTGACCAAGCCGTGCAGATCAGTTGCCCGAGACCGCGGTCGCTTCGATCTCGATCACAAGTTCTGGCATGAAAAGCGCCTCGACCCCGATGAAGGATTGCGGCGGCCGGCGGTCGCCAAGCCAGTCCATCAGGATGTCGACGCTGTCCAGCCCGGCATCCATGTCGGTCACGAAGAACTGCATGTGCACGAGGTTGTCGCGTGTCATGCCCGCACCTTCCAGCACCGCATCTATCGCCGCGAGCGCACCGGCCATCTGGTCGCGCATGTCATTGGGTTTGGAGGCCTTGACACCCCAGGTTGTGCCAGGTGCATCCACGACCGAGACCTGTCCCGCGATATGCAGCGTGCGCGTGACGCCGGAAACCACCTCGCCCTGGTTGTAGTAGTCCATGGCCCAGGCGGTCGGATTTACAGGTGTGCGCGTTACGCCATCAACGACGTCGGCAAGGCAGCCTGAAGCAGCCAGCACGCCTGCGGTCAGTGCCATCGGGTAAAGCATGGGTCTGGGGGGTCGCATGTCATGTTCCTTCTCAAGAAATCTTGTCTGCCGCCGGACGCATGGTGGGCACGTGGCCGGCACCGTCTGGCTGGACGGGAAAACCCGGCACCGACTGCACCTGATGCCCGGCAGAGACACAGCAATGACACTATCATCGGTTGATTTTTGCCGAAAAGCCAGACTATCCTCGTGCGAGTGGGACTTGTGGGTTTAATTGGTTTTCTTTCCGCCATTTCATTGACTTCGTTCTTCCGACGCGGACTCGCCATCATGCTTCCGGACGCATGGATGTCGAGACGGGCACTGGGGGAAAGCACGCAGGTCCACCGCAACAGAACTGGAAGACCGCCATGCCAGCCAGCAGGCCGCAAAAACCCCACCGCCACGACATGCGGGAGAAGAAACCGGGTATTTCCTGGCATGACCACCTCGTGATGTTGCTGCACATCGGGGCCGAAATCGAGCACGGGCTGATGCTGCAATATCTGTACAGCGCCTATTCGATCGATACCGCGTCCTGCGACGGGGCCGAAAAGGCCTCACGGGAGGCTTGGCGGGAGACCATCCTGACCGTGGCGCGGGAGGAAATGGGGCATTTCATCACCGTGCAGAACGTGCTGCGCCTGCTCGGCGCGCCGATGAACCTCGCGCGGCGGGATTTTCCCTGGGATGTGGCCTATTATCCTTTCCCCTTCTGTCTGGAGCCATTCTCGAAATCCTCCATCGCCGCATATACTTTCACCGAAAGCCCGCCAGAGGCGGAGCTTGAGAAGGAGGAGGACAATCGCACTGGCGTCCGCGTACGCCAGCAGATGCAGGAACGCTATGCCCGCTACCTCAACCGCGACGGCACCTACCGGACCGGCACCAAACAAGAGATCGACGCGCTGGTCGCCGAGCGCACGAGCGGCAAGGAACCGGCACATCCCGTCGACGAGATTTATCGACAGATCATAGACCTTCTGGAGGACGACAGCCGTATCGATGACAGCGCCTTTCGCGAGGAAAGCTATGCGGCACAAGCCAATTGGGACGACTGGGGCCGCAGATACCGCCCCGCGCCGAAGACCCTGCAAGCCGATGGCAGCCCGCCGGACAAAGACACCACCGACCTGCGATCCGTGAACGCGACGAATGTGCTGATCATGCCGGTCGGCACGCGCACCGAGGCCGTAAAGGCGCTGAAAGCGGTCAGTGAACAGGGGGAAGCGCCGCATCTCGGGGCGGCCAAGCTGCAGGAATTATCCCATTTCGACCGCTTCCTGATCCTTTATCAGGACCTCTGCGACGGCAAGGGCGGCGACACCCCGGCAAGAGCCGCGGCCACCAATCCTTCGACCCGCGCCGACATGGCGGAAAGCACGGTGATCACTGATCCGGTGACCTTGAAATGGGCGACCCTCGCCAATATCCGCTACCGTATGCTGTTGGCCTTTCTCGGGCACAGGCTGCGCTCCGGCGCGCAGCACAAGGTTGCCGTGCAGGACCGCGAGACCATGCTGATCCACCGGGTCTTCGCGGAAATGTACAACCTCAAGACGCTGTCGTCGCTGCTGATGGAAATGCCGCTCTCCCATGACGGCGGTCCGGGCGGACCCAAGGCCGGCCCGCCGTTCGAGGTACCCTATGATCTGCGCATGCCGTTTTCCGAAGCCGATACCTGGCGCAGCCACAAGGACCTCGTGCAGGCTGCGATCGATCTGTCGGAGGAGTTGCTGGAGGAGAGCGATCGGGGTCAACGGTACCTCAGGACACAGCTCGGCATCGACCGTCAGACAATCGATTGGATCGACGCCATCCTCGCCGGTATTGGCGTGCCGCAAAGGGAGGACAGGACATGACCCTCAAGCTCAGACTGCTTCCGCCGTCTGGCCATCGCACGGCTTGGCTCATCGGATGTGCCGCTCGACAACTACACCCTCTCGGACGATCCCGATCACCCGCTGGGCTATCGCACGATCACACCGGAACCCAGCCTGACCATCGAGGAAGCGACGGGCGAGATCACCGACTTCGCCTGCGCGAAAACCATCGACTTCACCGACGAGAAGCACAGGATCAGGCCCGTCGCGCCTTTTTTCGAGGCATTCCGAGAGGTTGACGGCAAGCTTGAGCCCTTGCGTGAAGCCGACCTGCCCGAGGGCGCGCGGCTGGTCTGGACGGTGGAGCTTGCCAATCACAAGGTCTTCCGTCGCACCAACCAGCCGAAAGACCAGGTGGCGGGCAAGATCGAGATCAGCGATCACGCGCGCCACGCGATAAAAGGCTATTGCGGCAATTTCATCGCACCCGACAAGGACTGCATCCATTTCGGGCATGGGCAGTTCATCAAGCCCGGACCTGCCGACGACCCGGTACGCTCCCAGATCAGATTCCGTTTCACGCCCGGAAAGGGCCTGATCTATGGCCCCGAAGGCGATCCGGTGCTCAGCGACAAGGAAAAGGAGGAGCCGGGGCTGAAGCTCTGCATCTATCGCAAGGACGGGCCCTGGGTGGGCTTCGACGCCGACCCCGACGCCTACAAGGACCTCGGGTTCTACAACGAAACGCTGCCGCCCTCGCTCTATGCGATTTCCTCGCCCGCGCCTTCCTGGCTCAACAACAACATCGCCACCAGCCGCGGCTATTTCGACGACAGCTGTGATGGCTTTGTCACCCTGAAGATCATGGACAAGAACGGCGACTGCCTCGCGCAATCGACCTCGCGCGTCTGCGCCGGTCCGCCGGACATTGCGCCCGATGCGATGTTCCTGCGCAGCCTTGCCGACGATCTGGAACAAGTGGTCGAAGGCCCGGGCCTGCCCGAGGACGAACCTGCCGAGGTCACGAGGGCGCGCGCGCTCGACATCGTCCGCCGCGCCTTCGAGACGGTGCGTTTCATGAACCTCACGGTGATGAACGGCAATGATTTCAAGGGCCGCTCCGCGCTGACGCTCGATTCCATGCCGCAGGAGGAATCCGCCGATACCGAACGCGCCCTGCGCCCGGTGATGCCGCCCCAGACCGTGGACACGCTGATGATCACGCAGTTGCACGAACAGGTCTATGCCGCCTTGCAGGGCGGTGCGGAGACGTGGTTCGCAAGCCTGATCCGCCGCCCCGAGGAGGTCTCCGATTTCACCGACTACGGGCGGCGCAAGATGCCTGCGATGATGTGCGGGGCGGATAACGGCTATCTTGCGCTGACCCGGCGGCAGATCGACACGATCGAGCGGGCAGCGCGCCTGATCGGGGTGACAGATGCGGCACCGAAGGCGCTGCCGTCTTCGGACGCGCCCCTGCCCGCGCTCACCGCACGCAATGCGACCGCCAGGGCGCGCTACCGCACTGCGCTGATCAATCACAAGGCCAAGGGCAATCCGATCAGCTCGACCCCGGTCACCTCGGTCGCGAATTGCTGTCCGGGGCTGGAGATGGATTTCCGCGCGGTCTGGCGGCGGGTCTTCGAAGGCATCACCTTGCGCGAATACGACAACCTCGTGGTGACCTGCGACCGCGCGGCGCTGAAGGCGCTCTACGGCTTTGACGGCGATCTGACGGCACACCGCCTGCTGGCCGTTCGGATGGGCGACGAGATGGTGGAATTCACCGCCCCCATCGTCGGGCCGGCACCTTCCGATCCGCTGAACCAGATCCTGCTGACGACCGACCTCAACCCCAAGGGCCGCGCGCCGCTGGAGTGGTCGAACGCGCTAGCCCCGATCCTGCGCCACCGCCAGGGCAAGACCGTGACCTGCATCTTCACGCAGGAGCGCTCGGAGTTTCATGACAGCTACGACCCCCCGGAGGACGGGCCATCGCCCTATCTGGAGATTGACTTCAACGTCCGCAATTTCTTTGCAGATGCCGGCCTCGAGCCCGCAGATGACGACAGCATCCTGATCGCCCGGGCGCTGGCCGAGGCCGGAGAGTTGACCCAAGGCCTCTGCTCGCCCTGGCAGAACGACTATCGCGAATGTTCGTGCTACTACTGGGCCTCCGCCCGGCCCGACTTCGTGAATGCCGAGATCTCGCCTGACGGGCTGAGCAGCGGCGACAACTGGCTGCAGAAGAAACGCAGCGGCAACTATGTGCCTGACGACTATGAGGACACGCGCCTGATCGATTACGACGATCTCTTCGACAGATGGGAAGAACTCCTGCGCTTCCAGCTCCGCGGCCGGGACGTGAAGGTCCCGGAACGGGAGCCCGAATGAGCCTCGAGGCCGCCCGAGACCTGATGCGCGCCGCCCGGCCTCTGTCGCCGGCGGCCCATCTGCTGCGCACGATGGCCGGCGGCCATCTGTTCCTGAGCGACGGCAGCCAGCTGTTCGACGCGGATGACGATCTCTTCGGCCTTCTCGATGAGGCTTTGAACAAAGGCGACCCCGCCCTGTTCGACAGCCTGCTCGCGCGACTGGGCCTCGACGGCGCGCCGCTCATCGACGACACCCCGGTGCAGGACCCGCCGGTGCAGGCGATCTCGCTCGCGATCGCGCAGAAATGCAACCTTGGCTGCACCTATTGTTATGCCGAGCAGGGCAGCTTCGGGGCCACGCCGCGCAACATGGACCTCGCCACGGCTCTGGCGGCCATCGACCTGCTGGTGCGCGATGCTGCCCCCGCCTCGCGGATCAACGTGGCTTTTCTGGGCGGCGAACCGCTGGTCAACCGCGCCGCCCTGCGTGCCGCGACCCTGCATGCGGTGCGCGAAGCCGAACGCGCGGGTCTCGGCATCGGCTTTTCGATCACCACCAACGGCACACTGCTGACGCCAGAGGACGCGGCGTTTTTCGAGGATCACGGCTTTGCGGTGACCATCAGCCTCGACGGGCCGAAGGCACAGCACGATGCCCTGCGCCCTTATCGCGGCGGGCGCGGATCCTTCGATACAATCATGCAACGCGTGGCTCCCTTTCTCGCAATGCAAAGGAAGATGCAGGTCGCGGCACGGGTCACGGTCACCCCCGAGAACCTCGACCTGCCGGAGACCTTGGACAAATTCGTGGCGGCGGGTTTTCACACGGTCGGCTTCTCGCCGATGCTGGCCTCGCCGAACGGACAAGGCGAGATGCGTCGCGAAGATCTGGAGCAGATGCTGGCCGGGATGATCGCCTGCGGTGCGAAGTTCGAGCGTGAAACGCTCGCCGGCAGACGATATCCTTTTGCCAACATGCAGAATGCGCTCAAGGAAATCGGCAAGGGAACACATCGTCCCTATCCTTGCGGCGCAGGCGCAGGCTACCTCGCCGTCGGCGCTGACGGCGCGCTCGCCGCCTGTCACCGCTTCGTCGGCGATGAGACGGGCGACATGGGATCGCTCGCGGCAGGGCCGGATCGGCAGCGGCGCAACGACTGGCTGGCAGGCCGTCACGTCCACAGGCAAGAGCCCTGCAAGGCCTGCTGGGCGCGCTACCTCTGCGGCGGCGGGTGCCATCACGAAGTCATCCACCGCGGCCGCCCGGCCTGCGACTTCATTCGCGGCTGGCTGCATTACTGCCTCGGCGCCTACGTACGCCTGTCGGACCGACATCCGGCGGTTCAGAGGCCCTGACACCATGGCCTGCATCCTCGTCATCGGTGCCGGCCCGGCCGGATCCGTCTTCGCCACCCGGATGGCCGGCTATGGCCATGACGTCAGGCTGATCGACCGCATGGCTTTCCCGCGCCTGTCCGTGGGCGAAAGCCTCACACCCGGTGTGCCGGAGTTGTTGGCCTCTATCGACGCAGGCCATGTCCTCGAGCGCTGCGAGACACGTCCGCTGAACGAGGTGCTGCTCGACTGGGACCAGTCGGCTTATGTCAAATCCCAGGGCGATACCGGCGCCGTGAGCGTGGACCGCGGCCAATTCGATGCCGCCCTCGTGGCTCACGCGGCGCGCTCGGGCGTCGAGGTCAGGCAACCTGCCCGCCTGCTCAATGCCAGGCAGGACGGGGCAGCCTGGCAGGTGACGATTGAGGTCGAGGGCCGCGCGGAATATCTGCGGGCGGACTATCTCGCCTATGCTACGGGACGCGCGGGCAAGAACCCGACCCGGGTCTATGCGCCCGTGCGCACCGTGGCGCTTTATGGCTACTTGCAGGCCCAAGGCGATCCGCCGCTGCCGCAGTTGCGCGCCCGCGCCGAGTGCTGGGCCTGGGGCGTGCCCCTGCCCACGGGCCTCTACAACGCGCTGATCTTCGCGGATCCGGGGACAATCAAGGCGCAGGACGGGCAGTCGCTCGAGCAGCGCTTTCAGGCGATGCTGGCAGCTTGCGGGATGAGCGATGCCGGGGCGTTGGGTGGCCTCGCCGGTCCGGTGCGCGCCCTCGACGCCACGCCATTTCTCGACGAAGCACCGATCGACGGCCATATGGTGCGCCTCGGCGATGCCGCCATGGCACTCGATCCGGTCTCCTCCAGCGGCGTGCAGAAATCGATCCAAAGCGCGTTGGCAGCGGCGATCTGCGTCAACACGGAACTCAGTCGACAGGATCAAAGCGCCGCAGCACGGGCCTTCTACCGCGACACCCTGCGCCGCACGTCGCGCCGGCACGCGGCATGGACAGGGGCGCACTATGCCCGCGCCATGTCGCGCTTCGGTACCGGGTTCTGGGCGGCGCGCGCAGGTCCGCAGGAAACCCCGGCCGCCGCGCCCGACGTCGCTTGGCCGCCATATCGCCACCGGAACACTTCAGCTTTGCAGGCAGGCGCAGATTGCCGACACGCCAACCGTCGGCGCACGCTACGTGGAGACCCGGCCTGCCCTCTTTCATCCGCGCCTGGAGGAACCGGTGGCATTTGTGGGCGGCGTGGATCTCGCACCATTGCTGCGGCGTTTCCCCTCGCATATGACAGGAATGGAGATCGCCCGAAGCTGGTCTGATCTGGTACCAACGCAGACGGCCCTGTCAATCCTCGCATGGCTGCTGAAGAAGGGGGTCGTGTTTCATGTCGGCGACTGATCCATCCGAAGCCCGGGCGGCAGGTGATCTCGGACGCTGGCTGCTGACCATCGGTCTCGAAAACCTGTTACCGGTCTTCGAGGAGAACGAGGTCGATTTCGAGGCATTGCTGCTGCTGTCGGATGCGGACCTCAAGGATCTCGGACTGGCGCTCGGGCCGCGCCGCAAGATCCTCAACGCGCTGCATACGACACTGGAAACCAGCGGCGAGGCACTGGCCGGCGAGCGCAGGCAAGTGGTCGCGCTGTTTTGCGACATGGTCGGCTACACGGCGTTGTCACAGCGCGTGGACGCGGAGGACCTGGAAACCATTGTCCGTCAGTATGAAGACATCTGCACGATCTGCGTGACACGCTACGAAGGCTATGTGTTCCAGATGCAGGGCGACGGCATCATCGCCGTGTTCGGCTACCCCTTCGCCCATGAAGGCGAGGCGGAACGCGCGATCCGTACCGGGCTTGATATGATCAAGCGCATCGAAGGTGCTGCACTTCCGGGCGGCGACAGGTTGCAGGTGCGGATAGGGATCGCATCCGGCATCGTGGTCGTGGGCAGCGGCCGGGACCGACTGACGGGCGATTGTCTGAATCTCGCGGCACGGCTCGAGGCGGCGGCGGAGCCTGGCACCATTTTGGTCAGCGAGGAGGTCCGCCGCCTTGCGCGCGGCTGGTTCGAGTACAAGGACCTCGGCGGGCTCGACTTCAAGGGTTTCGCCGAACCGGTGCGGAGTTTCCGCGTGATCGGTCCCAGCCTTGCGCAAACGCGCTTCGCGGCCTGGTCGCAGATCAGCGCGCCTGCCATGGTCGGGAGGGACACCGAGAACGCCATGCTGGTGGAGATGTGGGACGCCATCCGACGGGACCAGCAAGGCGGCGCCGCCATTCTCAACGGTGATCCCGGCATCGGAAAAAGCCGCCTGCTCAATTCCTTCGCCTCTACCGTCAAGGCCCGCGGGGCCTCGGCGATCAGCATCCAGTGCTCGGCCTTCTTCGGAAACAGCCCCTATCATCCGCTCAAGCCTTTGCTGATCTCGCTTGCCGGGGTGGAGGACAGCGACAGCGACACTCGAAAACTCGAAAAGCTGACCGCGCTGGTCCGGGACGGCATGGGCGGCTCGAAGGAGGAGGCCTTGCTACTGGCCTCCGCCCTTTCCGTGCCGTTTTCGGCCGAGGCAGGCAGGATCGACCTCTCCGCCGGGGCGGCCAACCAGAAAACCCAAAGTCTGATTGCACGGATTCTGGCGCGGAACTGGTCGCCGGGCCCGACCGTGCTGATCTATGAGGATATCCATTGGGCTGATCCCTCCACGCTCGCGGTGCTGAAACAGCAACTGGAGGGTATTGCGGAAACGCCCGTGATGATCGTCGCCGCACACCGTCCGGAATTCAACGCGGAATGGGCCGATCTGCCTGGGGTCCGCCGGATCAGCCTGGGCCGGCTCAGTCTGGCCGAGAGCATCTCGCTGGCACGCAGCATCGGCGGCAAGAACCGGCTCTCGGACGCGGTGATCGAGCATATCGCAGAGCGCGCGGATGGGGTGCCGCTTTTCGTCGAGGAGTTGACGCGCACCATTCTCGAGGCGCTCGCCGCCCGCAGGGATGTGCCAGGCATGGCGGATGCGGCGATGCTCGACCAGCTTGGCTTGCCCGGAACGCTGCGCGAGCTGATAATGGCGCGGCTTGATCGCTCGCCGCAGGCCAAGGAAGTGGCGCAGATCGGAGCCATCATCGGACGCGAGTTCAGCCACGGGCTTGTGGCCCAGCTCGACGTCGTGCCGGAGCCACAACTCACGCAGGCGCTCGGCCAGTTGATGGAGCTGGGACTGGCCTACAGGACCGGCGAAGGCGCAACGCAGAGCTACTCTTTCAAACACGCGCTGGTGCAGGACGCCGCCCGGGATTCGCTGCGAAAGAGCATCCGCAAGACACTTCACGGCAAGATCGCGCGGACGCTCGAAAGCGATCTCGATGGCGTCGGGTTCTCCGCGCCGGAGGTGCTTGCGCATCACTTCGAAGCGGCCAATCTCAAGCTCAAGGCGGCGCAGAACTACCGCAAGGCCGGGGAGTTGGCGGTGCGACGCTTTGCCGTGGTCGAGGGCACCACCTATTTTCGCAGCGCGCTGCGGCTGATCGCGGAGCTTGCGCCCAGTGTCGAGGTGAAGGCGCTGGAGTTGGAGGTGCGCAAGCAACTCGGACCGCTGATCATGGCCCAGCATGGCTGGGGCCGTCTCGAGGTCGCCGAGGTGCTGGAGCCCGCGCTGGCACTGGCCAGGGAGCTTGACCACCGCAGCAGTTTCCTGCCGGTGCTCAATACGCTCAACGTCCATTATTTCTCGATCTGCGACATGGCCTCCTCGCTCCGCTGTGGCAGCCAGTTGCTCGAGATTGGCAACGCAACGCAGGATGAGGATCTCGTGATCATGGGGCACCGCGCGACCTCTGCGGCACATTTCTGGCGCGGGGAATTCGATGCGGCGCTGGCCTCGGGAGATCATGTGCGGCGGCTCTACAACGCGGATCGCCACCACCACATCACCACCACCACCAACAACGATCCCTTGAGCGCCGAAGGCGTCTACCGCGCTCAGGTGCTCTGGCTGAAAGGCTATCCCGAGCAGGCCATCGCCATCAGCGACGAAAAGGACCGCAATTCGCGCAGGCGCGGGCATCCTTTCGACATCGCCCTGTCCCTGACGCTGGGCGCACAGGTGTTCGAATATCTGCGGGATGCCGACGCCCTGATGCTCCGGGCGGAAGAAGTCGAGGCGATTGCCACGCGCCACGGGCTTACCGTCATGACCAATGTGATGGCGCCGATCAACCGCGCGCTCGGCCTCTTCCACCGGGGTGATTTCGAGCAAAGCGCGAGCCTTCTCGATCTTGCCATTTCGCGCTTCCACGCCACCGGCCACCGGGTCTGGCTGAGCTACCTGCGCGCCCGGGAGGCCGAGGCGCGCGCGGCCGCAGGCGAGACACAGAGGGCTCTCGACATCCTCGAATCCAGCATCCGCGAGGTCGAAAGCTACGGCGAAAACGCCCATCGCGCGGAAATCTACCGGATCCACGGCAAGGTGCTGCTGGCCGCCGGTCGCCTGCCCGAGGCGGAAGCGGAACTCCTGACGGCGCTCGACATCGCCGGGGAGCAGGGCGCCTTGTCTTGGGAATTGCGCGCGGCGCTGTCGCTGGCGCAGGCCTGGCAACGCGAACGCTCGGCAGAGGCGCGCGAATTGCTGCAAGGCACCCTGGCGCGCTTCACCGAGGGGTTTTCCAGCCGCGACCTGATCGACGCGCGCAATCT
The DNA here is from genome assembly GCA_963715055.1 of uncultured Alphaproteobacteria bacterium. Lineage (GTDB taxonomy): Bacteria > Pseudomonadota > Alphaproteobacteria > Rhodobacterales > Rhodobacteraceae > CAVQRB01. The sequence goes on along the minus strand of CAVQRB010000006.1, from coordinate 243,743 downwards.
GCTGGATCGGCTGCCGCCTGTTTAGCAGGTCATTGCCGCAGGGCGTATTCGCGTCTCCCGCAGGACCTTTGGGCGTTGCGCCAATTGCCGCAAGAAGAAGGCCCCACAGACCGAAGAGGTAGCGGAAAGCCGATGCACCGCAGTTCCCTGCCGAGCACGCAACCACCAAGCCTACCCAAAACTTGCTGAGCGCCACGCGCGCGGCAAAGGTTGACGCTGGCAGCGAATGGCCGGATCAGAAATCTCTCGGCCGGCTTTGTGCATCCTCATGCATTTTCCGGATGCTCCACTCAACGGCATTGCGCATGGTCGATCCGAGGGCCTGATCGAAAGCCGCCACCACATCCTTCGTGTCGTCACTTGCCGTGGTCACTGTTCTTTCGAAGGAATTCGAGGCGATGATCCGGTCGAGCTCCGTATAGACGATCTTGATGTTCAGCCGGACCTGCGCCTGAAGCGGGGAATCCTCGGGCGCGCCATCGGGCACGCGCGCCTGGAACTCCCGAACATCCGTCACGATGATGTAGTCGGCGCTAAGGCCGATGGCGGACCGACCGACCGCATCGACGCGCCCGCTGTTCTCATAGCTTTCGATCAGCAGCGCCTGAATGATCAGCGGCGCGCGGTCGACCCAGCGGGCGCGGGGCAAGTATTCGACCTCGAAGGGCGATGGTTGCACGGCAATGCGATCCGTACTGACGGCAGCGGTGGCGGTGGGTTCGGCGACCACGATCTGCTGGCGCAACCGCGGCAGGGAGGGATCGAAGGTGCTTTTCGGCGTGAGCAGGTAGAGATCGGTGGGCGTGGCCGCCGAGTTGAGCGAGGTCAGGCCGGCACAGCCCGACAGTGCGGTGACAAGGGCAAAGACTGACAATCTGCGAAGGTTTTTCATCGGCTGAACTCCGACCCTTGGGTGCCGAGCAGGAAACGGGTCGGGTCGCGTTCGACCCGGTCGATGAAACGGTCGAGATTGCTCACGAGTTGCCGCGCCTCCTCGGTCAGTTGCAGAAATTCGGGCAGGCCGAGCCGGAAAAAGGTCGAGACACGGTCGCGGTTGTCGCCCACGATCTCTTCGAGCGTCGTGGCGAAACCGGCGGCGGCCTCGGAGGCCCTGAGCACCTCCGCCGATACCGTATCGATGTTGCCGGAGGCCTTCTCCAGCGTATCGGTGAAAACACTCACAGCGCCGCGCAGATCGGTGATGATCCCGCCGAGGTCACCATCAAGCAGTGTGTTTACGGATGCAAAACTCTGCTCGGCCTGGCTCAGTGTCCGGGTGGCCGCATCCAGGGTTTCCGCCGCCACGGGCTCCAGACGCGCAAACCCCTCCCGCAGCGTTTCCGCCGTGGCCGTGCCCTGCCTCAAGACCTCGGCCAGATCGCCGTCGATCAGTGTCCTTGCGCTGAGCAGGGTCTGGTCCAGCGTGTCGAGCGTGCCCGTCGCGCGGTCGATGGTGCCGCGCGCCGCACCAATGGCCTCCTGCGCCGTCTCTAGGGTCGCTGTGGCCGCCGTCAGCGTGGTATCCGCCGTGTCCGAGAGCGCCTGCAGACGCCCGGTGAAGCCCGAGACCTCGCGGGCTGCCAGGCTGAGATCGCCCGAGAGGGTTTCGAAACTCGCGAGCGACCGGTCCAGACGCCCGCTGGCGGAGGCAAGGTTTTCGAGGATCGTATCGACAGCCGCACGGTTCTGCTCGTTGATCAGGCCGTTGATGTCCTCGAGCAGCACCACGGCTTTCTGAAGCAGTTCGGGCGCACCTTCGAGGACCGATTGGAAAGCGCTCGGCACAGAGCGGATGACGCCGCCTTCGGCCAGCAGATCCGCCGTCTGCGAGCCGCCGGAAAGGCTCACGAAACTCACGCCGGTCACGCCTTGCGACTGGAGGGAGGCCACCGTATCGGTCCGGATCGGCGTCTCCTGCGCGATCTCGATGCGCACGCGCACCTTCGAGCCATCTTCGGGATCGAGCGCCAGCCCGACCACGCTGCCCACAACAAGGCCGTTGAACCGCACGTCACCCGCGTTACCAAGGCCCGAGACATTGTCAAAGAGCACGTCGTAATAAGAATACTGGCGATCCACCTCAACCTTGGCCAGCCAGAGCAAGAAGACCAGGCTACCAATGATCCCGGCGAGCGCGAAGGCACCGATCAATACAAAATTGGCTTTTGTTTCCATTGCTTCGCCGAGGTTCCTAACCTTTTTGTTGAGCCGCTCGGGCACGCGGTCCCATAAAATACTCCCGGACCCACGGGTGATCCACCTCGGTCATCTGCTCGATCGGCCCTTCCACCAGCACGCGTTTCTCGGCCAGCACCGCGACACGGTCGCAGATGGCGTAAAGACTGTCCAGATCATGCGTTACCATGAAGACCGTGAGCCCAAGTGCGCGCTGCAACGCACCGATCAACTCGTCATAGGCGGCAGCGCCGATCGGATCGAGACCGGCGGTGGGCTCATCCAGAAAGACGATTTCGGGATCGAGCGCCAGCGCGCGCGCCAGAGCGGCGCGCTTGCGCATGCCCCCCGAAAGCTCGGAGGGGAATTTCGGGCAACTGTTCTGCGGCAGCCCCACGAGGCTGATCTTGAGCGCGCCGAGCGCGTCCATCAGCGACTGGCTGAGGTCGAGATGTTCGCGCATCGGGGCCTGCACGTTCTGCAGGACGGACAGCGAAGAGAAGAGCGCACCATCCTGAAACGCCACGCCCCAGCGCTGCTCGACCTTGTGCCGTTCCTCGGCGGCACCATTGACCACATCTACGCCCAGCACCTCGATCTCGCCTGCCGCCGGCTTGTTGAGGCCGATGATCGTGCGCAGCAGCACGGACTTCCCGGTGCCGGAGCCACCCACGACGCCCAGCACCTCGCCGCGCCAGACATCGAGATCAAGCCCGTCATGCACGACCTGCGCGCCGAACTGGTTGCGCAGGCCGCGCACGCGGATCACCGCTTCGCGTTCCACTCCCGGCTGGGGCACCGCAGGTGATGACTGATCCTTCATACGCCAAGTTCCGCGAAGAAGATGGAGAAGAGCGCATCAACGACGATGACCAGAAAGATCGACTGCACCACGGCGGAGGTGGTGCGCTGGCCGACGCTCGCCGCCGAGCCACCGACCTGCATCGCCTGCCAGCAGGACACCACCGCGATGATCAGCGCAAAGAACGGCGCCTTGATCATGCCGACTGCCAGATGCCATACGTCCGTATTTTCATAAAACCGTGTGACGAACATGCCGGGGCTCACGCCAAGTTCGAGCCAGCTCATCAGCGCGCCGCCGAAGAGGGCGAAGAGATTGGCAATGAGCCCGAGGACCGGCAGCATGAGAACCAGCGCCATGACCCGCGGCAGCATCAGAACATCGATCGGATCGAGGCCCAGGGCGCGCATGGCGTCGATCTCCTCGCGCACCTTCATGGAACCGATGGAGGCCGCGAAGGCCGAGCCGGAACGCCCCGCCACGATGATCGCCGTGAGCAGGATGCCAAGCTCCCGCAGCACCGAGACAGCGATCAGGTCGACCACGAAAACCTCCGCGCCGAACTGGCGCAGCTGCGCCGCCCCCTGAAAGGCCAGCACGATGCCGATGAGAAACCCCATCAGCGAAACGATGGGCACCGCGTTCCAGCCGGTCTCCTGCATCTGGCTGAAAAGGGCGGTGAACCGGATGCGTCCGGGGTGCAGCAGGCTGCGGCCCACTCCGGCCAGAACGGCGCCAAGGAATTCCAGCAAGGAAAGCACCGCCTTGCCGAGATCGACGACAGATTTGCCGAGGCCTTCCACCCAGGCTGCGAAACGGTTCCGGTCTTGCAGGGTGTCCTGCGGCTCCGGCAAGGCTTCCTGCACCGTCTTGAGAAGGGCTAGGCGTTCGGGCGTGGCCCCGGTGATCTCGATCTCCATGCCGTCGCGGCGCAGACGAACCCCGAGGTTAGCAATCATCCAGGCGCCGCCCGTATCGAGCGCCTCAAGCCCTGAAAGATCGACGCGCAGAAGGCGCCCCGTTGCCGCGATCTCGGCGAACTGCTTTTCCACGCGCCCGAGACCATCCGTGACAAGCCGACCCGAGAGGATCAGGTCAGCCGGATCGCCGGTGCGCAGGGAAAGATTCGGAGCGGTCATGATGCCTTAACTGTGCCGCTTCCCGCGTGATCCGCAACCGCTTTCTGAAATCCGCACACCAGCACCGGCATCCCCTGCGCGCCGCCACATCAATTCTCAGGCGGCGGCCAGGAAATCGCGCAGCAGAGCGTTGAAGAGGGCGGGCTTTTCCAGATGCACCGCATGGGCGCAGCCCGGCACGACCGCGAGCCCTGCCTGCGGTATCTTGGTCCAGAGATTTTCGATCTGCGCCCAAGGGTAGGTGCGGTCGCCGTCGCCCCAGATCACGAGGCTCTTTTGCGCGATCTGTGGCAGATGGGCGGCACCTGACCAGCCCTCCATCGCGTCGAGCCCGGCAGCAATTGCAGCCAGCGTGCCTTTCCCGGCGATCTCGGCGCAGCCTTCGAAAGCCGGTGCTGCCTCGCGCTCCAGAAACCAGGTGGCGGCAATGCGTCGGGCGGTGGGCCCCGGCCCGTCCTCCGCCGCGCGGCGCTTGCTCTCTGCGATGGTCTCGAACCGTCCCGGCAGCAGGCCCATGGCACCGGTTGCATAAAGGATGAGATGATCCACAATCTGCGGCGCGCGGTGTACGACCTCCTGCACGATCATGCCCCCCATGGAGTGACCGAGCAGATGGAAGCGATCCAAGCCCCTGCGCTCCATATCGGCAATTACCCAATCCGCGAACCCGCCGATGGAATGGATCGGCGCCTCTCCGGCCGCGGCCCCGAACCCGGGCAGATCGAGGGCGATCACCTCGCGGTCGTGCCCGAACTCCTGCAGTTGCGAGGTCCACTGCGCGGCACCGCCCAAGAAGCCATGGACCAGCACGAGAGGTGTCACTTGCGCCGACCCTGCACGATACGGTCAAGGATCATGGCGCAGAAGAGGATCGCGAAACCGGCAAGGATCCCCTGCCCCACATTGGCGTATTGCAGCGCCTCGAGCACGTCCTCGCCCAGTCCCTTTGCGCCGATCAAGCGAGGCCACGACGACCATGGCGAGAGAGAGCATGATGGTCTGGTTGATCCCCGCCCGGATCGAGGGGCTCGCGAGTGGCAGATCGACCTTGGTCAGCAGGTACCACTTGTTCGCGCCAAAGGCGATTGCCGCCTCGCGCACGCTTTCGGGCACGCCGCGCAGGCCCAGCACGGTCAGGCGCACCACCGGCGTGCCGCCGAAGATCATCGTGGTCACCACCGCCGCCGGTTTGCCGGTGCCGAAAAAGGCGATGACGGGGATCATGAAGACGAAGGCGGGCATCGTCTGCATGAAGTCCATGATCGGCTGGATGAAGGAATAAAACCGCGGTCGGCGCGCGCAGAACATGCCCAGGGGAATGCCGATGAGGATCGACAGGCACGCAGCCGTCCCCAGAAGCGCCAGCGTGGTCATCGCCTTTTCCCAAAAGCCCAGCAGGCCCATGTAGGACAGAAAGGCCGCCGACCAGATCGCGGTGCGCACCCCGGCGGTGAGCCAGGTCAGCAGGATGATCAGGCTTGCGATCACGATCCAGGGCGTGCTGACGAAGACCAGTTCCAGCGCATCGAGGATGGTGCGGATGCCGAAGGTGATCGCATCGAAAAGCGCCTCGCCATTGGCCACGCAGAAGGCGAAGAAGGCCTCCACCCAGGCGATGCTGTTGAGCCGGTAATCGGGATTGGTCGGGAACTCCGTGAGCAGCGTGAAACGGCCCGGGAAACTGTAGTGCAGCATGGCCGCCAGCACGATCAGCGCCATGAAGATCGCGCTCAGCACGATGTTGGAAACCGGCAAGCCGGAGCGGATCTCGCGGTCGGAAATCCAGTCCGAGAAGCGCGCCTCGAGCGCCCAGTTGGCGACCGTGGCCTGCACCGCCTTGGCCACAAGGAGCAGGGCAAGGCCCGACAGGGCGATCCAGATGCCCTGATCGGCGAGCGCATCGGCCTCGGCCCGGATGCCGCCGATGGCGGCTTCGAGCGAGTCCACCGTGCGCTGGTAGACGTCGATCTTGTCCGAGCCAGTCTCGATGGCGGAAGCAAGCTGCTGTCGCCGCAGTTCCAGCGTGCCTTCGATGGAGGCGATCCGGTCGCGGGCGTCCGCCGCCAGATCCCCGAAGAGCCCGCGCGCGATCTGCACCAGCGCCAGCGTCTCGACGATCAGGAACGGCAAAGCCCAGGACCAGAGCCCGCGCGCCCCGAACCAGACCGGCCCGAAAAGCCCCGCCATGGCGTTGAAGGTCGGCGTGAAACGCGAACTTGCCCCGATCTTGTCGAACTGCGCGATGTAGTAGTCGGGATTGGTGCGCACGAAGGTTCGGATGTTCTCGCGCCGCTCCTTGGCATAGGCGCGGGCCACATCGGTATCGGTGGCTTCCAGCGGGTTTTCCATCGCCTTGTTCATGACATCTCGGTCCCTTCGACGACGGTGCGCAGGATGTCCGCCCGGGTGATCACGCCCACATCCACGCCCTGGTCCTGCACCAGGATGGCCTCTTCGCGGTCAATGGCGAGGTTGATGAGTTTGCTCAGCGTTTCGGCCTCTCCGACGCGCGCCACATCCGCCGGAAGCGGTCCGCGCTTCGCAAGATAGGCCTCCATGGGCTGCATGATCGCATGGGCGCGCACCACCTTGAGCCGGGAAATTCCGGCCACGAAATCGGCGACATAGTCATCGGCGGGATGCATCACGATTTCTTCGGCGGTGCCGGTCTGCACCAGCTTGCCGTCGCGCATGATCGCGATGCGGTCGCCGATGCGCACCGCCTCATCAAGGTCATGAGTGATGAAGACCGTGGTTTTCTTGAGGATCTGCGACAGGCGGATGAATTCATCCTGCAACTGCCGGCGGATGAGAGGGTCGAGTGCGCTGAAGGGCTCGTCCATCAGCAGCACATCGGGGTTGGCGGCCAGCGCCCGAGCCAGTCCCACGCGCTGCTGCATGCCGCCCGAAAGCTCATGGGCGAACTTCGAGCCCCAGGCGGAGAGTTCGACAATATCAAGAATGGCGGCGGCCTGCCGCATGCGTTCATTCTTGCTGACCTTGCGGATTTCGAGCGGCATGGCGACGTTGTCGAGCACCGAGCGGTGCGGCATCAGCGCGAAATTCTGGAAGACCATGCCGATCTTGCGGTTGCGGAAGGTCTGCAATTCCTGCGTGCCGAGGCCCATCACATCCGTGCCTTCGATCAGGATCTGCCCGTCGGTGGGCTCCAGCAGACGGTTGAAATGGCGCACCAGCGTGGATTTGCCGCTCCCGGAGAGCCCCATGATGCAGAAGATCTCGCCGCGCTTGACCGACAGGCTCACATCCGCCACGCCGACGACCGCATTGTGCTGCGCCAGAACCTGCGCCTTGGTCAGCCCCTCCTCGCGGATCGCACGCAGCGCGACCTCCGGATGGGCGCCGAAAATCTTCCAGACGTTGGAGATCTCGATCACGGTCTCATCGCTCATGGCGGGCCCCTGCCGGTTGCTCTGGGAGAATCTGATCGGGCGGCGCGTCGTAGAAGCGCGCCGCCCGGGTCTTTTGGTCCGTGCTCAGAGCCCGAGCCAGCTGTCCACGCGGTCGGAGTTGGCCTCGATCCACTCTGCGGCCACTTCTGCCGGATCGCGACCCTGGCCGCTGATCTCAAAGGCGAAGTTGCTCACGTCGTCCGCGGTCAGCGAAAAGCGCTGGAAGAATTCCGCAATGGCGGGCGAACGGTCGGCCAGGGAGTTCGACCAGGCGATCTGCACCTTTTTCAGATCGTCCTTGGAGGCGACCATGGATTTTTCATACCAGTCCGCGTCATCCGAAGGCTGGATCATGACGTATTTCGCCGGATCGTAGGTCGGCTCGGTCAGCATCACCACGTCGAACATGTACCAGACGGCGTGCGGCGTGTAGCAATAGAAAGCATAGCCCTCACCCTTGGCAATCGCGTCCTTGATGCGCGCGGTCTTGACCGCCTCTTCGGCGCGGATCGGCTCGATGAAGTCCAGCAGACCGTAGTCGCGCACCTTGACCTCGTTCACATTGGCAGAGGCCCAGCCGGGCGCGCCGATCCACATCTCGCCCTTGCCATTGCCGTCGCTGTCCATCAACGCCGCCACATCCGGACGCCCCAGATCGGCGATATCGGTGATGTTGTTTGCGGCGGCGAAATCCTTGGAAACGCAGAAGCCCTGGTTGCCTTCATAGGGATTGGAGGAGAGCGTCACCGTGCCCTTGCCATCCACATATTCCTTGGTGAAGCTTTCCTGGTTCGGCAGCCAGACGTCGGGGTGCACGTCGATGTCGCCCTTGCCCTGGTCCATGGCCTGAAAGATCGTGGCGTTGTTGCCGGGCACGTATTCCACCGTGCCGCCGATACGGGTCTCGACAATCGCGCCCAGAAGATAGGCGATTGCCTGCGCCCCGGTCCAGCTCGGCACGCCGATCTTGACCTCTTCGGCGGCCATTGCGGGTGCGGCGAAGAGGCCAAAGGCCGCCGTCGTTGCGATCAGAGTCTTTCTCAATGTCATTCGTTGGTCTCCTTGTCGGTGATTTCCTGTTGGTGATTTCTTGCCTTCATTCAGTCGGAATAGCCGTGCAGGTCGAACGTCTCCGGATAGCCGAAGAGCGCCACCGAACCGCCGGTATGCAGGAAGACGACATTCTCCATGCCGTCGAAATAGCCCTTGCGGATCTGGTCGATCAGCCCGTCGAGCCCCTTGCCCGAATAGACCGGATCAAAGAGCAGCCCTTCGGTGCGGGCCAGAAGCTTGACCGCCTCGATCATGCCGGGTGTCGGCAGGCCGTAGCCCGGCCCCACGTAGTCGCAATTGGCGCGCACTTTCTCGCGTTCGATCGTCACCCCGGTGCCCAGATGCTCGGCCGTGCGCACCGCGAGGTCATAGACCATCTGCTCCTGCTTTTCTTTCGGCGCTCTGACGCCGATTCCCAGAAGGTGAATATCGCTTTGCAAAGCGGCCAGACCGGTGACGAGGCCGGCCTGCGTGCCGGAGCTGCCAGTGGCATGCACGAGCGCGTCGATGGAAAGCCCCATTTCCTGCGCCTGTTCAACCAGTTCTCGGGCGCAGTTCACGTAACCCAAGGCGCCGGTCGGGTTGGAGCCGCCTCCCGGGATGATATAGGTCTTGCGCCCCTCGCCGCGCAGTTTTTCGGCGAGCTTGTCCATTTCGGCGTTCATGTCGGTGCCGCCTGCGCGTTTCGACACGGTCGCCCCGTGCAGACGGTCCAGCAGGACATTGCCGCTCAGGATGTAGCTTTCGTCATTCGAGCCAGTGCGGTCCTCGAGCAGGATGTGACAACCCATGCCCAGCTTGGCCGCGGCCGCACAGGTCTGGCGCGCATGGTTCGACTGCGTGGCACCTTGGGTGATGATCGTATCGGCACCCTGCGCCTGCGCCTCGGCCATGAGGTATTCGAGCTTGCGGGTCTTGTTGCCGCCCGAGGAGAGCCCGGTGCAATCGTCCCGCTTGACCCAGAGGCGCGGACCGCCAAGGAACTCGCTGAGCCGGTCCATCGGCTCCAGCGGCGTCGGCAAATGCCCGAGCCTGACCTTCGGAAAGTGCGCGAGCGCCATCGACAGGTCCTTGCACAGGCTCAGCGTCATTTCGGGCGCGGTCGCGTCCCGCGGTTTGGTAGTGGGTTGGGTCGGGCTCACAAAGCGACCTCCTTGAGGTGAATCGCCCTTAGCTTGCCCTATGGCAAACGCTAAAAATAATGCTTTCTGCTTGGGCTGCCCATACGTAAAGTATGAGCAGGTAATGGGAGGCTCCCGATGGATCTTGACTGGCTCGACGACGTTCTGGTGCTGCTTGAAGAGGGCAACATGACCCGCGCGGCACGGCGGCGGAACATCACGCAACCCGCCTTCTCGCGGCGCATCCGCGGGTTCGAGGACTGGCTCGGCACCGACATCCTCGACCGCGGCAGCAATTCCGTGGCGATCAGCCCGGCGCTGAGCACGAACGAGGCCGAGATCCGGGCGCTGATCGCACGCATCCGGGATCTGCGCAGCAGGATTTCGCGCTTCGATCCCGATGGCCAAACGGTGACGATCGCGGCCCAGCACGCGCCGATCTTCTCCACCTTTCCCGACATGGCCCTGCATGCCCGCCGCGCCCTGCCCGCGATCACATTCCGGCTGCGCGCGGCGAACTTGAGCGATTGCGTCTCGCTCTTCCTGCGCGGCGACGCCGGCCTGCTGCTCTGCTACGAATCCACCGGTGCGACCCCGCTGCCCTTCGGCGACAGCATCAAGCGCGCGCTATGGGGTGTGGATTATCTCATTCCCGTGGTCGGCGGGCAACTGCGCTATGCCGTCACCGGCGACGGCGACGTGCCGCGCGACACTCCTGCCATCGTCTATCCGCAGACCAGCTATTTCGGCCAGGTGCTGGGGCGCGCCGAAAAACCTTTCGGCACACCCGACTTCTGCGCCAATCCGACCTGCGAAAGCGCGTTTTCCAGCGGCATCCGGGAATTGGTGCTCAAGGGCATCGGCGTGGGCTGGCTGCCCTTCAGCATGGCGCATCGGGAGATCGAAAGCGGGGCGCTGGTGTCGCTGGCGAACCGGTTGGGCAAGCTGCCGCTCGACATCGCCCTCTACGCCGATGCGCAGGACCGGGTGGCGGTCTCGCTGCTTGATGTCTGGAGCGCACGCACAGCGGCAAGCCGCCGCCTGCAAGGCACCGCCTGAGGGTTGGGCCGCTCAGACGAACTTGCGGAAAAGCCGGGTCTGATCGAACATGTCCTCGAGGTTTTCCATGCGGGATTTCGTGCTCTCCCAGTTGAGGTCCTGGATCGAGGAGATCACCGTCTCCACCAACAGCAAGGTCGTCGCCACCGAATCCCAGGCGGAGGGCACGACAATGCGGCTGCTGAAGCAGATGTCGGCGAAACCATGCACCGGAGAGCGCCACTGGTCGGTGAAGAGGATGATGCGCGCGCCCTTGGCATGGGCGAGTTCCGCCAGTTTCAGCGTGTTGTTCTCGTAGCGTCGCATGTCGAAGATCACGAAGACATCGCCCTTGCGCACGTCGAGCAGGTAATGCGGCCATGCGTTTGACGTCGACTGGATATGGGTGACCTTCGGGCGGATGACCTGAGCGTGCAGAAACAGGTATTCAGCGACTGTATGGGTGATCCGCCCGCCGACGATGTAGAGCGCGGAGCGCGTGTCCGCGATCATCGCGCAGGCCGCATCGAAGGTGGCAGGCTCGATCTGCGCCAGCGTGTGACGGATGTTGTCGATGACCGCATCGGTGAAGCGGTTCAACACATGCCCCGAAGGCGCGCCACCGGCCCAGGTGTCATGCTTGGCGATGGGGCCGGTTGCCTTGGCTTTCAACTCCTCGCGCAGCTCCGCCTGAAACTCCGGATAGCCCTTGAAGCCGAGCTTCTGCACCATCCGCGCCACGGTCGGGGCGGAAACATGGGCGTCCCGGGCAAGCGCTGCGAGTGGCCCCAGACCGGAGGCCGGATAATTCTCGAGGATCGAATGCGCCAACTGCCGCTCGGCCCGGGTCAGGCGGTCGAGCGCGTGCTGGATGCGGTCCGATATGGTGAGGGAATTGTCCGGCATGATCCACACTTGACGAATAAAATTACAGCACGCGGCGAACTGTTCGTTTCGTTACAGTATTGTGTTGACAGAATCCGATTTGCGCAAGACGTTTGTCGGAACAGGGGGACGGATGACGCAAGCAGGCAGTGGATCTCAGGTTGTGGACGTGGTGAATGCCACCGGCGCATCGCCGATCGTCTTCGTCTGCGAGCACGCCTCCGCGTTCATTCCGCCGCATCTCGACCACCTCGGCCTGGCGTGCGAAGACCGCCGCAGCCATGCCGCCTGGGATCCGGGCGCGCTCGAGATCGGACAGAGGCTCTGCAAGCGGTTCGATGCGGCGCTGGTGGCGAGCCGGATTTCGCGGCTGGTCTATGATTGCAACCGCCCGCCCGAGGCGGCGGACGCCATGCCGGCGCGGAGCGAAATCATCGATGTCCCCGGAAACACCGGCCTTACGGCAGCGGAGAGGCAGGCCCGAACCGCGGCCTACTACCTGCCCTTCCGCGACTGCGTGACGGAGGTTTTGGCGGCACGGCAGGCACCCATTCTGGTCACGCTGCACAGTTTCACGCCCATCTACAACGGCAAGCGGCGCGATGTGGAGATCGGCGTGCTGCATGACCGAGACAGCCGGCTTGCCGATGCGCTGCTGGAAAGCGCGGACCTCATGCCCTTCGATGTCCGGCGCAATGCGCCCTACGGCCCCGAAGACGGCGTGACCCACACGCTCAAGCTGCATGGCCTGCCGCAGGGTCGGCTCAACGTGATGCTCGAAATCCGCAACGACCTGATCGCCGAGACCGGGCAGCAGGACGCCATGGCCGGACATCTCGCAGGCTGGCTCGAAGCAGCGCTGGCGCGGGTGACGGTCGTCGGGGGCCGCGCATGAACGGTGTCCTGCGCAGCTATGTCCGCGTCGTGGATGCGGTGAATTACCGGGTCGGGCGGGTCATCATGTACGGGCTTTTCGTGCTGATGGGGATCCTTTTGTGGTCCTCGGTCAGCAAGACCTTCTTCCTGCCGTCGCTCTGGACGCTGGAAATGGCGCAATTCGCCATGGTCGCCTATTACATGTTGGGCGGACCCTATTCGATCCAGATGGGCTCGAACGTGCGCATGGACCTGCTCTACGGCGACTGGAGCCTGCGCCGGAAGGCCTGGTTCGACCTCGTCACCGTGCTCTTTTTGATGTTCTACATCGCGGTGCTGCTTTATGGCGGGGTCAGTTCCACAGCCTACTCGCTGGGCTATTGGGGCTCGGAGCCCTTCTCCTACCTTACCGGCATCGTCACGGGCGCCGAGGAGGTCGGGCGGGCCGAACGCTCCTCCTCCGCCTGGCGTCCCTACATGTGGCCGATCAAGGCGGTCATGGTGACGGCGCTTTTCCTGATGCTGCTGCAATGCCTGTCGGAGCTTTGCAAGGACGTGCTGCGGATCCGGGGCGAGGCGATCTGATGTCTTACGAGTTGATCGCCACGCTGATGTTCTCCACGATGATGCTGATGCTGATGACCGGGCAGCGGGTCTTCGGTGCCATCGGTTTCGTCGCCGTGGTGGCTGCCTTGCTGCTCTGGGGCGACAAGGGCGGCTTCGACATCGGCTTTTCGGCGGCGATGAAGCTGATGAAGTGGTATCCGCTGCTGACCCTGCCGATGTTCATCTTCATGGGCTACGTGCTCTCGGAGAGCAAGATCGCCGACGATCTCTACCGCATGTTCCACGTCTGGATGGGCGGCTTGCGCGGCGGGCTCGCCATTGGCACCATCGGGCTGATGGTGCTGATCTCCGCGATGAACGGGCTCTCAGTGTTGCGGGCATGGCGATCGGGGCCACCATCGCCCTGCCGGAACTGCTCAAGCGCGGCTATGACAAGCGCATGGTCACCGGCGTGATCCAGGCGGGGTCGTCGTTGGGTATCCTGGTGCCGCCCTCCGTGGTACTGGTCCTTTACGCGATGATCGCGCGGCAACCGGTGGGGCAGCTCTGGCTCGCGGGCGTCATTCCGGGTCTGATGATGGCGGCCATGTTCGTGGCCTACATCGCCATCCGCTGCCGCCTCAACCCGAGCCTGGGACCGGTGCTGCCGGAGGCCGACCGCGACATTCCCCGTGCAGAAAAGCTGCGGCTCCTGCGCGCGGGCATCCTGCCGCTTGCGATCTTCGCGGTGATGATGGTGCCCTTCATGAACGGCTGGACCTCGCTGGTGGAAAGCTCCGCCATCGGCGCGCTCGCGGCCTTCGTGGCCGCCGTGCTCAAGGGGCGCATGACGCGCGAGGTTTTCGAGAATTCGGTGCGCAACACATTGGGCATCACCTGCATGTTCATGTGGATCATCCTTGCCGCCCTCGCCTTCGGGGCTGTCTTCGACGGTCTGGGCGCGGTCAAGGCGATCGAAAGCGTCTTCACCGAGAAGCTGAACCTCTCGCCCTGGGCGATCCTGATCCTGATGCAGCTGAGCTTCCTGCTCATGGGCACCTTCCTCGACGACACGGCGATGCTGGTGATCGTGGCCCCGCTCTATGTGCCGCTGGTGGGTGCGCTCGGCTTCGATCTGATCTGGTACGGGATCCTTTATACCATCACGACGCAGATCGCCTACATGACGCCGCCTTTCGGCTACAACCTGTTCCTGATGCGCGCCATGGCCCCGCCGGAGATCGGCCTGCGCGACATCTACGCCTCGGTCTTTCCCTTCGTACTGGTCATGGTGCTGGCACTGACGCTGGTGATGATCTTCCCGGGCATTGCAACCTGGCTGCCCGAGTACATTTACAACAAACCCTGAAGAAGAGCCGTTCCAAGCGGCCTGACATTCAACAAAGGAGACGATGAGATGACAACCAGACGCAAGTTCCTGAAAGGCGCCGCGATGACGGCACCTGCGGCTCTCGCCGCACCAGCCCTGGCACAAGGCACGATCCAGTGGCGCATGCAGACCTACGCCGGCGCGGCGCTGGCCGAACATGTGATCGACCCCGCTATCAAGATGTTCAACACGATCGCGGGCGACCGGATGCAGATCGAACTCTTTTACGCCGACCAGCTTGTGCCCACGGGCGAACTCTTCCAGGCGATGCAGCGCGGCACCATCGACGCGGTGCAGTCGGATGACGACTCCATGGCCTCGCCTACCGAAGTCACGGTGTTCGGCGGCTATTTCCCCTTCGCTTCGCGCTACTCGCTCGACGTCCCGGTCCTCTTCAACCAGTACGGCCTCAACGAGATATGGGACGAGGAATACTCGGCCGTCGGCGTGAAGCATATCTCCGCCGGCGCATGGGATCCCTGCCATTTCGCCACCAAGGATCCGATCCGCAGCCTGAAGGATCTGGAGGGCAAGCGCGTCTTCACCTTCCCCACCGCGGGCCGCTTCCTGGCGCAGTTCGGCGTCGTACCGGTCAATCTGCCCTGGGAGGACATCGAAGTCGCGGTGCAGACCGGCGAGCTCGACGGCATCGCCTGGTCGGGCATCACCGAGGACTACACCGTGGGTTGGGCCGATGTAACCAACTACTTCCTGACCAACAACATCTCCGGCGCCTGGGCCGGGTCGTTCTTTGCCAACATGGAGCGCTGGAACGAACTGCCCGAAGACCTGCAAACCCTCTTCCGGGTCTGCTGCGACCAGTCGCATTATTACCGTCAGTGGTGGTATTGGGGCGGCGAGGCCAACCTGCGCGTCAACGGCACCAAGATGGAACTGACCACCATTCCGGACGCCGAATGGCAGACGGTGGAGGACGCGGCCCTCGTCTTCTGGGAAGAGATCGCGGCGGAAAGCGAAACCAAGCGCCGGGTCGTTGACATCTTCAAGAAATACAACGCAGACATGGTGAAGGCAGGACGCCCCTACCGCTACACCTGATCCGATGCGGGAGGCGGCAGCGCGCGGCCTCCCGCGCATATTTTTCGAGAAGTGGACGACCCAATGCCCGGATTGCTTTCCTTTGACGACCTGAAATCCCGCGTGGCCGACGGCAGAATCGACACCGTGCTGGTCTGTGGCGTTGACATGCAGGGCCGCCTGATGGGCAAGCGGTTTCACGCGGTGAATTTCGTGGAACACTCCTTTGAAGAGACCCATTGCTGCAACTACCTGCTGGCGACGGACCTCGAGATGGCGACGCCCGAGGGCTATGCCTCGACAAGCTGGCGCGCAGGATATGGCGATTACGTGATGAAGCCCGACCTCGCCACGATCCGCCCGGTACCCTGGCTTGAGGGCACGGCGATGGTGATGTGCGACCTGCTCGATCATCATCATTACGAACCTGTTCCGCATTCGCCGCGTGCCGTGCTGAAAAAGCAGATCGCGCGATTGGAGGCCCTCGGTCTCACCGCGATGATGGCGACGGAGCTGGAGTTCTTCCTCTTCGAGAAGAGCTTCGACGAGGTGCGCAAGAGCGGCTTTCGCGATCTGGCGCCGATCAGCGGCTACAACGAGGATTACCACATCTTCCAGACCACCAAGGAAGAGAGCATCATGCGCCCGCTGCGCAACCATCTTTTTGCCGCAGGCATCCCCGTGGAGAACACCAAGGGAGAGGCCGAGGCCGGGCAGGAAGAACTCAACATCCGCTATGCCCCCGCCCTCGCCTGCGCCGATCACCACACCATCGCCAAGAACGCGGTGAAGGAGATTGCATGGCAGCACGGCCATGCCGCGACCTTCATGCCGAAGTGGTCGCATGAGCGCGTGGGCAGTTCGTCCCATGTGCACCAGTCGCTCTGGAAGGACGGCGCGCCTGCGTTCTTCGACAAGGACGCCAAGATGGGCATGTCCGACCTGATGCGCCACTACATGGCCGGGCTGATCCACCATGCGCCCGATTACACCTATTTCCTGGCCCCTTACGTCAACAGCTACAAACGGTTCGCCAAGGCGACCTTCGCGCCGACGAAAACCGTCTGGTCGGTGGACAACCGGACCGCCGGTTTCCGGCTGTGCGGGGAAGGCACCAAGGGCATCCGCGTCGAATGCCGGATCGGCGGGTCGGATATGAACCCCTATCTCGCTCAGGCGGCGATGCTGGCTGCGGGCATCAAGGGGATCGAGGAGAAGATGGAACTGGCGCCGCCCACCAAGGGCGATGTCTATGAAGACGCCAAGGCGCAGGACATCCCGCAAACCCTGCGTGCCGCGACCGAAACCCTGCGCGGCTCCAAGATGCTGCGCGCCGCGATGGGCGATGACGTGGTCGACCACTACACCCGCGCGGCCCGCTGGGAGCAGGAAGAATTTGACCGCGTGGTGACCGATTGGGAAATCGCGCGCGGCTTTGAAAGGGCCTGACATGACCATCAGATGTATCTCGCCGATCGACGGATCGGTCTACGCGGAGCGTGAAACACTCTCGCCCGACGCCGCTCGCGCTGCTGTTGCCCGTGCGGCCAGGGCGCAAAAGGCATGGGCCGCGCGCCCGCTCGACGAGCGCATCGCATTGGTGCAGAAGGCGACCGCCAACGTGGGCGCCATGAACGAGGAGATCGTGCCCGAGCTGGCCTGGCAGATGGGCCGCCCGGTGCGTTATGGCGGCGAATTCGGCGGCTTCAACGAACGCGCCACCTATATGGCGAAGATCGCCCATGACGCGCTGGCGCCGATGGAATTCGAGGACAGCGACAGGTTCCGCCGCCTGATCAAACGGGTGCCGCATGGCGTGGTGCTGGTGGTGGCGCCCTGGAACTACCCCTTCATGACCGCGCACAACACCATTGCGCCAGCGCTGATCGCGGGCAATGCCGTGGTGCTGAAACACGCCTCGCAAACGCCGCTGGTGGGCGAGCGCATCGCGCAGGCCTACCGCGAGGCGGGCGTGCCGGAGGATGTCTTTCAGAACGTGTTTCTGGATCATGATACGACTTCCGCGCTGATCGCCGAGCGCGCCTTCGGTTTCGTGAACTTCACGGGCTCGGTTGCGGGCGGACAGGCCATCGAGCGCGCCGCCGCTGGCACCTTCACCGGGCTCGGGCTGGAGCTTGGCGGCAAGGATCCGGGCTACGTGATGGAGGATGCGGACCTCGATGCCGCTGCAGACACGCTGATGGACGGCGCGATGTTCAATTCCGGGCAGTGCTGCTGCGGGATCGAGCGGATCTATGTGGTGGAAAAGCACTTCGATGCCTTTGTCGAAAAGGCCGTGAAGATTGTGGAAGGCTACAAACTCGGCAACCCGCTGGAGTCCGGCACCACGCTCGGCCCGATGGCGCAGGTGCGCTTCGCCGATGCGGTGCGCGCGCAGACCGCCGAAGCCGTTGCCGCCGGGGCAAAGGCGCTGATTGATCCCGCACTTTTCCCACAAGACGGTGGCGCCTACCTGATGCCGCAGATCCTCGTGGATGTGGACCATTCCATGCGGGTGATGCGTGAGGAAAGTTTCGGCCCCGTGGTCGGCATCATGCCCGTCAAGGACGACGAGGAAGCCATCCGCCTGATGAACGACAGCCCCTACGGCCTGACCGCCTCGCTCTGGACCCATGACGTGGCGCGGGCCGAGGCCATCGCCGACCAGATCGACACCGGCACCGTCTTCATGAACCGCGCCGATTATCTCGATCCCGCGCTCTGCTGGACCGGTTGCAAGGACACCGGGCGCGGCGGCGGCCTGTCGGAAATTGGCTATCACAACCTCACCCGCCCCAAATCCTACCATCTGAAGAAAGCCTGATCCCATGTCGCTCACTGCCAACTGGTCCTACCCCACCTCGATCCGTTTCGGGGCCGGGCGCATTGCCGAGATCGCGGAGGCCTGCAAGACCGCCGGGATCGCACGGCCGCTCCTCGTCACCGACAAGGGGCTCGCAGGCCTGCCGATCACCACCGCAACGCTCGATCTGCTGGAGGCCGCAGGGCTTGGCCGAGCCGTCTTTTCGGAAGTCGACCCGAACCCCACGGAGGCCAATGTGGAGGCCGGCGTCGCGGTCTACCGCGCGGGCGGGCACGATGGGGTCGTTGCCTTCGGCGGCGGCTCCGGGCTCGATCTCGGCAAGGCCGTGGCCTTCATGGCGGGCCAGACACGGCCCTTGTGGGATTTCGAGGACATCGGCGACTGGTGGACGCGGGCCGATGCCAGCGCCATCGCCCCGGTGGTCGCCGTTCCGACAACCGCCGGCACTGGCTCAGAAGTGGGCCGCGCGAGCGTCATCACCAATGCCGACACCCATGAAAAGAAGATCATTTTTCACCCGAAGATGCTGCCCGTCGTGGTGATCTGCGACCCCGAACTGACCGTCGGCATGCCGAAGATGATCACCGCAGGCACCGGAATGGACGCCTTCGCCCACTGTCTCGAGGCCTATTGCTCGCCGCATTACCACCCGATGAGCCAGGGCATCGCGCTCGAAGGCATGCGTCTGGTCAAGGACAACCTGCTAAAGGCCTATGAGGATGGCAGCGACATCGAGGCGCGCAGCCACATGATGTCCGCCGCAGCCATGGGGGCCACCGCCTTCCAGAAGGGCCTCGGCGCGATCCATGCGCTCTCGCACCCCATCGGCGCGCTGCACCACACCCACCACGGCACGACCAACGCGGTGGTGATGCAGCAGGTGCTGATGTTCAACAAATCGAAGGTGCGCAAATCGCTGGCGCGGGCAGCGAATTACCTGAGCATCACGGGCGGCTTCGAAGGGTTCCATGCCTTCGTGGGCGAATTGAACGCCAAACTGGGTATTCCCGCAAACCTCACCGACCTTGGCGTGAAGGATCCGGACATCGACCTCCTGGTGGCCGGGGCGATCAAGGATCCAAGCTGCGGCGGCAATCCGGTCAAGATGACGGCAACCAACACCCGCAAGCTGCTGGAAGCCTGTTTCTAGTCGTCTTTCCGGAGCAGGAGCGACGCAAGCCCGAGCACGGCGGAGGCCACGATCAGCAGGAGCGACACCGCGTTCAGAACCGGTGTCGAGCCGAGCTTGAGCCGGTCGAACATGGTCACGGTCAGCGGCGCGTCCGAGCCCACGAGCATGAGCGTGGTGTTGAAGTTCTCGAAACTCATCAGCACGGCGACCACCCCGGCGGCGAGCATGGCGGGCGCGAGGAACGGCAGGGTAATCTGCCGGATCGCCCCCCATTTGGTGGCGCCGAGATTCAGCGCGGCTTCCTCGAGACTCGTGTCGAACTTCTGCAACCGCGCGGAAATCACCAGCGTGGCAAAGGTGGTGATGAAGGAGAATTGCCCGAGGATCACCAGGAGAAGTCCCGGCCGGAGCGCATCGAACCACAGGCCCGTGGCGTCCTCGAGCGTGTTGGCGATGGCGGAGGAGAAGACCAGAATGGAGATGCCGAGGATGATGCCGGGGATGATCAGCGGCAAGAGCATCAGGATGTAGAGAAACCCCTTGCCCGGAAAATCATGGCGCACGAAGAGAAACGCGTTGCAGGTGCCGACCGCGACCGACAGGAGCGAGACCCAGAAGGCGACGACACCGGAGGTCACGATGGAGCGCAGGATCGGCCTTTCGTGAAAGACCCCGATGCGGGGGGCCTCGGACCCGAAGAACCAGTCCCAGGTGAACCCTTCCCAGGGCAGCGAGGGAAAGACACTGTCGTTGAAAGCAAAGACGCAGACGGTGACGAGGGGCAGTGCCAGATAGATGAAGAAGAGCGCGATGTAGGCGCGGAAGGTCCAGCGAAACGCCCTGCCCTGCGGAATTGATGCGATCATCTCAGCGCCCCATCGTCCTGCCGAGCGACTGGCCGGTCAGTTTCAGCGCCGCGAAGACGATGACCGAGGAGAGCGCCAGCAGCAAAAAGCCGAAGGCGGAGCCGAGCTCCCAGTTGAAGCGGGTGATGAACTGGCTGTAGATCAGCCCGGTGAACCACAGGCTGTCCTTGCCGCCGAGCAGGATCGGCGTGAGGTAGTTGCCCAGCGACAGCATGAAGACCACGATGCAGCCCGAAACAATCCCGGGCATGGCATGGGGGATCACGATCTCGCGCAGGATGGCGAAACTGCTCGCCCCGAGATCATAGCCTGCCTCGATCAGGCTGTCGTCGAGACTGTCGAGGGTCGTGACCAGCGGCACCACCATGAAGAGCATCGACGTGTAGACCAGACCGGTCATGATCGCCGCATCGTTGTAGAGAAATTCCACCGGACCGCTCACCAGCCCGAGATATTGCAAGAGCGAGGAGAACACCCCGGTTTCGCGCAGCAGGATCATCCACCCGAAGGTGCGCACCAACTCGCTGACCCAGAAGGGAATGAGGCACATCAGAAAGAGCGTGGTCTTCGAGCGCCCGCGGGTAAGTTTCGCGATGTAATAGGCCACCGGAAAGCCGATGAGCAGCGTCAGAAGCGTTGCCGCAATCGACATGTAGGCGGTGCGCGCAAAGGTGTTCCAGTAGAGCGGTTCGGTGAAGAAGACCGCGTAATTGGCAAAGCCCGTTTCATACTCCCGCACGCCGACCTTTTCGCGCAGGGAAACGAGGAACATGCCGACATGCGGCAGGATGATCAGTGTCATGAGCCAGATCAGGAGCGGGCTCAGGAGCAGGATCAGGCCCAGTTTCGAGCGATCGGAGGTCATTCAGCCGCCCGCCTTGCGGTAGCAGCGCGTCTGGTCAGGCTCCCAGCCGAAGTAGACCAGTATCGCCTTTGCCGAGATCACGGAACGCGCCGGTTTGCGGCAGCGCCACGCTGATCTCGCCGCCCTGGGCCGCGTCGCGCAGGATGAGCTGGCTGTTCGCGCCGTTGAAGAGCACGCTTTCCACCCGCCCGCCGCCCGCATTGCCGAACTCGGCCAGATCCTCCGCCTTGCGCGACAGGCGCACAGTCTCGGGGCGCACGAAGACATCCGCGTGATCGCCCACAGCGAGCCCGTCACCCGCGTCGATGCCGCGCAGGCTCACACCTTGGGAGGTCACGAGATGCAGCAGGCCTCCGTTGGCCGCCTCCACCCGCGCGGTGTAGCGGTTCGCCTCGCCGACGAAGCCTGCGACGAAAGCGGTCGCGGGCTGGTAGTAGAGATCGCGGGCGGCACCCACCTGCTCGAAACGTCCCTTGTTCATGACGGCGATCTGGTCGCTCATCACCAGCGCTTCGGACTGGTCATGGGTGATGTAGACGAAGGTCGTGTTGAATTCCGATTGCAGGCGCTTGAGTTCGATCTTCATGTGTTCGCGCAGCTTCAGGTCGAGCGCCCCGAGCGGCTCATCGAGCAGCAATACGCTGGGCTCCAGCACCATGCAGCGGGCAATCGCCACGCGTTGCTTCTGCCCGCCGGAGAGCGAGTCCACCGGGCGTGATGCCACGCCGCCCAAACCCACGCGCTCCAGCACCCGCTCCACCTGCCGCCTGATGTCGGTCTTGTTGACCCCGCGCTGGCGCAGGCCGAAGCCCACATTGTCGCCGATGCTCATCATCGGAAACAGTGCCAGATGTTGGAAGACCATGGAGACGGGGCGGCGATTGGGCGGCACGTCCAGCATGGACCTGCCCTTGATCAGCAGATCGCCGCTCGAGGGCATCTGAAAGCCCGCGATCATGCGTAACAGCGTTGTCTTGCCGCAGCCGGACGGTCCGAGGATCGAGAAGAAAGAGCCCGACGGCACCTCGAAATCCACCTCCTTAACCGCGAAGAAATCATCGTAGCGCTTGGAGAGTGCGCGGCATTCGAGGTCGGGGGGTTGAGACATCAGGAGGGGTGTTTCCGAATAAAAAATCGGGAAGCGCAGCGGCTGCGCTTCCCTTTGCGTCATGTCACCGGATCAGTTGGCCGCGTTGATACGGTCGAGCGCCGCCCCTTCGAGGGTTTCCAGACCGGCAGGCACCGGCGGATACCACTTGATGTTGTCGATCGCTTCCTGCGGGAAGCTCGCCTGGAACTTGGCCTTCAGGGCGTCATCGACCTCGGCTTCGCCCCCCTGCGAGGCGGTGAAGTTGCCTGCCGAAGCGGTGATCATCGCCGCGATCTCGGGACGCATCACGAAGTTGATCCAGGCGTAGGCGGCATCATCCGCACGACCGCGCGCAGGCAGCGCGAAGGTGTCGATCCAGCCCAGAGCGCCTGCCGCGGGGGCCACGAATGTGATGTCCTTGTTGTCGTCGTTGAGCTGCCATCCGCCGGTGTCCCAGGCCATGGCCGCGACGACCTCGCCCGAGCGCAGCAGGTTCTTGATCTCGTCGCCGCCCTCCCAGTAGGTCTTCACATTGGCCTTGCACTCGGTGAGCTTGGCCTCGACCTGGTCGATCACCCCTTTGTAGGCATCAGGATCATCGTAGGCCGCAAAGGGATCAAGCCCCATCGAGAAGGCGAAACCGATCAGCGTCGGGCGCTTCATCCGGTAGGAGACCTTGCCCGCGACCGAAGGATCGCAAAGGTCAATGTAGTCCTTTACATTCCCCGCCTGCGCCGTGTTCAGAACGAGACCATCAGTGCCCCAGACATGCGGCAAACCGTAGACCGCGCCCTCGAAGGTCGTATTGCTCTTCGTGGCTTCCAACATCGACGGGATGAAAAGGCTCGCATCGATCTTGCTCAGATCCATGGGCTTGTAGATCCCGAATTCCGCCTGCGCCCCGGTGATCCGGTCCTGGCTTGGCTGCGCGAGATCGAACCCGCCGCCGTTGGTCGCCCGCAGCTTGGCGATCATTTCCTCGTTGTTGGACAGGGTCACTTCGACCGTATGTCCGGTTTCCTCCTGGAACTTGGCGATGACCTCTTCGGGAGCGTATCCGCCCCAGGTCAGCAGGCGCAGTGTATCCGCTTGGGCGGACAGGGCGGTCATCGCAAGTATTGCCACGCCGGACATCAGTAGTTTGGTCGTCATTTGTTTGCTCCCCTTGGGCAGATTTCGATCTGTTTCTTACGCTGCGCCGCGCGACCCTTCAGCGGGACCGCAAGGCACATGGTGCATCCCCTCGCCACGAGTGCATTTCAGCGGCGTGGCGATCGCAGGCCGGATTAACCATGCCATTGTAACACATTGAATACATGCTGTCCGGCGTCTGGCAAGGCCGCAGTGTGCGGCGCGCTTCGTTCCGTCGCACGAATCGTGCTAGGGTTGAATTTCTGACACCAACGGGAGTTTTGTCGAATGGCTTTGAAGGACAGGTTTTCAGCCGAGCAATGGGGACAGGTTGCCCAGATTCCATTTCTTGCCGGGTTCGCGGTCACCGCAGCCGATCCGGGCGGCCTCGTCGGCGCCGTGCAGGAGAGCGCCGCCATGGCCCGCGTGCTGCAAGCCAGGAGTGGCGCTTCGGACACAGGCACACTTGCAGCAAGCATCGCCGAAGAGATCAAGACTTCCGAAGGCCGCGACGCCATTCGCGCTGGAATGAAGGAGTTGATCAAGGGCCGCAAACCGTCAGAGGCCAGCACTGAGGCCGTGGCGCGCCTCAAGGATGCGCTTGCGGTCGTTGCATCGGTCGCACCGGGCGAATTGCCGGCGATCAAGACGCTTGTGCATGAAACCGCGCAAGGCGTGGCCGAAGCCGCCAAGGAGGGCGGGTTCATGGGGTTCGGCGGCGAAAAGGTAAGCGAGAGCGAACGCAAGACCCTCGCCGACATCGACGCGGTGCTCAAAAACGTGGGCGGCATGGCCTGAGAGCTGCCTGGCCTGCGGCTTTCCGAGACAGTTCCGGCAAAGCTTTCTCACCCCTTCCGTCACCCGAACGGGAGGGGTGTTCAGTTTTTATGGTCAGGGCGCGACGTGGCTCCGGCTTGCTGACGCAACGGCAACGCCAAAACAAATTCCCGAAACATTTCAATCAGGTTAGCAGCCCCTGAAAATACATGCTATGGTAGAAAAAACCGCGTGAGTTTCTTTGGGAAGTGCAATGGGCCGGCATCTGGTGTTGACCGTACATGGTATCGGCGAGCAAAAACCGGGCGAGACCGTCGACGAGGTCGTGGGCGCGGCAACGACGGAACACCCCCATTCCCAACGCGTGCCGGTGACGGTGGAACACGACCTGATCCAGCTTGCGGAGACGCGGTTCGACGGTAATCCGCGCAATGCGCGTCTTTTTCCCGTACACCTGCGCCGCGTGCGGCCGGTGACCGGAACCGACGAGACACTCTTCGCGGAAGTCTACTGGGCAGACCGCTCGCCCGCGCCGAAAGGGCCCTTCTGGACGTTTTTCGATCTGTTGCGGGTGGTCCTCGGGCTCGGCTATCTCGCCATGGACAACGTGGAAAACAACCGCCGCTGGTTTCCCACCGGCGTCGTTCATGGTTTCACATGGGTGTTTTATGGCGTGGTTGCACCGCTGAACGTGATGCTGGCCATCGGAGCCTGTCTCCTGCTGCTCGACATGACGCCGCTCGAAATCGTCGCGACGCCGTCGCAGGGGCCTGACCGCGACTGGTCGCAGATCCCGCTTTTGTGGTTGTTCTACCTGCATGGTGGCCTCACCTTTGGCGCCGGTGTGATCGTGCTTTGGCGATGGGCACGCACATACCTCGTGCGCATCTTCGGGCGGGGGCTGTTCGTGCTTGGCATCGTCATTCTGCTGATGGCCGAATACGGGACGTTCCACGGCGGGTTCGAAGGTGCGACCTGCAACTGGCCCACCACCGACGGACGCCTGCATCGCTGCCTGCCCAATCTCGAAGGCTTCGTGGATTTCAGCATCGCGGCGCTCAGCTACGCCTGGACGACCGTGATCGCCCTCACACTGCTCGCCTATCTGAGCATCTTCATCCAGGTCAAACACCTGCCGCCGCATGACGAAAAGCGCCACAGGGTCATCTACCCCAGCGTCTGCGCCGCCATGGCGATCTTCTGGCTGGTGTTTTCGTCGGCACTCTGGATGGGCTTCGTGAGCCTCGTGCAACGTGTGAGCCAGACCGAACCCGGCGCACCGCTCGGGCTGCTCGAAGGCTATTTCGCTGCGCAGTTGAATCAGGCCTTCAGTTCCCTGTCAGTGACTTTCGCGGGCATTGTGCTGCTCGGCATCATCGGCTTCGGGCTTTACGTGATACGCCGCATCTACCAAGAGCGTCTCTTTGAACAGCCGGAAACCCGCTCGCGGGTCGTTCTGAACATCCGTTTGCAATGGGCCTTTTTCGTGGCCGTCCTGATGATCGCCCTCTTCATCGCATTTCACCTGCGCCGGGAGTTCCCGCAGGCCTGGCTGCTGACCTGGGTCGATCAGTGGCCGATGTCGGAGCTGCACCATCCGCTTACCCTGCTCGAGGGCGCTACCCCCTACCTGATGACCTCGCTGCTGGGTCTCTTCCTGCTGATCTACTACTTTTCCAACTTCGTCGCCGCAGGCCTCGGCACCGCGCGCGATATCGTCACCTATGCGGTGATGGACCGCTGCATGTGGTGCAGCGATGCGAGCGCCCGCAAGGAGAATTTCACCGAGCGCAATGCGATCAACGCCCGGTTCCGGCGCGTTCTCTATTATGGCCTCGAAGTTCTGAAACCCGACCGCATCACGATCATCTCCCACTCGCAGGGCACCGTGATCGCGACGCAGATGTTGCAAAACGAATGGGTCAAGCGAAAGATCGCAGACACCGGCAAGCCCTTGAGGCCCCCGCTGCCTGTCTCTGTGCTCCTGGTGACCATGGGCTCCCCCGTCACCCATATCTACCGGCGCTATTTCGGTGAGGTCTTTCAGGTGTCGACCCAAGCGATGCCGCCGGGGCTCATCTGGCACAACATCTTCCGGACGGATGATTTCGTCGGAACCACCATCGACGAGATCCCCGGTCTCGCAGGCAACTGGGAGGTGAAAGCCGCAGGGCACACCGGGTATTTCACGGATTACTTCGTCTGGGAACGGCTTTGGCGCGACGTCGGTCTGAGGATCTTTTGAGCGATGCGGAGAACATTGCACTTCACTATGCATTCTTGCGAATTGCCCCGGACCGCCGCGGCCAGCCGAACGGCAAGGACCTGCGCGTGGCGTCGGCGCAACCGGGAAAACCGGTCAATTTTAAACGATAACCGGTCCTTAAACGAATGTGCCTAGGCTGCGAAGGGTATTGGTTGGAGGGGTGATGGGTAGCGCGCGCAGCGATCAAGTTGACATGGTGATCAGGCCCTTGATCGGGGCCATGAACACTGCGGCTGTCTTCGTGTCGGATGACTTCACCCTCCTGGCAACCAATGCGGCTGCCCTGTCGCTGCTCGCGCAGGACGAAGAGGCTGATCTGCTCGGGCAAGACTGCCGCAGTCTCTTTCTTGTCGCAACCGACGCGAAGGCGCCGGCGCAGGAGGATCGACTTGTCCGCCTCGATGCGCTTTGCGACGGGCAAAGACTATGCATTGCCCGCGCGCCTTCTACCCACTTCCGCGCCAGCAGGGTCACAGACAGCGCCGGGGGGTGTCTGGGCTATCTGCTTCAGGCGCTGCCCATGCAACTGACCGACCCGTCGCCCGAGGCGCCTGCCCTGCAGATGCCGTCGCACGTTGCGCGCATGGCGGATCAGGACTGGATCATACCGGCACCCACTGCGGTGATCGAAGCGGTGCCGCTCGCTGCGCCGTCCGGGTCGCCGACGGAATTTTCGCTTGCCGAGAGCGAGTGGCGCTGGAAGATCGCCGTTCTCAGTGCGAACCAGGGCGTGTGGGATCACGATTTCGAAACGGGGCGTCACTATGTATCACAGACCTGGCGCAGATTGCGCGGCCTCACCGAGACCGACAGTTTTCCCGGCTCGACCGAAGACTGGCTGGAGACGATCCATCCGGGCGATCTCGACCATATCAAAAGCGAACTTGCGCGGCTGGACAGCGGCGAGACGGATATCGTCAACTACAAGTTCCGACAGCGCCACGCGGCAGGGCATTGGGTCTGGTTCCTGAGCAGCGGACGCGTGGTGCGGCGTGATCGTGCCGGTCTGCCCGCGCGCATCATCGGCACAGACACCGATATTTCGGACATCAAGAATGTCGAAATGGAAAGCCAGCGCATGGCCCAACGCCTCCATATCGCGATGGACACGGCAGAAATGGGGCGCTGGGAATACGACATCGGGGCGGAGCATACCTATTGGGATGACCGGATGCTGGCGCTTCTGGGCATTCCGGGCAACAGCAACCATGTGCATCCGCGCGCCTGGGAGGACTTCATTCATCCCGAGGATCGCGAGGCGGTGAGCCGCGTCGTGCGAGATCGGATGCAGGCGCGTGAGGACCTCGCCTTCGACTACAGGATCCAAAGGCGCGACGGGACCACTGGGCATGTCCGCACTCGCGGAAAATACTTCATGCACACCGATGGCGGCGGGTATTACTACGGTGTCAGTTTCGATGTGACCGGGGATTACGAAAAGGCGCAGGAACTCGAGAACGCAAGGGCGAAACTGGAATACGAAAGCCGCCACGACGCGCTGACCGGGCTCGCCAACCGGCGATATCTCGACGATGCCTTCACCAGGCTGGTGAAGCAACGCGCGGCCGAGAACACACGGGTTGCCGTGCTGCATTTCGACATCGATCACTTCAAGCAGATCAACGATACACTTGGGCATGACGCGGGCGATGCCACACTCAAACACGCCGCAGGTCTTCTGAACAGGCTGCTGCCGCCCGGTACACTCGTCTCACGGGTCGGCGGCGATGAATTCGTGGCCCTTCTGGCAGACGCACCGCCAAAACAGGAAATTGCCTCGATGGCCAGGAAGATCATCGAGGAGATGGCCAGGCCCTATTTTTATGCTGCCCAGCAATGCAACATCGGCACCAGCATCGGCATCGCCTTGGCCAGCCGCAAGACCCTGCGCGACACCAGCATTTTCATTGATGCGGATCTCGCTCTCTACGAGGCCAAGAAAGCGGGTCGCGGGCGGTCCAGGTTCTTTGACAGATCGATGAAGGAAGAGGCGCGCCGGCGCAAAAACTCCTTCGATGCCCTCTTGGCCGGG
Organism: uncultured Alphaproteobacteria bacterium; assembly: GCA_963715055.1. Classification (GTDB taxonomy): domain Bacteria; phylum Pseudomonadota; class Alphaproteobacteria; order Rhodobacterales; family Rhodobacteraceae; genus CAVQRB01. The sequence continues at coordinate 215,284 of CAVQRB010000006.1, read as the reverse complement.
TTCGACCAGGGCGAGATCACCTGCCACTACCAGCCGCAATTCGACGCGACGACACTGGAGATTTCGGGGCTCGAAGCCCTGGTGCGGTGGGAAAGCGCGGAATACGGGCTGATCATGCCGGACGAATTTCTCAGAACCGCGGAAGACATGGGGTTGCTCGCGCAGTTCGACGAGCTCGTGTTGCAAAAGGCGCTGCAGGACATGGAAGGCTGGAAGGCGCATGGCATCGACATCCCGCGGGTCTCAGTCAACGTGTCGTCGCACCGCCTGAACGATCCGCGCCTCGGCGACCGGTTTCGCGGGCTCAATATTCCTGCCGGCAAGCTCTCCTTCGAATTGCTGGAATCGGCTTTTCTCGACGCCAAGAACGACACGATCGAAGCCAACCTCAAACTGATCGAGAAGATGGGCATTGATGTGGAGATCGACGATTTCGGCAGCGGACATGCCTCTATCGTCAGCCTGCTGCAGATTGCTCCGAAACGGCTCAAGATCGATCGTCTTCTGATCAAGCCGATCGTGGAGTCGCAACGGCAGCGGGATCTGGTGGAGACCATCATTGAAATAGGTCACATGCTCGATGTGCAGGTCGTCGCCGAAGGCGTCGAAACCGTGGAGCATGTCCGTATTCTTCAGGACATCGGCTGCGGATATCTGCAAGGCTATGCACTGGCGCACCCGATGAATGCTCAGCAAATTCGTTCTTTCATCCTTGGCGAATTGCCACGGACCGACGATGCGGGCCTGCATCAGCCGCGCAGACGCGCCTGATCTTCAGGGCCTGTTCAGGCACACCAGTCAACGCGCCATTGCAACCGCGCCCCCTGCAGAACATTCGCCCTTCTCGCGAGGCGGCGCGACAGGGAAGCGGGTGATCACTGCCCGGCACGACCTTGGATCCGGCCGAGAGCCGGCAGGTCATGTCCGACCGAACGGCGGTCGCAGGTTTGAACGCGATCGGGCTTCGGAACGCGCCGGACCCCGACAGCTACAAGGAGCGCAGCCTCGCGCCATGTCCAGGCCCTTCAGGGCTGCATCAAGTTGCGCCGGCATTCCTCAGGCAACACCTCAAGGGCCGCCGGTCGCGGGCGGGCGTGCTTTTCCGGCGGCGCGCCGGGCAGTTTTGCAATACCAGGGATCTGGAAGTTTTTTGCGCGGTTCAAGCAGCAACCTGCCGGACAGCCAGCGCAGACATTCCAGATTGAACGTGGGGTGCAATTTTTTTGTTTGAGCGCTCAAAGAAATTTGGTACGCTTCCCGAAAGCATGAACGGAGTCCCCATGTCCAACCCCATCAGACAGGCCCAAGCCCTGCCCAATGACCACGATCGCAAAGGTCTGCCGGCCTGGAGCTACTTCAACACCGAGATGCTCGAGATGGAGAAGGACCTTCTCTTCCGCTCGCATTGGCAACTGGTGTGCCATGTCAACGACCTGCCCGAGACCGGTGATTTCGTGACGCTCGATTGTGTGGGAGAGCGGGCGCTTGTCATCCGCGGGCAGGACGGCAAGGTGCGCGGGTTTCACAACCTCTGCCGGCATCGCGGCTCTCGTGTCGTCGGCAAGGAGCAGGGCAATTGCAAGGGTGCGATCATCTGCCCGTTTCACGGCTGGGTCTACAATCTCGATGGCACGCTGCGGGGGGCCGCGCAGCCCGACAAGCTGCCGCCGCTCGATCCGGTCGCCTTTGGCCTTAAAGCCATTGAAACCGATATATGGCGCGGTTTCGTATTCGTGCGCTTCAGGCCCGGACCGCAACCCGCGATGCGCGAGGTCATGCGGCGCTTCGATGAGGAACTTGCGCAATACGATCTCGACACGCTGATGCCCGGCGGCGACGGCTTTTACGCCCAGACCGCTGCGGTGAACTGGAAATGCGTGCGCGATGTGGACAACGAAGGCTACCATGTGCCGATGGCCCACCCCGGCCTGCATGACCTCTTCGGCTCGCATTACTACGACGAGGAGTTCAAGGACGGCACCTCGCGGTCCTTCTCGGAATTCCGCAATGCCGACAACCGGTTGTGGAGCGTTCGTGCCTATACCTCGATCCTGCGTCCGCCTGAAGGTCTCGACGAACAGCACGGAAAGGCCTGGCTCTATATCGGGCTATTTCCGAATTGCGTGCTTGGCATCTATCCCGATAGTGTGAAATTCTATCAGGAGTTTCCGCTGGAGTTCGGACAGACCATGCAACGGGGCACCACCTACAGGCTGGCCAATGAGGACCGTCGCATGCGGCTTTCGCGCTATCTCAGCGAGCGGATCGACCGGCTGACCTCCGAGGAGGACGAGGAACTCGTACGCTGGACCTGGGAGGCCGCCTTTTCCAGCGGCTATGACGGGGTGATCCTGTCGGATCTGGAGAACTGTGTGCGCAGCTATCACGACACTCTGCGCCGCCACTTCCCGGTGCTCAACGAGGACGAGCCAGAGAAAGGCATGGTCGCGGCCCGCAATGCCGAACTCCTGCGGCAGCAGGCAGGCAACGGGTGAGGCTTCCATTCGCCCCGAGGCGCGCCCAACCTTGGCGCTGAGGTTCGACAGCGAGGCGCGTCAGGGCCTGCGGCTGATCGGCCCGACCTTCGGCTACGTGCTGGTGATGCTGGCAGCGCCCTTGCTGATGGTGATCACCTTCAGCTTCTGGACCCAGGACTACCTGACCATCGACACCACGCCGACGCTCGCCAATTATCGCGAGGCCTGGACCACGCCGCTTTATCAGGTGCTGATGTGGCGCTCGCTGAAAATTTCGCTCATCGTCACCGCCGTCACCGTGCTGCTTGCCTTTCCGGTCGCCTACTACCTGTCTTTCCATGTCAAACGGCGCAAGGCACTCTGGCTTTTTCTCATCACCGTGCCTTTCTGGACCAGCTACCTGCTGCGGGTTTTTCTGTGGAAAGTCATTCTCGGCTATAATGGTGTGCTCAACTCAGCGCTTCTGGGCCTCGGCTTCATCGAGGCACCGCTGACCTTCCTGCTCTATAACCTCAATGCGGTGGTCATCACCCTGGCCCATGCCTGGGCGCCCTTCGCGATCCTGCCGATCTTCGTGGCGCTGGAAAAGATCGACCGCTCCCTGCTCGAGGCCGCCACCGATCTCGGCGACAGTCCGCTGCGCCGGTTTTTCCGCATTACCCTGCCGCTGGCGATGCCCGGCATCGTCGCCGCCACCTTGATCGTGCTCATCCCCACAGTGGGCGATTTCATCACGCCGCGGCTCGTGGGCGGCACCGAGGGCCTGATGATCTCCAACATGATCCAGATCCAGTTCGGCAAGGCCAACAATGCGCCTCTGGGCGCGGCCCTCGCGGTCTCCTCGATGGTGGTCATCGGCCTGATCAGCGTACTGATCTTCTTCGTCGGCAAGAAACTGGGAGGGCGCGTCAGATGAGATTTCTCTCGGCGAAGTGGCTCACGATCTATGCGGTGACCTATATGGTCTTTCTCTATGCACCGGTGATCCTGCTGCCGCTTTTCGCCTTCAACAGTTCCACCATCGTGGCCTTTCCGCTATCGGGGTTCACGACGGAATGGTTCGACGGGCTCTGGCAGACCGAAACGCTGCATACGGCGCTCTGGAATTCGCTTGTCGTCGGCGTGGCCACGGCACTTCTGAGCACCCTGCTCGGGGCCTTCGCCGCCCGCGCCTCGGCGCGGTTCCGTTTTCCGGGCAAGACCGGGATCGTCGGGCTGATCATGCTGCCGCTGGTCCTGCCGGAGATCATCATCGCTGTCGCACTTCTGGTGATGCTGAACCAGCTCGGCATGCCGCTCTCGCTCTGGACGGTCGTGGGCGGGCATGTGCTGATCTGTACGCCTTTCGCCATCGCCATCCTCTCATCCGCCTTCCGCGGACTCGACCGGGAGCTTGAGGAAGCCTCCTTCGATCTGGGCGAAAGCCGCTGGGGCACGTTTCGCAGGGTGACGCTGCCGCTGGTCCTGCCGGGGGTGATCTCAAGCCTGCTGATCACCTTCACCATTTCGCTTGATGAATTCATCATCGCCTTCTTTCTCACCGGCACCGACGTCACCCTGCCCGTCTACATCTGGAGCCAGTTGCGGTTTCCGACGAAACTGCCGTCGGTCATGGCGCTGGGGACGATCATGCTGGTGGTATCCGTCCTGCTTCTGGTTCTGGCGGAGGCCTTGCGCCGGCGCAGTGCCGCGCGGCAAGGTATCGAAACCACATTGGCAGGGGTCTGAGCAATGAAGGATACGGGCAACATTTCGGCAAATGCCGCGCCGCCAATGATCGACATCCGCAACGTGGTGAAGAAATTCGGCAGTTTCACGGCCTTGCACGGCATTTCGGCCCAGATCCGCGAAGGCGAGTTCTTCTCGCTCCTTGGGCCGTCGGGCTGCGGCAAGACCACGCTCCTGCGCGCCATCGCGGGCTTTGAGCCGCCCACGCAGGGCACCGTCCTGATCGGTGGCAAGGACATGACGGGAACGCCGGCCAATGAACGGCCCACCAACATGGTCTTCCAGAGCTATGCGATCTTTCCGCATCTGAACGTGGCTGAAAACGTGGGCTACGGTCTCAAGACCCGCAGGCTGCCCCGCGCCGAGATCGCGGCGGAAGTGGAGAAGGTCCTCTCCCTTGTGGACATGGAAGGCTACGGCAGCCGCAAGGCGCATGAACTGTCGGGCGGACAGCGCCAACGGGTGGCTCTCGCACGTGCACTCGTGATGCGGCCCAAGGTGATCCTTCTGGACGAACCACTTTCCGCCCTCGACAAGAAGCTGCGCGACCAGATGCAAGTAGAACTGCGGGCCTTGCAGAAATCCATCGGCATCACCTTCATCCTCGTCACCCACGATCAGGAGGAAGCGCTGATCATGTCGGATCGGATCGCGGTGATGTTCGAGGGCCGGATCGCGCAGCTCGATACCCCCGAAGGGCTCTACCGGCGTCCGGTCAGCAAGCGCGTGGCCTCCTTCATCGGCGTGATGAATTTCCTGCCCGCCACGGCCAGTGCCGGGACCGTCGACACGGTAACGCTCGATATCGCGGCCCTCGGCAGGATCGACCTGCCGAAATCGGCGCTTCCCGAGGGCCTTGCGGTGCAGCAGATCGACACGGTCGGCGTCCGGCCCGAAATGCTGACCCTGCTCTTCGATGACGCCGACAGGGCCGAACGGCGGACCGAAGCAAAGGTGACCGCAACGCAGTATTACGGCGACATGACCTATTACACCGTGGCCCTGCCCGGCCAGGACGAACCCGTGACCATTTCCATGCGCAACACCGCCGGGCGCTCGGTCGCCCCCGTAGGCAGCTCCGTCAGCGTCGGCTGGGGGGCGGACTCCATCGTCGTCTTCGAGGCCTGAGCGTGGCCTCGCTTGCCTCCCTGATCCGCCAGCAGCGCGCAGGCCATGCCATGGAGCAAGCCTTCTACACCTCCGACGCGGTGTTCGATCTGGAAAAGGAGCGCATTTTCATGCGCGACTGGTTTCTTGCGGGGCATGTGAGCGAAATCCCGGCGCGCGGCGACTACCTTCTGTTCGACCTGCTGGAGGAAAGCGTGATCGTCTGCCGCGACGCAACGGGCGGCATCCGGGCCTTCGCCAATGTCTGCCGGCACCGTGGCTCGCGACTGTGTCTGGAGCAGCACGGCAACGCCCGGCGCTTCACCTGCCCTTACCATGCCTGGGCCTACAATCTCGATGGCAGCCTCTTTCATGCGCGCGGGCTGGACCCTGCGCAGGAGCGGAGTGGCCTCGGGCTTCATCCGGTTGCGGTGGAGGTGCTCGAAGGGCTGATCTATGTCAGTCTCGCCGCCGACCCGCCCTCGTTCGAGCAGTTGCGCAGGGAGTTGACGCCCTGCCTTGCGCCCTTTGATCTGGCCAATACACGCATCGCCCATCGCGCGACCTACGAGGTCGCGGCCAACTGGAAGCTGCTGATCGAAAACTACAACGAGTGCTATCACTGCGCCTCAGCGCACCCGGAGTTTTCCCGCAGCCACTCGATCCACATGTCGGACAAGCGCGTCGAGTCGCTCAACGCCGAGATGGAGAAACGATCCGCCGACTGCGGCATTTCAACCAAGCTCATCGACAGGATCGGCGACGGCTCGCAGCATGCCGCCGACTTCGCCTATAACCGCTATGCACTGCTCGACGGCTTCGCGACCGGCAGCAAGGACGGCGCGCCACTGGCGCCGCTCCTGGGATCCATCGAAGGCTATGACGGCGGGGCCTCTGACGCCTATGTGGGTCTTTTCAACCCGATGCTGATCTACTGCGACCACGCGGTGCTCTACCGTTTTCATCCGCAAGACAAGGACAGGTGCACTCAGGAGGTGATCTGGCTGGTGCGCGGCGATGCCGAGGAAGGGCGCGACTACGACCTTGCGCGCCTGATCTGGCTCTGGGACGTGACCACGCAAGCCGACAAGCGGATCGTCGAAGCCAATGCCCGTGGCGTCGCATCGCGCCACTATATTCCCGGACCGCTGGTCGAGATGGAAACCTACCTGCAACGGTTCATCGAAACCTATCAGGCAAGACTGCTACAAAAGGAGCCCCGGACATGAGCGCGGAGAAACTGCATTACGACGACAGGCACATCGCCTTTCTGGAACGTCTCTGGGGCGAAGGCTACCTCTCGCCCGGTGGGCCCGGGGAAGTCGCTCGTGTGCTCGATGGCCTCGATCTAAACGGGTGCCATGTGCTCGATATTGGCTGCGGTTCGGGTGCCATCGCCGTCTCGATCCTGCGCGATCACGGTGCCGGGAAGGTCACGGGCATCGACGTGGAAACCCCCGTCTGCGACGCGGCACGAGAGCGGGTGAAGGCGGCGGGGTTGAGCGGGGTCATCGACATCGTCGAAGTCACGCCTGGCCCCCTGCCCTTTCCCGATGCCACATTCGACGTGGTGTTTTCCAAGGATTCGATCATCCACATCCCGGACAAGGAGGCGCTGGCCGCGGAAGCCTTCCGCGTGCTGAAGCCCGGCGGCTGGTTCGCCGCTTCCGATTGGCTGATCTCCCATGACGGCGCGCCTTCGCCCGAGATGGCGGCCTATATCGCAATGGAGGATCTGGATTTCGCCATGGCTTCGCCCGCGCGCTATGAAAGGGCCCTGAAAGCTGCCGGCTTTCAGGAGGTCACACTCACCAATCGCAATCCCTGGTACGCAGAGGTCGCCGTCGAGGAACTGGCGCGGATCACCGGACCGGAACGCACGGAGTTTGAGCAGTCCCATGGCGCAGGGCTGATCGCGGACCAGATCAGGACCTGGACGGCAATGATCGGCGTGTTGAAAACCGGCGAGCATTGCCCACACCATCTGCGCGCGCGCAAACCGGTCTGATCATCCAAAAGAAAACCCCCGCCACAGCCTTGCGGATGCGGCGGGGGTTTCAACCGACAGAAAGTCGCGTCAGAAACCGGCCTTGATGTTTTCGAACTCGGCGATCATCTTCTCGCGCAACTCAGGCGACGGAGGGGCCTGCCAAAGGGTGTTCTCGCGCAGCGCATCGTTGCTCTCGAGGCTCACGGACATCAGCATCTCCTGATCCATCTGGGCCATCTGGGCGGCGTTGGAATGGCCGTAACCCCATGCTGACACGATGTAATCCGCGGTCGCCGGCTCGAGCCAGGCGTTGATGAAATCATAGAACTTGTCGTCGGAGCCTTCGCCGTCCTTGAGTTTCACGTATCCGCAAACCCAGCTCGACGCGCCCTCGGTCGTGTCGCGCTTCATCGCGATGGGCAGCCCTTCGGCGCCCAGCGTGGCCGAGGTCTCGTTCCAGGCCCAGGCGACCTGAACCTGTCCCGACTGCATCAGTTGCGCCAGCGAGGAGGCGCTGTCCCAATAGGACAGAACGTTCTTGTGCACTTCGCGCAGGAAGGCCGAGGCCTTCTGGAAGTCCTCATCCGTCGCCTTAGTCCAGTCCTTCACGCCGGTGGCCAGAAAGCCGAGCGCATAGGCATCATCGACACTGTCGCCAATCGATACCTTGCCCGCCATCGACGGGTCGGCGAAGATTTGCAGTGACTGGACCTGATCCTCGCTCAGCAATTCGGTGTTGTAGGTGAGCCCGGTATTGCCCCAGTCCATCGGCACGAAATAATACTGCCCATCCTTCTTGTAGGCCTCGATCTCGCGAAACTCCTTGTTCAGGTCGTCCCAGCGGTCGATGCGCGACGGATCGAGCGGCTCGAGCAAGCCTGCTTCCATCCACTTCGGCACCGACTGAGAGCAAGGGTGCGCCGCATCCGCCTTGAAGCCGGAGCGCAGCTTCTGGAAGGCTTCCTCCTCATCGCCAAAGAAGGCAAAGGTCGGTGCTGCACCGTGTTTCTCCGTATAGGCCTTGTAGAATTCCGGGTCCTCGTAGCCGGCCCAGTCGAAGACCGTCAGTTCCGCATCCTGCGCCGAGGCCGCACCTGCCAGCAAGGCGGTCGCGCTGGCAGCTGCAAACCCGATGTGAAGTAGTCTGGTCATGATCATCTCCCTGTTTTTGTTGGCCTCTCCCGGCGAACGTTCAGGCAAGACCCGCTGAAAGGCTAGGCGGCTTTACCCATCGACACAAGTTTTATTTGAGCGCTCAAATAAGTTTGAACGGTGAATGCCCGGCAATTGCCCGGCACGCGCTCGATCGCCAAACCGGCTTCCCCCCTCAAGACCTACATGATCCGCCAAAGCACTGAGCTGTCAATCGGGCGTTCCGGTTGCCGCCATCTGTTCCTGAACTTCCTCCAGCGCCTCCTCGAGAATGTCGAACATCTCGTCGATCTGCGCCTTCGTGATGATCAGCGGCGGCGAGAAGACCGCCATGTTGATCAGCGGGCGCACCAACAGGCCGCGCTTGTCGCAGGCCGCGTCGAGCAAGGCCCCGACGTTGCGCTCGGCGGCAAGCGAGGTGCCCGGCGTGTCGGGTCTGCCTTCGATGCAGGCCAACAGCCCCATGCCGCGGATGTCGCCCACGATACCGAAGCGGTCGAGCGCGCGCAGGCGTTTCTGGAAATGCGGCGCGATCTGCCGCACGTGTTCGAGGATACCTTCGTTTTCCATGATTTCGATGTTTTTCAGCGCCGCGACACAGCAGACCGGATGCCCCGAATAAGTATAGCCGTTGGAAAAGAGCACCTTCTCCTCCGGCCCCGTCATCCGTTCCATCACTCGGTCGGATATGATGCAGGCCCCGAGCGGAAGGTAGCCCGATGTCAGGCCCTTGGCGCAGGTGATGATGTCGGGCGTGATTCCGAAGACGTCCTCCGAGGCGAACCAGTGGCCGAGCCGACCGAAGGCCGTCACCACCTCGTCGGAGATGTAAAGAATGTCATGGCGCCGGCAGATCTCCAGCGTACGTTTGTGGTAGCCTTCGGGCGGGATGATCACGCCCCCTGAACAGAGGATCGGCTCGGCGATGAAGGCGCCAACGTTCTCGGCGCCGACCTCGATGATCATGTTCTCGAGGTCCGCGACCTTTGCGTCGGCCCAATCACTCAGGCTCATGCCTTCGGGCCGGACGTAGGGGTTGATGTCGGGCAGGAACCGCACCAGCCGCTTTTCCAGATCGAAACGGCTCTTGTCGCGCTCCTTTCCCGTGACGCTGGCCGCAAGGTAGGTCGAGCCATGGTAGCCCTTTTCGCGGGCAATCACGATCTTCTTTTCCCGCCGGCCCAACGCGTTGTTCATGAAATGCATGGTCCGGAGCGCCGTATCGACCGCCGTCGAGCCGCCGGTTGTGAAAAACACGTTGTTGAGATCGCCCGGTGCGAGATCGGCGATCTTCTTGGCGAGCATCGTCGAGGGGTCGGTGGTCGTGGTCCAGGGCGAGGTATAGGGCAGTCGCAGCACCTGGTCGGCGATGGCCTGCGCCATTTCGCGCCGCCCGTAGCCGATCTGCACGCACCACATGCCGCCCGGCCCATCGATGTAGCGCTTTCCTTCCGCATCCCAGAGGTAGATGCCTTCGGCGCTTTCGATCGGGTGGTAGTCGTTCTCCTGCCAGGCATCCATCGCCGTCCAGGGATGCAACTGGTGTGTGCGGTCCCACGCGCTCAAGGTATCGGACGAGGGTTCATTCGGCAGGGTGGTCGTGTCGGCCATGGTCGATTCCTTCGGCAGTATCAGAACGGTCCGGGCGGCGTCGCCCGGGCTCGGGAATTGATGAAAAACGGTTTTGTTTCGATGGTCACGGGCACGAGGCGGCGGTCCCAGCGGCCTTCCTCGTTGACGTAGATTTCGGCCCAGAGATCGGCGGTCTTGCTCAGGCCATAAGGCGCCTTGAGTTCGGCCAGCGCGATGTTGCGCTTGGTCGTGGGCGACCAGACGCCGGAGGTCACATGCCCCACTTCGCGTCGCTTGCGGTGATAGATCAGCGCGTCCTGCGCCGGTTTGTAGCCACCGATGTCGAGCCTCACAAGCGCGTAGCGCTGGCCGGTCTCCTGCTGTTTGAGAAGTGCGCGGCGGCCATTGAAATGGCCCTTGTCGAAATCGACCATTCGTCCGAAGCCCAGTTCGATTGGCGTGCGGCCCCGGTGCAGGCGCATGGCGGCATGGACCGGTTGGAAATCCATCCCGGCGGCCATGAAACCGGCCTCGATCCGGGCGATGTGCAGCGCCTCGTAGCCGATGGCGCGCAGACCCCAAGTGACACCTGCGGCCCAGAGCCTGTCCCAAAGGTCCACAGCCTTTTTCCAGGGCGCCCAGAGTTCATAGCCGAGATCGCCGGTAAAGCCGGTGCGCGAAATCCACAATTCCGGCTCGATCTCCACGAGATCGAAGGGCTTCAGCTGCGCCACGTCGAAGCCTGCCGCCTTGAGGACCGAGAAGGATGTGGGCCCTTGCAGCGAGACCCCGGCAAGCGCATGGCTTTCGTCCTCGACGCTCACCTCGAATCCGAAAGCCGCGTCCATCAGCCAGCCATACATCGGCTCCTGGCAGCAGAGCCGGAAATCCTCTTCGCCCAGGCGAAAGAGCGTGCCATCGTCGATCAGCATGCCCTCCTCGTCGCACCAGAGCGCATAGCCGACGCGGCCCGGCGCGAGGTGCGCCACGTTCCGCGTGACCATCCGGTTCAGCATGGCGAGCGCATCCTTGCCCGTTATGCGGTACTTGTGCATGGGCGAGACATCAAAAAGCGTCGCCTGATTGCGGATCGCGAAGTACTCGAATTCGGCGGTATCAAGCACGGCGGGGGAGATGTAGCCCGCCCAGTCCATCCACGCCTTGGCACGGCTCAGGGCCTCCAGCCGGTCATGGAACGGACCGGGGATCAGGCCCAGCGGCACATGTTCTACCTGCTTTTGCGTCATCGTGCTTTCCCCGCGTCCAGCACCTGCCGCGCGGCGTTGCGACCAGGCAGGCCTGTAAGATCGCCACCCGGATGGGCCGAGGCACCGCAAAGGTAGTAGCCCTCCGGCCCGAAGGCGTAACGCGCAAAACCGTTCACCGGCCGCACCGTCAGCAGCTGGTCGATACTCAACTCCGCATGGTGCCAGTGACCGCCAGGTGCGCCAGTCAGGGCCTCGATGTCGTCTGGAACAAGGAGCTCGGCCTTTTCGATCAGGCCGGAAAGACCCGGCATGTAGCGCTCGAGCCCTGTGGTCAGCCGCTCGGCCAGCGCGGCGCGCTTGGCTTCGGTCCAGCCGTCCGTGGGCGCAAGAGGAACGTATTGGGCAATCACCGACATCACCTGGCGGCCGCCTCGGCAAAGCGACGGGTCGATGAGCGATGGCAGAATTGCCTCCATAACCGGCACCTCCGAGACCTCCCCGTATTTCACCGGATTGTAGGCTTTTTCCACATCGGCCGCGGAAGGGGCCATGACCAGCCTGCCGGCCTTCTGCGCCTCCGTGAGCCCCGGCACATCCGGAACACCTGTCAGGACGAGATTGAACTTCGCCGTCGTTCCCTTGGCGCGCAGGGCGCGCAGGCGGCGCACCGTTTCGATATCGTAGTGCTGTGGCCCGGCAAGCTGCATGGTCCGGAGAGCGCCGAGGCTGGAGAGCACGGCAGGGGCCGTCAACGTGCTGCCATCGTCAAGGGTTACGCCACTGACGCGGTCGCCTGCAAGGGTCACGCTCACGACACCGCCGCCGTGACGCAGCGTGGCACCCGCCGAAGCAGCGCTTTGCTCGAGCGCGCCGATCACCGCCTCCATACCGCCCATCGGCCAGACAGCGGTGCCGCCCTGCCCCAGACGATAGAGCAAGGAGAAAACGCTGCCCGGCGCGCGCGGACCGCTGAAGGCGCCGCGCACGGCATCCGCCGCGAGCGCCCCGGCAACAGGCCCGTCGCCAAGCTCGTCGATCAGCAGGTCATAGGCATTGGACAGGACGATCCGCAGGAACTCCCGCATCTCCACCTTGCCCATACGTTTGAGGTTGAAACCCAGTTTCGCAAGCCCCGCCATTTCACCAAGCCTCGCCTCCTCCATCAGGGGCGGCGGTGCCAGCGAGAGCGGCTCGAGCAGCGCCGCAAAACGGGTCAGGCGACGTTGCAGGACGGCGAATGCCTCCGCCTTCGGGTGGGTCGTGCCATCGGCGAAGCTGAGCCTGTCACCCTTCAGAACCGCGTGATCCCCTTCCGGCGAGAGGGCGATCGTGTCCAACGGCTTCGTGTCGAGGTGCAGCCCGAGTTCAGCGCAGAGCACCGGGCTCAGGTTGTAGAGCAGATGCGCGATCTGCGGCCCCCTTGCCTGCGGCGACCATTGGGTGCTGCGCGCCATGCCGCCGGACACATCCTCTTTCTCGACAACGCAGACGCGCTTGCCCGCCCGCGCCAATGTGGCAGCCGCCGACAGGCCATTGTGCCCTGCGCCGATCACGATCACGTCGAAGGTCTCGCTCATGATGCAAGCCCCGCCATGCTCTTGGCCTTGCCGATACGGCGCAGGATCTCGCGCGCCGCATTGGCACCGGGTGCGGCCATCACGCCGCCGCCCGGATGGCTCGAGGAGCCGACCATGTAGAGGCCCGAAATCGGCGTGTCATAGCCCGCATAGCCAGGTACCGGTCGGTTGAAGAGCAACTGGTCGAAGGTCAACTCGCCCTGGAAAATATTGCCTTCGGTCAGGCCGACCTCGCGTTCGATGTCGAGCGGCGTGCGCACTTCCGCATGAACGATGCGCTGGCGAATGTCCGGCATCGCCTGCTCCATCTTGTCGTAGACGCAATTGGCCAGGGCCTGACGCGCCGCATCCGTCCAGTTCTCGCCCGACCGGACGCCACCCGCCTCCAGATCGTAGGGCGCGTATTGCACGAAGACCGTCATCATGTGCTGGCCGGGGGGCGCCATCGTCGGATCGATCTGGCTTGGGATCAGCATGTCGAAATAGGGCTCTGCCGACCAGCGCCCGTCTTTCCAGTCGTCATAGCCACGCTCAAGCTCGGCCAGCGAGGTCGAGCAGTGCATGTCGCCGCGCAAAAACGAGGCACCCGGCGGGGCGGCGGGAATCACCGGCATCCGGTCGAGTGCGATGTTGAGCTTGGCGGAAGAGCCTCGGATCTTGAACCGCTCGACCGCTCGGGTGAAGTCCGCAGGCACCTCCGCGCGGTCGACGTGATGCAGGAAAGTGCGCTTGATATCCATGTTGGAAGCGACGATCGGCGCGTCGAACACATCGCCGTTTTCAAGGGCCACGCCGGTCACGCGCCCGTCCTTCACCTTGAAGGTATCGATACCGGAACCGGTGCGAATCTCACCACCCGATTCCTCGAAGGCCAGGCCAAGTGCCTTACTGATCGACCCCATGCCGCCGCGCGCAAAGCCCCAGGCACCGATCGCACCATCCACATCGCCCATGTAGTGATGCAGCAACACGTAAGCCGTGCCCGGCGAATAGACGCCAAGGCCCGTCCCGATGATGCCCGAGCCCGCGAGATGCGCCTTGATCAGGTCGCTCTCGAAATGCTCGTCGAGGAAATCGCCGATGGACATGGTCCAGAAGCGGATGGTTTCGCCAAGCTCCCGCGCGCCGAGGCCATGGGCCTTCTTCACCAGAAAGGCAAGCTCGCCCAGATCGCGCGGATGCAGCGACGCGGGATCAGGGGCCGGGCGCAGCAGGAAGGGCCGAATGAAGCGGCACTGGCGGATCACCGTCTGCGAGAACCGCGCATAGGCATCCACGTCGCGGGCCGAATGCCGCGCGATTTCACGGCGCAGGGCATTGTGATCGGAGAGATAGGCAAAATAATCGCCGTCGCGGGTGAAGGTCGCACCCCCCTCATAGGGGATCACCTGCAGACCGAAGCGCGGCAGGTCGAGATCGCGCACGATTTCGCGGCGCAGGAGCGAGCAGACATAGGAACAATTTGAATAGGTCCAACCCTCGTGCAGCGACCGGCTCACCGCCGCCCCGCCGATCCAGTCGTTCTTCTCGACGATCAGGGTCTTCAACCCGGCGCGCGCAAGATAGCATCCGGTGGTCAGGCCGTTGTGCCCCGCCCCCACGATGATCGCGTCATATTTCGACGAACCCACGGCCTGCCCTTCCTCAACTGCGGCCAAGTCTAGGACAGGCTCCGAGGCGCGTAAAGTTTTTTTGAGCGCTCAAACAAAAACTATTCCGGTGACAGGCTCCCGCAGGTGTGGAAAACTGGCGCAAACGGAGGACAACGGGTGAACGATCTCGACAGCGTGGCCAAACCACGCAAGGAGCGCAAGGAAAACGCCGACAAGCGGCGACGGCAACTGCTGGAGGCTGCACGCCGTTCGGTGGTGCAGCACGGGCTTGCGCGCACCACGTTGGCGACGGTTGCGAAAGAAGCGGGTCTGTCACAGGGGGTTGCGGTCTTTTACTTCAAGTCAAAGGGCGGGCTGCTGGCGGAGACGCTGCGGGCGCACTACCAGGCCTATACCGACACCTGGCAGGCAGCGCTTGAAAAGGCAGGAACAGAGCCCCGGGACAGGTTGATGGCGCTGATCGACGCCGATTTCTCGTCGGCCGTCTGTTCACCGGATGCGCTGTCGGTCTGGTTCGCCTTCTGGGGTGAGTTGAAGGTCACCCCGCAATACGCTGAAATCGCCCAATCCTTCGACGATGTCCGCGCAGAAGCGGTGCAGGATGCCTGCCGGAGGATTTTCACGCAAGCCTCGCCTGCGCAGATCGCTGAAATCGCGCTGTGGATCGACACGCTGACAGACGGTTTCTGGCAGACCCAGCACCTGCACGCAGGCCGCGTCTCGCGCCGCGAGGCTGCCGCCTCCACGAAAGACTTCGTGGCAAGGCTCGAGAGCAGTTTCTCGGCGGCCTGACCAAAGCAGATCCGAAACCAGCCTCTTTCATGCCACTCCAGGCCTGCGCGCGAAATCGCGTGCTGCGCGGCCCTTGGCGGACCTTCTCGACAGGTTGCAACGTGCCGAAAGTCACCATGCCTTGAAAAGCGATGGCCGTCCTGCGACTGTGACTGCGACTTGCGATCACGCGCAGCGGCGACCTTTGCTCGCGGGACCAACACTCAGATACCGGAGAAAACGGCGACCATGCGCAGGTTTCAATGCCCCAACTGCCGGAACGAAGTCCATTTCAACAACAGCCAATGCGTGCGGTGTTCCTGCCAGTTCGGCTACAGCCCGATCAGCGACGATCTGCGGGCTCTCGGCGCGCCTCCCGAAGGTACGGGCGCGGTGCAGTTCAAGCCCTGTGGCAACCGCGATCTTATTGGCTGCACCTGGCTGTGCAGCGACGCGCAGGACGACCTGTGTCTGAGTTGCCGGCACACCATGAAAATCCCGGATGTCTCCGATGAGACGGCCCGCGCGCGCTGGACCGAACTGGAGCGGGAAAAACGCAGGCTGCTTTATGCAATCCAGAAATTCCTGCTGCCGCTTGAGAGCAACCCAGGCGGCACCTCAGGCTTTCTGCATTTCGAGTTTCTGGCGGACCAACTGGCAGCGGATGGCAAGACCGAACGGGTGATGACAGGTCACTATCAGGGCAAGATCACCATCAACCTCGAGGAAGCCGACGATGCGATCCGCGAGAAAACGCGCACCGACATGGGCGAGCCCTATCGCACGCTGATCGGACACTTCCGCCATGAGGTCGGTCATTACTACTGGGACAGGCTGATCGCCGGGCAACCGGTCGCCGATGCCTTCAGGGCCGTCTTCGGGGATGAGCGTCAGGACTATGGCGACGCGCTGAAAGCCTATTACCAGCAGGGACCGCGGCAGGACTGGGAACAGTACCATGTGAGCAGTTATGCCAGCGCACATCCCTGGGAGGATTTCGCCGAAACCTGGGCGCATTACTTCCACATGGTGGGCGGGCTGGAGACGGCCTATGCCTACAGCATCGATCCGCAACCGCTGGACCCCGGCGCGCCGGTGATGGTGCAATTGCAGGATCCCTACCATGTCGAGGACGGCAAGGTCCTGATCGAGCACTGGATTCCGCTCACGGTGGCGATGAACGCGATGAATCGTGCCGTAGGCCAGCAAGACTTCTACCCCTTCGCGCTCACCAGCGCGATTCAGGAAAAACTGATCTTCATCCACGACCTCATAAGCGCCAGCGAAGTGCCGCGCCCGCAGTAGACCACTGCGTCCCGATCAGACGCCCAGGGGCCTGCGCAGATCGAGCGTGAAAGGAAACTCCGGATGCGGCGTTTCCAGGCGCGGATCATAGGGACCGGGGGTGTGGCCATTCGCCTCGAACCGGGACAGACGGCGCGCCTCGGCCTCGTTGCCGTTGACCGGAAAGGTGTCGTAGTTGCGCCCGCCGGGGTGGGCCACGTGATACTTGCAGCCGCCGAGCGCCCTGCCGGTCCAGCTGTCGTAGATGTCGAACACGAGCGGCGCATCCACAGGCAGCACGGGGTGCATGGCGCTGGCCGCCTGCCAGGCCTTGAACCTCACCCCGCCCACGCCGACGCCGCCCTGCCGCGTCCCGTTCAGCGGCACCCGCCGGCCGTTGCAGACCACCTGATAGCGCGTGTGATCACTGGTTTTCAGCTTGACCTGAAGCCGCTCGGTGGAACTGTCGGTATAGCGCACGGTACCGCCGATCGCACCGGTCTCCCCCAGCACATGCCAGGGCTCCAGCGCCTGCCGGATTTCAAGATCCACGTTCTCGTAGGTCACCTCGCCGCAGATCGGGAAGCGGAACTCGGCCTGCGCCTCGTACCACTCGGATCGCAGATCGAAACCGTGATCGGCGAGATCGCGCAGCAGGTCGCGGAAATCCTCCCAGACGAAATGCGGCAGCATGAAACGGTCATGCAGCGCGGTGCCCCAGCGGATGAGGTTGCCCTCGAGCGGGGAGGCCCAGAGGCGCGCGATGATCGCCCGGATCAGCACCTGCTGGGCAAGGCTCATGCGCGGATTGGGTGGCATCTCGAAGCCGCGGAATTCCACGAGGCCGAGCCGCCCGGTCGGGCCATCCGGCGAATACATCTTGTCGATGCAGATCTCCGCCCGATGCGTGTTGCCGGTCACATCCGTCAACATGTTGCGCAAAAGCCTGTCGGTAAGCCAGGGCACGGCCTTGTCCGCTTCATGCGCCTTCGGGATCTGCGCGAGCGCGATTTCCAACTCATAGAGCACGTCATGGCGCGCCTCGTCGATGCGCGGCGCCTGGCTGGTCGGACCGATGAAGAGTCCGGAAAAGAGATAGGACAGGCAGGGATGCCGCTGCCAGTAGAGGATGATGCTTTTCGAGCAGATCGGGCCGGCGCAGGAAGGGGCTGTCGAGCGGGGTTGCCCCCCCGACGACGACATGGTTGCCGCCGCCCGTGCCCGTATGCTTGCCGTCGATCATGAATTTGTCCGCGCCGAGCCGCGTCTGCCGCGCAGCCTCATATACGGTTTCAGTGATCTTCACGCAGTCGTCCCAGTTGGACGCGGGGTGGATGTTCACCTCGATCACGCCGGGGTCCGGCGCCACACGGATCACGTTCATGCGCGGATCGCTGGGGGGTGAATAGCCTTCGATATGCACCGGCACGTTCATCGCTTTCGCCGCCCGTTCGGCGGCGGCGACCAGATCGAGGTAGTCCTCGAGCTTCTCCACCGGCGGCATGAAGATGCAGAGCCTGCCATCGCGCAACTCGACCGACACCGCCGTGCGCACGGCACCACTCAGATCGCCCAACTCCTGCTCCACCCGTTCCTGCACCGGGTCGGAAGCCGTGAAGGAAGCGCGGGGCTGCTGCTCAAGCGTCTGATCCGGAGCTTGCGCCACCGGGTCCGGCAGTGGCGCGCGCGGAATGGTCGGGTCTTCGGGATAGACGTAGGGGTATTGCGAGGGCGGCACATAGGGCAGCGTGCCGAGCGGCAGCCGGTAGCCCACGGGGCTGTCCCCGGGCACGAGGTAGAGGTTGCCACGCCGTGTCTTCCACTTCTCCGAGCGCCATTTGTGCCCTGCCGCCTTCGCCTGCCAGCGCTGCACCGGCAGCACGTAACCCGAGGGCTTCGTCAGTCCGCGCGAGAACACCCGCGCGATCCGGTTGCGCTCCTCGGGGTCCTCGAGCTTGCTGTCCTGCGGCGTCACGTTCTCGGGTAGCTGGCTTTCCTTGACCACCCAGAGGGCCGGGTCCTCATAGGCCGGCACGACAAATTCGCTCTCCACCCCAAGCGCCTGCGCCATCTCCTGAAGGAACGCCTCGGCCTGTTCAGGCTTTGCCCCGCTGTCCTTGCCTTCCTCGGCGATCAGGCCCGCATCTGACCAGATCGGTTTTTCATCGCGCCGCCAGTAGAGCGAAAAGGTCCAGCGTGGCAGCGTTTCGCCCGGATACCACTTGCCCTGCCCGTAATGCAGAAAACCACTCGGCGCGAACTGGTCGCGCAAGCGACGAATAAGCTTGTCTGCCAGCCCGCGCTTGGTCGGGCCCACGGCGGAATTGTTCCACTCCTCCGCCTCGAAATCGTCGATGGATACAAACGTCGGCTCGCCGCCCATGGTCAGGCGCACATCGCCCTCCGCGAGCGCCGCATCGACCTTGTGGCCGAGCGCATCAAGGGCAGCCCAGGACTCGTCGGAAAACGGTTTGGTGATGCGCGGATGTTCGGCGACCCGGCTGACCGTCATGTCGAAATCGAACTCGACATTCGCGGCCGACGCCAGCCCCGAAATAGGGGCGGCGTTGCGGTAATGCGGCGTAGCGGCGAGCGGGATATGGCTTTCCCCGGCCAGCAGACCGGAGGTGGGATCGAGACCGATCCACCCTGCCCCCGGCAGATAGACCTCACACCAGGCATGCAGGTCGGTGAAATCCTTGTCGGTGCCTGCAGGGCCGTCGATGGCCACCAGATCGGGTTTGAGCTGAATGAGGTAGCCGGACACGAAACGGGCGGCAAAGCCCAGGTTGCGCAGGATCTGCACCAGCAGCCAGCTTGTGTCGCGACAAGAGCCCTTGCCCGTCTCGAAGGTCTGCTCGGGCGTCTGCACCCCCGGCTCCATGCGGATGACGTAGCCGATCTGCTGCGACAGCCGGGCGTTGAGGTTGACGACGAAATCCACCGTGCGCTGCGAGGTGCGGTCGATCGTATCGAGGAAGGACCGGAGTTTCGGGCCCATGGGCTCCGGTGTGCGGTAGATCACCAGATCGGGAAGGATATCCTCGCCATACTCGAAGGGCCATTCCTCCGCCGCCTCTTCGACAAAGAAATCGAAGGGATTGTAGACCGTCATATCTGCCGTCAGATCAACTTCGATCTTCAACTCCTTGACCGGGTTTGGAAAAACGAACCGCGCGAGCCAGTTGCCATAGGGGTCCTGCTGGTAATTCACGAAATGATCGTCCGGCGTGACCTTGAGCGTATGCGAGATCACCCGGGTCCGGCTGTGCGGTGCGGGCCGCAACCGGATCACCTGCGGGCCGAGCGTCACCGGGCGGTCGTACTTGTAATGCGTCAGGTGGTAGATCGCTGCTTTGATCGACATGTTGTTCCTTGCTCACCCCAAAGGGCACGAATGGGTGTCAGCGCCTGCAAGCGCGCATTGGGTCGGAAGGACCGGCCAACGGAAGACCTGAAAGTGGTGGCGCGGCATGTCCTTCATCCCCTTGGTCGCGCGTTGAAGCTCCGGGGTCACGAAAGCCACGGTCTCATTGCGTTGATCAGGCACTTTTCATCCGGGGAAAGCAAGGTCGGCCGCAGTCTTTGGAGTGTGCCATGCGCATCGCGGCACAAAAAACCGCCACGCAGCTAGTCACCGGTGATCCCGGTCCAGATCAGGCGCAGGGAGATCAGGATGAGAATGACATCGAGCGCCCGTTTGAACCCCTTGTCGCTCAGCCGGACAAGCACCACACGGCCCGCCAGCGTTCCCGCAAAGCCCGCGAGCGTGAGCAGCACAATGAAGCCAAGCCAGGGGCCGAAGCTGAAGCCCAGAAGCGCGAAAGCCGCCACCTTGAGACCGTGCTGCACCGTCATCAGGCTGGCGTGGGTCGCCACATGGGATTGGCGCGGCAAGGTCAGGGATTTGGTGAAATTCGCCACGAAAAGACCCGTGGCGCCGAAGAACATCGTGAGGAAACTGGAGATCGCACCGGTGAGCCATGGCAGCGTCGAGAGCCATTTCGGCGGGCTGCGCAGCACGCTCCAGATCACGAAAAGCCCCACGCCGATCTGGACCACCGCCCCCGGCAACTCGACCACGACGAGACCGCCTGCGGCCACACCGACAAGCGAGCCGAGCGTAAAACCCGCAAGCGGCGGCCAGTGGACATGAGGCAGAAGCAGGGCGGCCCGGGTCACATTGGAGCCGAGCTGGATCACCCCATGCACCGGGATGAGCGCCGCAGGGGGCAAGAGGCTCGCCATCACCGCCAGCAGCAAGCCACCGCCACCAATGCCCATCGCGATGGTGATGAAGGAGGCCACGAAACTCGTCAGCGTCAGGATCAGCACCGTGGTCCCATCAAGGCCCGCCCCGGCAATCGCAAGAAAGGCGTTCACTTTCGACTGGTCCCGGCTAGGGTGTTCCAAAGAATATGGAACCAAGGAGACGCGCTCATGACCCCCACTTGCGACCTGCACGACGAATTCGGCGATCTGCTTGAAATCCTGCCCTTCGGATTGCAGTCATATGGCGGTCGGCCCGAGTTCTTCGGCGCGGTGGAGACCGTGAAGTGCTTCGAGGACAACAGCCGGATCAAGGAATTGTCGCAGCAGGCGGGCAAAGGTCGCGTGCTCGTCGTCGATGCGTCCGGCACTGTGCGCAACGCGGTGATGGGTGACATGATCGCCGGGGGCTTCGAGCAGAACGGCTGGGCCGGGGTGATCATCTGGGGTGCCGTGCGCGATGTGGCGCAGCTGCGCGCGCTCGATTTGGGCATCCTTGCGCTGGGCCATATCCCCCGCCCGGGCAAGCGGCGCGACGACGGGCAGACGGGCGTTCCCATCCGTTTGGGCGAGGCGCGGGTCGCACCGGGCGATTTTCTGGTGTCGGACGCGGATGGCACGGTTATCTTTCCGAAGGACGGTCCGCGACCGGGCTGGGTCCAAGAGCGATAGCCTCCCGGACCGCCACGTTGTTTGCAAGAAGGATCAGCGGCTTTCAACACCCGCCCCGGGGTTTGGGCTGCGCGGCGTGGGCACGAAGGGCTGGTCCCGCAGGGCCGCAAGCCCGTTGGTGACTTTCTGCCGCTCGCTGATCAGGTGGTTGAACTGGGCATCGCAGCCCGAGATTGGCGTGGGATAGGTCGTGATCTCCTGCTGCAATATACTGCGTGCGGTTTCAAGCAGGGCGGCTGCGTCGGTGACGCAGGCTTCGGCGGATCGACAGGTCATAAGGTTAGCTCCTTATTGTATACCGTCGCATACAGCGCTCCAGGCAATTGTTCAAATCACTTTTGCGGATGCGCGCGCCGCATCACGGGGGAGGCGATCCTGTCGCTGATCGGCATGTCCCAGACCGCTGCACCACCGGAACGGGCGAAGGCCTCCACAAGCTCCGGCAAGCGCGCCAGATCGGTCACGCGCTCCCCGCCGATCCCGAACCCGCGCGCAATGGCTGCAAGGTCGGTATGGCCGAAGACTGCGCCGGCATCGGAGAGACCTTCGGCACGCAGTTTGTGGATCTCCGACCCGTAAGCCCCGTCATTCAAAGCCACGATCAGGATATTCAATCCGTGCCGGCGGATCGTCTCCAGTTCCTGAACATGCATCAGGAGACTGCCATCGCCGTCGAACATCACGACAGGCACCTCGGGCCGCGCCACGGCGACCCCCATGGCAAAGGAGATGCCGTTGCCGATGGCGCCGAATTCGCGGATCGTCAGGAACTCCTCCTGCCGGCGTTTCGGCATTTGGGCGAAATAATAGGAGCAGTGACCGGAGGAATTGACCAGTTGCCAGCCCTGCGGGATCGCCGCGTCAAGCGCCGCGACGACGTCACGCGGATCGAGAAGGCCGTCGTCCCGCTCGAAGACGTGGCTGTCGGCGGGCCGGGTTGCGATGGCCTCGGCCAGGGCCGGACTGCGCCATGTCGCGGCGCGCTTCTTCACACGGGCCACCAGCGCTTCCACGCCCAGCCTTGCGTCCGCCCGCAGATGAGCCTGCGCCGCGACACGTCCCTGACTGGTTGTCACGGGATCAATGTCGATCTGAAGCACATCCGCCTGAGGCCACATGTTGCCGCCATCCGCGTTGTGTTTGCTCAGCGACCCGCCCACCGCGATGATCAGATCGGCATCGGCGCAGATCTCCCAGGCGACTTCCGTGGCGAACCCGCCAAGGATGCCGATGCAAAACGGGTCATCGTGAAAAAGTCCACGCGCGGGCAAGGTGGTGGCCAAAGGCGCGTCCAGCCGTTCGGCCAGCGCGCGGCAGGCAGGACCTGCACCCGCTTCGACCGCTCCCAGACCAGCCATCACCACGATTTTCCGGGCGGCATCGATCCGGGCTACAGCCCTCTCCACATCATCGGGATGGGGCGGCATCGGTGAGACTTGCGGCATCAGGGCCCGGGAGGGCAATGGCAAGGACGCCTCCGGCGCAGGAAGTTCCTGCAGATCGAAAGGGATGCCGACAACCACGGGGCGCCGCTCGCGCCGGGCTTGCAGGAAGGCGTCGCGCACCGCTGCGTCCATGCGCCCCGGCCAATGCACCGCCTGATAGGCGGCTCCCGTGGCCGTCACGAAGGGCGCCTGATCGATGGCCTGGTTGTACCAGGCCGCCTTGAGTGGCGCTTCCCCCGCGATCACCACCAGCGGCAGGCGTGCGCGCACTGCCGCAGGCAGGGCGGTCATCAACTGCGTCAACCCCGGCCCGCAAGTCACGGTCGCGAGCCCAATGTCGCCAGTCTTGCGGGCATAGGCCATGGCAGCCGCCACGGCGCAATGCTCGTGCCGGACGTAGATCATTTGGCATCCCGCCTCGCCCAGACGGGTGGCGAAGTTCATGTTGGCATCACCCAGAAGGCTGAAGCAATGGCCGATATTCTCCTGTGCGACGACTTCTGCCAGCGTGTCGAAGAGGTGCTTCAAAGGATGCCCTCGGGCACCATGACCTCGCCCCGCGCAATCAACCGCGCGGTGCGGGTGACCCCGGCGGAAAGGAAGGCGAACCCGTCCGAGGTGTCATATTTCACGCGGACATCCATCATGCCCATCGGATGCTCGATCTGCATCTCGAAAGGCGACGCCCCGGTCACGGCCAGCCCCGCCGCGACCGTCCCCGGTGCCAGTGCGCAAGCCGCGAGGCATTGCGAGCCGGTCACCGCAAGCGTCGGATGCGTGGTCCAGGGCATGAAGTAGCGCGCGGCCAGATGCCCGCCTGCCCTGGGTGCCGCGATCAGGCCAACCTTGGGCACCACGGATTTGGTCACATCGCCCAGCCCCATCCTCTCGCCTGCCTTGAGGCGCAACGCCTCAAAGCGCGCGAAAAGCTCGGGCATCGCATCCAGTTCTTCCTGGCTTTCATGGCCGGTGATCCCCAGATCCACGGCGCGCGCGATCATCATCGGCATGGCCACGTCGACAAGGCTGACCTCGATGCCATCGATCACGTCGATCGGATTGCCCGTGGGAAACATCGCACCCGTCTGCGAGCCGGTGACTTCCATGAAGTTGAGCGCCACCGGAGCCGCGGTGCCCGGCACCCCGTCGATGGCCAGATCACCGGCATAGCGAACCTGCCCGCCCGGCGTCTGCACTTCAGCCTCGACCAGCGCACCTGTGTTCACCGCCCGAATCCGCACCGGGGTCACATCGCCTTTCGGCGCAACCAGACCCATTTCAATGGCGGCAGGCCCAACGCCCACCAGCATGTTGCCGCAGGTCGGCTTGAAATCGACCTCGCGTTTCTCCACCGCGACCTGCGCAAAGAAATAATCCACGTCCACGTCCGGCTCCTCGGAGACCGAAAGCATCACCACCTTGGTCGTGACCGCATTGCCGCCGCCGAGCCCGTCGATATTGCGCGGATTGCCCGCGCCCATGACGGCCATCAGAACTTCGGCAAGCTTGCCCCGGTCTTCCGGCAGATCGGACCGCCGGAAGTAAGGCCCGCGCGAGGTGCCGCCGCGCATGAACAGGTAGGGAATGGGGGTCTGTGTCATCTCAGGGGCCATGGCAGATTGGTATAGGCTTGCAGCAGACCCGGCGGGAATTCGCGCCCGAGGACCCAGGCCAGAAACAGCATGAAGGCAACGCCTGCCGCGGCATAGGTGGCGGAGGCCGCCCAACCCAGACCGCCACGCAGGCGGAAAAAGGCGACAAAGAAGATCGCAAGCGCAATGACCAGCCCGAACAACCCTGTCAGGCACAAGAGCCCGATGAACCATGCCAGCGTGCGCCACAGACCGTGCGGTGCCTCGGCATCCGGGCCGCCCGCTTCGAGGTCGATGAAGACGTCATCGGTCTCAGGCTTCAGCCGCATCCGGAGCAGCAGCAGCAGACAGCCGATCAGTGTCACCGTTCCCACGACCATCGGGAAGATCTTGTCGCCGAAGCGGGTGATCGTCGAGGCATCCCAGAGCGACACCGCGATATAGGCGGTCACGACGAGCAGGAAGATCACCGGTCCGCGCTTGGTACCGGTCGGCGCGTCGATGTTCTCGCGGATGTTCTTGGCATTGCGGATGCCGAAGATGATCGAGACGATGGTCAGCACCAGCAGGATGAGCACCAGCGGCGAGGCGATGTATTCCAGACCCACGTCGAAGCCGCGGCGGAAGCGCGCGCCCGCGATCTGGTTGGCCATGTTCGCGAACGACTCGGCCTGGTTCGAGAGCACGAAGCCGATCAGGAAAGCCGGGCGCGAATAGTCGAAACGGCGCAGGAAGATGCCGAGAAAGCCGATGGCCACGAGGGCGATCAGATCCCCGATGGACTGGCGCGACTGGAACGCCGCGAAGGCGATGATCATGAAGAGATAGGGGGCCAGCAGCGTGAAGCGGATCGTGGTGAGCTTGGCGATCTGCTTGGAGAGCACGATGCAGAGCCCGGCGCCGATCACGTTGGCCAGCGCCAGCGACCAGACGATCGTATAGGTGGTGCTGAGATCCTGCCGCACCATATGTGGCCCCGGCGAGAGACCCAGCAGCGCGAGTCCCCCCAGAAACACCGCCATGGAGCCCGAGCCCGGGATGCCGAAGATCAGCGTCGGTACCAGCCCGCCGCCTTCCTTGGCGTTGTTGGAGGATTCAGGCCCGATGATGCCGCGCACGTCGCCCTGACCGAAATTCTCGCGGTTCTTGCTGCTTTGCACGGTGTAGCCATAGGCGATCCAGTCCACCACCGATCCGCCCAGACCTGGGATCACGCCGACGATCACACCGATGCCTGCGCATTTGGTCGACAACCATTTGTTCTTCCACCAGTCCTTGAGCCCCTGCGACCAGCCGAGACCGAGCTTGCCGGCGCTCGCGATGGGCTTGTCCTGCCGCAGCAGCGAAACGATCTCCGGGATCGCGTAGATGCCGAGACCGACGATGACCAGTTGCAGGCCATCGACGAGGTAGGGAATGTCATAGGTCGACATCCGCAGTGAGCCCCCCGCCCCTGCCGCTCCGATGGTACCTGCCATCAGCCCCATGCCCGCGGCCACAACGCCCTTCAGCGGCACGCGGCCCGCGAGAATGGCCACCATCGAGAGGCCGAGGATGGTGATCATCAGCATTTCAGGCAGGCCGAAGGCGAGGATCAGCGGCCGCGCGATGAAAATGAAGAACGTCAGCACCAGCGCGCCCAGAAGGCCACCGTAGAGCGAGGAGATGAAGGCCGCCGAAAGCGCCCGCGCCGCCTCGCCCTTCTTGGCCAGCGGAAAGCCGTCGAGCACCGTCGCCTGGCTGGCGGAAGAGCCGGGAATACCCATGAGCACCGAGGAGAAGGTGTCGGAGGTCGGCACCACCGCGATGAGGCCCACCATCAGCGCCAGCCCCGAAACCGGATCCATGCCGAACATGAAGGGCAACACGAGCGACAGCCCCGCGATGCCCCCGAGCCCCGGCAGCACCCCG
Organism: uncultured Alphaproteobacteria bacterium; assembly: GCA_963715055.1. Lineage (GTDB taxonomy): Bacteria > Pseudomonadota > Alphaproteobacteria > Rhodobacterales > Rhodobacteraceae > CAVQRB01. Next base: position 188,916 of record CAVQRB010000006.1, on the reverse strand, counting down.
ATGGAGAGTCCGAGCAGAACGCCCGCGACCAGATACATCAATTGAGTTGGATGAAAAACGAGCAGGAAGGCGTCGCCAATCGTCGGCAAGGCAGTCAGAAAGGTTTCCACAGCGCGGACCCTTTATCTAATTCAATGTCAGAGAAAATCCCCTCCGGCCCTCGATTGGGCCGAAGAGGACAGCATCCGCAGGACGGATGATTATTGCAGCGTCACGCCATAGGCTTCCTTGAGCCAGTCCAGCACGAAGGCTTTGGATTCCGCCGACACCTGGGTCGCCTGATCGCTTGCGCTGACCGCTCCGGCAGCGGTGAGCTGCGGGTAGACGCCAAGCTCTTCTGCGGCAAGCGCCGCAAAATCCGGCCGTGCGATGATGTCTTTGAAGGCCTGCGTGTAGGTGTCCACGACCGCCTGCGAGGCCGAGCCGGGCAGGTAGACCATCTTCTGCGCGGCGAAACCGGAGATGAAGAAGGCCTTGAAGGCGTCCCATTCGACGCCGCTCGTTTCGCAGCCGTCGGTCGCTTCGCAGACTTCCTTGAAGCTCGGAATGTCCGGGAAGGTCGGATCGCGCACGATCAGGCCGTTCTCATCCAGCGAGCCATAGGTGAAGGCCGGCACGGCCAGCCCCTGCTCGACGAGGGGCACCACGCTCTTGAGGTAGGCGGAAGAGGTCTGGTAGTCGATATTGGCCTCGCCGCGCTCGAACATCAGGCGGCCATCGCCGCGCCCTTCAATCCCGAAGACCGGATCGACCTGCAGACCAAGCATCTTGAACGCCAGCAGCGGCACGAGATCAAGCGTGGTCGCCCCCTGCGAGCCATAGAGGAAAGCTTCGTCCTTCAGGTCATTGAAATCGCCGTCGAATTTGGCACCCAGATCCGGGGGCAGATAGACGACGCCACCTGTGCCGGAGGCCAGAACCGGCTGCCAGTCATTGTATTCATAGCGCACGCGCGGATCACCCAGAAGATAGGGGAACTGCGTCGAGCCCGAGGTGCCGAAGACCAGCGTACCGTCGTCGGTGGTCTGTTCCTGAAACCAGTTGGCCCCTTCGGTGGAACCGGCACCGGGACGGTAGCGGACGACGACCGTGGGGTTGCCCGGCAGCGCTTCGCTCAGCAGCGGCGCGTAGAAGTTGGCCCAGCGCGCCGAGCCGCCCGATTCGGAGAAGGGAATGACGAAATCGACCGTCTTGCCTTCGAGGTTGACCGCGTGGCCTTCCGCATAGGCAGCGCCTGTGCCGAATGATGCAACGACGGCAAAGATGGCCCCTTGGACCAGAGTAGATTTGGACATGTATTCCTCCCATGTTTCGCGTCGGACTATTGCGTCCGTTCAAGGCGAATCGGCGGTTGTCCCACCGCCTCACGCGACTATGCTAGACGATGAAACTTGCGCCAACCTTTCAAGGGCATGTTTTCGCCGGAGCAGGACAGCATGCGGATCGCGATCATCGAAGACAACGATAGTCTGGCCAAGGGGATCGCCTACCGCCTGCAGGATCTCGGCCATGCAACGGACCTGCTGAGCGACGGGCTGGAAGCGGACCAGTTCCTGCGCGACGACGGCAATGACATCGTGGTGCTCGACATCAACCTGCCGGGGCTCGACGGGCTCAGCATCCTGCGCAACCTGCGTGCGCGCGGCGACGGCCGGCCGGTGCTTTTGCTGACCGCGCGGGCGCAGACCGGCGATCTGGTCGCCGGCCTCGACGCAGGCGCCGATGACTACCTGACGAAACCCTTCGCCATGGCCGAGTTCGAGGCCCGCATCCGAGCCCTGGCCCGCAGGCGTGAGACACCCGCCGACGACCGGCTGAGCTTCGGACCGGTCGGATACAGCCTGACCCATCACAGCGCCACGGTCCGCGGCGAGGCCCTCGATCTCGCGCGACGGGAACTGGCCGTCCTCGAAAAGCTGATCAGGGCCTCGGGCCGTCTGGTGTCCAAGGAGACCCTGCTCGACCACCTCTACGGGGCAGGTGCCGAGGTAGAGCCTGCCGCAGTGGAGGTTCATGTCTCGCGCCTGCGCAAACGGCTGCGGCCTTTCGGCGTGGACATCGAGGTGCAGCGCGGTCTTGGCTACCGCCTGATCGAAGCGGGCTGAGCGCATGACCGTCCTGTCGATGCGGCTGCGGCTCTTTCTGATCATCCTTCTGCCGCTCTTCGCGATTGCCGCCGCGGTCGGGTCGTGGCGGATCAGCGAATCGCAGAAAACCGCCGAACAGCTTTTCGACAAGAACCTGCTCTTCACCGCCGTGGCGGTGGCGCGCGACGTGGCGCTGACCGACGGTGATGCGATCCTCTACGAGACCGAGCAGCTGCTCAGCGAGGCGGCAGGCGGGCCGGTGCGCTATCACGTATATGCGCCCGATGGCAGCTTCGTGACCGGCTACGGCGTGCCGCCGGTGCCCGCAGCGCGTGCCTCGGACATTCCGCAACCGGTCACCTATTTCGACGTGATCCACCGCGGCAGCGCGGTGCGCGTGCTGCGGATGAAGGACGAGGCCAGCATCAGCGGTCTTACCGGCACCTACACCATCACCGTCTGGCAGGAGCAATCGGTGCGCCAGATGTTCGCGCGCTCACTTGCCCTGCGGGCCTTTGCGGTGATGGCTGCGCTGATCGGAACGGTGGCGCTGGTCGTCTGGTTCGGAGTCAACCTCGGCCTTCGCCCGCTGCTCGATCTGGAAGGGGCGATTTCTCAGCGCAGCCCGCGGGATCTCAGCCCGATCCGGCGCCCGGTACCCGAGGAAGCGCGAGGCCTCGTGCGGCGGCTCAATCATCTTTTCGCGGAAACCGGTGACAACATGGCCGCACAGGACCGCTTCATTTCCGATGCGGCGCATCAGCTGCGCAACCCGATCGCCGGCATCCGCGCCCTCGGCGAGGCGGTCCAGTCGGCGCCCTCGCTGGACGTGGCACAGGCCCGCGCGGGCGATCTGGTCGCGGCCGCGCAGCAGGCGAGTGTTCTGGCCGAGCAACTTCTTCGGCTGGAGCGGCTGCGGTTTTCGACAAGCCCGCCGGAGACGCAGGCTTTCGATCTTGAGGACCTGTTGCGGGACGTGGCCCGGGGGTACCGGCATCAAGCCGAAACCGCCGACGTCACTCTCTCCGTGACGCAGGCGAAGGGCGAATTGACCTCTGTGCAGATCACCTCGGACAGGATCATGCTCGGGGAGGCCTTTTCCAACCTCATCGACAATGCCCTGCGGCACGGCGGTGCTGACCTGAGCGACATCGCGATCACCTTCGAGGCGACGGAAACAGCCGTGCAGATCACCATTCGCGACAATGGTCGGGGCATTCCGGCGGAGGCGCATCAGACCGCCCTCGCGCGCTTCGGTCAGGTCCAACCCGGCGCGGGCAGCGGGCTCGGCCTGCCGATCTCCGAGGCGATCGTGTCGAAACTCGGCGGCAGCCTGACGCTCGACGCTGATGGGCCGGGGCTTACGGTGCGTGTGACCCTGCCGCGAGATCATCGACCGGCGGCATAGGCCTGCATCAGCCTCGGCGTGGCGGCGGCCCGAAGGAAACCATCCGTCTCACGCATCGCCGCCGTGAGTCGTCCTATGGCCCAGGGATCCGAGACCTCGACCAGATGGCCCCTCGCGCGCAGGGCGGCAATGACCTCCTCTCCGAAATGCGGCTCGACCATCAGGTGACCGGGCCGCGTGCCACGCGGATGGAAGCTCGCCTGCAGATGCGCGGTGTGAAAGAGCGGCGCCTCGATTGCCTCTTGCAGGTTCAGTCCGTGGTGAATCAGGCGCAGCAGGAAGCTGACCTGCCATTGGTCCTGCTGATCGCCGCCGGGTGTGCCGAAGGCGAGCCTGCCACCGTCCGGCATCGTCGCCATCGAGGGCGAGAGTGTCGTCCGGGGCCGCGATCCGGGGCGCAGGGAGGTGGGTCGCCCCTCCTCCAGCCAGTACATCTGCGCCCGTGAATTGAGCGGCACGCCAAGACCCGGCACCACCGGGTTCGATTGCAGCCAGCCGCCCGAGGGCGTGGTCGAGACCATGTTGCCCCAGCGGTCGACCGCATCGATATGGACAGTGTCGCCTTCCTTGTTGAGCAGATGCGCCATCGTGGGCTCGCCACCGCCCAGGCCCGTGTCCTCGGCGACCTCGGCCCCGGCGCGGCGCAGGAAGGCCTTTGCCCAGCCCTCGCAGCCGTCGAGGGCCCCCGGACGCTGGAGCAGGGAGGCGACATCGGTGATCTCGTCCCGTCGGTGGGCGCCATAGTCATCCGCGAGAAGTTTGGTCAGGGGAATATCGTTGAAATCCGGATCGCCGTAGTAACTCTCGCGGTCCGCGAAGGCGAGCTTGAGCGCCTCCGTCACCAGATGGGCAAAGGCCGCGCCATTCGGATCGAGCCCAGCCAGATCATCGCCCTTGAGCATCTGCAGCACCTGCAACAGCACCGGCCCCTGGGTCCAGGCCCCGCACTTCCAGACCTGCCAGCCGTGGTGATCGACGCTGACCGCGGCTTCGGTGCTCGCGCGCCAGCCCGCCATGTCCTGCCCGGTCAGCACGCCCTTGCGCCGCTCCCCGCTGCCGTCCATCACACAGGCCTCGCGCAGGTAGCCGTCGATGGCGTCGGCGACGAACCCTTCGTAGAAGGCCCTGCGCGCCGCCTCGATCTGCGCCTCGCGGCCGGTGACGGCCTCCGCCTCATCCAACAGGCGCTTCCAGAAGGCGGCGAGATCGGGGTTTCGGAAAAGACGCCCGGCCTCCGGCACATTGCCACCGGGTAGCCAGACCGCGGCGGAGGTGGGCCATTCATCGCGGAAGGTATCGGCCATGCCGGCGATCACGCCTGCCGCATTGGCCAGCATCGGGTGGCCATGCTCCGCGTAGTAGATCGCCGGTTCCAGCACCTCGCGCAGGGACAGTCGCCCATGGTCACGCAGCATCAGCATCCAGGCATCGAAGGCACCGGGAATGACCGTGGCAAGCAGGCCCGCGCCCGGGATGAGGTCAAGCCCCTCGCTGCGATAATGCGCGATCGTGGCTCCCGCCGGTGCCGTGCCCTGCCCGCAGATCACGGTAGGGGCTACATCGCCCGCCGGCCAGATCAACGCCGGCATGTCGCCCAAGGGGCCGTTGAGATGTGGCTCCACCACATTCAGCACGAAGCCGGTGGCTGCCGCCGCGTCGAAGGCGGTGCCGCCTGCCTCCAGCATCTTCATGCCTGCCGCGGTCGCGATCCAGTGGGTCGAGGTGACCATCCCGAAGGTGCCGGTCAGTTCGGGGCGTGTGGTGAATTGCATCTATCGTCTCCTCTTGGCCGGGTGCAGCCTGCCGCCCGAAACGGAAGGGCACCAGGCTCTTGCATCCTAATGTATCCAGTTGTATCCAATACGCGGCGAAAGGAACAAGCCCGTGAGTCCCAAGTTGAAGTCAGATCTGCCGCCGGGGCAAGATGTCTACCAGCGCATTCTGAGCGACATCCGCTGCGGCGCGCGGGTGCCGGGCGATCGCCTCACCGAAGTCGATCTGGCGCAAACCTACAAGATCAGCCGGACACCCGTGCGCGAAGCGATGCGCCGCCTCGAGGCCGATGGCCTTGTGGAGCACAGCCCCCGCCGGGGCGCTTCGATCCGCAGGCTCGATCACGCGGAAATCTCCGAACTCTATGACATGCGGCGGGTGCTGGAAGGGGCGGCAGCGGAATTCGCGGCGCGCGCAGCCTCGGAAGTGGAACTGTCGGAACTGGCCGCGATCCATCGCGCGATGACTGAAGCAGTAGGCACCGCGGCGCTCTACGATCTCAACCAGCAGTTTCATGCGGCCCTGCTCGACGCCGCGCGCAACCGCTTTCTGGTGAGATCCGTGGCGGCGATCCACAAGACGCTGCTGATCTTGGGGCGCTCCACCATGGCGGACGGAACGCGCGCCGTGGAGGCGATCCGCGAGCATGCGGCCATTCTCGAAGCACTCGAAGCCCGGGATCCGCTGGCCGCGGGCGAGGCGATGCGCGCCCACATTGCCGCAGCCCACCGCGCGCGGTTGCAGCTTCTAAGGACATCTCGCTGCGAGAGGGACATGGAATGAGTACTCTTGAGCGGCTTTCGGACGGCCAGTGGGATGTGATCATCGCCGGGGGCGGCAACGCGGCCCTCTGCGCGGCGATCGAAGCGGCGGAGGCGGGAGCGAAAGTGCTGCTTGTCGAGGCTGCACCCAAGACATACCGCGGCGGCAATTCGCGCCACACCCGAAACTTCCGCTGCATGCATGCAGGGCCGCTGTCGGTACTGACCGACAGCTACGGCGAAGCGGAATATTTCGACGACCTGATCCGCGTGACCAAGGGCGAGACCGACGAGCACCTTGCACGCATGACGATCCGGAAATCCGAAGAGGCCCTGCCGTGGATGGAGGCGCATGGGGTGCGGTTTCAGCCGTCGCTCTCGGGAACATTGTCGCTGAGCCGCACCAATGCCTTCTTCCTCGGCGGTGGCAAGGCGCTGGTCAACGCCTACTACCGGCAGGCCGAAGCGCTCGGGGTTACTGTAATCTATGACACGCAGATCACCCATGTGCATCTCGAAGGCAACCGCGTCACCGCGATGGACCTGACCGCGGGCGAGGAGACGCGCAAGCTACCGACGCGCAGCGCCATTCTCGCGTCAGGCGGATTTCAGGGCGACATCGACTGGCTTGCGCGCGCCTGGGGCCCGGCGGCGCGCAACTTCCTGATCCGCGGCACACCCTACAACAAGGGCGTGGTGCTGCGCGACATGCTCGACCAGGGCACGCAATCGGTGGGCGATCCTACGCAATGCCATGCCGTAGCCATCGACGGGCGCGCGCCGAAATTCGACGGCGGGATCGTGACACGGCTCGACTGCGTGCCCTTCTCGATCGTGGTCAACAAGAACGGCGAGCGCTTCTACGACGAGGGCGAGGATGTCTGGCCCAAGCGCTACGCGATCTGGGGCAGGCTCGTCGCCGCCCAACCCGATCAGGTCGCCTATTCGATCATCGACGCAAAGTCGCGGGATCTTTTCATGCCTTCGGTCTACCCGCCGGAAGAGGCCGATACCATCGAAGGCCTTGGGCAAAGGCTGGGCATCTCCGGCAACAAGCTGCGCGAGACGGTGGAGGCTTTCAACGCGGGCTGCCGCGCGGGCGATTTTCACCCCACCGAACTCGACGGCGTGGCCACCGAAGGCGTCACCCCGCCCAAGACCAACTGGGCGCGCCCGATCAGCGAGCCGCCGTTCTACGGCTACAGCCTGCGCCCCGGCGTGACCTTCACCTACCTCGGCCTCAAGGTCGACGACACTGCCCGCGTGCAGGGCCCACAAGGCCCGCTCGAAAACGTCTGGGCGGCGGGGGAAATCATGGCAGGTTCGATCCTCGGGCAAGGCTATCTCGCCGGTTTCGGCATGACCATCGGCACGGTATTCGGCCGCATCGCAGGACAGGAGGCCGCAGCCCATGTCGCTTGACACCCCCCTTATCTCCGAGGCCCGCCGTCAGGTGGAGATCTGCAACGCCTGCCGCTATTGCGAAGGCTACTGCGCGGTCTTTCCGGCGATGTTCAAGGAGCGCAGCTTTGCCGCCGCCGACATCACCCAACTCGCGAACCTCTGCCACAACTGCCGCGGCTGCTACTATGCCTGCCAATATACCGAACCGCATGAATTCGCCCTGAACCTGCCCGGCGCGCTGGCCGAGGTGCGCGCGGAAAGCTGGGAGCGTTTTGCCTGGCCCGCAGCCCCTGCCCGGCTCTTTCAGCGCAGCGGCGTGGCACTCGCGGCGGCTTTCGTCGTCGGCATCGCCCTGCTCTTCTGGCTGGCCTCCACCCTGCGGCCCGCTTCCGGCGAAGGTTTCTACGCCTATCTCAGCCATGGCGCGATGGTCGCGATCTTCACGCCTGCCTTCCTGTTGCCACTTGCCGCAATGGGCGTCGGGCTGCGCCGCTACTGGCACGAGGTCGGTGGCGCACGCGTGACATGGGCGCATCTCAAGGACGCGGGCCTGAGTGCGGCACGGATGAAAAACCTCGCAGGCGGGCAGGATCAGGGGTGCAACTTCGAGGCGGAGGACAAGTTCACCAACGCGCGGCGGCACGCTCATCAGGCGACGATGTGGGGGTTCCTTATGTGCTTCGCCTCGACCTCGTCGGGAACGCTGCTGCACTATGTCTTAGGCCTTGAGGCCCCTTATGCCTTCTTCAGCCTGCCGAAGCTTCTGGGCGTGCCGGGCGGCATCCTGCTCTCCATCGGCGCATTGGCCCTCGCGCATCTCAAGCTGAAGGCCGACAAGTCGCTGGGCGCGGCTTCGGTCTGGGGCGGCGAGATGGCCTTCATTTTGCTGCTGGCGGCCACCGGCATTACCGGTCTGGCGCTTTACGCCGCAACCGGCACGGCGCTGGTACCGGCACTGCTCGCCATACACCTTGGCACGGTTCTGGCCTTCTTCCTGACCGTGCCCTATTCGAAAATGGCGCATGGATTTTACCGTTTCGCCGCCCTCCTGCGCGACGCCCAGATCAAGCGCTGCTGAGACGGCAAAGGCGTCAAGGCGCGGGAAACACCACGCCGTCCATGAGCTTGCGGGCGGTGCGCAGAACTTCCGCCCGGACGACCTGTCCCGCTTCCAGATGGCCCACGACGGTCATCTCGCCGCCGGGGTGCTCAATTGACATGGGTTTTTCCGCGCCTTCCGGGATCACCGCCAGATCGCTCCCGACCGTCCCGTCGCTCAGGCAGGCGGTGGCCACGCTCACCGCTCCCAGCACGCCGATGGTCTTGTGACAGCGATGCGGAATGAAGGTGCGCGTCGAGATCGCGCCACCCTCCCCCGGCGGGCTCAGCATCGTCATCTTCGGCACGGATTTCCCGGCCACATCGCCGAGGTTCATCATCGGCCCGGATGCCAGGCGGAGGGTTTCGAGCCGCGCGCGCAGGCGCGCATCCGTTTCGAGTTGCTCCGGCGTTTCCCGGCCCGATATGCCAATGTCAGCGGCGCGCAAAATGACGCAAGGCATACCATTGTCGATCAGCGTCACCTCGATCCCGTCGATCCTGTCGTGCCTCCGGCCCGTGGGAAAGAGCGCACCGCATGTCGACCCGGCTGTGTCGCGAAAGGCGATGGGAACCGGGGCAGCGGTGCCCGGCACGCCGTCGATCCGGGCCGATCCCTCGTAGGTCACGACACCGCCCGGCGTTTGTACCCGCGCGACGGCGGTCTGGCCGGTGTTTTCCATGAAAATCGTGACCGGCGTTTCCCCGTCCCGCGCGGCGACCAGCCCTCGCTCGATGGCGAAAGGCCCCACGCCCGCGAGGATATTGCCGCAGTTCTGCGCATCGGTGACAGCGGCCCGGTCGACAAAGACCTGCAGGAACAGGTAATCCACGTCTACGCCCGGGCGCTGCGAGCGGCGCACCACCGCGACCTTGGAGGTCAACGGATCGGCCCCGCCCATGCCGTCGATCTGCCGGGGATCGGGCGATCCCATCACCCCGAGCAGGAGCTTGTCCCGTGCCGCCAGATCTGCAGGCAGATCCTCCGCCAGAAAGTAGCCGCCCTTGGAGGTGCCGCCACGCATCCACATGCAGCGCAGACCGTCAGACATATTTGAGGCCCTTGGCCGCCAGCCGCCCGCGCATGTCGTACATGTCCAGGCCCAATTCACCGGAAGCGAGGCGCTTGCGTTTCGCCGCCTCACTGGCCATCCGCGCCTGCGCCCTTTCGAGCACCATCGGCGCATCCACCCGCCGGACAACGCAGACGCCATCGTCATCGGCCACGATCACATCCCCCGGTGTCACCAGGGCGCCTGCACAGACGACCGGCACATTGACCGAGCCCAGCGTTTCCTTGACCGTTCCTTGCGCGGAAATCGCCTTGGACCAGACCGGAAAACCCATCTCCGCGAGATCGCGCACATCGCGCACACCCGCGTCGATCACCAGCCCGACGCAACCGCGTGCCTGCGCCGAGGTGGCAAGGAGATCACCGAAGTAGCCTGCATCCGATGGCGCGGTGGTGGCCAGAACCAGCATGTCACCGGGTCGCAGCTGCTCGATTGCCACATGCACCATCCAGTTGTCGCAGGGCGGGGCCAGTATCGTCACCGCACTCCCCGCGACAGTGGCCCCCGGGTAGATCGGGCGCATGTAGCTCGCGAGCAACCCGGTCCGGTCCTGCGCCTCATGCACGGTCGCCACCCCTGCCGCGCCCAGACCTGAGATCATCTGCGGATCGGCGCGGTCGATGTCTTGCACAACGACGTTCATGCTCTTCCTCCTGACACGTGGCTCATCACAACTCGTCCACCGTGCGCGGAAAGACCGACTGGAACGCTTCGGCGTATTTGCAGTCGCGCCCGCCCGACTGGCCGCCGGAATTGCGCTTGAAATGATTGGCGCGCTGCTGCGCCACACGGGTGTAATACTCCCAAAGATGCTCCTGCCCGGCCATGCATTCGATGGCGGCGCGCTTGCGCTCCCAGACCGGCGTGATGTCGAGGAACGTGTCGGGCTTCCAGCCCATCTGCTCGGTCTGGTGCGGCTCGAAGAGGTAAAGCTGGGGCGCGCCCAGCACCTTTTGCCCCGGATTGTGCCCCCAGGCCTGCGCGATCATCCGGCGTCTCCAGCGCCACCTGCGTCGTGTACATGTGGTCGGTGTTGTAGGGATCATACTGCGAGTGGCTGAGCATGAAGGCGGGCTGGACCTCGCGGATCACATCGACCAGCCGGTATTTCGCCTCCCGGTCCAATTCGAGCGGGTAGTCTCCAAGATCGAAGAAGCGGATGTCCGACAGATCGAGCGCCTTCGCTGCATTCTCCGCCTCGATCCGCCGGGCTTTCTTGACCGCTTCCAGCGTCATTCCCTCCTGCTTCCAGAGCTTGGCGCTCTCACCCCGCTCACCGAAGGAAAGACAGACCACCGTGACCTTATACCCAAGGCTGCGATGCAGGGCGATCGCGCCGCCGCAGCGCCAGACGAAATCGGCCGAATGCGCCGAGATCACCAGCGCGGTTTTAATCTCATTCATCAAAGGGGTCCTCCGGTGGCAGGGGTCTTGCGCGACGCCGCTGAAAGGAAGCCCGTCCACGCGGCAATTGCAACCACCAAGACAGCTTTCGGAGTACCTCGGGCGCTTGCTTGCGTCGCGCGCCCTACTCTTGGACTTTCAGGATTCTGGCGTGTTTGCGCATCTCGGCGCGAATCTGGCCGAAGCTGTGCAAGCCGCGCGCCTCCAGGACGGGCATCAAGGCCACCAGCACCTCCGCCGTCGCCATTGCATCGCCGAGCCCGGTGTGGCGCAACTCGGGCGGGATGCGAATGCCGAGCCGGTCGCTGATCGCGTCGAGCGTGTGCTCCTCCGAGCCGCCGAAGACGATGGCCGAAAGATGTACCGTGTCGAGCACCGGGTTGTCGAAAACCGGTGCCGACGGCGCGCCCGCACGGTGCAGGAACGCCATGTCGAAGGGGGCGTTATGCGCGACCAGCACCGCATCTTTTGCAAAGCTGTGGAAATCGGCGCGCACCGCGGCAAAGGGAGGCGCATCCGCGACCATTGCGTCGCTGATATGGTGTACCTTCGTGGCGCCGGGCGGGATTGGCCGACCCGGGTTGACCAGCCGGTCAAAGGTTTCGGCGCGGATGATGCGGCCATTGACCACGCGCACCGCGCCGATCTGAACCACCTCGTCCCTTTCGGGATCAAGGCCCGTGGTCTCGCTGTCAAAGACGACGAAGGTGAGATCGCGAAAACTGGCCTCGGTCACATCCTTGGGGGCGGCGCGGTCGAAAAGGTCGAAGTCATAGACAAGAGGGCGCGCGTCCCCGGGTTCCAAAGCCTCCAGCATCAGCGTATAGCCCGACCCGTCGCCGAAGACACGCAAGTGACCTGCGTAAAGCGTGCCGGACCGCCCCTTGATCGCCACATCGCGGCGCGCGCTGCCGTCTGCCGCCATCTCGTCGAGAAGATCACGAAGTGCCGCTTCCTCCAGATAGTCGAAGACCGATCCCCTGAGCCGCGCCGGGGCCTCGCGTTCCATCAAGCACGCCGCCTGCCCGTCGTAGAGCACGATCTGGTGGTCCTGGGTGGCAACGATCACCGCCACCGGCAGATCCGACAGCACGCGCAGCAGCTGGTCGCGCTGGCGTTCCAGCCGGGCGGTCTTTTCGGCCACGGTTTCCGCCAGCGCCCGGCCCGAAGTCCCAAGCTTGTCGTTGATCGCGCAGGCGGCCGGTGCCAGATCGCCGAGGTAGCGCGCTGCGGCAGCGTCAAATTCCGCGTCCACCTCCGCATTGGCCCGCAGCCGGAACTGCGCGGCAAGACGCTCGATCGGCTTGGCGACATTCTCGTCGAAGAGCCGCCAGACGAAGGCCGAGAGCGCCAGCAAGCCAAAGCCCGCGGCAACGCCTGCCGTCACAAAGGCCGACAGGGCTTGCGGGTTGCCGAGTTGCCGGTATCCGAGCCATAGGCCCGCCAGCGCCACGGCAGTCCCACCGAGCCCGATCAGGCCGAAGAAGAGGAAAATCCGAAGCCGCAGGCTGAGGTCCTTCATCTCATGTCTCCCGGCAGGCGGCCTTCAGGATCGGGTCGTCGCCCGCGAGCACCCGCCAGTTGGCATTCGTGATGCTGCCGTTTTCACCGAACTCGATTCCGTCGACGATGTCGGCGCTCCTGCCCGCCACGCAATCAAACAACATCGGCACCTGCGCCATGCGTGCCCACCGCCCGTAGAAAAGCAGATCGACAATGCGCTGGCCTTCGATGTCGGGATGGCTGCGCGCACCGGCGTAATCCACGGCAACAAAGCGCGAGACGTAAGGCCGCGCATAGGTCCAGGGCCTGTAGAAAGCCTTCTCCTCGACGGTCTGCGCAATCTCCATGCCGGCCGGCAGCGTGGCAGCGGTTCGCTTGTACCAACTGTATTCGCTCGAAATCGTGGCAAGCAGCATGGCCGCACCCGCCGCCGCTGGCACGAGCCAATTGGGCAGCCTGCCTTTCAGCGCGCGGTTGATGGCCCAAACAAGAAGGGCCGCCGCAGCCCCCGCGATGATCGTGCCGATCAGTTCGAAAAACATCTCACTCCCCCCTCTTTGCCGCTACCCTAGCATGCCACGCCCCTGCATGAGAGCCGATTGCATCGTCTTGATCACCACGAAAGCATCGCGCAGGTGACTGCGCTCGAAGGCCGACAGGGTCGCAGGCGGCAGGAAATTGTCAGGCGCCCTGCCTTCCTTGACCCGCGCCGCCTGATGGTCGAGCCGCGTCTGCGCCACGAGGTCATAGGCATCAAGCAGGTCGCGCCCGCCGCTCTTGCTGACAATCCCAGCCGCGATCGCGGCATCGAGGCGCGCGCGGGTGTTCACCTCGGCAAGCCGGCCCTGCAACGCATACATCCGCCCCAGATCGACCACCGGCACCACGCCGTTGAGCTTCATGTCGATGGTGTCGCGGTACTCGCCCGAGCGGATCGTGGCGAGCCCTTTGAGAAGTCCCAGGGGCGTCGCATGGGTCAGGGCGTTGCTCGCCATATGGGCAGTAAAGATGGAATTGCCCGCCGCCGCCTTCAGTGTTTCGGCCTGCAAGCCCTCGAAAAGTGCTGTATCGCCCCCAATGGGCCGCAGGTCGAACATCACCGAGGCCAGCATCTGCGCCTCCTTGCTCGGGCTCTTGATCCACCACTGGAAATACTCGCGCCAGACCGACAAAGGCTGGCACCATCGCGGATTGGTGGCCATCATGTTGCCGGGGCAATAGACGTAGCCGCAGGCGTTCAGCCCATCGCTCACGAATTGCGCGAAAGGCTCGAAATAGGCGAGCGCGTCTTCGCTGAGATCGTCCTCGAGTATAAGGCAATTGTCCTGATCGGACACGCCGGTCTGCTCCTGCCGCCCTTGCGAGCCGCAGGCCAGCCAGACGTAGCGGGCGGGCGGGGGTCCGTACTTCTCCTCCGCAAGGCGCAGCAGGCGCCGGGTCACCACGTCGGCGATGTCGGTGATCATCCGCGTGACCACATCGTGGCGGTTGCCAGCGGCGACCAGTTGCACGAGCAGGTTCGGGATGCGCTTCGTCACCTCCGCCAAGGCTCCCGCATCGCGCGCGCGGGCCGCCTCGCCCACGAAGACAGCTGTATTGGAGGCCTGAAACCGGGTGAGATCGGTCTGCGTGACGATCCCCACGAGCTTGCCCGCGGCCACGATCGGCAGATGGCCGAGGCGATGCTCCATCATCAGGTGCAGCACATCCGAGCCGATGGCGGAGGGCGCCAGGAAACGCGGATCCGGCGTCATCACCGCGCTGACCGGCGTGTCATGCGGCAGCCCTTCGGCCAGCGCCTTGCCGGAGAGATCGCGCAAGGTGACGATGCCTGCAAGCGCGCCTTTCTCGAGCACGCAAAGGCAGGAAATCCGCTTCTCCCGCATGATCCGCGCGGCCTCGCGCACGGTGAGCGTCGGCGCGCAGGTCAACGGGTCCGGCACCATGAGGACCTCGACCCGGACGCTGCTCAGATCCGGCCGGCGCGCGCCGGGCTGCGCGGTGTCGGAGCGGCTGCGGTCGAAAAACTTGCGGAAAGGCTCATGGGCCTTGCGCAGCGCATGGAACAGATCCGCCGGCAGGCAGATCAGGCGGCTGTCCTCCAGCGCGCGGGCGGAGGTCACGGCGCGTCCGTCGCGTAAAAGTCCACGCTCACCAAAGGAATTCTCGCGCTGAAGCTGGGAAATCTCCGCGCCGCTTTCGTCGCGCACCGAAATCCGGCCCTCGGCGATGATGTAGAGCCCGTCGAGGGTTTCGCCGAAGCTGTAGACCGCGGCGCCTTTGGGGACGTCGATCCACCGGGTGCGGGCGATCATCTCGCGCAGAGCACCTTCGGGCAGGGTATCATAGGGGTGCAGGTGGATCAGGAAGGAGAGCGCGTCGTCGTTCATGGGTCCGTCCTGCGACAAGGGGCGCCCGAAGACGGAGCGCCCGGGAAGTGAGAGGGAGCCAGCGACATCTCCGCCGCTGGCTCCGGTTGCTTAGTGGTCGACCGCGCCGCCTGCACCGGCAGGGATGCGGACGCTTTCGACAAGGTCCTTGATCTCCTGCGGCGTGTCCGCGGTTGTCAGGGACACCGCATAGGCCACACCGAAGTTGATCAGGGCACCGACCGCACCGATCGCGGTGGACTGGATGCCAAAGAGCGATCCGTCAACCGTATCGGGGAAGGAATTGGTGCCCGGAATGAACATCCAACCCTTGTGCAGGAAGATGTAGACCAGCGTGAAGATCAGACCCGCAAGCATGCCCGATACCGCCCCCACATTGTTGATGCGCGTCGAGAAGATGCCCATCATCAGTGCCGGGAAGATCGAGGCCGCCGCAAGACCGAAGGCCAGCGCAACCGTCTGGGCTGCAAAGCCCGGCGGGTTGATGCCCAGCCATGTCGCCACGGCAATGGCAACCGCCATCGCGATTCGCGCCGACATCAACTCGGATTTCTCCGTCATGTCTGGTGTCAGCTGACCCTTGAGCAGGTCGTGGCTCACCGCCGAGGAGATCGCGAGCAGCAGACCCGCCGCCGTGGAGAGCGCCGCGGCAAGGCCGCCCGCCGCCACCAGACCGATCACCCAGCTTGGCAGGTTGGCAATCTCCGGGTTGGCAAGCACCAGGATGTCCCGGTCGAACTTGGTCAACTCGTTGCCTTGCCAGCCATTGGCCGCCGCCTTCTCGGTCATCGCCTCGGAGGCGTCGTTGTAATACTGGATCTTGCCGTCGCCGTTCTTGTCTTCCCAGTCGAGAAGCCCGGTTTTCTGCCAGGTCAGCATCCAGTTGTACTCAGGCTCGTTCTGGATCGTCTCGATGGACACCGCCTCGCCGGAAGTGCCGTTGGGCCACATCAGGTTGGTGATGTTGAGACGCGCCATGGCACCGACCGCCGGGGCCGTCAGGTACAGAAGGGCGATGAACACAAGCGCCCAACCAGCCGACCAGCGTGCATCGGAGACCTTCGGCACGGTGAAGAACCGCATGATCACATGCGGCAAACCTGCCGTCCCGATCATCAGCGAAAGCGTGAAGAGCACGAGGTTGAGGTTGTCCATATGGGCCTCGGTATAGCTCTTGAAGCCCAGTTCGGTCACGATCTGGTCGAGCTTGCTCAACAGATACACGCTGCCCTCGCCACCGGTTCCGGCGGTCTCACCGAAGAGACCGAGCGCCGGAATCGGCGTGCCGGTCAGTTGCAGCGAGATGAAGACCGCAGGAATCGTATAGGCCGTGATCAGCACCACATATTGCGCGACCTGCGTATAGGTCACACCCTTCATGCCGCCGAAAACCGCGTAGGCGAAAACCACCACGGCGCCGATCAGAAGGCCAGTGGTGTTGTCGACCTCGAGGAAGCGCCCGAAGGCCACGCCCACGCCGGTCATCTGCCCGATCACGTAGGTGATCGAGGCCACCAGCAGACAGATCACCGCGACGACCCGCGCGGTCGGGCTGTAGAAGCGATCGCCGATGAATTCGGACACCGTGAACTTGCCGAACTTGCGCAGGTAGGGTGCGAGCAGCAGCGCCAGCAGCACATAGCCGCCGGTCCAGCCCATCAGGTAGGCGGAGTTGTCATAGCCGGTGAAGGCGATGAGGCCGGCCATGGAGATGAAGGAGGCCGCCGACATCCAGTCGGCCGCCGTGGCCATGCCGTTGGTGACGGGGTGAACACCCCGGCCGGCAGCATAGAATTCCGATGTGGAACCCGCCCGGGCCCAGATCGCGATGCCGATGTAGAGCGCGAAGGACGCGCCCACAAACAGCAGGTTGATGGTAAACTGTTCCATGGAGTCAGTCCTCTTCCACGCCGTATTCACGGTCGAGTTTGTTCATCCGCCAGGCGTAGAAAAAGATGATCGCGAGGAAGATGAGAATGGAGCCTTGCTGGGCGAACCAGAAGCCGAGGTCGGTGCCGCCGACGGCAATGCCCGAAACCAGCGGGCGCAGCAGGATGCCGAACCCGAAGGATGCCAGAGCCCAGATGATCAGGCTCACGGTGATGATCCGGATGTTTGCCTTCCAGTAGCCGGCCCCATCCGATGCCGCCTTGGTTGTCATTGTTTGATCCGCCATGTGGCGTTCCTCCTTTTCAGTAATACCCCTGCCGGAACCGGTCGTTCCGTCAGGCCGTCGCTGCCGCCACAAGGCGCGCGATCTGGCCACTGATCTCCTCGATCGGCCCCATCGCATCCACCCGTTTCAGGGTGCCTTTTTCGGCGTAATATTCAATGAGAGGTGCGGTTTGTGCATGATATGCATCAAGGCGCGACATCACGGTTTTCGCATTGTCATCGGCACGGCGCTTCATCTCGCGCCCGCCGCAGTGGTCGCAGGTGCCTTCGACTTTCGGCACCTTGAAGCTGTCGTGATAGCCCTCGCCGCAGCCCGCACAGGTGTAGCGCCCGGCAATCCGGGTGACCATCTTCACGTCGTCCACTTCGAGTGCGATCGCCGTGTCGACCTGCTGCCCCGCTTCGGCCAGCAGCGCATCGAGCGCTTTGGCCTGGCCGGTGGTGCGCGGAAAGCCGTCGAGCACGACGCCCTTGGCGCAGTCCGGCTGGGAGAGCCGGTCTGCGAGAATGTCGAGCACGATCCGGTCGCTGACCAGGCCGCCCGCCTCCATCACAGCCTTCGCCTCGGTGCCTGCCTTGCTGCCTGCGGCCACGGCGGCGCGCAGCATGTCGCCAGTGGAAAGCTGCACGAGGCCGAAGCGCTCCTCCAGCATCCGTGCCTGCGTGCCCTTGCCGGCGCCCGGAGGCCCCAGCAGGATCAGCACGGGCGCCCGTGCCGGTGAGTAAGCCCCCTCCATCATGTATCCTTTCGGTTCATGCGGTTTTCGATGAGGTCGTCGACGACGGAGGGGTCGGCGAGGGTTGAGGTGTCTCCGAGAGCGCCGAAGTCGTTTTCGGCGATCTTGCGCAGGATGCGGCGCATGATCTTGCCGGAGCGGGTCTTCGGCAGGCCCGGGGCCCATTGGATCAGATCGGGGCTGGCGATCGGGCCGATCTCGGTGCGGACCCATTTGCGCAGCTCCTGACGCAGCTCCTCGGTCGGTTCCTCGCCGTTCATCAGGGTGACGTAGCAGTAGATGCCCTGGCCCTTGATGTCATGCGGATAGCCCACCACGGCGGCCTCGGCGACCTTTGCGTGCGCCACCAGCGCGCTTTCCACCTCCGCCGTGCCCATGCGGTGGCCCGAGACGTTGATCACGTCATCGACCCGGCCGGTGATCCAGTAATCGCCGTCCGCATCGCGCTTGCAGCCGTCGCCGGTGAAGTAATAGCCCTTGTAGTCCGAGAAATAGGTCTTCTCGAAGCGCTCGTGATCGCCCCAGACCGTGCGCATCTGCCCGGGCCAGCTCGCGGCGATGCAGAGCACCCCCTCGACCGCATTGCCCTCGATGATCTCGCCGGAGGCCGGCTCCAGCACCACCGGCTCGATCCCGAAGAAGGGCTTCATCGCCGCGCCCGGCTTCGTCGCATGGGCGCCGGGCAGCGGCGTCATCAGATGCCCGCCGGTCTCGGTCTGCCACCAGGTGTCGACGATCGGGCAGCGGCCCTTGCCCACGACCTCGTTGTACCAGGTCCAGGCCTCGGGATTGATCGGCTCGCCCACCGTGCCCAGAAGCCGCAGGCTGGAGAGATCGCATTTCTCAACGAACTCCTTGCCCTGGCCCATCAGCGCGCGAATGGCTGTCGGCGCGGTGTAGAACTGGTTCACCTTGTGCTTCTCGCAGACCTGCCAGAAGCGGCTGGCGTCGGGGTAGGTCGGCACGCCCTCGAACATGATCGTCGTGGCGCCATTGGCGAGCGGGCCATAGACGATGTAGCTGTGGCCGGTGACCCAGCCCACGTCCGCGGTGCACCAGAAGACATCGCCGTCGTGGTAATCGAAGACGATCTGATGGGTCATCGCCGCATAGACCAGATAGCCCCCCGTCGTATGCACCACGCCCTTGGGCTGGCCGGTGGAGCCGGAGGTATAGAGGATGAAGAGCGGATCCTCCGCGCCCATCTCCTCGGGCGCGCACTCGGGCGCGGCCGCGGCCATCGCCGCGGTGCAGTCGATGTCGCGCCCCTCGACCCAGGTGGTCTGGCCGCCGGTGCGCTTGACGACAAGGCATTTGACCCTGTCCGAGCAGTGCAGCAGCGCCTGATCGGCGTTGGACTTCAGCGGCGTCGCCTTGCCGCCGCGCGGGGCCTGGTCGGCGGTGATCACCACCTTCGCCTCGCAGCCGTTGATCCGGGCCGCCAGCGCATCGGGCGAGAAGCCCGCGAAGACGATGGAATGGATGGCGCCGATGCGCGCGCAGGCCAGCATCGCGTAGGCCGCCTCGGGGATCATCGGCAGGTAGAGCACCACCCGGTCGCCGCGGCCCACGCCGAGGCCCTTGAGCACATTGGCCATGCGGCAGACATTGCCATGAAGCTCGCGGTAGGTGATGTGACGCGCGGCCTCCTCGGGGCTGTCGGGCTCCCAGATGATCGCGGTCTGATCACCGCGCGTCGCCAGATGCCGGTCGACGCAATTGGCCGCCACATTCAGCGTGCCGTCGCCGTACCAGTTGATCGAGACCTGGCCCAGGGTGAAATCCACCTCCCTGACCTTGGTATAGGGCCGGATCCAGTCCACCCGCTTGCCCTCGCGCCCCCAGAACCCCTCGGGGTCAGACAAGGACTCCGCGTAAAGACGATCATACGCAGCAGCGTCAATGTGGGCTTTCGGGTTGGCCGCGGCCTTCGATGTCGGGAGTGTATCGGCAGTGTCCATTCCAGCCTCCTCATGCTGTTGGCAGCGGGAACGGCTGGTCATCTGCAACGCTCCCCCCGCAGAATGTAAAGATGAATAGCGCAAAATTTGTGAAACCTTAACTATCTTGTTGTTTTTCGTATGTTATTTTGTAAATATTTTTCTGTTTCAAGTATTATTTTGTCAACTACGCCTGCGGCAATCCGTCAAAGACGCGTATTCCCAAAGGCTTACCTGTCAATCTCACGAAGCCGTGATTTACCGTTAGCGCCCAAAGCCAAGTGGCGGATTTCAGACCGCTTTTTCACGCCCGCCCTCACAAACCGGAGATTGAAACACGCGTCCGCGCGCGTGATACCGCAAGGACGCCGCGACTCAGGCCCTGCCGGCAGCGCGCCTTCCCTGCCACGCCGTCCGGGCATCGACAACGGTCCAAGACGGGAAATGGACCGCAACGGCAGGTGTCGCGCGCAGTGCCTGAGGCGCCCAAAGACATTGCACAGCGGCTCAAAGTGGAGGACAAAGGAGCGAGTGACATCCGGCCGCCGGGGGATTGGCAGGCCGGAAGCAAGAAACGGATGCCCTGAATGCAATATCTCTGCCCGAACACCGTTGACGAAGCCGTGGGCCTGCTCGCGCGCCAGCCGGGAAGCTGCAAGATCCTCGCCGGCGGTACCGATCTGCTGGTGCGAATGCGCTCCGGCTCCACCGAACCCGAGGCGATACTCGACATCAAACGCATCGATGAGGTGCAGCGCATCACCGAAGAGGATGGCGGCTTTCGCATCGGAGCAGCCGTGCCGAGCGCTCAGATGAGCGAACACGCAGCCCTCGCAGGCGCCTGGCCCGGAGTGGTGGAGGCCGCAAGCCTGATAGGCTCCACGCAGATCCAGGGCCGCGCGACGATCGCCGGCAACCTTTGCAATGCCTCGCCCGCCGCGGACAGCGTGCCGGCACTCGTCGCCGCCGGCGCCATGGCGCGGGTCGCCGGCCCCGGTGGAATCCGCGATGTGGAAGTGCAGGCCATTCCGCAGGCGCCCGGGCGCACCTCGCTGGGCACGGGCGAATTCGTGACGTCGATCTTCCTGCCTGCACGGGGCCCGCGCGCGAGCGATGCCTATCTGCGGTTCATCCCGCGCACTGAAATGGACATCGCTGTGGTGGGCTGCGGCATTTCGCTGACCTTCGATGCCGGCGGGGTCTGCACCACGGCCCGTGTGGCTCTCGGTGCAGTCGGGCCCAAGGTGATCCTTGCCGAAGCCGCCGGACAGGCGCTTGTCGGCACCACGGTGGATGAGGCAGCGCTGGAGGCGCTGGCCGCAGCGGCATCGGCAGCGGCCACACCGATTTCGGACAAGCGCGGAACCGTGGCCTTCCGCACCCATGTCGCAGGCGTTCTGGCCCGCCGCGCCGCCGTCATCGCCAGGACCCGCGCAGGAGGCAAGTCATGAGCAAGATCCACGTCACCACCACCCTCAACGGCGACCCGACCGAGTTTCTCTGCGATCCCGAAGACACGCTTCTGGACGTGCTGCGCGACCGGCTGGGCATGACCGGCTCGAAGGAAGGCTGCGGCACGGGCGATTGCGGGGCCTGTTCGGTCACCCTTGACGGGCGTCTGGTCTGCTCCTGCCTCGTGCTCGGCGCCGAAGCCGCAGGCCGCAGCGTCACCACCATCGAAGGCATGGCGGACGGCGGCACGCTGCATCCCTTGCAGCGCAAGTTCATTGAACATGCGGCCCTGCAATGCGGCATCTGCACGCCGGGCATTCTGGTGGCGGCCAAGTCGCTCTTGGAGCGCAACCCGGACCCGACCGAGGAAGAGACAAGATACTGGCTGGCCGGCAACCTCTGCCGCTGCACCGGCTATGACAAGATCATCCGCGCGGTTCTCGACGCGGCGGCGGAAATGCGGGAGGCATCGTAATGGCACTCGACAGCAAACTTCAGACCGAAGCCCGTCAATTCAAGGTGGTGGGCACGCGGCCCCTGCGCCCGGACGGAGTCGACAAGGTCACGGGTCGTGCCCGCTTTGGTGCCGACATGTCCGCACCGGGCATGCTCATCGGCCTTGTTCTGCGCAGCCCTCATGCCCATGCGCGCATCCGGACCATCGACACATCGGCGGCCGAGGCCCTGCCCGGCGTGCTTGCCATCGTCACCCGCGCCGATTTCCCGGATCTCGCACTCGATGACTTCCACGCGGACATCCGCGACAACTGCATGGCCGGCGACACGGCGCTCTATGACGGCCACGCGGTCGCGGCCGTCGCCGCCACCTCCGGAAAGGCCGCGCGCGAGGCGCTGAAGCTGATCAAGGTCGACTACGAGGTCCTGCCTCATGTCACCGATGTGGATGCAGCATTGAACGTCGATGCGCCGGTCCTGCATGAGGGTCGCGCGGATGAAAGCGTGCCCGCGGGCAGCCCCGGCAACCTCATGGCGGTCTATGAATTCGGCCATGGCGATATAGACGCCGGGCTGAAGCAGGCCGACCGTGTGCTGGAACGCACCTACCGCACCGAAGCCACCCATCAGGGCTACATCGAACCTCATGCCTGCCTTGCGCAGATGGGACCGGACGGACAGGCGGACCTGTGGTGCTGCACGCAAGGCCAATTCATGGTCCGCGACACCTGTGCGACGATCCTCGGGCTGCACCAGGGGCAATTGCGCGTGACCGCTTCCGAAATCGGCGGCGGTTTCGGCGGCAAGACCACCGTTTTCCTCGAGCCCGTGGCGATGCTGCTGGCGCGCAAGTCGGGCCGCCCGGTGAAGATGGTGATGAGCCGTTCCGAGGTGCTCCGCGCCACGGGGCCCACCGCGTCAAGCTCCATCGATATCCGCATCGGCATGAAGAAGGATGGCATGATCACCGCGGCCTTCGCCATGCTGCGCTACCAGGGCGGCGCCTATCCGGGCTCGCCGGTTGAGTTCGGCGCGATGTCGGGTTTCGCGCCCTATGATCTGGACAACGTCAAGACCATCGGCTGGGACATCGTGACCAACCGCCCGAAACAGGCCGCCTACCGCGCGCCCGGTGCACCGATGGCCGCCTTCGCGGTGGAAAGCGCCATTGACGAACTGGCGCGTGGCTTCGGCCTCGACCCGCTGGAGGTGCGCCTGAAGAACGCGGCGCGCGAGGGCACGCGCGCCTCCTACGGCCCCACCTACCCCGCCATCGGTCTCGAGGCGACGCTGCGCACGGCCAGGGACCATCCGCACTGGACGGCCCCCCTCGGTCCGAACCAGGGACGCGGCGTGGCCTGCGGCTTCTGGTTCAACTTCGGCGGCAACACCTGCGTGACGCTCAACATCACCCATGACGGCACGGTAACGGTCACCGAAGGCAATCCCGACATCGGCGGCTCCCGTGCGTCCATGTCGATGATGGCGGCCGAGGAACTGGGCATCCCTTATGAGAAGGTCCGCACGGTGATTGCGGACACCGGATCGCTGGGCATCAACGATGTGACCGACGGCAGCCGCGTGACCTTCGCCGTGGGGCTTGCCACCATCGAGGCGGCCCGCGCGGCCAAGCACGAGATGTGCAAGCGCGTGGCAATGACCTGGGGCATCGACCCCGATGCGGTGGAATGGAAGGACGGCGCCGTGCATCCCGCGGGGCCCAACGCCGGTCAGCATCCGCCCATGTCGCTGGCGGAGATCGCGGCCATCGCCCCCAATACCGGCGGACCCATCGCGGGCCACCACGAGGTGAACGCCGAAGGGGCGGGCGTCAGCTTCGCCACCCATATGGTCGACACAGAGGTGGATCCGGACACCGGTGCCGTGAAGATCCTGCGCTACACCGTCTTTCAGGACGCGGGCAAGGCGGTGCATCCGTCCTACGTCGAAGGGCAGTTTCAGGGCGGTGCCGTGCAGGGCATCGGCTGGGCGCTCAACGAGGAATATATCTACGGTGAGGACGGAACGCTCCAGAACGCGGGCTTTCTGGACTACCGCATCCCCGTGGCCTCCGATTTGCCGATGATCGACGCGGTGATCCTGGAGATCCCGAACCCTGGCCACCCTTACGGCGTGCGCGGTGTCGGCGAGACCTCCATCGTGCCGCCGCTCGCTGCCGTGGCAAACTCGGTTTCCGCCGCGGCAGGGGTTCGGATGACCGATCTGCCGATGTCGCCGCCACGGGTTCTGGCGGCGCTGCACGCGCGATAGGCGCGGCCCGGCGGATGGTTCAGGTGCGCATCTGGGGTTCGCTCACGGCCTTGACCGACGGGCAGCGCGAGGTGGAGGTCGAGGCCGGGACCCTGCGCGAACTGCTCGACGGCTTGGGCGCGCGCTATCCCGGCCTGCGCCCGCAACTCGAGCGCGGCGTCTCGGTGGCCATCGACGGGCTGGTCTATAACGACAGCTGGTTCACGCCGATCCGCGAGGACAGCGAGGTTGTCCTGCTGGCGCGGCTAAAGGGCGGCTAACCAGCCGGGAGGCGCGGCATGTCTCCCACAGCCCTCCCGTCAAGCCTGCGGTTTTGGCGACGTGTCTCTGACTTCAGGCTCTTCGGCAGCGGGCTCTTCCGCCGCGCCGGGCTGGTTGCGACACTCAAGGAACACCCGCGTTCTGCACGTGGCACAGATCGACGGATCGAGGCGAGAAACGAGGCTCTCGACCATTTCGCGCTTGCGACGGAAGATGTTCTCGCGCCCGACCAGTTTGGTCACATGAAACTGATCGAGTTGCCGCCGCAGCGGCGGGTAGCGCCCGATGAGATAAAGGTTGCCGCCGATGTCCTTGCGGTTGCGGCTCTCCGCGATCAGCCATTCCGCCCCTGCAAGATCGATGCCCACGGAACCGTCGATCAGCAGCGCCAGATGCTTTTGCCCCGGGCGCTGCTTTTCGAGCCTCCGGAACTCCTTCTCCAGGTATTCGACCGCGCCGAAATACATCGGGCCTTGCACGCGCAGGAACATAGCCTGCGGACACTCCGGCAGCCGCCAGTGGATCGGGCTCATGAAGGGGCGCCCTTCGACGCCGGCATTGGGAACGTTGACCGGCAGACCGGGCCGCATCGTCTGGCGCAGGAACAGCGACAGCGACACGATGACCCCGGCATAGATGGCAAACTCCAGATCGACCAGCAGCACCACACCGAAGGTGACCAGAAAGATCGCCGTCTCCGAGGCACTTGTGGTCAGGATATGCTTGATCTCCCGCAGGTCGATCAGCTTCCAGGCCACCAGCATGATCAGTCCGGACATGGCAGGGATCGGGATATAGGCGATCAGCGGGCTCACCAGCAGCAGGATGATCAGCAGAAAGAAGGCCGCGAGGATGGCCGCAAGCGGTGTCTTCGCCCCCGCCTCGAGGTTGAGCGAACTGCGCGTGAAAGACCCCGAGCCCATGTAGGCGGAAAAGAACGACCCCCCGATATTGGACAGCCCCTGCCCGATGATCTCCTGATTGCTGTTGAGCGACTGGTGCGATTGCAGCGCCATGGCGCGAGCGATCGATACGGCTTCCAAGAGGCCGATGAGGGCAAGCGCGAAGGCGCCCTGCGACAGGGTCCGGAAGAGATCGAAGGACATGTCCGGTACGGCGAAGGGCGGAATGCCCGAACTCGATGGCCTCGACGAAAACGACGCCATGCGCGCCAGCGTTCGTCACGAAAGCCAGCGCGCTGCCTGCGACGAGGGCGATCAGGTAATTGGGCCATACCGGCCGGAACCTCTTGACAAGGACTGCCACAAGCAGTGTCGACACGGAGACCGCAAGCACGTGCGGATTCAACTCCGGCAGGACGCGCCAAAGCTCCTGCCCGAGGTGGAGAAGTTCATCCGGTCGCGGCAGGCTCTTGCCGATGAAACCCGGCAACTGGCTCAAAAAGATCAGGATCGCGGCACCGGCGGTGAAACCGACCATGACCGAATGCGACACGAGGCTGACCAGTTGGCCGAGGTTCACGAGGCCGAGGAGCAGCTGGAAGATCCCCGCCAGCAGGGTGATGCTGAAGACCGCGCTGATGAACTCGGGAGATCCGGGGGCGAAGTTTTCCGACAGGGTCGCAAAGATCACCACGGAAATCGCGGTCGTGGGTCCCGAGACGAGATGCCACGAACTGCCGAAGAGGGCAGCGATCACCGGCGTGACCATCGCGGTGTAAAGACCGTATTGCGGCGGAAGGCCCGCGATTGCGGCAAAGGCGATGCCCTGCGGCAGCACGATGGCGGCGTTGGTGATGCCGGCGAAAACATCGGCGCGAAAGCTCTCCCGGGTGATCCGGGACATCCAGTCGAGAAACGGCATCATGACGCGCAGCCGCTCGAGCGGAGACATTCGCTGGCCTCGGGCGGAGGGTGCGAGATGCGGCGCTTCGTCCGCCGGTCGTCCAAAACGCCAGGTCATCGGCAACAGCTTTCAGTCGGTTCGGTCGCTCGGGCAAGCATGCGCCCGGGCGTCGGGCCAATCCTGCATTTGCGGGTGATGCCGCAAGCCTATTCGGTGGGGCGGTCAATCGAAAGGAATTGTTGTAATGCCAGTTTCGGGCCTCTGATCCGGATGCCCTTTGCGGATCACCCGCACCGGCCTTGGCTTGGCGCCTGCGACACGGGCATTTGCCGCGGAGAGGCGCGCAGGGAAGGCGGTTTCAAGGCCCGGGACGCCGTAACGGCAAATTGACATGGGTCCGGGACCACGCCAGAGTTCCGTTTTACGCGAAACTGGCAGAAAGGCCCGCCGTGCCGCTCCCACGCCTCCCGCTCCAGGCTCTGGAAGCCTTCGAACGCGTTGCCCGGACCGGCTCCATGCAGGCCGCCGCGCGCGAGATGGGGTTGTCGATCTCCTCTGTGTCGCATCACGTGGCACGGCTGGAGGCGGAACTGGGCGCGGTCCTGCTTGACCGCAGCGCGCGCCCCTTTCGTCTGACGCGCGAGGGGCGAGCGGCGCTGCACCACCTGTCGAATGGGCTGCACCACCTGCGCCAGGCCGTGAGCGAGACCTCCATCGGCGGGCTGCTGGGCAAGCGGTCCCTCCGCATCGGCATCGTGGAGGATTTCGAGAACAACGTGGCGCCTCACCTCGCGGCGCTCTTGGCAGGCAAGATGCCAGCGGCCCGCCTCGCAATCAGCCATGTACTCAGCCACGAAGCCCCGGAGTTGCTGCGCCAGGGCCACCTCGATCTGGCAATCGCCGCAGAACCCGCGTCATCCGTACCAGACATCGCCTGCACACCGCTGCTGGCGGACCCCTTTGTTCTGGCCTATCCGCCAGGGGCCGATATCGGCGCGCACGATTTGCTTGAAGGCGGATCGGACCTGCAATTCCTGCGTTTCAACAAGGCGCATCTGATCGGCAGGCAGATCGAGACGCATCTGGCGCGCAACCGCATCAATCTGCCCGATCGCACGACCTTCGACAGCGTGCAGTCGATCATGGCCGTCATCGCCAATGGTGACGGTTGGGCGATCATCACGCCACTGGGCTTCGTGCGCGCCGAGCAATACGCCAGACAGGTGCAGATCGGCCCCCTGCCCCTGCCTGCTTTCGCACGTCGGATATCGCTCATGTCGCAAGGTGGTCTGGACGACAGGACCACGGCTGCAATCGCCGCCCTGTTGCGGCAGACCATCCG
Source organism: uncultured Alphaproteobacteria bacterium (assembly GCA_963715055.1). Lineage (GTDB taxonomy): Bacteria > Pseudomonadota > Alphaproteobacteria > Rhodobacterales > Rhodobacteraceae > CAVQRB01. The sequence goes on along the minus strand of CAVQRB010000006.1, from coordinate 161,575 downwards.
GCGCAGTATTATTGATCCGATCGGAGCGACGCACCCTTGGCTGATGACGTCTTTCCGGCTACTTCCAGCGGAGGCCCAGCCAGTGGGAAAGCCCTGAGCCCTTTGGCAAATGGTGGAAAAGAGTTTCGATCTTATCGAAAGTGATGGGAATGCCTTGATCGGATGGCAGCCTCTGATCTGCTTGTGCGGAAATCACGTCAACTGGGCATCGGGAGAGCGGACATGCGGGATCAGGCACGGGTCGTCATCATCGGCGGCGGCATTGCGGGGTGCTCGGCGCTCTATCATCTGACGCAGGAAGGCTGGAGCGATGTCATGCTGATCGAGCGTGACGAGTTGACCTCCGGCACCACCTGGCATTCGGCGGCACAGGTGACGAATTTCGGCATGACCCAGACCATGGTCGGGCTAAAGAGTCACTCCATCGCCCTTTACAAGGAGTTGCGCGACGATCCGGAGTATCCGGTCGGCTACAACTACGGCGACGGCGGCATCCGGCTCGCAAATACGCAAGCGCAAATGGATGGATACCGTCATTTCACTTCCATGGCCGCCGGGATGGGAGTCGAATTCGAGGTGATCGACGCCGAGGAATGCGCGCGTCGTCACCCGCTGATCTCCACCGAGAACCTGCTCGGCGGGCTCTGGGACCCGACGGACGGACATATCGATCCTGCGCAATTGTGCCAGGCGCTGGCGCGGCGGGCCCGCCTTGCGGGCGCCGAAGTGAACCGGCACACGCCGGTCACGGGCCTCACCCAACATCCCGATCACAGCTGGACCGTGCATACCGAAAAAGGCGACGTGCGGGCGGAGATCGTGGTCAATGCCGGCGGCTACCGCTGCAACGAGGTCGGCGCAATGATGGGCGTGCAGCACCCCGTGGCTTCGATGGAACATCAGTATTTCCTGACCGAGGACATTCCCGCCATCGTCGAGGCCGGGCGCCGCATTCCGCTCCTGCGCTGCCCGATCAGCGACTATTACAGCCGTCAGGAGAAAGGCGGTCTGCTGCTGGGCTTTTACGAGCAGGACTGCCGGACCTGGGGCATGGACGGCATCGATCCGCGGTTTTCCAACGACCTCTGCCCGGACGATCTGGACCGTGTCACGGATGTGCTCGAAGGCGCTTTCGCCCGCATGCCCGCGCTGATGGAGACCGGCATTCGCGAGGTCGTGAACGGCCCGATCACTTATACCATCGACGGCGCGCCGCTGGTCGGGCCAATTCCCGGCAAGCGCAACGCCTATTGCATCATCGGCCTGCGCGCAGGCTTGGGCGAAGGCGGCGGGCATGGCTGGCTTCTGGCGCAGCAAATCGTGCATGGCGAGGCGCAATATGACACTTGGGTGATCGATCCGCGCCGCTTCACCGGTCATGCGACGGTCGAGTTGACGGCGATCAAGGCCATCGAAGACTACCGCAACGAGTTCCGCTTCCACTTCCCCCATGAACACCGGCCCGCCGGGCGTCCGATGAAGACGACGCCGCTCACGCCTGTGCTGGCTGCGGAAGGTGCGGAATTCGGCACGGTGAATGGCTGGGAACGGGTCGACTACATAAAGCCAGCCCCTGATTTCCATGAAACGCTCGGGTTTCGTTTCAACGAGGTCCATGACGTCGTGGCCGAGGAAGTCCGGGCCATCAGCACCGGCGTTGGTTTGACCGAAGTCTCCGGCTTCAATCGGTTCGAGTTGACCGGCGCGGATGTGCACAGCTTTCTCGACAGGATGATCTGCGGCACGGTGCCGAAGCGCTGGGGCCGTGTCGGTCTGGGCTATCTGCTGAACGATCATGGCATGCTGAAAGCCGAAGCGACGATCGCCAACATCCCTGCGTCGCACCGCGGGCCGAACCGTGTCTGGTACGGATCCGCCGCTGCCTCCGAATACCACGACATGGACTGGCTCCGCGCCAATCTGCGGCCCGACGAAGACGTGACGATCCGCTCGCTCACCAATGCGCAGACAATTCTTGTCCTCGCAGGTCCGCACGCCCGTGACGTCCTGTCGTCCGCCGCACGGGGCGACTGGTCAAAAGAAGCCTTTCCATGGCTGTCGCTCCGCGAGGCATACATCGGGATCGCGCCGGCAACCGTGCTTGGCGTGAGTTTTTCGGGCGAGTTGGCCTACGAGATCCACATCCCGAACGAAAACCTCCATGCGGCCTACCTTGCCCTGCGCAAGGCCGGTGAGGCACATGGCCTCCGGCTCTTCGGCTCGCGCGCGGTTGAATCGATGCGGATGGAGAAGGGCTTCCTGCACTGGAAGGCCGATATCCTGACCGAATTCGACCCTTTCGAGACCGGGCTCGACCGCTTCGTGAAACTCGACAAGGATTTCATCGGCAAGGAGGCCCTCCTGAAGCGGAAAGAAGCCGGACCGGGCCGCAAGCTTGTCAGCCTCGCCATCGATGCGCGGCATGCACCGGCCCGCGGCGGTGCTTCGGTCCGGACCGGCGGCAAGATCATCGGCACGGTGAGTTCCGCAGACTGGGGCCACCGGACCGGATTGAACCTCGCCTATGCCTTCATGGACCCCGCCTTCGCCGCGCCGGGGACTGAAGTCAGCGTCGACATCCTCGGCGAGGCTTTCGCGGCCCGCATCATCGAGAGCGGACCCTATGATCCGGACCATTCCCGTATGCGCGCCTGAGGGCAACGGGCGGCTCAGGTCATTTTCCGACCTTTGACGCAAGGTCGGCGAGGATGGGGCAGTCCGGGCGATCATCGCCCCGGCAGGCCTCCACAAGCTCGGACAGCGTGTCGCGCATGGATTGCAACTGCGCGATCTTGTCGTCGATCTGGTGCAGGTGCTCTTCGGCGACCTGCTTGACCTGCGCGCTCTCGCGGTGGCCGTCCTCATAGAGCGCAAGCAGCGTGCGGCAATCCTCGATCGAAAAGCCCAAGGTACGGGCGCGGCCCAGAAAGGCCAGCTTGTGCAGGTCCTTCTCCTGAAAGGCGCGGTAGCCGTTGTCGCTGCGCAACGGGTGGATCAGGCCGATGTCCTCATAGTAGCGGATTGTCTTGGACGGCAGGCCGGAGCGGCGGGCGACTTCACCGATGTTCATGGAGATCTCCTATTCCGCTGGCTGCGAAGGAACGGCGGCAAGGGCGTCGGTTTGCCCGAGCGCCGGGGTCAGACGTCGCAAGCGCAGCGCATTGCCAAGCACCGAGACCGAGGAGAGCGCCATGGCACCGGCGGCGAAGACCGGCGACAACAAGAGCCCGAAGGCGGGATAAAGCACGCCAGCGGCCACCGGGATCAGCGCCGTGTTATAGCCGAAGGCCCAGACCAGGTTCTGCCGGATGTTGCGCATCGTCGCCTGCGAGACGTCGATGGCGTTGACCACCCCGCGCAGATCGCCGGACATCAGAACCACGTCGGCGCTTTCGATGGCGACATCGGTGCCGGTGCCGATGGCGATGCCCACTTCCGCATGGGCCAGCGCCGGGGCATCGTTGATCCCATCGCCGACGAAAGCCAGTTTCCGCCCGCCTGCGCGCAGCCTGTCGAGTGCCGCGACCTTGCCCTCCGGCAGCACGCCCGCGATGACCTGCTCGATCCCGATCTCGCGCGCGATGGCCTGCGCGGTTTCGGCCTTATCGCCCGTGATCATGGCGACGGTCAGCCCCCGCGCGCGAAGGGCGGCGACGGCCTCGGCGCTGGACGGTTTCACCGGGTCCGCGACCGCGATCACCGCAGCGAGCTTGCCGCCCACTGCCGCGAAAAGCGCCGTTCGCCCACGCCGCGCCAGATCGCCCTCGATCTTGCGAAGTGGCCCGGTGTCGATGTTTTCGCTTTCCATCAACCGCTCCGCACCCACCAGTACTGCCTTGCCATCGACGCGGGCCGTCACGCCGAACCCGGTGCGCGAGGTGAAGTCCGCCACGTCCGGAAATGCCAGCCCCTCGGCGCGCGCCGCCGCCACGATGGCTTCTGCAATCGGATGCTCGGACTGCGCCTCCACCGCACCCACGATCCGCAACACATCAGCGCGATCGAAACCCGGGGCAAGGTGCAAATCCGTCAGGACCGGCTTGCCTTCGGTGAGCGTGCCGGTCTTGTCGAGGGCGATCACCGCCACCTCGCTCAAGGCCTGCAAGGCATCCCCCTTGCGGAAAAGCACGCCCATCTCGGCGGCGCGCCCGGTGCCGACCATGATCGACGTGGGCGTGGCAAGACCCATGGCGCAGGGGCAGGCGATGATGAGGACGGACACCCCGGCCACCAGCGCAAGCGTGAGTGCCGGATCCGGCCCCGCGATCAGCCAGACCGCGACCGTCAGCAGGGCCGCCGCCAGAACTGCAGGCACGAACCACAGCGTGATCCGGTCCACGACCCCCTGGATGGGAAGCCGCGCGCTCTGGGCGTCCTCCACCATCCGGATGATCTGCGCCAGCGTCGTATCGGCGCCCACGCGCGTGGCGCGAAAGGTCAGGCTGCCGGTGCCATTGACCGTGCCCCCCGTCAGCATCGTGCCCTGCGCCTTTGCCACGGGCATCGGCTCACCGGTGATCATGCTCTCATCGACATTGCTGCTGCCTTCGGTGACTTCCCCATCGACCGCTATCCGCTCGCCGGGCCGCACGAGGACAAGATCGCCCACCTTCAGGGCGTCGATGGCCACCTCCTTCGCCGTACCCTCCGAAAGGACCCGGGCGGTGCGGACCTGAAGCCCGAGCAAGCGCTCGATCGCCGCACCCGTCCGTCCCTTGGCACGCGCCTCGAGCCAGCGCCCGAGCAGGATCAAGACCACGATGACGGCCGCCGCTTCGAAATAGACCGCGCGCAGGCCTTGGGGCAAAAGCGTGGGCAGAAAGGTCGCCGCAACCGAATAGCTCCAGGCGGCCCCGGTGCCGAGAGCCACAAGGCTGTTCATGTCCGGCGCGCCGCGCAGCAGCGCACGGATCCCAACCGTGAAGAAGGCACGTCCCGGTCCGAAGAGCACCAGCGTGGCAAGCACAAACTGGATGAGCCAGGAGGTCTGTATCCCGATGGTGTTCGCAATCAGGTGATGGAAGCCCGGGATCATATGAGCGCCCATCTCCAGCACGAAGACCGGCAGCGCCAGCGCGGCGGCGGTGAGCATGCGCCGCTTTTGCACGCGCGCCTCACCGGCTTTTCGGTCGACCCGCGAGACGCTGTCTTCCGCTGCCCTGATTTCGGCGGCGTAACCTGCGCTGGTGCTGGCCGCCGCCAGTGCGGATGCGTCGGTCACGCCCTCGAGGTAGGAAATCGTCGCTGTCTCCGCCGCCAGATTGACCGATGCCTCCAGCACGCCCGGCACCGCCTTCAGCGCCTTTTCGACGCGGCCTACGCAGGAGGCGCAGTGCATCGCCGCGATGGTCAGAACCGCCCTGCCCGTGCGGGCGGGGTAGCCGAGTGCTGTCAGCGCCTCCGCCGCGCGTGACAGGGCATCCGCGTCCTGCGCGCCGAACTGCGCGGTTTCGGCGGCGAGGTTCACCGCGACAGCGTCGATCCCGGGCACCTGCCGCAAGGCGCGCTCGACGCGACCCGTGCAGGAAGCGCAATGCATACCCTCGATATGGAGACGCGCGGGAATCGAATTGGTCATGGCTCTGTTTTCTTTCAGTTTCGACAGGAGTATAAGGCTTCCAGTTACTGGAAGCTCAAGAGGTTCCGCAACTGCAATGTGGCGACATGGGGCCGCAAGGGACAAAGCTGCGCCGCGACAAAGGCGCATGCGCTGGAACTGTCCTGCCAAATCCGATCGGTCGCATTGCATCGCGCAAGAGCCACCGGCCGCCATAGATGGAGAAGCGGCAAGCACCCTGCTATGCTCCGCTGATCCGGCAGGGCCTCACAAGCGCCCGCGGCGCCCACCACCACTGACCGAAGGCAGGTCTGCTTCATGCGAAAGATGTTCGACACCGCCCTGCCCGCACATCGCTTCATCTGGCGGGTCCTGGTTTTCAGCAGCCTGAGCCTGCTGCCGTTTCTGGCACTCTTCGTCATCTCAACACCCGGTTTTGCGACCTTGCTCGCCGGTAGTCCCGAAGCTCTCGTCCGCTTCGCGCGACAGGTGATCACAAACGGCGTGCTGGTCGTTTTCGCGGTGAATTACGTGGGCTTTCTCACCACCGGATTGCGCCTCTCAAAGGGCAAGGCCACCGGAGCACCAGCCTTGTTGGGGGACGCCCTGCTTCGCAGCGGCATCTTCGTCGGGGTACACGCTCTGGTCTACGTGGGCTCGGCAAGGCTCTTCGGCTCATTCGGTGGCGACGCCCGCACGGCACTCGAGGTCGTCGGGCCGACCCTCCTGCGCTCCGCCGCTTTCGAGAACATTTCAGGCAGTTATCTCTATGCCCTGCTGCCCGGCGCCTACTGCGCATACCGTGCCCTTCTGACGACACCCGTCAAAGGCGAGCGACCGTTGTCGCCGCCATTGAGTATCCTTGTTTCCTTGGGGCTTTGCGCCAGCATCCTGCTGTTCGTGACGCTTGCATCCATGGGGCTTGCAGCCTTGACCGAAATCTCCTGACCGCCTCTGAACCAAAAGGAATCGAGGGCTGGTTTTCCAGCGCCAAATCGGACAAGCTGCCGCAAAGAGCAATAAGGCAGTCCCGACTGCCGCCGACAAAAGCCCTGGAGAAAGATATATGAAAGCCGTGTTCTGGATGGTGAGTGGCGCCACGCTGGCACTTGCCGGGTGCGAAGAGTTCCAAGGTGGGACGACCGACCCCTCTGCGGGGTTCATTACCAACCTGCCCGAAAGCGTAGCAGCCCTCGCGGCCCCCTACCAGGACCTCAGCGCGGTCAAGATCAACCCGACCGATGGCTGTTATGTCTACCGCCATAGCGGACCGGTGGAGACGACATTGCTGCCGCTGCGCACGCCTGAAGGTCGGCCGATCTGTACGCAAGCCGCGACACCCGCGCCCGCCGCGCCACCTGCCGCGACCTGACGCGCAGGCGTCAGCTGCGCGCGGTGACGGTGTTTTCCGGCGGGTAAAGATAGGCGGTGGCGCCCGTCGACACCTGATCGTAAAGCCCGTTGATATGCGCCATGACCATGCGCACGCAGCCTGAGCTCGCGCGCCCCCCGATCGATTTCGGATAGGGCGTGCCGTGGATGCGCAGGTAGGTGTCGCGATTGCCCACGAAGAGATAGAAGGCCCGCGAGCCCAACGGATTGCTCGGGCCGGCGTTCATGCCGTCGGCGTGCTGCGCATAAAGGCCTGGATCCCGCGCGATCATGGCCGCCGTCGGCGTCCAGGTCGGCCACTTGGCCTTGCGGCGGATCTTGTAGGTGCCGGGCTCATAAAGATTGCCGCGGGCAATCGCCACGCCGTAGCGCATGGCCGTGCCGTCACCACGAATGTGATAGAGGTAGCGCGCCACCGCATCGACATGGATGTCACCCGGTGTGAGGCCCGTGTTGGCCTCGACGACCTGGGGCAGAAAGCGGGGATGAAACCCCCAGGGGTTGCTCGTCGCGGGATCGAAATTCGCCGGCGTCACCTGCGCGTCCCAGGCCGACCATTTCGAACTGTCCGAAACGGGCGCTGCGGAAACCTGCTGCGCGATCGGCGCGGAGAACAGGGCGGCAGAGGTGGCGATAAAGTGGCGGCGCGTCAACATCTCTTCAGAATCCTTGGCTTTTTGTGTGTTCTACACGATTTTGTGTCGAAAATGGGAAATTTGCCGTAAACGACCAGACACATCCGCGTGTGCGGCACGAAGCAACGGCACCTGTTGCCAAAATGCAAAGATTGCACGGATGAGTCCAGCCGCTTGTTGAAAACCCTCCTTAACGGCGCATCCTGCCTGCCGTTTGCCTTCGCACCCAGCCGCGCAAGACCGGTTTGACCGGCCCCCTGAAACAGGACAGAGTGGTGCCGACCGGACCCGGCATCGCGCCGAAGGTTCGGGTTTCCGACCTGACCTGCGAGGCGCATCATGCCAGAGCCGAAACTCAATTTCAGCCGTGACGAATTCGCGGGCCGCATCGGGAGAACCCGCGAGGAGATGCAGCGCCGCGGGCTCGACCTGCTGCTGGTCTCGGATCCCAGCAACATGAACTGGCTGACCGGCTACGACGGCTGGTCCTTCTATGTGCATCAGGCGGTCATTCTGACGCTCGAGGGCGAGCCCTACTGGTTTGGCCGCTCGCAGGACGCCAACGGAGCGCTGCGCACCTGCTTCATGCGGCCCCAGAACATCATCGGCTACCCGGACCACTACGTGCAGTCGACCGAACGCCACCCGATGGATTATCTGAGCGCGCAACTCAAGGACCGCAGGATCGGCAAGGGGCGGATCGGCGTCGAGATGGACAACTACTGGTTCTCGGCGGCGGCTTTCGCTTCGCTCCAGTCGCATCTGCCGGAGGCTGCGTTCACGGACGCCACGGCGCTGGTGAACTGGCAAAGAGCCGTCAAATCGGAGACCGAACTGGCCTATATGCGCACGGCGGGCCGGATCGTCGGTCGGATGCACGCGCGCATCGCGGAAAAGATCGAACCGGGCATCCGCAAATGTGACCTTGTGGCGGAAATCTACGATGCCGCCCTGCGCTATGACCCTGATCTCGGCGCAGGCGGCGATTACCCTGCCATCGTGCCGCTCCTGCCGTCGGGCTCGGATGCCGCGGCACCACATCTGACCTGGGACGACGCCCCGATGAAGTCCGGCGAAGGCACGTTTTTCGAGATCGCCGGCGTCTATCACCGGTATCACTGCCCGCTGTCTCGCACGATTTTTCTCGGAAAACCGACGCAGACCTTCCTTGATGCCGAAAAAGCCGTTCTGGAAGGCATGGAGGCCGGGCTCGAGGCCGCCAAGGTCGGCAATACCTGCGAGGATATCGCCCATGCCTTTTTCGGAGTCCTGAAGAAATACGGCATCACCAAGGACAACCGCACCGGCTATCCCATCGGCCTCAGCTACCCGCCCGACTGGGGCGAGCGCACAATGTCCCTGCGGCCCGGCGACAAGACGGTCCTTGAGGAAAACATGACCTTCCACTTCATGACCGGCCTCTGGATGGAGGACTGGGGCTTCGAGATCACCGAAAGCATCCGCATCGGGCAAGGCGGCCCCGAGTGCCTCGCCGATGTGCCGCGCAAGATGGTCGTGAAGGCGTGAGCACGGACAGGCCCTCCCCGATCACACCGACGATCCCGCTGGATCAGGACGGGGTGCGGCACGGCTTCCTGCGCCTGCCCTACAGTCGGGACGACAGCGCCTGGGGTGCGATCATGATCCCGCTCACGGTGATCAGGAACGGCGAGGGGCCGACAGCGCTGCTGACCGGTGCCAACCACGGGGACGAATACGAAGGGCCGATCGCCCTGCACGATCTGTGCCTGTCGCTGCGCGCCGATGATGTGACCGGACGGGTGATCGTCGTGCCGGCCTTCAACTACCCTGCTTTCCGGGCCGGGCGGCGCACCTCGCCCATCGACCGAGGCAACCTCAACCGGTCGTTTCCCGGGCGCCCCGACGGCACGCCCACCGAAAAGATCGCCGACTATTTCCAGCGCGTGCTGCTTCCCATGGCCGATCTCGCGGTCGATTTCCATTCGGGTGGCAAGACGCTCGACTTCGTGCCCTTCGCCGCCGCGCATTTCCAGGACGACAAGGCCAATGAGGCCGCCTGTTTCGCCGCGATGGAGGCCTTCAATGCCCCCTACTCCGTGCAGCTTCTGGAACTGGACAGCGTCGGCATGTACGACACGGCGGTGGAGGAGATGGGCAAGGTGCTGGTCTCCACCGAACTTGGCGGGGGCGGCTCCTCCACCGCGCGGTCCATCGCCATCGCGAAAAAAGGGCTGCGCAATGTGCTTATCCATGCGGGCATCCTCAAGGGTCAGATGCAGGTCGATCCGACGATCCGGCTGGAGATGCCAGATGACGACTGCTTCGTGATCAGCGACAGGGACGGGCTGCACGAACCGATGATCGACCTTGGCGAGCGCGTGCAGAAAGGCGATGTGGTGGCGCGCATCTGGCCGCTCGACCGCACCGGCGTGGCCCCCTTCGAGTGCCGCGCCAGAACCGGAGGCCTGCTCATCAGCCGCCATTTCCCCGGCCTGATCCAAAGCGGGGACTGCACGGCGGTCATCGGACAGCGTGTGGAAACCGCCCTGCCCTGACAACGGCGGCCGGTCGGACACAGAAGAAAATAAAGGAGTGCAAACCATGCTCAGAAACGACAAACTCGATCAGTGGGACCGGGAAAACTTCTTCCACCCCTCCACCCATCTGGCGCAGCACGCGCGCGGCGAAAGCCCGACGCGGGTGATCCGCACCGCTGCCGGCTCCCATATCGAGGACCGCGACGGCAACCGGTTTCTCGATGCCTTCGCCGGGCTTTACTGCGTCAACGTGGGCTACGGGCGGCAGGAGATCGCCGATGCCATCGCCGATCAGGCCCGCGAACTGGCCTATTATCACGCCTACATGGGCCATGGCACCGAGGCGAGCATCACGCTGGCAAAAATGGTCCTCGAGCGCGCACCGGCGAACATGTCGAAGGTCTATTTCGGCCTCAGCGGCTCGGACGCCAATGAAACCAACGTCAAGCTGATCTGGTACTACAACAACATCCTCGGCCGGCCGGAAAAGAAGAAGATCATCTCGCGCTGGCGCGGCTATCACGGCTCCGGGCTGGTCACGGGCTCGCTCACGGGTCTGGATTACTTCCACAAGAAGTTCGACCTGCCCTTGGCGCAGGTGCTGCACACAACGGCCCCCTTCTACTACCGCCGCGCTGACCGGGCGCAGTCCGAGGCCGATTACGTCGCCTCCTGCGTCGCGGACCTCGAAGCGCTGATCGCGCGCGAAGGCGCAGACACCATCGCGGCCTTCATCGGGGAGCCCGTGCTCGGCACCGGCGGCATCGTCCCGCCGCCCGAAGGCTACTGGCAGGCCATTCAAGGCGTGCTGCGCAAGCATGACATCCTGCTGGTGGTGGACGAGGTGGTGACCGGCTTCGGGCGCCTTGGCACCATGTTCGGGTCGGATCATTATGGACTCGAGGCGGATTTCATCACTATCGCCAAGGGGCTGACCTCCGCCTATGCGCCGCTTTCAGGGTCCATCGTCAGCGACCGGGTCTGGAAGGTGCTGGAGCGCGGCACCGATGAGAACGGCCCGCTCGGCCACGGCTGGACCTATTCTGCGCATCCCATCGGGGCGGCGGCGGGTGTTGCCAACCTCAAGCTCCTCGATGATCTGAAACTGATCGAAAATGTGCAGTCCGTGGGCAGCTACCTGAGGCAATCGCTGGCGGAAGCCCTGGGCGATCATCCGCATGTGGGCGAGGTGCGCGGCGAAGGGATGCTGGCTGCGGTCGAACTGATCAAGGACAAGGAAAAGCAGATCTACTTCGACCCTGCCGACAAGGCGGTGGCGCGGGTGTCGGCTGCAATGATGGATCAGCACAAGGTGATCGCCCGGGCAATGCCGCAATCCGACATTCTGGGTTTCGCCCCGCCTTTCTGCCTCACGCGGGAAGAGGCGGACACAGTGGTCGCGGCCACGCAAAAGGCGGTCAAATCCGTTCTCGGGTAGGCCTCCGGCACCCGGGCGGCGCTGTCGCCCGGGTGCCGGAGCCACTGCGGCAGGCCACACAGTTTGCCGCAACGGGATGCGGTCGGTTTTCTTCGACAACGATAAGGTCAGGCGAAGACACTCACCAATTGTGTGCGTTTGGAAAATCACGTGCCACGCGATAAAATATGCGTGACACAACGTGAAGTCTGTCCGAGAAAAGGAAAATACGCGCCGGGCGCTATATTTTCAAAGGGACAGCATTATGAATGCCTTGATTGACGGCCTTAACGGGATCCTCTGGAATTACGTCCTGATCTACGGGCTGCTCGGAGCGGGCCTTTTCTTCACCCTGCGCTTGGGTGCGCCGCAGTTCCGCCATTTCGGCGAGATGCTGCGGGTGATCACTTCCGCACCAAGCACCGACAAGCGCGGAATCACGCCGTTTCAGGCCCTGACCGTCAGCCTCGCATCCCGCGTCGGCACCGGCAACCTCGCGGGCGTGGCCGTGGCGCTGACGCTCGGCGGACCGGGTGCGATCTTCTGGATGTGGATGGTGGCCCTTGTTGGCATGGCCACGGCCTATTCCGAAAGCACGCTGGCGCAGCTTTACAAGGTGACGACCAAAAGCGGTGACTATCGCGGCGGCCCCGCCTTTTACATCTCGAAGGGGCTAAATGCGCCTTGGGCCGGGGCGGTGTTTTCCGTCTGCCTCATCCTGAGTTTCGGGCTGATCTTCGTTGCAGTGCAGTCGAATTCCATCGCGGAGGCGCTTGCGGGCTCCTTCGGGTTCAACAAGTTCATGGTGGGTGGCGTCGTTGCCTTGGTGGCCGCCATCGTGATCTTCGGCGGGATCAAATCCATCGCTCGCGTCGCCGAGATCCTCGTGCCTTTCATGGCCGGCACCTACCTTCTTCTTGCGGTCGTCATCATGGCGCTGAACATCACCGAAGTGCCGGGCATGCTGTGGCTGATCGTCTCGAGCGCGCTCGGCCTGCAGGAGGCCGCCGGCGGCGTGGCGGGCGGGGTTATGGCCGCGGCGCTGAACGGGATCAAGCGCGGGCTGTTTTCCAACGAGGCGGGCATGGGCTCGGCTCCGAACATTGCCGCCGTCGCCACGCCCTCGCCGCATCATCCCTCAAGCCAGGGGCTGGTGCAGGCTTTCGGCTGTTTCATCGACACCATCCTCGTCTGCACCGCAACCGCCCTGATGATCCTTCTGTCCGGCGCGCTCGGTCAGGAAGGCGTCACGGGCATGCAACTGACCCAGAACGCGCTCGACGAGCACCTCGGATGGATCGGAAGCTATTTCATTTCCATCGCCATCATCTTCTTCGCCTTCACCTCGATCCTCGGCAATTACTCCTATGCCGAAAACGCGCTGACCTTCCTCGGGCTGGAAGGCAAACTCGCGCTGACCATCCTGCGCTCGGCCTGCCTTGCAATGGTGGTCTGGGGCGCCGGTCAGACCGTGACCACGGTCTTCAACTTCGCCGATGCCGCGATGGGGCTCATGGCGGTGATCAACCTCACGGCGATCCTGCTGCTGTCCGGCACGGTCTACCGTCTGACGCAGGACTATTTCGGCCAGCGGCGGCAAGGCAAGGAACCGACGTTCGTCCTGTCTGATTTCGAAGGTCCCAAGAACGGCATAAACCCATCGATCTGGACGGAAGACCCCCATGCCGAACGCGCCTGACCTCGAAAAGCTTAAGTCGGTTCTGGACGGCATCGCGACCCGCTATGCCGGCGAGGCCGAACGTGGGGATGTGGCGGATTACATCCCGGAACTGGCCGACGTCTCGCTGAACCATTTCGGAATTGCAGTGGCCCCGCTACAGGGGGCGCCGTTGCTTGCAGGCGACGCCGAGGTGGCTTTCTCGATCCAGAGCATCTCCAAGGTCTTCGGCCTGACGGTGGCGCTGGAACGGGTTGGCGCCACGCTCTGGCGCCGTGTCGGGCGTGAGCCTTCGGGCGATCCCTTCAACTCCATCGTCCAGCTCGAAAGCGAGCGGGGCAAGCCGCGCAATCCCTTCATCAACCCCGGTGCGATCGTCGTCGCCGACGTGATCCTCGGCAATGCCAAGCCGGGCGATCCAGAAGAACCCGTGCTCGACCTGTGCCGCTACCTTGCCGAAGATCCCTCGATCACGGTGGACGAGGCGGTCTTCCAGTCCGAAGTCGCGACCGGGCATCGCAACCGCGCCCTTGCCTATTTCATGCAGGCCGAGGGCAATCTGGAAGGCGAGGTGCCGGAGGTGGTGAAAATCTATTTCCGGCAGTGCAGCATCGCCATGTCCTGCCGGCAGCTTGCCATGGCGGGCCGGTTTCTCGCCGCCGGTGGCCAAGGCGCCGCCGCCGACCATGCCGCCGTGACGCCGGAACGGGCCCGCAGGATCAACGCGCTCATGATGACCTGCGGCTGCTATGATGCCTCCGGCGAGGTTGCCTTCCGCATCGGCCTGCCCTGCAAGAGCGGTGTCGGTGGCGGTATTCTGGCCATAGCGCCCGGCATCGCGGCCATCGCGGCATGGTGCCCCGGGCTCGATGACAAGGGCAATTCGCGGCTGGCGCTGGCGGCCATCGAGGAATTGAGCCGCGAAATGGGATGGTCGGTATTCTGAGAACTGGTGGCAGGAACCGAGGGGGCATTGACAGCCAGATCACCCTGCCCTCACCATGCGCTTTGGCGGCCAGTCCGCGTAGCCGCCCGGACAATTGTGAGGAAACAAGACGTGCCTAAAAGAGAGTCCCGGTTTCACATCCGTTATGCCCTTGCCGCCCTTTTGCTCGCGGCCCCTCTGGCGGCGCTTGCGACGGAACCGGAAGCCCCTCCCGTTCTGGAGGCACAAGAAATCGTCGGGGAGATCCCCCTGACCGGCGCGCAATACGAGATCGCGGCAAGCGTGCCCACCGACGGATTCATGGCGCAGGTGACCATCTCCTCGCCTTTCGGTGACTTCGTCGCCTCGGGACCGGGGATGCTGGACGCACGGCTCGACGAGATCCGCGCCCTCGCCGCCTTGCAGCTTCTGGCGGATGACGACCGCTTCAAGGATGCCGCCGCCGACACCGCCCGGGACACGGCCGGCAACCTGCGGCAACTGGCCGAGAACCCCAAGGAGACGCTGAAGGGCGTCCCCGAGGGCGTTGGCCGTTTCTTCAACCGCACCGGGCGCACCCTCAAGACCGGATTGCAGAAGCTCGGCGATGTCCGGGAGGGCAAGCTGCCCGGCGTCGATCCTGATCAGGTGTCGAACCTGCCCGGCGGCTCCGGGGCGGCGCCGAGCGCTCCCGACGCAAGCCTCACCGAAACCATCGCCCGAGCCGGCGGCGAGGCCGCGGTCAACATCCTGGGCTTCGACAAGCAGCGCCGGCGGCTGGCCAAGGAACTCGGTGTCGATCCCTACACCACCAACCGGGTCCTCTCACAGCAACTCGACGATGTGACCTGGGCCGCCTTCGCGGGCGGGCTCGGGGTCAATGTGATCACCAGCATCATCCCCGGCGGGCTGATCCTGTCGTCTTCGGCACGGCTCAGCGATTGGGTCTGGGACACCGCACCGGGCGATCTGCGGGTCGCGATCGAGGCACAGCTCCTTGAGATCGGCGCCAGCCGCGAGGAGGTCGATGTCTTCCTGCGCCACAGCTTTTATCCCCTGAGCATGCAGGCCGTGCTTGCCGGGTCGCTGGAGGCGATGGACGGCGTTGCGGGACGTGCCGAAGTGCTGCCGCTCGCGCTCAGCGCAGGCTCCGAAGGCCAGGCCCGTTTCGTGGTGCAGACCCTCGACATGATGCGCAACTACCACCAGATGATCACGCCGCTCACTGCCCTGCGCGTCGAAGGAACGGTTGTGGGCGAGACCGCGGAAGGCAGGCGCGCGGTCATGGCGCCGGTGGATTACCTGAGCTGGAGCCAGACGCTCGCAAATTTTTCGGAAAGACTTTTCTCTGAGGCGGGAACCCCGCCCGACTTGCATATCGCAGGCCGCGCCACGGAGCGCGCGCGGGAGGAACTCACGGCCCTTGGCTGGTCCGTGCAGGAACAAAGCATGCTGGCGCCGATGGCCTATCCGGTGCACTAGGCGGAGCCCGCAAATGCC
This sequence comes from uncultured Alphaproteobacteria bacterium, assembly GCA_963715055.1. GTDB lineage: Bacteria > Pseudomonadota > Alphaproteobacteria > Rhodobacterales > Rhodobacteraceae > CAVQRB01. The sequence continues at coordinate 145,952 of CAVQRB010000006.1, read as the reverse complement.
TCGCAGGTGGCCAGCAGCAAGCTCGATGCACCCGTCGCCGTGACCGACGATGCCTGTCAGAGATCAGCCTTCAAGCTTCGCCAACCCGTAATTTCCGGATGAAATGATCTTTTGCGGCGACCCTGTGACTGACGGCATGCACTCCTGCACAACGATGCGACATGAGGCGATCAGGCCGGGCGGCGGCCCCGTATTCATTAGTTGAGAAAGAAGGCTGCCAAGCGATTCTGGTGCATGCAGTAAGATGAGCAGAGCCTGCCAAGACTGCCTCAGCCCCATGGCCCTGTGTCCGACTGCTTCCGCTCCGGTCGGCGCGGATCGGGCATCGCCACCCCGCCCCTTAGCCATGCGACGCAAGGCGGCCACGCGGTTCTCCGTCGCGGGATGGGTGGCAAAGAGATTGTCCATCCTCTGGCCATGCAGGGGGTTGATGATGAACATATGCGCCGTGGACGGGTTGCGTTCCGCGGTCATGTTGTCGATGCGCGCGGCACTGCGCGCGAGCCCTTCCAGCGCATCTGCAAGCCAGATCGGATTGCCGCAAATCTCGGCGCCGATCCGGTCGGCCTCATATTCGCGGCTGCGTGAAATCGCCATCTGGATCAGCATGGCCGCCATTGGTGCGAAGATCATCATCATCAGCGTGCCCAGGACCCCGATCCTCTCCCGCGAGCCACTGAAATACATCGCGAAATTGGCGAGCATGGAGATCGCACCGGCAAAGGTGGCGGTGACCGTCATGAGTGCCGTGTCGTGGTTCTTGATGTGCGCGAGTTCATGGGCAATCACGCCGGCGACTTCCTCCTGCGACAGCCTCTGCAGCAGGCCTGTGGTGACCGCCACGGCTGCGTTCTGCGGATTGCGCCCGGTGGCGAAGGCGTTCGGCTGCGCCTGCTCGATCAGATAGACCTGCGGCACCGGCAGCCCCGCGCGCCGCGCAAGCTCGCCCGTCATGGCGTGAAGCCCCGTCCGGTCTCCGGCGGTCAGCGGCTGCGCGTTGTACATGCGCAGGACCATCTTGTCGGAGTTCCACCAGGACCAGGCGTTCATGGCGCCTGCAAAAATCAGCGCGATCAGGGCACCGCCCGAACCGCCGAGCAGATAGCCCACGCCCATGAAGAGCGCGGTCATCGCCGCCATCAGCATTGCGGTCTTGGCGTATCCCATCTCACCCCCCGCGTGCCGGTCAAAGGAACAGGCCGCAGACCCTGCCCGGGCGCAATGTGCAAGGACGCCGCCGGTGCTGTCAAATAATTTCAGATCAGGTGCGGCTGCGGGGCGATCGGCAGGGGAAAGATCGAGAGAGTCATCCCGAGCGGTGGGCGTGCGATGTGCGGAAAACCTGATTGCCAGTGGATTTGCACTTCTCGGTTACTGCTCGGACGGCGAGCCGCGACCGTCCCATCCCTTTGAAATGAGAGCGGGCAGATTGCCGAGCCGGACGGTCAAAGAGTTGCCACGGCTCCGAAAACTCTGGGCCCGACCGTGGTCTCGAGGCTTCGGCACATGCCTAATCCTCCGAAGCCATGCCCGCGCGGCGCAGCAGCCTGTCACGCTCATCGAGAAGATCGAGAACCATGGCGATCCCGGGGGTGTTGATGCCCAGATCGCGCTGCAGGCGTCTCGCCTTCTTGGCGCGGGTAATGTTGATCCCGCGGAATCGCCAGTTCTCGCGGGCAAAACCGTCGGGGTCCAGAATGCCATGGGAAACGAGTTCCACAACCCAGGTTTCCTCCGCCCCGCAAAAGACGCAGAGTTCGTGCAGGGTCATGGTCTCGACCAGTTCCACCGATGTTTGTTCGACCGCCATGTTCTCACCCTCCCAGATGCGCGCGCGGATCGAAGGCCATCTTGCGCGCCATGGTTTCGAAGAAGTCCTGCGCCTCCTGCGTATCCGCCTTGGGATTCACGATCTTCAGCGTGGCGTAGATGTCGCCGGGCGGCGTGCCTGGCAGCCCCTTGCCCTTGAGGCGCAGTTTCTGGCCACTACGAGCGTTGCGCGGAATCCTGAGGTCCACCTTGCCGTCGGGGGTCGGCAAGACGATCTTGCGCCCGAGTGCCGCCTCCCAGGGGGCAACCGGCAACTCCATATGCAGATCGCGCCCCTCCGGCCGGTAGACCGGGTGCGGCGCGAAGGTCACCTCGAGGTAAAGATCGCCAGCAGGTCCCCCGGGGAAAGCTTCCATCCCCTGCCCCTTGAGACGGATGTTCTGCCCTTCGGCGACGCCCTTCGGGATGCTGACGCTCATGTCCTTTTCAACCCATTGCACGCTGCCGTCGGGTCCGAGTTTCGGGCTGCGGAACTTCAGCGTCTGCCGGGCGCCGGTGAAAGCATCTTCAAGACGCAGGGTAATCCGCGCGTGCTGATCCGTCCCGCGGTTGTCGGCGCGCGGCCCTTGCCGTCCAGCAGTCTCCCGGAAAAACGCTTCAAAGCCGTCGCCGAAGCGATCATCGAACCCCGCGCCCGGATGCGCGAAGCCGAAACCGCTCTCCCAGTCGCGGGGGCCGCGCGCCCCGCCCGGCCGGGGATCTGGCTGTGGCTCAGGAGTGTCGTAGGCTGCGCGCTTTTCGGGGTCCTTCAGTACGTCATAGGCGGCGTTGATCTCCTTGAAACGGGCCTCGGCCTCGGCGCCGGCTGCCACATCCGGATGATACTTGCGCGCGAGCTTGCGGAATGCCCGCTTGATCTCCTCCTGCGAGGCGTCCCGGTTCACCCCAAGCGCGGCATAATGGTCTTTTGGTGCCATGATCGGTCACTGCTCCCTGTACCGCTCGAACGAAGGCCCGACATCAAGGCATCCTGCGGTTGCAACCGCGATTCGCAAGCGAAAGTTCCTGTCCGCGACGCGTCCTGCCTAGTCGGAGGGGCGCTCTTGCAAAGCATGCGTGCCGATGTCGAACATGCGCACGACGCCTCCCTGATACTGCTTGAACGCTTCCTCGAAGAAGCTCAATTGAACATGGCGTATGTCGGCAATGCTCCTGCAGTGCATGAGGTCCTGCTGGACCTTCATGGCCTCGTCGATGCGCTTTGCGATGAACTGTGCCATTTCTGAACTCATGTCGCCCAGCGCCTGCACCAGATGCGCCCACGGTTCGGTCAATACGCCTGCTTCTGTCGGTTGCTGCATCTGAGCTGTGGTCTTGCCGGAGGGCGCTTGAGCGGATTTCTGTGTTGCGCGGGTCATCGGTCACTCCCTGATTGGTTGCAACGCAGCCTAGAGCAGGCTGGATGGGGCGGCTTTGATCCTTGTCAAACCAATGCGACGACCCGGTTTGCGCACCGCGCCGGACACCTGCGCAGACGGCAGGACAAAGCCTGCAGACTTTGTTATACTTTCCTCAATTCATCAGGGACTCAGGGGGAGCGAGGAAACGATGAATACCCGACTGGCAACACGCCGCAAACTCTACATCGCCTGCTACGCGCGCTACATGGAAGCAGACCGCGCCTGGGGCGAGGCTCTTCGCGCCGCCTCCGAACTGGTCTCCGACGTAGTCGGGCACGGCTACTGGCGTCTCGGCGCGCCGAGATCCCGACTGCGCAGGCTATATCTCGCGCGGGACCGTGCGTTGCAGCGGATGATGGCAGCCCATCTGGAACTGGAGGCCGAAAAGCATCGCCTCCTGCAAGCCCGACGCGGAGCGGTTCTGCTGCTCGCATGAGAGCGCGACCGGCGGTTGGCGGTTTTCTTTGGGGCCACAATTGCACCGGCATGAACTTCTTGGGGAAATGCCCGCGATTTCCAAAGACCTCGTTGACGCTGAAGCCTCGCAGCTTGCAAGGCGTTGCGCTCTCCTTTCCTATGTCTTGACGCAAGAACAGCATTCTTCTGCGCCGCCACCTCTGGAAACCACCAAATGAATGATATATCATTACAGAATTCGGATGGCTTGCAGTAAGCTCCGTCTGGGCGGCACTGTTGCGCGGTGCAAACGATCAAGGGAGAAAACAATGTCTGGAAGATATATATCGCTGTTTCTTGCACTGTTGGGCAGCACGGCAGCCGTTGCAGAAACCCGACAATTGGACGCGCATGAGCATGGCGTCGGCACCCTCGACATCGCCGTGGACGGTACAACCGTGGTCATGGCTTTCGAAGCGCCCGGTGCCGACATCGTGGGCTTTGAGTACGCCGCTGAAAGCGAAGAGGACCGCGCGGCGGTCAATGCCGCGATTGCGACCCTGTCCCGGCCGCTCGACCTTTTCGTTCTGCCCGCAGCAGCGGGGTGTTCGGTGACCTCCGCAAGCGCCGAACTTGAGACCGAGGCTTCGCACGACGACCATGAAGAGGCTCACGAAAACGCGGAAGAAAAAGAGCATGAGGATCACGACCACGATCATGCCGAGAAAGCAGAGCACGCCGATCATGACAAGGAGCACGCGTCCCATGACGAAGGCGCGGGCCATACCGAGTTTCATGCGGAATACACCCTGAACTGTGCAGAACCGGCTGAACTGACGGAAATCGAGTTCACCTATTTCGCAGCGTTCGAGAACGCCCGTGAACTCGAAGTGCAGATTGCGACCGCCGCAGGCGCGCAGGCTTTCGAGGTTGTTCGCGACGCGCCGCTTCTGGACCTGAAAAACCTGTTCTGAGGTGACAAGCCCAACCCTCCAGGTACTGGATGTCAGCTTCCGCTGGCCGGGGCGGGGTGGTTTCTCCGTCTCGGTCCCGGCGTTTCAGGTCGGAGCCGGTGAAGCGGTACTTCTGCTCGGTGAAAGCGGGTCGGGCAAATCCACGCTTTTGTCGCTGATCTGCGGCACCATCGTGCCGGACAAGGGCCGCATCGAGATAGCGGGCCAGAACCTGTCCGACCTTTCCGGCAGCAGGCGCGATCGCTTCCGGGCCGAGCAGATCGGCGTGATCTTCCAGCAATTCAACCTGCTGCCCTTCGGGACAGTCGCCGACAACATCCTGCTGCCGCTCAGCTTCGCACCACAGCGACGCAAACGCGCGGGAGCGGCGAAGGCAACGGCGCGCGGCCTCTGCAAGGCTCTCGGCCTGCCGCCAGAGGCGTTCGACGCCCGCGCCGACCGCCTCAGCGTGGGCCAGCAGCAGCGTGTAGCAGTGGCGCGCGCCCTGATCGGGCAACCTCCGCTGATCGTCGCCGACGAGCCGACCTCGGCGCTCGACGCCACGAGCCAGGATGCCTTCCTCGACCTTCTCTTCACGCAGACCGCCTCAAACGGGACCTCGCTGCTGATGGTGAGCCATGATCCACGCCTCGCCGCGCGCTTCGACCGGGTCGTGCGCATGGAAGAGATCGCGCGTCTTGGCCGGGTTCCCGCATGATCCTGCGTCTTGCCACCGCCTCCCTGCTTGCCCGCGCGCTCACTGTCGGGATGACGGTGCTTGCGATCGCGCTTTCGGTCGCATTGTTTCTGGGCGTCGAAAAAGTCCGCACCGGCGCGAAGGCCAGTTTCGCCGACACGATTTCCGGTACCGACCTGATCGTCGGCGCGCGATCGGGCTCGGTGCAACTCCTGCTGTACTCGGTCTTTCGCATCGGGAACGCCACCAACAACGTGACCTGGAAAAGCTATCTCGACATCGCCGCCCGACCGGACGTGGAATGGATCGTGCCGATTTCGCTGGGCGACAGCCACCGGCAATTCCGCGTCATGGGCACCACGACAGAGTTTTTCGAGCACTACAGATACCGGCAGGGTCGTGCGCTCGCAGTGTCGGACGGGCACCTCATGGCGGATCTCTTCGATACTGTCATCGGCGCGGATGTAGCGGCCACCTTGGGCTATGACGTCGGCGATCCGATCATCGTGTCGCATGGCATCGCCTCCTTCACGGCGCATGACGCCCTGCCGTTCCGCATTTCGGGCATCCTGGAAAAGACCGGGACGCCGGTCGACCGCACCGTCATCGTCAGCCTCGAGGCGATCGAGGCGATCCACGTCGACTGGCAGGGTGGCGCGCAATCGCCCGGCCCCGCGACACCCGTCGAGCGCATCCGCGAGATGGACCTGACGCCGGCGGCGATCACGGCAGCCCTTGTGGGCGTGGAGAGCCCGCTGCGCACCTTCACCCTGCAACGGGCCATCAACGATTACCCCGAGGAGCCCTTGCTCGCGATCCTGCCGGGGGTGGCGCTGCAGGAACTCTGGGGCATCGTCGGCATTGCGGAAACCGCCCTGCTCGCGGTCTCGGGCATGGTCGTCATCACGGCACTCATCGGCCTGATGGCCGCGATCTTCTCGACGCTCAACGAACGCAGGCGCGAGATGGCGATCTTTCGCGCGATGGGGGCGAGCCCCGCGACGATTGTCGGGCTTCTGGTGCTGGAGGCGGTGCTGACCGCCGCCGCTGGCGCACTCCTCGGTCTCGGCCTGCTCTATCTCGGCCTCATGGTCGCACAGCCGGTCGTGGACAGCGCCTTTGGGCTCTGGCTGCCGATCGAGGCGCCGGCGCTGCGCGAGCTTTGGGTGATCCTCTGCGTGATCGCGGCTGGCGCGATTGTGAGCCTGGTTCCTGCGTTTCGCGCCTACCGGATGTCGCTCGCCGATGGTATGATCGTACGGACATGACCCGAAGGAGACCGCTTACCATGCTGGACCGGCGCATGACCCTTGCATTCTTGTCGCTTTCTGCGCTGGCGCCATCGCGGCTGCTCGCGGCGAGCCCGCGCGAGATCACCTGGGACGACCTCATCCCGCCCGGCGTGCCTTATTCGGAGATCATCGGGCAAGGCGAGATCGACGAGCTTAACGACACCTGGGTGCCTGTGTTCGACGAGAACGCGACCAAGCTGAACGACGCCCTCAATGACACCCTGATCCGGATGCCGGGATATATCATCCCGCTGGAGTTCAGCGGCGACGGCGTGACCGAATTCATTCTCGTGCCTTACGTCGGCGCCTGCATCCACGTGCCACCCCCGCCCGCCAACCAGCTCGTTTTGGTCCGGACCGAAAAGGCCTGGCCCAGCAACCAGCTCTGGGAGGCTGTCTGGGTGACCGGCACGCTGCGCACCGAACTCCTGTCGACCGACCTTGCACAGATCGGCTATACCCTGCGCTCGGAGGAGATCGAGGTATACGAATGGTGAGGCGAAGGACGCGCCATGGGAACCGATAAGATGCAGCCCGCAGTGAGCGGCAGGCGCAGCCACGAGAGGTGCCCGCGCATCATCTTGCGCGCCGCCCTTCTCGGCGGCTGGCTTGTGCTCGCGGGCCACGGCACGGTACAGGCCTGCGCCTTCGATATGGTCAAGCCGGAGCGGACGGCCATAGACTGGATTGTCGAGGCGGATCAGCTGGTTCTGACACGGCCGCAGGCTGGCAACGCCTTTCTCTTCGGCATCGACGACGTTCTTGCCGGCACGCCAGCGGGGACACCCATCGACCAGCTTGTGGATACAGCGACCCGGACCCGACTTGAGCGCAACCCCGATGATGCCGTGCTTTTCGCAAGGATCGAGGGCGGACCATGGCACCGGGTGGGCTACGTTGACGCCCGGTTTCGCGGCCTGATGGACGTGGCCCTGGCGAACCGGACGGAATGGCGCACAGGCATGACATCGAGCCGGACCGATTTCATTCACGCGCTGCAGGCGAGCGACGACCCGATCCAGCGCACCCTGGTGATCGGCGAGTTGGACAAGGTGCCCTACCCTGACCTGCGCGCCTTCGATCTGCAAATCCCTGTGGAGGAGCTGCTGGCCGACCTCTGGACCCCGACGGGCTATCCCTACCAGGCGACCCGCGCTCTGCTCCTGGGGCTCTCGGGCACGCCGGAGGCCCGGGCGGAGATTGCCGCTTTCATCGACCGGGTGGAAGACTGGCCGTGGGCCAATAACCTAGGGGCCTTCGCCGCTGCCTTTATCGAGCTCGAAGGGGTCGCGGGGGTCGAGCATCTCGCGCGCGGCATGCTGAGCGATCCCACCCAGCCCCTCGACAAGGTGGAGCAGATCATCATGGCGCTTTCGGTGCATCACGCGCTGGCGGAGCCCGCGCTGCGCGATGCCATCGGCGAGACGATCCACGGGCTCGTGGCCTTGCGGCCCGAAACCGGCGTGGCTGTCGCCCGGCAGTTTTCGCTCCGCGCCGACTGGTCGCAAACCGCCGTGCTCGAACCGCTGGTGCGGGCGCGCAACTTCTCGACGATGGGCGATCTGCTGACCGTTTCCGTCTATCTCGCGACGGCGCGTCAGGAGACCATGCGCACAGGAGGCACGGAGTAGATGAAAGATCAACAAAATGGCAGGCTGACCCGGCGCAGTCTGCTCGCCGGCGTGCTGGCCGCTCCCCTGCTGGGACGAAGGGCACGTGCCGAGGAAGTCATTGACCTCGAGTGGCGTGACCTTTTGCCCGAAGGCGAGACGGTGATACCGAATGTGCTGAGCGGATTGATCAACCACGACGAGGCGCCGCTCTACAGCCAGCAACCTGCCTCTTCCGGCGTGCGGACCGACTGGAATGGCCGTATCGTGCGCATTCCCGGATACATCGTACCCATCGACTACAGCGGCACCGGTGTCACGGCCTTCATCCTGGTGCCCTATGTCGGCGCCTGCGTGCATGTTCCGCCGCCTCCGGCAAATCAGCTGGTCTTCGTCACCACGAGCAAGCCTTACGAAAGCAGCGGGCTTTTCGAGGCGGTCAATGTCACGGGGATGTTCGGGGTCTCATCGCTCTCGACCCAACTCGCAGACATCGGCTATGCGCTCTCCGCCGACAAGATCGAACCCTTCCGCACCTGAGTGTTTTTCGCGACGCGGGGCTGTCGGCTTGCCCGTCCGGTTTCTTCCGGTATAAGCGGACCTTGCCAAATCTCAACCAACAGGATCACCGATGCTGCAGTCTCGACCGACCTATTCGTACGGCGCTTTTGTGCGTTTTCTGATGATGCTCTGCCTCTCCTTGGGCATTTTTCTGACCGCCCAATCGGCACTTGCACAAGAAACACCTGCCGAGGAAACCAATGCAGCGGAAGAGGCAGAGCCCGATGCCGGTGCAGGCTTGCCGCCCGAGTTGCTTGACGGCGGCATCGCCCCGAACGAGCTTGAACTGCGTCTTATTCCGCTGACCAAGCCCGAGCTTGAGGCCCTGGCGGCGGAATGGCTCGAAATCGTGCGCAGCAAGACCGAGGATGTGATGTCCGCGCAGATCGCCATCAACCGGGCCGGTGACGCGGCCGCGCCGGCGATGCGCGAGACCCTGGCCGAGCTTTCCGCCGAGCGCGGGCTTCTCTTCGACAAATATGCAAAGGTGATCTCGGCCCTTGAAAAAAAGGGCGGCGATGCAGCGCTCGTGGCCGAATACCGCGCTTACCGCGCCTCTGTCATCGTAGAGGAAAAACGCACCGCCGACTTCAAGACGCTGCTGGCCGAGTTCCTGCGCTGGACGACCGACCGCGACGGCGGCATCCAGCTCGCCATTCAGGCCAGCGTGATCGTCGCCTCCCTGATCGCCTTGCTGATCGCCGCCAAGACCGCTCGGGGATTTGCGCGCAATTGGGTACGTCACATCCCGAACCTGTCCAAATTGCTTCAGGCCTTCATGGTCACACTGATCTACTGGGTGGTACTGGCCATCGGCCTGATGGTGGTGCTCTCCGGTCTCGGCATCGATATCTCGCCTGTCTTTGCACTGATCGGCGGCGCCTCCTTCATCATGGCCTTCGCCTTTCAGGACACGCTCGGCAATCTGGCCAGTGGCCTGATGATCATGATCAACCGCCCCTTCGACGAGGGCGATTTTGTCGACGTCGGCGGCGTGGGCGGTACTGTCAAATCAGTAAGTATCGTCGCCACCACGGTGATCACCCCCGACAATCAGGTCATCGTCATTCCGAACAAGAACGTCTGGGGAAATGTGATCACCAATGTCACGGCGAGTGAGACGCGCCGCGTCGATCTGGTCTTCGGCATTTCCTACGAGGATTCCATTCCCGATGCCCTGCGCGTTATCGAGGAGACCACGAAGGCGCATCCGCTTGTCCTGAACGATCCGGCCCCGGTGATCCGGGTGCATGAGCTTGCCGACAGTTCGGTCAATTTCATCTGCCGTCCATGGACGAGGACCGGCGACTACTGGGACGTCTATTGGGATCTGACGCGCCAGATCAAGGAGAATTTCGACGCCGCTGGCATCTCGATCCCCTATCCGCAACAGGACCTGCACATCAAGCCCGAGACAATGAAAACGGCACTTACAAGTCCAGCGGAATAGGGCCCGCGCCTGTTGTTGGTTCGGTTCATGCCGCCGGGATGCCTGACGCCCCGGCGGCATCGTATCACTGACTTTCCATAGCCTTCAGGGCTGTCGCGCGCATCTGCGACAGCGTGACCCGGGGCGTCATGGCTTCTGCCGAGATGCTGAGATCGAGAACCGCGCCAGTCTTTGAGGCCAACGCCCGGTCGAAGGCCGCCGCGAACCCCGCCGTTGCCTCGACCCGTTCGGCGTGAAACCCATAGGCCTTCGCCAAGGTGACGAAATCCGGGTTGACCACGTCGGTGCCCGACACCCGCCCGGGATAGTGGCGCTCCTGATGGGCGCGGATCGTGCCATAGGTCCCGTTGTTCAGGATCAGGATGATCGGCTGCGCGCCGGCCTGTGCGGCTGTTGCAAGTTCCTGACAGGTCATCTGGAAATCGCCGTCACCAGCGAAACAGACGACAGTCCGGCCGGGATGCGCAACCTTGGCAGCAATCGCCGCCGGCACGCCGTAGCCCATGGCACCGGACTGCGGGCCGAGGAGGCGCGCCGCCGGCCCGAATTGGAAGAACTTGTTGGGCCAAACGGTGAAGTTGCCCGCACCGTTGGTCAGGATGACGTCTTTTGGCAGGACCTGCCGCAGGTGCGCTCATGACCTTGCCCATATCCACCGGCGACGGCAGATCGCCCAGATCGAAACCCGCCTCATAAGCCGCGCGACCGGCGGTGCGCCACTCCGCCCAACCGCCAGAAACCGGCGTTTCGGCGAGTGCCGAGGCAAAGGCGTTCGGACCGGCCTGGATGCCTAGCTCGGGCTGATAGACCTTGCCAAGCTCCAGATCCGAGCCATGCACATGGATCAGTCGCTGACGCGGTTGCGGTACATTCAGAAGCGTGTAGCCGTCGGTTGAATTTTCCCCGAAACGGTTGTTCAGCGCGAGGATCACATCCGCCTCGGAGATCAGCTTCCTGACCGAAGCGACCATGCCGACACCTGCCTCGCCGCAGAACGTCGGTGAGAAATTGTCGTACTGATCCTGGTAGCGGAAGACCGACACCACGGGAATGTCGGAACTTTCGGCAAAGGACTGGAGCGCGGCACGCCCCTCGTCCGACCAGTTACAGCCGCCGTAGAGGATCAGCGGGCGGCGCGCCTCGGCCAGTATCGCCCGCGTGCGCTCAAGTGCCAAGACGGAAGGCTCGGGCTCGGGGTAGTCCGCAGGGCCGGTCAGCGGCAATGTCTCCGTGACCGCGCTCAGCACATTCTCCGGCAAGGCGATGACCACCGGGCCGGGCCGCCCGGTCAGGGCGGTTTTCCAGGCCCGCGCGACGATCTCGGGGATCCGCTCGACCGCATCGATCTCGACCGCCCATTTCGCGACCGTGCCGAACATGGCCCGGTAGTCGATCTCCTGAAACGCCTCGCGGCCCTTCATGTCGGTGCCGACCTGGCCCACAAAGACCAGCATGGGGCAGCTGTCCTGCATCGCCGTGTGGATGCCGATGGTCGCATTGGCGACACCCGGTCCGCGCGTGACAAGGCAGACGCCGGGACTTCCGGTCAGCTTGCCGTAGGCTGCCGCCATGAAGGAGGCGCCACCTTCGTTGCGGCAAAGGATGAAGTCGAGCCTGCCTTTCGTGTCATGCAGCGCGTCGAGCACGGCAAGATAGCTTTCGCCCGGCACGCCGAAACTCTTGCGCGCGCCGAGCGCCACCAGACAATCGACGAGCAGTTGCCCTCCGTGTCTTGCCATATGCGATCTCCCTTTTCTGACTTTCGCGCATACGACCCGCTGTCGAAGCGCAAGGCAAGAGCGCGATACGGAAAAATTCCGGCGCAGGATTTTCAGGGTGCGCAAAACGGTCCAGACCACATTGCTCCGCCGGAAGCCGTTGCTTCGGAGACCCGTGGCAGCAGCCATGTTCAACTTCGCCAAAGGGTTGCAAAGCGTAGCCCTGTCTGTGTACAGGAGCCCGATGCCCCCGGAGCTTGAAAAGCCGTCGCGCTGAGGCGTCTGAACACTCCGGGCGGAACGGTCTTGCCGTTCGACCGTGTCACCGACTGTGACATTTGCGAGCAAAAAGTCGTGAGGTCCATCTCGGCAGTCTCAAGGCAGGAACGGCCATCTCCGGGCAGGGCATGGTTCAAATCTCCTTCAGAGCATGCGGAAATCGGGACGATTTCATTAGGTTTTGACGATTTCGGGACGCCGGCGTGCTCCGGTACGCTCATCGAAGGCCATGCGCCATCGCCGATCTGCGCAAGGCGTGCGGCCTGTGGGTCAGGCGACATCTCGCGGGCCCTGCTTGACGAGGCGCGGTTCCGCGGTAAATGCAGGAGGGTCGGAAATATGATTGGAATACGCATGTTTGCTGTCGAAGTCCGCGATCACGTCATGATCGCACATTCCCTGCCGTCGCCAGTCTTCGGTCCGGCGCAAGGCGTCCATGGAGCCACCTTCATCGTCGATGCCGCGTTCTATACCGAGGATCTCGATGAAAACGGGTTGGTCGTCGATATCGGCCTCGCGACGGAGGCCCTGAGCGAAGCGCTCGCGCCCCTGCGCTACAGCAATCTCGATGCGGTGCCTGCGTTCAAGGGCAAGATCACCACGACCGAGTTCCTCTGCCATCACATCTGGACGCTGCTGCGCGACGCGACGAAAACCAAAGGCTTGGGCGACGGTGGCCGCGTTCGCAAGATCCGCGTCATGCTGCACGAGAGCCATGTGGCGCGCGGCTGGTACGAAGCCGACATCTGAGATGGGGTTCTCCGTCGACTGGCTGACGTTGCGCGAACCGGCGGACCGGGCCGCCCGCGATGTCCCGATGCTGCACCGGGCCGCCGAATGCGTGGCGGGCGGAGGCTACATCCTCGACCTCGGCTGCGGAACGGGTGCCACGGCGCGGGCATTCGGGAATTTGGGGCATGAAAATCTTGCCTGGCGGCTCTTCGACAACGACCCTGCGCTTCTGGAAGTGGCGCAAGCACGGCATCCGGACGCTGAGGTGGTGCGGGGCGATCTCGGCGACCTCGAAGCCCTGCCCCTCGACGGTGTCAGCCTTGTGACGGCTTCCGCCTTGCTGGACCTGATGCCGCACGACTGGGTCGCAGCACTTGCGGCACGTCTGCACCATCAAGGGATCGCCTTTTATGCAGCACTCAACTTCGATGGGCGGATGAGCTGGACCCCGGCGCATGATGCGGACGCAACGATCGCGGCCCGTTTCAACGACCATCAGCGCGGTGACAAGGGGCTTGGCAAGGCACTGGGGCCGGATGCCGGTGCCGTGGCAGTGCAACTCTTCGAGGATTGCCAGTTTGACGTGGCAACGGCGCAAAGCCCCTGGATCATCACGCCGGACCAGCGGGCGTTGCAATGCGCGCTGATCGAGGGCATCGGGCAGGCCGCGGCGGAAGCGGGGCATCCCGACGCCGCCGCATGGACCGCCACCCGCATTGACCTTGCGGATCGGACAAGGGCCGTCATCGGCCATACCGATGTGCTGGCACTGCCCGGCAAGGGTGGAATGTGACAACCCGGATGGACGCCCTATTTGTCATTTTTATTGGTCGGTTGGCCGGCACGGCGCGGTCGGTCGCACCCATGTTGACCACCCGCAGGAGATCTTGATGCACTTCGTCGACGTGACACCGAAAGTCTGGGACAGGATACTGGCCGCGCGGTCCAGCGACGCCTGCCTGTGCTGCGGAACATGGTCGCCGGGCGAGCAACAGTCGCTGGCGCTCTACGGCGCGCTCGCCAGACCGCAGGGCAACCGGAGCGTCGTGGCCCAGATCGGCCAATCGCTCGACGGGCGCATCGCTACGGTGACAGGCGACGCGCAGAACGTGTCCGGCCCGGACGGGCTCGCGCATCTGCACCGGATGCGGGCGCTTGCCGATGCCGTGGTGATCGGGGTCAAGACGGCGCTGCATGACAACCCTCGGCTCACGGTGCGGCTGGTCAAGGGCGAGAACCCGGCCCGTGTGGTGATCGACCCAAACGGGCGACTTCCCGATGACATCGACCTGCTCCATGACGACACCGCCCGCCGGATTGTCATCCAGACCGTCGACAGGAAGCGACCGAAGGGGGTGGAAGTCATCCGCCTGCCGCGCAACCACTGGATCGCACCCAAGGATATCGTCGCGGCCCTCGCCGGGATCGGACTGAACCGCCTGCTGATCGAAGGCGGCGCGATCACCATCGCACAATTCCTCGAAGCCAATTCCCTGACGCGGCTGCATGTGGCGGTGGCCCCCTTGCTGATCGGTTCGGGCCCGCAAGGGTTCAATGTGAGCCCTGTGGCAACCCTGGCCGAGGCGCGGCGACCGGAGACGCGGATTTACGGCCTGGGGTCGGATGTGCTTTTTGATTGTGCGCTCAACACGACAACCGGCGCGAGCACTGCCATGAGACAAGCCGCGCATGTGGATGGTCGCTAGGCCTTTGAAGGACATTGGCAGCGAGGAACAGCGCGGCTCCAATTGCAGCGTATCTCCGGTGACGGACAAACATGAACAGACACGGACAGACATGGGCCTCGACAATGAAACCGATTGATTGCCTCGCAGATCCCCGAGCCGCTACGCCAGTTGCAACCAACGATCCCGCGGAACGGCAAATCTCAGACCCGCAAAAACGGAATACCAAAACCGCAATCCGACAGGACAGAAACCGCTCTGCGCCCGCACTGTTTCGGGCGGTTGCGCCTTGAGGGAACCCGCGGAAACGACCCAAGCGCTTTGGATCGCCGGGGCCGGTCTGGCCGAAATCCGCGAAACCGTTCTGGACCGGAGCGATGACTGCGTTGAGGTCGAAACGCTTTTCACCGGGATCAGCCGCGGCACCGAAAGGCTCGTGTTCGACGGGCGCGTGCCGGAAAGCGAATTCGCGACCATGCGCGCGCCTTTCCAGGAAGGCGATTTTCCCTTTCCTGTCAAATACGGCTATGCGGCGGTCGGTCGGATCTGCGAGCCCGGACACCAGGGTGAGCTGGTCTTTGCGCTCTTTCCGCATCAGGCGCGGTTCACTTGCCCTGCCAAAGTGCTCTTCGCGCTGCCCGAGGGCGTTCCCGCAGGCCGCGCCGTACTGGCCGCCAACATGGAAACCGCGCTCAACATCGTCTGGGATGCAAACCTGCGTCCCGGCGACCGGGTTGCAGTGATCGGCTGCGGCGTGGTGGGCGCTCTGGTGGGGTACCTTGCCGCACGGATCCCCGGCACGGAAGTTTGCCTTGTCGATCTCGATGGCGGGCGCGCGTCGCTGGCGCATCAGCTCGGATGCGATTTCGCCCTGCCCGAGGCCGCACCGGGCGAGGCGGACGTGGTGGTCCACGCCTCGGCCTCCACCGCAGGCCTCGCGCTTGCAGTGTCGCTGGCGGGGACCGAAGCCAACATCGTGGAGGCCAGCTGGTACGGATCGGGCACCACGGAGGTTCCGCTTGGCGGACGGTTCCACCAGCGCCGGCTGCGCCTCGTCAGTTCACAGGTCGGCCGGATCCCGCCAGATCAGGCAGCGCGCTGGACGTACCGCCGGCGACTGGAGAAGGCGTTGTCCTTGCTCGTCGATCCCGCCCTCGACGCCCTGATCTCCGGCGAAACGCCCTTTTCCAAACTGGCCGAACGATACGGCACGATCCTGCGGGATCCGGGAACCCTGTGCCACCGGGTGCGCTATGAAGAGGGCGATTGACCATGCAGGCGCAAGACCTGTTGCCCCCGGGAGCATCGCGGGATTTGCAGGCGGCGGTGTCCGCCGCATTGAGCGCGGGCCGCTACCTGCGCGAGACCTCGGCAGCCCGTGGGGCGCTCCGGGTCGAGGAAAAATCAGCCGGTGACTTCGTCTCGGAAGCGGATCGCACGGCGGAGGCCATGATCTGCGAAAGCCTCGAGCGAGACTGCCCCGGCTACGGCTGGCTCGGCGAGGAAAGCGGCGTCCGACGCGGGCATGGGGCCGAAGACGGCCTGAGATGGATCGTCGATCCTCTCGACGGGACCACGAACTTCCTCAAGGGCCTGCCGCATTGGGCCGTGTCGATCGCTCTGTGCAAGGGTGACGACGTACTCTGCGGCGTGATCCACGACCCCGCGAAATCGGAGACATTCGTTGCCGAAAAGGGCAGAGGCGCCCGTCTGAACGGCGCGGCGATACGTGTCTCGAAGGATGTGCCGTTGCGCGCGGCGATCCTCGCCACAGGCGTGCCCGCCGGCGGTCGAACGACTTACCTTGCAAACGCGCTGAGCGACATGGACCGGCTGATGCCGCGCACCGCCGGGGTGCGTCGATGGGGCTCGGCAGCGCTCGATCTTGCCTATGTGGCGGCGGGCAGGCTCGATGCCTATTGGGAACGCAACCTGGGGCCGTGGGACGTTGCCGCGGGAATGTTGCTGGTGCAGGAGGCCGGTGGCCATGTCGCACCGCTCTGGCCGGACGCACCCGTTCTGGCCTCGGGCTCGCTGCTGGCCAGCAACGCCGATCTCGGGCCCGAACTCCTCAGGCTGATCGACAGGACCCGGCAACCCGCGACCGCAGGTGCCGAACCGCAGGCAGGCGCGCCCGCGGGGGGTCGGGTTTGACTTCCGTGATCGCCTTTGCCGTGCCCGGCGATATCCGCACGCTCACCGGCGGCTATCTCTACGATCTGAAACTCTGTAACGCACTGTCTGATCTGGGCATCGAGATCAGGCACATGGCCTGGGGCGAGAGCTTTCCACAGCCGAGCCAGCGCGATGCCCTCGCAGCGCTCGACCAATTGCGCGCCCTGCCCGCAGACTGTCCCGCTCTGGTCGATGGGCTGGGGTTTGCCGCACTCGATCCGCAGGGGCTCAAAGAGGTGGCCGCGCCGCTCTTTGCGCTGGTGCATCATCCGCTTGCGCTGGAACCCGGGCTTGACCCGGCAACGTCCCGCGCCTTCGCAGAACGCGAGAAGGTCAATCTGGGTCTTGCGCGTCATGTCTTCGTCACAAGCGGCCACACGGCAGGCATCCTCGAAGCACAGTACGACGTTGTTCCTTCAAAGATCACAGTCGTGCGACCCGGTTTCGACCGGCCCGACGCCGGCGATGCGCCCGTGCCCGCGAAGGCCGAACCACCTTTGATCCTTTCCGTTGGCCTGCTGGCTCGGCGCAAGGGGCATGACGTTCTGTTGCGGGCACTGGCAAGGATCACCGATCTCGAATGGCAGGCAGACATCGTGGGGCGCGACCATGAAGGCGGCGCCTTGGACGCGCTGAGCACGCTTGCCTCGGATCTGGGCCTTGTGGGGCGCGTGCGCTTCTCCGGGGAGATCGGCGGCGATGCGCTTCAGCGGCGCTTCCGGGACGCCACGCTTTTCGCCCTCGCCACCCGCTACGAAGGCTACGGCATCGTTTTCGGCGAGGCCATGTGCCACGGCTTGCCGATCGTCAGCACGACCGCCGGCGCCGTGCCGGAAACCGTTGGTACCGGCGCAGGGCTTCTTGTCACCCCCGACGAACCGGAGGCCTTTGCCGGAGCCTTGCGCCGCATGTTGACGGATGCGACCTTGCGGGCCTCCTGCGCCCGAGCCAGCCGAAAAGCCGCGGAGGGGCTCGCCACCTGGCCCGAGGCGGCGCGGCTGGTCCGCGACAAGATCATCTCCCTCGCCTAGCCGCTCAGCGACGGATAGCCTTGGCAGCCTCGGCCTCCGCCCGACGTTCGAACGGAATGACGAGCAGACCCGGCATGCAGGCGATCATCAGCGCCAGCCCATAGGCGACTACCGGCGGCCACGCCGGACGCTGCTGTCGCGCCGAAGAGCGGGAAGAGTGCTGCCGCAGCACCCTCGCGCAAGCCCCATCCACCCACAGAGAAGGGCAGCATCATCGCGGTCAGGATGATCGGCACGAGACCGAGCGCCACCGCCAACGGCAGAACCGTGCCGGTGGCGCGGGCGCAGGCCACGAAGGCTCCGACCATCAGCAGCGCGATCACGGCAGACAACCAGATCTGCCGTACAACCACGGCGGGAGACAGGACGGAGATCCTCACGGACATGACGAACCGTCGAAGTGCGCCGCTGCGCCACCAGAGCAGGCCGAACACCAGCGCCAAGGCCAGAAGGGCCAGTATCGCACAGGCCAGCGCAACGGGCACCCAGTCGGGCCAATCGATCAACCCGCGCAATCCTGCAAGCCCCAGGCCGAGCAAGGCGAGAGCGAGTACCGCGACCTGTCCTGCCAGCCGCTCGATCATCACCGCATGGGCGGCGCGGACCAGCGCGTCATCCCCCGCCTCACGCCAGGACATGCGCAAGGCGCGGCCCGCATCGCCCAGCACGCCTCCCGGCAGACAGAGGTTCACGAGCTGCGAGAGGTAATATTCGCGCACCGCGACCCCAAGTCCGAAGGAGGTGCCAAGGCGCTGCGCCGTGATCTGCCAGCGCCAGGCCATCAGAACCGTCTGTAGCGAGAAACAGGCAATCGCGACGGCGATCCAGACCATGTCCATTTGCCTCAGACGTATCAGTGCCGCCTCGACATCGACGATCAGGGCCAGCGCGCCGAGGAGCAGAAGGGTCGCCCCCAAACGCAACAGGTAGCTTGCGCGCGGGGTCACATGTCACTCCCGAGCACGATCGAGGTTGAAAATGCCCGGATGAACTGATCGCGGAAATCCTCCATCGGCCAGACAGGCGTGTCGGCGTCGGGCACAAGCCCGTCGCGCCAGCCCCAGGCGGCGGCCAAGGCAACCAACTCGGGCGGGCCTATCAGATGCACGGGCACGTCGCGGCTCTCGATCCCGGCGACGAAGCCCGCGGGTTGATGATCGCCGAGGATGACGAAGAGCGGCGCATCCGCGCGGCGGGCAGCATAGCCCAAGGCGGCCTCGAGCGCGTAGTCGACGGCCATACGGTACTGATCGCGGACCCGGTCGCGGTCGCGCCAGACCACCGCCGGCGGATCGCCCGAGGTGGCCCAGCGGTCGAAGACAGTGCCATCACCGACGTCCTCCCAGTCGATCATCTGCGGCACAGGGACCCAGGGCGCATGCGACGAGATCAGCGCGATCTGCAGGAAATCGTCACGCGCGTCCTCCGGAAGCAACGCCTCGAAGGCCGAGAGCGTGTATTGATCCGGCATGGTCACCCAGTTGAAGGGCTGGCCCGCGTAGTTGAGATCCCTGCGCCGCCAGCACCGTGTCGAACCCCATCCTCAGCGCCTCGGGCCAGGCGAGCGTGATCGCCGGCATCACCGCTGCGGTCCGGAACCCCGAGGCTTGCGCGAGGTGAAAGAGGCTCTGTCGGTCCGAGGCCAGCATTGCGCCATAGAGGCTCTGGTCCGTCGTCTTCAGCCCCGAGGCGAGCGTGCCATGGGCGAGCCAGCTTTGCCCGCCCGCCGTCGGAGACGTCAGCCAACCGGTCTGCATGGCATAGCCCGCGGACTTCAGACGCGCCTCGGCGCGCGCCAGGGTCGGTACATGCGTGCCGGCATAAAGCGGATTGTCGATACTCGAACGCCCGTAGCTTTCGATATAAATGAAGATGACATCGCGTCCTGCCATGCGGTCGAAAAGGTCGGTGCGATCCGCATAAGGATCGAGGGCCGCGACGGCACCGAAGGCCTGGAGATCCGCCACCGCCCGCTTGCCGCGCGCAAGATGCTCCGCCACGACACGGGCATTGATGGCAGTGCCCGGCAGATCGACCGGCGCCCGCCAGGCACCTCGCGCCTGCCCCAGATCGGCCAGCGACAGCAGGAGGGCGGCGAGCAGTCCCACGGCCGCAAGCGCGCGGGTCGCGCCGGCAAGCGTGACCGCAGCGATGGACCGCAGCGCCAGATAGACCGTAAAGCCAATACCGAAAAGCAGGAGGGCCGCGAGGACGATCACCAGAGCGGTCGCGGCAGTGCCGATGCTGCCTTGAAGCACGTTCAGCCCGGCCCTGACCAGAAACATGTCCACGACCGCATTGAAAGGCCGGTTCAGCGAGGTGAGCATCGCGATGTCGACCGCTTTCAGCACCGAGACCAGAACGATCACGGCGCTCAGCGCGATTGCCACGGCAGGCGTGGCGCGCACCATCGACGGCCAGACCAGAACGGCCAGAACGATCACGGCCCACTCGAGCGGAAAGCGCGTGAAGGCCGCTGCAAGGGCGTCCTTCGAGGACGGCACGGCCAGCAGCGCATAGAGTGCCAATGCCGCGACCAGCAGTCGAAACACGCGCGACCCGAGGAAAGGTTTCACCGGTGTCTCGCGAGATAGAGCGTGTCGCGGCCAAAAGACCACAGCAAAAGGCCCGCGGTCCCGATCACCAGCCCTTGCGCGGCGAGGGGCGGCACTCCCGGCAGGAGCAGAAGGCAAAGCGTTGCGATCTGGACGACGCAGACCAGTTTGCGGCCGAAACGCTCCGGCAAGGGCGCCTTGAGCCAGGGCCAGATCATGCCGGCGGCGACGAAGACATAGCGGATCACGCCGAGCAGAAGGATTTCGGGCCCGACCCGCCCGGACACGAGCAGCACCAGCGACAGCAGGCAGGCGAGCGCTGCATCGACCTCCATGTCGAAACGCGCGCCGAAGGCGGTGGCCGTGCCCAGGCGGCGCGCCAGCCACCCGTCCAGACCATCGAGCGACAGGGCAAAGACCGCGATGGCGAAGACCAGGAGGCCCGATGTTGCCAATACCTCGCTCCGGATCAGCCCGACGGACAGGAGACAGAGCAAGGCAAGCCGAATGAGCGTGACCGAATTGGCGGCACCAAAACCGGCGTGGGCGCTATCGTAGCGCCCCATGGCATGGAGCGCGACCAGTCCCGCCGCGCCGAAGAGCACCGTGGCGACACCGGCAGCCGCCACCCCATGCGCCGGGTCGAGGGCAACGGCCCCGATGAAAACCAGGGGCGCGAGCAAACCGATCAGAACCCCCGCCTGTCGACGCGCGCCCACGACACCTCGTACCGGCAGGGCTGTCAGAAGTCTGGAGGTCGCTGTCATGACCGGTTTCCTGCAAGGAGGCGCTGCTTCATCGAACATCCTGCGTCATGTAGAGTTTACAAAGCGATTTCAACCACCCGACAGGACACATCGATGCCATCAGATGCGATCCCCCGGTGTCACTGCGATCCGGCCCGTCAGGGGGCGGTGATCGGAGGCAAGGCGGATCTGCGGGCTGTCGAGCGCCCGCACGTCCGTTACTCCCCCGGCGTCGTCACTCAGGATACGGTCGAGCGACAGGAAGGGACGTCGAGCCGGAAAGCTCGGCACCGCCGGGCCGCGCAGGGTCGAGCCGAAGAAACGCCGCGACAGCGCCAGTCCGCCCCAGGGGCGCCACTCGTTCAGATCACCCACCAAAAGCGTGCGCATGCGCGGGCGGCGCGCGATGTGCTGGCCCAGAGTGCGCATCTGTAGCGCCCTGAGCCCTTGCAGCAAGGACAGATGCGTCGCGATGATTCGCAGATCGCACCCGTGGCGGTGCGCCTCGACGACCACGGCGCCGCGCGGATAGTGACCGGGCAGATCGACGAGTTCCAGCCGGTGCAGCTGAAATTCGGGGTGCAGGAGGAGAATGGTCCCGAGAAACCCATGACTTTCCGAGCCCCAGCGGCTCTCGGGCTCCCGGTGCACCGAGTGCAGCCCGGTAGCCGCTTCGATATGCGCCATGTCGAGCAGCCCTGCATAGGGTGGCTCTTGAGCGTCGGCCTCCTGCAGGGCGAGGACATCGGGGACCACGCCCGCGATCTCGTTCGAGATCACCTGCATGATCCGGCCCGGGTCTACACGCCCGTCCGCACCGCGCGCGCGGTGAATGTTCCAGGTGGCGCAGCCGTAGCTGCGCTGTTCGGTCAGGTCTGACATGGGTCTCCGATGCCGCTGCCGGGCGCTCTTTCGTCTTTTTGAAGCGCAAAGCGGCGGCCATGGCAAGCGTCGCCCGGTCACCTTGTCGTGGCGCGACCGGGCTCTAGCTCAACCAGTACCCTTGATCTTAAACGGAGGAACCGGCCGTGTTCAAACCGCTTGCCTTTGCAATGCTTTCTGTTGCGTTTACCCAGCCTGCGCTTGCTGCCCCGGAAAGATATGAACTCGATCCCGATCATACGGCCGTGGCTTTCACCGTGCAGCACATCAATTACGCAGCGACCCTTGGGCTTTTCGCTCAGGTCGAGGGCAGCTTCACCTATGATATCGAGACGCAGGAACTCTCCGACGTGAATGTGACCATCAACGCCGACAGCGTCGAGACCTTCCACGATGCGCGCGACGGTCACTTGCGCAGCGCCGACTTCCTGAATGTGGAGGCCTTCCCCACAATCACCTTCACTGCGCAAGAGGGCACGCCGACGGATGCAACTTCCGGACAGGTCACCGGAGAGCTGACCCTGCTGGGACAGACGCAGCCCGTAAGCCTCGACGTGTCCCTTGTCGGACAGGGCCCCTACCCCTTCGGTCACAAGCGTTTCGTCCTCGGCCTTTCGATCCGTGGCAGTCTCAACCGCAGCGACTTCGGCATGACCTACGGCATCGGGAACGGTTTGGTCGGCGACGAAATTCAACTGCTCATTGAAACCGAAGCCATGCGTATCGAATGATCGCCGCGCCGCCGGGGCCGGACATCGCTCTTTGGAGGCCCGACCTTTCGCGGACCTGAGTGCCACGCAGCTGATGCATCCGCAAGCAGGCCGTGCCCGCAAGCAGCGGGCTTGATGCTATCGGATGTGGCACCTTGAAGACATAAGATAAAATCCCGTGAACCGGTGTCCGTCCGCTGCGCGCCACAGCGGAATTATCATGCTCATTGCGCGCCATTACCGGTGGATGAGCGAAATTATTGCACGTCACCCTGATGAATTACCCGTGCAAGCGCCCTTCCTGACCCGCGGTCCGAGCGACCCACTTGCCAAGCGTTGCTTCCCATAGCAGACTGACGCAACAAGGAAGGACGCCCCTGTGAGCACCCAGACCGCTGTTTCTGCACAGAATATCGTGAAAACCTACGGTGCCGGGGCAAGCGCTGTCCGCGCGCTCGATGATGTCAGCATCGCGATCAACAAAGGCGAATTCTTCACGCTGCTTGGCCCCTCGGGCTGTGGCAAGACGACCCTCCTGCGCTGCATCGCGGGCTTCGAAACGCCGACCGAAGGCACCATACTGCTTTCCGGGCGCGACATCACCCACATCCCGCCCAACGAACGCCCGGTGAACACGGTGTTCCAGTCCTATGCCCTCTTCCCGCATCTGACCGTGGCGCAGAACGTGGGCTTCGGGTTGCAGATGCTCGGCAAACCCAAATCGGAGGTCAACGCGACGGTCGAACGGGTTCTGGCGCTGGTGCGTCTGGAGCAATTCGCCGCCCGCCTGCCGCAGCAGTTGTCCGGCGGGCAGCAGCAGCGCGTCGCACTGGCGCGCGCGCTCGCCCCGCAACCCGAGGTGCTTTTGCTGGACGAGCCGCTATCGGCTCTCGATCTGAAGTTGCGCAAGGAAATGCAGAGCGAATTGAAGCGTCTGCAGACCGAGACCGGGATTACCTTCGTCTTCGTCACCCACGATCAGGAAGAAGCCCTGACCATGTCCGACCGGATCGGGGTGATGTCCAAGGGCAAGCTTCTGCAAGTGGGCACGCCCCATGACATCTACGAACGCCCGGTGAACCGCTTCGTCGCGGACTTCATCGGCGAGACGAATTTCCTCGAGGCGGTGATCGAAGCCGATGGCGCGCGGCTCGGCTCCGGCGACAGGATCGCGCTGCCATCGCAGGATCGGTCCGGCAAGGCGACAATCGCAGTGCGGCCCGAACACATCCGCATCGTCGGCGCGGACCAGCCCGGCGCCTTCCACGCGACCGTGGCCGACAAGACCTACTTCGGCACGGACACCCACTACCAACTGGCGCTCTCCGATGGCACGACGCTGGTGGCGCGCCTGCAATCGGGTGGCGGCAAGGGCTATGACAAGGGGTCGGCGGTGGGGGTCAGCATCGACGCCGCCACGGTACAGGTACTCGACGCATGAGCGGGACCGCCGGACAGCGCAGCAAGGCCGCCAACGGCTGGCTCCTCTCGCTTCCGGCGCTCGTGCTGCTCTTGGTGGGGGCCAGCGGACCGCTGCTGATCGTGGCGTTCTATTCCTTCCTCGAGCCCGGCGATTATTCCGGTGTGCGCTGGATCTTCTCGGGCGAGGCCTGGTTCCGCGTACTCTTCCAGCGCGACATCTTCGACCAGACGGTGAGCCTCGCGGACGCGAACCTCTCGATCTTCTGGCGCTCGGTGAAACTCTCGCTCGCCACCACGCTCATCACCTTCGCGCTTGGCCTGCCAACCGCCTGGTTCATCGCCACGAGGCCGCCGAAAGCCCGCGCGATGTGGCTTTTCCTGATCACCATCCCGTTCTGGACGAACCTCTTGATCCGCACCTTCGCGATCATGGAGGTGATCCGCAATCAGGGGCTCTTGAACACCTTCCTGATCAACATCGGGCTGATCTCGGAGCCGATCCAGATCCTTTATACCGACACCGCCGTGCTGATCGGCATGGCCTATGTCTACCTGCCGCTGATGGTGCTGCCGCTTTTCGCCGCCATCGACCGGTTCGATTTCAAGCTGATCGAGGCGGGCTATGACCTTTACGCCTCGCGCTGGCAGATCCTGCGCAGCATCGTGCTGCCGATCATCCGGCCGGGCATCGTCGCGGGCTGCATCCTCGTCTTCGTGCCCAGCCTCGGGGCCTATGTCACCCCGCGCGTGCTGGGCGGCGGCAAGAACATGATGATCGGCAATTTCATCGAACTGCAGTTCGGTCAGGGCCAGAACTGGCCGCTGGGGGCGGCGCTCTCGATGGTGCTTCTGATCATCGTGCTCTGTGCGCTGCTGGTCTATACGCGGGTCTCATCACGGGATGATCCGCATGGCTAGGAACCGCCCCTTCGACGTGACCACCCTGCCCGGTTTCACGACGACGGCGATCGTGGCCTTCGTGCTGCTTTATGCGCCCATCGTGACGCTGGTGATCTACTCCTTCAACGGCGGCGAATCCGTGAACGTCTGGGGCGGGTTCTCGCTGCGGTGGTACGCCATCGCCTGGGAAAACGACGCGGTACAGGGGGCCGCGGTGCGCTCCTTCATCATCGCCTTCTGGGCGGCGATCATCTCCACCTCCGTGGCCACGCTGGCGGCCTTGGGCACCACGCGGCGCGGGCGCTTCAAGGGCCAGACCTTCATCTACGTGATGATCAACCAGCCCCTGATGGTGCCCGAGATCGTGACCGCCGTGGCGCTGTTGATCTTCTTCTCCTCGATCAAGATCGCGACCGGCTACACCGGGCTTGGCTACCTGATCCTCGCGCATTCCGCCTTTTGCGTGCCCTTCGCCTATCTGCCGATCCGCGCGCGTCTGGAAGGCATGGACACCACCATGGAAACCGCCGCCGCAGATCTCTATGCAACCCCCTGGCAGACCTTCCGCTACATTACCCTGCCGCTCCTGATGCCCGGCGTGATCGCGGGCGCAATGCTGGCCTTCGTGATCTCGCTCGATGACGTGATCATCACCGAATTCGTCAAATCCGCCGGGCAGGACACGCTGCCCACCTACATGCTGGGTCAGTTGCGACGGGCGCTCACGCCGGAGGTCAACGCCATTTCCACGGCGCTGCTGGCGCTGACGGTCCTCATTCTCACCGCGTTTTTTCTCATCACCAGGAAGCGGGGCTAACCCGCAAAACACCAACTACGGAGTATCCAATGAAGAAGATCCTGCTTGCGACCTCGGCCCTCTTGGGCACGGCCTTTGCAGCCTCTGCCGAAGGCACGCTGAACCTCTATAACTGGGGCAACTACACCAGCCCCGAACTGATCGAGAAATTCACCGCGGAGACCGGCATCACGGTCACGATCACCGATTACGACAGCAACACCACGGCGCTGGCCAAGGTCGAGGCGGGCGGTTCCGGCTTCGACCTGGTCGTGCCTTCGGCCAATTACGTGCCGATCTACGTGGGCAAGGGGCTCTTGCAGGAACTCGACCATTCGCGCCTCGTCGAACATCGGCAACATCGCGGAGGAGTGGGTCAATGTCTCCTGGGACGACGGGCGCAAGCATACGATCCCATGGCAGTGGGGCTCGACCGGCGTGGCGGTGAACACGGCCGACTACTCGGGCGACGTGAACACCTCCGACATCTTTCTCGATCCGCCGGCCGAACTTGAAGGCAAGGTCAACGTTGTGCCCGAAATGAACGACGTCATGGCGCTCGCGATCTTCAACGTGGGCGGCGAGGCCTGCACCGACGATCTCGAGGTGTTGAAGAAGGCGCGCGACAAGCTGGCCGCGGCCAAGCCGAAGTGGCTCTCCATGGACTACGGCACGACCGACAAGCTGTCTTCGGGTGACTATGCCGCCTCGGTGAACTGGAACGGCTCGACTTTCCGGGCGCGCAACAACAACCCCACGGTGGTCTATGGCTACCCGCGCGAGGGCTATCCGCTCTGGATGGATTCGGTGGGTATCCTGTCGGACGCGACAAATGTCGATGAGGCCTACAAGTTCCTCGACTTCATCATGGTGCCGGAGAACGCGGCGATGATTTCCGCCTTCGCGCGCTATGCGAACGGCATCGCGGGATCGGACGCATTCATGCCCGAAGACATGAAAACCGCACCGGAAATCGTGGTGCCGGCGGAGTTCGTCGCGGCTGGGAAATTCCTGCCGACCTGTCCGCAGGAAGTGACCGATCTCTATACGCAGATCTGGACCGACCTGGTGAAATGACATTCGGGTGGCGGGGGCTCAGCGGCCCCCGCCATCCAACCCTGAAAGGGCTCCGTAAAGTTCGGGGCGACGGTCGCGAAACACGCCCCATGACCGGCGCAACTCCGCCACCGCGTCGAGATCGAAGGACGCGGTGAGCACCTCCTCGCCGTCACG
The DNA here is from genome assembly GCA_963715055.1 of uncultured Alphaproteobacteria bacterium. Lineage (GTDB taxonomy): Bacteria > Pseudomonadota > Alphaproteobacteria > Rhodobacterales > Rhodobacteraceae > CAVQRB01. The sequence goes on along the minus strand of CAVQRB010000006.1, from coordinate 118,899 downwards.
GCTGGCGCGTTGCACAACCTGTCCTGTTTCATTCGCAATGAAAGAAGAGCCGTAAAAAGTCACTTCGGTGTCGCGCTGTCGCTCTGTGCCGATGCGGTTGGAGGCCATCACCGGCATGATATTGGCCCCTGCATGGCCGCACATCACCGTTTCCCAATGGGCGCTGCTGTCGTAACCCGGAACCGCCGGTTCCGAGCCGATGGCCGTCGGATAGAGCAGCGCCTCGGCCCCTTGCAGCGCCATCGCGCGGGCCGCCTCGGGAAACCACTGGTCCCAGCAGATGCCGACGCCGAAGCGCCCGAAGGCGGTGTCCCAGACCTTGAAGCCCGTATCTCCAGGCGAGAAATAGTATTTCTCCTCATAGCCGGGGTTCTGCGGGATATGGCTCTTGCGGTAGAGGCCCAGATGGCGGCCATCGGCATCCATCATCACCAGTGAATTGAAATGCGCCTGCCCCGCCTTTTCGAAAAAGGAGATCGGCAGGACGACACCCAGTTCCTTCGCCAGATCGCCGAAACGCGCCAGCATCGGATTGCCATTCCGTTCCGCTGCCGTCGCGAGATGCGAAGGGTCCTCGATCTTGCAGAAATAAGGGGCCGCGAAAAGCTCCTGCAGCAGGACCACCTGCGCACCCTGCCCTGCCGCCTGCCGCACCAGCGCCTCGGCCCTGTCGAGGTTGGCAGCCACGTCGTCAGCCGCCGCGAATTGCGTGACCGCAAAGCTGACCTCACGCATCCTCGAAGCCTTCCAGCACGTTGACCGTGTTGATCCCCACCGCTTCGATGGCATAGCCGCCTTCCATGCAGAAGACCGTCGGCAAACCCATCTTGCCGATCCGCCGCCCGGCGTCCATGAAATCGGGGCTGTCTAGCTTGAAGAAGCTGATCGGGTCCTCCTTGTAGGCGTCCACGCCCAGCGAGACCACCAGTGCATCAGCGCCCCAGGCCCTGATCTTCGCGATGGCATCATCCAGCGCTTGGCCCCACAGATCATAGCCCGTGCCCGGCAGCATCGGGTAATTGATATTGGCGCCTTCCCCCGGCCCGCGTCCGGTCTCATCCGCGTAGCCGATGAAATAGGGGTAGCTGTCCTCGGGCGCGCCGTGCAGCGAGGCGAAGAGCACATCGCCCCGGTCGTAAAAAATCTCCTGCGTGCCATTGCCGTGGTGGAAATCGATGTCGAGGACGGCGACCTTTGCGGCCCCGCCGTCGCGCATCATCTGCGCCACGATGGCCGCGTTGTTGAGAAAACAGTAGCCGCCGAACTGATCCTTGGTCGCGTGATGCCCCGGCGGACGGCAGAGCGCGAAGGCTGCCCGGGCGCCAGCCGCGACGTGACGCTGGGCCGCCTGGGCGCTGGCGAGCGACGAACAGGCCGCAGCCCATGTGCCGCGGGTGATCGCCGTTTCGGAGGCATGGCAGTAGTAGCCGACCTTGCCGTCGATGTTGCGCGGGATGCGGTCGAGATGCATGTGGCGCGCGGGCACGTTCGCAGCGATGATCTCGCCCGCCATGCCGGCAGCCTTCCAGTCGTCCCAGGCGGTTTCGAGAAACTCCAGGAACCCCGGATCGAGCAGCGACCGGGCGGGCGTCAGATCCACCGGACCGGGGTCATTGATATCGCTCATCCCCCGCTCCTTGAGGCGCGCCAGTACGTATTCGACGCGGGAGGGCCGCTCATAGGGGGTCACGAACTCGCCGCCGGACAACTCGGCTTGCGGGAAATGCATGCGGTGATCTTCGCTGTAGAATGTCTTCAAGGCCCAGTTCCTTCGCTGTGGCGGGATGCCGTTCCGGCGGAGCCTAGAGCAAACCACCCGGCCCCTTCAACGGGCTTTAGTCGGCGGCCGCTTGGCGCTATGATCCGGGCCAAGGACCCGAAGAGGCGCAGGCATGGCATCCCCCGATCCGGCGGCAAAGACAGACTTCAACGTCGTAGTGGTGGCACAAGACGGCAGACTCGCGTTCGAGGCGCTGCTCTTTGCCGCCTCGCTGCGCCATGCGAGCCCCGGTTTCACCGGGCGGTTGCTTGTCGCCGAGCCGCAGCCCGGGCCCCTCTGGCGGAAGGATCCGCGTATCGCCAACCAGGACATCCGCGACGCTCTGGCCGATCTCGGCGCCGAGATCGTGCCGTTCGAAAACAAGCATTTCGGGGCAAGCTACCCCAATGGCAACAAGATCGAGATGCTGCGCGCCTTGCCCGAAGGCGCACCATTCGTCTTTTTCGACACGGACACGCTGATCACCGGCGATCTGGTTTCCGTGCCTTTCGATTTCGACCGCCCCGGTGCCTCGCTGAAACGAGAAGGCACCTGGCCCAGACCGGAGCTTTACGGCCCCGGCTACACCGGCATCTGGAAATCGCTCTACGACCGCTTCGGTCTGGATTTCGAAAGCTCTCTGGATCTGGCGCAACCCGATGAATACTGGCGGCGGTATCTCTACTTCAATGCCGGGTTCTTCTTTTACAAATGCCCGCGCACTTTCGGGGCGCTCTTCGAAAACTACGCGCTCGCAATTCGTGACGACCCGCCCGAGGCGCTCTGTGCGCAGTCCTTCGACCCCTGGCTCGACCAGATCGCCCTGCCGCTGGTGATCCATGCGCTCGGCGGCGGGCGCGACGTCCTGCCCGAAGGTCTTATCGACGACGCTGTCTCCTGCCATTACCGCTTCTTCCCGCTGCTTTACGCCCGCGAAAGCGATGCGGTGGTGGAAGTGCTCGAAGCCGTGGCGGCACCGAACAGGATCAAGAAGGTGCTCAAGGGTTACGATCCGATCAAGCGCACCGTCTACCAGGGGCGCGGCGCAAAAGTGCGCGCGATGTTCGACCGCGAGAACCTGCCCAGACGCGAAGCTGCGATCCGAAACCGGATCAAATCCGCCGGCTTCTGGATGCGCTGAGCCGGTTTCGGCAAGACTTGTGTCGGCTCGGCCCATCGCCTAACCATGTCGCCAACAACCCATCAGGAGGACACCCCATGACCGACGGCCCCAGCTACGGCTTCGATACGCTGCAAATCCACGCAGGCGCCCGCCCCGATCCGGCCACGGGCGCACGGCAGACGCCGATCTACCAGACCACGGCCTATGTCTTCCGCGATGCCGATCACGCCGCCGCCCTCTTCAACCTGCAGGAAGTCGGGTTCATCTATTCGCGTCTGACAAACCCCACGGTTGCGGTGCTTCAGGAGCGGATCGCGACGCTGGAAGGTGGCGTGGGCGCCGTCTGCTGCTCTTCAGGTCATGCCGCGCAGATCATGGCGCTCTTCCCGCTGATGGGGCCGGGCAAGAACATTGTCGCCTCCACACGCCTTTATGGCGGAACGGTCACGCAGTTCTCCCATACGATCAAGCGTTTCGGCTGGTCCTGCACCTTCGTCGATTTCGACGATCTCGATGCTGTGAAGAAAGCGATCAACGACGACACGCGGGCGGTCTTCTGCGAGGCCATCGCCAACCCCGGCGGCTATATCACCGATCTCGACGCCATTTCGAAGATCTCGGATGCCGCGGGCATTCCGCTCATCGTGGACAATACCTCCGCCACGCCGTTCCTGTGCCGTCCCATCGAGCATGGTGCGACGCTGGTGGTGCACTCCACCACCAAATACCTCACCGGCAACGGGACCGTCACCGGCGGTTGTGTCGTGGATTCAGGCAAGTTCGACTGGTCCGCGAACGACAAGTTCCCCTCCCTGAGCCAGCCCGAACCCGCCTATCATGGGCTCAAGTTCCACGAGACCTTCGGTCCGCTGGCCTTCACCTTCCACGGAATCGCCATCGGTCTGCGCGACCTCGGCATGACGATGAACCCGCAGGCGGCGCATTACACCCTGATGGGCACCGAGACCCTCAGCCTTCGGATGGAGCGCCATGTGGAGAACGCCGAGAAGGTCGCGACCTGGCTCGAGAAGGATCCGCGGGTCGATTACGTGACCTATGCGGGCCTGAAGTCCTCGCCCTATTTCGACCGGGTGAAGAAGATCTGCCCCAAGGGCGCTGGCGGGCTTTTCACCTTCGCGATCAAGGGCGGCTACGACGCTTGCGTGAAATTCGTCAACGCGCTGGAAATCTTCAGCCATGTGGCCAACCTGGGCGACACGCGCTCGCTGGTGATCCATTCCGCCTCGACCACGCACCGCCAGTTGACGCAAGCCCAGCAGGAGGCCGCGGGCGCAGGGCCGGGCGTTGTGCGCATCTCCATCGGCATCGAGAATGTCGAGGACCTGATCGCCGATCTCGATCAGGCGCTCGCCAAGGCAACCAGCTAGAGCGCCGGTCCCCGGAGTCCGCTCCGGGGGCTGCCCTGCAAGAGCCTCGGCCTAGTCGGCGATCGCGAAGACCATCGTGACCTGAGCCGAGATGCTGAGTTCACCCGGTGCAACGGGAACGCCCCCGGCGTCCGACATCCGCGCGGCGGCCATTTCCATGCGCGGGGCAAAGGATGCGCCACCTTCCGTGATCGACTGCACCGGCCCCAGAACGACGCCCGCCGCCTCCGCCAATTGTGCCGCCCGCGCCATCGCGTCCCTGACGGCAGCGGCGCGGGCCTCCGCCATGGCAGGCTCCGGATCCTGCAGGGCGAAACTCAACCCGTCGAAGGTATTGGCGCCGTCCCGCACCATCGCGTCGAGCAGGCCGCCGAGCACCGACAGATCGCGCACTCGAACCGTCACACTGTTACGCGCGACATAGCCGGTGATCTGTGGCTCCGAAGGTTCCTGACCGCCGCGGTTTGACCAGAGCGGTTGCAGCGAGATCGTGCCGGTCTGGACGTCGCGCTCGGCGACGCTGGCTTCCGCCAACCGGTCCAGCACCACCGCCACGCCGGTCGATGTCGCTGCCAAGGCATCGGCGGCCTGCGGCGCCTGATGGGTCACGCCCAGCGACACCATCGCCATGTCTGGCGCGCGCTCAACGCTGCCCATGCCCGTGGTCGTGATGATCCGCGCCTCCTCGGCACCGGCGAGCGTGGCCGTGGCAAGGCAGATCGCGAAGGCTGCAATGATCCGTTTCATGTGTCTTCTCCCGATAGCTGACGATCACGGGTCATCATCGTCACGAAATCGGCAAGCCCGCAACCTGTCGATGTTCTTTCCTTGGGCAAATACCTGCTGTAGTATTGAAAGCGTCACCGGTGCTTATGTAATTCCGCCCCGGCCCCTGCTAGAAGGCCAAGCATGAAGCCGAATTTCGCCCTTTCCCTGTCGCTTGACGGCATCCGCCTGCTGCACCGCGCCGCATCGGGCTGGCGCGCCGTGGGCGATGTGGATCTGGACGCGGTGTCGCTGGCCTCGGAACTGGCGGTTCTGCGGCGCACGGCGGCCAGTCTGGAACCGGGCGGTGTACGCACCAAGCTGGTGATTCCCAACAGCCAGATCCGATATCTCACCATCGAGACACCCGACATGCCTGTCGAGGCGAGGCGCAAGGCTGCAGAGGCTGCACTGGATGGGGCCACGCCCTACTCAGTCGCGGATCTCGCCTTCGACATCTCCGTCGACGGGGACCGGACCCATGTGGCGGCCGTCGCGCTCGAGACGCTGGACGAGGCGGAAAGTTTCGCCTGCGAGCACCGGTTCCACCCCGTGAGTTTCGTCGCAGTGCCGGATGACGGGGCCTTTGTCGGAGAACCGTATTTTGGTCCCACAAAGGTCGCCGCGACGTTGCTGGAAGAGGGCGAGAGCGTCACGCCCGACAGCATGTCGACCGTCGTCACCGGCAAGCATGCAGGACCCGCGGAGGTGGACAACAACTCCCAGGTGGACACGCCGAACATGGCGCTGGCAAGCGACGAGGTGCGGAAACTGCCCGGTTTCAGCAGCCGGCGCAGACCGATCGAACTGCCGCAAAGCGCCCGCGTTCCCGACGCGGGCAAGAGACCTGCCCCGCCGTTGACAGCTCCTGCGCTCAAGGCAGCACCCGTCGCTCTGGCAGCAGCGCCTGCCCCCGAGAAAAGGCGTATCCCGGCGGCGCCTGCCCCGGTGGCGGAACGGCGCGTTCCGTTGGCGGTCGAGGAAGAACCACTCGGGGCCTTCCCGGTGCCTGCGCAACGCGGCAATTCGGCCCGGCGGCTGCTGATCCTTATGGCGCTTCTGATGCTGTTTCTGGCCGGGCTGGCAGTCTGGGCATCGACCAGCATCGCACCGGTTGTCTCTGGATGGTTCGACCGCGGGTTGTCCGGCTCCACGCAGATCGAAGCCAGAGACTTCGTGGCCCCCGCAACTGCCCCCGTAGTGGCGGAACCACCGCTTCCCGAGATTGCGGCGCCCGCGCCCGAGGCTGTTGTGGAGCAGGCATCGCTGGAGACTGGCCTGACCGATGAGGACGCCGCCGTGCTCAATGCGCTGCGCGATCCCGAACCGGTTGAGCCTGAGGCGCCGGTTGCCTTGACCGACGACGCCCTGCGCGCCGCCTATGCGGTCACCGGCATCTGGCCATTGGCGCCCGACGTGCCCGCCTCGCCCCCTTCCACGAGTACCGATGATCTCTACGTGCCCAGCATCGACCCGGTCAGCCCCGCGTTTGACGCCGTGGCCCTGCCGGCAGTGGCAGTGGAAGGTTTCGATCTGGGCTTTTCCTCTCCGCCGTCGCCCGCAGCCCCCGGCACGATCTTCGCGCTCGACGAACGCGGGCTTGTCACGCCATCGGAAGTCGGCACACTGAACCCCGACGGGGTACGCGTCATCGCGGGAGCCCCCCCCGCGCGGCCACCCGAACGCCCCGTGCCCGAGCCGATTGCAGAAGCAACCGCCCCGCTGCGCCCCGAACTCGCGACAGTCCGTCCGCAATCGCGCCCCGCGGATCTGATCGAGACGACCGAGCGGGCGAACCTCGACGGGCTGACACGGTCCGAACTGAGCCAGTTGCGCCCGCGCGAACGCCCGATCGCGGCGCAAGTGGCGGCCCTTGCTGCGGCGAGCCTCGTGCCGATTGAAGCCGCGAATGCCGCAGCACCGCTGGGCAGCGCGAACGCCGAAACCGCCCTTGCGACCGCTACCGACCAGGCTGTCGCCGCCTCGCTGCGTCCCGACGCCCGGCCCAAGAATTTCGGCCAGATCGTGGAGCGCGCAACGGCGGAGGAAGCCGAGGAGGAAGACTCCGAGCCGGAAGTGCGCGTTGCCAGCGTGGCTCCCCGCAACGTCACGCCCAACATCCCCTCCAGCGCATCGGTGTCGCGCGAGGCGACCGTCAAGAACGCGATCAACCTGCGCCAGCTGAACCTGATCGGCATCTACGGCAAGCCCTCGGACCGGCGCGCGCTGGTGCGGCTGCCAAACGGGCGATTCCAGAAGGTTCAGGTGGGAGACCGCATCGACGGCGGCCGGATATCCGCCATCGGTGACGAGGAGTTGCGGTATCAGAAGGGCAGCCGGAACATCGTGCTGAAGATGCCGAAAGGCTGACGAGGCAAGTCGCGAAATCAGCGCTTACGGTGCGATGATCCTTAGATACTTGACCCTTGATCCCGCGGAAATCCACCCGCTCCCCTTGCGCCTCGAATTCATTTTGCAACGATCTCGCCGGTGTCGATCTGCTCCTGCTCGATGCTCTCGAACAGGGCCTTGAAGTTGCCTTCCCCGAAACCGTCATCGCCCTTGCGCTCGATGAACTCGAAGAAGATCGGCCCGATCACGGTCTTTGAAAATATCTGGAGCAGGATCCTGGTCTCGCCGCCATCGACCACCCCTTCGCCGTCAATCAGGATGCCGTGTTTCTTCATACGCTCCACAGGCTCGCTGTGGCCGATGACCCGTTCATGGCTCAGCGCGTAATAGGCATCCGGGGGACCGGGCATGAACTTCAGCCCGCGCGCCGCGATCTCGTCGGTGCTGTCGTATATGTCATGAGCGCCGACCGCGATGTGCTGGATGCCCTCGCCGTTGTATTTCTTCAGGTAGGACACGATCTGCCCGGTTTCACCCCGGTCCTCGTTGATCGGGATGCGGATGCGCCCGCAAGGCGAGGTCAGCGCGCGGCTGAGCAGGCCGGTGAACTTGCCTTCGATATCGAAGAAGCGGATCTCGCGGAACTTGAAGAGATCCCCGTAAAAGCGGAACCATTTGTCCATGTTGCCCTTGTGGACATTGTGCGTGAGGTGATCGAGATAGTAGAAACCGACCCCTGCCGGTTTGGACTGCCCGATCCAGTCGTATTCCGCATTATAGGGGCTGGTGTCGTAATACTGATCCACGAAATAGAGCAGCGAACCGCCAATGCCGATGATCGCGGGGACGTCGAGCAGCTTGCCCTCGCCCCTATAGGGCGTCGCACCCTTGGCAACCGCCTGCGTGAAGGCGTGCTCGGCATCCACCACGCGCCAGCCCATGGAAGGCGCGCAAGGCCCGTGCTCTTTTACGAAACGCGCGGCAAAACCTTCGGGATCGGCATTGAGCACATAGGTGATGTCGCCCTGCTGCCAGAGTTCGATGGGCTTTGATTTGTGATTGGCAACATGGCTGTACCCCATGCGCGCAAAGAGATCGCGCAGCTCCTGCGGTTCGGGATGGGCAAACTCCACGAATTCGAACCCATCCGTACCAGCCGGATTCTCGGCGCTGATCACGGATTTCGGGGCGTTATGCGGAAAAGGACCCATGGCAACGGACTCCGGACAGGGAATGAGCGGAAAATATCCGCGCTGCATGAAAGATACGTCATTTTTCCTGCATTTTTCGCGCAAAATGCCGCTTCTTTCTGGTATTTGACGCGCGTTTCCCGCATAAAACTAATGAACTAGGAAAAAGACGCGCACGATGCTTGACACAACGGACGTCCGACTGCTGTCGGCGCTGCAGAAAAACGCCCATCTGACGGCGCAGGAACTGGGAGAGATGCTCAATCTCTCGTCCAGCCAGGCCGGGCGTCGGCGTCAGCGGCTCGAGAGCGAAGGCTATATTCGCGGCTATGTCGCGCGGCTCGATCCGGGCCAGCTTGGCCTCAACGTGCAAGGATTCGTGCAGGTGCATCTCGGTGTGCACGGGCCGGAGCATTCCAGAAGCTTCGCCCGTCTCGTGCATACGCGTCCCGAGATCACCGGTGCATGGACAATGACCGGGGATGCTGATTATCTGCTGCGCGTGTACTGCGCCGATTTGCCGGCGCTCAACACGCTGATCCACGACGTCCTTCTCCCCCATCCCGCCGTTGCCCGCGTCCATAGCCAGATTGTCATGGATCAGCTCAAGGTCGACGGTCCACTGCCGACCTGACCCCACACCAAGAAGGAGAACACCCGCCCCATGGAAGGTTTCCTCTACCAAGCCTCGATCTATCTGGCCGCCGCCGTCCTTGCGGTGCCTATCGCCTCGCGCCTGGGCCTCGGCTCGGTGCTGGGCTATCTCGCGGCGGGGATCCTGATCGGGCCAGTGCTCGGGCTTGTCGGCTCGGAGACCGAGGCACTGCAGCATTTCGCGGAATTCGGTGTGGTGATGATGCTGTTTCTCATCGGGCTCGAGCTTGAGCCCCGCGCGCTTTGGGACATGCGGCACAAGCTGCTGGGCCTTGGTGGCTTGCAGATCGCTTTGAGCACTTTCGCCTTGATGGGCATCGCCATGGCCTATGATCAGGACTGGGGCGTCGCCCTCGCCATAGGTCTCACGCTGTCGCTCAGTTCGACCGCGATCGTGCTCCAGACCCTGTCGGAAAAGGGCCTGATGCAGACCAATGGCGGGCGCAACATCTTTTCCGTGCTTCTGGCGCAGGACATCGCCGTGATCCCGATCCTCGCTTTCCTGCCGCTTCTTGCAATATCTTTTCCCCCGATACTTGCGGCGGATGGCTCGATACAGCGCATCGCGGACGCCGCCCATGGCGACGGGCACCATTCGCTCTCGCTTGTAGACGGGCTGCCGGGCTGGGGTGTCACCCTGGTTACCATCGCTGCCATCGGCTCGATCATTCTTGCGGGCGTCTTCCTGACCCGACCGCTTTTCCGCTTCATTCACGCCTCTCGTCTGCGGGAGATGTACACGGCATCAGCCTTGCTGATCGTTGTGGGGATTTCGTTCCTGATGACTCTGGTCGGGATCTCGCCGGCGCTTGGTGCCTTCCTTGCGGGCGTTGTTCTGGCAAGTTCGGAATTCCGCCATGAACTCGAGACCGACTTGGAGCCCTTCAAGGGGCTGCTGCTCGGGCTGTTCTTCATCACCGTGGGGGCGGGCATCAATTTCGTGCTGCTGTTCGAAGATGCCACCGCGATCATCTCCATGGCGCTGCTGGTCATCATCGTCAAAGGGCTGATCCTCTTTGCCCTCGCCAAAGCCTTCCGGCTGCGTGGCCGCGATCAGTGGCTCTTTGCGCTCGGGTTGGCGCAGGCGGGCGAATTCGGCTTCGTTCTGGTATCGTTTTCGGTCAAGCAAAGCGTGATCCCTCTGGCGATCGCCGAGACACTGCTGCTCGTGGTCGCCCTGACGATGCTGATCCAGCCGCTGCTGTTCGTGCTCTACGACTATGTGTCGAAACGGGACTCGGCCGCAGAGGAGCAGCATCCCGACGACGAGATCGACGAGCAGGGTCCGGTCATCATCGCGGGCATCGGGCGCTTTGGTCAGATCGTGAACCGCCTCGTGCAGGCCAGCGGCTTCAAGACCGTTGTGCTCGACAACAACATGGAGACCATTTCGGTGATGCGCCGCTTCGGGTTCAAGGGCTTTCTCGGCGATCCCACCCGCCCCGACATCCTGCGCGCCGCTGGATTGCAGAAGGCCAGCGTTCTGGTGGTGGCGCTCGACGATCAGGAGGCCGCGCTCAAGCTTGTCGCCTATGCGCGCAAGGAGCGCCCCGATCTGCACATCATCTCACGCGCCTACGACCGGACCCATGTCTACAAGCTCTATCAGGCCGGGGCCGATGACATCGTGCGCGAGGTATTCGACAGTGCTCTGCGCGCGGGGCGCTATGTGCTCGAGAACATGGGGCTGACGGATTACGAGGCTGCGGAGATGGAGCGGCTCTTCTACGACCACGACCGCGAAACCGTGCAACAACTGGCGGAACTCTGGGATCCGATGGTGCCGCCGAGCCAGAACAAGGCTTATGTGGAGCGCACCAAGGAATTGCACCGCGAGTTGGAAGCCGCGCTGGTCCGGCAGAGCGACAAGAACGCCGAAGTCGGCTGAGCGATCAGCCGTCCGAGACACCGGCTTCGGCGAAAGTCGCCATGCCGCTGAGGCAGGCGACGGAGGCTTTCAGCACTCCCAGCGCCAGGGCGCCCCCCGAGGCTTCGCCGAGGCGAAGGCCCAGTGACAGAAGCGGTTGCTTGCCGAGCGCCTCCAGCATACGGCCGTGCGCACCTTCGGCGCTGAGATGCCCCGCCGCGCAGTGATCCAGAGCACCAGGCGTCGTCTTCTCAAGCGCTGCTGCGGCCGCGCAACAGATGAACCCATCGAGGAGCACCGGGATGCGCGCCGCGCGCGCCCGCGCGATCGCCCCGGCCATGGCGGCCAACTCGCGCCCGCCAAGCCGGCGCAGCATCTCGAGCCCATCGCCCTTGCCTGCGTGGCGCGCAAGCCCCTCACCCACGACGCGCGTCTTGGTCGCAAGGCCGTGATCATCCACCCCAGTGCCGCGTCCGACCCATTCCGCCGCATCGCCACCGAAGAGAGCCGCCGCGAGGGCTGCGGCGGATGTCGTGTTGCCAATCCCCATTTCCCCGACCACCAGAACATCCGCCGCCGGGTCGACAGCGGTCCAGCCGATCGAAAGGGCCTCCAGAAGCTCCGCCTCGGTCATCGCCGGGCCCGCAGTGAAATCCGCCGTCGGGGTATCGAGCGACAGCGGATGCACATCGAGCCGCGCCCCGAAAGTCCTCGCCAGCTGGTTGATCGCCGCACCGCCATGCTCGAAATTCAACACCATCTGCGCCGTGACTTCGGGCGGAAATGCCGACACTCCCTGCGCCGCGACACCGTGGTTGCCCGCGAAAACGATGATCTGCGGATGGGCGACCTGCGGTTTCTCCTGACCGCGCCAACCGGCATACCAGATCGCGAGATCTTCCAGACGCCCCAACGCAGCAGGCGGTTTCGTCAGCTGTCCGTTGCGAGCTGCGGCGGCTGCGGTGGCGGCGGCATCAGCCTGTGGCAGGGCCGCAAGGGCGTCACGAAACCCGTCGAGATCGGAAAAAGCGGTCGTCATGCGGGCACCCTCTGTTGCAACTGGAACGCCTCGTCTTTACCCATTGCCAAGGCTCCGGCAAGCCGTGAAAGGCCCCTCGCCCATGAAAACCGACAATATGCCACGGAAGGTGACGGAAGTGCTCGTGGCGCTGGTGCTGCTGACGCGCCTGCCCCTGCCGCATCTGCCGCCCGCCGCCTTCGCACGCAGCGCTTCTGCCGTCTGGGCCTACCCGCTGGCAGGGGTCTTGCTTGGTGGATGTGCCGCTGTGTTGGGCAGCGGCCTGCTGGCCATCGGACTGCCCGCGGCCTTTGCAGCCGGTGTTCTCCTGGCCACATTGGTCCTGTTGAGCGGTGCCATGCATGAAGACGGCCTTGCAGATACTGCCGACGGGTTCTGGGGAGGGCGGGACCCGCAGCACCGCCTTGAGATCATGAAAGACAGCCGCATCGGCACCTACGGCGTGTTGGCGCTGATCCTTGTGACCGGACTGCGCTGGAATGCCTATGCCACGCTGCTGCCCTTGGGTGTGCTGCCCGTGATCGCGACGGCTGCGCTCTCCCGTGCGACCATGCCGCTCCTGATGATGGCCTTGCCTCCGGCCAGAGCGTCGGGCCTGTCAAAAGGCGTCGGAAGGCCGAGCCGGGCTTCCTGTCTTGCCGGATTGGCGGTCGCCGCGGGTATCGCCGCGATCTGCCTTGGTGCAGCGGCGCTCCCTGCCTTTGCCATCATGCTTCTGGCGGCCCTGCTCTGCGGGTTCTGCGCCCGTGCCAAGATCGCAGGGCAGACAGGGGACACGCTCGGTGCCACCCAGCAGATCGCAGAAACCGCCATATTGGCTGTACTTGTGATGTCGCTGATCCAATGAAAAACCGCGCCCCCGGAAGGGAGCGCGGTTCAATTCATAAGCGTCTTGTGGAGATCAGGCCGCAACGCGGCTTTCAAGAACGTCACCCACCTGCTTGGCCGCTGCCATTTCATCGCCACCGCCCACGGCTGCGACTTCGCGGGTCAGGCGCTCCAGCGCAGCTTCATAAAGCTGGCGTTCGGAATAGCTCTGCTCGCGCTGATCGTCCGTGCGGTGCAGGTCGCGCACCACTTCGGCGATCGCGATCAGGTCGCCAGAGTTGATCTTCTGCTCATACTCCTGCGCCCGGCGCGACCACATGGCCCGCTTGACCTTGGCCTTGCCCTTGAGCGTCTTCATCGCATGCGTAACCACATCCGGCGAGCTCAGCGCCCGCATCCCGATCTCCGTCGCCTTATGCGTCGGCACCCGCAGCGTCATCTTGTCCTTCTCGAAGGAAATCACGAAGAGTTCAAGGGAGAGCCCCGCCACCTCCTGCTCCTCCACGGAGATGATCTGGCCCACGCCATGCGCAGGGTAAACCACGAAATCATTCGGACGGAAGTCGAGTTTCTTGGATTTTGTCATTCATTGTTCCTCGGCGAACGGCGCCGCATCCCTTTCACCGACATCCAAAGACACAGTGACCGTGGCCCCGAAGAGCGGCGCGTTCAACTGTGTTTCATTTTGAAGTGTCAGGCCGAACCACATTTGCGCGTCCGGCGGTCTGCAACATCCGTTATTGGTTTGTAAAACTAATATAACACAAAAAAGGCAGCCAAAAAAGCTGCCGTTGGGTCAACTTTCGGAAAAATACCTGACCAAAAGGGGTTAACCGCGCCGATTTCCGCTTGCTGCACTGCCGAATCGGGTCGATCACCCTCCCTCGCCCGGTGCCTCCGAGAAATATTTCTCCAGTTTTCCGGCTTCGCCGTCGCGTTCTTCGGCGCCAGGCAGGGGGTCCTTCTTGGTGATGATCACGGGCCAGAGCTCCGAATACTTCCGGTTGAACTCCACCCATTTCTCCATGTCGGGCTCGGTATCCGGTCGGATCGCGTCAGCGGGACATTCCGGTTCGCAAACACCGCAGTCGATGCATTCATCGGGATGAATGACCAACATGTTCTCGCCTTCGTAAAAACAGTCCACCGGACAGACTTCCACGCAGTCGGTGTATTTGCAGGCAATGCAACTGTCGTTCACGATATAAGTCATTGAGCCATCTCTCGGGGATCACCACGAGGGTTAGCTAAATCAGCAAGGACGATCATTCAAGGGACCGCCCCCGAGAAAGATCAAGTACGCGTCGATCACGCTTTGTCGGGCGACCTTTTCCCTCGAATGCCGGGTTTTCCGGAGAATCGTTGCGCGATCGCGGCTCAGGCGGGGACAAGTCGGTATAAAGAGCCTGCGCCTCGGACGCCGGGCCGCGTCTTGCCCCCAGCGCCTCGATCCGGATCACGCGGACGACATCCCCCAGGGCGAAAGTCAGCACATCGCCTGCACCGACCATATGGCTGCGTTTTTCGGTGCGGGTCCCATTCACGCGCACATCGCCGGCAGCCACATGGGCCGCCGCAAGCGAGCGGGTCTTGTAGAACCGCCCGTGCCACAGCCATTTGTCGAGCCGCAGCTTTTCCGCCACCTATTTGTTGTCCTTCAGCCCCATGAGAGCCGCGGCAAAGGGGTTATCCGGATCGATCTTCTTTTCCGGCTTCGGCGGGCGGGCGGAGAATTTCTGCGGGCCCTTGTCCTTGTCTGCGCGCGGGCTGCCGCGCTTGCCCTTTTGCGCGGGCTTGCCCTTGCCTTGCGGGCGCTCTCCGCCGCCTGCCCGACGGTTGGGCTGGCCGGCAGCACGCGGCGGCCGGCCCCAGGTGAAGGTATAGTAAACTTCCATCTCGGGGGCGTCTTCTGCCGCCTGCGCGGGAGCTTCGACGTCTCCAACGGCCGCCGCTGTCACTTCGACTTGGGGTTCGGGCTCGACTGCCTCGACCTGTGGTTCAGGTTCGGAGGCAGCCTCTACGGGCACTTCACCATCTTCAGCCGGTTTTTCACCCTCCGGCGCCGGCACTGTCTCGGCTGCAACGGCCTTGACCTTCACGCGTTCGGCTTTTTCGGCCTTGTAGCCAAGCCCCTGCATGAGGTCCGCAAATTGATCGAGCGTCATGCCGGTAATCGAGAGCATGTCGGCCTTGGCCTCGAAACCGCTGCGGGAGTTCTCCCCGCGCAGCATGTCCGCAAGACGCTCCAGCATGTCGATGCGAATCGCACGCTCGCCCGCGATCCGGTATCCGGCCATAGTGTCCGACCCGCCGGGCGCTTCCTTGTCCGCCGGGAGTGTCACGAGCCCGGGCGGCGGCGCTTCAGGGAAGGTGTCGAGGCCCTTCGAGAGGGACCACAGCACCAGCCGCAGGCGCGTCGGCGCAGGCTTGAGCAAAAGCGGCAGGAAAATCGTGAACTGGCCGAAACGGATGCCGTGCTTGCGCAGCGCACCGCGTGCATCCTGATCCAGAGCCTTCACATCTTCGGCGACATCGCCCCGCGGCAAGATGCCCATGGCTTCGACCATGCGGAAGGCGAAGCCTCGCGCCAGGCCGGTCAGGCTTTCATCCCGGCTGAGGTTCAGAAGCGGCTCGAAAAGCGCCGCGATCTTGCGGTCCATGAAATGCTGCAGACGGCGCTGCACCTTCTGGGCGACCTCGGGTCCTGCCACATCGTCGACGAATACCTCTACCTGCGGCTTGAGAGGATCGGCGCCGGCCACCAGCTTGCCGACCGCATCCTTGCCCCACATCAAGCCTCCCTGTTCGGTGAAGTCGATCTCCGTATCGGGGGCGTTGTAGAAACGGTCCGCCCGCAGGTGAAATTGCGGTGCAAGGGCCTGAAGCGCCGCCGTTTTGATGGTTTTCGCCTCGGCACCGCCGGCGCCCTTGTCCTGAGAGAACCGGAAACCTTCCAGCTTTCCTACGAATTCGCCTTCGACGGTCACTTCGCCGGTCTGAGATACTTCTGCCACCATGGCTTCCTTCTGGCCGAGCCGGCGCAAGAGCACGGATGTGCGCCGGTCTACAAATCTTTGGGTCAGACGCTCGTGCAGCGCGTCCGACAACCGGTCTTCTACAGAACGCGCCGCGTCGCGCCAATGACTTTCGTCATCCGTCCAGCCCTTGCGTTGCGCGACATAGGTCCAGGTCCTGATGAAGGCCAGCCGTTTGGACAACGCATCAATGTCGCCATCGGTTCGATCGATCCGGTTGATTTGCCGGGCGAGCCAGTCGTTCGGGATCTCGCCACGCTCGTGAAGGTAGTTGAAAATCTGCTCCAGAAGGCTCGCATGTTCGGCATGGCTGATCCCGCGGAAATCCGGGATCCGGCACACATCCCACAGCAGTTTGACGGAAGGCCCGTCGGTACAGCGCGCGGCCACCTCCGCGACCTGCCCCAGCGCCTTGAGCGCCGTCAGGTCATCCGCTTCCCGCGCACGTACGAGAATATCGTTGTCGGGGGCGGCTTCCAGCGTGCCGATGAGCCGGTCTATCGAGCCGAACTGCAAGGCAGGGTTGCGCCAGTTCAGCCGTTTCAGCGGGGTGAAGCGATGCTCTGTGATCGCCTGCGCCACCTGGTCGTCGAGCGGACCCGCCTCGCCGGTCACGCCGAAGGTGCCGTTCTTCATGCCGCGACCGGCCCGGCCAGCGATCTGCGCCAGCTCATTCGGTGCCAGCGGTCGCATCCGCCGCCCGTCGAACTTCGTCAGAGCCGAAAAGGCGACATGGTCCACATCGAGATTGAGCCCCATGCCGATGGCGTCGGTGGCCACAAGGTAATCGACCTCGCCGTTCTGGTACATCGCCACCTGCGCATTGCGCGTGCGCGGCGACAATGCCCCCATGACGACCGCAGCCCCGCCCTTCTGGCGCCGCAGAAGCTCGGCAATCGCATAGACATTTTCAACCGAAAAGCCGACGATCGCGCTGCGCGGACGCATCCGGCTTATCTTTTTCTCACCAATGTATGTTAAATTCGACAATCGTTCACGCTGCACGAACTGCACGCCCGCTACAAGCTCCCGGATCGGGCCGCGCATGGTGTCGGAGCCGAGAAACAGGGTTTCGTGCAGCCCACGGGCGCGCAGCAGCCGGTCGGTGAAGACATGGCCGCGCTCAGGGTCGGCGCAGAGCTGGATCTCATCGACGGCGAGAAAATCGCAGCCCATCCCTTCAGGCATCGCCTCGACGGTGCACACCCAATACTGGGTGCGCGGCGGCACGATCCGCTCTTCGCCAGTAACGAGCGCCACCACGGAGGGGCCGCGGGCGGCAACCACGCGGTCGTAGACCTCACGCGCGAGAAGCCGCAGCGGCAGGCCGATCACCCCGGTGCGATGCCCCAGCATCCGTTCGATGGCGTAGGTGGTCTTGCCTGTGTTGGTCGGGCCGAGAACGGCCACGATCCGATTGTCACCTGTCACGGGCGCCGTCCTTGCTGATCTTATGTCAGAGCGTCCGACCGATGCCGCTGATCTTCAGATGTTCCATCGCCGTTTTGGCGTTCTCGTGGTGGGGATTCAAGTCCAGAACGCGCTCGAAGGCGCGCAGCGCACGTTCGTCCTCGCCCAGTTCCTGCATCATCACGCCAAGTCCGTAAATCGCGTCGTAGTTGTTCGGATTGAGCGCTAGGGCGCGCTCCAGATCGTCGAGTGCGGGACCGTAGAGGCCGGCCCGGTAAAAGGCCGTGGCCCGCGCATGCCAGCCTTCGGCGAAATCCGGCGCATGATCCGTGAGTGCCGTGAGGTGTTCGATGGCCTTGTCATTCTCCTCGGCCTCCAGCGCCTCGCGCCCCCGCGTCAGCAGCAGATCCATGGCCGCCGAGCCCGAACGGTCCCAAAGGAGACCGAGTTCACGGTCAAGACGCGCTGCTTCCGATTCGGGTGCCTCGCGCAACTGTTGCAACAATTCCGCCTCGCGGTCCTGCGCCACAGCCGCGCCACCAAGGGTCAGGCTTACCGCAAATGCCGCAACGATACGATTGAGGTTCCGGGTTTTGATCATCATAACATGTCTGAATGTAACAGCCGCGTTCGGCAAATCCAGACCTGCCGAACGCCAATGATGAAAAGGGTGCCCTGATGAGCGAAATCGTGAACAAAGCTGTGACCGTCCTGAACGAAAAACTGAGCGGTGCGGGATTTTCCGGCACGGCGAAATTCGAGATCGCGGGTGAAGGCAGCGTGATGATGGACGCAAACGGCGCGCGGGCCGCAGATGAGCCCGCGGATGTCACCCTGAGCGCGGATGCCGAGACTTTCCAGTCGATCCTCGAGGGCGAAACCAACCCCACAAGCGCCTTCATGTCCGGCAAGCTGGCGGTCGACGGCGACATGGGCCTCGCCATGCAACTGGCCTCCGCGCTGGCCTGATGCAGCTTGATCCCGCCCCGTACTATGGCGATGTGGCCCATGGTCCGGATGGCGGGACGGCTTTCTGGCTGACGACCTCGGACAAGAAGCGGTTGCGTGTCGGCCTCTGGCCATGCGCGGACGCCCGCGGGACGGTGCTGATTTTCCCGGGGCGCACGGAGTTCGTCGAGAAATACGGGCAAACCGCCGCCCGCCTTGCATCGCATGGGTTGACGTCCATGGCGATCGACTGGCGTGGCCAGGGATTGTCGGACAGGCTGCTCGGCGATCCCATGGTCGGCCATGTGCCGCGTTTTTCAGACTACCAGAAAGATGTGGACGCCATGCTGCGGGCCGCGCGCGCCCTGAAGCTGCCGCGGCCCTTTTTCCTGATCGCCCATTCCATGGGGGGCGCGATCGGATTACGGGCCGCGATGGAAGGACTACCGGTGCAGTCCGCGGTCTTCACGGGGCCGATGTGGGGGATCAGGATCGCCGCGCATCTTCGCCCTGCGGCCTGGCTCTTGTCCCACGTGATGCCGGTGGTCGGGCGCGGATCGCGTCTGCCCCCGGGCACCAGTATCGAGAACTACATCCTGACCGAAGGTTTCGACGGCAACCTGCTGACCCGAGACGCAAGGCAGTTCGAGGTCATGCGCGAACAACTCGAACAACACCCTGACCTCGCACTTGGGGGGCCGAGTTTCGTCTGGCTGCGCGAGGCGTTGCGCGAAACCCGGCAGTTGCGCGGCCGCCCTGCGCCCAACATTCCCTGCGTTACCTATCTCGGGAGCAACGAACGGATCGTGGACGTTGCCGAAGTCCACCGCCGCATGAGCCAGTGGAACAACGGCCGGCTGGAGATCGTCGAGCACGGCGAACACGAGGTGCTGATGGAGGCGCCCCGGATCGCCGATGACATCGTAGCGCAGATCGCCACGCATTTTCTGGGTCCGGCGCGCAAATAACCGCTGGGAACGCAAGGAGGCAGCACTAGCCTTACCCGCATGTCCAACGCGCCCCTTCTCAGCTTCACCGACCGCGGCATCCATTGCGCCGAAGGCGGGTTCTTCATCGATCCCTGGCGCCCTGTGGACCGCGCACTCATCACCCATGGTCATGCCGATCACGCCCGCCCAGGGCACGGCAGCTACCTCGCCACGCACACCGCCTTGCCGGTCCTGCGGCATCGGCTGGGGCAGGTCACGGCGCAAGGCGTGGACTACGGCAAGCCCATTCGCCTGGGCGGGGTCGAGGTGTCGTTCCACCCCGCGGGCCATGTCCCGGGATCGGCACAGATCCGGGTGGCGCGCAAGGGCGAGGTCTGGGTCGTCTCGGGCGATTACAAGATCGAGGATGATGGGCTCAGTGAGCCTTTCGAGCCGCAGGTCTGCCAGCACTTCATCACCGAATCGACCTTCGGCCTGCCGGTGTTCCGATGGCAGCCGCAGGCCGAGGTGGCGGCGGAGATCAACGGCTGGTGGCAGGCCTGTGCTGCAGCGGGCAAGACCGCGTTTCTCGGGGCATATTCACTGGGCAAAGCGCAACGCATCCTGACCTTGCTCGACACGCGCATCGGTCCCGTGCTCACCCACGGCGCCGTGGAAGCGACCAATGAGGTGATGCGCGCCCAAGGGATCGCCCTGCCCGAAACCCTGCGCGTCACGGCCGACGTCAGCGCGAAGTCGCATCCCGGGGCGCTGGTGATCGCGCCGCCCTCGGCTCTGGGCAGCAGTTGGGCCAAGCGCTTTGGGCCGCAGGAAACGGCCTTCGCCAGCGGCTGGATGCAGTTGCGCGGGATCCGGCGCAGACGTGCGGGAGATCGGGGCTTCGTGATTTCCGACCATGCCGACTGGTCGGGCCTTCTATCGGCGATCCGCTCGACAAAAGCTGAAAACATATACGTCACGCATGGTTACACGGATATCTTCACGCGATATTTGCGCGAAAGCGGATGGCGCGCAGAGGTCGTCACAACCGAGTTCTCAGGCGAGGATGCCGAACCAGCGGTGCCCGAATGAAGCGATTTGCGGAGCTTTTCAACGTCATCGACCAGACCACCAAAACGAACGCGAAGGTATCTGCGCTTGCGGCCTATTTCGAAGCGGCCTCCGAGGAGGACCGGCTCTGGACCATTGCACTCTTTTCCGGACGGCGGCCCAAACGGGCGGTGACGACCACGCGGTTGCGCGAATGGGCTGCCGAAACGGCGGGCATTCCGCTTTGGCTTTTCGAGGAATCCTATCCGATCGTGGGCGATCTCGCCGAAACCATCGCCCTCATCCTGCCGCCCGGGAAACCGGCAGAAGACCGGAGTCTGACGTTCTGGATCAATGCCTTGCGGGACCTCTCCGATGTGGATGAGGCGCAGCGCAAGGCCTTCGTCATCGACGCCTGGCAACGACTGGAGCACACGCAGCGCTTCGTGTTCAACAAGTTGATCACCGGCGGTTTCCGGATGGGTGTGAGCCAGAAGCTCATGACGCGAGCACTGGCGCAGGCGACGGGCAAGGCGGAGGCGGAACTTGCGCATCGCCTGATGGGCAACTGGCGTCCTGACGACACCACATGGCACAAGCTGATTGAAGCATCGGACAGCAGCGCCGATGCCTCGCGCCCCTATCCATTCTATCTCGCCCATGCCCTCGATGACCCGCCCGGAGCGCTCGGCGACCCGCAGGACTGGCGCGCGGAGTGGAAATGGGACGGGATCCGGGGGCAACTCATTCTGCGCGACGGGAGCCATTTCGTCTGGTCGCGTGGAGAGGAGTTGATGACCGACCGCTTCCCGGAACTGGCGCGGGCGACGGACTTCCTGCCGCCCGGTACGGTCCTCGACGGCGAAGTGCTGGTCTGGCGACCTGGCGCGGAGACCCCCGAAAGCTTTAACGCCCTGCAGTCGCGCATCGGGCGGAAAACCGTGCCGCGCAAGCTGCTCGCCGATGCGCCGGTGATCCTTCACGCCTATGACCTCTTGGAATGGCAGGGCGTGGACCTGCGCCCGGAGCCTTTCACGACCCGGCGCGCGCTGCTGGAGGCGGCCTGTGCAAAGCTGCCCGTCGATGCGCCAGTGCGCCTGTCACCGCTTCTCGATTTCGCGACATGGGACGTTCTGGCGGAGCATCGCAGCCTGGCCCGCGCGGCCCAGGCCGAAGGAGTTATGCTAAAGCGCGGTAACAGCGTCTATGGGGTCGGGCGCAAGAAAGGCGACTGGTGGAAGTGGAAGCTCGACCCGCTGACCATCGATGCGGTGATGATCTATGCGCAAGCCGGGCATGGCCGACGGGCCAATCTCTTCACCGATTTCACCTTCGCGGTCTGGAACGGCAACGAACTGGTGCCCTTCACCAAAGCCTATTCCGGCCTCACGGATGCGGAATTCCGCGAAATCACCGCCTGGGTACGCAAGCATACCCTGCAACGCTTCGGGCCGGTGCGTCAGGTGACACCGGAGCATGTCTTCGAGATCGCCTTCGAGGGCATACAGGCAAGCCCGCGGCACAAGTCGGGCGTTGCCCTGCGCTTTCCGCGCATGTTGCGCTGGCGCAGGGACAAGCCCTTGTCCGAGGCGAACACGCTCGACGACCTGCGCGACATGCTCGCCGCCTACGGCTGAGCCTCAGCCGCAGGATCCGTCCAGACCGACGAGACCGTTGCCCACGCCAGTGACCGAAACAGTGCAGCTCTTGTCGCCGCTGGCCACGTCGACCGAACCGCCGCTGGCGACGGTTTCAAGCGACAGACCGTTGATCGCAAGCCGCGCCGCGCTGTTGTCAGCGGCAAGTCCCGAGACGAAGACCCGCAAGGCCCCATCGGCGAGAATAGCCACCTCTCCGGGGCGGAAGCCCGCTTCGGGCGCCGCAGGCACATCGGCCACCGCTGCCTCACCGCAATCGGATGCCAAGGCAACGCCATCCGCGCCGATCGACACCACGGAGACCGCGCAATCCCCGCTCTCCAGCGCAACGGTTGCCGCGTCACCCACCGCAAGCGTCGTGTCGGTGCCGTTGATGCTCAGCCGCGCCGTGCCGGCTTCTGTATCGAGGCGCGAGACGAAGACGCGCAGCGCCCCGTCCGCCAGCACGGCGGTTTCGCCCACCGATCTGGTTTCCGCCGCAGCCATACCCGCAGCCGGTGCCGCAGCGGTTTCTGCGGATCCGGCAGTGCCGGTTGTCGGGGCAGAAGCGAATTCATCGCGCAGCGCCGCAACCTGCGCCTGCGCACCTTCGGTCACCGCATCGATCCGGGATGCGAGCCCTTGCTGCATCTCGCTCATCTTTGCGCCCAGGTCATCGGAGAGCGCTGCAGCGGCTCCCGCAGCTTCTTCGACCTGGGCCTCCAATGCGCCAAACCTCTCTTCGATCGCAGCCATCGCCGCCTCTTGCGCGGAAACAGCAGCGCCAGAGGCCTCATCCATCCGTCCCATGGCCTGCGCGATCTTGTCGTCCACGCGGGATCCGCTGACAGCGATGCCAAGAATGAGACCGAGGAGCAATGCACCTCCCCCGATCACGACTGATTGATTTTTGATCATCCAATACTCCTCCCTTTGAAACTTTTTTACCCGCAGAGCCCGGCGGCTGAGCGGGTATCGGGATGGAGTGTATAGGAATTGCCCGCTTTGCCTACCCGGTTTTCCATGGGCCAAGTTAACCGCCCTGCCTGCTTGTCCCGGCGGCCAAGGCAGCCTAGGTAGACAGGAAACAAATCGAGGTCCGCCATGTTCAAACTCCCCTTTCCGCTTCAAGACGCCAATGCCTCCGCCGGGACGAAGGATCTCGGCGACCTGCCGGAGTGGAACCTCGACGACCTCTACACCGCCGAGAGTGCGCCAGAGATCAAGCGCGATCTGGACTGGCTGGAGCAGGCATGCAGCAGTTTCGCCGCCGACTACGAAGGCAAGCTGGGTGCGCTCGATGCCAAGGGGTTTCTCGACTGCGTGCTGCGCAACGAGAAGATCAATCAGGTGGCAGGACGGCTCATGTCCTATGCGGGCCTGCGCTATTACCAGCTCACCACGGATGCGGGCCGCGCGAAATTCATGGCGGACCTGCAGGAGAAGATCACCAACTTCACCACGCCGCTGGTTTTCTTCACGCTGGAGATCAACCGCCTGGCCGACGACCATCTCGACAAGCTCTATGCACAGAATGCCGACCTCGCGCGCTACAAGCCCGTGTTCGACCGCATCCGGGCGATGAAACCCTATCAGTTGTCCGACGAGTTGGAGAAGTTCCTGCATGATCTCGGCGTCGTGGGTGACGCCTGGGAGCGGCTCTTTGATGAAACCATCGCGGGGCTGGAATTCGTCGTGGATGGCGAGACGCTCAACATCGAAGGCACGCTGAACCTGCTCACCGACCCCGAGCGGGAAAAACGCGAAGCGGCGGCCCGCGAGTTGGCGGATGTCTTCGGCAGCAATGTCAAGACCTTCGCCCGCGTGCACAACACGCAAGCCAAGGAAAAGGAAATCATCGACCGCTGGCGCGGCATGGAAAGCCCGCAACTCGGACGTCACCTGAGCAACCAGGTCGAACCCGAGGTGGTCGAGGCGCTGCGAAACGCGGTTGTCGCGGCCTACCCCAAGCTGAGCCACCGCTATTACGAGTTGAAACGCAAATGGCTCGGGCTCGACCGGATGCAGGTCTGGGATCGCAACGCGCCGCTGCCGATGGAAGACAAGCGCGTGATTGGCTGGGAGCAGGCGGAAAAGACCGTGATGGACGCCTATTCCGCCTTCGATCCGCGCATGGGCGAGATCGCGGAGCCGTTCTTCCGCAAGGGCTGGATCGATGCGGCGGTGAAGCCCGGCAAGGCGCCCGGCGCCTTTGCCCATCCCACGGTGACCAATGTACATCCTTACGTGATGCTGAACTACCTCGGCAAACCGCGGGACGTGATGACGCTGGCCCATGAACTCGGCCATGGCGTGCATCAGGTGCTCGCGGCGGAGCAAGGCGAGATGCTGTCGTCGACCCCGCTCACGCTGGCCGAAACCGCCAGCGTCTTTGGCGAGATGCTGACCTTCCGCAAGATGCTCGAAGGCGCCAAGTCCCCGGCGCAGCGCAAGGTGATGCTGGCGGGCAAGGTCGAGGACATGATCAACACGGTTGTGCGCCAGATCGCCTTCTACGACTTCGAATGCAAGCTGCACGCGGCGCGGCGCGGCGGAGAACTGACCCCAGATGACATCAACGCGCTCTGGATGTCGGTGCAGGCCGAAAGTCTCGGGCCCGCCTTCGACTTCATGGAGGGCTATGAGACCTTCTGGGCCTATATTCCGCATTTCGTGCATTCGCCCTTCTACGTCTATGCCTATGCCTTTGGAGACGGGTTGGTGAATGCGCTCTACGCGGTCTATGCCGAAGGGGACAAAGGCTTCGAGGACAAGTATTTCGAGATGCTGAAGGCGGGCGGCTCCAAGCACCACAAGGAGCTCTTGGCCCCGTTCGGCCTGGATGCCTCGGACCCCGCCTTCTGGGACAAGGGCCTCGGCATGATCTCCGGCTTCATCGACGAATTGGAAGCACTGGAAGAGTAAGGGGCAACGGCGGCAATGCGGACAAACCTGCCGATCCCGAACATCTTTCAGAATGCAATTCGCCCACCAAGACCAAGCCGTGCGTTCTGCAACTTCTATTCCGGCACCCCGGCCTTCCGGAGGCCATCGAGGTAGACTTGCATATAGGGGGTCACGACAAAGCCAGTTTCTGACAGTTCTTTGGAGATCGACCAATCCGGGAAGTTCCTGAGCAGCTTGCCGAGAAGCGATTTTGCCTCTTCCCGCCTTTCTAGATGTCCATAAAGCGAAATCAGGAAACTGACGGTGGCGACAAAATTCGGGGCTAACCCGTAGCACTTTTCCAGAACCGCCAGCGCCCTGTCGAACTGGCCAAGCTGCAAATAGGCAAATCCCTCTTGCGACAACGCGCCGACAACAAAGGGCGATATAAATACTGCAGACCTGTTTCGATTGATGCATTCTAATGCGGCAACTGGATCGCCAAGGTAAAGATGCACCCAGGCTGCCCAGAAAAGCAATTCTGGGTCGAATGGTAAATACCGCGTCAGCGCCCCAATCTCAGCGCGGATACGATCCGTGTCACTTTCGTCACCGACGATCTGACTCCAAACGAGCAGAATACGGGCTGGGGACTGGGGCGGTTCTAGGCGATCCAGTTGTGCCGCCCAACCGTCAAGGCGATCCGCATAGTCTCCAATCCTATCGCGATAGCCAAGACCAAAGGCACTTGTGAGGGCGGCCAGGGCCCGCGCGTAGAAAAATCCGTTCTCTGGCTCCAATTCCAAAGCGCGATCCAGACACCGCAAGGCTCTGAGATGGCCTTCCAAATCAAACCAAGTGGTCGAAGCGAAACCGGAGAACGCCCATTGGTCTGCGCTTCGCTTATCCTCTGGAATGGCTTGAATTCGGGCCGCCTCCTGCTTGAAAACCGCAGACGTGACATGCGATCCCAGATTTACGGCGGCCTCGTCCTGCCAATCGAACACGTCGCTCAGATCGCCGTCCATCTTGAACGCATCGATCATAACGCCGTCAGGCGCACTAAGGCGCGCTTCCAGTCGCAGGCGCTCCCCACTGGCACGCAGAGTGGTCTTCAGCTCGTATCCATCGCTCTGCGGTCCCTGTGACACGCGCGCCGAATAGTCCCTGACCGCGTCGAGTAGAAGGGCCAGATCACCAGTCAGCGCATTTGCCAGATCCTGCACGTCGGGACGGGGGTCGGTCGTGTGCACCGGACGGATGTTCAGGTCAGGAAACCCCGCTGGCTTCCGGGTGGACATCTGGCCGGCAACCTCTCCGCCCCGAGCCCAGACATGGACTGGGTGCGTTATATTCTTGAGAGTCCGTTCGCCTGCATCGTCGAAAGACGGTCGCAACGTTCCGTCAAGCAGATGATAAACAGCCTCCGATACCGCCAAAGCGCCAGGTTCGGCGGCTTCCTGCAAACGGGCTGCGATGTTCACACCGTCGCCGAATACATCGCCGTCAGCCTTGGCGATATCACCAATGTGAATGCCGGTACGCATCTGCATCGCGCCATCGATCTTCAGTCGATCCTGTATTTGCATCGCGCATTCAACGGCTTCGGTGACAAACTCGAAGGTCACGATCCAGCCGTCACCCATGCTCTTGACCAGAAGTCCGCGTTGGGCGGCAATCATGGGGTCCAGGATTTCAGCCCGGAGCCGTTGCAGCGTAGCCAGTGTGCCGTCTGCGTCCGCGCTCATCATGCGCGAATAACCGACAACATCGGCTGCAAGGACAGCAGTCAAAGTTCGGCGCATTAGAGAATTCCTACCAAGCTCTCGTCGGCTACCATACAGAATGACCGCCTGTTGGAAATAATGAAAGACCGAGGAATAACCAGTTGGCGTTTTCAGTCCGGGGCTCAACTCTCTGCTTCGCAGACTTTAGACTGCTTCGGGCTCGCTTGCGATCATTGCCTTTCACTTCAACTGACTGTCCTTGGACCCGCGCCGGTTGATCCCGCCGCGTGCCTGAAACCCCTTGTCGCGCTCCTGCATGCAATCGATGCAGAGTTTGACGCCGGGAAGGGCGGCACGGCGGGCTTCGGGGATCGGTTCTTCGCATTCGGCGCAGTGAGTAAGGCTTTCGCCGACGAACGTCTTGCGGGCCTTCAGGCGCGCGAGCTCGTCCTGAAGAGAAGCTTCCATCTGTTCATTCTCAGCGCCGTCGCGCGCCCATCCGCCTGCCATTGCTCCGCTCCATGAAAAAGACCCGCCCAAGATGAAGGCAGGTCCATGATCTCGTCAAGCTGCTCGCAATCAGGCCGTAGCCATCATGCCTTTTTCCTTCGCCAGATCGCGCATTTTCTTCTGAAGCTTCTCGAAGGCGCGCACCTCGATCTGGCGAATCCGCTCGCGGCTCACGTCGTATTCGGTGCTCAGATCCTCCAGCGTGACCGTCTCGTCGGACAGGCGCCGTTGAGTCAGAATATCCTTTTCGCGTTCGTTGAGCACGCTCATGGCTTCGACCAGCAATTCGCGCCGCGCTTCAAGCTCGTTGCGCTCCTCGTAGTCCGTCGCCTGATCCGCGTCCTCATCCTCGAGCCAGTCCTGCCATTGCATGGTCCCCTCGCCTTCGGAACCGACGGTCGCATTCAGCGATGCATCACCCCCCGACATGCGCCGGTTCATCGAGATCACCTCTTCCTCGGTCACTCCGAGATCGGTCGCGATCCTGAGCACATGGTCCGGATGCAGGTCACCCTCCTCCAGCGCGCCGATCTTGTTCTTGGCCTTGCGCAGGTTGAAGAACAGCTTCTTCTGCCCGGAGGTCGTCCCGAGTTTCACGAGGCTCCAGCTGCGCAGGATGTATTCCTGGATCGATGCGCGGATCCACCACATGGCATAGGTTGCGAGCCGGAAACCCTTCTCCGGGTCAAAGCGCTTGACCGCCTGCATCAGCCCGACGTTGGCTTCGGAAATCACCTCCGCCTGCGGCAGACCGTAGCCGCGATAGCCCATGGCGATCTTTGCCGCGAGACGCAGGTGCGACGTGACCATCTTGTGCGCGGCCTCGGTGTCCTGCTCCTCGACCCAACGCTTGGCCAGCATGTATTCCTCTTCCGGCTCCAGCAGCGGGAATTTTCGGATTTCCTGCATGTAACGGTTCAATCCACCTTCGGGTGTCGGTGCAGGCAGATTTGCGTAATTGGCCACGAAAGCCTCCCAATGTTTAGGTTCTTAACATACGATATGGCGGCTGAACCGAACAGTTCAAGTCGTACCGCCTCAAAATGTTAACGAGGCGTCTACAATGTCAGATTTAACAAAAGATGTACACCAAGCGCAGTGTCCGGGCCATCTCCGAGGCGCGCGGTCACGCAGCTTTGTAGTTTATGACAACGGCCGTGCCAGAATGGCCAGCAAATCCGTCATGTCTTGCGGCAAAGCGGCTTCGAAACGGACGTCTTCACCGGTCACCGGATGGCGGAACCCCAACACCGCTGCGTGCAGTGCCTGACGCGGAAAGGCCAGAACCGCCGCCGCCGCTTCCGGCGCCAGCGCCTTGGCCGGCAGCTTTCGGCGACCGCCATAAGTCGGATCGCCCACCAGACCGTGTCCTGCGTGGGCAAGATGCACGCGGATCTGATGCGTGCGCCCGGTTTCCAGCCAGCATTCCATCAGAGCCAGCACCGGTGGCACGCCGAAACGCTCGACCGTCCGGGCCCGCGTGACCGCGTGGCGCCCTCCCTGAAACAGGACCGCCTGACGTTGCCGGTCAGTCTTGTGCCGCGCCAGATGCGTGGTGATCTTCAGGATATTGCCAGGCTCGAAATTCGTGCCTTTCACGCCGCGGAGCCTCGGGTCATTGGCATCCGGAACGCCGTAGACCAGCGCCTGATAGTAGCGCTCGACCGTATGAGCCTCGAACTGGGCGGCAAGCCCGTGATGGGCGGCATCCGATTTCGCAACGACCAGCAGGCCCGAGGTCTCCTTGTCGATGCGGTGCACGATGCCGGGCCGTTTCATGCCCCCTACCCCGGAGAGCGCATCCCCGCAATGGGCCAGCAACGCGTTGACAAGCGTGCCGGAGGGCGTCCCCGGCGCGGGATGCACCACCATGCCCGCGGGCTTGTTCACCACGATCAGGTCCTGATCCTCGAACACCACCTCGAGCGGAATCTCTTCGGGCAGGATGTGACTGTCCTGCGCCTCCTCCACCGAGATCGTGACGACGGCCCCGGCCTCGATCCGGGCCTTCGGATCGGTAAGTACATCGCCATCCACGCGGACCGCCCCGTCCGCGATCAGCCGGCCGAGGCGCGTGCGCGACAGGGCGGCTTCCTCTGGCACATCCCGCGCCAGCGCCTTATCAAGACGCGGCGGCGGCGTGTCGTCGATGGTGAAACGGATCTGGCGAAGCGGCATGGAGCATCCTGAACAGAATGGCGAGGCGGAACCTGCGAACCTGCGGTTCTTGCGACGGTTGGTAACGGTCCTGACCGCCACGATGATTGGGGGCGTTCTACTCATCATTGCGCTGATTGTCATCCGCTTCAATGACGCGCCTCCCGAATTGCCGGACCGCATCGTTTTACCAGACGGCAGCGAGGCAAGCGCCTTCACGCAAGGCATGGGCTGGTTCGCGGTGGTGACGACGGATGATCGGATCCTGATCTATGACCGGGTGACAGGCCAGTTGCGAAAGTCCATTACCATCGATTGATGGGGCTGCATTTTACCGCCATGATTGCGAAACCCAAGATCCGAAAAATGGCGTAACTGCGGCAAGCGCTCGGCAACTGATGCCTTGTGCACGGGCGCGATTACCGGCTCTGACGCGGTTTTGGAGGCAATCCGGCAATTTCGTTTGGCGATACCGACGGGACGAATCAATTTCGCCGCAGCGTGGTGGGACTCCGGGTGAATTCACTTTTTGCTTGAATCCATTAAGGTTAACAAGCGCTCCGACATCTGAACAATTGAGAGCACCATGGCCAACTGTAGAGGGCGACCTCCCGCGGCAAAGAAATTCCAGAACAATCGTTCTGCCTGAAACGAACTGTTCCGTGCTGCGCAACGATCAGCGAAAGTCCCTTGAAAGCAGGCTTTTTTGTGACACGATCATGACACGAAGCGACGGGCGAGGGTGCTTTTTTCAGTGTAATCAAGTGGGGTTCCATACCCTCAAGGAGTATTTTAAGTGTTGAAATCAGGTATTTTTGGACCATCCTCGCTCGCTTTGACCCTAGGGCTGCTGGTCGGCTGCGCGCCCTCCTCCCAGTTCGAAGTCTCGCGTCTATCTGACCTCGAGTTCTTCCTGGCCACGGATGGAACCAGGGAATGTGATTTCGGCCTGATTGCGCCGGATGTGTTCAACGATCTCCTCGCCCGACCCGATGCCAACCACCTCCTGAAAAAGCTCGACGCCGCATGCCCCGGCATCGTTTCCGCCTTCCGGGAGCAAGGTGAGCGCGGCAACGGCGGCGTGAACCGAAGCGCATTCGATACCGGCACCTTCGGGCGCGGCGTGGGCGAGCGGGGCGAAGGCGCGGATCGGCAACTGAGCTCCAGAGACATCGCAAGAAATGGAAACGCGTCGGAAAGTGGCACGAACAGCAGCGGGTCGCCTGCCAGCGCGTCGACAGCGGACGCAGGCGCAGGTTTGGGCGATGCCAGCGCGTCGACGGCGGACGCAGGCGCAGGTTTAGGCGATGCCAGCGGTACAACGGATTCCGGCGGAACACCTGGTGGCGGCGATACGCCCGGCGGCGGGGCCACACCCGGCGGCGGGGCCACACCCGGCGGCAGTGGCACACCCGGTGGTAGTGGCACACCCGGTGGTAGCACTCCGGGTGGGGAAGAAACTCCGGGCGGCGGTAGCACTCCGGAAGAGGGTGGCGGTTTTGGCCCGGGCGGAAACGATGACGAACTCTAGGTGAGCGCAGGAGGATCTTTGCCTGGCTCCATCGTCTTGGTCGGCGGACATATGCCGCCAACTCGCGCAAACGCGATTTCAGCCATTAAAAAGCAGCATTCACAGAATGAGAAAGAGGAGGGTGGTACCACCTCCCCGGCTTGAACGGGGGACCTCCTGATCCACAATCAGGCGCTCTAACCAACTGAGCTAAGGCGGCACGGTTCCGGATTTAGCCCCGTAGGCGCAGGATTGCAAGAGGCTTAGAACCGGTATTCCCAACGCTGTTCGACCACTCCCTGCCCGAATGAGCGGGTCGAGTTCGATGCTATGAGGGTCCAACCCGAGGCTTCGTAAAGCGCGCAGGCCGCGCGATGGCTTTCATGGGTCCAGAGCATCATGCCGCGATATCCGCGTTCCCTGGCGAAGGCCGTGCAGTGCTGTAAAAGTAGCTTGCCGTACCCTTTTCCCCGCACTTCTGGCACGAGAAAGAACAGTCGTAGCCGGGCCGTCAGATCATTTTCACGAAAGCAGAAGATCGTTCCGAGCCGGTGGCCCTGATCCTCGAGAACCCATCCAGCCTCGCACGCGGGATCGAACCGCGTAACAAACCCGTCGATGATCCGGGAGACCAGTTCCCCGAAGCCGGCATCGAAGCCGTCCGAGGCGGCATAAAGCACGCGGTGTTGCTCGACCAGCCAATCGCGGTCATCAGGCTCGAAGCAGCGAATACGACAGGAGGTCATGGCAGCAGCAAAGCGCAACCGTGCTTGCGTTTCAAGCCCATGCGAGCTAGCGATGCCCCGGTCAGAAGCAGGGAGCGCCAGCATGGGCATCGACACCGAACGCGACATCGAAGCCAATCTCCAGATCGGTCCGACGGACAAGGGCATGGTGCGCATCTTCGTCGAAGCCGATGGCGTGGAAATACCGATGGACTTCTCGCCGGACGATGCCGAAGAGATCGCCGAGGAAATCATGGCCGCCGCCGCGCGTGCGCGTTCGGGTGGCCCGCGCAAACGCTAGCGCCAGAGCGCCGCGTCAGGATCGCGCAAGCCCTGTAACCGACGTGCGGCGGTCGTGGCAAAGGTCTGCAGCATCACTTTTCGTCGCGCGGGCGCCAGCTTCTCTTCGGGACCCATGCGGATGATCTCGCCGGCATAGCCATCCGCGATGATCAGCCCGGTATCCTCCGGCAAAAGGTCGGTCGGAAAATTCTCGTCGACGGCCCAGAAGAAGCGATCGCACCACTCCAGATAGCCCCGCCACTTGCGGTCCGACTGGAAATCCGCCCTGCCCGACTTGCATTCGACGATCCAGATCTCGCTTTTAGGGCCCAGCCCCATGACATCAACACGGATGCCCCGCGCAGGCACAAGTTCCTCGACACTGGCGAAGCCATAGCCGGACAACATCCGCGCGGCACCACGGGCGATCATCTGGCCGGGCATCAATAGGATGGAACTGTCCTGCTGCATGGTCAAAATATGAACATTACATGAACATCTGGCAAGGTGATTTTTCACTTGTCCGCAATTCAGGGCTTGTCGGACGTCAAGCCGAAGCATACCTAGGAGGAGTGACGGGTTCTGCTTTTCTCGTGACTGGTTACGTTCCAGTGGCCTTAAGCAAATCCGAGGGAGCTGGCTCTGTTGTGGCCCTGGCCATTTTAACCGGCGCCCACCTGTTCAAACAGGTCCTCGGGAACACAGAACTAAAACGGTTACAGTGGGCCCGTCACACCCACATCCCGAAAAACTCGAAGTCTATGCCCTTGAGGGCTTGCTGCTCACCGACGCTTGTAGAGCGGACGATTTTCGTCCTGCACCGGCACGCGGATGAGCAATTCCTGTTGCTGCGGCTCTGCCAGCAGGCTGCGAACGATACGTGCGATCAGATCAAACATGGTTGCTCTCCTTCTACATCAATTAAATGGTATCTCACGGCTGTTTGTCCAGAGGACATCCACAACAAAGCGTGTTTCTGCCGAAATTTTCGCCAGGTCACGCCCGGATTGCAACCCGCAAGGGAAGAAGGATCACCTGCCGCGCCGATGATCATCCTGCGGGCTCGTTCCGGCCATCTGCATCACGGAAAACCCGAACTGCACGCCTGAGAAAACGATGCCATTGAGGATCCAGAAGGCAACGGTGGCCATAAAACCGATATCGGAGGTGAAGATCAGATGGCGCAGGTTCGCCACGTTGAAGGCGATCACAAGACCGACAAAAACGGCGGCGACACCAAAGCCGATCGCGGCGCTGACCAGATATAGTCTGAAAACCCGTGGCATGATCGATCCTCGCTTCACCCTGAAACCTAGAGGTTTGCGGTACCACGACAAGGGTCAGAATGCATCGGGGCGCAACTCGCGGGCCATGTGATCCAGCACGGCGTTCACGAATTTGGGTTCCTTGCCGTCCGGGAAGAACGCCCGCGCCACATCGACGTATTCGCTGATGATCACCTTGGGCGGGGTGTCCTTGTCTTCCAGTTCGGCGCCGGCCGCGCGAAAGAGCGCACGCAAGGTGGGATCGATGCGGCCGATCGGCCATTTCGCGACCAGCGCACGATCTGTCAACTGGTCTATGCGGGCCTGGTAGTTGACGGCCACATCGAGCACCCGCCCGAAAAGCTCCACATCACCGTCGAGCATCTCCTCGCCCTCGTAGACCGCGCCGAAGCGGTGGTGCAGGAACTCGGCGCGCACGGTCTCCACGGTCTGCGCGGAGTGCTCCATCTGGAAAAGCGCCTGGACCGCGTAGAGCCGGGCCGCCGATTTCATCCGCCGCCGCTGGTTGCCCGAAAGGTTGCCGTGCACCGAACTCATGCGACACCGGATCCGTCAGCATCGCCCGCGATCAGGATATCCTGACCCACCGGTTTGAAGCCAATGCCCTTGCCAGCATTGCTCCATTTGCGCGACAGGGCCACCAGATGCAGGGAGGCTGCCGCAGCACCGCCGCCCTTGTTCTGGCCCGAGGCATCGGCGCGCGCTTCTGCCTGCGCGCGGTTTTCCACCGTCAGGATACCATTGCCGATACACAGGCCCTGAAGCCCCAGCAATTGCAACGCGCGGCTGCTGTCGTTGCAGACTGTTTCATAATGCGTCGTCTCGCCTCGGATCACGCAGCCGAGTGCCACATAGCCGTCGAAATTGCTGCGCCGGTCGGCGATGCCGATGGCCGTTGGCACTTCCAGCGCGCCGGGCATTTCCACCAGCTCCCAGGTCGCGCCGGCGGCTTCGATCTCGGCCTTGGCACCGGCAACAAGCTGATCGGCGATGTCCTTGTAATAGGGCGCCACGACGATCAGGATCTTGACAGGCTTGTCGAACTCGGGGCGCGGCAGGACGTAATGCTCTTGACGGGAGGCCATGGGCTATTCCTTCGTGATCGGGCGGGTGCCGACGATGCGCAGATTGTAGGCTTCGAGGCCGAGGTACTTCGTTTGCGGGCTGTCCGTGAGCAGGATGAGATCGCGAAGCCCCATGCTCGACATGATCTGCGCGCCGACACCGGTGCGCTTGATCGTGCGCGGGCCCTCATCCTCGTCGCCTTCCAGACGCAGCTTCGGGTGCGGCTCCCGGAACAGCAGCACGGCACCGCGCCCCTCCTCGGCGATGATCCGCATCGCGCGCGGCAATTCGTCCGCCGGGCTCGGACCGAGGCCCAGCACATCCTCCAGTGCGTTGAGCGCATGGGTGCGCACGAGGACCGGCTCCGCCGTAGTGATGTCGCCCTTGGAGAGCATCACATGGTCGGTCCCGGTGATCTGATCGGCGAAGACCCGCATGTGCCAGTCGCCGCCATAGGCCGAGGTGACCATGCGTGCGGCCCGTTCGCGCAGCAGGTTGTCGTGCTTCAGGCGGTAGGAAATCAGGTCGCTGATCGTGCCGATCTTCATGCCGTGCCGCTTTGCGAAGGCAACGAGATCCGGCAAGCGCGCCATGTCGCCGTCTTCCTTCATGATCTCGCAGATCACGCCCGACGGATGCAGCCCCGCCAGACGGCTGATGTCGACCGCAGCCTCCGTGTGCCCGGCCCGTATCAGAACGCCACCATCGCGCGCGCGCAGCGGAAAGATGTGCCCGGGCGTCGCGATATCCGCCTTGCCCTTGCTCTCGTCGATGGCCACGGCCACGGTCAGCGCCCTGTCGGCGGCCGAGATACCGGTGCTCACGCCCTCGCGGGCCTCGATGGAAACGGTAAAGGCGGTCTCGTGGCGCGACGAGTTGTTGACCGCCATCATCGGCAGGCCGAGGGTCTGGACCCGTGCGGCCGTCATCGGCAGGCAGATCAGCCCGCGCCCGTATGTCGCCATGAAGTTGATCGCCGCAGCGTCGGCGAATTGCGCGGGGATCACCAGATCGCCTTCGTTCTCGCGGTCCTCGTGG
The DNA here is from genome assembly GCA_963715055.1 of uncultured Alphaproteobacteria bacterium. Classification (GTDB taxonomy): domain Bacteria; phylum Pseudomonadota; class Alphaproteobacteria; order Rhodobacterales; family Rhodobacteraceae; genus CAVQRB01. Next base: position 83,739 of record CAVQRB010000006.1, on the reverse strand, counting down.
TCCACCAGGATGAACATCCTGCCCTGCCGCGCATCTTCGATGATCTCCTCGATCGGCGCGATGCTGGCGCGCAGATCGGTCTCCACGGGTCCGGGGGTTTCAAAACTCATAGCGGCGGCCTCATTCAAACTTGCGTGGCTCATATCGCAGCCACTGGCCCTTGACCAGACGCGGAGCACCTCAATGCGGCGGCATTTCCGCCAGACGCGCCACGTAACGCGCGAGCGTGTCGATCTCCAGATTGACCTTGTCGCCCAGTGCCACGTTGCCCCAGGTGGTCGCGGTCTTGGTATGGGGGATGAAGTTGATCCCGAAGCGGCAGCCGTCGACCTCGTTGACGGTGAGCGAGGTGCCGTTGAGCGCGACCGAACCCTTGGGCGCGATGAAGCGGGCCAGCGCTTGCGGCGCCTCCAGCGTGACTCGCGTGCTGTCACCCTCCTCGCGGATCTCCACCACTTCCGCGACCCCGTCCACATGGCCCGAAACGATATGCCCGCCGAGCTCGTCGCCCACGCGCAGCGCACGTTCGAGATTGACCCGCGTGCCGACTGTCCAGCCCGAGAGGTTGGTCTTGCTCACGGTCTCTGCACTGATCTGGACATCGTACCAGTCCGGACCGAGATCGACCACGGTGAGGCAGACGCCGTCAGATGCGATGGACGCCCCGAGATCGATGCGCGAGGTATCATAGGAGGTGCGGATGCGCGCCCGAAGGTCGCCTTCCTGCCTGAGCGCCGAAATGGTGCCGATATCGGTGATGATGCCTGTGAACATGATGCGCCTTCCCGCCGTGTGCGTTCTGACCTAGCGATGACGCCCCGGGCTGGCAAGTCCCAGCTCTTGTCGCTTTTCCGTCACCCTGCCATAGTTTGGTAAGGTTTTCGTGTTCAGATCGCGAAAATTTTCGAAAAAGGCCCAAGAGTTGATCCAGCAGCCCTCCGCTACGCCGCGTGTTTTCCTGTTCTTGCAGGGGCCGCACGGGCCGTTCTTCCAGGCCCTCGGGCGCGGACTGGAGAAGGCCGGGGCGCGGGTTTTCCGGGTGGGTTTCAACGCCGGCGACCGGGCCTTCTGGCGCGACCGGGCGAGCTACCTGCCCTATCGCGGGACGCTCGCGAATTGGCCGGGGCACTTCGAGACATTGCTGCGCGAACGCTCGGTCACCGACCTCGTACTTTATGGCGACACCCGCCCGATCCATGCCGACGCGATCCGGGCCGCACGCCGCAAGGGCGTACGGATACACGTCTTCGAGGAGGGCTATCTGCGCCCCTACTGGGTCAGCTATGAACGAGGTGGCGCAAATGGCCATTCCGCCCTGATGAACATGTCCATCGACCGGATGCGCGCGCAGCTTGCATCGGGCAGGCTGGACCGACCCGTGCCGCCCTGCCATTGGGGCGACACGCGACAGCACGTGTTCTATGGCGCGGCCTACCACTGGTGCGTGATGTTCCTGAACCATGCCTACCGGCATTTCACCCCGCACCGCGCGCTGAACGTCCGGCAGGAGTTCCGTCTGCATCTGCGGCGGTTGCTGATGATGCCCTTTCATGGAATGGAACGCTGGCTGGCGACGCGGCGCATCAGCACCGGGCGTTTTCCCTATCATGTCGCCTTGTTGCAACTGGAACATGACAGCTCCTTCCAGAAGCATTCGCCTTTCCGGACCCAATGCGACTTCATCCGCGAGGTGATCGACGGGTTCCGTATTGGCGCCCCGATGCATCACCATCTGGTCTTCAAGGCGCACCCGCTGGAAGATGGCAGGACGCCGCTCAAGCGCGACATCGAGCGGCTGGCGCGCGAGCAGGGGATTTCAGACCGGGTGCATTTCGTGCGGGGCGGCAAGCTGGCGCGTCTGCTCGGCGCCGCATTGAGTGCCGTGACGGTCAATTCGACCGCCGGGCAGCAGGTCCTGTGGCGCGGCCTTCCGTTGCGGATCTTCGGCCGGGCCGTCTACGGCAAGGCGGAACTCGTCTCCTGCCAGCCTCTTTGTGTCTTTTTCGCGCAACCCCGCAGGCCCGACCGCGAGGCCTATGCCGATTTCCGCGATTACCTGCTGAGCACCAGCCAGTTGCCCGGCAGCTATTACGCCGCGCGCGGGCGGGCGCAACTCCTGCGCACTGTCGTCGACAGGATGCTCGACGCCCGCGATCCATACGCCCTCACGCAAGACCCGCTTGAGGCCAAAGCGCAACAGTTGCGTCTCGTGAATTAGCCGTAAACCTCGGAATTACTGGATTTTCGCTGCAATCCTCTCTAGGCTCTTCCCAAATACGCCGACAAAACTGGCGAACCGAGGCAGAAAATCAGGTCGAGGAGACCGTGCAGTGACAGCTTCCTGTTACCGGTGGGTCAAGCCCATCGCCTTCTTGACGGCTTTCGCCGTCCTGACGTCGTGCGGCCTGCCCAAGGTAGGTCCGAACAAGAATGAAATCTTCAGCGGGTCGGTACAGGAAGACGGCGATGCCTTCGTGATTGCCGTCAATGACCGCGTGACACGCGCGATCGCGGTAGTCCCGGCGTTGGGGTTCTCTGAGCAGTTCCAGAATGCGGCAAGCATCGGCTCGGACACGATCCAGCCCGGCGATGTGCTTGGGCTGACCATCTGGGAGAACGTGGACGACGGCCTTCTGGCCAGCGACGCACAGAATTCGACCCTGCTCGAAACCGTTCAGGTGGACGGTGACGGCTTCATCTTCGTACCTTATGCCGGCAGGATCAAGGCCTCCGGCAACTCGCCCGAAGCCATTCGGCGGATCATTACCGAGAAACTCGAAGAGCAGACGCCCGACCCGCAGGTCGAAGTTCGCCGCGTGGCGGGCGACGGCTCCGCCGTCTCCCTCGTGGGGGCTGTCGGCGGTCAGGGCGTCTATCCGATCGAGCGCCCGACGCGCACCCTCTCCACGATGCTGGCGCGCGCCGGCGGCGTGACGATCGAGCCTGAGATTGCGCAGATCACGGTCATTCGCGGATCCGACCGGGGCCGCATCTGGTTCCAGGATCTCTACAGCCACCCCGAGCTCGACATCGCCCTGCGCGGCGGCGACCGCATCCTTGTCGAAGAGGACACGCGCTCCTTCACCGCCCTCGGTGCCACCGGAGCACAGGCCCGTGTTCCTTTCGAGAAACAGAACCTCTCCGCGCTCGAGGCCATCGCACAAGTCGGTGGTCTGATTTCTACGTCCTCCGACCCGACCGGTGTCTTTGTTTTCCGCAATGAGCCCGAGGAAGTGGCCGAGCAGGTGCTGGGCCGTGATGATCTTGTCGGCGCGCAGCGGATGATCTACGTCATGGATCTCACCGAACCCAATGGCATGTTTGTGGCGCGTGACTTCGTGATCCGGGACGGCGACACGCTTTACGTCACCGAAGCCCCGATAACCGGCTGGAACAAGACGATTTCCGCCGTCTTCGGCTCCCTTGTCGCCCCACTCGCCAATATCGACACGCTCGCAAACTGATCACCGTCATGGGCCATGGTCCTGACCAGAATGCCGCCGGTGCCCCTCCAGCCCGGCGGCTTTTCGTCTACAACGGCGGCTTTCTCACGCAAAAGCGCGTCAAACGGATCCTCGCGCTCTCCGGCTTCGAGGTCCGCGTCGGCCTGCCCGGCCCTGAGGACCTGGTCGGTGTCTGGGGCAACAGCCCGACCTCCCATCGCGGCGAGGCGATAGCTGCACATCGGGGCACCGGCACGCTGCGTGTCGAAGACGCCTGGCTGCGCTCGCTCTTTCCGGGGCGCAAGGGCGAAGCGCCCATTGGCCTGACCCTCGATGAAACCGGCGTTCACTACGACGCCGGCGCACCTTCCGATCTGGAGCGTCTGCTCGCCACGCATCCGCTGGACGACACGGCATTGCTCGACCGGGCACGGGGCGGCATCGCGCGGATGATCGAGGCACATGTCACGAAGTACAGCGCGGTCGCAACGGATGCCGCCCTGCCCCCGCCCGGCTACGTTCTGGTGATCGACCAGACCCGGGACGATGCCTCGGTCGTGGGCTCGGGCGCGGACCGCAACCGGTTTCTGGAGATGCTTTTCGTCGCCCGAGAGGAACACCCGGGCAAACCCATCCTGATCAAATCCCATCCCGAAACGGCCCACGGTCTGCGCGAAGGGTACTTTACGCCCGGTGATCTCTCGGACAACATGGCGATGCTGACAGAGAACGTCAGCCCCTGGTCTCTTTTCGAGGGGGCTGTGGCGGTCTACACCGTCTCCTCGCAGATGGGGTTCGAAGCGATTTTCGCCGGCCACAGGCCGCGGCTCTTCGGGCAGCCCTTCTACGCAGGCTGGGATCTCACGGCGGACGAATTCCCGGTGCAGCGCCGCCAGCGACGCCTGACCCGCGCGCAGCTATTTGCGGCGGCGATGCTGCTCTACCCGAAATGGTACGACCCCTACCGGGACGGATTGTGCAGTTTCGAGGAGGCGCTCGAAACCCTCGCAGCACAAGCCCGCTGCTGGCGCGAGGATCATCGGGGCTGGGTTGCCTCCGGCATGCGGATGTGGAAACGCAAACCGCTTCAGGACGTTTTTGGCAGATACAAGCCAGTTCTTTTCGAGGAGGATCCTGTCCAGGTAAGGGCCTCCAAGCGTCCTGCCATGGTCTGGGCCGGGAAGGCGGGCATCGGTCATCGTGATGCAGTCCGGGTCGAGGACGGTTTTCTGCGCTCGCGCGGTCTTGGCGCAGAACTGGTACCGCCGCTCTCTCTGGTGCTCGACGATCTGGGCATCTACTACGATCCGTCCTCGCCGAGCCGCCTCGAGCAACTGATCGCCAAGCGCGCCACGCTGCGCCCAGATCAGGACCGCAGGGCGCAGGCCTTGATCCGGGACATCCGGGCCTTGCGCCTCAGCAAGTACAATCTCGGCGGCGCGGGCCCGGACTTGCCGCAAGGCAAACGGGTGCTGGTTGTGGGACAGGTCGAGGATGACGCCTCGCTGGTGACGGGGGGCGGTGCCGTGCGCACGAACGCCGACCTCCTCCGGGCCACTCGCAAGGCGCGTCCGGATGCCGTGCTCGTCTACAAACCGCACCCCGACGTGGAGGCGGGCCTGCGGCCTGGCGGCTCCGAGGTTCACGGCATCGCCGATGTGATCGCCGCAGCGAGCGATCCTTCGGCGCTTTTGTCACAGATCGACGAGCTCTGGACGATGACCTCGCTGATGGGGTTTGAAGCGCTGATCCGCGAGATACCGGTCACCACGCTCGGCGCGCCCTTCTACGCCGGCTGGGGGCTTACGCAGGATCTTGGCGACGTGCCGCCCCGGCGCCGGGCCAACCCCACCCTTGCCGGTCTCGTCCATGCGGCGCTGATCGACTATCCGCGCTACTTCGATCCGGTCAGCGGTCTGCCCTGCCCTGTCGAAATCGCACTGCTGCGGCTGTCTTCGGGCTCCGTGGCCGGGCGCAGCCTCGGCAACCGGTTGCTCTCGAAGCTCCAGGGGCTTCTGGCCAGCCACGCGCACCGCTGGCGCTAGAGCGCCGCCCGCGTCCAGCTGGTCATCACGTCATTGCCGACGGCGCGAGTCTCCTCCAGCCGGAACCGCTGCGCCTCCGCCAGATGGCCGAGACCCAGTGCCCCGACCGACGGCAGCCCCTCCGCCCCGATGGACAGCCCGGCTGTAAAGCAGATGAGCCGGTCCACCAGATCTGCCTCGATCAACGAGGCCGCAAGCGCGCTGCCGCCTTCGCAGAACACCCGGTTGAGGCCCTCGCGCGCGAGTTGCCGCAACACATCCGACGGATCAAGCTGCGCTCCCTTCCGCTCACAGGGCAGCAAGGTCGCGCCAAGATCTTCCCATGTGCGCATCAGGACCGCATCCGCATCCGGCCCGTGGCAGATCAGCAGCGGCACGTCGCAGGCCGTGCGCGCAAGCACCCCCATGAGCGGCAGATCGAGCCTGCGGCTGACCACGACGCGTTTGGGTTGCCAGTCGGTACCAAGGTCGCGCACGGTCAGGCTCGGATCATCCTTGCGCGCCGTCCCTGCGCCGATCATCACCGCATCATGCTGCGCCCGGAGCGCATGAACCACGCGGCGGGCAGGAACATCTGTGATCCACTGGCTCTCGCCCGTCGCGGTAGCGATGCGGCCGTCAAAACTGCTCGCCAGTTTCAGCGTCACCAAAGGGCGCTCCAGCATCAGCCGTGCGAAAAAGCCCGCGTTCACGGCCAGCGCCTCCTGCTGCATGAGCCCGGTCCGCACCTCGATGCCCGCGGTCCGAAGCATCTCGAGACCTTTCCCGGAAACCCTTGGGTCCGGATCCTCCATGGGAACGAAAACACGCGCCACTCGGGCCTCGACCAGCGCCCTTGCACAAGGCGGCGTGCGCCCGTCGTGCGCGCAGGGTTCGAGGCTCACATAGGCATCCGCGCCCTTCGCGGCCTCGCCCGCCTGCCGCAGGGCTTCGGTCTCCGCATGCGGGCGTCCGCCGGGCTGGGTCCAACCCCGCCCGATGATGCGCCCGTCCCGCACGATCACGCAGCCGACAGCTGGATTAGGTGCTGTCCGCCCAAGGCCCCGGCGCGCCAGAGCCAACGCCAGAGCCATGAAGCGGTCCGGGCCGGTCACTCTTCGGATTGGGCTTCGGGGCGCAACTCGCTGACGAACTTGTCGAAGTCATCCGCCGCCTGGAAGTTCTTGTAAACGCTGGCGAACCGGACGTAGGCCACGGTGTCGATCCGCGCCAGCGCCTCCATCACGATCTCCCCGATCTGCTTGGAGCCGATGTCCGTCTCGCCCATGCTTTCAAGTCGGCGCACGATGCCGGAAATCATCTGGTCGATGCGCTCGGGGTCGATGGGGCGCTTCTGCATCGAAATTCGGATCGAGCGTTCCAGCTTGTCGCGGTCGAAATCCTCGCGCTTGCCGGAGGCTTTGATCACCACGAGATCGCGCAGCTGTACCCGTTCATAAGTTGTGAAACGGCCGCCACAGGCGGGGCAAAACCTGCGCCTGCGGATCGAGACGTGATCCTCGGCCGGTCGGCTGTCTTTTACCTGAGTGTCGATATTTCCGCAAAACGGGCAGCGCATGGCCGTCCCCCTTATTCCAGTCTCTGCCTCTCATTGTGGGATCAATGCCCCACTTGTCCACAGTTATAGGCGACAGCCCAAGTTTTGGGTAGAGGGCAATTGTTCGCCCAGATGTGGTAGGACAAAAACGCATCTATCCGTTGCCGAGAAAGGACAGTGCGACGCATCTGAGGTGAGGCCCGCTGCGGTGCTCGAAGAGATAGACGCCCTGCCAGACGCCCAGAACGGGCCGCCCGTCCGTGACCGGGATCGACAGGCTGACAGGCATCATCGCCGCCTTGATATGTGCGGGCATGTCGTCCGGCCCTTCGCTGGTGTGGCGCAGATAGGCCATCTCAGCACGGTCGGACGGCGGCACAAGACGGTCAAAAAAGGCCCGGAGGTCGGACTGCACATCCGGGTCAGCGTTTTCCTGAATGAGCAGGGACGCGGAGGTGTGGCGGATCATCAAGACGAGGACGCCATCGCCTTTTCCCCGCAGCCAGCTGCATACCTCGTCGGTGATGTCATAGAGACCCGGACCTTTCGTGGAGACCGCGATCTCGCCTGCTCGGTCGTTCAACGGAAAATCCGCTCGCCCTGCTCGTCGATCACCTGCTTGGCCTTGCCGATCGAGGCCACCTGCGCCGCCTCCAGCCCCTGCATCGTATCTGCGCGGATGAGCTCATGTCGGCGCATCTTGCCGTCCACCTCTTTTTCGATGGTGGCGGCAACGCGAAAAGCCTGACCTTCGGCAATCGGTGTCGCGGTAATGCGGAAGTCCTTGTAGGTTTCGGATGGAGCGTCCGGCTTGGAACCGCCTCCACCGAAGAGTTTCTTGAATAATGACATGTGATCTCCTATCGGACCCATTCAAATCTAACGTGTCAAATATGTGGACGAAAGCCCCATCTGAAACCCAGTTCGCTTGCGAAAAACGCGCCCGAAACTTCAGAACGACTGGCCCAGGAGGTATACCGGCGGGTGCACATGGTGAATGTATTGGGACAGGCCATGTCGTACGGGCAAACCAAGCACCGCCTCAGCCGCAAGGCAACTCTCCGACCACGCGGAAGCTTCCCTAGGGCCGCCCATCTCGTCATCGCCAACGAACCCGATGAGCACCAGATGAGCATCGACGCCGAGATTGCGCAAGAACCAAAGATGAGCAATGCGGTTGGCAAACTGGTAGTAGTGCTCAGTCCACGCAATTTCGCTTGAAACGCCGAGGTCGGATTTTACCCGCAGAAAAGCAGCTTCGATTCGGATTCGCGAAGCCTCGGAGGCTTGCGACCGCGGCGATGCGAACTCGGCCAAATGTGCCTTGGCCTCCGCAAGAACAACCGCACCCGGAAAGACACCAAGCGCATCCCATTGAGGTCCGCCGCGTGGCCAGAACTCCTGCAAATTCGGGGCCAGTTCAGGCAACCCCAATTTGCGTACGAAATCGCCGTCACGATACTCAGCGAACTCGTCGTCGACGAGTGGGGAAACCCAAGTGATCTCAGGCAGTACCTCGGGCTGAATCAGGTCCGGACGAAAGGCTATCGCCCGCTGGATCCATTTGAGACTACCTTTGCGTCCAACCGGTTGTCGTACCCGGCTCACTGATCCAGGAAACTCCGCAGTTTCCGCGACCGGCTCGGATGCTTCAGCTTGCGCAGCGCCTTTGCCTCGATCTGGCGGATGCGTTCTCGGGTCACGCTGAACTGCTGGCCGACTTCCTCGAGCGTGTGATCGGTGTTCATCCCGATGCCAAAGCGCATCCGCAGAACCCGTTCCTCGCGCGGGGTGAGCGAAGCCAGAACGCGGGTCGTGGTCTCCTTCAGGTTCTCCTGAATCGCGCTGTCGAGCGGCAGAACCGCATTCTTGTCCTCGATGAAATCGCCAAGCTGGCTGTCTTCCTCGTCGCCGATGGGCGTTTCGAGCGAAATCGGCTCCTTGGCGATCTTCATCACCTTGCGAACTTTTTCGAGCGGCATCTGCAGCTTCTCGGCGAGTTCCTCCGGCGTCGGCTCGCGGCCGATCTCATGCAGCATCTGGCGGCCCGTGCGCACCAGCTTGTTGATCGTCTCGATCATATGCACGGGGATACGGATCGTGCGCGCCTGATCGGCGATCGAGCGCGTGATCGCCTGCCGGATCCACCAGGTCGCATAGGTGGAGAATTTATAGCCGCGGCGGTATTCGAACTTGTCCACCGCCTTCATAAGGCCAATGTTGCCTTCCTGAATGAGATCAAGGAATTGCAAGCCACGGTTCGTGTATTTCTTGGCGATGGAAATCACCAGACGCAGGTTTGCCTCGACCATTTCCTTCTTGGCCTGACGGGCTTCCTTCTCGCCCTTCTGGACTTGCTGCACGATGCGACGGAACTCGGAAATGTCGAGACCGACATATTGGCCGACCTGCGCCATGTCCGCGCGCAGCTCCTCGACCTTGTCGGTGGAGCGCTCGATGAACATCTGCCAGCCGCGGCCCGGCTTCTCGGCCATCCGCTCCATCCAGTTCGGATCGAGCTCGTAGCCGCGGTATTCGTCCACGAATTCCTTGCGGTTGATCCGCGCCTGATCGGCAAGCTTCACCATAGCTGAGTCAATCTGCATGATGCGGCGGTTGATGCCGTAAAGCTGATCGATCAGCGCCTCGATCCGGTTGTTGTGCAGATGCAACTCGTTGACCAGCAGCACGATCTCGGAACGCAGTTTCTGATAGAGCGCCTCGTCGGCGTCGTTGAAGCTGTCGTCTTCGTTCAGGGTCGCCGAAATCCGGCTGTCCTGCATCTCGGAAAGCTGGACGTAGTCGCTCGCGATGATGTCCAGTGCCTCGAGCACCTGCGGTTTGAGGGCGGCTTCCATCGCCGCAAGGCTCATGTTGGCCTGCTCGTCCTCGTCCTCATCATCATCCGTCGCAATCGGATTGCCGTCGGCATCGAGCTCCTGATCATCCTCTTCCTTCTTGGTCGATGCTCCATCCGCGGATACCACCGGCTCGCCGACACCGCCCTCTTCGTCGAGCTGGTTGCCGAAGGTCGCCTCGAGGTCGATCACGTCGCGCAGCAGGATGTCTTCGGAGAGAAGTTCGTCGCGCCAGATGGTGATCGCCTGGAAGGTCAGCGGGCTTTCGCAAAGCCCCGCGATCATCGTGTTGCGGCCGGCCTCGATGCGCTTGGCGATGGCGATCTCGCCCTCGCGGCTCAAGAGTTCCACAGAGCCCATCTCGCGCAGATACATGCGCACGGGATCGTCGGTGCGGTCGAGCTTTTCGGCGGTGCCGCTCGAGAGGGTGATGTCGCGCGCACCCTCAGTGGTGGCCAGTTCGGTAGAGCCCTTGGCGTCTTCCTCTTCGGCATCCTCATCCTCGATGACGTTGATGCCCATCTCCGAGAGCATGGACATGACGTCTTCGATCTGTTCGGAATTCACCTGGTCCGGTGGCAGCACCGTGTTCAGCTGGTCGTAAGTGATGTAGCCCCGTTCGCGGGCTTCTGCGATCATCTTCTTGACCGCGGCCTGGCTCATGTCGAGCGAATGATCGGACTCCTGATCGTCAGTTTTGGCGTCTTCGTTCGTATCTTTCGCGGCCATGCATCGCTCCTGACTGTGTCACTGATTCGCTCGTCCGAATCGCTAGGGAATCATCTAGCAACTTTGGGTGATTCGGCCACCCTTTCGGCCTCTTTTTCTGCCGATTACCTATTCATATATGGTTAACCGTGCGGTTTTTGCTCCTTGATTCGGTTCAGAAGCGCATCCAGCGCCGCCTTTTCCTCACGGCTGATTCGCGCTCCGTTCTCCCCGATCACATAGTCCACGCGGTCCTCCTGCGCATTCCTCTTGGCCTTGTCGGCGATCTTGGCGGCCTCTGACAACCTCCAGGTCAACCCTTCGTCCGCGCGACCGGAGAGGTCTTCCACGGCCTCCGCGATCTCCGCGTCCAATCCCCGCGCACTGCTCAGCTTCGCCAGTTCCTCGGCCACGGTCATCCGCACCTTCGCGGCATCGCCCGGGGTACGAATACAAGGCACGATCGCAACGTGGCGCTGCTTAAGCATGTTTTCAAGGGTATCAGGCCCAATCCGCTCGGAAATCTGCTCTCGCATCGCATCCGCGTCCAGCCCCATATGCGCCAGCAACAGATCCCGCAAGCCGCGGTGCGATACGTCCTCGCAGCGCAGTCTCTCAAGTTCTGGCTCGAAAGTCTCGATCACCTCCGGGCAGGTGGCGAGTGCCGCCAGAATGACGGCCTCGCGCAGGTGATCGGCGGAGGCCCCCTCCGCCGAGACAAGGGCGGAGGCTTTGGCTGCGGGTGTCGCCGGCGCGGGCGCGGGTTGCCAACGGCCCTTGGGGCCCGTTGCGCGCGGCGTCGGCTTGTATTTTCGCTGCGGCCGGAAAAGCTGCCAACTCAGGTCCTTGATCTCTTGCTCGTAGTGGCCGCGAATCGACTGGTCCCTTATGGTCATGATCTTGTCGCGCAGCGCCTTGTCGAGAGCCGCCTTTCGTTCGGGGCTGTCGAAAACCCGGCCTTCGGTCTCGCGCAGCCACAAGAGGCGCACCATCGGGATGGCCTCATCAATCAGCTTCTGCATCGCGGGTCTGCCTTGGGCGCGCAGCAGATCGTCGGGGTCCTTGCCGTCGGGCATGATCGCGAAACGCAGCGACTGGCCGGCCTCCAGCATCGGCAGCGCCAGATCAATGAGCCGCATGGCCGCACGCTGGCCCGCCGTATCACCGTCCAGCGCCACAATGGGTTCGGGAGCAATGCGCCAGAGCATCTGCAACTGGCTTTCCGTGATCGCGGTGCCGAGCGGCGCAACCGCCGCTTCGAACCCGGCGGAGGCCAGCGCGATCACGTCCATGTAGCCTTCGGCCACGATCAGGGGCTGCCCCTTGCCGGCGGCTGTCCGCGCCGGCCCCTGATTGTAAAGACTGCGGCCCTTGTCGAAGAGTTCCGTCTCGGGCGAGTTGAGATACTTGGCGTTGTCATTCGGGTCCATCGCCCGCCCGCCGAAGGCTATGGCGCGGCCGCGCGCGTCACGGATCGGGAAGATGATGCGCCCGCGGAATGTATCGTAAGGCTTGCCGCCCTTGCTGGATGGTTTGGCAAGCCCGGCGCCGAGGATCAGATCGTCGGCGACATCCTTGCCCTTGAGGTGATCCCAGAGCCCTTGCCACTGATCGGCGGCAAAGCCGATCTCCCACCGCTCGAGAACTGCCGCATCGAGACCCCGGCGCGCCAGATAATCCCGCGCCTCCGCCGCCGCCCCGGTGTTGAGTTGCAGGCGGAAATACTTGACCGCCATCTCCATGACCTCGGCCAGTTGCCCGCGCCGGTCGGACTTCTGCTGCGCCTGCGGGTCGCGTTCCGGCATCGGCATTCCGGCTTCGCGCGCAAGGATCTCCACAGCTTCCATGAAACCCACATTCTCGGTTTCCTGCACGAAGGAAATCGCATCGCCCTTGGCGTGACAGCCAAAGCAATAGTAGAAGCCCTTGCGGTCATCGACATGAAAAGAAGCGGATTTTTCCTGATGGAAGGGACAGGGCGCCCACATGTCGCCCTTGCCCTGGTTGGACTTGCGCATGTCCCACATGACCTTACGGCCAACGACCTGGGTCAGGCTGGACCGGGTGCGCAGTTCATCCAAGAATCCGGGTGGCAGGCTCATGCTTCATGTATCGGCTTACCCCGGCGCAGAGTCCAGTCTCTGCCGGGTCCGGCATGGCCGTCGAGCCGCTTACTTTTGCAGGGACATGCACTGCTCGAACGTGGAGCCGCGAATGTCCTGGCTTTCGAGATCGCCGCGTTTTTGTTCATAGAAATGCGGCGCGAAGATCGGGATCAGCACGTTGTACTTTTCGGGCCAGGTCGCCGTCTTGGCCAGTTCTTCCGGCAGCTTGCGCTCGGCGACACGGTTCAGACGCGCCTCGACGATGGCGGCGGCGACATCGGCCTGATGCCCGCAGTCGATTTCCTTGTCCGAGGTTTGAGCGAAACTGGGCATGGCGGTGACGCATAGCATCAGGGAAAGTACAAGGCGCAACATGGTATAGGCTCCGTCGTCTGAATGTTTGTGGGATACTAACCGCGCGCGGCCACGGCTTCCATAGCTTCCTTGAGATCGTGCCGCAGGGTTTCGGCCATCGACCGGAAAACGAGGATCAGGAAAGTCTCCGCGCCGGTGCGGGTGATCGAGGCGTTCATGTGGCCAAGCAGACTGCGGACCGTGTGGCCCCGCTTGAACTCTGCCGCGCGCAGATCGACCGGTACGAGGCGAGCCAGTATGTCTTCGGCGCCCGGGCCGCTCAAGCTCACCGCTGCCCAGGCATCCGACTGATCCGTAAGGGCCGCGACTGCTTGCAGCGAAGGATCGGGGGCGGGCCCGGCCAGAAGCGCCATTTCGCGCCCGAACCAGATCGTCCGCGCACCCTCCTTGCCGGTCGTCCGGTTGGGCTGCGGGAAAGCCATGTCATGCGCGGCCTTCAGCACTTGCGACGCGTCGGCGGTCCGGCCCGCGAAAGGTGCAATCAGGGTCAATCGGCCAAGTGAAGCTTCGCTCAGGGAAATGCCGCCGATGTCCAGCGGTGGACATCCTGCCAGCGGTGCTGTGGCGGTCAGATCATCCACGGAGCTTCTCCCCTTTGGGATCATGAAAGACGGGCGAGGTGATCTCGGCAAGGGTCTCGAGACCGCGCATGGCATCGACCACGCGGACGACCTCACCCAGCCGTTCCGGCCCCCGCGCGACGAAGCCGAGCCCAATGGAATGGCCCAGCGTCGGGGAATGGGCCACGGATGTCACATAGCCCAGATCGTTGACCCGCGTTGCCGCGGCCCCCTTGTCGAAGACATGCGCGCCCGCAGTCAGCGCAGCACCCGCATCGACCGGCTTCAACCCGACCAGCCGTTGCCGGCCCGGATCGACGAGGCCGGGTCGCGCCGCCATGGTCTTGCCGATGCAGTCTTTCTTGTCGCTGATCATGCGCGCGAAGCCGATGTCATAGGCGGTCGTGCGCCCGTGGATTTCGGCATGGGTGATATGACCCTTCTCGATGCGCAGCACGTTGAGCGCCTCCATCCCGTAAGCGCCGCCACCCATGGCTTCAGCCCGAGCCACGAGCAGCCGGAAAAGGCTCGCACCGTAGCGTGCAGGCACGGCGATCTCATAGGCCTGCTCACCCGAAAACGAAATCCGAAAGAGCCGCCCCGCGACGCCTTTCAAGCTGACCGGGCCGCAGGCCATGAACGGAAAGCCTGCATCATCTATCGGCTTGTCGATCAGGTCGTTCAGCAGCGCGCGCGACGCAGGACCCGCCACGGCGAACTGCGCCCATTGCTCCGTGACGGAGGCGAAGCGCACGTCGAGATCGGGCCGCAAGGCCTGATGCACGAAGTCGAGATGCTTCATCACCTGCCCCGCCGCGGCCGTGGTGGTGGTCATCACGAAATGCCGCTCGCCGAGCCGCGCCGTGGTGCCATCGTCCATAACATGCCCGTCCTCGCGCAGCATGAGCCCGTAGCGCACGCGCCCGACCTGTAGCGTGGAAAAGCTGTTGGTATAGACGAAATCGAGCAGATCCGCCGCCCCCGGCCCCTGCAGGTCGATCTTGCCCAGCGTGGAGACATCGCAGACGCCCACGGTGCTCCGCACCATGCGCACCTCCCGGTCGCAGGCTTCGCGCCAGGTGGTCTCGCCCTGTCGCGGGAAGTAGCTGGGGCGGTACCAGAGCCCGGCCTCGATCATCGGCGCGCCGCGCGCGACGCTGTCCAGATGCGACGTGGTCAGGCGGCGCGGTGCGAAGCCCATGCCCTGCCCGCCAGCGCCCATGGCCGCAATCGACACCGGTACGTAGGGTGGGCGGAAGGTCGTGGTCCCGGTTTGCGGAATGCCGCGCCCCGTGGCATCGGCCAGCACCGCGAGTGCGCCGATATTGGAGTTCTTGCCCTGATCGGTGGCCATGCCCTGTGTGGTATAGCGTTTCATGTGCTCGACCGAACGGAAGTTCTCAGCCGCCGCCTGGACGACATCCTTCACGGTGACGTCGTTCTGGAAATCAAGCCAGGCCCGCCCCTTGCCCGGCACGGCCCATAGCGGCGCGAGCCGATAGGGCGCATCCTCGGCTTTCGGTGCTTTCACCGAAGCAGCCTTGAACCCCAGATCATTCAGAACCGCTGTTGCCGCCTCGATCCCCGCCTGCAGGCAGGCCTGTGTGCTGAAGCTGCCCGCGCAGGCACCCGCCGCGATCAGCCCCGGTATCGTCCCCGGCACCGGTACGAAACCGGCGATATCCTCGCGCCAGACCGGGCGTCCGTTCATATGGCACGTCAGATGCACCGCAGGGTTCCACCCGCCTGACATCGCGAGGCAATCCGCCTCGATCTCCTGGATACGTCCCGCAGCCTTGACGGTGATCGATTTCAAACCGAGGCGTCCCTTGGTGCCCGTGACCAGCGCACCGGCGTAGACCGGAAAGTCGGCCCCCTTGATCACCACATCCGGGCGGCTGTCCACCAGCGCCACGACCTCGACGCCAGCCGCGGCAAGGTCGGTCGCGGTGCGGTGGGCATCGTCATTGTTGCCGAAGATCGCCACCTTCCGGCCCGGTGCCACGCCCCAGCGGTTGAGATAGGCCCGCACGGCCCCGGCCATCATGATCCCCGGCCGGTCGTTGTTCTCGAAAGCGATGGGGCGCTCCAAAGCGCCCGCCGCCAGTACAGCGCGCTTCGCCACGATGCGCCAGAAACACTCCCGCACCCCGCCTTCCGGTACCACGGCGCGGTGCAGGTTGACCCGCTCCAGCGCGCCGTAGGTCCCCTGGTCGTAAGCCCCGGTGACGGTGGTGCGCGCCATCACGCGCACGTTCGGCATCTCGCGCAACTCGGCCACCATGCCTGCGGCCCAAGCGCCTCCCGGCTCTCCATCCAACTCGTGGGTTTCGGCGTTGAGCCGCCCGCCCGGCAGGCTGTCCTCCTCGGCGAGGATCACATCCGCCCCGGCCCGCGCCGCCGTCATCGCCGCCATCAACCCCGTTGGCCCTGCACCGATCACCAGCACGTCGCAAAAAGCGAAGGCTTTCTCATAGCGGTCCCCATCATGCGCCCCGCTCAAGGCGCCAAGGCCCGCGGCCCTGCGGATCAGGGGCTCGTAGAACCGCTCCCAAAAGCCCCGTGGCTTCATGAAGGTCTTGTAGTAGAACCCGGCCCCTAGGAACGGCCAGAAAAGGTCGTTGACCTCCATCAGATCGGTTTTGAGGGAGGGCCAGGCGTTCTGGCTGCGCACCTCCAGTCCCTGGAAAATCTCCTGCTGGGTCGCGCGCACATTCGGGACAACGTCGGCCCCACGCCCCACCGTGACCAGCGCATTGGGCTCTTCGCTGCCTGCGGTCAGCACACCGCGCGGACGATGATACTTGAACGAGCGCCCCATCAGTTTCTGGCCCCGCGCCAGCAGCGCCGAGGCCACTGTATCGCCTTCAAAGCCGGCCACGCCGATGCCGTCGAACTGGAAGCGCACGGGCCTTGTGCGATCAATGATGCCCTTGCCGTTGATCCTCATGCGTCACCGCCGGTGCTGTCGCAAACCAATACGCTGTCCAGAACCTCATGGGTTACCGTGTTTCGTGTAACAACCAGCCAGGACCCACACCCAGCCTCGTGATACCAAAGGTCGCGCGTCACGCCCGCAGGGTTGTCGCGCAGATGCACATAATCATCCCACGCGACCTCGCCTGCCTCCGCTGCCGGTCGCTGCAAGGCGACGGCATCGCCTTGATAATAGTACTCCCGGCGGTCGCGCTCACCGCAGAGCGGACAGGTGATCCTCATCGCAGCACCCCAAGTTTCTTTTGGCCCAAAATATCCCCGCCGGAGGCATCCATCATCCGCTTTCCCTCAATGCAGGTTGTGCTGAGAGCCAGTACCCTCTTCATCCATCAGCCCACGGCCGGTCCGGAAGCGATCCAGCCGGAAGCCCGTCGCGGTCTCATGCATCCGGCCGGTCGCCATCAAATGCGCGAAGGCAAAGCCCGAGGCGGGGACCGCCTTGAACCCGCCATAGCACCAGCCGCAATCGATGAAGAGCCCTTCCGTATCCGTCTTGTCGATGATCGGCGAGCCATCGGGCGTCATGTCCATGATCCCGCCCCAGGACCGCAGCACCTTCGCCTTGCCGATCATCGGCATCAGCGTCATGCCCGCCTCCATCACATGCTCCACCATCGGCAGGTTGCCGCGGCTCGCATAGGAGGCATAGAAATCCAGATCCCCACCGAAGACCAGCCCGCCCTTGTCCGACTGGCTGATGTAGAAATGCCCCATGCCGAAGCTGATCACATGATCGATGCAGGGCTTCAGACCTTCCGACACGAAGGCCTGCAAGACATGGCTCTCGATCGGCAGACGCATGCCCGCCATCTCCGCCACCTGACCGGAACGTCCCGCCACGACAATGCCGACCTTCCTGGCCTTGATCGCCCCGCGCGTCGTCTGCACGCCCCGCACGACGCCATTCTCGATGTCGATGCCGGTGACTTCGCAGTTCTGAATGAGGTCCACCCCGCGCTGGTCCGCACCCCGCGCATAACCCCAGGCCACAGCATCATGGCGCGCCGACCCGCCGCGCGGATGCAGCAGCCCGCCATAAATCGGGAATCGCGTATTCTCGAAGTCGAGATAGGGCAGCAGTTTGCGCACGCCTTCGCGGTCCAGCAGCACCGCATCGTCGCCCTGTGCGGCCATCGCATTGCCGCGCCGCACAAAGGCATCGCGCTGCCCGTCGGAATGAAAGAGGTTGATCAACCCGCGCTGCGAATGCATCACGTTGTAGTTGAGGTCCTCCTCCATCCCCTCCCAAAGCTTCATGGAATGACTGTAAAACTCCGAATTGCCCGGCAGGAAGTAGTTCGCCCGGACGATGGTGGTGTTGCGCCCGATGTTGCCGCTGCCGATGTAGCCCTTTTCCAGAACGGCAATATTGGTCATGCCGTGGTTCTTCGCGAGATAATAGGCCGTCGACAGCCCATGTCCCCCGCCCCCGATGATCACCGCGTCATAGGCGGCTTTCGGCGCGGGATCGCGCCAATGCGGGGTCCAGCCCTTGTTGCCGGTCAGGCCTTCCTTGAGCACCCTCAGGGCCGAAAAACGCATTTGTGACATTCCCTCTTGGACACGCCGGACCCTAGACCGCCGGCTTTCGACTTATCAAGAGCACCTTGTGAAACCTGCCGGGTTTCCGACATCGGAAGATACGCCTACGACGCCGCTTCATACCTGCATGTATCGCGCATCGCGTCGCAATGCCGCCTCGTTGATCGACCGCGATCAGTTGGGAACGGCGTCGGCAGGGTCGCGTCCGGAAGTCGGCGCGAGGCCGCAAACCGCATCGCTTTACGATTTGTGGCTCGCGCCAGATGGCGTAAGCTGCGCACATGGCTGATCAACGACCCGAAATCAGAACCCCCGTGTACGACCCCAAGGGCAACGGCAGAGAAAAGTCCGTCAGATCGGTCGTGTTCTCCGAAAGCGAACCACCCGCGCATCTGCGCGGCATCGTGCACCGGTTTCTGGAGCTCAGAACCGACGGCGTGCTCAAGGAGGACTTCCGGTTTCATGCCTTGCCGGATGCCTGCAGCTATGTGGTCTTCGACCAGATGAAGCGGAGCATTGCCGGGATCACCAGGCTGCGCGCCTCATCCGAAGAATTGAACCTGGGCAAGAGATTTCACTACATCAACATCCGGCTACTGCCCGGCGTTTGGCGGAACGGCGGCGCTGACATCGGCTACGGCATGGTCGTGAGCCCCTATGTCGGCGACTTGCCGTTGGTGGCGGTGAACCGCGATCTGGCAACCGCCGATCCTGCGGGCAGGCAGCGACTTCTCTGCCGCTTCGTGGAGGCATTGATGCAGCGAAACCTCATTCAGGAAAATTCTGTCACCGCGACGATATTCGAGCACCTCGACGACATCCATTCGGTGTCCGACATGGCCGCCGTCGTTGCGCTGTCGCCCCGACAGTTGCAACGCAGGCTGAAACGGACCACCGGGTTCGCGCCACACGATTTCCTGAAAGTGCTGCGCCTGCAACAGTCGCTCAGGGGCGACCCTTCGCTTTCCTATGCGGACCAGTCACACTTCATCCATTCCTTTCGCAGGGCCACCGGCTACACGCCCGGGCGATATGCGCGGAAATTCGATGTCTGATATCTACAATACAGCTCCGCGACCGACTGCTAGGTCATCGGCATGTTCAACGCCAAGGGAGAGCACAACATGACCACGATGAACCCAGTCGGATGGTTCGACATTCACACCAGCGATCTGAACAGGGCGGTCGGTTTCTATGAGACCGTGTTGCGCCTAAAGCTTGCGCCGATGGGCGACCCGACCGGAGAAACCCGGATGATGAGTTTCCCGGCGGACATGGGTGCCTATGGTGCGGCGGGCGCGCTGTCGAAATCCGATCATGCGAAACCGGGCATTGGCGGCACCACCGTTTACTTCTCGGTCGAGGACTGTGCCACCGAAGAGGCACGCGTTGCAAAGGCGGGCGGGAAGGTCGTAAGGCCGAAGTTCTCGATCGGCGAATTCGGTTTCGTGTCGTTGTGTCAGGATACGGAAGGGAACCTGATCGGCTTCAATTCCCTCAAGTAACGACGTGGCAAAGGGAATCCCGGTGGTCGGGGACATACTCCGGCAACAACGCCGGGCTATCGCGGCTCCCCTCGAGCCCCTGCGACCAGCCCTGCCATGACGGGCGCAGCCGCGGTGCGCAGAGGCAAACCTGCGCACCGCGAACAAGGACTGCTCCAGCCTCTGCGGATCCCCGCCTTGCGTCTGCGACCCTAAAGACCCTTGGCGCGGTAGCTCGCAGCGACCTTGCCGATGGCCACAATATAGGCTGCGGTACGCAGGTCATCCACGTCGTCGCGCCCGTGCCAGACGTCGGCCATCTGCTTGTAGGCCGCGCGCATCGTGTCATCGAGGCCTGAGCGCACCAGTTCCAACTCGTCAGCCCCCCGCAGGTATTTGCCTTTGAAGTCCGGCGTAAGTTGCCAGTCGAGCCCCTTGTCGCGGCTCAGCCGTTCCAGCTCGTCGATCAGCAACTGGTGGCGCGCTTCCTCCTGCCGCCGCTGCATCCGGCCAAAGCGGATGTGGCTGAGGTTCTTGACCCATTCGAAATAGGACACAGTCACGCCACCCGCGTTGGCATACATGTCGGGAATGATGACCGTCCCCTTCTCGCGCAGCACCTGATCCGCCCCGGCCGTCACCGGACCGTTGGCGGCCTCGATGATCAGCGGCGCCTTGATCCGTTCCACGTTGCCGAGGTTGATCACCCCCTCCAATGCCGCCGGCAGCAGGATGTCACAGGGCTCTTCCAGCACCTTGGCGCCGTCCTTGACGTGATGGCTGTCGGAATAGCCCGAGATGCCGCCGTGTTTCACGATCCAGGCGCGCACGGCCTCCACATCAAGGCCGCGTTCGTCGTAGAGCGCGCCGTCGTGTTCGATGATGCCGGTGATCTTGCAGCCGTCCTCCTCGGAGAGAAACTTCGCTGCGTGATAGCCCACGTTGCCGAGCCCCTGAACGATGACCGTCTTTCCGTCGAGGGTGCCCGACATGCCAGCCTTCCTGACGCCTTCCTTGTCGCGGAAGAACTCGCGCAGCGCATATTGCACGCCGCGACCGGTGGCTTCCGTCCGGCCCTGGATGCCGCCCGCGTTGATCGGCTTGCCGGTGACACAGGCCACGCCGTTGATGTCGGTTGTATGCATGCGCTTGTACTGATCCGCGATCCAGGCCATCTCGCGCTCGCCGGTGCCCATGTCGGGTGCCGGCACATTCTGCGCCGGGTTGATCAGGTCGCGCTTGATCAGCTCATAGGCGAAGCGCCGCGTGACCATTTCCAGCTCCTGCTCGGTATAGTCCCGCGGATTGATGCAGAGGCCGCCCTTCGAGCCGCCAAAAGGCGCCTCGACCAGCGCGCATTTGTAGGTCATCAGCGCCGCGAGGGCCTCGACCTCGTCCTGGTTGACCCCGAGGGAATAGCGGATGCCGCCCTTGACCGGTTCCATATGTTCGGAATGCACCGAGCGGTAGCCGGTGAAGGTCTTGATCTCACCGCGCATCCGCACGCCGAAACGCACGGTATAGGTCGCGTTGCAGACCCGGATCTTCTCCTCGAGGCCCGGAGACAGGTCCATCAGGCTCACCGCCCGATTGAACATCTGATCGACGCTTTCTCTGAAACTCGGCTCGTTCGCTGGTTGGCCCACCGTCATTCACTCCCCCTTGGGCGCACAACTGTCGCATGCGCTCGACCACCTTATTCCGCTGATTCGGAATATGCCAGTTTATTGGGCGGTTTGTGAAAACCCGGTGGCAAAGCGCATGGCCGAACCGTTCTCGGACAAGTGACAAACAGGCGGCCAGCAGCGGGATCGTTCATCATCGGGCATCAGACGGCCCGAAATGTCATGTAATTTCCGACATCTATCAGCCTGCGCGTCATCTGCGCCCCATTTTTGCCATTTTGCTCGGGCATCCAATCTCTTTGAAAACGCGATTTGCGCATTTGTTCAGGATGGTAAAAGTATATGGAAAAGTCTGGTACCTGCGACACGACCTTTCGCCGCGGCGGTGCCGCACGGAATTGGGTCCGAGTGTTCACCCGGGAAGAAGACGGCGTACTGACGATCTTCACCATGTTCCTGCTTTTGATGATGCTGATGGTCGCCGGTATCGGGGTCGACCTGATGCAGAACGAAATGCGGCGCACTGCCCTTCAGAACACCATGGACCGCGCGGTGCTCGCCGCCGCCGACCTGGACCAGACAAGACCGCCTCAGGACGTCGTCGAAGACTACTTCGACAAGACCAACCTGCGTGAATACCTGACAATGGTCGATCCTGACCTCACCCTGAACCGGCGCAACGTGTCGGCCTCGGCCTACATGGAAAGCCCGACACAGTTCATGCGCCTGCTGGGCGTGAATTCGCTGCCCGTTCCCGCCTCCAGTGCCGCCGTGGAAGAGGTACCCAACGTGGAGATCTCGCTGGTGCTCGACGTCTCGGGTTCGATGCGCTTCTCGGAACGCATGGACAACCTGCGGCCCGCGGCGCGCAACTTCGTCGACATCGTCCTGTTGGGCGGTGCGGTCAACACCACCTCCATCAACCTCATCCCCTATGCCGGCCAGACCAATCCGGGGCCCTTCATGTTCAGTCGCCTGAACGGCATGCGCTATCCGGCGCTGGCGCTCGACGAAGATGACGGCGGCATACTCGAGATGTTCAACAACACCATGCTCGCAGCCAGCGAAACCGCCGGAACCGGCAGTGTCCCGGGCGGGCGCTATGTCTACCCGAACGTGTCATCCTGCATGGAAATCACCAATGACGACTTCCTGAACGTGGGCCTTCCCGACAATTCGAGCTACGAGCAGACCGCGCATTTCATGAACTGGGCCATCGCCACCGAAGTCGTGAGAGACGAGTTCGGCGACATCGTGAAATTCGACGAAAACGACGAACCGACAACCGACGGCACCGGCAAATCGCGCTCGGTCATGAACTGGGGCTGGTGCCCGCATGACAAGAACTCGATCATCTACGCGTCGAACAATGCCTCCGTTCTGAATGACCGTATTTCGAACATGCGCATGTATGACGGGACAGGGACGCATTACGCCATGAAATGGGCCGTGGCACTGCTCGATCCGGACACGCAACCGCATTTCGAGGAGATGGCGAAGCCTGCAAACAACATGGTGCCCGAGATTTTCGAGGATCGTCCGCTGCCCTACAATCAGACCGATACCATCAAATACATCGTGCTGATGACCGACGGCCAGATCACCGAGCAGGTACGTCCGAAGGCAGCAAAGATGCACCTCGACAACCCGACCAGGGAACTGACCAAGCGCACCGACGACCGGACGCAGATAACGAACTCAGGCACCAACGTCACCAATTTCAAGCGGCTCTGTGACCTGGCGAAGGCCTCCTCGCGCAACATCGTTATCTACACGATCGCTTTCGAGGCGCCCGGCACGCCCGAGGAACAGATGAAGTACTGCGCATCGAGCGACTCCCACTTCTTCCGCGCATCCGGCAAGGCGCAGATCAATGCCGCCTTCTCCACGATCGCACGGCAGATCAATGAACTGAGGCTGACCCAATGATCCGCCGCATCCTCTCCTCCTTCCGGCGCTTCACGCGCCGCGAGGACGGCAGCATGACGATCGAATTCGTGATCCTCGTGCCGCTTTTCTTCAGCATGTTCCTCGCATCGGTCGAATTCGGCATCTTCGCGATGCGGCAGATGTTCCTCGACCGCGGTCTCGACATGACGGTGCGCACGATCCGCCTCAATACCGGCCTCGATGCCAACAACGATGGTATCCCCGATCTCGATCACAACCTCGTCAAAGCGATGATCTGCCAGAACGCAGGTTTCCTGAGCTCCGGCACCACCGACAACTGCGCCTCGACGCTGCGCCTTGAAATGATGCCGCGCGACCCGCGCGCCTTCGTTGCCCTGGATGCGCGGGCCGACTGCGTGGATGTATCCGAACCGGTCAATCCGCCGCGCAACTTCATCAATGGCGCGGAGCACGAACTCATGGTGATGCGTGCCTGTGTGAAATTCGATCCGATCTTCCCGACCACGGGTCTCGGTTTCAGCTTCGCAAAGGACGGCGCAGGTAAAGCCGCCATGGTGTCCACTTCCGCCTTCGTACAGGAGCCCATCTGATGCGTATCTCCGTCGGTATCCTGAAAAAGCAGGCCGGGACAAAAAGCTTCTGGCGTCGTGAGGATGGCAACCTCGCCGTCGAGGCCATGATCATCATCCCGGTGCTCTTCTGGGCTTTCCTCGCGCTGGTGGTGATCTTCGACGCCTACCGTCAACACAGCCTCAACCAGAAGGCCGCCTATACGATCGGCGATCTTGTGTCCCGACAGCCCGATGCAATCGATCTCGCGTTCCTGACCGGCTCCCGCGAGTTGTTCGACACGTTGATCCGTTCATCGAATGAAACCAGCCTCAGGGTGACTGCCGTCTGGTACGATGCGGCGAGCGACACCTACATGAAGGACTGGTCCAAGTCGAACGGCACCGAGCCGGAGGCCACGGACGCTGAAGTGGCGGGCTGGCGCGAATTTCTCCCGATCATGCCGAATTTCGAATCCATCACTGTCGTGGAGACCTGGAGCCGATACCAGGCGCCTTTCAACGTCGGCATCGTGTCGCATGACATCCACAACTTCATCTTCACGCGCCCGCGCTACGCGCCGAACATCACCTGGAGCGACGCCTGATACATCAGGTGTCGTTCTCGCGCTCGGCGAGCATGACCGCGATGATCTCCGCCATGTACTTGGTCTGACGTCCCGGGGTCATGCCGCCGACGCCAACCCGCGAGCCCATCCGCCACCAAAGCCCCGGGCGCCACTTCCGGGCGGCGGAGACGGAGGTACGCAGCAGAAACCCGTTGGAGGGTTTGAAGGCAAAGGCACCGCGGTCGATCGAGGTGATCTCGGCGACACGGGCAATCACGTCGCCGCCGCTGTCGCGCAGGACCTCGCGGGTCAACTCCAGCCGGAAAGCCGTCGAGCGCCGCATGGCGTCCGCCACCATCAGCGCAACAGTGCCCACCGCGATCAGGAAAATTTGCCAGCCAAGCGCCGGTGGATTCGCCAGCGCGACATAGATCACCAGCACCCCGAGAAACGCCAGCATCCCGATCCCGAGAATCCTGCGGCCAGCCGAGGCTGCGACCGTCGCCAGTATCTCGTCATCTCTGGTGTCCTGCATCGCCTCGCCCCTTTTCGCCCTGCCGCCTCCTAGCCTGTGGGCGCGGGGTCCGACAAGCGCTATATGCAGGAGACGCCCTGTGCGAAAACCTGCATGGGCCGCCCAACACCGAAGAAAGCCACTGATGAAACGACCGATCGCCTATCTTTGTGCCCTGCTCACCCTGACCTTTGCGGGATCCACCCTCTGGGTGCCCGACTTCGGCGGCTTTGATCCCGACCGCTTTCCGGTGCCGCAGATCGACCCGCCGGTTCAGCCTGCTGGTTATGCTTTCGCGATCTGGGGGCTGATCTACCTCTGGCTCGTGATCGGCATGGGCTATGGGGCGCTGCGCCGGTCTGAGGACGCAACCTGGCATGCCATGCGGGTGCCGCTCTGCGTCTCGCTGGCCATTGGCTCGGTCTGGCTCGCCGTGGCGGTGCGCACGCCCATCGGGGCCACCTTGCTCATCTGGGCGATGCTGATCACCGCCCTGATCGCCCTCTACCGCGCACCGCGGAGCGATGCGGGTTGGGCCGCGCTGCCGGTTGGGCTCTACGCCGGTTGGCTCAGTGCAGCGAGTTGCGTCTCGCTCGGTCTGCTGGCGGCAGGCTATGGCTATACCGGCGCCACGACGGCGGCGGTCGTCTTCATCTTCCTCGCGCTGATCATCGCCTCGGCCGTGCAGAACACCTTGGGCCGCGTGCCGACATATGGGATCGGCGTCATCTGGGCGCTGGTGGGCATCGTGGTGCAGAACGCCAGCACGGCCCCCAGCGTGGCAGCCCTCGCGGGTGGTGGGGCTGCGGCCCTGATCCTGCCGGTCTGGAAAGCCTTGCGCCGCGGCTGAAAGACCGACGGCCTCAGGTCTTGCGGCGGCCCTCGGTGTGCTTGCGGAGTTTCGAGGGGGCGGCCTTCTTGCGGCCCTTGTAGGGGTTGGCATCGTTCTGCCCGCGCATCCAGAGCCGGATCGGCGTGCCCGGCATGTCGAAATCGAGCCGTAACCCGTTGACCAGATAACGCGAATAGCTTTCGGGCACCTTGTCGGGATGCGAGCACATCACCACGAAACCCGGCGGGCGGGTCTTGGCCTGGGTCATGTAGCGCAGCTTGATCCGCTTGCCCTGCGGTGCGGGCGGCGGATGCGCCTCGAGCATGCCGGTGAGCCAGCGGTTGAGCTGCGCGGTGGTGATGCGGCGGTTCCAGACCTCATAGGCCCGCATGATCGCAGCGTGCAGCCGGTCGAGCCCGCGCCCGGTCTTGGCCGAGACCGTGACCATCGGCGCACCGCGCAACTGCGGCAACAGTCGCTCGAAGCTTTCCTGCAAATCCCGCAACTTGCCCTGCCGGTCCTCCTCGATGTCCCATTTGTTCACCGCCAGCACCACCGCGCGGCCTTCGCGCTCAGCGAGATCGGCAATGCGCAGGTCCTGCTGCTCGAAAGGGATCGCCGCATCGATCAGCACGACCACGATCTCCGCGAACTTGACCGCCCGCAGGCCGTCGCTGACCGACAGTTTTTCCAGCTTTTCCTGTACCTTGGCCTTCTTGCGCATACCCGCGGTATCGAAGATCCGCATTGGCACCGCCACCCCGTCCGGCCCCGCCCAGTCGATACGAAGCGAGATCGCATCCCGGGTAATCCCGGCTTCGGGACCAGTCAGCAGGCGATCCTCGCCGAGGATCTTGTTGATCAGCGTCGATTTGCCCGCGTTGGGACGTCCGACGACCGCCACCTGCAAGGGCTTCGAAGCCGTCGGCACCGGCACCGCGGCCTCCATGTCGCCGTCGTCCTCGTCCAGCGTCACATCCACATCCGGGGCATCGGCTTCAGCGCGTTCGGCATAGGCATCCGCGAGCGGTGCCAGCAGCGAATAGAGGTCCATCAGCCCTTCGCCATGTTCCGCCGAGAGCCGTACCGGCTCGCCAAGGCCCAGCGAGAAGGCCTCGAGATAACCAGCCTCGGCTGCATTTCCCTCGGCCTTGTTGGCCGCCAGGATCACATGGGCGGAGCGCTTGCGCAGGATCTCGGCGAAGACCAGATCGGACGGCGTCACCCCCACCCGCGCGTCGATCATGAAAAGGCAGATGTCGGCCATGTCCACCGCGCGTTCAGTGAGCCGCCGCATCCGGCCTTGCAGGCTGTCGTCGGTGACCTCCTCGAGGCCAGCCGTGTCGATCACCGTGAAGCGCAGATCGGCAAGCCGTGCCGCGCCCTCGCGCAGGTCGCGCGTCACCCCGGGCTGGTCGTCGACGAGTGCCAGCCGCTTGCCGACCAGCCGATTGAACAGGGTGGATTTGCCCACATTGGGCCGCCCCACGATGGCGAGGGTAAATGACATCTCGAAGGCTCCGAGCCAGGGTAAGCCTGCGCTTTAGCGCAGCTTGGCGTCAACGGAAAGCGTGCAATTGACCTTTTGACGACACGACATAGAGCACACCGCCCGCCACGACGGGATCTGACGTTGCACCATCCGGAAGCTCTGTGGTCGCGACAAGCGCTCCGTTGGTGGGGTCGAAACTGCGCAGCGTGCCATCGTCCGAGGCCACATGGATGCGACCACCTGCGAGCAGCGGGCCATGGTTGGCGAAGACCTGCGACCGACGGCGCGGCCTGTCCTTCACGAAATTCGGAAGGTCGACCGCCCAGATGCGGCTGCCGTCGGAGGCGTCGACCCGCACGAGCTGGTTGATATCGGAGACGAAGAACACGCTGTCGCCCGCCGGCACGATCGGCCCGATGGCCCCATCGTTCGCCGTCCAGCGCCGTGCGCCCGAGCCGAGGTTCAGCGCGACAAGGCGTCCAGACTGGTTGCCGACATAGACGCTCTGCCCGGAGATCACCGGCGCGCCGGTCACATCGCCAACCGTGCTGAGAGATTGCCCGAAGCGCTGACCGAGCACCGATGCTTCCCAACGCCGCAGACCGCCCTGACGGAACAGCGCCTGCACCTCGCCGGACCCGAAGGCGAAGATCGCAAGATCATCCGAGAGCGCCGGTGCCGGTGCGCCGAGCACGTTGTTGACATCCGGCGATCCGGTCACCTGCCAGGCGACCCGCCCGTCCGCTGCCGACAGCGCCCATCCGGTATCGTCGCCAGAGGTGACATAGACCAGATCGCCGAAGGCAGAAGGCGCCCCGGAAGCGGTTGCGTCGAGTTGCTGGCGCCAGATTTCGCCACCCGAGCCTGCATCGAGTGCCACCAGCACGCCGACGCCGAGCGAAACATAGAGCCGCCCGTCCTTGACCGCGAGCCCGCCGCCCGTGGAACTGTCGTCGCCGTCCCGCAGGGGATCGATACGCCGCTGCCAGACTGTCCCGCCAGCGGTTGATGTCGCCGTCACCGTCGTGCCCGCGTCGAGCGTATAGACAAGCCCCCCCGCGACCACCGGCGATGCGGTGATGCGGCGTTTGCGGCTGTCGCCGTCGCCGATGTTAGCGCTCCAGGCCAGTCGGGGCGTGGCGGAAAGCGCTGGATGGCTTGCGCGGAACGCGGGCGTGCCGCTGGCTTGCGTCCATCCCGCATTCACGGTCGCAGCCCCAAGTGCGATCGGACGGGCTTGGTTCGCCCCAGCGGAGGCCACGACCTCGGTCTCCTCGCCGGTGATCGACCGGATGCTCTCGCGCTTGCCGGGCAGGTTGACCACATCTTCGCCGCAGGCCGTGAGCAGAAGCGATGCGGCCAGTGCGGCACAGACCCATCTCTTCCCCCGGGATCCGGGTATCGTCTTGCGGATTGCCATCATGCCCTGCTCGCCTTGTCTTTCTGTCCTTGGGCCCTGCTGAGTTGCGCTCAAGTCCGGACCATCTTCGTCGCGCCGATCAGTTTTCCGCGTTCGGCAAGGCGCCAAGATCGGGCGTGCCGCCGAGCGACACAATCACCTGTAAGGCGCGCTGTTGCAAGTCCGAGGTGACGGCGGCATCCGACAGGATCGACTGATACCTTTCCAGCGCCGAGGCCGTCGCACCTTCGGCGATATCGATCAGGGCCAGTTGCTCGAGCGCCAGAAGCCGCAGCGGCGCGCCAGGAAGAGCGAGCGCCGAAAACTGCTGGCGCCGGGTCGCGGCATCCATCGTTTCAGCCTGCAACAGCAGGGATTTGAACGCGGCGATCTGGCGGTAGATTTCCGGCAATTCGCCATTCACCGCAATCGCGTCGAGCGCCGCAACCGCTGACGCCGCGTCTCCGGCAGCCTGCGTCTCGGCCGCCTCAAGGAAACCTGCGACCGCCTGTGCCCCTGTGGACGTCTGCGGCACCTCCGCGAGGTTCGCCGCGCGCATTGCGGGCGTCTCGGAGGCCAGGGCGGACAACAACTGATCGCCGAGCGCCTCGGCTTCGGCGCGCGCTTGCGCCTTTCGATATTCCGTCCAGGCCGCGCCGGCGACGATCAGGATCACTGCAAGCGCCGCAATCCAGCCATAACGACGGAAGGTAGCGTAGAGCCGGTCCCGCCGTACCTCGTCATTGACTTCGTCGATGAAGCTGTCTGTGTTGCTCATGTCGGCCTGCCTGCTGGTTTGCTCGGCCCCTCTTACAGCGGGTCCGCGCTCAAGCCAAGACCCGGCGGCACGGACCTCCCGGCAGGGCATTGCGCATGCACGCGGAAAATTCTAATCTGAACTGGTCGGTTCAGCGTAAATGAACTACCACGATCGCGCCGGAACACTGTCCGTTCACGGACGCCGGCCAGTCCAGAGTAAGCGAGAAACCGGTTATGCGCATCTTTTCAATCCTGGCGGCCCTTGCGGTCTCGACGGTGCTCTATCTCTTCATCTTCGAGCGTCCGACACTTATCGAAATGACCGGCGGCGCGGATACCGAAGCGACTGTCGACACCGCCGAAAATACAATTGTGGATCCCATCCCCGAGGACAGCGCGGCCCTGGTGAAGGTCGTGGTGCAACGCTCGGAAGCCCGCCAGATCGACAGTGCCGTCGTCCTGCGCGGCCAGACCAATGCGGCACGGCGGGTCGATGTGCGCGCGGAAACCTCTGCGACCGTGATCACCGAACCGCTGCGCAAGGGGGCCGAGGTTGCGGCGGGCGATGTGCTCTGCCAACTCGATCCCGGCACCCGCGGCGCGAGCCTCGCGCAGGCGCAGGCGCAGCTTGCGGAAGCGAGGGCATTCGTGCCCGAAGCCGAAGCCCGCGTCACCCAGGCGCAGGCACAACTCGACGAGGCGCGCATCATCCAGAACGCCTCCTCCAAACTGAGCGAAGGCGGCTTCGCCTCCACAACCCGCGTCGCCAATTCCGAAGCGGCCGTCGCCACGGCGCTCGCAGGCGTCGAAGCCGCGCGCGCAGGCTTGCAGACGGCACAATCGGGCATCCAATCCGCCCAGGCCGCAGTGGCCGCCGCAGAGCGCGAGATCGAGCTTCTGACCATCAGGGCACCCTTCGGCGGGCTGCTGGAAAGCGATACGGCTGAATTGGGCGAGCTTCTGCAACCAGGTGCGCATTGCGCGACGATCATCCAGCTCGATCCGATCAAGCTTGTGGGCTTCGTGCCTGAAACCGAAGTCGCCCGCGTCACCGTCGGGGCAACCGCCTCGGCGAAACTGGCCACCGGACAGGACGATGTCACCGGGCGCGTGACCTTCCTGTCTCGCACGGCGGATGAAACCACCCGGACCTTCCTTGTCGAGATCGAGGTGAGCAATACCGACAAGCGCATCAGCGACGGTCAGACGGCGGAAATCCTGATCGCCTCGGATGGTGCCAGCGCGCATCTGCTGCCGCAATCCGCGCTCACGCTGAACGACGAGGGGACGCTGGGCGTGCGCACCATCGACGCGTCCAATACGGTCGAATTCCATGCGGTCTCGCTCATGCGCGACACGCCCCAGGGGGTCTGGGTCACCGGGCTTGGCGCGGTCGCCGACGTGATCGTGCTCGGCCAGGAATATGTCATCGCCGGCGTCAAGGTGGCGCCGACCTTTCGGGAGCTCGGGCAATGACCGGTCTCGTCGATTGGGCCGCAACCCGCGCCCGCATGGTGATCGCCTTCATCCTGCTGAGCCTCGTCGTCGGCGGCTATTCCTACTCCACGCTGCCGAAAGAGGGTGAGCCGGACATCGAGATTCCCGCCCTCTTCGTCTCGGTGCCCTTCCCCGGCATTTCGGCGGCGGACAGTGAAACACTGCTCGTCAAGCCGATGGAGACGGAACTGTCCGATCTCGACGGGCTCAAGAGCATGTCCGGCACGGCGGCCGAAAACTACGCGGGCGTGGCGCTGGAGTTCGAATTCGGATGGGACAAGACCAAGATCCTCGCCGACGTGCGCGATGCCATGGGCAAGGCGGAAGCGAAGTTTCCCGACGGGGCCGAGCAGTATTCGATCAACGAAATCAACTTTTCCGAATTCCCGATCATCATCGTGAACCTCACCGGCCCCTTGCCCGAACGCACGATGATCCGGATCGCCAAGGACCTGCAGGACGATCTGGAAAACATCGACGCCGTGCTCGAGGCCGGCATCGCGGGCTCGCGCGACGAGATGGTGGAAGTGCTGATCGACCCCCTGCGCCTTGAGGCCTACAACGTCACCGCGGGCGAACTGATCAGCACCGTCCAGAACAACAACCAGCTCATCGCCGCGGGCGAGGTCGAGACCGATCAGGGCACTTTCGCGGTAAAGATCCCCTCCTCCTTCGACGAACCGCGCGACATCTACAACCTGCCCGTCAAGACCAATGGCGACCGCGTCGTGACGCTGGGCGATCTTGCGGAGATCAACCTGACCTTCGAGGACCGCTCCGGCACGGCGCGGTTCAATGGCGAGAATTCAGTGGCCTTGCAGGTGGTCAAGCGCAAGGGTTTCAACCTGATCGACACCGCCGGCATCGTCAAAAAGCTCGTCGCCGACAAACAGGCGCAATGGCCCGAAGGCCTGCGCGCGGCGGTCGAGGTCGGCACGTCCAACGATCAATCGCGCATCGTCGACGGCATGGTCCAGCAGCTTCTCGGCTCGGTTTTCACCGCCATCGCGCTGGTGATGATCGTCGTCCTGGCCGCCCTGGGCACCCGTGCCGCATTGCTCGTGGGCTTCGCGATCCCGACCTCCTTCCTTTTGTGCTTCGCCTTTCTTGCGCTGATGGGTATCTCGATTTCCAACATCGTGATGTTCGGGCTCATCCTTGCCGTGGGGATGCTCGTCGACGGGGCCATCGTCGTGGTGGAATACGCCGACAAGCGCCAGCGTGAGGGCGTGGGCCCGATGACCGCCTACGTGGAGGCGGCAAAGCGCATGTTCTGGCCGATCATCTCCTCCACCGCCACCACGCTTTGCGCCTTTCTGCCGATGCTCTTCTGGCCCGGCGTGCCCGGCGAATTCATGGGCATGCTGCCGGTGACGCTGATCTTCGTGCTCTCGGCCAGCCTCGTGGTGGCGCTGATCTACCTGCCGGTCATGGGCGGCGTCACCGGACGGCTCGAACGCTGGATGTCGCAAGGCATGCAGACGGTCGCGGGCCTCGCCTGGTACCTGCATCTGGCTCTCTTTCCCGCCGCGGCCCTTATGCTGCTGGCGGCAGCGGTCATGGGCCCGATCTTTGCCGCCATCGGTGCGCGCTTCGCGAGCATGGACGGGCTCAATTTGCTCGGATCGGTGATTCCGACGTTCTTCTTCGCCTTCCTTCTGATCGTGGCTGCGGTCTTCTGCCTCTTCGTGGCGCTCGGCGGCTTTCTTCTGGCGCTGGTGTCCGCCTTCGCGCTGCTGACAAGGATGGGCCGCGTGGGTCGCTGGGCCAGTGGCAAGCTCTTTCGAGCCGAAACCCGCCGCATCGACGCGGGCTACCGCCGCTCACCCTTCGGCCATGTGATCGCGGCCATCGCCGGCAACCCGGTCATGCCGCTTGTGATGGCGGGTGCGGTTTTCATCTTCGTCGGAACCACCCTGATATTTTACGGCAACAACAACAACGGCGTGGAGTTCTTCGTCGAATCCGAACCCGAGCAGGGCATTGTCTACGTCCTCGCCCGCGGCAACCTCAGCCTTGATGAGAAAGACGCGCTGGTGCGGCAGGCCGAAGAGATCGTGCTGGCCCATCCGGGCGTGATCAACGCCTTTTCCTTTGCCGGCGAAGGCGGTCTCAACACCGATAGCTCAGGTGCCGCGACGCCGAAGGACATGGTCGGACAGGTCCAGTTCGAGACGATCCCCTGGGATGATCGCGCCGACCGCCCCGAGCTTGATGGCGACATCATCATCGCGGAACTGACCGAAGAACTCGAGGCGATCCCCGGCGTGAAGATCGAGATCCTGGCGCAGGCGCGCGGGCCGGCCTCGGGCAAGCCGGTGCACCTGCGGCTCAAGGGCGACGATTACGGGGCGCTCATTGAAGCCGCCGGAATTGCGCGGGCGCATTTCGATACGACCCCGGGCCTGACACTGATCGAGGACACGAGGCCCCTGCCCGGCATCGACTGGCAGATCGATGTGGACGTGGAAAAGGCGGGCCGGTACGGCGCCGATGTGGCCACGGTGGGCGCGATGGTGCAGCTTGTGACCCGTGGCCTCATGCTCGACACGATGCGCGTGGACAGCTCCGACGAGGAGATCGACATCCGCGTGCGCCTGCCTCAGGAAGACCGCGTACTCTCCACCCTCGACACACTGAAGGTGCGCACCTCGGACGGGCTGATCCCCTTGAGCAATTTCATCACCCGCACCCCGGTCCCGAAACTGGCGGAGATCAATCGCATAGACCAGAAACGCTATTTCGACGTGAAGGCCGATGTGGCGCCGGGGTTGATGAAAGTGGTCGAGACCGTGACCCGCGACGGCGTCGAGGCGGAAGTAATTCTCGCGATGCTGCGTCCCGCCGGGGCGGATGCGGATATCACCGCGTCCGACGGTTCCGCCTACAAGATCACCGACCGCAGCGCCGAGGCCTCTCGCGATCTTCAGGCCGGGCTCGACGCAGGCAGCCTGCGGCTGGTGCCGGTGAACGCCAACGAACGCATCGCAGAGATCACCCGCTGGCTCGACACCCAGCCCTTGCCCGCAGGCATCGAATACGAATGGACCGGCGACCAGGAAGAACAGGCCGAAAGCCAGGCCTTTCTGCAAACCGCCTTCTCCGCAGCGCTGGGGTTGATGTTCATCATCCTGCTGGCTCAGTTCAACAGCTTTTACAACGCCGTACTGGTGCTCGTCGCCGTGGTGCTGTCGACCACCGGCGTTCTCATCGGCATGATCGTGATGGACCAGACCTTCTCGATCATCATGACGGGCACCGGGATCGTGGCGCTGGCGGGCATTGTCGTGAACAACAACATCATCCTGATCGATACCTATCAGGAGTTCAGCCAGTATATGCCGCGGATCGAAGCGATCATCCGCACGGCGCAGGACCGCATCCGCCCGGTGCTGCTGACCACGATCACCACGATGGCGGGGCTCGCGCCGATGATGTTCGGCCTGTCGCTGAACTTCGCGGAAGGCGGCTATACCATCAACAGCCCCACAGCGCTCTGGTGGAAGCAACTGGCCACGGCGGTGGTCTTCGGCCTTGGCATCGCCACGGTGCTGACGCTGGTGGTGACCCCTTCGATGCTGGCGATCCGGGTCTGGGCCACCACCTATGTGCGCTGGATCGCGACGCTTCTGGCCAAGCTCTCGATGGGCCGTGCCAGCCGGGCGGCGCGCGACTGGGCACTGCTGCGCGACGCCTCGAGGGTCGGGGGCGAAGAACTGATCTGGGTCGATGATCCGTCGCCCGCGCCGATGCCGACAAATGCCCTGAAGGCGGCGGAATGAGGCCACTGACGCAAGCGTGACCCCGCAGCGGAGCGTTTCCTGCTAGGCTCCTGACCATCGACAACCGGACAGGAGCCACACTATGATCCGCCCCCTCGCCCTCGCCATGACACTTGCAACCACCGGCATCACCCCGGCGCTTGCCGCCGATCTCGTCGAGCGCAAGAGCCAGCATACCGTAGCCGAGACGATCGACCGTCTTGAGGCTGCCGTGACCGCCGCCGGTGCCACGGTTTTCGCACGGATCGACCATGCGGCAGGTGCCAAAAAGGTCAATGCCGATCTTCGCCCTACCGAGGTGCTGATCTTCGGCAACCCGGCCCTGGGCACGCCAGCGATGCAGGACGGGCAGACCGCCGGCCTTGATTTGCCGCTTCGGGTGCTGGCCTATGAGAACGCGACGGGCGAAGTCATCGTGGCCTATCACGACCCCGCGTCACTTGCCCAGATGCACGGGTTGCCCGCCGATGCCGCCTATCTCGCCAAGATGACCGGCGCGCTTGACGGGCTGACCGGCAAGGCGATCGCTGCCGAATAGACAGCTCCGGCCTCAGACCTCCTCATCCGACTGCTGGCGTTGCCAGAGCTGCGCGTAGCGCCCCTCGCTGGCCAGCAGTTCGTCATGCGTGCCCTGTTCCACCACCACGCCCTGCTCCAGCACGACGATGCGGTCCGCCTCGGCAATCGTGCTGAGACGGTGCGCAATGGTGATCACGGTGCGCCCGCGCCCGGCCTGCATCAGGGCACCCTTGATCTCCTGCTCGGTCTCGGAGTCCAGCGCCGAGGTCGCCTCGTCCAGAAGCAGGATCGGCGGATCCTTCAGCAGTGTCCGGGCGATCCCCACCCGCTGCTTCTCGCCGCCCGAGAGCTTCAGACCGCGTTCGCCCACCG
This sequence comes from uncultured Alphaproteobacteria bacterium, assembly GCA_963715055.1. Taxonomy (GTDB): domain Bacteria; phylum Pseudomonadota; class Alphaproteobacteria; order Rhodobacterales; family Rhodobacteraceae; genus CAVQRB01. Next base: position 48,266 of record CAVQRB010000006.1, on the reverse strand, counting down.
TGGTGTCATAACCATCGGGAAGACGCTCGATGAAGTCGTGGATCTGCGCCGATCTCGCCGCCTCCTCGATCTCCGCCTGGCTTGCTCCGCTGCGCCCGTAGGCAATGTTGTAGCGGATCGTGTCATTGAAAAGCACCGTGTCCTGCGGCACCACGCCGATTGCCGCGTGCAGGCTCTCCTGCGTCACCTCGCGCAGGTCCTGCCCGTCGATGCGCACGGCCCCGCCATTCACATCGTAAAAGCGGAAAAGAAGGCGGCCCACGGTGGACTTGCCCGATCCGGTGGAGCCGACGATGGCCACCATCTCGCCCGGCTCCGCCGTGATCGACACGCCCTTGAGGATACCCCGGTCGGCGTTGTAGCCGAAGACCACGTCGTCGAACTCGATCCGGCCGCCCGTGACCTTGAGGGGTTTGGCACCCGGCGCATCGACCACCTCGGCGGGCTGTTCGAGCAGGCTGAACATCTCGCCCATGTCGACCAGCGACTGGCGGATCTCGCGGTAGACGGTGCCGAGAAAATTGAGCGGGATGGAAATCTGGATCATATAGGCGTTGACCATGACGAAATCGCCGACCGTCAGCGAGCCGTCCTGCACGCCCATGGCCGCCAGCACCATGACCGCGATCAGCCCGATGGTGATCAGGAAGGACTGTCCGAAGTTCAGGAAGGCCAGCGAGGAGGCCGTCTTGATCGCCGCCGCCTCGTATTTCTCCATGGCGCTGTCGTAGCGCGCGGCCTCGCGGCTCTCCGCGCCGAAGTACTTGACCGTTTCGAAGTTCAGCAGGCTGTCGATCGCCTTCTGGTTGGCGTCCGTGTCCTGGTCATTCATCTGCCGGCGCAGCTTCACCCGCCATTCGGTCACGGCGAAGGTGAACCAGATGTAGACCGCGATGGTGACGGCCACGATCAGCAGGTACCAGATGTCGAAAAGAACCGTCAGTACGATCCCCACCAGCAAGAGCTCGAGGATCAGCGGCCCGATGGAGAAGAGCATGAAGCGCAGCAGGAAATCCACGCCCTTCACCCCGCGCTCGATGATCCGGCTGAGCCCGCCGGTCTTGCGCGTGATGTGATAGCGCATCGACAAACGATGGATGTGGTTGAAGGTCTCCAGCGCCAGCATGCGCAAGGCCCGCTGGCCCACGCGGGCGAAAACCGCATCGCGCAGCTGCTGGAAGCCCGCGGTCATCATGCGGGAGACGCCATAGGCCACGGTGAGCCCCACCGCCCCCAGCGCAAGTACCGGCACCGCATCGGCGGCAAGCGCATCCACCGCCCATTTGTAGAGGATCGGTGTGCCCACCGCGATCAGCTTGGCCAACACCAGCAACGCCAGTGAGATGACGACGCGCTGCCTGACCCAGGGCTGATCCTGCGGCCAGAGATAGGGCGCGACCTTGCGCATGGTGCGCAGGCCGGACTCGCGCTCCTGCACTTCGATGGAAGCGGTGGTCTGCGCGCCGGGCGCGGCGTCGGTTGCGGTGGTATCGGCGGCCATTGTCTATCCTGCTGTCTGCACCTCTCTACCTAATTCGGACAAGGGGCAATGACCAGCCGCGTCCCGAAATCGGTGCCGGCGGAGGGCTATTCGACCGGCAGGTCGAAAACCTGGCCGGGATAGATCAGGTCGGGGTCGCGGATCGACGTGCGGTTCGCCTCGAAGACCTTCACGTAGAGCACGCCTTCACCGTAGCGGTCGCGCGCGATCGCCCAGAGCGTGTCGCCGGTCTGCACCGTGATCGCCTGGGCAGGCCCCTCCTGCCCCGCAGAGGCCGCCGCCAGCACCGCCGCCTCTTCGCGCTTGAACGGGGTCTCGACGCGGCTTGTGACCTGACCGGCGGCATTGAGCGCATCGACGCGCAGCGTGTAGACGCCTGCATCCACATCCGGCAGATCGCCTCGCCAGCCGCCATCGGTGTCCACAGGCAGGTTCACCACGGTACGGTTGTTGAGATAGACGCGCACCTGCACCGCCTCAAGGCTCGCGCGCCCCGAAAGCTGCACGTCGCCGCCTTGCGAATAGCCGATGGTGTCGAGAGCGATCTCGTCGACCGGTGGTGCTGCGGGTTGCAGCAGCGTCACGCCCTCTTCGGTCGATTTCAGAACGGCGACCGACTGCGGTGCCACGGCCTCGGCGGTCTCGACGGCGGTGACATCGCCAGTCGGTTCGGGAACCGCCGTGGTCTCGCCCGCCGGGTTTTCACCTGTGACCTGCACATCCGCCGGCGTTTCAGCCAGCTCGGGCTCCGCCGCTTGCGGCAGGCCAGCATCGGCAGCTACCTCCGCAGGCGCTTCGGCGACGGGCGTGGCGGCAGCCGTCACGGGGCCGGGTTCCGCTGCGGCGGTCTCGGCCTCAGACACCGCTGCGGCGGCAGGTTCCGCGCCGACCTCTGCCGCGACCGGCTCGGGCGCAGGGGCGGGTTCCGCAGTTGCTACAGTCTCCGGCGACGCGGGCGGGGACATCGGCGCCAGAATGATCTCTTCCGCCGAAGCGACGGTTTCGCCGCTGCCTGTCGCAGCCAGCGTCAGCACCCGTGCCGCAGTGTCCGGCGCGACGAAACCCACCGCCGCGAAATCGCCCCGGGCGTCGGCCTGCGCAGTCGCCACCTCGACACCATCCACCAGCACGCTGACCGTGCTGCCGGGTTCGGCGCGCCCTGCGATCACCGCCGTGCCGTCCGGCTCGAGACGCACTTCGTCAACACGGGGCGGGGCGGCGTCGGGTTCGGCCTGCGGGGCTGCAGCCTCGGCTTCCGCGGTCGGCTCGGCGGAGGTGGAAACCGCCGGCGCTTCGGAGGGCGGCACCTCTTGCTCCGGCACCGAGGCCTCAGGCGGTACCAGCGCCGTCAGTTCCTCGCCGCTGGGCGTCGTATCCGGGCGAAAGCTCATGTAGGACCCCGCCGCGATCACGACGGCGATCACGATCCCTGCCGTCACCAGCCCGGATCCCCCCGTTTTGACGGAGGCCTCCCCTTCGCGCATGAGCCACTCTTCTTTCATCTGGTCTGCCCGCGGCGAGCAGGCGCGCAGGCGTTGAGTCTACATAGCAACTGGCCTATCAGTGGTCAAAAGCAAGACTGCGTCATCCAAGCGATTTCTCCGACACGAAAGCCTCTTCATGCTGTCCAAATCCGTCTGCGTCTACTGTGGTTCACGCCCCGGTGCCGACCCCGCCTACACCAAGGACGCCGAAGCGTTGGGACAGGCCTTTGCCGAGGAAGGCTGGCGCCTGGTCTATGGCGCAGGCGACGTGGGCCTGATGGGCAGCATCGCCCGCAGCGCCCAACGCCACGGCGCCGAGACCTTCGGCGTGATCCCCGCACATCTCGTCGCCTGGGAGGTGGGCAAGGCCGACCTGACCAAATACGTGGTCACCGAAACCATGCATGAGCGCAAGAAAGTCATGTTCATGAACTGCGATGCAGTCGTGGTCCTGCCGGGCGGCGCAGGCTCGCTCGATGAGTTCTTCGAAGTGCTCACCTGGCGCCAGATCGGCCTGCACGAAAAGCCGGTTTTCCTCGTGAATACAAATGGCTACTGGGATCCTCTCATTGCGCTTCTGCAGCATGTGACCGACAGCGGCTTCGCAGCCGAGAGCCTGCACGATTTCTATACGATCGTGCCCGACGCTGCCGCCGCCCGCGAAGCCTTGCGCCGCGCCCTGTCCTGACCGAAGCGCGAGACCGAATAGAGCGCGAGCGCCGTCCAGATCAGCGCGAAGGCGGCCATGTGCCAGCCCCCGAAAGGTTCGCCGAAGAGGAAGACCGCACAGCCGAATTGCAGCGTCGGGTTGATGTATTGCAAGAGCCCGACCGTCGCCATGGCAAGCCGGCGGGCCGCATAGCTGAACAGGATCAGCGGCAGGGCGGTCAGCGGTCCGGAGAGCACCAGCAACCCGAAGGTCGCCGGATCGCCTCCGAAGACCGCCGCATCATTGTGACGGGTTTGCAACAGCAGGATGACAGCGAGGGGCGCCAGAAGCAGCACTTCGACGGTGACCGAGACCACCGGACCCACGTCCAGCTGCTTCTTGATCATCCCGTAGAGCCCGAAGGTGGCGGCCAGCACCAGCGCCACCCAGGGTGCCGTACCTAGCCCATAGGTCAGCAGCATCACCGCCAGCGCCGCGAGGACCACCGCATACCACTGCGCGCGGCTGAGCGTCTCGCCGAAGATGATGCGCCCGATCAGCACCGCCACGAGCGGATAAATGTAATAACCCAGCGAGGTCTGCGTCGTCTGCCCGACCTGCACCGACCAGATGAACAGCGCCCAATTGGCCGCGATCATGACCGAGGCGACCATGAAAATCGCAAGCGCCCGGAACGAGTTGACCGCCTGCCAGATCTCCCGCAGCCGGTTCTGGACGCCGAGCACCAGAAGAAACAACGCGAGCGACCAGATCATCCGGTGCGAGAGCACCTCCAGCGCCGGTATATGGGAAAGATGCTTGTAGAAGATTGGTGACAGGCCCCAGATCGAAGCCGCCCCCACCATCGCCGCCACGCCCCTTGCCTGATCGCTCATCATCGCTTCCCGCTGCCTGCAACCGGCTTTTGCGCCGCTTGTGATGGCGCGGCAAGGGCAAAGGCGCAGGGTCTCGATCAAAGGCATCCCTTCCTGCCCTGCCTCTCCCGGCACAGGCAGGACCCAAAGACATCGCCCGCGTCATCTCCGACGGGTTACCATGACCCTGTCCGCGCTGCCATCGGCGGCCTGGTCGATGACCTCGACCCGTCCGAGTGCTGCAAGTTCCCTCTGCGCGGCAGCGGATGTGCGACGCCTGAGGTCGAGGATCAGCCCCCCTTCATCCCGCAGGGCCGTTTCGAAGAAATCCCGGTACGTCTCCCATGGGTAGTGAAACCCGCAGGAAATGAAGCTGACCACATAGTCGAGGTCTTGAAAGCCGTCGAGACGATCGCTTTTCGGGTTCACTGTCGCGATGGCGGACTCGTCCAGACCGTTGTCCGTCAGAAATCGCCGGGCCACCTGCAGATTGGAATAGGCCGCGCCCTCGCCTTGAAAGCCGAAATGCCGCAGGTTGTTTTCCTCGAGATCGATCAGCACCAGGTCGCAGCCGAAATCCTGCGCCGCGAAGAGGTCGAAAAGCGCGTAGCCACAGCCGATATCCGCGATCCTTCGCGGCGGTGCCCTGTCGAGGATCGGCTTGAGCTCGAGGTACTCAAGATGGATGAAGGCCGCCGCACGCCGGATGATCTCGCCTTTGCCCAGCCGGCGGATCAGGTCGCGGAGGGGAGCATCCTCCCCTTCGGTCCAGCGCCGTATGTACATATTGGGACGCGGCTGATCGCGAATGATCTCGGAGCGTTGCAGGATCAGGTTGAGAACGTCGTCTTCGCCGAAGGCACAAGTGTCGAGTGCGGCGATCCTGTCGCTGCGCGCGAACTCCAGCGCCTGCTCCAAGGTGATCACGGCAATTCTTCCACACGCTCACGCATCGCGGACCTCTCGCAGCCAGGCAGTAAACTGATACGCCCCGCAGTGTAGAGTGTCTTTCATGCGCTGGCCAGATCAACCCTACCGCCCTGCTTGTGCAAGAGCCTCCGCAAGGACCAACGGCGCCGCGCCGCGATCCTCGCCCATCTGCCCCACGCAGAACTCCGGTCGCCCATGGTGGCCGGAAGCCGGCAGCGTTTCGGTCAGGCGATGCGCTTCTCGGGCTTCGGGCTGCCCGGCTCGTTGCCCTGGGCGCGGTGCAGTCCGGCCGCCGGGGCCGCAAGCAGGCCGATCAGCGCCTCCGTGCGCAGCGCCGTGCAGAATTCGCCGTGCATGGCGGCAACCGACAGGTCATGAACCAGGTCGGGATCATGATCCACGCCCTTGAGGTCGATCCGGTTGCAGGTGGCACAGGCGTCGTGGGCGAGATAGACGTCGAACCCCATGTTCCCGGCCATGCGCACCGACGTCTCCACGCAGAAATTCGTGAAATACCCGGCGACCACAAGGCGATGGATACCGGCTCGCCGCAGCTTGATTTCAAGGTTGGTGCCGATGAAGGCGGAATTGACGTCCTTTTCCACCACGATATCGCCGGCCGCAATCTCCAGCCCCGGCAACTGCTCGCCGGTCGGCAAGGCAAGCTTGAGCGGGCTGTCGGGTTCCTGGCTGTTATGGCGGGTAAAGGCGACGCGCCGCCCCGCGGTCCGGAACGCCTGCAACAGTGCCTTCAGCCGATCCTGACACGCTGGGTTGTTCATCCGTCCGCTCGGCCCGCCCCAATGCTCGAACTCATGCACGCCCTTCTGCACGTCGATGAGCAGCAGTGCCGTCTCTCTCCCGAACTGATCGATCATCCTGTCGTCCTTTTCTTGCATCCCCGCCACCCCAGCACGTTCCCCCGCGGGCGATCAACGACCTCTTGCGACCCCTTTGTCGTTTTCAGGCCTCCCCATTCGCGTAAAATGCTCATCGTGAAAACAGAAAACGCCCGGAGACAAGTCTCCGGGCGCGATCCTGGCCGTGGTCGATCCGCGTCACATGCGCGAGGCGACGTTTTCCCAGTTCACCAGGTTATCGAGGAAGTTGGTGAGGTAGGCAGGCCTCTTGTTGCGAAAATCGATGTAGTAGGAATGCTCCCAGACGTCGCAGCCCAGGAGTGCCGTCTGGCCGAAGCAGAGCGGGTTCACGCCGTTTTCGGTCTTGGTGACCTTGAGGCTGCCGTCCTTGTCCTTGACGAGCCAGCACCAGCCGGAACCGAACTGTCCCGCACCGGCTGCCGAAAAGGCTTCCTTGAACTTGTCCACCGAGCCGAAGCTTTCGGTCAGTGCCTTTTCCAGTGCGCCCGGGATCTTGCTGTCGCCCGGACCCATCATTTCCCAGAACTGATTGTGGTTCCAGAGCTGGCTGATGTTGTTGAAGATGCCGTTCTGCGCCACGGCCTTAGGATCATAGGTGCCGGTGATGATCTCTTCCAGCGACTTGCCGGCCCATTCCGTGCCTTCGATCGCCTTGTTGCCATTGGTCACATAGGCGTTGTGGTGCAGGTCGTGGTGGTATTCCAGCGTCTCCTTCGACATGCCCTTGGAAGCAAGCGCATCGTGAGCATAAGGAAGATCGGGTAGTTCAAAAGCCATTTGGGCCCCCACTGTGTTGGTGTTCCGTCTGCCCTGCTACATGCGGCCGCGCATGGGTCAGGTCAAGGGCCAGCAGGGAAATCCACCGCCCGGCGCGGATAATCCCGCACCGGCACCGTAAACGGGGAACCGTGCCTAGCCCTTGCGCGTTGTGCACTGGCCCTTGCCGCTGAAGCGGTCGGCGTAGCCGTCAGGCTTGCCATAGACCGCGATGCGGTTCGTCGCCTTGGTCAGCGTCGCCGAATACTCGAAAGCCGCGGTCCGCTGGTTCGCGTCATTGACCAGATCGCGCAGGGTCCAGCGGATGTCCATCTTGCGGTCGGTGTTGCGCGTCACCCGCGCCTCGACCGGCAAGCCCTTGAAATAGAGGATGACCTGATCCGACACCACCACGTCACCGGCGTCGGTGATCACGATGGCGATCTTGTCGGAGATCCAGAACTGGCGATCTTTCTTGTCGGTGATGTCGCAGTCGTAGAGCACCCCGACCCCGCTCGCCGCCCAGAGCGGCCCGCCAAGGCCGATGAAGGCGCATGATACCGCCCAGAACACACGCTTGATCATCCTGCCATTCCCCGCTCTTTGCCGTGCAGCTTATCGGTGCCACGTTAAGCGTCCGTTAACCCCTTCGCGCGGGTCCGGACTGCCGGGGGAGCATTGCACCGCGAGGCGGTTGCGTCAACGGCGCGGCTCAGTAGATGCCGACTTCCGAGCCCGGCTGCGCCGCGACGCAGAGCAGATCGAAGACATAGCGCGCCTGTGAGCGGAAACAGATGACCTGCACCGTCTCCGCCTCGGGCATCCACAAGGCGGCGGCCACCTGCGCCATCCGGGTGCGGCGGAACATGCCCGGCGTGAAGGCGGCAGGTGCCATATCCACCGGGCAGAGCTTGCCCATCACCTCCCGCGCAAGCGGCCCGGTGACACGAAACGAGGCCCGTGCGTCCGAGACATTGACCACAAGCGCATGCGCATCGCCAAGCGCATCGCCGAGGGTCTTGATCACCTCGGCGACCTGATCGTAGGGACACAGCAACAGCAGTTCGTCCGGGCTCATCCAGGCAAGGCTGCGCTCGCCCTTGGTGGTGATCGCCCGCACCTCCGGCAGATCGACACCGAAGACCTTCGCGGCCTTTTTGACCTCCTTGGAGACCAGATCCCCGCGCAGGGTGATCATGCCTTGCAACGGGACTTCGGCTATCACGGCGATACCACCCTCGAAACCGACACCTCCAAGCGCTGTCACGGCCTCAGACATTCTGCTTCTCCCCGTCCTTGTCGTAGAATACCGGGTCCACGATCCGCGCCTTGAATGTCGCCCCCTGCGTGCCAGGGAACTCGATCACCTCACCCATCCGGTCGGGGCCGTTGAGCACCAAACCCATGGCGATGCCCCGGTCCAGCGTCGGCGAGTAATAGGTCGAGGTCACGCGCCCGATCACATTGCGCTGGCCATTGGCATTGTTCCCCTCGCCCACCGCGTAGGCACCATCTGGGAGCACCGACCCGCTCAGTGTCTCGAGCCCCACCAGCTTCCAGCGGTTTGGATCGGTCATATGGCTGCGCTCCTGCCCGCGCTTGCCGAGGTAGTCCTCTTTCTTCTTCGAGATCGCCCAGCCGAGGCCCAGATCCTGCGGGATGATGGTGCCGTCGGTTTCGTCGCCGATCATGATGAAGCCCTTCTCGGCGCGCAGCACATGCAGCGCCTCGGTGCCGTAGGGCATCACCCCCAGATCATGACCCACGACCATCAGCGCGTCCCAGAAGGCCTGCCCCTGCCCCGCATCGACAGCGATCTCATAGCTGAGCTCGCCCGAGAAGGAGATGCGGTAGACCCGGACCCTGAAGCCGCCAAGCGTGCCATCGGCCCAGTCCATGAACCCCAGCGCTTCCTTGCTGACATCCATGCCACCGAGTTTTTCCAGCGCCTTGCGCGCATTGGGCCCGACGACGGCGACCTGCGCATATTGCTCGGTCACATTGGCGACATAAACCTTCCAGTCCCACCATTCGGTCTGCAGCCATTCTTCCATGTGCTGGTGGATGCGCTCGGCGCCGCCCGTTGTGGTGTGGCACAGGAAAGTCTGCTCGTCGATCCGCGCCACCACACCGTCGTCGATCAGGAAGCCGTTTTCCGAACACATGAGCCCGTAGCGGCATTTGCCCGGTTTCAGTGTGCTCATCATGTTGGTGTAAAGCATGTCAAGGAAACGCCCTGCGTCCGGCCCCTTGACGATGATCTTGCCCAGCGTCGAAGCGTCGAGCAAGCCAAGTTTGGTGCGCGCGTTGCGCACCTCGCGCGTCACCGCCTCCTTGACGCTCTCGCCCGTTCGCACGAAGGCATAGGGCCTGCGCCATTGGCCCACCGGCTCCCAATGCGCGCCATGCGCGTCATGCCAGTCGTGCATCGGTGTGCGGCGCAGGGGCTGGAACACCGCGCCCCGTGCCTCGCCCCCGATCGCCCCCATGGAAATCGGCGTGTAGGGCGGGCGGAAGGTCGTGGTCCCGACCTGCGGGATGGTGCTGTCGAGCGCCCCCGCAAGCGTTGCGAGACCGTTGATGTTGCTCAGTTTTCCCTGATCCGTCGCCATGCCGAGCGTGGTGTAGCGTTTGGCGTGCTCGACGCTCTCGAAGCCTTCCTGTGCCGCCAGCTGCACGTCCGAGACCTTGACGTCGTTCTGGTAGTCGAGCCAGGACTTCGAGCGCAGCTGGATGCTGGCGCCCTGCGGCATCAGCCAGACCGGCATCATTGGCGCTTCTTCGGGGCTGTCGCCCACCGGGCATTCGGCGTGTTCGATGTCAAAGCCCGCACCGGAGGCCGCCAACTCGCCCGCCTGATGCGCGTCGCCCATGACATCCGACAGGCGCATGTGGCCGTTGGCAGAACCGGCGGCAGTCACGAAGGGCGCACCGGTGGCCCCGGTCGGGGCCTTGTCCGGATCGGGACGGAAACAGGCCTGGCCCGCATCCCAGGTGAGCTTGCCGCCGCAATGGGACCAAAGGTGCACCACCGGCGACCAGCCGCCCGACATGGCGATCGCGTCGCAGGCGATTTCTTCCAGAACAGCGCCTTCGCCCGCTTGCGAACAGACGGCGACGCCGGTGACCCGCTTGCCGCCTTTGACGCTGGCGATCGCGTGGCCCATCAGGATGCGGATGCCCAGCGCCTTGGCCTGCGCCATGGCCGGGCTGTCCTCGGGCAGCACTCGCGCATCGAGGATCACCGGCACGGTGAGCCCCGCGTGCTTGAGCGCGACGGCGGTCAGATAGGCGTCGTCGTTGTTGGTGACCACGACCGTGCGATCCCCGGCGGAGACACCGTAATTTATCACATAGTCGCGCACCGCAGAGGCCAGCATCACCCCGGGAATGTCGTTGCCGGCAAAGGACAGCGGGCGTTCGATGGCGCCCGTTGCCGTGACGATATGGCCTGCCCGGATGCGCCACAGACGGTGACGCGGCCCGGGCGTGTCCGGCGCGTGGTCGCGCCGTTGTTCGTAGCCCAGGACATAGCCATGGTCATAGACACCTGCACCCATGGTGCGGTTGCGCAGCGTGACATTGGGCATCGCCTCGAGGTCAGCGAGAAGAGTTTCCACGAACTTCTCGACCGGCTGGCCATCGACGGTACCGCCATCGACCATCGCGCGCCCCCCCCAATGGGCGGTCTGTTCGATCAGCAGGACCTTGGCGCCGCTCAGCGCTGCGGATTTCGCCGCCTGAAGCCCCGCGACACCGCCGCCCACGACCAGCACGTCGCAGAAGAAATAGAAGTGCTCGTAGCTGTCCTCGTCCTGCTGCTTTGGCGCTTTGCCGAGACCCGCCGACTGGCGGATGATCGGCTCGTAGACATGTTTCCAGAAAGGGCGTGGGTAGATGAACATCTTGTAGTAGAAACCCGCGGGCAGGAATCGCGCAAGATGCGTGTTGATCGCGCCCACGTCGAACTCGAGGCTTGGCCAGTGGTTCTGGCTCTGAGCGGTCAACCCGTCGAAAAGCTCGGTGGTGGTGACGCGCTGGTTCGGCTCGAAACGCCCCCCCTCGCCCATTTGCACCAGGCCATTGGGTTCTTCGGCGCCCGAGGCCACAATGCCGCGCGGGCGGTGGTACTTGAAGGACCGGCCAACCAGCATCTGGTCATTGGCCAGCAGCGCCGAGGCCAGCGTGTCGCCTTCGTAGCCGCGCAACCGCTTTCCGTTGAAGGAAAACTGCAGCGCCTTTTGCTTGTTCAGCAGGCGACCGCCCGTGGCAAGACGTGTGCTCATGGATCAGGCTTTCGTGCAGGCGGAGGTGTCGAAGCCTCCGGCGGGGATATTTCGGGCCAAAAGAAACGGGACGTTCTTCATTTGAACTGCCTCCAGGTCCAGCCCGGGTGTTTGTCGCTGAGTGTCTCGCGGATCTCTGCCGGTGGTTCGGTGGTCTGCGCCGGATAGGTGCCGAAGACTTCGAGCGTAGTGGTCGAGCGGGCGGCGTGGAACCACTTCCCGCACCCGTAGACATGGCGCCAGCGCTCGAGGTGCACCCCCCGCGGGTTTTCACGCATGAAGAGGTAGTCCTCGAAATCCTGATCTTCGGAGCCCGGACCAAAGCGTTTCAGATGCGCTTCGCCGCCGGCGTGGAACTCGGTTTCTTCGGCGGTCACACCGCAGACGGGGCAGGTCAGGATCAGCATGGGCAGGCTCCGGCAGGCGCAAATGCAGGCAATGTGACAGGGGCGAACGTCGAAAGACATCCGCCCCGGGCAGTCGCTTGGTTGGTTCTGGTCTTATTCGATGACAGCAGGAGCCGCTGGCGCGATCTCGTCGGCTGCGGGCGGGACAGTCTCGCCGGTCCCGGTCGGGACAGAACTCGTGCCGAGCACTGCCAGCACCGCGACGATCCCGACGATGACCGCGAGCGTGAAGAGGATGCCTTTGACACTGACGCCGCTGCTTCGTGTTGTGTAGTCAACCATGGTTCAGTCTCCTTGTTGCGGGAGGCCAATCTGACAGGGACGGCACAACAGGCAACATGAGCGGAAAACCCCGATCCTTTTCGGCGGTATCGGGCGTTTTCCGCACGCGCTGTGCGGCCAAAAGATGCCGAAACACGCGCAAGGGGCAGAAGGTCGGATCGAAGGGCAGTTGCTTCGCGTCCCTGCTGCGCCAAGCCGAGATCGCAAGCTCCGCGCATGTTTTCGTCGCCAATCGGAGTGTTGCGCGCTAGACTGGATTCAAACGACAGGGAGTGTGACTGACGATGAGCAAAGAGATGATGGCCGTGCTGGTTTTCGGTGCAATGGCCGCAGGTGCGCTGGTGCTTCTGATTCTCGAACGCCGGGCGATCGCGGCGCGCAAGGCCGCGCGCGGTGGGCGCGAGGTTGATGTCGGCAGTCTGATCGCCTTCGGCTCCGCCGCGGGCGAGGGCAAGAAGACCATTCAATAGTAACCGGAGCGCCTTTCCGTGCCGGGATTTGAATTCGCCTTGAAAGTAGCGCCCCTCGCCCTGCTGGTGTTTGGTGCCGGCGTGGCGATCTGGCGTGGCACATCCCGGCGACCCGATGACGGAAAAAACAAGTCCGATATCGGTGGGGGACCGGGTGATGGGGGAATGCTCGACTGACATCAATGCGCCACCCCGGCGGCCACGCTTTCGTCGATGAACCGGCCTTCGCGGAAGCGCTCCAGTCCGAAAGCATCCGTCAGCGGGCAATGGCCCCTAGCCATCAATTCCGCGAACGCCCAGCCCGAGCCCGGCGTCGCCTTGAAGCCGCCTGTGCCCCAGCCGCAGTTGATGAACACGTTCTCCACCGGTGTTTTCGACAAGATCGGTGAGCGGTCGCCCGTCACATCCACGATGCCGCCCCATTGCCGCAGCATCTTGAGGCGGCTGACCATCGGGAAGGTCTCGATCAGCGCGCGCACGGTCTCCTCGATGTGGTGAAAGGAGCCGCGCTGGGTGTAGTTGTTGTAGCCGTCGGTGCCGCCGCCGATCACCATCTCGCCCTTGTCGGACTGGCTCATGTAGCCGTGCACCGTGTTGGCCATGACCACCACGTCCATGCAGGGCTTGATCGGCTCGGAGACAAGCGCCTGTAGCGCCACGGATTCGATCGGCAAACGGAAGCCCGCCAGCCCCGCCACATGGCCGGAATTGCCCGCCACCACGATGCCGAGCTTGTCGCAATCGATGGCGCCCTTGGTGGTATCCACACCGACCACGCGGCCGCCTTCGCGGCGGATCGCGGTGACTTCGCACTGCTGGATCACGTCCATGCCCATGTCGGAGCATGCCCGCGCATAGCCCCAGGCCACCGCGTCATGGCGCGCGGTGCCGCCGCGCCGCTGCCAGAGACCGCCCAGGACCGGGTAGCGCGGCCCGTCGATATTGATGATCGGCACCAGTTCCTTGACGCGTGAGGGCGAGATGAACTCGGTCGCCACCCCCTGCAACGCGTTGGCATGGGCGGTGCGCTGGTAGCCGCGCACCTCGTGATGGGTCTGCGCCAGCATGATCAACCCGCGCGGGCTGAACATCACGTTGTAGTTCAGGTCCTGGCTCATGGTCTCATAGAGCGACCGGGACTTTTCATAGAGCGCCGCCGAGGGATCCTGCAGGTAGTTGGAGCGGATGATCGTGGTGTTGCGACCGGTGTTGCCGCCGCCAAGCCAGCCTTTCTCGATGATCGCCACATTTTTGATCCCGAAGCGCTTGCCCAGGTGATAGGCGGTGGCGAGCCCGTGCCCGCCTGCCCCGATGATGATCACGTCATAGCGCGCCTTGGGTGCCGGATTGCGCCAGGCGCGTTCCCAGCCCGTATGGAAGCGGGCGGCCTCGCGGGCGACGGCAAAGACGGAATAGCGTTTCATGGAAAATCCACCCCAAATTCGGACAGCACCGGAATCGACTCCGGTTTTCACCTTGCTTCTCTTCTGCTTGAACCCTCGGAAAAGAGGATACTGCGCGCGCCCCTTCATATCAGTTTTGCGACACCGGGCGCAATTGGACGCGGGCCCTGACGGGGCGTGGTGATTTGTCCCTTTTGCCCGCGGCCAATGATCGCTACATCATTCGCGCGGGATCATTTGCCGCGGATTGGAAGACGAAAAGGCCACAATGACCTTCTGGATCGTAACCGCAGCCCTTGCCACGCTCGTGGCCTTGCTTCTGGCGCTCGCCTTGCGCGCGCCGCGGCGTCCCGATGCCGAACCGGCGGCGGCCTACGATCTGCGCGTCTATCGCGACCAGCTGCGCGAGGTCGAGCGCGATCTCGAACGCGGCGTGGTTTCGGAAGCGGACGCGGAGCGCGTGCGTGCCGAGGTGTCGCGGCGCATCCTTGCCGCTGACGCGGAACTGCAGAGCGAGATCAGCGGCACGCAGGCCGACAAGGGCGCGCCCGGCCTCCTGATGGCGGTCATGGCGGTCTTCGTCGTGGGAGTCAGCTTCTATCTCTACACGACATTGGGTGCGCCGGGTTATGGCGATCTGTCTTTGCAAACACGCATCGAACTGGCCGAGGAGGCGCGCAAGAACCGGCCCGATCAGGCAACGGCGGAAGCAAGCCTGCCGCCCTTTCAGGCGCCGGAGGCGGCGAGCCCCGACTATGTGGCGCTCGTCCAGCAACTGCGTGACACGGTGGCAAACCGCCCCGACGACCTGCAGGGCCACATCCTGCTGGCGCAGAACGAGGCCAACCTCGGCAATTTCAGCGCCGCTGCCCGCGCGCAAGCCGAGGTGATCCGCCTGAAGGGCGATCAGGTCACCGCGCAGGATTACACCGATTATGCCGACATGCTGGCGCTCGCCGCCGGGGGCTACATCTCGCCCGAAGCGGAAGCGGCACTGAGCCAGGCCGTCGCCCGCGACCCGCAAAATGGCACGGCGCGCTACTATCTCGGGCTGATGCTGGTGCAGACCGGGCGGCCCGACACGGCCTTCCGCCTCTGGGACCAACTCCTGCGCGAAGGCCCGGAAGACGCGCCCTGGATCGAGCCGATTCTGTCGCAGATCGAGGATCTCGCCTTCCGCGCCGGCGTGAACTACCAGCTGCCGGAGATCGGACAGGGACGCGGGCCCTCCGCCGCCGATATCGCCGCCGCGGGCGACATGACGCCCGAAGAGCGCCTCGGGATGATCGAGAGCATGGTCACCGGGCTCTCCGACCGGCTTGCCACCGAAGGCGGCCCCTATCAGGACTGGGGACAGCTGATCACGGCGCTCGGCGTGCTGGGCCGCTATGAGCAGGCCCGCGCCATCTATGACAACGCCGTCGAAGTCTTCGCCGACGACACCCGTGCGCTCGACCACCTGCTGCGTGCAGGTCAGCGGGCGCAAGTGGTGCAATGATCCTCGAGGACACCTCCGACTTCATCGCAGCCCTTCCTCCCCTGCGCGGCATCGCGGGGCTCGATCTGGGCGACAAGACCATCGGCGTCGCGGTCAGCGATACATTTCTCTCCGTCGCCACCCCGTTGGAAACCATCAAACGCCGCAAGTTCACCCTCGATGCCGCCCGCCTCGCCGAAATCGTGGCCGACCGCCGCATCGGCGGGCTGGTGCTCGGGCTGCCGCGCAACATGGACGGCTCCGAAGGGCCGCGCTGCCAGTCGACGCGCGCCTTCGCGCGCAACCTCGAAAAGCTCGACGGGCTGGCCCTGCCCCTCACCTTCTGGGACGAGCGCCTCTCCACCGTCGCCGCCGAACGCGCGCTCCTTGAGGCGGATACGTCCCGAAAACGTCGCGCGGAGGTCATTGATCACGTCGCGGCAGGCTATATCTTGCAAGGACTGCTTGACCGAATCCGCGTGATCCGCGCGCAGGAAGGACTTTGATGACCGACGAGATCTGGCGCCGCGACGAGGTGGAAAGCCCCTGCATCAAGATCTGCGTGATCCATCAGGAGTCGCGCCTGTGCACTGGCTGCCTGCGCACCATCGACGAGATCACCGCCTGGTCGCGCATGACGACGGAGGCGCGCCGCGTCGTGATGGCGGAGCTTCCTGCGCGCAGCGGCCGGATCGCGAAACGCCGCGGTGGCCGGGCGGCCCGTCTGGCGCAGTAAGGCCGCACCCTGCCACCGAGGTGCCGGGGCTTGCGGGACAATGGACCGGTTTCAAAACCTGTGCTAGGCAAGCTGCATGAATACCTGATCACACGACCTCCGGGAGCGCCTGTCCAAGTGCCCGTGAAAAAGACCGATCCGCACCCCACCCGGCCCCGAGGTACGCCAGCCGCCATCCTCTGCCTCGCCTTTCTCCTCTGCGCGCCGGCAGCACTCCCGGCACAGGAATTCTATACTCTCAAAGGCCACGGCGGCCCGATCAAGGGCATCGATGCAGGCGATGACGGCACCATCCTCACCGCCAGTTTCGACAATTCCGTGGGCCTGTGGCGCAATGGTGTGCCGCTCTGGCTCGAGGCGCATGAGGCCGCAGTCAACGCGGTGATCTATCTCGGCGACGGGCGCGCGGTGTCGGCAGGCGACGACCATTCCCTGCGCCTGTGGGACAGCGCGGCGCAGACCTCGACCCTGCTCGGCCGTCACGCCACCAAGGTGATCCGACTTACACTCTCGCCCGATGGCCGGAGTGTCGCCTCGGCAAGCTGGGACCGCACGGCGCGCCTCTGGCCGCTGGACGGCGGTGAACCACTCGACTTTCTCGGCCATGACAACATCGTCAACGACGTGGCCTTTTCGCCGGATGGCGCCCGGCTCTACACCGCCTCCGCCGATGGCACGATCCGGGTTTGGAACACCGCCGACGGCAGCGAGTTCCAGCGCCTCGTCGAACATGGCTTCGGCGTCAACGCCATCGTGCTCGCCCCCGACGAAAGCTGGATCGCCTATGGCGCGGTGGATGGCGGCACCCGTGTTCTGGCCCTGCCGGATGGCGCTGAAATAGGCGATTTCACCGCCGATCGCCGCCCGATCCTCGCCATCGACCACAGCCCGGAAATCGACCGCATCGCGGTCGGCGACGCTCAAGGCTACATCATGATGATCGACAGCGCCGACTGGCAAATCGCGGATGACTTCAAAGCGACGCTCTCGGGGCCGATCTGGGCGCTGAAATTCGCCCCCGACGGGCAGAACATCCACGCCGGTGGCCTCGACAACGCCATGTACAGCTGGCCTACGGCAGACCTCGACGCAGCCGCAAAGATGACCGACACCGCCCGCAGCTTCCTGCGTCCGGCGTCGGAGATGTCCAATGGCGAGCGGCAGTTCCAGCGCAAATGCTCGATCTGCCATACCCTCGGCCCTGACAGCGAACGCCGCGCGGGACCGACCCTCTACAACCTCTTCGGGCGCGCCGCGGGCAGCATCGAGGACTACCCCTACTCGGACACGCTGCGCGGCTCAAAGATCGTCTGGTCCGAAACCACCGTTGACCAACTCTTCGATCTCGGCCCGGACCACTACATCCCCGGCTCCAAGATGCCGATGCAGCGCATCACGGCACCCGCCGACCGCGACGATCTGGTGGCCTTCCTGAAAGAGGCCACGGTGCCGAAGTGATGCCGCGCCTCAGACCTTGCGCGTCTTGGGATGCAGCGAGGTCGCGAGGATATGATCGGCCGCATGAACCACCCTGTCCGCCTGATGCACGATCAGCGGGTCCGGCGCCTTGACCACCTTGCGGTCCTTGTCCGGATAGTCGAGCGAGGACAGGAAATGCCGCATGCAGTTCAGGCGCGCACGTTTCTTGTCGTTCGAGCGAATCACCGTCCAGGGCGCATCGGCGGTATTGGTGTAGAAGAACATCGCCTCCTTCGCCTCGGTGTAATCGTCCCATTTGTCCAGGCTCGCCCGGTCGATCGGCGAAAGCTTCCAGCGCTTCAAGGGATCGGTTTCGCGCGAGGCGAAGCGGCGGCGCTGCTCCTCCTGCGTCACCGAGAACCAGTATTTGAAAAGCCGCACGCCACTGCGCACCAGCATCCGCTCGAACTCCGGCGTCTGGCGCATGAATTCGAGGTAGTCGCCCGGCTGGCAGAAATCCATCACCCGTTCCACGCCGGCGCGGTTGTACCATGAGCGATCATAAAGCACGATCTCGCCTGCTGTGGGCAAGTGCTTGATATAACGCTGGAAAAACCATTGGCCACGCTCCTCGTCGGTGGGCTTGTTCAGCGCCACCACCCGTGCATCGCGCGGGTTGAGATGCTCCATGAAGCGCTTGATCGTGCCCCCCTTGCCGGCGGCATCGCGGCCTTCGAAGAGCATCACGTATTTCTGGCCAGTCTCCTTGACCCAGTGCTGCACCTTGAGCAGTTCCGCCTGAAGCAGCGCTTTTTCGCGCTCATAGGCCCGGCGCCCCAGCGCCTTGGCATAGGGGTATTCGCCGCTTTCAAAACCCGCGATCACCTCCGCACGCTTGGACATTTCCTCCACCGGCACGGGTTCCGCCGCGGCCAGTTGCGCATCCTGAATGACTTCGTTCGGCATGGGACCTCCTTTTTCGTTCGATCCCATGGACCACGAAACAGGAGCGCCCGTCTTTGATCTGGCTCAAGAGCGCGCGATCTATTGCGCCTGCAATTTGCGCGCTTCCTCACCGGCGAGCTTCAGCAACTGCTGCATGAAGGGTTTTTCCAGATCATCCGAGCGCACCGCCGCGTAAAGCCTGCGGGTGATGCCGTCCTTGGTCAGCGGCCGCGTGACGTAATCGGAGGAATACTTCACTTCCCGCACCACCCAGTCGGGCAGTACCGCCACACCGCGGTTGCTGGCCACCAGAAGCAGGATCACCGCCGTCAGTTCCACCTGCCGGATCGCGGCAGGCTCCACCTTGGCCGGGATCAGAAGCTGGCTGAAGACATCGAGCCGCGTGCGCTCCACCGGGTAGGTGATCAGCGTCTGGCCGCGGAAATCCGCCGCCTCGACGAAGGGTTTCGCGGCCAGCTCATGGGTGCTCGCCGCCACGAAAACCGCCCTGTAATCAAAAAGCTCCACGAATTCCACGCCCGGCAGGTCCTCGGGATCGCTCGAGACCACGAGATCGACCTCCTCCTTCAGGAGTGCGGGCAACGCATCGAAGGCCAGCCCCGGACGGATGTCCACATCCACATCGTTCCAACTGTGCCGGAACTTCTCCAGCACCGGAAACAGCCACTCGAAACAGGCGTGACACTCGATGGCGATGTGCATGCGTCCCGTGCTGCCTGCGCGCAGCCCCGCGAATTCGTCCTGCAACGCCTGCACCTGCGGCAGCACCTGCTGCGCGAGCTTCAGAAGCCGCATCCCCGCTGGCGAGAGCTTCATCGGTTTCGAGCGCCGCACGAAAAGCTCCACCCCCGCCTGATCCTCCAGCCCTTTGATCTGATGGCTCAGCGCCGATTGCGTGATGTGCATGATATCCGCCGCGCGCGCGAGACTGCCGGCCTCATGGATGGCCTGTATCGTGCGCAGATGGCGGAACTCGATATGCATGTGAAGCTCATGTTGATGATGAATGTTATGAATTTGTCTCAGATAACAATCCGTGAGACAAGGGGACAACTCATAAAGGATCCGATCATGCCCGTTCCCTCCGTTTCGTTCGAAGTCTTCCCGCCGCGCTCCATCGACGCGTCCTTCAAGCTTTGGGAAACCGCGCAGGCACTTGCGCCGCTGGCCCCGCGCTTCTTCTCCGTCACCTACGGCGCGGGCGGCACCACGCGCGATCTGACCCATGACGCAGCCTACACGCTGCATAACACCTCGGGCCTGCCGGTGGCGGCACATCTGACCTGCGTGGGCGCCTCCAGGGCCGAAACTCTCGCCACGGCCCAGCGCTTTGCCAAGGCCGGCGTGACCGACATCGTCGCCCTGCGCGGCGATGCCCCCGAAGGCTCACAGGGTTTCGAGCCGCACCCCGAAGGTTTCGCCAACTCGGTCGAATTGATCGAGGCGCTCGCCGCCTCGGGCCAGTTCACCCTGCGCGTCGGCGCCTACCCCGAAAAACACCCCGAAGCCGCGAGCCAGAAGGCAAATATCGACTGGCTCAAGGCCAAGATCGACGCGGGCGCATCCGAGGCGATCACCCAGTTCTTCTTCGAGGCCGAAACCTTCCTGCGCTTCCGCGACGACTGCGCGGCGGCGGGCATCGACGCGCCCATCGTGCCCGGCATCCTGCCGATCACCAACTGGACCAGTGCGCGCAAGTTCGCCCTGCGCTGCGGAACATCCGTTCCGGCGTGGCTCGATCAGGCCTTCGAGGCGGCGATCCGCGACGACCGCCACGACCTGTTGGCCACCGCGCTCTGCACGGAGCTTTGCTCGGATCTGCTGGACGAAGGCGTCGACAGCTTCCACTTCTACACGCTGAACCGTCCCGACCTCACCCGTGAGGTCTGCCATGCCCTTGGCGTGACCCAATCCATCACTGGCGTGCGCAACGTCGCGTAAGGCTTGAATTTCCCGTCTCTCTGACCCTAGCCTCCGGAGCAGTCCCGCTTCGGAGGTCTTTTCATGCCCATCGCCAGATCCCCTGCCGACCTCATGCCGCTCGAAAAGGTACTGACCCTTTCGGGGCTCGAATTCATGCAAGGCATCCTCGAGGGCAAACACCCCGGCCCACCCATCGCCCGTACCATGGGCTACACCCTGCACGCGGTCGCCGATGGCACCGTCACCTTCCGCGGCACCCCGACCTTCGATGTGACCAACCCGATGGGCTCGGTGCATGGCGGCTGGTACGGCACGCTTCTCGACAGCGCCATGGCCTGCGCGGTGATGACGAAAGTGCCGCGCGGCGCGGTCTACACAACGCTGGAATACAAGATCAACATCCTGCGCCCGATCCCGCTGGGCTCGACCATCGACTGCATCGGCACCGTGGATCACGCAGGCCGCTCCACCGGCGTCGCCCATGGCGAGATCCGCGGTCTCGATGATGGCAGGCTCTACGCCACCGGGTCGACAACCTGCATCATCATGAAACTGGGCTGATCCGGTCGCCGCGACGCGGTGGGGTGCCAATATTTCTCATCGATTCCCGGGGTCGCGCACCTTAGGCTCGCCGTCGGAATGCCCGGCAGTCTCCGGTCGCGGCAAGGAAGGATAAGGCACCGCCATGACGCACCCCGCCCGAGAGATCGCCGCCGCCCGCCGCACCTACCGCGGTGGGCTCACCAATCCCGACCGCTGGGCAACATGGACGCCGCGCTCGGGCGATATCCTTGTCACCACACCGCCCAAGAACGGCACGACATGGACGCAGGCGATGCTCGCCATGCTGGTGCACGGCGGGACGCAACTGCCGAACACGGTTTCGGTCCTCTCGCCATGGGTCGATTCGAACATCGGAACCGCCGAAGACGTCACCGCTGCTCTTGCCGTGCAAAACGGTCGCCGTGTTCTCAAGACCCACACCCCTGCCGACGGCTTCCCGATCTGGGAGGGTGTGACCGTGGTCGCGGTCTACCGGCATCCGCTGGACATGTTCTTTTCGCACCGCAAGCATATGGCCAACATGAAGGACGTGGCCGATGACCACCCGATGCTGTTGCCGCTGTCCGCCTCGCTCCGCGCCTTCGTCGAGGGCACGGTCGATCCCGACGACTTCGAGCGCGAAACGCTGGCGAGCTATGCACTGCACTACCAGCAGACCGTGCTGTCCGGGCGGCTTCCGGACCTGAAGCTGTTTCACTATGCCGACATGATCAGAGGCCCGCGCCGCGCCGTGCAAGGTCTCGCCCGGGCCGCGGGGATCGACGCAGCGCCCGCGGTGATCGACGCGGTGACCGACGCCACGTCCTTCGGGGCGATGAAGGCCAATGCGGCGACCTATGCGCCGGGGGGCGGTACCGGGATCTGGAAGAACGAGGCAGCTTTCTTCGACGCGGGCACATCGGGGAAGTGGGAGGGCCAGCTGTCACGGGAAGATCTGGATCTCTACGCGGATCGCTTCGCCGCGTTGATCCCGGACAGGGCCGCGCGGCACTGGCTCGAAAACGGCACCGGATGACAGCATCGCAAGCCGCGACCTCTGAGGCGGCGATCAAGGATTGCGCGTGCCCGGCCCGGCGTGGCACTGATTGGGCAGCAAGGGAACATCCAGCGGGAGAGCAGCCATGAACTGGGCCAGAGCAAGAACCGCCGAGGGGCGGGAAATCACCGGCGTCATCGACGGTGCCATGCTGCATCCCCGCGCGTCCCTCGGTGCGTCGGAGACGGCGGGCGAACCGCTGCCGCTGGACAGCCTTACCCTGCTGCCGCCCTGCGTGCCGGGCAAGTTCATCGGGCTCTGGAACAACTTTCATGCCGCCGCGACCCGCAACGGCTGGACCCCGCCTGCACATCCGCTCTGGTTTCTCAAACCCGCCAGCGCGCTGGCAGGACCGGGGGCCACCGTGACCATCCCGCCTGCCGCCGGACGCACGCTTTTCGAAGGAGAATTGGGCATCGTCATCGGCAAGACCTGCCACAACGCCGACGCCACCGAGGCCGAAGCTGCAATTCTCGGGTTCACCTGCGTCAACGACATCACCTCGCTCGACATCCTCAACGCCGATCCTTCCTTTCCACAATGGACCCGCGCCAAGGGCTTCGACGGCTTCGGAGTCGTGGGCCCTGTCATCGCCACCGGTCTCCACTGGCAGGATTTGACGATCAAGGTGCTCGTCGGCGGGCGCGAGCGCCAGTCCTATCCGGCCAGCGACATGATCCTGCCGCCAGCAGAGATCGTTCGCCTGCTGTCGCAGGACATGACGCTGGAGCCCGGCGACGTGATCGCCTGCGGCACTTCCATTGGCGCGCGCCCGATCAAGGCGGGCGATGTGGTGGAAGTGGTGATCGACGGCATCGGCAGTCTCGGCGTGACCATGGCCTGAGCCCCGACAAGTCGGGTCAGGGACCTGTGGCTCACCGCAACTGGGAGAGCCTCGGGAAACCTCTGCGCGGCCGCGCGACCGGGACTTGCGCACTGCGGATCGCCACGCTGTCGTGCAATCGCTCCGACGGGTCCTTCATTTTCCTGCGCGCATGGCGGGTCACGAACCACTTGCCGTGGCCGCGGAAGGTGCCCAGCATCGGCGCGCTCGCATCCTGCGGAAACCGCGTGGACCAGCCTTCCGGCAAGGGCAGCCCCGCGATCTGCGCGCGCTCCAGCATCCAGACGAGCGGAATGTTTGCCAGCGGGCGTGCCGGTTCATACCCGCCCAATTGCCCGCCCACGTCGCCATGCGTTCCGGGGAACCAGACCTGCTCGACCCGGCCTGCGTAGCCTTCGGGCGAAGTCCAGAGCACCGGAGCATAGGCCTCCCGCGTTTCATCGAGCGCCAACGCCTGATAGCCGGCCTTCACGTTGTGGCTGAGTTCGTGGTTGTGGAACGAATGCCGCTTCTCGCTCAGCCGCCACAGGACCGGCGCATTGAGCCCCAGCGATTTGACCGTGTCCCAGACGCCGATCATCTCGATCTCGACCCGTTCGAGGCAATGCGCCGCGGCAAAGGCCCGCGCCGCCGCACTTTGCGGGTTGCCCTCATAGTGGCGATAGACATCGCGGATGTTGCGCTCTGTGGCATCTTCCGCCTTCAGGAGCCCCACGAGATCGATGACACCGGCAAGGCTTCGGACCGCATAGGCACCGCGCGAATAGCCCATCAGGAAGATGCGGTCCCCCGGATGGTAGCGCGAGGCGAGATAGCCGTAGGCGCGACGGATCTGACGGTTGATGCCGCGCCCGATCATCACGTCGCGCGCAGACGCCCAGTCGCGCCATTGCAATCCCGGTTCGTAATAGATCGACAGCCGCGCGCCCATCTCGCGCAGCAGCTTGTACGTGATGCCGGCGTGGGTCTCGAGACCCGGCTCAAGCGAGGACATGGTGCCGTCAAGGATCACCACATGGGTGACCGTGCCGCGGCGCGGACCGAAGTCGCTGGCAGGGCGGCGCCAGATGCGCCCGCCGAGCCAGTCCAGTATCCCGCTATTCGGCCGCAAGAACCTCACCGTTTAACAACTCCCAAACCTTGTGCGGCGTGAAAGGCATGTCCGCCTGCCGCACCCCGCGCGCCCAGAGCGCGTCCTGCACCGCATTGGCAACCGCCGCCAGCGCCCCCACCGTTCCGGCCTCGCCGCAGCCCTTCATCCCCATGATGTTGGCGGTCGAAGGCACCGGCTCGGA
Organism: uncultured Alphaproteobacteria bacterium; assembly: GCA_963715055.1. Lineage (GTDB taxonomy): Bacteria > Pseudomonadota > Alphaproteobacteria > Rhodobacterales > Rhodobacteraceae > CAVQRB01. Next base: position 24,082 of record CAVQRB010000006.1, on the reverse strand, counting down.
GGTGAATCCAATATGGGGCACGTCCCCCGCCCGTGGCAAGGCGTAGTCCATGAAACTTGCCGTGAGCAACTGGCCCTGATCGTCGAAGACCACATGTTCGCTTATCGCCTGACCGATGCCCTGGACAACGCCGCCATGCACCTGCCCTTCGGCCAGCATGGGATTGATAAGATTTCCGAAATCATCCACGACGGTATAACGCTCCACGGTCACGACTCCTGTCTCAGGGTCAATCACTACCTCCGAAACATGGCAGCCGTTGGGAAAGCTTCGGGCATCGAGCTTCGCGCGCGCCTCATGCACCAGAAGATCCTCGCGCCCCTTTTGCCGCGCCATCTCCGCCACCTCCAGCATCGTCGGCGTCAGGTTCGAGCCTTCGGCCCGGAACCGCTCGTCATCGAAAGCGATCGCCGCGGCCGGCACGCCCATCTCGTCGGCCAGAAAAGCGGTGAAGGCCTCGCGCATCACCGCGACCGTCGCCAGCGTCGCATTGGCCTGCACCGTGACCGAGCGCGAGCCGCCCGTGCCGCCGCCCGTCCGGATCAGATCGCTGTCGCCCTGCACCACGAAGATGCGCTCCGCCGGGATCCCGGTCTGATCGCTCAGGAAACTGGCATAGACCGTCTCATGGCCCTGACCGTTGCTCTGGGTGCCGACATAGATCGTCACGGTTCCATCCTCGTTGAACGCCACACGCGCGTTTTCCGAAGGATCGCCCAGAATGCTTTCGATATAGTAACACAAGCCCAGCCCCCGCAACTTTCCACGCCGCGCATCCGCCGCCTTGCGCGCCCCGAACCCGGCAAGGTCCGCCTCCGCCTCGGCGCGCGCCAGCACCTTGTCGAAATCGCCCACGTCATAGGTCTCGCCGGTGCTGGTGGCATAGGGAAACTGCTCGGGCTTGATGAAATTGATCCGCCGCAACTCCAGCGGATCGACGCCCAACTCCCGCGCCGCGCGGTCCATCAGCCGCTCCAGCACATAGATCGCCTCGGGCCGCCCGGCCCCGCGATAGGCGTCGACCTGCACGGTGTTGGTGTAGTACCCCTCGACCTGAAGCCAGGTCGTCTGCACGTCATAAACACCCATCAGCACGCGGGAAAAAAGCTGCGTCTGAATCGGTTGGCCGAACTGCGAATTATAGGCCCCAAGGTTGCATTTCGTGCGCACCCGGTAAGCGGTGATGCGGTTCTTTTCGTCAAAGGCGAATTCCGCCAGCGAGGTGAGATCCCGCCCGCCATTGTCGCTCAGCATGGCTTCGGTGCGCTCCGACATCCAGCGCACCGGACGCCCCAATGCCCGCGCCGCCTGCGCACACAGGAAATACTCGGGGTAGGCAAAGGCCTTCATGCCGAAACCGCCCCCCACATCCGGGATCGTCACCCGCACGTTCTCGGGCGCCAGCCCCATCGCCGCGCAAAGCTGCTCCTTGTGCGCCCAGACCCCCTGCGCGCCCAGGGCCAGATGCAGACGGGTGCCGTCCCACTCGGCAAAACAGCCCCGCGGCTCCAGCGAATTGACGATCACCCGGTTGTCGCCCACCTCCAGCGACACCGTGCGCGCAGCCGCCTTGAACGCGGCTTCCGTCGCGGCCTCGTCGCCCATGCCCCAATCGAAGGCGCGGTTGTCCGGTGCCTCGCTGTGCACCGTTTCGCCACCCGGCGCGAGGTCCAGCTTCACCGGCAGATCCTCGTAATCGAAGACGATCATCTCCGCAGCATCGCGCGCCTGCTCCAGCGTCTCGGCGACGATGAACGCCACTGGCTCGCCCACGTAACGCACCCGCCCCTTGGCCAGCATCGGCCGCCTGGGTGCCGCCCCCTGCGAGCCATCGCGGTTCTTCACCGTGGTGGCCCGCATGTTGATGTTCATGCCCGCCGCTTCGAGATCCTCCACCGTCAGCACGGCATGAACGCCGTCCGCCGCGCGCGCCGCCGCGACGTCGAGCCCGGTGATCACCGCATGGGCCACGGGCGATCGGAACACGACCCCGCGCAGGGCGTCTTTCGGCGCGGCGTCGTCGAGATAGCGGCCCATGCCGGTCAGAAAGCGCAGGTCCTCGACCCGTTTCACCGGTTGCGACTTGCCGAATTTATCCATTGTGCGGGCTCCTTTAGGCGTTGCGGGTCGGAACGGAGACTAGCGGTCGTCCGGCACTTGTCCACCTGCCGGCCGACAGTTTGTCAGCCCCCCGCCACTTCCGCCACGTAGCCCAGCAGCCATTTGCGGAACACCTGCGCCGCCGGGCGCAAGGCCGCACGATCGGGACAGACGAGATGGTAGCCTTCCTCGCCCCTGACTTGCGCCCCCGGGAGGCAGGGCACCAAGCCGGATTGAACCACGACGACATCGCTCGCGGGGGCCCGCGCCAGCATCACACCCAAACCCTGCGCCGCCATCGCCGCGGCCATGATCGAACTGTCCGCATGCAGCACGCGCAGCGACCGCATTGGCAGGTGCAAGGCATGGAACAGATGCCGCCATCCCGAGCGATGGGTCGCGACCTCGATCAGGGTATGATCCTGAAGGTCCTGCGCGGTGGCGATGGTTTCGCAGACCTCGGGCAATGCCACTGGATACAGCGTTTCGCCCAACAGCGGATCGTGATCCCGGCCATAGTGCCCGGGATTGCCGAAGACGATCTGCAAATCGCTGAAACTGTTCGAGAAATCCAGGGCCGAATTGCCGGTGTTCAGGGTCACGCGGATGTTTGGATGGGCCTGCTGAAAATCGCCGAGCCCCCGCGCCAGCACGCCATGCGCAAAAAGCAGCACGGATTGCACGAAGACCGGCTCCTCGCGCGGTGCGCCGAACACACCTTCCGTGGCTTCCTCCAGAAGCCCCAGTGCCTGCTGCACCGACGGCAGGTAAGCGCGCCCCGAGATCGGTCAGCGTCACCGAATGCGCCCCGCGCAGGAACAGCGGCGCGCCGAGCCTGTCCTCCAGCGCCTTGACCTGCTGGCTTACCGCCGCCGCCGACAGGTTGAGTTGTGCCGCCGCCCGGGCAAAGCTCTCGGTGCGCGCGGCAGCCTCGAAGACGCGCAGCCAGTTGAGCGAGGGGACGCGGGAAGCCATGAAAGCAGGCTAAGTCAAACTTGGCCTCTGCGGCAAGAGCCATCGTGCTGCAAAGCCCGAGACACAGGCTAAGCTGCCGGCAACATCCCATCAGGAGGACAACAGATGCCCGAACCCCTCGCCCTTGAAAACGGCCGACTGACGAAGCGTCAGACTGCGCAATATTGGGAGGATGGCTACCTCTTCCCGATCCCGGTGATGACACCCGCCGAGGCGCAGGCCCTGCGCGAGGAGCTGGAACAGATCGAAGCGCAATGGCTTGACAACGGCCTGCCGCTGCCGCTCAACACCTACAAACGCATCAATGCCCATGCGGTGATGCCGCTCGCCGCCCGCATCGGCTCGAACCCCGCGATCCTCGACGTGGTCGAAGGCATTCTCGGGCCCGATATCCTGGTCTATTCGGTGGAATTTTTCATCAAGGAGCCGAACACCCGCCACAAGGTCTCGATGCATCAGGACCTCACCTACTGGGGCCTCGGAGCCATCGACGGGTTGGTCACGGCCTGGCTGGCGCTCTCGCCCGCCACACCCGCCTCGGGCTGCATGGACTTCGTGAAAGCCTCGCACAAGAACCCGATCCTGCCGCATGAGGACACCTTCGCCGAGGACAACCTGCTGAGCCGAGGACAGGAGGTCAAGGTCGATGTGGACCCCGCCGACCGCGTGCCCATCGAAATTCATCCCGGTGAGATCTCGCTGCATCACGGGCTGACCATCCACGGCTCCGGCCCCAACACCACCGACGACCGCCGCATTGCTGCGGTAGTGCGCTATTGCACGCCGGACGTGAAACAGCAGGTCGGCGCGATCGACTACGCCATGCCCGCCCGCGGCTCCGATACCTCCGGCAACTTCCGGCATGTTACCGCGCCCGACGGTCTCTTTACGCCCGAAGCGCTCGCGGTCTATGATGAAATCAGGGCCGCGCAGGCTCAGGTCATGATGTCCGGCACCGCTGCCGGCAAGAAGGGTCTCTACGCATGAGCCAGAAGATGGAACAGGTCACCTTCACCCGGATGAAGGACGGCACCGCCGAAGAATACGCCTTCCTGACCGAGCATGAGGTCGAATACACCAAGGGCACCGCCAAACGGCTGATGAAGGCGCTGGTGGAGCTCGACGAGAGCCTCTCGGGCTATCAGGTCACGCGCCTCGGTCACTCCCTGCAATCGGCGACCCGTGCGGAGCGCGACGGCGCGGACATCGACTGGATCGTCTCCGCTTTGCTGCATGACATCGGCGACATCTACGCGCCCTACAACCATGATGAATACGCCGCCACCATCCTGCGCCCCTTCGTACGGGAACAATGCGCATGGTGCGTGCAGACCCATGGCGATTTCCAGATGCTCTACTACGGCCATCATGTGGGCGGGAACCAGCACAAGCGCGACCAATACGCGGGCCATCCCTATTTCGACGATTGCGCCGCCTTCTGCGAGCGCTGGGATCAGGCGAGCTTCGATCCGGACTACGATACCCTGCCACTGTCGCATTTCGCGCCCATGGTGGAGGAAGTCTTCGCCCGCACGCCCTACGACCCGGCGGTGATCCGCCCCGGTGCGCGCGCGCCTCTCCACCGGACCTGATGCCCATGCGAGTACTGATATAAAAAATGCCCCGAACGCTCATGCGCCGGGGCACTTCAGGCGTCAAGAAAGAGCGGTCAGACTGTCTTGCGTCTGCGCATCATTGCCAGAGCCGCAAAGGCAGCGAGCAATCCAAACCCCGACGCAGGCAAAGGCACAGCCGCGATGGGTTCCAGCGGCGTCTCTGACCCCAGTGTAAGGACCCGGATATAGTCGCCCGGGCTCGATGCACGCCAGTCAACAAGCAGTCGGTTTGCCAAACTGGCGTCGATGATCGCCTCGTCATCGCGTTCCAGCCCGCGCAGCCTCGGTGTCCGGTAAGTCACCGGGTCAAGCCCAAGAAAATCAGTCATGGCGAGCGAGCCCAAGCTAGTCGCAATACCAAGGATCTGGGAATCGAAATCGACGAATCCCTGCTGCCTCGATGACCGTTTCGGATCAAAAAAGACGTATTGGCTCGACACCACGGTCCCTGCCTTGATCACGCCGCCCGTGTCCAGCGTCAGGTCTGTTGCAACCTTGTAATTCTGCTCCTCATCGAAGGCGAAGAGATTCTGCGACTGTTGATCGTTCCTGCCGACAGTCAGACCGGCGGTATCAATCATCTGGAAAGACCCGTCGCCGAAAGTGATGCCGCCACTGATCACAGCGGCCTGTGATACTGACCCCACACTCACCAGAGCGAATACAACTCCAAGCAGTTTTCTCACCAGGTTCCCCTTTAGACAACGCCGGTTGCGCGACCAAGAATTTCTTAACTACTGATCTAGAAGTCTGCCACAAATCTCAACTCCAATTCATAAATTGGGCACCTTAAGGCCATAATTTTTATGGAATTCTGGATTTCTGTTTGATTCCTGGCACTTTCCCGAAACAAATTGCCGTCAAATTCCCGACTGTTTCCGCGTTGGAAAATGCAAAATTCTTTACAGTCCAATCGACGCGACAGGATAGGTCAAATTAAAACAAACTTTCCCGAGTACGAGAATCACTTCCCGTGCCCGACCCGCGACGGAACCGAAGCGTCAGGTCGCTTCGCTGCGCGCCATGGGCTTTCCCTCCGCAGTGACTTTCGTTAGAGCACTCCCGACTGCGGAACGAAGGAAAGAGACGCCGGATGCCCCTCGAGAAAACATTTGATGCCGCCACGGCGGAGGCCCGCCTCTACGCCGCCTGGGAAAAGGCCGGCGCCTTCAGGGCCGGGGCCAACGCCGCCCCCGGGGCCGAAACCTTCTCCATCATGATCCCGCCGCCCAATGTCACGGGCTCGCTGCACATGGGTCACGCCTTCAACAACACGCTGCAGGACATCCTGATCCGCTGGCACCGCATGCGCGGGCACGACACGCTCTGGCAGCCCGGCACCGATCACGCCGGCATCGCCACGCAGATGGTGACTGAGCGCGACATGGCCGCCAAAGGCGAGCCGACACGCCGCGACATGGGTCGCGAAAAGTTCCTGGAACGGGTCTGGCAGCAGAAGGTCGCCTCCCGCGGCACCATCATCGGGCAATTGAAACGCCTCGGCGCCTCCTGCGACTGGGACCGCGAAGCCTTCACCATGGGCGGCGCGCCGGGTGATCCCGACGCTGGCAACGGTCCCAACTTCCACGATGCCGTGATCAAGGTCTTCGTGGACATGTACAACAAGGGCCTGATCTACCGCGGCAAGCGGCTGGTCAACTGGGACCCGCATTTCGAGACCGCGATCTCCGATCTGGAGGTCGAGAACATCGAAGTCGACGGCCACATGTGGCACTTCAAATACCCGCTCGCGGGCGGGCAGACCTATGAATACGTCGAGAAGGACGAGGACGGCACCGTCACCCTGCGCGAGACCCGCGACTATATCTCCATCGCCACGACGCGGCCCGAAACCATGCTCGGCGATGGCGCGGTCGCGGTTCATCCGTCGGATGAACGATATGCGCCAATCATCGGTAAACTATGTGAAATCCCTGTCGGACCGAAAGAGCATCGCCGCCTGATCCCGATCATCACGGATGAGTACCCCGACCCCACCTTCGGCTCGGGCGCGGTGAAGATCACCGGCGCGCATGACTTCAACGACTACGCCGTGGCGCAACGAAGCGGCATCCCGCTCTACCGGCTGATGGACACCAAGGCCGCGATGCGCGACGACGGCGCGCCCTATGCCGAAGCAGCCACCATCGCCATGGCCGTGGCCAAAGGCGAGCGCACCCTGACCGAAGCGGAAGCCGACGCCGTGAACCTGGTGCCGGATGAGCTGCGCGGTCTGGATCGGTTCGAGGCGCGCAAGTCCGTGGTCGAGCAGATCACCGCCGAGGGCCTCGCCGTCATGGTCCCCGCCGACGCGCCTGCGCCCGAGGACACCTTCGACGGCGCCGAGGTCCCGCTGATGGTGCCCTTCGTCGAGGCGAAGAAAATCATGCAACCCTTTGGCGACCGGTCGAAAGTGGTCATCGAGCCGATGCTCACCGACCAGTGGTTCGTCGAGACCTCCAAGATCGTGCAGCCCGCGATTGACGCGGTGCGCAATGGCGAGGTGGAGATTCTCCCCGAGCAGGACAAGAAGGTCTATTTCAACTGGCTGGAAAACATCGAGCCCTGGTGCATCTCGCGGCAGCTCTGGTGGGGGCATCAGATCCCGGTTTGGTATGGGCCTGACATGAGTTCGCAGACGAGATAACGCGCCCACGATCGCGTTGACAGTTTGCGCAGAACCTGCGCAAGGTGCTATCTCATAGCACGGCAATACGACGTTCGAATGCAAACCATCAGACACGAAGCGATCGCATGCGTTCGAAGAAATAAGCCGCGACGTCAAATGATCGTAACGTTGCTATCGAAAGCAGAGTTGGATTGAGCTTATTTCGACAAGCTGGCGAAGCGGTCGACTCAGATCGGATCCCGGTCTACCGCGACCCCGACGTCCTCGACACCTGGTTCTCCTCCGGCCTCTGGCCCATCGGCACGCTGGGCTGGACCGGCGACGCGGAACAGGACGCGCAGAACGAGGCGCTGCAGAAATACTTCCCCACCTCCGTGCTGATCACCGGCTTCGACATCATCTTCTTCTGGGTCGCCCGGATGATGATGATGCAATATGCCGTGGTGGGCCAGAAGCCCTTCGACACCGTCTATGTCCACGCGCTGGTGCGCGACGAGAAGGGCAAGAAGATGTCGAAGTCCCTGGGCAACGTGCTCGACCCGCTGGAACTGATCGACGAATACGGCGCCGACGCCGTGCGCTTCACCCTGACGGCGATGGCCGCCATGGGGCGCGACCTGAAACTCTCCACCCAGCGCATCGCCGGGTATCGCAATTTCGGCACCAAGCTCTGGAACGCCTGCCGTTTCGCGGAGATGAACGGCGTCTACGAGGCGCGCGCCGGGGGGGTGTACGGGGGGTGTACAGGGGGTGTACCGCCGGTGACACCCACTGCCGCCGTCAACAAGTGGATCATCGGCGAGACCGCGAAAGTGCGCGAGGAGATCGACACGGCCCTCGCGAACTACCGCTTCAACGACGCCGCCAACGCCGCTTATGTCTTCGTCTGGGGCAAGGTCTGCGACTGGTATGTGGAGCTTTCCAAACCGCTCCTTCAGGACGAGGCCAATACCGCTCTCGCCCCCGAAACCCGCGCCACCATGGCCTGGGTTCTCGATCAGTGCATGATCCTGCTGCATCCGATAATGCCCTTTATTACCGAGGAGTTATGGGCCGAGACCGGCACCCGCGAGAAGCTCCTTGTGCACGCCGAATGGCCCACCTACACCGCCGCCGATCTGGTCGATCCGGAGGCCGATCAGGAGATCACCTGGGTCATCGCGCTGATCGAGGCGATCCGTTCCGCGCGCGCGCAGATGCATGTCCCCGCGGGCCTCTACGTGCCTCTGCTGGTCACCGAGATCGACGCGGCCGGGGAAGCCTTCTGGAGCCGCAACGAGGTCATGATCAAGCGCCTCGCCCGCGTCGAGGCCCTCGACCGCGCGCAGGCCTTCCCCAAGGGCACTGCCTCGCTGGCCGTACCGGGGGCGACCTTCGGCCTGCCCCTCGCTGATATCATTGATATTTCAGAAGAAAAGGCGCGTTTGCAAAAGTCTCTCGACAAGCTTTCCAAGGAACTGGGAGGCCTGCGCGGGCGTCTCAACAATCCGAAATTCGCGGAATCAGCGCCCGAAGAGGTCGTCGAGGAAACCCGCGCCAACCTCGCCCTGCGCGAGGAGGAGGAAGGCAAGCTGAAGGAGGCGCTCGCGCGTCTGGCGGAACTGGGCTGACCTGAGCACGGGACCCTGTCGCAGAGCGGGCCAATGCGCCAAGTCACGCGGCACTGCGACGGGAAAAAATAACTAGGAAATAAGGTCTTGCCCGCCTTACTTGAACTTCGGCTCGCGCTTGCCAAACTCTGCGGCAATGACCTCCATCTGCTCCGGCGTGCCGATCAGCGCGGCCTGCTCGCGAGACTCCGCCAGGAGAACTTCCCGCGCGTCGGAGTGCTCCGAGAGGTCGATCAACCGCTTCGCCGCGCAGATCGCCCGAGGGCTCTTGCGCGCGATCTTCCCGGCCATTGCCATGGCCGCCGCCAGCGGATCATCGGCGATTTCGGTCACCAGCCCCCAACGCTCCGCCTGCGCGGCCTCGATCGGATCGGCGGTGTAGACCAGCCTGCGCAACACATCCGACCGGACCAGCTGCGGCAGGAGCACCATGCCGCCCATGTCCGGCACGATCCCCCATTTCATCTCCATCACCGCAAGCCGCGTGTCCGGTGCCGCAATGCGGATGTCGGCCCCGAGCGCCAGTTGCAGCCCGGCCCCGAAGGCCACCCCATGCAGCGCCGCGATCACCGGCACCTCGAGCCGCCGCCATTGCAGCGCGATCTCCTGCCACTGGTTGGTGAGACCCTCGCCATGGGTACGCGGCAGGATGACCGCCTCCATGTCCTTGCCAACGAAACCTCCGAGCGCGGAGAGATCTGTCCCGGCACAAAAGGCCTTGCCCGCGCCCGAAATCACCACCACCCGGGCCGGCGATGCGGCCACTTCCGCCCCGGCCTCGAGCAGGGCGTCGATCATCGCCTGATCGACCGCGTTCATCTTCTCCGGACGGCTCAGTTGCACATGGGCGATATGGTCCGAAAGGGTAACGGTTACGCGGGGCATGGCATTCTCCTCTTGCTCGACCCATCTGGCCTGCGGCGGGCAGGAAACACCAGTGAAACGTTGGGACACCGGGGGTATTGCTCCGGCCGATTGCTTTGTCTTATCTGGCGCCATGACACAGTACCGCCTGACCTCTCTCGCCAGCAGCCTGCCTGCCTCCGTTCCCTTCGTCGGACCCGAGGCACAGGAGCGCGCGCGCGGCAAGATCTTCGATGCCCGCCTCGGCGCCAATGAAAACGTCTTCGGGCCGTCGCCGCGTGCCATCAAGGCGATGGCGGAGACCTCCATCTGGAAATACGGCGACCCCGAAAGCTTCGATCTGCGCGAGGCGCTGGCCGGGCACCACGGAACGACGCCGGCGCATGTCGTGGTCGGAGAGGGCATCGACGGGCTGCTCGGTTATGTGGTGCGCCTCATGGTGGAGCCGGGCGATGCGGTGGTGACCTCCGATGGTGCCTATCCGACCTTCAACTATCATGTCGCGGGTTTCGGCGGCACGCTCCACAAGGTCCCCTATCGCGACGACCACGAAGACCCTGAGGCGCTCTTTGCCAAGGCCGCTGAGGTGAAGGCCAAGCTCGTCTACCTGGCCAATCCTGACAACCCGATGGGCAGCTATCATACGGGCGCAGAGATCGTGGCCGCGATGGACAAGCTGCCCAACGGCACGCTGCTGGTGCTGGATGAAGCCTATATCGAATGTGCGCCGAAGGACGCGGCACTACCGCTTCTCTTTGACGACCCCCGGGTGATCCGGATGCGGACTTTTTCCAAGGTCTACGGCTTGGCCGGTGCCCGCGTCGGCTACGCTCTTGCCGCACCCGACCTGATTGCGCAGTTCGAAAAGGTGCGCAACCACTTCGGCATGAACCGTGCGGCACAGGCGGGGGCGCTCGAGGCGCTCGGAGATGGAGACTGGCTGCGCTCGGTGCAGGCGCGTATCGTGGCCTCCAGGTTGCGGATCGCCACGATCGCGAAAGCCAACGGTTTGCGCGCGCTGCCGTCAGCCACGAATTTCGTCACCATCGATTGCGGGCGCGACGGCAGCTTTGCCACCAGGGTGCTCGCCGAAACAGTCGCCCGCGGAATTTTCGCGCGGATGCCGCTGGCAGCACCGCAGAACCGCTGCATCCGGGTAAGCTGCGGCACGCCCGCAGATCTCGAGCTTTTTGCCCAGGTTCTGCCCGAAGCGCTGCGGGCCGCAGAAAATAGCTGACGAATGCGAAATCCAGCCTATAGTTTCATGTCAGGTGCATCGAAACGGGGCATGAGATGGAGAACCACAAGTTGGGGCGGGCGCCCGATTTCACCACGGCCTGCATCGCGATGTTCGGCGTCAACCTTGCCTGGCTGCTGCTCTTTCTCTTCGCCGTCTATGGCCTGGTCGCGGCAGTCTTTCTCGGCCTCGTGCTGAACCACTGGCTGCACTGGCTCGACCAGCGCAAGCGGGCCGCCGAGGCTCGCTACACCCCTGCGAGCCGGTCGGACTGACGCCCGGAAATGACCGCGACGGCGGCATCGAGCGCCCCGGACCCATGGGGAATTTCGAGCGCGCGGAGGCCCGCCTCGATTCCACCGAGAAGCCCCAGGATCATGTGACCGTTCACATGACCCATGTGGCCCAGTCGGAAAAATCCATGCCAGGCCGGATCGCTCGGCGCAGCCATGCCAAGCCCGATCCCGAGCGTCAGCCCCAGTTCCCTTTTGGTCCACTCCCGGAGCGCCGTCGCATCAGGCGCATCCAGCCTCGCCGCCGTCACCGCATGGCTGCGCAAAGCGGGATCCGCGACATTGAGCCGGAAACTGCCTTCCGATGCCCAGGCCTCGGCCGCCGCCCAGACCGCGCGGGCGAGCACCCTGTGGCGCGCCCAGACCGCCTCCATGCCTTCGGCGTGGATGAGATCGAGCGCCTTGCGCAGACCGTAGACATGATGCGTCGGGGCTGTCCCGTTCCAATATTCGTAGAAGGCTGCCGGGGCGGCCCGCGGCGCCCAGTCCCAGTAGCGGCTGACGCGGGCCATGGCGCGGCGGCGCCCGGCGGCGCGGTCGTTGAAGAAGACGAAACACATGCCCGTCGGGACCATCAGCCCCTTCTGGCTGGCGGTGATCATGATATCAACGCCCCAGCCATCCATTTCGAAGACATCACACCCAAGCGAGGCGATGCAATCCACCATAAGCAAGGCCGGATGCCCCGCCGCATCGATCGCCTGTCGCAGGGTCGCAATGTCGTTACGGATCGAGGTCGACGTGTCCACATGCACCGCGAGCACCGCTTTGATCCGTTGGTCCTTGTCCGCCCGCAAGGCAGCCTCGATGCGCCCCGCGTCTATTGCCGCGGTCTTGCCGAAATCGATGACCTCTGCTTCTGCGCCCAAGGCAGTCGCCATACTGGCCCAGCCATGGGCGAATTCGCCGTTCGCTGGCACAAGCACCTTGTCACCCGGAGCGATGACATTGGACAGCGACGCCTCCCAGGCGGCATGTCCGTTGCCAATGTAGAGCGCTACATGACCTTCGGTGCGCGCCACGCGCTTGAGGTCGCGCACGATCCCGGGAAGCATGTCGGGCAACTCGCCGCTATAGATGTCGGGCGAGGGCCGGTGCATGGCGTTCAGCACCGCTTCGGGCATCACCGACGGGCCGGGAATGGCGAGGTAACCACGCCCTTGAGAAAGATTTACCGTATCGGACATCAAGGCTCTCCGCTTTGTTGCGGGCCACCCTAGCCACGGGGCGCGCGGCGTCAATTGGCCGTTTCTCACGCCCTTCCGCTTACCGCCGATAGCTCTCCGCCAGACGCTGCGGCGACACGCCTGCGAGGTAGCGCATAAGCGTCCAGAGGTTGCGCAAACCGCGCCGAACCCAGCCTTGGCCCTGATAACGCGACGGGCTCGTCACGGCGAGCGCATCAATACGCACCAGCCTGCCCCTGAGCGCACTGGCCAGCGCCACATCCTCCATCAGCGGCTGATCCGGATAGCCGCCCACCGCGTTGTAAAGCGCCGTCGGCAGCAAGAGCCCCTGATCCCCGTAAGGCAACCCGAACCGGCTGCGCAGGTTGGCCCAGCAGGCCACGATCCGCCCGGCCACGCCACCGCGGGCAAAGGCAAGGCGGAACCACCCTGCCCGCTCACTGGACAAATGCGCGATCACCGGTCCGACCCAGCCCGGCGCAAGGACGGTATCGGCATGCAGCACCAGCAGCCATTTGCCCTGCGCCGCGGCACATCCACGCGCCAGTTGCCCGCCTCGCGAAGCAGGGCCTTGCACGACCTCCGCGCCCCAGGCCTTGGCAAGCGCGATGGTCCCATCCGTTGAGCCGCCGTCAGTCACGATCAACTCGCGGATGAGACCGGCTTCCAGCGCCGGCATCAACGCCGTAAGGCAGGCACCCAGATGGTGCTCAGCGTTCAGTGTCGGCACGATGACGGAGATCGGTGCACGCATAGGTTATGGCCCTTTATCTTGGCGGCGTGCCGTCTATATGCCATGCAAGCCGCAAAGAGGAGCCCCTATGACCAAACGTCGCATTCTGTTGCTGTCCGGCAAGGATGTGGAGCCCTTTCTGCAGGGGCTCATCACCAATGACATCCGGCATCTCGAGCGGGGTCTTGTCTATACGGCGATGCTGACACCGCAGGGAAAATACCTTGCCGACTTCTTTCTGCTGCGCGTACCGAACGGGGTTCTTCTGGATGTGGCGGAAGCCTTGGGCGACATGCTCACTCAACGCCTCGGGATGTATAAACTGCGCGCCGATGTGGTGATCTCTGAGGCGGGCCTGCATCTTCACCGGGGTCTGGGTGTCGCGCCAGAAGACGGTCATGTCGACCCACGCCATGACGCTCTTGGCTGGCGCGCCTACCGCGATCATGCGCAAACCGGTGACGAGATCGACTGGACGGCGCTCCGGGTCGCGCACCTGATCCCGGAAACCGGGATCGAGCTGACCCCGGATACCTTCATTCTGGAGGCCGGATTCGAGCGGCTGCACGGCGTCGACTTTCGAAAGGGATGCTATGTCGGGCAGGAAGTGACCGCGCGCATGAAACACAAGACCGAATTGCGCAAGGGGCTGGCCAAGGTGCATGTCGAAGGCGCGGCGGACCCGGGGGCCGAGATCCTCGCGGCAGGCAAGCCTGCGGGCACCTTGCTGAGCCGCAGCGGACAAGAGGCCATCGCCTACCTGCGCTTCGACCGGGCGACAGGCGCAATGACGGCCGCAGAGGCCACTGTCAGTTACAACCGCTGACTGCACGCGAAACCATCGATCTACCCGATTTCGAGTGTCTTGAAGCGGCAACGGGATCCCAGTGCTTGACGTCGGCTGACGTCTCACGCAGCGGTCCGAGCCCGCGGGTAACCAAGGCAATCGGTTCGCCATAGCTCCCGCTGTTGCCCTCGGTCAAGAGGTTCGTGCTTTGACCGCCTTCCCCAGCTCCACGCCTCCTTGGGAGGCTTCCTGCGCCCATTTCGGGGCACCCCCGGGAATTTCATTGATGATATATAACGTCTGACCGGGCTGGAGGACGGTGCCTGGCGGAAACGTGTGGTACAGGCCATCCTGCGGCGCGTCGGGCGCGCCAGTTCCCGTCGAATCCGACCATATCTCCCAACCCGAAATATCCATCGGTCCACCAGTGATATTGGTTATCGAAACGAGCTCGTCTTCTTGCGTCGCCTTGCCATCACCATCCGTGTCGAAGGGTTGCTGGCCATTGGACGTGCCGCTGTTGTCGCCGTAATTCCGATCGAAACGGATGCCTTCAAGATTTGCTGTCATGGAACCCTCTCATGTCGGAGGGACCTTGGAAACCAGTGATCAACAGTGGCTTAAGGCAAAAGGTGAATATGATTGAAAATTGACGCTTGAGGTCAGGCTTCGCGGCCGGTCGCGCAATTATGCGCGCCAGGATGGATTTCGGTTTAAACTGCCGGTGTCTTCAAACTGCCCGCGTTCATATGACGCCTTGAAGCCACCTGATCGAAGGATCAGCGGCGGGCTCTGACCGATCGTGTCCGGACGAGATTATTGTCGCCAGTCAGAACCAGTTGGTTTGCAGCAATCAATACCGGGAAGCTTGCCGGGTATCTGACGCAACTCAGGCGCGTTCGGAATATTCCATCGTCTCGGTGTTCACGATGATGTCTTCGTCCTGCCCGACGAAAGGCGGCACCATGACCTTCACGCCATTGTCGAGAATGGCGGGCTTGAAGGAGTTGGCGGCGGTCTGACCCTTCACTACCGGTTCGGTCTCCACGATGCGGCAGGTCACTTTCTGCGGCAAGGTCGCGTTGAGCGCCTCCTCCTCGTAGAACTCGACCACGATCTTCATGCCGTCCTGCAGAAACGGGCGACGCTCACCGAGCAGTTCGGCGGGCAATTGCACCTGCTCGTAGGTCTCGGTGTCCATCACGACGAGCATGCCGCTGTCTTCATAAAGGAAGGTCTGATCCTTCTGCTCCAGGCGCACACGCTCGACCTTGTCGGCGGACCGGAAGCGCTCGTTGAGCTTGGTTCCGTTGCGCAGGTTACGCAATTCGACCTGCGCGAAAGCGCCGCCTTTTCCGGGTTTTACATGATCGACTTTCACAGCGGCCCAGAGACCCCCGTCATGATCCAGAACGTTTCCCGGGCGAATCTCGTTTCCGTTGATTTTAGGCATATGTCGAAACCATGGCAAAAGGTTGATGATTGGTTAGTGCTCCCTATATCTGGGAGGTGTGGGCGTTACAAGACAACGTATCTCGTGCTGCATCCGCAGAAAGCAATGCAAATTTTGCATAGAGGGTATGCAATAACGGGGTATCCGAATCGAGTCAAAACGGCCATAAGGAGCTTCACGCCGGAAAGACAAGAGCAAGAATAAAGAAAGGACGACGAGATGAAAGATTTCGTTGACGGCACAGCCTTCAATAACGAGCAAGGCAATCGTGCACGCAAACTGTTTGCAGCCGTGGTACTGGCTGCACTGGACGACGCCATAGCCGACGACAAGAAGTACGGAAATGGCCCCGAACAGATCGCCCGCTGGGCACGCTCGCGAGATGGCCGCGAAGTGCTGAGCTGTGCGGGAATCGACCCCAACGAACGCGTTGTGGCCGGGCTGATGGAATTTGTCGGCAAGGGGGTGAGAACCTCCGTTGCGCTGTCGCGCGAGGAATCGGAGCGCCGCAACGCTGCGCAGCAGGCCGAAGCCGCCTGACAAGCCGATGAAAAAGATGGAAAAGCGCGCCATGCTCGGCGCGTTTTTTGTTCTTCAGCGCGCCGCTGGATGCGCTCCATTTCCTTGACAGAAGTCTTCTTGCTGCAAGTTAAGATCTTGCAGGCTTGCTTTCCCCCTGAGATCCACCGTGCAGAACCTGTCCCGCCGATCTACGCGCAGGGGATGGAACCAAGGCCCTAACCAAAGCGAGGCCAAAGGCCAGGTTTATGGCCTGCCCCCTTGTCCGTGACTCAAGCCGCCCCGGCGCGGCATGCCCGGACGCGAGGTTGTCATGAACGGGATGGCTCGCAGGCCGGGGCAACGCGGCTGTGTCTTTCCAGTCTCAAAGCGGACGTTGGTAGTCGGGGCGTCTTGACGATCCGGAAGGGATACATCTGCGCGTACACCGTTTTCGGCCACCATCGGCAGCATTCCGCTTGCGCCGAGGCTGCCATAGGCCCTTTCACCGGGTGCGCAGATCGGTAAGGATCGGACGAAAAAGGGCGGCAATGACCAAGGCGATCATGATTCAGGGCACCGGCAGCAATGTCGGCAAATCGATGGTGGTCGCAGGCCTCGCCCGCGCATTCACCCGGCGTGGCCTGTCGGTTCGCCCCTTCAAGCCGCAGAACATGTCCAACAATGCCGCCGTGACGCCGGAAGGCGGTGAGATCGGGCGCGCGCAGGCGCTCCAGGCACTGGCCTCAGGCGTTCCGCCACATAGTGACATGAACCCGGTGTTGCTCAAGCCGCAGTCGAGCACCGGCGCGCAGGTAATCCTTCAGGGCAAGCTTATGGGCACGCAGGACGCCCGCGACTTCGGCCGGGAAAAGGCCAGCCTGCTGCCGCCGGTGCTCGAAAGCTATCACAGGCTCGCGTCGACCTGCGACCTCGTGGTTGTCGAAGGCGCAGGCAGCCCTGCCGAGACGAATCTGCGCGCGCGTGACATCGCCAACATGGGTTTTGCCGAAGCCGCGGGCGTGCCGGTGCTTCTCCTTGGCGATATCGACCGGGGGGGCGTCATTGCGCAGATCGTGGGCACCCGGGCTGTCCTCGACGACAGCGATTTGCGCCTGATCAAAGGCTTTGCGATCAATAAGTTCCGCGGCGACGTCAGCCTTTTTGACGACGGGCGGGACGATATCGTGGCCCGTACGGGCTGGCCCTGCCTTGGCGTCATCCCGTGGTTCGAGGCCGCGCACCGCCTGCCCGCCGAAGACGTCATGGACCTGCCGGATCGCGCTCAGTCCGGCGGCAAGGGGCTCTGCATCGCCGTGCCGCAACTGCCGCGCATCTCGAATTTCGACGATCTTGATCCGCTGGCCGCCGAACCGGAAGTCGACCTGAGGATCATCCCCCGCGGCACGCCCCTGCCCGCCGAGGCGCGTGTCATCCTGCTGGTAGGCAGCAAGGCCACGTTGGCCGATCTCGCCGACCTGCGCACCGAAGGCTGGGACATCGACATTGCGGCACATCTGCGGCGCGGCGGCCACGTGCTGGGACTTTGCGGCGGCTACCAGATGCTTGGACGCCGGATCGACGATCCGGGAGGCATCGAGGGGGTAGCAGGATCAGCCTCCGGTCTGGGGCATCTCGACGTGGAAACGCGGCTTGCGCAAACCAAGACGCTTGCAAGGCGCGAAGGCCTTCACATGGCGACAAGCGCGCGGATCGAGGGTTACGAAATCCACATGGGGCAGACGAGCGGGCCGGATTGCGCGCACGGCTGGATCGACCTCGGTGCCGGACCTGAGGGGGCTTCGACTGCGGAGGGGCGGGTGCAGGGATGCTACCTTCATGGCCTCTTCGCGGCCGACGCGTTTCGGGCTGCCTGGCTCGCGCAATTCGGGCGAAGGGCGCAGATCAGGTATTCGGACCGCGTCGAAGAAACGCTTGATGCGCTCGCCGAACATCTGGAGAAGCACCTCGATATCGACCGGATCCTCCAGCTTTCAGCCGAGATCAGCCAGCGCGCCTGAATTCTATTCGAGGTCGCGAGCGGCAAGTGCGCGCTGGATTTCCAGACGCACGAGCTTGCGCACATTGCGCGTGATACGCTCACCCAGTGGGCCCTGAAGCTCCGAACGCACGATGTCCGCGACGAGATCGCGCAACGCTGCCTCGTCGATCACCTGCTCCTCCTCAAGAGCTTCATCAGCGGCTTGTCCGGCGGGATCGGCCACAGCATCGGTCATAGCTTCCTCCGTCTTAGGTGCGGCAGAAGCCTTGGACATCGGCGCCCCGGTGGCATCAAGATCCCTGGTCCCGGGCCAGTCCATCGCGGGCTGCTTGGTGCCGGCGTAAGCATCGAGCCCCGTGCCATCCGGCTCCCATGGACCGGGAAAGCGCCCGATCGCCGTTTCCAGCGCCGCAATTTTCGCACTGAGTTCGAACACGCCGAAGTTATGCCGGCTCCAGGTTTTCCCCTGTGTCCGGGGCGAATGCGCTGCTGGCTTCGCCTCGGCCGCAGGAGCACCGGTCAAGGATACTGTCGCGCCTTTGGCCTCCGGGTTGACCTCCTGACCGGCCAGCGGTGAATGCACGTCATCCTTCTCGGCTGCGGCCTGCGCATGTTGCGGCTCAAGGCGCAGCACCTCTTCGGTCGGCACCCGCAGCTGTGGTGTGAGAACCAGCCGTGACTCGCCCGATACTTCCTGCGAAGCATCCGTCACCCGGTTTTCATTCACCATACGACGAATGGATGACAACACGTCGTCCACGTCGATTTTTGTAACAGGTTCTGGCATTTCTCACCACTCTCGACCTCTCACAAACCTACCGCGCGCACTGCATCCACACAATGGGTGCCGTTACGCCTCATTGCTTTTGCAGGGATTTCAGAACCCTGTCGAGCTGTTGGCCTTGCGGGGAGCGGGCGGTCGGCGCCTCCTTGACGAGGTTGTAGTAGGCCGTGGGATCATAGGACTGCACGCCCAGATTGAGCTGCTGGGCAGTCAACCTTCCCGTGGATTGCAAGACCTGGAAAGCAGCCACATATAGGTTCGCCTCATCCGAGATTCGCGCCGTTTCCGCGTCGAGCAACTCCTGCTCGGCATCCAGCACATCGAGCGTGGTGCGTGCGCCCAAGGTCGCTTCCTCGCGCACACCCTCGAAAGCGATGCGCGCGGCCTGGATGCGCTCCTCACTGGCGGCCAGGCTGGCCCGTTGCGCTGCAAGTTGCGCGTAGGCATTGCCCACGTTCTGGGAAATGGTGCGCTGCACTTCCAGCAAGTTGCCCCGCTCCGCGTCGCGGAACGCCATAGCCCTGCGGATGTTCGAGGAAATTGCGCCACCCCGGTAGATCGGTCCCGAAAGAACGATCCCGACGCTGCCTAACCGAGAAAAATCGCTCGAATCCAAATCATTATTATATCCCAGCCGGGCATCCGCAGTCACACGCGGGTTCACGCTCGCTTCTTCCTGCAAGATTGTCAGTTCGGCCGCGGCGACCTGATGTTGGGCCGCCAACAGGTCGGGATGCGATTGCAGGGCCTGCGCGCGCGCGGTTTCAAGCGGGACTGTCGCGGGCAAGGGCGGCGGCGGCGACAGGGTGCCGGGCGTCCGACCCACCGCGCTGCGATATTCCTCTATAGCCTGTTGCAGATCGCCCTGCGCCTGCACCAGATCGCTCTGCGCCGCTGCGAGACCCGACTCGGCCTGAGCGACGTCTGTGCGCGTCACCTCCCCCACCTCGAAGCGATCCCTCGCAGCCTGCAGTTCCTGTTCGAGCAGGCTCACGCTGTTCTGGTTCAGCGCCACGAACTCACGAAAGGCGATCACGTTGAGATATGCAACACCCGCGCGCAACAGAACACTCTGCTCAGCGCTGATCAGCTGTTGGCGGGTGGCAAGGACCGCCTCCTTGGCGGCCTCACGCGCAAACTGCGTCTCCCCGCCGTCGAAAAGAAGCAACTGCCCGACAAGGCCAACGAAAGCGGAAGTTGCCTCGAGATCATTGTTGACCGACACACCGGAGAAGCCGGTGCTGCGCGAATTTCCGACACTCCGGGTCACGTCAGCGCTGTAGTCGAGGATCGGCTTGAGTGCCGCCGCAAGGAAGGCGACATCCTCGTCCGCTGCACGCAGCAAGGCGCGGTTCTGGTCAAGAAGGCCGCTGGTGTTGTAGGCGCTCACCAGCGCATCAGCCAGCGTTTCCGCGCGGGCCGGTCCCCAGGCGACGGCAGAGGCCAGAAGCCCAACGACAGCAGCCCTGCGCCACGCCTTCATCATATCGACCATGCTCTCACCCTTCTATCCGCCTCTTGCGATGCGATTGCCTCGCACCTTTTACGATATTTAAAATTCGAATGCGCGGGCCTTCTCGAACCCCGGAAGCACCGGTGCTGCGGCGTTGAAAACGTTGCGCCAGGAGATGTGACCGGCGCTCTTGCGTCCGATCCTGACCTCGCCCAGAGAGCCCTGCATGAAAAGACAGGCAATGCGCCCGCCGTCCTTGACCTGCTCGGCCAGCGCGGCAGGCACCTGCTCGATACCGCCCTGCACGATGATGACGTCGAAGGGCCCGAGTTCCGCGGCCCCCTCCTCAAGCGGCCCGACATGCGCAATCGCATTGTGGACGTTCGCCGCCATCAGGGCCTCCTGTGCTTCGCTGGCCATCGCCTCGTCGGCCTCCAGGGCCACGACGGCTTCGGCCATATGCGCGATCACGGCGGAGGAATATCCCAGAGCCGAGCCCACATCGAGCACCAGTTCCTTGCCGGTGATGTCGAGCGCGTCGAGCATCTTTGCGAATGTCCGCGGCTCGAGCACCACGCGGCCCTCTCCGAGGTCGATGTTCTCGCTCATGTAGGCCGCCTCGCGTTTCGCTGCCGGCACGAAGTCTTCGCGCGGCACCGCGAGCATCGCGCTGATGATCGGGAATTTCGTGACATCGGAGGGGCGCACCTGAGTGTCCACCATCATTCTGCGACGTGCGGCAAAGTCGGTCATAGCACTAAACTCATCTGTTCAGATAATCCTTCATCAGATGTCGCACAAGAACGCACCTGCGGCAACGCCGCATCGCAGGTTTTTGGTCGGATGTGCTACTTGCAGCACTGCGATTATTCGGATAGCTCTGCGTCACGCGTCGGCGGCGAGTTGGCGGAGTGGTTACGCAGCGGATTGCAAATCCGTGTACAGGAGTTCGATTCTCCTACTCGCCTCCATTTAATTTCAAGCACTTGGCACGAAGTATAGATTGCGCGGCGTGCGCTGTTTACAGGGGCGTTTACAGTTTTGTTCATGCTACACCCCCTTTGGCGCGCGTTAGCTTGACCAGAACCGCATCGGTTTCGTCCGGCGAGACGCTCGCGTAATGCTCAATTACGTTGGCGGCGTAGCGTATTGACCAGCCCATGTGATTGGCGATCTCGGCAAGGCGACAGCCCGGCATTGAGCAACCGGGTTGCAGCCGTTCCACGCGCAGTCATAAAGGCGCAGATCATCTGACAACTTCGCTTTAACGCGCCACTGACGAACCCCCTCGGACGCCCGGTGTGCGCGTCAACCGGTTGCCGTTGGCGTTGGTGAGGATCAAGTAGTCGGTCTGACGGCGTGGCGTCGATGACCTCGGCCAAGGCAGGCGTAATCGGGATATGAGCAAGCCGTTTGCGCTTATTCGTGCTTACCCGCAGACGACGACCGCCGGCGTTTGTCTTCGATATGGGCCGAGGTCAGCTTGATTAGATCAGCGGGCCGCAAACCTGTTTCGCAAGCAGCGCAGAGAATCCGGCGCACCCACTCCGGCGCGATCGCGTTCAAAGCTTCACGATCCGCCGGGGTCCAAACGATTTCCGACCGGTCAACCTCATAGAGCCGGTGCAGCTTGTGGCAGTGATGTTCAGAAAGCTTGCCCTCATCCACCGCCCAATTGAGAACTCTGACAGCGTGAGTACCAGCCATGTCGTGCTGCTTGGGAGAGTGCTTCCACTGCGCTCGCCATGCGTTCAACTCACCCCGTGACCGCGTTCCTCGAAAATGACAGCAGGTGCATCTTTGAAGTGATCTGCGAACCGCAGCCCCCACCTACGAATATCAGCCTGCGACCGGTCGCCCTTTGGCATGGCAGTGCTCGAAAGGAAATCGTCAACCATCTGCGGCGTCAAATAGTCTGCCGGTTTCGGTCGCGCGGCGGCTTCCGAAAATGCCTGGTAGAAAGCCGGATCGCGCGGCTTGCAGTGATCGTCCTCCCAGAATTTTGGGCCGCCCCGCCAAGCATAGAAGTGGAATTTGCTCCTGCCGCTTGCTAGCTTGCGTCTGACGCGATGGACGCCCTTTGGTAAGTCAGCTTGCGGCACGGCTCGCCTTCCACTTTTCGAGGGGTGTTACATCTGCGTCGGCTAAATCGCCGCCCGAACCTGCGGTTATCAGAAATCGACTGCCGTCAGCCGCCTCCACCGCGACTGTGACACGTTCATATCCGGCCATCTTGGCGGCCTCAAACGCGGGGGCAAGATCGGCCTTACGAATTGCAGAGCGACGACCTGCCATCAATTCAACCCTTCTCGGATAGCATCTGGCGACAAGTCTAGGATTCTCGCGATTTCACCCCAAATTCCGTTAAGGCTCATCATAATAAACGGAGAACCGTCGAAAACGTCGGGAAGCAAGGCTTCCATTATTTGAAATGGCGACAACTTTTGACTGTCGAACATCGGGTCGGCATCAGACACAACAACGAAATCGGGACCTTCAAAGGATGACGCTGCATGTTGTGAAATCGCAATCCAAGTCTGCCCTTTCTTAAAGGCGGGACCCGGTAGGCGTTGGCCCCACTCACTGTCAGCATTTTGAAGTCCCGTCAGCGCTGACCAAACAACCTTTGAACCAATATTGTAGGCTCGCTCAACCTCGATGCCACAGTCGATCGCTCTGAGTGCAATCGCCCCCTGTAGGACTGCATAAACTGACAGATGTACTTGCGCGCCGCGGCCCCATCCTTGGGGTTTGGCATGTTCGAGTTTGTCGGCGTCTGATAAAGCCAAAATCTGGCCTTTGGCGCGGTGCTGTTTGTAGCGGTCAGCATTTGGACCCATAGCTTTGAGTGCCAGATTGATGGGGAAGGTATGCATATTGAAGCTCATCGCGAATCCTAAAGTTCTATATCAATACTTATGTTAGGACCCAAGGTATAGCATACATTTTGGGGGTGTTGCGTAATTCAGCTGTTTCCGTGCTAACCGCGCGCTATCGTTAAACTTGCGCTAACGCTCTGGTGACGTGCTGCGCTATCCTCCTCGGCGAGCCCGTCTGTGCGCACGATGCAGGGGACCAGCGCAGTCTTGTTCATGCGCTTCTGTTTCACGAGCAGTTCCAGCGCCCGAAACCGCCGCCCGCCGGCGGGGATCGTGTACATGCCGGTCTCGGCGCCGCTGTTGTCCAGCACCGGCCGCACGGTGATGGAGCTGAGCAGCGTCCGCCGCGCGATGTCCTCGGCCAGTTCCTCGATCGACACGCCCGCCTTGACGTGGCGCACGTTCGACTGGCTGAGCATCAGTTTGTTGAAGGGGATGTCGCGCGAGGCGCTGAGGGTGATCTTCTGTTGCTTGGTCATCGGGATATCTCCGCGACAGGCCAGCCGGGAGCCTCTCTCCCGACCTCCAAACCCGTCACGGAAAACCCGGCACCGCTCTTACTCTGGGGGCGCCATTCGGGTCATATGGACTTGCAATGCAATCCATATGGACTTATAATGTCAGTCAAGCTAGGAAGGAGCGCCAACACTTGGAAAACGTAGTTCTGGAGCGCCCTGCACCGGACCGGCAGGGTGTTGCTCTCAAGGCCTTCGCTCGGATCGCGGACGCCTGGTCGCTCACACTGCGGGAAGCGGCGGCACTGGCGGACATGTCGGAGTCGACCTGGAAGCGGGCGAAGAAGCCCGATTTTGCGGGGGATTTGACGCGGGACCAGATGCTGCGATTGAGCGCGCTGATCGGCCTCTACAAGTCGCTTGAGCTTTACTTCAACGAGCCGATCTCGCGGGAGTGGGCGAAGCTGCCGAACCGGGGTCCGGAGTTCGACGGCGCGCGGCCCGTGGACGCGATGATCGAAGGGGGA
>CAVQRB010000005.1:0-185884 GCA_963715055.1 uncultured Alphaproteobacteria bacterium | reverse complement strand
TAACGAAGCTTGCGCATGGCCCCATCCCCGCGTTTCAAGATGCGCCCCGACCAATCTGTTTCGCCGGATTGATAACGTCTCGGTGTCAGTCCCAAATACGCGTCAACATCCGTCGCTTTGTGGAACCGTGACACATCGTCAATTGTCGCAACGAAGCTCAGGCTGACAATGGGGCCGACACAAGGAATGCTGGTCAGTCTCCGGGCCAGAGCGTCTTTTTTTTGGCAAGCCGCTGGACCTTCGCATCAATGGTGGTCGCTTCAAGGCAGACCGTTTCGTGTACCGCAATCAGGGAGGCAAAAATCACCTCCAGAGTTTGATCTCCATTTATCGCTGCCGCAAGCTGGTCACCGAAGCTCTGACGACTGTAGCCAGCGTTAACCGGCCCCAGCCTAATCCCATACGCCTTCAAAAGACCTCGAGCCTGTCCTTCAATATCCATGCGGATACGGATCAAGCGATCACGCGCCGAAAGGAGCAGGCGCAGTTGATCGCTGGCTTCGCTGTTCACATGCACCTCGCCGTACCAGTCTGTGCGAGCAAGTTGTGCCAGGCCGACGGCATCTGACTTATCTGATTTGTTCATGCGCGCTGACAACACTTTGTGGGCAGCCCGTGCATCAATGCAAGAAATGGGAGCACCCCATTCTATCAGTTTCCGCGTCAACCAGACAGACAGAGGACCGGGCTCATGCACGATCTTGTCGACATCGCCCCCTGCCGGCGCGATGGCACGGACAATCTCATCAGGATCAGTCGGGCAGGTTCTCTCGAGAATGACTGCGCCTGCATCATCCACGATGCAAAGGGCACATTGATCCTGGGCAACATCGATTCCAACGTAGCGTTTCATGGTGGTCCTCCTTATGGGTTTGGGTTCACCATCGACACTAACGATGTTCGAAACCCCAGAAGCCGCAGATACGCCATGTCCGCTTCATCGACATGGGTCCCAACTGGGCGACAAACACACCGCAGATGCGAGGGTTTTCTGCGTGCGCAATAGCCTAGCCAGAAAAAACGGTTGGACTGCCCGCCTTGCAGACATCCGGAGATCGAAAATGCTGCGCAATGCACAAGTGTCCGGAATGACTGCCCGCATCGCAGCATTCAGGATGATCGTTGGACGTCGCCATTGGTGGAGGTTTTTTTTGATGTGGGTGGCTGCGGAACGTTGCGCACTGGGGCGACGACGACCCGCGTTGGAAAACCTCCCAAGTTGGAAGCCGCGGGGGTCTTGGAACCGTCTGTGGGGAAGGCGTGTAATCGGTTGGGGCGACCGTTGCATCAGGGGTGTGGCTGAAGGTGCAGATTGTGCCCGATGTGCTCGCACACGCGGGTGAGGATGCCGACAAAGCTGTTTGTTTTGCTTTCATTGCCGCCTGGTGCGACGCTGGGAATGAACAAGCGCTCGCTGTTTGGACCAAGTCTGCGGAGTGCAGTTGGTGGTTTTCCGTGACGAATGACAGGCGATGTGTCATGCGGCCTGCTCCCGTGGTGGTGCGCGGGACATTGGTTTCTGACCGCGCTGGAAGATCTCGATGATCCGCATTGTGCCACCGCAGCAGGGGCATGGTTCGCGCAGTGTAAACGGGACGATCTCGGCCTCGACACCTGGCGCAACGGGTCGTTCTGGACGTTGGACGCAGAGCAAGGCGCGGATCTTCGTGATGTTGGCCTTGCGGGCTGAGCTGGCCAGCAGGCCATAATGCCGGATCCGGTGGAATCTGTCGGGAAGGACATGGATCAGAAAACGGCGGATGAACTCGGGCGTGGTCAGCCGCATGACCTTTTGGCGGTCGCCTGATTTGATGCGGTAGTCCTTCCAGCGGAACGCCACGGTGTCGGCATCGGCGCTGACCAGGCGATGGTTCGAGATCGCGACGCGGTGGGTATAGCGGCTGAGATAGGCCAGCACCGCCTCCGGCCCGCCGAAGGGCGGTTTGGCATAGACCACCCATTCGGTCTTCCGGAACGGGGCAAGCCAAGCCTTTAGGGCATCAACGGTGGCCAACCCTTCGAGATCACCGAAGAAGACCAGTTGCCCGGTGCGGTGCAGTGCCATGAGCCCGTCCAGAAACAGGCGCCTGAACAACCGCGACAGCACCCGCACATGCAAGAAGAACCCGGGTTTGCAGGCGACCCAACGAGTGCCGTCAGGCGACAGGCCGCCGCCCGGGACGATCATGTGGATGTGCGGATGTGGTGGCGCGTTTCGACATTGACCCCGCGCGGGTGATGGCTACGGGGTTCAGCGCGGGCGGCATGATGGTCTGGAACCTCGCCTGCGCGCGCAGCGATCGTTTCGCGGGCTTTGCGCCGGTGTCGGGCACCTTCTGGCTGGAGCCGCCCGCGACCTGTTCAGGGCCGGTGGCGAGCGTGATCCATATCCACGGCGACAATGACCCCACGGTGCCGCTCGACGGTCGCGCGATCGGGCCGACCCGGCAGGGAAAGGTCTCGGATGCGCTTGCGATGTATGGCGATTACGGGGGCTTCGGCCCGATGACCTACGTCATGCGGGACGATCTGCGCTGCGAGGAGCGGCGCAATGCAGCCGATGATCTGCTGGATTTCTGCCTGTTTACAGGGGGCCATTCGTTCCGCACGGAGTTCGTGCGCTTTGCCTGGGAGCGGCTGCGGGAGGCGGGGCGGTTGTGAGCCCGGATCGGCGCCGAAGGCCGTGTAGCGGTTCAGCAGCGCAGCGAATGGCGGCTTCGTCCTTGGGCGGGAAGCTGGCTTTTTCTGCGGACTACGTCGAGGCCGCTGATTGCAGGAAACCACCTTCGCAAAGCCGCCGCCATCATCGCGGGTGGAAGCTTTCGGACCAGATGAAAATTCGTTGGGCTCCGTATACGCCTGCCTTACCGAACCCACCCAAAGTGTTCTACTCAATGCGAAAGTCTTCTAGCAATGGCGGTAGCTTCTCACGGTCTTCCGGCCACCCATAATAATCATGAAAATCATCGCTCCCTTCCACAAGCTTTCCATTGTGGTACCACAGACAGCCAGCTGGTACGTCGTGGTAGTCGAGGTCACTTATGCGAATGAATCTGCTCAGAGGATAAGAGTATGATAGGGTTGCCGGGTGCCATTTAGAAGAGACTGCCTCGAACACTACTACCGGAGATTCGTCAGTCCTGACGCCTTTTGGGAGCAAGAGGAAAAAATGATCTGCCGCTGTTCCGAATTCGCCCGCGTTGTTACATGACACAGTAATAACGCGGCCATGCTGTATGGCCTGTCTAGGAATGCCGGCACCGAGTGCTGCCTGAATATAGGTATTGTTACGATGCTCCGGGTGCTCCTTTTCCCATTGCAACTCTTTTTTGTGAATCTCAGGCGAAGGCCGAAATCCTCGGCCGATTACGATGTCTCCGGTGACCGGCGGTTGGACACATCCGGACAGTAATATGGCCAAAACCAGAGATATTTTCTTCATACGAACAAAGAGGTTCCACCAAGCCATAGTTCTTACCCCGAATTACAAGCCAAATCGCTATTTTAGCGACTTCTAGCAGGTCATCTCTCGGTCGCTTTGTGATGGATCAAACCGGACTCAGAGTAGATTGCACGATGGGTCCCTGCTACTTGCCGTAACGCTTCAGATAAAAACTCCCATTTCCTCACTGCGGCTATTAGATTCACCACCAACGCATGTCTGCTATGAACTGAAAGCCGCAGTTGAGCTGACCCGAGCAAAAGGCGGGAATGTCCGCAAATCGGCCACTGCCCGCAATCACTCCCACCAGGGGTCGATGCGGGCGATGTCCTCGTCGCTCCAGCCGAAGTGATGGGCGAATTCATGCACCGTGACATGGGTGACAAGCTCCTCCAGCGTCACGCCGTCGCGGCTGCGCAACTCGTCGAGGATCGGTTCGCGAAAGAGGGTCACCATGTCGGGGTAGGGGGAGGGGTCAGCCGCGCTCTTTTCCGTCATCGGCACCCCTTCGTAGAGGCCGGTGAGGTCGCGCGGGTCGTCGATGTCCATGGCGTCGAGCAACTCGTCGTCAGGCCAGTCCTCGACGCGGATCACAACCGACATCGCCGCCGCCCGGAAAGGCTCCGGGAGGCGGTCGACGGTTTGCAGGGCGATGGCCTCGATCCGGGCGAGGCTGTCGTCCATCGCGGGCTCAGAGCATAAGCTGGTAGCTGTGCGGGACGTATTCGAAGCCGTCGCCTGCCGTTTCCACATAGCCGATGCCGGGCCAGGGCATGTGGTAGCCGATGAAGGGCAGCTTGTCCGCGGCGATCATGTCGAGGATGCGGCGGCGGGTGGCGGCGGCGGCGGGTTTGTCCATGTCGAAGCGCACTTCCCAGTCGGGATGGGCCAGCGACCAGACGTAGTGGTTGGCGAAATCGGCGCCGATCACTAGCTGTTTGCCGTCCGATTCCACCATGTAGTTCATGTGGCCCGGCGTGTGACCGAAGGCGGCCATGGCGGTGAGGCCCGAGGCGACGGAGCCGCCGTCCTCGAGGAAGGAGAACTGCTCGGCGAAGGGTTTCACCTTGGCGTCGAAGCCTTCGTTGGCGGCGGCGGCCCAATGGTCGTATTCGGCGGTGCCAGTCACGTAGCGGGCGTTCGGATAGGTGAGCGCGCCGCCTTCCAGCGTCATGCCGCCGATGTGGTCGCCGTGCATGTGGGTCAGCACCACCACATCGACCTGGTCCGGGGTGTAGCCGGCGGCGGCCAGCGCCGCGGTCATGGCTTCGCCATTGAGGCCGGTGTCGAAGAGCACCAGTTCGGAGCCGGTGTTGACCAGCGTGGGGGTGAAGAAGAACTGTGCCGCGTCAATGGGCAGGCGGGCTTCCGCGGAGACTGCGTTGAATGTGTCGGCATCGACGTTGAGGCCGAAGATCGTCTGCGGTTCGGGGCGCGTTGCGGTGCCCGCAAGCAGCGTCGTGACCTCGAAGCTGCCGAGCTTCAGGCGGTTGAAGGGGCTCATGCCGGAACCCATCATCGGGGCGGCGGCGCGGGCTATGCCGGAGCCTGCAGCCGCGAGCGGTAGAGCGGCGACACCTGCAAGGGCCATACGGCGGGACAGTTTCGGTGCGTTGGACATGAGGACACTCCCTTGTGATGACAATATTTGCCAAGATAGCGCGCCAGGCCGTGCGGGCCACCGCATTTAAGCACAGAAACCTGCGCGATTTTGTGACCGGCCTCGGGCTGCATGGTGCCGCGCTGGACAAATGCGGGCCCCTGTGACAACACGCGGGCCAGTGAGGAGAGCGTCCATGACCACCACCCGTTTCGCCCCGTCCCCGACCGGCTACATCCATATCGGCAACCTGCGCACGGCGCTGATGAACTATCTCATCGCGCAGAAAACGGGCGGCACCTTCATCCTGCGGATCGACGATACCGACCCGGAACGCTCCAAGGAGGAATATGTCGACGGGATCAAGGAAGACCTGACCTGGCTCGGGCTGCACTGGGACCGGATCGAGCGGCAGTCCGAACGGCTCGACCGCTATCACGAGGCCGCCGACAAGCTGCGCGCGATGGGGCGCTTCTACGAGGCCTTCGAGACGCCAACGGAGCTGGATCTCAAGCGCAAGAAACAGCTCAACATGGGCAAGCCGCCGGTTTACGACCGGGCGGCGCTGGGTCTCAGCGAGGAGCAGAAGGATGCGCTGCGGGCCGAGCGCGGCGCCGGGGTCTGGCGCTTCAAGCTCGATCAGGAGCGGATCGAGTGGCAGGACGGCATTCTCGGTGACATCTCCATCGACGCGGCCTCGGTCTCCGACCCGGTGCTGATCCGGGGTGACGGGCAGGTGCTCTACACGCTCGCCTCGGTAGTTGACGACATGGAAATGGGCGTGACCCATATCGTGCGCGGCTCGGACCATGTGACCAATACCGCGACGCAGATCCAGATCATCGAAGCGCTGGGCGGCAAGCCCCCCGCCTTTGCCCACCACAGCCTGCTGACCGGGCCGCAGGGCGAGGCGCTCTCGAAACGGCTGGGCGTGCTGGCGCTGCGCGATTTGCGCGAGCGCGGCGTGCAGCCGATGGCGCTCCTGAGCCTGATGGCGCGGCTCGGCTCCAGCGATCCGGTGGAGTTGCAGACCGAGATGGCCACGCTGATCGACGGCTTCGATCTTGGCCGCTTCGGCTCGGCACCGACGAAATTCGATGTCGAGGACCTCTTCCCCCTGACCGCGCGCTACAACGCCACCCTGCCGCTTGCAGCGGTGCAGGACCGGATCGACGCCCTTGGCGTGCCGCCCGAGATGGCGGCGCAGTTCTGGGAGGTCACGCGCGAGAATATCACCACGCTGGATGACCTCGACGGCTGGTGGAAGATGATGCGCGAGGGCGCGGAACCGCAGATCGACCCGGAGGACGCGGATTTCGTGAAAGAGGCGCTGGCGCTGCTGCCCGAAGGGCCCTTCGACGGCGAAACCTGGGGCGCGTGGACGGCGGCGGTGAAGGAAGCAACGGGCCGCAAGGGGCGCGCACTCTTCATGCCGCTTCGCAAGGCGCTGACCGGTCAGGCGCATGGGCCGGACATGTCGGCGCTGATGCCGCTCTTGCAGGTGGTGAAGGCGCGCGGTCAGTAAAGCGGCGGCAGATCGACCTGCGCGCGCGGGATCAGTTCTGCACCGAGCCTCTTGAGACGGCTGTCCACCAGATCGGTCTGGCGCGCGGTCAGCGTCTGGTGGCGCGGGTAGACAGGCTCTGTCCGGTCGTCGATGATCGGCGTGTCCCAGTTATCCGTGGTGGCGAAGAAATTTTCCACGCCCTCTTCCCCGAACACATCATCAAAGCCCTGCACGACCACGTCGAGATAACTCAGCAGGATGCAATGCGCGCCTCGGTCGAGCATGTTTTCGGGCGCCACGGCGTAGACCGCGATATCGGCCGGATGCGGCAGGCTGTGATCGGTATCACCGGTCGCGGCGATGCGCTGGTAGCCTGCCTCGCGCGCGTCCAGGGCGGCCCAGTCGGCCCCCGGCACGGCGGCAATGAGCCCGTCGATGCTGTGGCCCGGCGCCGGCACGCCGGTGAGCAGCACAACCCCGAATCGCGGCGTTGCCACCCAGGCCCGGCGCCAGCCTTTGAGCCTTGCGGGATGGGATTGCGCATAGACGTGGGTCCGGCGGTTCACGAGGCTGCCGTAGCCGAAGAAATAAGGATCATTCATCAGGGGTACGCTCCGATATCGGGCAGAAGATAACCCGTGTACGACGGTACACAAGGGTGCTTGACCGATGACGTGCGCCCGGCATAATAGGCGTGATGATCCCCCACGGGAGAACCGGTGTGATGCCGGTGCCGAAGGAGCAACCGCCCCGGAAACTCTCAGGCCAAAAGGACCGTGCGGGATTGAGGACTCTGGAGAGAGATGCGGTACGCATCCGCCGACGGGATAACGATCTCAGGCGAAAGGACAGAGGGGGCATTCAGAGGACCAGCCAGTGTGGCGGGTTGGAGAATGCTGGTGTTTTCAACACGATACCGGCGGAAAGCGAGGCCGGATGAGTGAGTTGAACCGAACGCCGCTGCATGGGCTGCATCTTGAGTTGGGGGCCCGAATGGTGCCTTTCGCGGGCTACGAGATGCCGGTGCAATATCCGATGGGCGTGCTGCAGGAGCATCTGCACACACGCTCGCAGGCCGGGCTTTTCGACGTGAGCCATATGGGGCAGGTGCTGCTGTCCGGGCCGTCCTGGGAGGCGGTGGCGCTGGGATTCGAGGCGCTGGTGCCGATGGATGTGCTGGGGCTGGCAGATGGGCGGCAGCGCTACGGTCTCTTCACCAATGATGCGGGCGGGATCGAGGACGACCTGATGTTCGCGCGCCGCGGCAACGATCTTTTCGTGGTGGTCAATGCGGCCTGCAAGGCGGCGGATATCGCGGGAATGCGCGCGGGCCTGCCGGAAACGGTCAGGCTGGAGGTGCTGTCGGACCGGGCGCTGATCGCCGTGCAGGGTCCCCGGGCGGAGGCCGTGCTGGCGGGGTTGGATCCGAAGGCGCGCGAGATGCGCTTCATGGACGTGGCGGACCTGAGCCTTGGCGGCACCGATGTCTGGGTCTCGCGGTCGGGCTATACCGGCGAGGATGGTTACGAGATTTCGGTGCCCGAAGCCGATGCCGAAGCCCTCGCACGGCTCTTGCTGGCGCAGGAGGGCGTTGCACCCGTTGGCCTCGGCGCGCGGGATTCGCTGCGGCTGGAGGCGGGGCTTTGCCTTTACGGCCACGATGTCGATGCGCAGACCGGCCCGGTCGAGGCCTCGCTGGCCTGGGCGGTGCAGAAACTGCGCCGGTCGGGCGGCGCGCGCGCGGGCGGGTTTCCGGGGGCGGAGGTGATCCTGCCGTCTTTCGATGAAGCCCCGGCGCGCCGACGGGTCGGATTGAAGCCTGATGGCCGCGCGCCCATGCGCGAAGGGGTCGAGATTTTCGACGCGGTCGAGGGCGGTGCCCGCGTCGGCGTGGTCACGTCTGGCGGCTTCGGGCCAACGGTGCAGGGACCCGTGGCGATGGGCTATGTCGAGGCCGGACAGAGTGCGGTCGGCACGCGGCTTTGGGGCGAGGTGCGCGGCAAGCGCCTGCCCGTGGATGTGGTGGCGTTGCCCTTCGTGGCCGCCAGTTTCAAGAGATAACCAGCAGGAGAGACGATCCATGAAGTTTACCGAAGAGCATGAATGGCTACGCGTTGAAGGCGACGAGGTGGTGGTGGGCATCACCATCCACGCCGCAGAGCAACTGGGCGATGTGGTGTTCATCGAACTGCCCGAGGAAGGCACGACGGTCAGCAAGGACGACGAGGTGGTGGTCATCGAATCCGTCAAGGCGGCGAGTGACATCCTCGCCCCGGTGGACGGCGAGATCACGGAAGTAAACACCGCGCTGGCGGACAATCCCGGCATGGTGAACGAGGACCCGCAGGGCGAGGCGTGGTTCTTCAAGATGAAGGTGAGCGACCCGAGCCAGATGGATGAGTTCATGGATGAAGCCGCCTACCAGAAATTCATCGCGTGACGCGGATTGCCCGCCGGGGCGCCTCCGGCGGGGATATTTTTTGCCAAAAGAAGCCCGAGTGCGAGAGGACAAGACCCATGGTGTTCAAGCCGACAGAGTATCTTCCCTATGACTTCGCCAACCGGCGGCATATCGGCCCGTCGCCGGCGGAGATGTCCGAGATGTTGAAGGTGGTGGGCGCGGGCTCGCTCGAGGCGCTGATGGACGACACGCTGCCGGCGGCGATCCGGCAAAAGGAGCCGCTCGATTTCGGCAAGGCCTTGTCGGAGCGCGAGGTGCTGGAGCGGTTGCGGGTGACGGCGGGCAAGAACAAGGTGCTGACCTCGCTGATCGGACAGGGCTACCACGGGACGGTGACGCCGCCCGCGATCCAGCGCAACATTCTGGAGAACCCGGCCTGGTACACGGCCTACACGCCTTACCAGCCGGAGATTTCGC
The DNA here is from genome assembly GCA_963715055.1 of uncultured Alphaproteobacteria bacterium. Taxonomy (GTDB): domain Bacteria; phylum Pseudomonadota; class Alphaproteobacteria; order Rhodobacterales; family Rhodobacteraceae; genus CAVQRB01. The sequence continues at coordinate 176,457 of CAVQRB010000005.1, read as the reverse complement.
AAGGCAGGCTTGAGGCGCTTTTGAACTTCCAGACGATGGTCACGGACCTGACCGGGCTGGAGGTGGCCAACGCCTCCTTGCTCGATGAGGCGACGGCCTGCGCCGAAGCGATGACGATGGCGCAGCGGGTGGCGAAATCAAAGGCGACGGCGTTCTTCGTGGACCGCGATTGCCATCCTCAGAACATTGCCGTGATGAAGACGCGGGCCGCACCTCTGGGTATCGAGGTGATCGTGGGCAATCCGGCGAAGATGGATGCCAGCGCCGTTTTCGGGGCGATTTTCCAGTATCCCGGCACTTACGGGCACGTGCATGATTTCACAGACCAAATTGCCGCCTTGCACGCGCAGGGTGCCATAGGGGTAATTTCGGCCGATCCCTTGTCGCTGACCTTGCTGAAGGAGCCGGGCGCGATGGGCGCGGATATCGCCGTGGGCTCGACGCAGCGCTTTGGCGTGCCCGAGGGCTACGGCGGTCCACACGCGGCCTACATGGCCTGCAAGGATGCCTACAAACGCGCGATGCCGGGGCGGATCGTCGGGGTATCGATCGACAGCCACGGGCACCGCGCCTACCGGCTGTCGTTGCAGACCCGCGAGCAGCATATCCGGCGGGAGAAGGCCACGTCGAACGTCTGCACGGCGCAGGCGCTGCTGGCGGTCATGGCCTCGATGTATGCGGTGTTTCATGGGCCGGAAGGCTTGAAGGCGATCGCGCAGCGCATTCACCGCAAGACGGTGCGGCTGGCAAACGGATTGGAGGCGGCGGGGTTCAAGGTAGACCCAAAGGCGTTCTTCGACACGATCACGGTCGATGTGGGGCCCTTGCAGGCCGCAGTGATGAAATCGGCGGTGGATGAGGGGATCAACCTGCGCCGTGTGGGCGAGACCCGCGTAGGCATCACCATGGATGAACGCTGCCGGCCCGATACGATTGAAGCGGTGTGGCGGGCGTTTGGCATCGTCAAGGAGGACAAGGTCTTCAACCCGGATTACCGCTTTCCCGAGGAGATGCTGCGGACGACGGAGTATCTGACCCATCCGATCTTCCACATGAACCGGGCGGAGACGGAGATGATGCGCTACATGCGGCGTCTGGCGGACCGCGACCTCGCGCTGGACCGGGCGATGATTCCACTTGGGTCCTGCACGATGAAGCTGAATTCGGCGGCGGAGATGATGCCGGTGAGCTGGCGCGAGTTTTCGCTGCTGCACCCCTTCGCGCCAGCAGATCAGGCGCTGGGCTACAAGGAGATGATCGACGATCTGAGCGCCAAGCTCTGCGACATCACAGGCTACGACGCAATTTCGATGCAGCCCAACTCCGGCGCGCAGGGGGAATATGCGGGGCTCCTGACCATTGCCGCCTATCATCGGGCGCAAGGCGAGGGGCATCGCAACATCTGCCTCATTCCGATGAGCGCGCATGGTACGAACCCGGCCAGTGCGCAGATGGTGGGCTGGAAGGTCGTGGTGATCAAATCGGCGGCCAATGGCGATATCGATCTGGAGGATTTCCGCGCCAAGGCCGAGCAGCACGCCGAAAACCTCGCCGGCTGCATGATCACCTATCCGTCGACCCACGGGGTTTTCGAAGAGACCGTGACGGAAGTGACCCGGATCGTGCATGCGCATGGCGGACAGGTCTATATCGACGGGGCGAACATGAACGCGATGGTTGGGCTGTCGCGACCTGGCGATCTGGGCGGGGATGTGAGCCATCTCAACCTGCACAAGACCTTCTGCATTCCGCATGGGGGTGGCGGTCCCGGTATGGGCCCGATCGGTGTCAAGGCGCATCTGGTGCCGCATTTGCCGGGTCACGCGATGACTGGCGGAGCCGAAGGGCCGGTATCAGCGGCACCCTTCGGGTCGCCATCGCTGTTGCCGATCAGCTGGTCCTACTGTCTGATGATGGGGGGCGAGGGGCTCACTCAGGCGACGCGGGTGGCGATCCTGAACGCGAACTACATCGCCAAACGGCTCGAAGGGGCCTTCGATGTGCTCTACAAGGGACCGACGGGTCGGGTCGCGCATGAGTGCATTCTGGACGTGCGGCCTTTCGAGGACTCGGCGGGCGTGACGGTCGAGGATATCGCCAAGCGGCTCATCGACAGCGGGTTCCATGCGCCGACGATGAGCTGGCCCGTGGCGGGCACGCTGATGGTGGAGCCGACGGAATCCGAGACCAAGGCGGAACTCGACCGTTTCTGCGAGGCGATGCTGGCCATTCGCGCGGAGATCGCCGCGATCGAGGCGGGCGATATGGACAAGGCAAACAACCCGCTGAAGAACGCGCCGCATACGGTGGAAGATCTGGTTAGCGACTGGGACCGGCCCTACAGCCGGGAGCAGGGGTGTTTCCCGCCGGGGGCCTTTCGGGTCGACAAGTACTGGCCGCCGGTCAACAGGGTGGATAACGTCTACGGCGACCGGCATTTGATCTGTACCTGCCCGCCACTGGAAGATTATGCTGAGGCTGCGGAATAAGGGGGCGCTGCCCCCGGCCTTTCAGGCCTCCCCCGGGATATTTTTCGCCAAAAGAAGCAAGGTCTTGTTAACCTTGATGCTGTTGGATGAAGACACGGTACAGGCGGGGACGCCGATGACCGTGCCAGAAGAAGCTCGGATGAGTTTCGGAAGCGGGAGGGATTGGTTCCTTCCCGTTTCTTTTGGCCTGAAATATCCCCGCCGGAGGCACTAAATCACTCGCGCGCACGCAGGACGCGGGCGGGTTGTGCATTCAGGGCGCGCCAGGCGAAGGCGAGACCGGCGAGCAGGGTGGCCAGCACGCCGCCGAAGACGATGCCGAGGGCCGAGGGCCAGATCACCGAGAAATCCGTGTCCATGATGAAATGGCTGACCGCCCAGCCGCCCGCAATGCCGGCGGCGAGGGCCACGACCCCTGCGCACAGGCCGAGAATGGCGGAGCGCAGTGCGAAGCTCGACAGGATCGAGCGTCGCGTGGCGCCGAGGGTCTTCAGCACCGCCGCCTCGTAGATACGCGCATTGGTGCCTGCCGCCGCAGCGCCGATCAGCACCAGAAACCCGGTCAGCAGTGTGGCGGAGGCGCCGTATGAGGTGGCGGATGCAAGGCTGCCCAGCACGTCTGCCACTCGGTCGATGGCGTCGCGGACGCGCACGGCGGTGATGTTGGGGAAGGTGCCGGCGAGATCGCGCAGGATCTGCGCTTCGGCCGCTTCCTCCGCGTAGACCGTGGAGATGTAGCTGTGCGGTGCGCCGGCGAGGGCGGCACTGTTCATCGTCAAGACGAAACCGATCCCGGCGGTCGAGAAATCCACCTCGCGGAAGCTGGTGATCGTGCCGGTGATGTCGCGCCCCAGGATGTTGATCGTCAGCTTGTCGCCCAGCACGAGGCCCATTTCCTCGGCCTCTTCGGCGGCGAAGCTGATCTGGGGCGCGCCGTTGTAGTTCTCGCCCCACCAGGTGCCTCCGGTGATGCGCGTGTTCTCGGGCAGGGCGTCGGCATAGGTGACACCGCGGTCGCCCTGTACCACCCAGTGATTGCCAGCGACCTCGCGGGCTGGACGGTCATTGATGCGGGTGATGATCCCGCGCAGCATCGGCACGGACTGGATGCGTTCGACCGCCGGGTTGGCTTCCAGCTTCGCGGTATAGGCTTCGATCTGGTCCTTCTGGATGTCCACGAAGAAGTAGCTCGGTGCGACGTCGGGCAGGTTGCCGGTAATCGCATTGCGCAGGTTGCCATCGATCTGCCCGACTGCGGCGAGCACGGACAGGCCGAGACCCAGGGAGAGCACGACGGAAGCCGCGCCTTCGCGCGGGCCGGAGATCGCGGCGAGCGCCCAGCGAAGTTTCGGGTGGCCGCGCGTGAGTTTGCCGCCGCGGCGCGAGAGAATGCGGATCAGGAAGGCCGCCCCCGTCAGCAGCAGGAGCGAGCCTGCGATCCCGCCGGCGGTCCAGAGCGTCAGCCACCAGGTGCCCGAAAAGTAGCCGGCAAGCCCCAGGAGCAACGCCAGCGCAAGCACTGTCATGACGATATAGCGTGGCGCTGGCAGGCTGCGTCCCGTCGATAGCGCATCGCGAAAGAGCGTCGCGGCACGGATATCCTCGGCGCGCGCCAGCGGCCAGAGCGTGAAGATGAAGGCGGTGAGGAGCCCGTAGAGTGCCGCTTCGATCAGCGGGCCGGGGTAGACGGTGAAATTGGCGGGCACCGGCAGGCGCGCCTCGATCAGAGGGGCGAGCAGGACCGGGGCTGCGGCGCCGAGGGCGAGGCCGATGGCGATGCCAAGCAGGGAGAGCGCGCCGATTTGCAGGAAATAGGTCTGGAAAATGGTTGAGCGATCCGCGCCGAGTGTCCGCAGGGTCGCGATCACGCCGGTCTTGCTTGCGAGATAGGCGCGCACGGCGGAAGAGACACCGACCCCGCCCACGGCAAGGCCCGAAAGGCCCACGAGGACAAGGAAGGCGCCGAGGCGGTTCACGAACTCCGACACGCCGGGTGCGCCGTTCCGCGAATCCTTCCAGCGCAGGCCGGAGCTCTCGAAGAGCATCAGCGCCTCGCGCTCGAGGATTTCGAGGTCCGCGCCTTCGGGCAGCTTCAGCCGGTACTCGGTCTCATAGAGCGTACCCGGTGCAAGGAGGGTGGAGTCCGACAGCGCGGTGGTGCGCACGATGGTCCGGGGCCCGAGCGCAAAGCCGCCGGCCGCCCCATCGGGTTCGCGGGTCAGTATGGCGGAGAGGTGAAACGCCTGTGTCCCGAGGCGGAAGGTGTCGCCCACGGTGAGCGCGAGGCGGTCGACAAGCACGCGCTCCATCACCGCGCCGGGCAGGCCACCTGCGCCGTCGAGCGCCTGCGACAGAGGCATCTGCGGGTCGAGGCCCACAGTGCCGAGGAGCGGGTAGGCATCGTCCACCGATTTGATCTGCGTCAGGCCGCGTTCGGCGGTATCGCCTTCGCCGACCACGGCCATGGAACGGAAATCCACGGTCTCCGAGACAGCGGTCGCGGTTTCCTGCATCCAATCCAACTCGGCTTGGGTCGCGAAGCGGTAGGTGAATTCCATCTCCGCGTCGCCGCCCAGAAGGGCTGCTCCCTCGCGGGCGAGGCCTTCCTCGATGCCCTTGCGCACCGAGCCCACCGCGGCAATTGCGGCCACGCCAAGAGCAAGGCATGCAAGGAAGATGCGAAAACCCCGAAACCCGCCGCGAAGTTCCCGGCGGGCGAATGTTGCGGCCAGACGCAGGCTCATTCGGCGGCCTGCTTCAGCGGGGCCACGCGTCCATCTGCAAGCCGGATCACCCGGTCACAGCGCGCGGCAAGGCTCTGCGAGTGGGTCACAAGCACCAGTGTCGCCCCGTGCCGGTCGCGCAGGCCGAAGAGCAGGTCGATGATCGCGGCCCCATTGGCGCCGTCTAGGTTGCCCGTGGGCTCATCCGCGAGCAGGATCGCGGGACGGGGTGCTGAGGCGCGGGCGAGTGCGACGCGCTGCTGTTCGCCGCCCGACATCTGCGAGGGGTAGTGATCGGCGCGGTGGGCGAGGCCCACGACCTCCAATTCGGCCTCCGCCTTGTCGAAGGCGTCCTTGTCGCCGGCCAGTTCCAGCGGTGTGGCGACGTTTTCGAGCGCGGTCATGGTCGGGATCAGGTGGAAGGACTGGAACACAACACCCATATGCGCGCGGCGGAAGCGGGCGAGCTGATCCTCGGTCATATCGGTCAATTCCTGCCCCAACGCCTTCACCGAACCACCGGTAGCGCGCTCAAGGCCGCCCATGAGCATCAGGAGCGAGGACTTGCCCGAGCCGGAGGGCCCGATCAGGCCGAGACTTTCGCCTTTCATCACCTCGAGCGAGATGCCGTGCAGGATATCCACGCGACCGGCATTGCCATCCAGCGACAAAGCCGCATCTTTGAGGGAGAAGATCGTTTGGGTCATTGGGAACCGCCTTTGCACCTGTTACGTGTTGCATATGGAGGTTGGATCAAGATGAGCAAGGCTTTTGCACTGTTTCTATTGGCGGCTCCGGGCCTTGCCAGTGCCGAGGAGTTCGTGATCGCCGCCCTGGGCGACAGCCTCACGCAGGGCTACGGGCTGGCGCAGGAAGATGGCTTCGTGCCGCAGTTGCAGGCCTGGCTCGACGCGCAAGAAGTGGATGTCAGGCTGATCAATGCGGGCGTCTCGGGCGACACGACAGCGGGCGGGCTCTCGCGGGTGGCCTGGACGCTGACACCGGAAGTCGATGCGATGATCGTCAACCTCGGCGGCAACGATCTTCTGCGCGGGCTCGACCCGGCGGCGAGTCGCAACAACATCGAGGGTATTCTGGAAGCCGCGCGCGCGGCGGATGTGGAAGTTCTACTGGTAGGGATGCAGGCGCCCGGCAACTTCGGTCCCGAGTTCAAGCAGGCCTTCGATGCGATTTACCCGGAGCTTTCCGACCGCTACGACACGATCCTTGTGCCTGATTTCTTCGCCGGTTTCGGCACCGCGCCCGGGGATCTGGCTGCGGCGCGACCCTACATGCAGCCCGACGGCATCCATCCCAATGCGGAAGGCGTCGGGCGTATCGTGGCCTCCATCGGCCCGGTGGTGCTGGACCTGATCAGGCGTGCCGAGAGCAATGGGTCTTAGAACGGGCACGCGAACGGCGCCCGGTTCAGGTTCGTGTGGCTGCCTTTGGATCAGGCGAGCGAGATGTTTGTGGCGCTTTCACGCCCGTCACGCCCGGCTTCGATGTCGAAGGTCACCTTCTGATTGTCGGCCAGACCGGTGAGGCCTGCGCGTTCAACGGCGGAAATATGGACGAAGATGTCCTTGCCGCCGCCATCGGGTGCAATGAAGCCGTAGCCTTTGGTTGTGTTGAACCATTTCACGGTGCCAGAAGCCATGCCGTGTACTCCTTCTTAACAATCTGCCCGCGGGATGCGGCAGCGTGGCCCGGTCAAAAGCAAATCGAGAGACTGAGCCTTAAGGAGCAGTGGTCGATAGTTTGTCGCGTCGCAGCCCCGATAGTGAACCGTAAGGGCGTAAAATCAAGTGAAATTCTGATGAAGGAGCGGTTCTGGCCGCTTTGAGCAGGTTCTCGCTCGCCGGGTATTGCTCAAAGTTTGATCAATCGATGTGGCAGATCCTCCCGTTTAAATTTTACCAGTTGATAAAAAAATGATTCCGTGAGAGCGTTTTCCGCAAGGAACAGTAACAGGGGAAGGCCATGTCGCAAGATCGTTTCACGCCCGGGATTGTCGCGGGCCGCCTTGCCCCGGAGGCTTACGGACAGGCTTTTTCGGATCTGCATCCGCGGCTTGACGACCATGAGGCGCTGGTGGCGGCGGACCGCTGCTACTTCTGCCATGATGCGCCCTGCATCACCGCCTGCCCCACGGACATCGATATCCCGCTTTTCATCCGGCAGATCGCCACGGGTACGCCGGATGCGGCGGCGAAAACCATCCTGACCCAGAACATCATGGGCGGTATGTGCGCCCGGGTCTGCCCGACGGAGACGCTCTGCGAAGAAGCCTGCGTGCGCGAGAAAGCCGAAGGCAAGCCGGTGCTGATCGGGCAATTGCAACGCTATGCGACCGATCATCTGCAGGAGCAGGGAGTGCATCCTTTCACCCGCGCCGCAGGCACGGGCAAGGCTGTGGCCGTTGTGGGCGCCGGGCCGGCGGGGCTGTCCTGCGCGCATCGTCTTGCGATGCTGGGCCATGACGTGGTGGTTTTCGACGCGCGCGAAAAACCCGGCGGGCTCAATGAATACGGGATCGCCAGCTACAAGACCACGGGCGGTTTTGCGCAGGCGGAGGTGGACTGGCTCTTGCAGATCGGCGGCATCGAGATCCGCGCCGGCAAGGCGATGGGGCGTGACATCACGCTGAACGAATTGCGTGAGGATTTCGACGCGGTTTTCCTGGGCCTCGGGCTCGGTGGCGTCAACGCGCTGGGGGCCGAGGGCGAGGACAAGGCGGGCGTGAGCGATGCGGTCGGTTTCATTGCTGAGCTGCGGCAGGCGAGCGATCTCGCGGCCCTGCCGGTCGGGCGCGACGTGGTGGTGATCGGCGGTGGGATGACGGCCATCGATGCGGCGGTTCAGGCCAAGCTTCTGGGCGCGTTGAACGTGACGCTGGTCTATCGCCGTGGCCGCGAACGGATGAATGCGAGCGTCTACGAGCAGGATCTGGCAGCCTCGAAGGGCGTGCGCATCGTGACCAACGCGGTGCCACGGGCGGTGATCGGCAACGGCTGCCGTGCGCGAGATCGAATTCGACTATGTGGGCGACGACATGACCCCCACGGGCCAGACGCTGCGGCTGGCGGCGGATCAGGTCTTCAAGGCGATCGGCCAGACCCTGCAAGGCGATGGTTTGCCGGATCTCGACGGGCGCAAGATCAAGGTCGATGGCATGGGTCGCACCTCGGTCAAGGGCGTCTGGGCCGGGGGCGATTGCGCTTCGGGCGGCGATGATCTGACGGTGACGGCCGTGGCGGAGGGCCGCGACGCGGCGATGGATATTCACAAGACGCTGGTGGGCTGACCCGCCGTTCGGAGGACCAAACATGGCTGATCTCAGAAGTGACTTCGTCGGCATCAAGAGCCCCAACCCGTTCTGGCTGGCTTCCGCACCGCCCACGGACAAGGAATACAACGTCCGCCGCGCCTTCGAGGCCGGATGGGGCGGTGTGGTGTGGAAGACGCTGGGGCTTGACCCCGCCATCGTGAACGTGAACGGGCCGCGCTACGGTGCCGTCTGGGGCGCGGACCGCAGGCTTCTGGGTCTGAACAACATCGAGCTGATTACCGACAGGCCGTTGCAGGTGAACCTCGACGAGATCAAGGCGGTCAAGCGCGACTACCCTGACCGGGCGATGGTGGTCTCGCTCATGGTGCCCTGCGAGGAAGAGCCGTGGAAATTCATCCTTGCACAGGTGGAGGATACCGGCGCGGACGGGGTTGAGCTTAACTTCGGCTGCCCGCATGGCATGAGCGAGCGCGGCATGGGCTCTGCCGTGGGGCAGGTGCCGGAATACATCGAGATGGTCACGCGCTGGTGCAAGGCGAATACCCGGATGCCGGTGATCGTGAAGCTGACGCCCAACATCACCGATGTGCGCAAGCCTGCCGAGGCGGCGATGCGCGGCGGCGCGGATGCGGTCTCGCTGATCAACACGATCAATTCGATCACCTCGGTCGACCTCGACTTGTTCGCACCCGAGCCGACGATCGACGGCAAGGGGGCACATGGCGGCTATTGCGGTCCGGCGGTGAAACCGATCGCGCTGAATATGGTGGCGGAGATCGCGCGGACACCCGAGCTTTCGCACCTGCCGATTTCCGGCATTGGCGGCATCACCACCTGGCGCGACGCGGCGGAGTTCATGGCGCTGGGGGCGGGCAATGTGCAGGTCTGTACCGCCGCCATGACCTACGGCTTCAAGATCGTGCAGGAGATGATCTCGGGGCTGTCCGATTATATGGACCAGAAAGGCTTCACCTCCGTCGACCAGATCGTGCGCCGCGCGGTGCCAAATGTGACCGACTGGCAGTATCTCAACCTCAATTACGTGGCCAAGGCGAAGATCAATCAGGACCTGTGCATCTCCTGCGGGCGCTGTTTCGCGGCCTGCGAGGATACCTCGCATCAGGCGATTTCCATGTCGCCCGACCGGGTCTTCGAGGTGATCGACGCGGAATGCGTCGCCTGCAACCTCTGCGTCAACGTCTGCCCGGTGGAGGACTGCATCACCATGGAGGCGATGGTGCCCGGCACGGTCGATCCGCGTACCGGCAAGGTGGTCGAGCCGGGTTATGCCAACTGGACCACGCATCCCAATAACCCGGCCGCCAAAGCCGCCGAATAGGCTGGCCTCACGTCTCTCTTTGCAGGATCGGCGCGGTGGGCAGCGGATTGGGCGGCGGATGGTCCGGTTTCGCGGCCTCTGCGGCCTCGGCCTTTGCGCGGGCGGCTTCTGCGTCGAGGTCGCGGGCTTCGGCGGCGCTGGCATCGGCCCGGCGCCGAGCCTGCTCGGCGAGATAGGCCGTTGCGGGTCCGGGGCTTGACTGAGCCTCGACGATGGACTTCGGGCTGGCTTCTTGCGGCAGCGTCATGGCGAGACGCCCTTTTTCCATCAGGAACGCCAATTGCGTCCCGCCATTGCCTGTGCCGTTGCCGGCACCCTGGCCGGACTGCCCCGAGGCATCCTGCGCCCCGCCGCCAGCCGTTGCAGCCGCCGCCGGGGCGATGGCTGTGGTTGCGGTAGGGTGCGGGTTCGTGGTTTGCGCCGGTTGCGGCGCATAGGGATTGATCAGGGAAACTGCCGTCATTCTGAGCTCCGATCTTGCAGTCAATCAAAAGCCGCCACCCGCAACCATTAATGAGGGATGAACCCTAACGACGCGTTAATTCCCGCCAGGACTTGCCGGAATGGTTAAGGATCGGTCAATTGCGCAGCAGCCTGGTAAACAACGTCGTGAGATAGAGGTCCGCACCATCATGGGTTCGGGGGCTTTCGCCGACCAGAACCTCCACCTGTGCAGCGAAATCGGCGTAGTGCTGCGTCGTGGCCCATATCGAGAAGATCAGGTGCCGCGGATCGACGGTGTTGAGCTTGCCTGCATCCATCCAGGCCTGGATCACCGCGCATTTCTCCTCGAAAAGCGGCAGCAGGCCGGCCTTGAGATGCGGCGACATATGCGGCGCGCCCTGGATGATCTCGCCTGCGAACAGCCGACTCTCGCGCGGCAGGTCGCGGGCCATCTCCAGCTTGCGACGGACGTAGTTGAGGATCTCGGTGAGCGGGTCGCCCTTGGGGTCGAGAGTTACCAGCGGGTCGAGCCAGGTCTCCATCAGCTTGTTGAGCAGGGTGACGTGGATCTCTTCCTTGCCTTCGAAATAGTAAAGGATGTTGGGTTTGCTCAGGCCCGCCGCCTCGGCGATCTGGTCGAGAGTCGCGCCGCGAAAGCCATGCGCGGAGAAGACATCGAGGGCCGCATCGAGGATCAGCGAGCGGTTGCGCCGCTGGATTCTGCTGGGTTTCTTGACTGCACCATCTGCCAAACGACAGGCCCCTCTCAAAAACTGCTCAAATTTCGGCGCCCCGGCCATCGCGATCTCGGTCCCTTGCGAGTCGCGCGAAAGGAAGCCTTGACTCGGGCTACCCTAAACGCAATCGTGAGTTTACCAAATGGTAAAATTTACCGCTTGTCGATCCACCGCCGCGCTCAGGAAGGATGCCAGCATGACCGCCCCGGGACAGAACCTGAAGATCAACCCCGACCGGTTGTGGGACAGTCTGATGGAGATGGCGAAGATCGGCCCCGGCGTCGCGGGCGGCAACAATCGCCAGACGCTCACGGATGAGGATGGCGAGGGGCGTGCGCTGTTTCGGACATGGTGCGAGGCGGCGGGTTGTACCATGGGCCTCGATCAGATGGGAAACATGTTCGCGATGCGCGCAGGCACCGACCCGGACGCGTTGCCGGTCTATGTGGGCTCGCATCTTGACACGCAACCGACGGGCGGGAAATACGACGGTGTGCTGGGGGTGCTGGGCGGGCTGGAGATCATCCGGACACTGAACGACCTGAACATCAAGACGAAACATCCCATTGTGGTCACGAATTTCACCAATGAGGAAGGCACGCGCTATGCGCCGGCGATGCTTGCCTCGGGCGTCTTTGCGGGCATCCACACGCAGGACTGGGCCTACGCCCGCGTCGATGCGGCAGGAAAGAGCTTCGGGGATGAACTCAAGCGGATCGGCTGGCGCGGCGAGGAAGAGGTGGGCGCGCGCAAGATGCATGCCTTCTTCGAATTGCACATCGAACAGGGACCGATCCTCGAGGCCGAGGGCAAGGACATTGGGGTTGTCACCCACGGGCAGGGTCTGAGCTGGACGCAGATCACGGTAACCGGCAAGGACAGCCATACGGGCTCGACCCCGATGCCGATGCGCAGGAATGCCGGGCTCGGGATGGCGCGGATCCTCGAAAAGGTCGACGAGATTGCCTGGTCGCACAAACCCCATGCGGTGGGGGCGGCGGGGCATATCGACGTCTATCCCAATTCGCGCAACGTCATTCCCGGCAAGGTGGTCTTCACCGTCGATTTCCGCTCTCCCGACATCAAGGTGATCGAGGACATGGAGAAACGGCTGCGCGTCGAGGCGCAGAAGATCGCGGACGACATGGGGCTTGGGATCGACTTCGAAAAGGTCGGAGGCTTTGATCCCGTGGCCTTCGACGAGGGCTGCGTGTCGGCGGTGCGAAATGCTGCGGAGCGCTTGGGCTACAGCCACATGAACCTGATTTCCGGCGCCGGGCATGACGCCTGCTGGATCAACCGTGTGGCGCCGACGGCGATGGTGATGTGCCCTTGCGTCGACGGGCTGAGCCACAACGAGGCGGAAGAGATATCAAAGGACTGGGCCATGGCGGGCGCGGATGTGCTCTTGCACGCGGTGGTCGAGACGGCGGAGATTGTGAGTTGAGCGCCTCGTCTGAATTGTATTTTCAGGGGTTTCGACGGAAGCTGAGGGGGCGCTGCCCCCGTCCCCTACGGGACTCCCCCGGGATATTTCTGACCAGAAGAACCAGTGCTTTCGGATGAAATCGGAGGGATGACATGACAAAGGTGATCAAGGGCGGCATGGTCTGCACGGCGGACCGGACATGGAAAGCGGACGTGTTGATCGAGGGCGAGACGATCAGGCAGATCGGCGAGGATCTGAAGGGCGACGAGTACATCGACGCCGAGGGTGCCTATGTGATCCCCGGCGGGATCGACCCGCATACGCATCTGGAGATGCCCTTCATGGGCACCACGGCGGCGGAAACCTTCGAGAGCGGGACCTGGGCGGCAGCGGCGGGCGGCACGACGATGGTCGTGGATTTCTGCCTGCCGGGGGCGGATGGCAGCATCAAGAACGCGATCAACGAGTGGCACCGCAAGTCCGCGCCGCAGATCTGTTCCGATGTGGGCTATCACATGGCGATCACAGGTTGGGATGAAAACGTCTTCAACGAGATGAAGGACGCGGTCGACATGGGCGTCAATTCCTTCAAGCACTTCATGGCCTACAAGGGGGCCTTGATGATCGAGGACGACGAGATGTTCGCCTCCTTCAAGCGCTGTGCCGAGCTTGGCGCGCTGCCGATGGTGCATGCGGAGAACGGCGATCTGGTGGCCGAGATGCAGCAGAAGTACTTCGACCAGGGGATCACCGGACCCGAGGGCCACGCCTATTCGCGGCCCCCCGAGTTCGAGGGCGAGGCGGCGAACCGGGCCATCACCATCGCCGATGCGGCGGGGGTGCCGCTCTACATCGTGCATGTGTCCTGCGAGCAGGCGCATGAGGCGATCCGGCGGGCGCGGCAGAAGGGGATGCGGGTCTACGGCGAACCGCTGATCCAGTTCCTGACGCTGGACGAAAGCGAATATTTCAACAAGGACTGGGACCATGCCGCGCGGCGCGTCATGTCGCCGCCGTTCCGCAGCAAGGACCATCAGGACAGCCTCTGGGCGGGCCTGCAGGCGGGGTCGTTGCAGGTGGTGGCGACGGATCACGCGGCCTTCAACACCGAGCAGAAGCGGGCCGGGCGCAATGATTTCCGGATCATTCCCAACGGCTCCAATGGTCTGGAAGAGCGGCTTGCCGTGCTCTGGACCGAAGGCGTGGAGACCGGGCGTCTGACGCCCAATGAGTTCGTGGCGGTGACATCGTCGAATGTGGCGAAGATCCTGAACATCTACCCGAAGAAAGGCGCGATCGTTGAGGGCGCGGATGCCGATATCGTGGTCTGGGACCCGAAGATCACCAAGACGATTTCGCCGAGCAATCACCATTCGGTGCTGGATTACAACGTGTTCGAAGGGTTCGAGGTGAAGGCGCAGAGCCGCTATACGCTCTCGCGGGGCGAGGTGATCTGGGCCTGGGGGCGGAATTCGCAGCCCAATCCGGGGCGCGGGCGTTTCGTGCCGCGCCCGGCGTTCTCCTCCGCGTCGCAGGCCTTGAGCAAGTGGAAGGCGCTGACCGCACCGAAGATGATCAAGCGCGATCCGCTGAACATTCCGGCGGGGATTTGATGCGCTAGAGCTTGGGTGACGGCAGATCGCGAGACAAGGGCTTACGGGATCGGACGGGAACAATTTAGGATGGCGCTACTTGGACAGATCGCTTGATGCGTCGACCGGTGCGGACGTGGCCAGTCGTTGGCTTGAATCGGGCTGCGGGCAGACGATCATCCAGGTTTGTCGCTGAGGCCCGATTTGCTGCGCAGTTCGAAGTGCCTATGTGACGGTGCATGGTATGGAGCGCCTGCGGGCGGCAGCCTGCTGCAACTTCAAGGCGGTCCCTCTTCAAGGACTTGGCGTTGAGCCCAAAAAGCGTTGGCGGATCTTGTGCCGTTTCGTTCAGCGTCTGGGCCGCACTCGACAGGACGGCGCTATGGTCGATCACTTGTGGCAGCGCATGCTTACGAGGGTATCGTCTTGTCTGGACGGGGCAGGTCGTGATAGTCACTTGGCTCGCATCTGCAAACTGGTCTGAGACGCGATCTGATGTCGGCGGGCGCGATGGCCGATACACGTGCAGAATTTCGGAGTGATGTATTGGTGGGTAGCCATTTGTCGCGATTCGATCATCGGCGGAAGCTGCAAACCAGCTGTGGCGCAGTTGATTGGTACGACTTGGCAGGCATACAGTCATTCTCGCCGAAATCTCGACCTCACCTTCCAAACCAATGACGGGCCTGTTCACGCGTTGAAGGACGTGTCGCTGGACATTGCCAAGGGCGAATTCGTCAGCTTCATCGGGCCGTCGGGTTGCGGCAAGACGACGTTTCTGCGCTGCATGGCTGACCTCGAGCAGCCCACGGGCGGGCGGATCACCGTCAATGGGGTGAGCCCCGAGGAGGCGCGGAAGGCGCGGGCTTATGGTTATGTCTTTCAGGCGGCAGGGCTTTATCCCTGGCGAACCATTGGCGGGAACATTCGCTTGCCACTGGAAATCATGGGGTATGACCGCGCGGATATGGACCAACGTGTCGCGAAGGTGCTCGATCTGGTGGAACTGTCAGGCTTCGAGCGCAAGTTTCCCTGGCAATTGTCGGGCGGCATGCAGCAGCGGGCGTCGATCGCCCGGGCGCTGGCCTTCGATGCGGACATCCTCTTGATGGACGAGCCTTTCGGGGCGCTCGACGAGATCGTGCGGGATCACCTCAACGAGCAGTTGCTGAAGCTCTGGGCGCGGACCGAAAAGACCATTGCCTTCGTGACGCACTCGATCCCCGAGGCGGTTTTTCTCAGCACGAAAATCGTGGTGATGTCTCCGCGTCCGGGCCGGATCACCGATGTGATCGAGAGCCCACTGCCGAAGGAGCGCCCGCTGGACATTCGCGACACGGCCGAGTTCCTCGCCGTGGCGCATCGGGTGCGGGAAGGGTTGCGGGCGGGGCATGTCGATGACTGACGCGCGGCCGACCGGCATCCGACCCTCCGGGGGGGATATTTTGGGCCAAAAGAAACCGGAGGATCGGGCGTGAAACGGACCGTCCTGCCGGTGCTGACCGTGGTCGGGGTGATTTTCGCGGTCTGGTATTTGGCGGCGATCTGGCTCAATGCGCCCTGGGCCTATGACCGGGCAACCCGCTCGGGCGAGGTGCTGACCGCCAGAACGCTGGTCGCCGATACCTGGAGCCAGGACAAGCCCAAGCTGCCCGCACCACATCAAGTGGCGGTGGAGCTTTGGGAGACCACGGTGGAGAAGAGCGTGACCTCGAAACGCTCGCTGATCTATCACGCCTGGGTCACGCTGAGCGCCACGCTGCTGGGGTTCGCGCTGGGAACAGCGCTCGGCATCGCGCTGGCGGTCGGGATCGTCTACAACCGCACGATGGACATGTCGGTGATGCCTTGGGTCATTGCCAGCCAGACGGTGCCCATTCTGGCCGTGGCGCCGATGATCATCGTGGTGCTGAACGCAGCGGGGATTTCAGGGCTGCTGCCGAAGGCGATGATTTCCATGTATCTGTCGTTCTTCCCGGTGGTCGTGGGCATGGTCAAGGGGCTGCGCAGCCCCGAAGCGATGCAGCTCGACCAGATGCGCACCTGGAATGCTTCGGGTGGGCAGACCTTCTGGCAGCTGCGTTTGCCGTCTTCGGTGCCCTATCTCTTCACGTCGCTGAAGATTGCCATGGCGGCCTCGCTGGTGGGCGCCATCGTCGGCGAGTTGCCCACAGGGGCGGTCGCGGGGCTTGGTGCTCGATTGTTGGCGGGAAGCTACTACGGGCAAACCATCCAGATCTGGTCGGCACTGATCATGGCGGCGACGCTGGCGGCACTTCTGGTCGGCATCATCGGGCTTTTGCAGCGGCTCGTGCTCAAGCGCATGGGGATGGCATGATCTGGCTGGCGATGGCACTGGGCGCATGGATCATCGGATGGTGGATCAATGCTAGGATCGCCAAAGGCCCGCCCTCGCGGGCTGCATCGCTGGCGGTGCCGCTGATCTTCGGGGTGACGGTGATCGTGATCTGGGAGGGGCTGGTGCGGGGGCTCGAGGTGAGCCCGGTCCTGCTGCCCGCACCCTCGGCCATCGCCGCGCGCTTTGCCTCCTCCACGGGCATCCTCTGGGAGGACTTCGTGCAGACCGTGATCAAGGGCGCGATGAGTGGTTATATCATTGGTTGTAGTGCCGCTTTCGTGACGGCCATTCTGGCGGACCGGTTCGATTTCCTGCGGCGGGGCCTCTTGCCGGTGGGCAACTTCGTGGCGGCCCTGCCAGTGATCGGCATGGCGCCGATTCTCGTCATGTGGTTCGGCTTCGACTGGCAGTCCAAAGCGGCGGTCGTGGTCGTCATGGTGTTCTTTCCGGTACTCGTCAACACGGTTCAGGGCCTCAGTGCGGCTTCCGCGATGGAGCGCGACCTGATGCGAACCTATGCCGCGGACTACTGGACGACGCTGCGCAAGTTGCGGCTGCCCGCGGCAATGCCCTTTGTTTTCAACGGGCTCAAGATCGCGAGCACATTGGCGCTGATCGGGGCGATCGTTGCCGAATTTTTCGGCTCCCCCGTTCGCGGGATGGGATTTCGCATCTCCACTTCGGTGGGACAGCTTGCGCTCGATCTTGTCTGGGCGGAGATTGTCGTCGCGGCGATTGCGGGCTCCGCGTTTTACGGTAGCATCGTGCTCATCGAACGCGCCGTGACCTTCTGGCATCCGTCGCAACGACACTGAGACAACAAAAAAAGACCACCAACAATGGAGAGTATCATGAAAAGATTGACGACAGTGATGACCGGCGCCGCGCTGGGCCTTTGGGGCGTCGCAGCGCAAGCGGCGGACGATGTGACGCTGCAACTGAAATGGGTCACGCAGGCGCAGTTCGCGGGCTATTACGTGGCGCTCGACAAGGGGTTCTACGAGGAAGAGGGGCTCAACGTCACGATCAAGCCGGGCGGCCCGGACATCGCGCCGACGCAAGTGCTGGCGGGTGGCGGCGCCGATGTGACCGTGGACTGGATGCCTTCGGCCTTGTCGGCGCGGGAGAAGGGGCTGCCGATGGTGAACATCGCGCAGCCGTTCAAATCCTCCGGCATGATGCTGACCTGCCGCAAGGATGCTGGTGTGGAAACCACCGAAGATCTCCCGGGCAAGACGCTGGGCGTATGGTTCTTCGGCAACGAGTTTCCCTTCCTGAGCTGGATGGGCAAGCTGGGTATTCCCACGGATGGATCGGACGCAGGCGTGACCGTCCTGAAACAGGGTTTCAATGTCGATCCGTTGCTGCAAGGGCAGGCGGCCTGTGTATCGACCATGACCTACAACGAGTATTGGCAGGTGATCGACGCAGGACTGACGCCGGACGATCTGACCGTGTTCAAATATGAGGATCAGGGCGTGGCGACGCTGGAAGACGGGCTCTATGTGCTGGAAGAGAGGCTCGCGGACCCGGCGTTCGAGGACAAGATGGTGCGTTTCGTGCGGGCCTCGATGAAGGGCTGGAAATATGCGGAAGCGAACCCGGATGAGGCGGCTGAAATCGTTCTCGACAACGATGCCAGCGGTGCCCAGACAGAGGAGCACCAGAAGCGCATGATGGGCGAGATCGCCAAGCTGACCGCAGGCAGCAACGGAGCGCTCGATCCGGCGGACTACGAGCGCACGGTGGCGTCGCTGCTGGCGGGCGGATCGGATCCGGTCATCTCGAAGGCGCCTGAAGGTGCCTGGACCCATGCGATCACGGACAAGGCGCTGAACTGATCCGTAGGATCGGAAAGGCGGGAAAGGCCGGCATCCGAGCCGGCCTTTTTTCGTGTTACAGGGTGGACTTTGACCGGTCGCACCCCATGTACCTTTCGAGTTCGAGGGAGTTTGGAATTAAATGAGCAATATGGAAAATCTTGAGACCCAGCTGAGCGAAAAGGAACGGCAGGCTGCTGTTTACGAAGCGGCCATGCGGTCGATCCAGTTGGAGAACATCCGGCGCGAGGCACGTGGCTATGCTGTTCTGTCATCCGCGCTGGGCTATGGCGAAGGGGCGCTTGGCAACGGCAAGTTCGGCAAGGTTACTCACGCTGCGAAGCTCTTTCTCATCGCTTTTGCATTCCTCGCGCCGAGCTTGCTCGTCTGGCATGTGCTGCTCTGATCTGGGTGACAGGATAGGCCACTTCATCAGTTGCACCTGAAAACCACCTGTACCGCCGGGTGGTTTTTTACTTTCTGTCACTTTGCGATTTGCGATGATGTCAGATGTGCCGCTATTTCGGGAATTTATCCTCATATTTCAGTGACTTGGCGCGTCAGGCTTTGCGGCTTTCCGCCACGTCGACGTATCCAATCGGGCCGAAATCTACGGCAGGGATCGAGAAACGCAACGCAGTGGCTGTTGTCCAGATATTACCGAATGATGGGCTGGAAGGCCTTCTTGATGCTGCAAGAGTAACCGCTTGCTTTGGAAGTGACATATACCTGACACCATCGGACTGGGGGGCGCCGAAGAGGTGAGACGGCCAAGCGTCTTGGAACGGAACAGGACAACGACTTCCCGCTGATCGCCCGGCTGGTTTGGACGCTGAGTCAAGACACCGAGAGGTGTCATGCGACGCTTTCGTTTCGCATGACCCGTTGGCTTGAAGGCCTAGTTCTGAGTTTGCACTGTCATCGTCTCCGGCCGTCCGCGCTTGCGTGATGGAACGCGAGACCGTTGAACGCGTTCGCCGATTTCACCACGGGCCAGCAAGAGCGTTAGGAGAGAAATGCTGAAGGTGCCGCCAACCGACGCATAGAGACCAAGCGCCGTGAGGAAGGATACGTCCAAGAGCAAATAGGCGCAGAGGAACGCAAAGAAACCTACCAGGCCACCCAGGATCATCGAACAGATTGCCATAAACACCTCCGTACCGACTTGGTATCGGGAAAGGGTTTACAAGCGATGAATCGATGTGGGGAAATCGCAGTCGGAAGGCGCCATCCCGACACTAAGATCGTCATTCTTGAGTAAAATTGGTGCGAAATGACGACCGCACCCAATCGGAGACCGGCCAGGCCAAGCTGTAGATTGAGGCACACATTGCTCAGGACGGATTGCAACCGAAACCTGCGCACGCAAAGCTGCCGTAGTCGTTTTAAGCGCCGCGGGAGGATCTTGTGTGAACAACATCACAGACGCCCGGTGCATAGCGGTATCTAATGATCCTGTCAGCAGCGGTGTTACTCCCATCGCAGATCGGGTGTGTTCTAGACCACATGCCAAGACATCAACTAGAGCAAGGCCCACCTTTTCTCTCTTCCTCGGTGGCGTCTGCGGCTTGACGGGCCGGCCCTGCCGGCCCGATTTTTCATGCCTTGTTCAGAATTGCCGCAATCTCGTCCTTGAGACGCATCCGCTGCTTGCGCAACTCCGCTTCATGCAACTGGTCGGTCGGCTCGACATTGGTTTCCGCCCGGTGCACGGCTCTGTTGGCCTCGTGATAGGCGTCGGCAAGTTTGCGGAAGTGGGCGTCGTTTTCGCGCAACTTTTGAATCTGCGCTGCCTTGTCGGGAAAATCGGCAACAAGTTCGTGGGGGGTATGGCTCATTTTGGTCTCCTCGATCCTTACCCCCGAACCCTACAGCCGCCACCCGTGCCCTACCTTGACATGGGTCAAGACGATGCCGCCCGACTACTCCCTTTCTTGCGGCGTATTGACCAGCAAGGCCGGGTCATAACCATTGGCCAGCAAGGCTGCTTCCGCCCTGGACCTGGTGGCGGGATCGATGACGGGTGTCCGGGCGAGGATCCATCCGGCGCGCCCGGAGGGCACGCCCACCACCGCGGTCCGATAGGCCGGATCGATCCAGAGCACCCAATAGGGCGCGGCGATGAAGGGCACGCTGGCGAACTTGACCTTCAATTGCCCCGGTCCCACGATATCGGCTGTCCCTGAAATGGAACGCTCCGGCCCGTCCGGCGTATCTTCGTGGCAGGTGTTGAGCACGCTGATCGTGTCGGCGTCCACCGGGCCATAGGTCGCCGTGACAGCGGTGCAGCCTTCCTGAAACGGCACGGGGTAGCGGGCGATCTCGAACCATGTCCCGAGGTAGCGCGTCGCGTCGAAATTGGCCTGGGCGACGATCGGCGCGCTTTCGTCACGGTACTGCCCGCCGGTGCAGGCTGCGAGGATTGGGAGTAGCAAGAGAGGCAGAAGACGCAGCATGGAATGTCCTTTCGACGCGTTGGAACAGGTTTGATCCATCCTCAACTGACCAGCAAGCTGATTGGATCCCGGAGCGCAGGAAACGTCCGTGCTTCTGTGCTTTGATTTCTTCGTGCTTTGGTTGTACCCTCAACGTACCCATCCCAGCATTTCCATGGGGACGCATATGTTCAGATTCGTTTTGATGTCCTTTTTCTTGATGCTCTCCGCCTGCGGCACCGCCGTCTACGAGGAGGCGAAGCCCGGCACTTTCGATGGCACGGTTCTCGTGATGTGGGTGGGCGGCGACAGCGGCAGTTTCGGCGACGGGCGTTTCGTCTATGTGCCGAACTTCCCCGGCCAGTCCAATTCGCTGAAATTCACCCGCAGCCCGCAGGCCACCGCAATGAGCGTGGTCGAGGTCACGCCGGAGTGGATGTACACCGACGGGGGCAGCATCCCGCGCCTCGTGCAGCCGGTAAAGGGGCTGAACCCCTGGGGCTATGCACCGGCCTATATGGTGCATGACTGGCTGTTTGTCGCGCGCAAATGCATGAACGACGGGCAGGCGACGGAGACCGAGAAGCAGATGGCCAATGTCACCTTCCGCGAGACCTTCGAGATCATGGCGGAGATGCTCAAGACGCTGGAGGCCGATGAGCTCATTTCCGGCAGCGACGTGCAGCCTGCGGCGATCACCTGGGCCGTGTCCACCGGCATCTCGCAGAGCCTCTGGAACGAGACCGGGGAATGCGCCAAGAACCGCGTGACGGAGGAGCACCGCAAGCAGATCCTCGCGCGGCTGCAGATCGGCCCGGTGGACACCGGACAGGAAAGCGTGCGCATCGACGGCGAGAACGTCCGGCCCGCGCGGATCGTACAGACCTTCCAGTTCTGAGCGGGAGAGAGGCAAATGACCGGAATGCAAGGTGTTGGAGCTTTGGCCGCGCTGCTGGCCGTTGTGCTTGTGCTCCGAAGGCGCAGGACGAGACGCAGGCCCACGCGGGCGATGTCGGACATGGACCACGACGTGCATGAACGCATCCGCAAGATTAGCGGCGGAGTCGCGCTACAGTTCGGCGGGGATCGAGTTCTAGGGGTCGCGGGTCTCCGCGTGCACCCAGGCGATGTAGTCGGCATTGGCCGTGACCTCGATGCGCAGGATCGAGGGGACCTCATAGGGGTGCAGGCGGCGGACGGCGGCCTCGACCGCGTCGCCAAGCTCGGGGCGGGTTTTCAGCAGGAGCGGGTGTTCCTGCGCGTGCTCCAGCTTGCCTTGCCAGCGGTAGGTGGACTGGATCGGGGCGTAGAGGTTGGAGCAGGCGACGAGGCGCTGTTCGATCAGCGCGGCGCTGATGGCCTCGGCGGTCTCGAGGGTGGGGCAGTTCACGAGGATGTCGATGATGCTGCATGGGGGGAGGGTATCCGGGTGGGCCGTCAATTCAAACGTTGAAACGGCGCACCGCAGAAACGCCCCGCGTTTGGGCGCCCCGACCCGAACGATTGCACCGCCACGTGCGTTGCGCCGCCAGACGCCCCCTGGGCGGGGGCGACTGCGTCTCCCCCGGGGCTTTCAGCCCTCTGCGGCCTCAATCGCTCCACCGGAGCGATTGCAAGACGGCCTTCGACCCGCGGTCGGGGGCTATCTACCAGCTAGTCTGTACTTTGACTGCAGGATTTTCGTCCATCTCGATCCGCAACTTGAGATTTTCAGGGTTTCGGATGCCTTCCAATACTCCGCTTATTGAAAGCGACTTAATCACGGAACGATCTTCTGCTCGTAAGTTGTTGTGCCACGATTCCCGCAAGAAAACGTTCTCACTAAAAGCCAAACACAACGTCAAAATATCAGACGAAAATGTTTTTGAGTTCGTGTTGATTGAGCAAAGAATTTATCCGCCCGATGCTTTTGATACCGTTGGTAACCAGAAAAAATAGCATAGCCCTCTCCGCCAACGTTGCCGACAAGCATACTAACTGAATTCCATTTAGTTTTCATTGGATCTGATTTGAAAAGGTAGTTTCCATTTTGGTCCCATTCTGGCTCAAAGCTACCAGTGCAAGCAAAAGGGATTTTCTTCTGAAATTTTGCTGCAGTGTACCAAAGAGTATCAAATTGATTCCGATGTAGGGCGGAAAAGTAGGTTCTAAGCTTGTTGATGTTTTCGTCGACCGCCATGCTTGCCCCCTTCAGAACACTTTTGGCGAAGTCCAATTTGTGTTTGTCTGGAGTGGCGCCCAAATGCTTTAGAAGGGCAAGCTGTATCTCTACCATCACGCACTTGCGATACCATTCGAAAGACATCGCCCTGATAGCAACGATTAAAGCCGTACGAGCGTCCAATGTGACCGACTGTGTTTCTATTTCCTTAAAGACTTCGGTGTCGTGTTCACCGCAAATCCTGCGAAAGTTGATGCTTTGGCGATCCCTACGCGAGTGAAAATCTCTCGCTTTTCAACTGGCATTGCTTTGAGTTCTGGGCCGACTTTAATGACGTGTCCATTTTCGGAAATCTCGAAGAGTGGACCTCGTCTTTCGGAGAGAATAAGAAGCGACAGCGCGCTTCTTGCATCTCTTCCCATCTTTAGTGCCGCACGCAGGTGCTTCGCACCCGCTTTCGTCGTTCGCGTCGACCCAAGCGGGATATCCCAAGAAACCCGTCCTACCGGACAAATTTCTTATGCTTCAAGCGCTTCGGCTCCAGGGCGTCCGCCCCAAGCCGCCGCTTCTTGTCCTCTTCATACTCCGTGAACCCGCCTTCGAACCATTCCACATGGGCTTCGCCTTCAAACGCCAGAATATGCGTGCAGATGCGGTCCAGGAAGAACCGGTCGTGGGAGATGACCACGGCGCAGCCGGCGAAATCCACCAGAGCGTCTTCCAGCGCGCGCAGGGTTTCGACGTCGAGATCGTTGGTGGGCTCGTCGAGGAGGAGCACGTTGCCGCCCTCTTTCAGGAGCCGCGCCATGTGCACGCGGTTGCGCTCGCCGCCCGAGAGCAGGTCGACCTTCTTCTGCTGGTCGCCGCCCTTGAAGTTGAAGGACGAGCAATAGGCGCGGGAGTTGACCTCGGCGTCGCCGAGCTTGATCAGCTCCGCGCCGCCCGGTGATCGCCTGCCAGACGGTATCGCCGGGCTTGAGGTCGTCGCGCGACTGGTCGACGTAGGACAGATCCACCGTGTCGCCGAATTCGATCGTGCCTGCGTCGGGCTTTTCCTGACCCGTCAGCATCTTGAAGAGCGTGGATTTGCCCGCCCCGTTGGGACCGATCACGCCGACGATGCCGCCCGGCGGCAGCGAGAAGTCGAGGTCCTCGATCAGGAGCTTGTCGCCCATGTGTTTGGTGAGGCCATTGACCTCGATCACCTTGTTGCCGAGGCGCTGGCCGTTGGGGATGACGATCTGCGCGCGGGTGAGTTTTTCGCGCTCGGATTGTTCGGCGAGGTCGTTGTAGGCGTTGATCCGCGCCTTCGATTTGGCCTGCCGCGCCTTGGCACCCTGGCGCATCCATTCCAAGTTCGCGCTCCAGCGTCTTCTGCTTGGACTTGTCCTCGCGGGCTTCCTGCGCGAGGCGCTTGGCCTTCTGTTCGAGCCAGGCGGAGTAGTTGCCCTCATAGGGGATGCCGCGGCCGCGGTCGAGTTCCAGGATCCAGCCGGTGATGTCGTCGAGGAAGTAGCGGTCGTGGGTGACGATCAGGATTGTGCCTTTGTAATCAATGAGGTGCTGTTGAAGCCAGGCGATGGTTTCGGCGTCGAGGTGGTTGGTGGGCTCGTCGAGGAGCAGCATGTCGGGCGCTTCGAGCAGCAGCTTGCAGAGGGCCACGCGCCGCGCCTCACCGCCCGAAAGCTTGGTGACATCGGCGTCATCGGGCGGGCAGCGCAGGGCCTCCATGGAGACGTCGATCTGGCTGTCCAGATCCCAGAGGTTGTCGGCGTCGATCTGGTCCTGCAGCTTGGCCATCTCGTCGGCGGTCTCGTCGGAGTAGTTCATCGCCAGTTCATTGTAGCGGTCGAGAATGGCCTTCTTGTCGGCCACGGCCAGCATGACGTTTTCGCGCACGGTGAGGGAGGCGTCGAGCTTGGGTTCCTGCGGCAGGTAACCGACGGTGGCGCCTTCGGCATGCCAGGCCTCGCCCTGGAAGTCCTTGTCGAGCCCGGCCATGATCTTCAGCAGCGTCGATTTACCCGCACCATTGACGCCCACGACACCGATCTTCACGCCGGGCAGGAAGTTCAGGTGGATGTTTTCAAAACACTTTTTGCCGCCGGGGTAGGTCTTGGAGACACCGGACATGTGATAGACGTATTGATAGGCGGCCATGGGGGTCTCTCCAATAAAAACGCGTTCCGTTACCACCTAATGACTCACGCGCGAAAGGGCAATCCGCGAGGATTATTGAACCGAATCGACGATCGTTTCGAATGGAGGAATGCGCCTTGATCTGTACCTCAGGGGACAGCCCCTGCCATATTTCAGCCATGAGTTGAAGAAATTCTTGAATCTCCGGAAAAGTGACAAAACCAAGGCCAAAAATAGAAAAAATTTGACTTTTTACACTTGGGGGGAAGGTGAAATTTCGCTACGTTTGGATGGCAAACTTTTTTGTATCGAAAGGAATTATAATGCAGTTTTCCAGACTACTTGGCGCCGCGGCGTTCGCGCTGTCGGGAGCGACCATGTCCTCGGCGGCGGTCATCAGTGTGGTGGAGACACAAGGCAACTCGAACCTCGGCACCGCGGCAGCCTTGATTGCGGCACCTGCCAATGTTCTCGACGATGCCGTAACGAACACGGGCATGCAGGCGTTCAACGAGGCACAGGGCGTGACAACGACTATCGCACATGCCATCGATGGCGGCGGCTCGATTGCTGCGGGCAGCTTCGTTGACAGCCACATGATCTTCCTCAACACCGCCGGCGGCACCCTCGGGACTCACGGCGGTGTGGTATTCACCTTCTCCGGCGCGATCCTCGGCGTGATGTCGGACAGCGGGGGCACCCGTGAGGCTGCGAGCACGTTTGAATTGGGCGCACCCGGCAGCAATTATACGCTCCTTTTCCCGGGGTCTGGCCCTGCCGCGCCCTTTACAGCCCGCGGGATCGAAAGCAACAACGGAACGGGTCTGGGCAACCAAGACGGCTATGAGATCACGGGCCTAAACACCATCCGCGTTTCAATGCGTGTCACCGAACCGGGCGACTGGATCCGCGTCGTGACCTCCGCAACGCCGGTTCCGGTGCCCGCCGCAATGCCGCTGCTGCTTGCAGGACTTGGTGGACTGGGCTTTATGGCGCGTCGAAAGAAGCGCAAGGCGGCCTGATCCGGCGGCGATCCGATCCGGCTTGTTCGGTCGGGTTCATGAAACGAAAAGACGAAAGCCGCGCCGAAAAGGCGCGGTTTTTTTCATGTGCGTGGACCTGTTCGCGGGCCCCCTGTGATCCTTGGTGCTTTGGGGTGGGCCGAGCTTTGCGGCGGGCTCGCCGCGCAGAAGAAGCCCGCGCGATGCCGCGGGTGTCTGAGCAGGCAAGGGACCGGCGCCGCCTGCTGGCGCTATGGCAGATCGGCTGCGATCGCCGCGATGACGTCGGCATCGAGATGGGTCAGTGCCGCGACCAGATTCTGGTCCATACCGCCCGCAAGCAGCCCGCCCGCGATGTCGAGGCGCACATCGCTGGCAATCCCAAGCAGCCGCGACCTTTCGGACGGCGAAGGCTTGCCCTGAAAGACGCTGACGGCCATGTCGCTGATGTCGACCGAAAGATTGTTCAACGTCCGGCGCATTTCGTTCGTAAGAAGCCCGATATTATGCGCTGCCGCCTGCAGGTCGGTTGCGTGCCTTTGTTCTGCCACGTCGCCTTCCGGTTCAGGACCCGGGCGGCTGTAGACCCGGTTTGGCACCAGAAATGTGATCTGCCGCATCAGGCGAATGGCATCTTCGCTGCGCGCAAGACCTTTCGCATCAAAGAGCCTGTCGCCACCGTCTTCGGCAAATCCGGGCAGGTGAGCGTTCGGGCGATGGCTGTCCGTGAGCACATGCAGGCTTTGCAAACGGACCAGTTGCGCCACGAGATCGCGCCCGGCATCGGTAAACTCCGACATGGCCAGATCGAAGGCTTCGCGTGTGGTAGCCGGAGAAGGGGAGGTGGCTTCGGATGGGGTCTCAACGCGGGCTTCGCGCGTTGCCTTCTCGCAGGAAGGTGCAAGTTCCGTTTGCGACAGGCGTGCGGAAGTCGATTTCCGGTCTGTTCCGCAAGCGGCGGGTTGCGGGGCCGATCCGTTCACCGCAGGGGGTTCAGGGTCGTCCCGCGTGTCAGGACCGCCTGTGCCGAGCCTCTTGATCCATCGAAATAATATCTGCATTGCCCAAAACGAAAAACTGATTTCAAATGAATTGGCAACTCGCAAATGCCGCTCTCTGTTTGTGACAGCATCTGCATATGCGCCGCAACAAGAAAGACGCGCATGTTCCGGAGCATTTCTGGTCCCGTGGGCTTGGGCGAGGACACCGGCTCGTGTCCGGTTGAAGGTGTGCAAGTGCGGCAAGTAAGCGACTTGACTGGCCTGTCAGGGCAAAGGTTCCGACGCTCCGGTTCCGCAACATGACCGTCCTGATTGCGGGAGGTGGAATTGCCGGGCTGGCATTGGCGCTGACCTGTCATGAAATCGGCGTGCCGTTCCGGATCTATGAGGCGCGCGAAAAGATCGAACCGCTTGGCGTAGGGATCAACTTGCAGCCGGTGGCGGTGCGCGAGTTGATCGACATGGGACTGGGTGAGCGTCTTGACGAAATCGGTGTGCGCACCCGCGAATACGGGCTTTATTCCAAACGCGGCCTGACCATCTGGACCGAGCCGCGGGGGCTGGCGGCCGGATACGCCTGGCCGCAGTATTCGGTGCATCGCGGCAGGCTGCTGATGCTGCTCTATCACGAGGTTTTGCGGCGGGCGGGACCGGATTGCATCGTCTGCGGCTGGCGGGCCACGGGGTTCAAAAACACGCAGGATGGTGTGCGATTGTGGCTTGCCGATGCGGCCGGTCATCGGCGCGAGGAACTTGGTTCGGTCGTCATCGGCGCGGATGGGCTGCATTCGGCGATCCGGCGACAGATCGCGCCTCAGGAGGGTCCTCCGGTCTGGGGTGGGACGATCATGTGGCGCGGGATGACCGAGGCCGCCCCCTTCAAGTCGGGCGCGACCATGGCGATGATCGGCCATGACGGGCTGCGTTTCGTGACCTACCCGATCAGCGCGCAGGATCCCGCAAGCGGCAAGGCGACGATCAACTGGATCGCGACGCTGAAGTTCGATGCCACCCACATCTGGCGCAAGGAGGACTGGAACCGCAAGGCACGGCTGGCGGATTTCCTGCCGCGCTTTAAGGCGATGATCTTCGATTGGCTCGACGTGCCCGGCCTGATCCGGGGGGCCGGGCAGGTCTACGAGTATCCGATGGTCGACAGGGACCCGCTTGCGCGCTGGACTGAAGGGGCGGTGACACTGATGGGCGATGCGGCCCATCCCGCCTATCCGGTGGGCTCGAACGGCGCGGGCTCGGCGATCCTCGACGCGCGCCGGATCGGGAGGGCGTTTCTCGATCATGGAGTTGGCGCTGCCGCGCTGGAGACCTATGAGCGCGAGACGCGCCCGATGGCGTCACAGGTGGTTTTCGCCAACCGCGTGGCCGGTCCGGACAGCATTCTGGACGTGGTGGAGGCGCGTTGCGGAGGGCAGTTCGACCGGATCGAAGATGTCATCCCGCATCAGGAGTTGGCCGACCATGCGGCGCGCTACAAGGCGGTGGCGGGACTGGGCGTCGAGAGCACAAACGGCGCACCACGCACGATCCCCGGCGGGGCGCGGGTCCGCACGACCTGACGCCTGGGATCTGGGATTGTCTGAAAAACCTGCCGCCGGGATGGCCGGAAGCCACTCGGGTGACGTAAGACGGACATCAGAACGATGTAGCGGCCCGGCGTCTGCCTTCGCCGCCAGGGGAGGAAAAGGACATGACCGACGCTTACGATCCGGCCGGAGACGGTGCCAAGATGTCATTTGCCAAGGACATGAGCTACGGCGATTATCTGGGCATGGATGCGCTGCTTGGCGCGCAGAAGCCATTGTCCGAAGCGCATGACGAGATGCTCTTCATCGTGCAGCACCAGACATCCGAACTGTGGATGCGCCTCATCCTGCATGAGCTGAACGCCGCACGGGACCTGATGCGGCAGGGCAAGGCGGATCAGGTCTTCAAGATGCTGGCGCGGGTGGCGCGGATCTTCGAACAGCTTAACAATGCCTGGGATGTGTTGCGCACGATGACGCCCAGCGATTACACGACATTCCGGGCTTCGCTCGGGGCGTCTTCGGGGTTCCAGTCGCATCAGTACCGGCTGATCGAATATCTTCTGGGCAATCGCAACAGGGCGATGATGAAGGTACATGAGCACCGCCCCGAGTTGCACCGGATGCTGGAGCATGAACTCACGCAGCCCTCGCTCTACCATGTGGCGCTGCGCAGCCTCGAGGCCGGGCTGGGGCTGCGTTTCGCGCCTGAGGTCTACCGGATGGATACCCCGCATGTGTCCGATCCTGCGGTCATCGAGGCATGGACGATCGTCTACCGCGACCCCTCCGGATACTGGATGCTCTACGAACTGGCGGAGAAGCTGGTGGATCTCGAGGATTACTTCCGGCGCTGGCGCTTCAACCATGTCACCACCGTGGAGCGGGTGATCGGGTTCAAGCGTGGCACCGGCGGCACCAGTGGCGTCACCTATTTACGCCGGATGCTGGAAGTGGAACTGTTCCCGGAACTTTGGCACCTGCGAGGAGGATTGTGAGCATGACATTGCCGCGAAAGCATTTGTTCGAGATGCCGGAAGGAGTGATCTACCTCGATGGGAATTCACTGGGTCCGCTGCCCAAGGGCGTGGCAGCGGCGGTGCAGCAGGCCGTGACGGCGGAATGGGGCGGCGAGCTGATCCGCGGCTGGAACAAGAGCGGCTGGATGGCGCAGCCCGCGCGGGTGGGCAACCGGATCGCGGGCATGATCGGCGCGCCGGAGGGGAGCGTCGTGATGGGCGATACGCTCTCGATCAAGGTGTTTCAGGCACTCTCGGCCGGCCTCGCGATGCGGCCAGAGCGGCGGGTGATCCTGTCGGATACGGGCAATTTCCCGTCCGATCTCTACATGGCCGAAGGGCTCGTGCGGCTGAAGGATGCCGGTTTCGAGTTGCGCACCGTGCCGCATGAGGAGGTCATGGCGGCAATCGATGAGAGCGTCGCCGTCGTGATGCTGACGCAGGTCGGCTACTCCACCGGCAAGATGCACGACATGGCGGCGGTAACGGCGCAGGCCCATGCCGCTGGCGCGGTGATGCTCTGGGATCTCGCGCACAGCGCCGGGGCGCTTGAGGTCGATCTTGCCGGGTCGAACTGCGAATTCGCGGTCGGCTGCACCTACAAGTACCTCAATGGCGGGCCGGGCGCGCCGGCCTTCATCTATGTGCGCGCCGATCTCATCGACAAGGTGGAGCCGTCACTCGCGGGGTGGCTGGGGCATGATGCGCCTTTCGCCTTCGATCTGAATTACCGTCCCGCCCGCAGCATCGACCGGATGCGCGTGGGCACGCCACCGGTGCTGCAGATGACCGCGCTGGAGGCGGCGCTGTCGGTCTGGGACGGGATCACCATGGCCGAGGTGCGCGCGGCGTCGCTGCGCCTCTCTGAGCGTTTCATCCGCGAAGTGGAGGCGCGATGCCCCGCCCTGACGCTCAACAGCCCGCGCGAGGGGGCGCAGCGCGGCAGCCAGGTCGCTTTCACCTATCAACACGGCTATGCCGCGATGCAGGCTCTGATCGATCGCGGCGTGATCGGGGATTTCCGGGCGCCGAACGTCATGCGTTTTGGCTTTACGCCGCTTTTCCTCGATGAAGCGGATGTGATCGCCGCCGTGGACGTCATGGCGGACGTGCTGGACAACCGGCTCTGGGACAAGCCGGAATACAAGGCCGCCAAGGGCGTTACCTAGGCGATGGAGACTGCCGCCTGCACCAGCGCGTGATGAAGCGACCCGGCAGAAGAGCGGGGCCCGAGCACGCGGATATGCGCGCCCGGCGCGCCGCAGATCACGAAGCACCCCATCTGGTGGATCGTGCTGCGTAGCGCATCGCCCGCCTGCATGCGGCGGACAGGTGCCGCGCAGAGGCGTTCGAACATCGCGACAACTGCTGCGCCGGTGACATCAAAGCAGACCCATCCGTCGGATTGTTCGGTGACCGAAGCCAAGTTCTTCAATCTGGTCTTGAGCCGTGCCGCAAGGTCTTCATGGCTGTCGTAGGGCGCCCCGATCATCCACTGGTCCGCGCCCATCCAGACCGCGGACAGAGGCGAGGCCAAAGCTGCCCGGCCGGGTCCCGGCAGGTCGGCGTCGAGCAGCGTCCGCAATCCCTTGGCGCAGTCGGCTTCGCGACCCAGACGGGCGGTTACGGAGGCAAGAGCGAGGCCCGGCACCTCGGTAAGCGTCACGGTGCCGATGGTCTCGACCCGCGGTTCGGTGCCGCCAAGCGCTGTGAGGGGGGCAAGATCATGCACGCAGGCGGTCTCCTTCGGGGTCGATGAAGTGATGACTCACGACCTCGACCTTGGTTTCAACACCCGTCAGCGGGCTGACCAGACGCAGGGTCTCTCCCATCCGCTCGTGCCCGTCCTTGAGGAAGGCAAGGGCAATCTGGTGGCCGAGGTGCGGGGAGAAACACGAGGAGGTCACGTAGCCCTGATCATTCGCGGCATCGACGGGGCCATCGGCGGTCATCA
Source organism: uncultured Alphaproteobacteria bacterium (assembly GCA_963715055.1). Taxonomy (GTDB): domain Bacteria; phylum Pseudomonadota; class Alphaproteobacteria; order Rhodobacterales; family Rhodobacteraceae; genus CAVQRB01. The sequence goes on along the minus strand of CAVQRB010000005.1, from coordinate 144,982 downwards.
GATGCGCGCCTGCAGGCACCGGATCGCCCGGCGTTGACCGGCTTGAGGCCGACCTGCCGCAGGGTGCCGGGGCCGGTCATGCCAGCGCGGCGGGAGAGCACCGCACCGATGCTGTCCTTGGCGGTGCTGACCATGCGGCCCATGCCCGAGCGTTTCCGCCGTGGTGGTGCCGTTGAGTTCATTGCCGGTGGCGTGACCCTTTTCGATGCGCAGGACGCCAAGCGCTTCGGTGCCATAGGGGGTCGACGTCGAATTCCGCGCCCGCCGCCATGATCCGCCGGATCAGAGCATCTCCGTAACGGGTGGGTACGGCAATTTCATAGGCCAACTCGCCGCTGAAGGAGATGCGGAAGAGCCTTGCGCGCAGGCCGCCGCAGATGGTGATCTCGCCACAGGCCATGAAGGGGAAGGCCTCGTTGGAAAGGTCATGGGCGGGGTCGACGATCTTGCGCAGCAGCGCGCGGGATTTGGGCCCTGCGATGCATATTGCGCCCAGGCTTCCGTGGTGGAGATCATCTGCACATCGAGGTCGGGAAAGAGGCACTGACGCACGAATTCCATGTGGCGGTAGACGCTGATCGCGTTGGCTGTGGTGGTGGTGACGACGAAGTGATCTTCGGCCAGACGGGCTGCGGTGCCGTCGTCCATTGCGATGCCGTCTTCGCGGAGCATCAGCCCGTAGCGGCAGCGTCCCACAGGCAGCTTGGCGAAACCATTGCAATAGATGCGGTTGAGGAACTCGGCGGCATCCGTCCCCTGCACGTCGATCTTGCCCAGCGTGGTGACATCGCAGACGCCTACGGAGCGGCGCGTGGCCAGCACTTCGCGGTCGACGCTTTGGCGCCAGTGGGTCTCGCCCTCGCGCGGGAACCATTGCGCGCGCAGCCAGTTGCCGACCTCGACAAAGACGGCGCCCTGTTCCTCGGCCCATCTGTGGCTGGGCGTCTTGCGGGTCGGGTGGAAGTCCCGGCCCACGGCGCGGCCTGCGAAGGCGGCGATGGCGGTGGGGGTATAGGGCGGGCGGAACATTGTGGTGCCGACCTCGGGGATCGACTTGCCCGCAAGCTCCGCCATGATCGCAAGCCCACCCATGTTGGAGGTCTTGCCCTGATCCGTGGCCATGCCCAGTGTTGTGTAGCGCTTGAGATGCTCGACGGAACGGAAGCCTTCCTGGTGGCTGAGCTTAATGTCCTTCACGGTCACGTCGTTCTGCTGGTCGAGCCAGGCGCGGGAGCAGCCTTCGACATACCAGAAGGGAGCGATGTTTAGGGCGGCATCTTCGGCCTGGGGCAGGCTCGGCGTGCGCCCTTTGAGACTGCAGCGCCTTGCGTGCCGCTTCCATACCGCTGCGAAGGGCGGCGGCGGTAGACATCTCGCCATTGGCGGCCCCGGCGACGCGCATGCCCGGTGGCAGCATTCCGCCCGGCACGAAGGCGGCGATCGCTTCGTTCCAGACCGGGCGGCCGCGCTGGTGGCAGGTCAGATGCACGTTCGGGTTCCAGCCGCCAGAGACCCCCAAAGCGCCGCATTCGATGGTGCGCGTGCTGCCATCCGCCTGCCGCACCTCGACGAAGGTGAGACCAAGACGGCCACTGGTGTCGGTGACCTGCGCGCCGCGGAGCACTTCGAAGTCCGAGGCTGCGGGGCGCATCGGGTCGCACGTCCACGACGGCGCAGATGTGGATGCCTTTCGCCTGCAGGTCGCGGGCGGTGCGGTGGCCGTCGTCATTGTTGGTGAAAAGCGTGACCCGCCGTGCAGGGGTGGCCGCAAAGCGGTTCACGTAAGTGCGGATCGCCGATCCCAGCATGATGCCGGGACGGTCGTTATTGTCAAAGGCGATGGGGCGTTCGGTGGCCCCGGCGCAGAGGATCGTCTGGCCCGCATAGATGCGCCAGAGCACCTGCCGCGGCTTGCCCGGATCGGGGCGGAAGAGATGGTCACTGATCCGCTCGACAGCTCCATAGATGCCGTGATCAAACGCGCCGATCACGGTGGTGCGGTGCATCAGCCGGACGTTGGGCAGGCTGGCGAGTTCGGCGACGCTGGCAGCGGCCCAGTTGGCCCCCGGCTGGTCGTCGATGGAATGGGTTTCGCTGTTGAGGCGCCCGCCCATGCGGAAATCCTCATCCGCCAGGATAACGTCGCGTCCCGCCCGTCCGGCAGTCAGCGCGGCCATCAGGCCCGAAGGCCCCGCGCCGATCACCAGCAGATCACAGTGCAGGAAACCCTTGTCGTAGACGTCCGGGTCGGCCTGTCCGGAGAGAGAACCCAGACCTGCGGCATGGCGGATGATCGGCTCGTAGAGCTTTTCCCAGAAGGCGGCGGGCCACATGAAGGTCTTGTAATAGAACCCGGCGGTCAGGAAAGTCGACAGCCGGTCGTTGACGACAGCAGATCGAATTTCAGCGAGCCGAGGCGGTTCTGGCTCTTCGCCCAGAGACCGTCGTAGAGCTCGGTGGTGGTTGCGCGGGTGTTCGGTTCCTGCCAGGCCCCCGCGCGCAGTTCGACCAGCGCGTTCGGCTCCTCGGAGCCTGCGGTGAGCGGCCCGCGCGGGCGATGATACTTGAAGGACCGGCCCATCAGGCGCACACCGTTGGCGAGCAGCGCGGAGGCCAGCGTGTCGCCGGGATGGCCCTTGAAGCTCTTACCGTCGAAGTGGAAGGTCAGCGTTTTGTCGCGGTCGATCTGGCCGCCCGGGAGCCGGTTGGGCGGGGTCATCGGCTGCGCCCTCTGCTGCGGGCCAAGTCGCGGGCAAGCTCTACGGCGATGATCTCATGGGTGACGGTGTTGCGAGTGACCACCAGCCAGGAGCGGTCGCCGCCTTCGTGATACCATAATTCCTGGTGCGCGCCCGCGGGGTTGTCGCGCAGGTATTGATAGGCGAAGAACTCCTGTGCCGCCGTTTCGGACATGCCGTTCGGACGGTCGATCAGGGCGGCATCGCCGAGGTAGACAAATTCGGCGCTGTCGCGGGGGCCAAGGAGCGGGTGGTTGATGATCATCAGTGCAAATTGGGCTGCGCGCCCACTCCCTTCTCGTCGATCATGAGGCCCTTCTCGAAGCGGTCGAAGCGCAATGCTTTTGCGACCTCATGCGGTGCGTCGCGGGTCAGCAGATGGGCGAAGCAATAGCCGGAAGCAGGCGTGGCCTTGAACCCGCCATAACACCAGCCGCCATTGAAATAGAGCCCCTCGACATGGGTGCGATCGATGATCGGGGAGCCGTCCATCGACATGTCCATGATCCCGCCCCACATCCGCAGGAGCCGCGCGCGCCCGATCATCGGCATCAGCGCCACGCCGCCTTCGCAGACGTCCTCGACCACGGGCAGGTTGCCGCGCTGGGCGTAGGAGTTGTAGCCATCGATGTCGCCGCCGAAGACGAGCCCGCCCTTGTCGGACTGGCTGATGTAGAAATGCCCCGCGCCGAAGGTGATGACGCCGGGGATGATCGGTTTCAGCCCTTCGCTGACGAAGGCCTGCAGCACGTGGCTCTCGATCGGCAGTCGCATCCCCGCCTTGCCCATGACTTGGCTGGACGCGCCCGCCACTGCGCAGCCGACTTTCTTCGCCCCGATGAAGCCGCGGGTCGTTTCAACACCCTTGCAGGTGCCGTTTTCGATGCGAAAACCGGTGACTTCGCAGTTCTGGAGAATGTCGACGCCGCGGCTGTCAGCGCCGCGTGCATAGCCCCAGGCCACCGCATCATGGCGAACCGTTCCGCCGCGCCGCTGCGCCAGACCGCCCTTGATCGGGAAGCGGGCGTTCGAGAAGTTGAGATAGGGATGCTCCGCCCGCACCTGTTCGGCCGTGAGGATTTCCGCGTCCGAACCGTTGAGCAGGATCGCATTGCCCCGCCTTATGTAGGCGTCGCGCTGCCCGTCGGTGTGAAAGAGGTTGAGGATGCCGCGCTGGCTGACCATGGCGTTGTAGTTGAAATCCTGCTCCAGCCCCTCCCAGAGCTTGAGCGACAACTCGTAGAAGGGCTGGTTGCCGTCCAGCAGATAATTCGAGCGGATGATCGTGGTGTTGCGACCGACATTGCCACCGCCGATCCAGCCCTTTTCGATCACCGCGACGCGGGCCTGTCCGAACTCCTTGGCGAGATAATAGGCGGTGGCCAACCCGTGCCCGCCTCCGCCGATGATGACGATGTCATAGGCGGACTTCGGCTCGGGCTCGCGCCACGCCGGACGCCAGCCCTTGTGGCCGGTCAGCGCTTGCCTGATCACCTGAAATCCCGAATACCGCATGCCGTTTCCCTTTGCTCTCGACACTCTCGCGCAGGGCCTTCCGGGGCGCAGACAAAAACCTGACACGAAACGGTTCAAAAGCGACGAATTTTTATCGCCGGTTCTCTCTCGAATGAATGCCAGACAGGCTGCTTCGGGCTAATATGCGCCTGCGAATGGGGCAAGCGTATTGAACGTGGCGACGAACGTAGGACAGGTCAGGTTTCCGACGGTTGCGCGCAGAGTGATTGACAAGCGAGCCTGTGCCTCGTCTTTAGGGACAATTCCAATGTCGGGACATGTGGCGGACGTGCACAGAGGATACCCCATCGGCCTGCCGGGCCAGACCATCGGCCTGCTGGGTGGGTCTTTCGATCCGGCGCATGTGGGCCATGTGCATATCACCCGCGAGGCTCTGAAGCGTTTCGGGCTGTCGCGCGTGTGGTGGCTCGTGAGCCCGGGAAACCCGCTCAAGAAAAACGGGCCGGCGCCGATGCAACAGCGACTGGCGCGCGCCCGAAAGCTGATGCAGCACCCGCAGGTGGTCATCACGGACATCGAGGCGCATCTTGGCACGCGTTATACCGCCGAGACGTTGGCGCGATTGCAGGCTATCTATCCCGGCGTGCGTTTCGTCTGGCTCATGGGGGCCGATAACCTCGCGCAGTTGCACCGCTGGCAGGACTGGAACTGTATCATGGAAAGCGTTCCTGTGGGTGTGCTCGCGCGCCCCGGCGATCGCATCTCTGCCCGGATGAGCCCCGCGGCGCGCATCTACCGGCAGGCCCGCCTTGCCGGGCGCGCCAGCCATCTTTTGCCCGGTTCGGCACCGCCCGCATGGTGTTTCGTCAACGTCCCGATGGTCGCGCAGTCCTCCAGTGCGATCCGGGCGGCCGGTGCCTGGGGCGAGGGCAGGCAACACACGCAGAACTGACCCGAGTTGATGTTGAATCCCCGCAGTCGCTGAGGTTTACTCCGCCCCATGAAGAAAACGATTTCCGCCACCCGACGCAGCTTCGTTGCGGGCCTTATGGCCTCGCTGGCCGCACCCGCACTTGCCGGCGCGCCGCTGGTCTCTCTGCGTCCGCCGCTCCGAGGCGCCGCCACCGCGCCGGTTGCCCAGGCGGCAGAGGCGCTGGTCGGCGCGGCGGGGATCTCGGGGCAGGTGGTTTTCGCGGTCGCCGACGCAGCCACAGGCGAGGTGTTGGAGAGCCTTGATGCGGACACGGGTACGGCACCCGCCAGCGTGACCAAGGCCATCACGGCGCTTTATGCGCTCGATGTGCTTGGTCCGACCCATCGCTTCGACACCAGGGTGATCGCCCCGGGCGGTATGTCGAACGGCGTCGTCGAGGGCGATCTCATCCTCGCGGGCGGCTGCGATCCGACGCTGGACACAGCGGGCCTCGCAGCCCTGGCAAAGGCCATGAAGGACGCAGGCCTGCGCGAAGTGAAGGGCCGGTTCCTGGTGCACGAAGGCCCCGTGGTGTCGTTGCGCGCGATCGATCCTGAGCAGCCGGATCACGTGGGCTACAACCCCGCCGTCGCCGGCATCGCGCTCAATTACAACCGTGTGCATTTCGAGTGGAAGCGGCAGTCCGGCGGCTATGCGGTGACCATGGACGCGCGCGCCGGCAAATATGTCCCGGCGGTGGATATCGCGCGGATGGCCGTCGTTGATCGCGCGACGCCGATCTACACCTATGCCGACCGGGAGGAGCGCGACGAATGGACCGTGGCGCGCGGTGCGCTCGGGCAGGGTGGCGCGCGCTGGCTGCCGGTGCGGCGGCCCGGGCTTTACGCGGGCGAGGTTTTCGCCACCATGGCCCGGTCCAACGGGATCGTCTTGAAGAAACCGGATATCACGCGCGAAGCGCCCGCCGGTCCGGTGCTTGCCAGCCTGCAAAGCCCGGCCCTGCGCGATATTCTGGAAGATATGCTGAAGTTTTCCAACAACCTCACCGCGGAGATGGTGGGGCTGGCCGCGACGCTGGCGCGCGTGGGCAAAGTCGGCTCGCTGTCCGCGTCGGCTGCTCAGATGAACGCCTGGGCGCAGACGGTACTGGGCATGGGGACACCCGGTTTTGTCGATCACTCGGGCCTTGGCGATGCCAGCCGCATCTCGGCGCGCGACATGGTGGTCGGACTGGGGGCAGCGCGGCGCAGGGAGATCCTGCGCCCGATCCTCAAGCCCGTTTCCTTGCGTGACAAAAACGGCAACCCGGTCAAGGACGCGGTGGCGAAGGTTGATGCCAAGACCGGCACGCTGAATTTCGTCTCGGGGCTCGCGGGCTACATCTCGGCGCCGCAGGGACGCGAGCTCGTCTTTGCGATCTTTTCCGCCGATGAGCAAACCCGCGCCAAGATCCCGCGGGCGCAACGTGAACAGCCACCGGGTGGGCGCACCTGGGCGGTCCGTTCGCGCCGGCTCCAGCAGCAACTCATCCTGCGGTGGGCGGCGGTCTATGGGGTTTGACCCGGGCCCATTCGAAACCGCGCGGGCGACGTGAACGGTTCAACACGGCTTTTCGTGGGTTTCCCGCCTCAAGACCTTCCGCCGGTCATTTCAACAGTCTGACCGCCTCGCGGAAGACGGGATCCGCGAGATCCCGCAGTCTGCCTCAGGTCAGGTGCCGGGCCCGTGCGCCACGCTCGATGGCCGCGGCGTGCAGCCTGTCGAGGTTCAGCTCATAGCGGATTTCCTCCAGCAACCGAAGTTCCGCCTCGTCCAGCGTTCCATCTGCGGCCGCCACGTCGCAGGCCAGCGCATAGGCGGTCTCATAAAGCCGTTCCGGCAGCGCCTCTCGCACCAGTCCGAAGAGCGCATCGAGCCCGTCTTCCTGCTCGAACAGATCGAAGACGATCTGGCTCACCACGGTCATGCGGTCCTGGTCGTAATCGGCGAAGATCGGCAGGATCTGCACCGCGGCCTCGATCTTGACCAGTTCCGCGGTACGGATGTCCTCGTCAGAGGCCGAGACGGCGATCATCAGCGCGACGAGGCTGTCTTGCGGAGAGATGGCATGGCTGGAATTGTCGGACACGGGCAGGGGACTTTCACTTTGACAGGTCACTGGGAGATTATTGACGCCATTGCTGCAACGCAATAGGCACGGGCCAATCGGTCGCACGCGAGGATGCGGCGCAGCAAGAATTGGGTGAGACATGTCAGAGATGCGCGATGCGGCAATGACCAGCAAGGCCTGGCCTTTCGAGGAAGCCCGGCGCATTCTCAAACGCTATGAGAAGGCGGCGCCCGAAAAGGGCTATGTGCTTTTCGAGACGGGCTATGGCCCCTCTGGCCTGCCACATATCGGGACCTTCGGCGAAGTGGCGCGCACCACGATGATCCGCCGCGCCTTTGAGGCGATTTCCGACATTCCGACCCGGCTCATCTGCTTTTCGGACGATCTCGACGGGATGCGCAAGGTGCCAGGTAATGTGCCGAACCCGGAAAAACTCAAGGAATACCTGCAACTGCCGCTGACCTCGGTGCCGGACCCTTTCGGGACGCACGAAAGCTTCGGGCATCACAACAACGCCATGCTGCGACGGTTTCTCGACACCTTCGGCTTCGAGTATGAATTCATCTCGGCCACGGAGTTCTACAAGTCGGGCCAGTTCGACGAGATCCTGCTGCGGGCCGCGGAAAAATACGACGAGATCATGGCGGTCATGCTGAAAAGCCTGCGTGAGGAACGACAGCAGACCTATTCGATCTTCCTGCCGATCCATCCCGACACCGGGCGCGTGCTCTATGTGCCGATGAAGGAGGTGAACGCCAAGGACGGCACCATCACCTTCGACGACGAGGATGGCACGGAGATGACCCTGCCGGTCACCGGCGGCAATGTGAAACTGCAATGGAAACCGGATTTCGGGGCACGCTGGGCCGCGCTCGGCGTCGATTTCGAGATGTATGGCAAGGACCATTCGACCAATACGCCCATCTATGACGGCATCTGCCGGATTCTGGGCGAACGCCCGCCCGAGCATTTCACCTATGAACTCTTTCTCGACGAGAACGGTCAGAAGATTTCCAAGTCGTCCGGAAACGGGGTGAGCATTGACGAGTGGCTGACCTACGCCTCGACCGAGAGCCTGTCCTATTTCATGTATCAAAAGCCGAAAACCGCCAAGCGGATGTATTTCGACGTGATCCCGAAGGCGGTCGACGAGTACCACCAGCAGCTGCGCGCCTATGAGACGCAGGATATGGTTCAGCGGTTGAACAATCCGGTCTGGCACATCCACGGCGGCGAGGTCCCGACCTCGAACATGCTGGTGCCCTTCTCCATGCTGCTCAACCTCGCCAGCGTGTCGGCGGCCGAGGACAAGTCGCAGCTTTGGGGCTTCATCCAGCGCTATGCCCCTGAAACCAATCCGGAAAACAATCCGGACATGGACGCGGCGGCGGGATTTGCCGTGCGCTACTACAACGATTTCGTGAAGCCCGGGAAAACCTACCGCCTGCCGTCCGACCTCGAACGCGAGGCGCTGACAGAGTTGCGCGATCAACTGGAGCGCTATGACGGGCCGGTTGAGGACGAGGCGCTGCAATCCATCGTTTACGCCTGCGGGCGAGATCGTTTCGATCCGCTGCGGGCGTGGTTCTCGGCGCTTTACGAGGTGCTTCTGGGCGCGTCGCAGGGGCCGCGGTTCGGAGGGTTCATTGCGCTCTATGGTGTGGCGGAGACCGTGGCGCTGATCGATCAGGCATTGGCCGGGGAGCTCGTGGCCGCGGCCTGAGCCCCTTGCCGGACGGGCCTTGCGGATTACTCTTTGCGCGTAGGCAAGGAGTGACGCCATGCGGAACCTGTTCTTGAGTATCCTTCTGTCCCTCGGGATCGGCACGGCGGCGCAGGCCGAGGAAGCTGATATCCATGCCGTGATCGACCAGCAGATGATGGCGTTTCAGGCCGACGATTTCGTGGAGGCGTTCAAATTCGCTTCACCCAACATCCAGCGCCTCTTCGGCTCGCCGCAGAATTTCGAACGCATGGTCACGCAAGGCTACCCTATGGTCTGGCGTCCGGGCGAGGTGCGCTATCTCGAGACACGCAGCGAAGCAGGCACTTTCTTCCAGCGGGTGATGATCACGGATCAGGCCGGACGCGTGCATCTTCTCGAATACAGGATGCTGCTGACGGGGGATGGCTGGCGGATCAACGGCGTGGAAATTCTCGACAGCTCCGAGCTCAACGCCTGATCACCAAGACCATTCAGAATTCCAACCAGAGGCCGAGCTTGAGGGCGATTTCGTCCTCGTAGTTGATCGGCACCTCGGCGCCGATCTGAAAGGTGTAGGGGCCCCAGGATGGCGAGTAGAGGAGAGAGGGAGCGAATTTGGCCGTGAAATCGCCTTCCTGCGTCATGAAAACCTGTGCCATGACCTTTGTTGTCTCGCTCAGCCCCATGCCAAAGGTGGCGTCGAGCTTGATTTCCGGCACTTCGATTTCCTTGGCGGCATTGTAGCTGGTATCGATGGCGAGCCAACCATAGCGCTCTCCCCATTTGATCCCGCGCCCCCAGGAAAGCCCGACTTCGATCGAGGGAAAGAACATCAACTCCTGATAGCGCGCGCCGGCCCCGACATGCATGGCCCACCGCGAGGGCCCGTCGACCGATCCCAACGGCCAGCGCAGGAACAAGGTACCGTCTCCGGTTATGACGCCGAAGGGATCCATATCCGCTGTGGCATCCAGCCCTAGCGTGAGCCTGTCCGTCAGACCGTATTCCGCATAAGCCGAGCCGCTGTAGAAATCGTCCTGCGTAAGCGTGCCCGATCCGGCGGCGAAACCGGTGCCCTTTTCGCGCAGCCAGGCGCCCGCCTGCGCCATCTGCACGCCCGCCAGAAAGACTACCGAGGCCAGCGCAAGAAACCGCATGTCGCAACACTCCTGGCGGCCACCTTGGTTAACGGCGGTTAACAATTCGTTACCCCACCGGGGATCGGTAAAAATTGTCCCGCGCCCGCTGAAATTTCGAAGTGGAGGACCTATCTCCTTTGAAACAACCTCAGGAGGTCAGAGCATGAAATGTCCCGTCGATGGCACCACCCTTGTCATCACCGATCGCAGCGGTGTCGAGATCGACTACTGCCCCCAGTGTCGCGGCGTGTGGCTCGACCGGGGAGAACTCGACAAGATCATCGACCGGTCCGCGGCAATGGCACCGCCACCGCCGCCCTCCATGCAATCCTATGGGCAACCTTCGCACCCCCAAGGGCAGCCCTCGCACGCCCATGGGCAGCAGCCTCACAGAAAGAAACGCGGCGGGTTTCTCGACGAGCTTTTCGACTTCTGAACCCGCATATGGCGAAGACTGAAGGCTGGCAGGTGCCCGACCCGCTCGCGCTTGGCAATCGTCACGCCCTGCCGGACGCACTGCGCGTTCTGGCCGAAGCCTATCCGCGTGCCGATTGGCAGGAGCATGTCCATTTCGGAGAGATGATCCGCTTCTGGATGCAACGCCACGCGATGTTCCGGCAGTTGCTTGATCTGCTGAAGTCGGATGCGCAAGCGGCCTTGTCCCGGCAGATGGAAGCCTCGGCCCATGCAGGAAGGTTGTCGCATTTTGGCGGGACCTTGCTGAACGAACTGCACGGCCATCATCAGATCGAGGACGGGCATTATTTCCCCCGGTTGATCAAACTCGACGCGCGACTGGAAAGGGGTTTCGATCTGCTGGAAAAGGATCACGAGGCCATGGACGGCTTGTTGCACGGCATGGCGGAGGGCGCCAATTCGGTCCTGAGAGGCGCTGAGGTCGGACCTTTCTTAGACCGCTTGAGTGGGTTCGAGCGATCACTCAACCGGCACCTTACCGACGAAGAAGATATCGTGGTGCCCGTCGTGCTTCATACGGGGTTCGCAGGCTGAGCGCTTGGTGCCCTCAGCCGGCACTACTCACAAACGCTCGATGCTGAATACCTTGGTCAAACCATTGTCGCCGTCGCTTTTGTAGACGATCTTGATCTTCTCGCCGGCCTTGAGGTCAGCAGGAATGACATCCGGATTGGGCACGGTGAAGACGGTCTTGTTCTCGAGTACGATCACGCTGTCCACGCGGTCGAAAGCAAGGACCGTGCCCGATGTCTCATCGGCCAGCGTGGGGGTCGCGAGGAGCAGAAAGGCAGGGATCAGAAACAGGCGCATGATGGCCTCCATGTTGACGGTGATCATGAAGTGGTGCGCCGAATTTTCGCCGCAAGGGGCGGCATCGGTCCCCTGCAAAATAAATACTTCGGACGACTATTCCCGCATCACGCGCCGGCTTCGACTTCACAAGCACGAAAAGCGGCTACGGGTTCCGCAGCGCCTTCGAGCGAGACCGATACCGACTGTGAGCCCAGGCTGGCCGTGGCGGTCGTGTTGAACTGCAAGCCGTTGAGAACATTCCCGAACCCGCTATCCCTGACCGTGACGCTTCGCCCGCTGGCGTCGATCTCATGCCGGTCGGTGCCGATCGCGATCGGCATTTGTCCGTCGAACCGCATGGCAAAGGCGGGGGCATCCGTCCAGCGTTCCGGATGGGTGATGGTGATCACATAGAGCGGGAGGCCGGGGTCGTAGGTCAGCGCGAAAGCGACGCCTTTTTCCTCATGGGTCAGCAGGCAGGGCAGACCGGGCGTGAACTCCCAGGCCTGTGCATGGTGCGGGATCAACATCAAGATCGCGGCAAGCACCTGGCCCGTGAACGGGTTCAGGTGCCGCGCGCGGTTTTCGAGAACCGGACTCACGGGGCGATCCGGACGCGGTCCAGAACCTCGACCCCCTCTGCGGTGGCGCGCAGGATGAACACTTCGCCCGAGCTTACCGATTGACCGGTCAGCGCCGTGATATTGACCTGATGCGTGACCATCATCACCGGACCTGTCGCGGAGCGGATCAGATCCAGCGTTGCGCGTGTCTGCTCATCGCGGGTGGAGCGGTCGGCAAAAAAGGAATTGAGCGCGGGCGCTTCGACAGGCTCACCAAGGCCCAGCAGACGCGCCGTGTCGCGGCAACGGCACCATTGCGAGGTCAGGACCTGCTCGAAGGTCACTCCGGCCGCCGCCAGCGACGCCCCGATGGCCCGCGCCTGCGCCTCGCCGCGTCCATCGAGGTTGCGCTGCGTCGCACAGTCGTCGATCTCGAATCCCGCCGGATCTCCGGTACCCGGCGCCAGCGCGTGTCGCATGATCGCCACCGCACCGGGTTGCCTGAGCGCGTCCCAATCGCTGGCAAGCGCGGGGAGGGCCAGAAGGGACAGCAGGAGCGCGAGAAGTATTTTCATGATCCGCGATGTAGGGCGCGGGCAGGTTTGTCCAGTCTAGCGGGCCAGATCGTCGGCGCTCAGCCTGTAGGCCTTGCCGAAACCGCCGTTCAAGAACGCGTTCTGCACATCGAAATGCACCAGATGGAAGTCGCCGAAATCGATGTAGAGCGTCGCCTTGGGGCGTTGCGCAAGATAGTGCGCACGCAATGTGCTGTGCTGGGCGCTGCCACGCATGACAAAGCGCGCCGTGGCCTGCAGCGTCAGGCGCGGATGGGTGAGCGGGTCGCCGCGGTCCTCGGGTTCGCCCACCAGCAGCGAACAGACGGGATTGGCGTGGAGCGCCGTGGTGTGGCTGGAAAGGTCCGAGATCAACGACAGCGGTGCGCCTTCGGGCGTGGTGGCAAAGGCGATGCGGCTCACGGTGGGACGGCCGCTTTCAAGCACGGCGAGGGCGGCGTAGGTGGCGGCGTCGATGAGGTGCCACGCAAGCGCACGGGCGTCGTCATCGACAGGGCGGAAGGGATCGTTAACCATCGTCAGAGTGTGCGGGGAAGCGATATGCGTGGCAAGAGCTCATGCCGGCGTGCCTTGCCGCGAAATCTGCTATGCTTGTCCCCAGCAAGGAGGAGACAGCCATGCCCGAGATCGACACGGACAACAGGAATCAGACCGTCATCACCACCTTCGAATGCTCCCCCGGCACCTGCGCGGACCTGCTGGAGGCGCTGCAAAAGGCCTACAGCGAGTTCATCTCGCGGCAGGAGGGATTCATCGGCGCTGGCCTGCATGTGAACGATGCCCAGACCCGCATCGCCAACTACTCCCAATGGCGCCGCCGCGAGGACTTCCAGGCCATGCTGCGCAGCGACGAAATGCGCAAGCGCAACCGGGAAATCGCGGGCCTCTGCTCCCGCTTCGAGCCGGTCATGTACGAGGTCGCGGCAGTGTTTTGAGGCGGTGCGCGATCTGATGGTCCGGCACCTGGTGCCTGACCGGTCAGGTGGTTCGGGTCAGCAGCACCATCGACAGGAGGGCGCAGCCCAGACCCGCGCATTCGCGCAGGCGCAGCGGCTCATCGAACCAGAGCGCCCCCATGATGGCCAGCGCGATCAGGGAGAGCATCGAATAGGCGACGCCCGCCTGAACCAGCGTGACATGCTGCATGGAATAGAACCACAGCACCGCCGCGATGCCGTAGAGTGCCACACCGAGGAAGACATGCGTGGAAGTGACCGTGTGCCCCGCGTCCGCGGCCAGCTTGATCACGTAGTCCGCGACGATGACAATGAAGGCGCAGAAAAAGGCGAAGCCGTAACCGAAAGCAAACTGCGTCATGAAAAGCTCTTTCCGTGTGACCGGGAGAATACCCTTGATGCAAGATGACACAGGTGAGCGGCGGTGACTGTGAAGCAGGTCACATTGGGGCAGAAAGGAGTCTCGCCATCGCCTCCTCGAAGGCTTTGCTCCGCAAAGTCAGCGCCCGACCCTCCCGCTAGGGAGGGCGATTCACGCCTCCCTAGGGGCGTTTGGCTATTATGAAATACTCAAGTCTGTCTAATTGAGCGATGCATTTCACGAATGCTGAGCACCTTGATGTTCGTCATTGTCTGAGGAACTTGTTCCAACGCTTAGTAATAATTGGCAGTCCGAGAGACTTTGTACAGGTTAGTTTGATTGCTGCGCTCAGAATTCGTGGCACACCCGTCCAACTCACAAATCTCCAACTGGTCGGCGGAAAGTGCGCAAACTGATTTCGGAACTCATGCAGCCTGCGCAATGTCAACCTCGCGACGGTCCCATCCATAAGTTTAGCTGACGTTTCGCTCCGGCGACTTCATTGCAGGCCTCCGGGCCAATCTGCGACATCACATGAGCTCCGGTAGTGTGAGCTCATGAACTCGTCTGGCGACCACGCTGGACTTGTCGGGCAGTTGTTGATCAATCTGCCGAGCTGACGTTTTCGCCATAGAGTTTGTTCATCAGTGCCTTTTCATTCTTTTGCGCAAGCGCTCCTGTCCCGATGACTGTTCGGGTCAACGAGGCAAACGCAAGACTCTTGCAATGCTGCATGGGCTGAAAACAGTTAGCGTGACTTCCAGAAGTCTGCGACGATGGCGAACTTCTGCAAGTTGCCAATAAGAATGCAAAGCCATCTTCTAATGAAGCGATAACGTACTTCGAATTCATCGGCGAATCAGGTAGTCTCGCAGATCGACAGTCTCCGAGTCTATCGCACTTTATGACCGAAGCGAAATTCACCGCCCCCGCCGCTTGCTCCGCGTCCCGCCCCGCATCCCTCCACGCCCCATGGTGCTCCGTCCCGAGGCCTTCGCAAAGTCCTCCACCGCCTTCTCCACCGCATATTGCCGCGCCATGGGGTCGTCTGCGATGGCGAGGTCCACCGCTTCCAGCCGTTTGACCTCGTCGCGCAGTCTTGCGGCTTCCTCGAACTCGAGGTTTTCGGCGGCCTTGCGCATGTCGGCGCGTAAGCCTTCGAGCACGGTTTGCAGGTTGCCGCCCGCCAGCGGGTTGTCGACCTTCGCGGTGACGCGGTTCATGTCCACGTCGCCCTTGTAGAGACCGGCCAGAATGTCCTCGACGTTCTTCTTCACGGTCTGCGGCGTGATGCCGTGTTCCGCGTTATAGGCCAACTGCCTGGCGCGGCGCCGGTCGGTCTCGCCAATGGCGCGCTCCATCGATCCGGTGATGCGGTCGGCGTACATGATGACGCGACCTTCGACGTTGCGCGCGGCCCGGCCCACGGTCTGAATGAGCGAGGTTTCCGAGCGCAGGAAGCCTTCCTTGTCCGCGTCCAGAATGGCGACCAGTCCACATTCGGGGATGTCGAGCCCCTCGCGCAGCAGGTTGATGCCGATCAGCACATCAAAGGCCCCGAGCCTCAGATCGCGCAGGATCTCGATGCGTTCGATGGTGTCGATGTCCGAATGCATGTAGCGCACGCGGATGCCCTGTTCGTGCATGTATTCGGTGAGATCCTCTGCCATGCGTTTGGTGAGCGTCGTGACCAGCGTGCGGTAGCCTTTCGCGGCCACCTTTCGCACCTCGTCCAAAAGGTCGTCGACCTGCATCTCGACGGGGCGGATTTCGATTTCGGGGTCGATGAGGCCGGTGGGGCGGATGATCTGTTCGGTGAAGACGCCGCCGGTCTGCTCGATCTCCCAATCTGCCGGTGTCGCGGAGACAAAGACCGACTGCGGACGCATCGCGTCCCATTCCTCGAACTTCAGCGGCCGGTTGTCCATGCAGGAGGGCAGGCGGAAGCCGTGCTCCGCGAGGGTGAATTTGCGCCGGTAGTCGCCCTTGTACATGCCGCCGATCTGGGGCACCGAGACATGGGATTCATCTGCGAAAACAATGGCATGATCGGGGATGAACTCGAAGAGCGTGGGAGGCGGTTCGCCCGGCGCGCGTCCTGTGAGATAGCGCGAATAGTTCTCGATCCCGTTGCAGACGCCGGTGGCCTCCAGCATCTCCAGATCGAAGTTCGTGCGCTGCTCCAGCCGCTGCGCCTCCAGCAGTTTGCCGTCGGCCACGAGTTGGTCGAGCCGGATGCGAAGCTCCTTCTTGATGCCGATGATCGCCTGCTGCATCGTGGGCTTCGGCGTGACGTAGTGCGAATTGGCGTAGACCCGGATCTGCTCGAAGCTGTCGGTTCTCTCACCGGTCAGCGGGTCGAATTCCGTGATGCTTTCCAACTCCTCGCCAAAGAAAGACAGCCTCCAGGCGCGGTCTTCAAGGTGGGCAGGAAAGATCTCGAGGCTGTCGCCGCGCACCCGGAATGATCCGCGCTGGAAGGCCGCATCGTTGCGCCGGTATTGCTGCGCCACCAGATCGGCGATCACCTGCCGCTGGTCGTAAGTCTTGCCAACCTTCAGGTCCTGCGTCATGGCGCCGTAAGTCTCGACCGAGCCGATGCCGTAGATGCAGGAGACCGAGGCCACGATGATCACATCGTCCCGCTCCAGCAAGGCCCGGGTGGCCGAATGGCGCATCCGGTCGATCTGCTCGTTGATCTGGCTTTCCTTCTCGATGTAGGTGTCCGACCGCGCGACATAGGCTTCGGGCTGGTAGTAGTCGTAGTAGCTTACGAAGTATTCGACGGCATTTTCGGGGAAGAACCCCTTGAATTCGCCGTATAACTGGGCCGCCAGCGTTTTGTTCGGAGCAAGAATGATCGCCGGCCGCTGCGTCGCCTCGATGACCTTGGCCATTGTGAAGGTCTTGCCCGTGCCGGTTGCCCCTAGAAGCACCTGGTTGCGCTCGCCCGACTGCAGGCCTTCAGAAAGCTCCGAAATCGCGGTCGGCTGGTCCCCGGCCGGTTCGAATTCGGTGGCCAGCACGAACTTGCGCCCGCCTTCTAGCTTGGGACGGTTGCGCACATCCGGCGCTGGATTGGCCAATACGGCGGATACGTCCGAAGAATCGGTTTGGGCGTAGGGCATGGTTTCTCCTTGAATGCCCTTCAAAGGTGTCATCTTTTTGGGCGGGTTCAAGGGAAGGATGCTCTTCCACGTCGGCAACCGGGCGGGTGGTCATGCACCCGCCTGGGTGGCGGACGTTGGTCTTGTCCGAGGTGGGAATGCGTTCCTGACTGACCCCGCCCGCGCACCGGGGCCAGAGGCAAGCGACAGACTTGCAAAGCACGACGCAGAAGAACTCTTGCGCATCAGCCTGTTATGGATAAACCTCGCGACATCCTTGCCGACCTGCGCTGCGCGAAACGAATTGCCCAACGGCACCGCATCTCGGGCATCGCCGAGACTACAGAGTTTTCGCCGAATGACTGCCTTCAAAGCTTTCCGTTCCGTTTTCGCATAAAAGACGCCCTTCTTCAGTCGACTGTTCCCATCCTCGCGTTCAATCGCGGTATCTCGTACGGCAACGCTTCAACATATTCTTACAAATGCTGGTACGACGCTTGGTTCCCTTTTGACGTTTTCGCTGAAAACAGGTGCGCCCAGTGGAATTCCACGCTTGAGCGAGTAAGCTCATGCTGCACTCTTTTGCGCCCAGTCAGAGAGGGGAAGTCTATTGCACGCCAGGGTCCTCGCTGGCCTTTGCGGCTCTCACTGCCGGGAAAGGTCAACGAACTCCGGTTTCAAACCAGCGGGCTTTTGGAGCCTAGGGCAACTCGGATGCTAGCGCAGTTGGTCCAGTCGCTCATTCTTGGGCTTGTTTTCAGAAGCGCAACGCAGTTCGGACGGGTGTGACGCAGAAACCAATCGGTGATCAATGCTTAATCCCACTTGTTCCAGATGGCATACTCCACGATATATCAGACAGATCAGAAAAGGAGCCAGACCATGCGTGCACGGATTTATCAGCCTTCCAAAACCGCAATGCAGTCAGGTAGCGCAAAGACTCATGAGTGGGTTCTTGAGTTCGCGCCGGCCACTGCCCGAGAAGTCGACCCGCTCATGGGCTGGACTTCCTCGTCGGACACTCAAGCGCAGGTTCGCCTCCGTTTCGCAACAAAGCAGGCCGCTTTGGACTATGCCCGCGAACGCGACATCGAGGCAGAGGTTCAAGAGCCTAAAAAGCGTAAGCAAAACATACGGTCAGGCGGATATGGAGAAAATTTTGCCACCAGCAGACGCGGTGTTTGGACACATTGATACCGCCGAGCACCCGAACCCATCACAGCGCCTTTTATTGCTTGGAAGTTGCAGATTTCGGTCAGGCAAATTTGGGGCTTCGACGCTTCTGTATTGATCGAACAGACATGCGCTCGGTGAAACGTTAGATCGCCTTGGTGGCACAGTTTTGTCCTAGTCATGGGCGCTGTATTTCCGACAGAATTCGGACAAGTTCGAGCCTGTCAGCTTCACTTCGAGAGAGTAATGCATTGAACACCGAAATGGTCTCCGGTTGAGTTGGATCCGATTCAAGGCGTGTTCGAGTCAGTTCGTTCAGATCAGCAAATGCCGTTTTGTTTTCATCGCCATAAGGTGAGGTGGCTAGATTCTTCGCGGGTTGCTCAGTCGCTCGAAAGTCGCTGCCTTGCGGTCCACCGTCAGCAGCCGGCCGCTCCGAGCTTGTCAGGAATTCGAGATCGCTCCCGCTCACAGGCAGTTCAAGGACATGCTCCAGGCTTCCCGATTGTTCCACCAATGAGCTCTCCGAATAGTCTTGCGATGTCGCACCTGTTTGAGCGATCAGTGCATATCCTTGCTGTGGAAATCCCAACGCGATCAGTCGTTTCGCGATCCGGTCGCGCAGGAGGAATTCACTACCCAGATCGTCCGAAAGCGTTTTTGAAAGCGCAAATTCGAGAAAAACAATATCGTCTGGTTGGCGAACCAATATGCCGAAAACATCTGACAACAAGCTTCTTGACAGGACAGCTGGGATGTCAGCGGGGATGCGATAAAAAAGCGTAAATGCCTTGTTGAATTGGCCTGACAAAGCGGATGCGAGAACCTGAGTTTCCAACATTTCCATCCCTAGCGGGGAGTCCCTGAACTCGAAAGCATAGGTGTCGGCGAGCAACGCCAAATCCGAATTCAAGACTTGTTCCTTATCAACCGCCTCTCGCACAAGCTCGATCAAGGCTAGGGGAGAGTCTCGTGTGCTGGAATTCGCAAGTTCGCTCAACAACGAGACTGTATGCGCATTTTCCTGTTGGGCCCGCAAAATATTCACTTCTGTCAAGTTAGGACTGCCACGTTCCAAGTGTCCCATGTTTTGCAAGTTCCGAAGCGCCAGCGCCGCCGCTTCAGTTTTCCCAAGTTCCAAGAACTTATCGCTGACGCGGCGCGCCAAGGCGTTTCTGAGGTGCTCCGGCAGAGCGGTGAGGGCTCTAAGGATCGCCGTGTCATTCACGACCCGGTCATCTCCGACTTCGCCTGATGCAAGAAATGACCAGAGTGCCCAATCTGAATCACAGCCTTCAAAGCCTGCGAACACAAACAGGTCGACCTTTGCCCTGTCTTCCAGCACGTCCGCGACACCAAGCAAAGCAAGATTTTGTTGAATCAACGTGGGCGCGAGTGAAATCGTAGCGCGCGCCTCTGCTCCAAATCCGAACTTCAAGTATAGCCGTGCAAGATCTTGAACAGACTCTTCATGCAACCTGTCGCGTGAGTCATAAAGTGTCGAACGAAGGAGGCCGACTTGCTCGGAGAAACTTGCGTTTAGTTCGCCTTGGGAAAAACTGAGTATCTCGCTTCTTGGGCAATTATCCCCGCTCATGGACAAGTTTGAGGGTTCTTCTGTTGGTGCCAACTCGGAAGAGCTTGAGATTTTCACGTGGTCCGCAGGCACCGATGGTTCTCGCGGGTGTCTTTCAGGTCTGTTGCCTTCCGTTTCTTCGTCGGCGGCTCGGTGCATTTCCATTAAGGTATCCCGTGCCTTCTGCGGCGAACTTTTCATTCTCAAGACGCCTCGACTTGCGGCGTTTCCAATTGCGCTCAACAAGTGCGGCCTCATTGATTGCTCGTAGCTGGGCAGGTTCGGGACAGCCGGAAAGTCTGTATCTATTTCGCTGCTCTGCTTTTCTCCTTCGGCACTCAAGGAGTCATCTGGTTGACCCCAAATCAGGTCTCCGTAGCCAAAAGAGGAAACCGCGGTCCTTGGCCTCGGATCTTCATCTCTCGTTTGCACCGAAGGCTGTTTATTTGCCTCCGAGACATCAACTACCAGGTAATTTCCGGCCTCAAGGAAGATCTTCGCCTCGCATTTGCAGCTGAATATGATGTCGATTGAATTGGCCGAGCTGGTGATCTCTCTTATTCTGGTTCTGGGAATAACTTCGAAAACGCGACTTGTTTCAAAGCCGTCAACGACGCCATCGAACGTGAGTGTTATGCTGCCTTCAAGAGGCTCCGAGACCCAAGTAGTACCTGGTGGCAAACGCATGACCAAGCGCGTGAAATCGGCATGCTCACCAGATCGCACCAGGACAGGCGCTGCGCTTACCTGCACGCTCGCAGCAATCAGAATAGTCAACCAGAATGAAAAGAAAAACCGCTTCATGCTGCGTTTTGCTTGACTGTCTTCAAGGCGTCTTCAAGTTCTGAAAAGCTGGGTCTGCAATGAGAAGGCGTGTTCTGACGACCAACTTCGATGCAGATATTTGTCGCATGCGCGTGAAGATTTGCCACAAGTACTTCGCGTATCAATTGGTAGAAATGGCTATCCTCTTCCGTCACCGATTTAACCTTTGCAGCAAATGGCCCGACCAATCCGTAGGCAAGGAAAACGCCCAGGAACGTCCCCACGAGTGCGCCGCCGATGAGCTTTCCCAAGACTTCGGGAGGCTGATCAATCGACCCCATTGTCTTGATGATGCCGAGAACAGCGGCAACGATGCCAAGTGCCGGCAGCCCGTCGGCAACCGTTTGCAAGGCATGGCTCGAATGAAGCGCATGTTGCATGTTGGCCTCCATGCGCTTTTCCAGAACCTCTTCGACCTGATGCGGATCGTCGTAGTTCATCGATGCCGATCTCAAGGTATCGCAGATCAAGGCGATCGCTTCCTTGTCTTTCAGAATCTTTGGATACTTGGTGAAAATAGAGGAATTCTCGGGGGCCTCGATGTGCTCCTCGATGGCGACCGGGTTCTGTCTCGCCAATCTGATGAGTTCGAAAAGCAGGCAAAGCAAATCCTTGTAATCGGAATGCGCCCATTTTGGCCCCTTGAACACGCGCCCCATATCGCGCCCTGTCTGTTTGATTGCGGACAGGTCGTTACTGATCAGGAACGCGCCAATAGCAGCGCCTCCGATCATGGTCATCTCGAAAGGCAATGCGTGCAAGATGATCCCCATCTTGCCACCGGCAGCTAGGTACCCGCCGAAGACCATGACGAAAATCGTAACGATGCCAATGATGCCAATCATTTCGTACCCCGGTTTGGTTTCAATCCAACACCTGCCTTATCCCAAACTGCGGTTAAGGAAGCCTCTCCAAAACTCATCCTTCTGGAACGTTGGCGTTTCGTCCCGCCAGAATCACACTGATGGTATAGGCCGCTTCAGGCGACAGGCCGGCCATGACCCCTGCAGCAGCCTCGGGTTTCATGCGACTGAGGAAACCGGCTGCGAATTTCGGATCCATTTGCTCGAACAAGGGCGCTGCATCCTTGGGCTTCATGGATTCATAGACAGATGTCAGACGGGCCAAATCGTCTTCTGCAGCGGTGTCGGCAAGCGCGAGTACCGATCTCAACGATTCCTCGGCTTCCTTCAAAGCGGCCAGACGTCGCTCTATTTCCCCGTCGGCGATTGCCAGTGCTTTCAAACGAGTGTCGATCGTGCGTTCATTTTCGGCGATCCGTAGTTCCCTTTGCTGGAAAGCGGCAAGCATCTCGGCGAATTGATCCCGGCCCATGTCCGGGTTGCTTGTCTCCCGATCCGCATTGTCGACGTCCGTGCTTTCGAATGGGCTTTCAGTGGCGACAGCCTGAGTAGCACCGGATACAACTCGCAGCAGTGCCGAACCTATCAACAGACTCGAAATCAGGAGAATGGAGCCCGCGCTTTTCTTTGCGGGAATCAAGCGTCCTTTTTTCATTGAGACATCCCCTGCGTACGATGCCGCACGAACATCGGTTCAGCGGTCGGTTGCGCCTTTGGCATGGGCCGGATGGAAACCGGAGGGGGTTCCGGGATATCATGCATCGACGCCATTTGCAGCTCGAGCCGCTTGGCCATCGATTCCGCACGCTCGGTCAGACCGGTGAGTGTTTCTGCAGACCTTGAGGCGGTCGACTGTGCATCGCTGAGCGTTTTCTTCAGATCATCGACTTGCACGGACAATACGGCCACCGCACCGCCCACACCCTTTTCCAGGTCGTTGAATCGCTTGAGACGGCGCCCGAGGACATAACAGTAGACGCCCGCACCCAAGGCTCCTGCCGCGAGAAAGATGTCGGCGATGAATTCCATTTCGCTTTCCTTAGTTTAGAACGAATTCCATGATCAGCAGGTCGTTGATGCGTTCGGGCCCGGCGACGACCTGGGCGCGTCGCAGCATCTGCGACCGCAAGCGCGTAAGCGCCGCGGGATCTTCGATGTCGGTCACCTCGAGCGCGCGCAGATATCCGTTCAGCACATCAATGATTCGCGGCATGATGGCCTCGACTTCACTCTGGTGCAGCTTGGGCACTTCGAAGCTTGCACGAAACCGGAGGTGCTTGCTGGAGCTGTTCCGCGGCAAGGAAATCGTCAGCGGTTCCATCGCCACGAAAACCACGGCTGGCGACTTATCCTTGTGAAGCGCCGGCATTTCTTCCTGCGTGGGCGTGGTTCCCAGGATCAAACCGCTCGAGGTGAGGTAAAATCCGGCCCCCGCGCCGGCAACCGCGAGGACGATGCCTGCCATCAGAGGTTTTTTGGAGGGCTTCGCAGGAGCCTCCTCCGAAATGGTGGTCGTATCTGCCATTGGTCATCCGTGGTTGATTTCGAAACCTCTTATAGACCGAATTGCACTAACTGATTGTTAAGGCACATCGTTCAATGATGCTCCTGTCGCCTGGCAGAAAGCCTGGCACAACGGAGGCGCTTGTGCAGCAGATTGTGAATGTTTGGACCGGACTGGATTTGCGCCGGCAGATTATCGTCGTGATTGCGACGGGTGCTGTGTTCTTTGGCATTCTGGCGATGTCGCGAATGGCCACCGCGCCAAGCATGACCTTGTTGTACTCTGGCCTGGAAAGCGGTGCTGCCGGAGATGTCGTGCGTGCGCTGGAGCAACGTGGCGCGATATTCGAAGTTCGTGGAGGCTCGATTTACGTAGACGCCAGGATGCGCGACGAATTGCGGATGACACTTGCCAGCGAGGGAATGCCTTCGAATTCCAGCAAAGGATATGAACTCCTTGATTCGCTGTCCGGTTTCGGAACAACGTCGCAGATGTTCGATGCCGCCTACTGGCGCGCCAAGGAAGGTGAGCTGGCGCGTACGATTGTCGCAGGTCCACATATTTCTTCGGCACGTGTTCATATTGCAAACACCGGATCAAACCCGTTTCAGCGCGGTGTGACACCAAAAGCTTCCGTTTCTGTCGTTCCGGTTGGCGGAACTATTTCGTCTCAGCAGGCAAAGGCCATCAGGTTTCTTGTCTCTTCTGCCGTGGCGGGCCTGGCCTCTGAGGATGTGGCGATCATCGACGCAAACGGTGCACTGATCGGTGCCGCAGAGGAGGAGCCCGGCCAGACGGGGGGGCAAGACAAGTCCGTCGTCCTTCGCGAACGAGTCCAGCGCCTCGTCGAGGCTCGAGTTGGAGCAGGAAATGCGATCATTGAAGTCAGTGTAGATACGGTCACTGAGAGCGAAGCGATCCGTGAACGCACCTTTGATCCTGAGACGCGGGTTGCGATAAGCATCGACACGGAGGAGCGCAGCAATTCCTCCAGCGATGCCGGTGGCGGAGGCAATGTGACCGTTGCGTCGAACCTGCCCGATGAAGAGGGCGGATCCGGCGACAACAGTTCTTCTCAGAACAGTGAGACTCGCGAACGGATCAACTACGAAGTGTCGGAGACTGAACGCGAGATCATCCGAGCGCCGGGGGCCGTCAAACGTCTCACGGTCGCGGTTCTTGTCAACGATGTGCCTGAGGCACCCGAAAACGAGCAAACTGCGCTCGTGCCGCGCAGTGCGGAGGAACTTCAGGATCTGCGCGATCTGGTTGCTTCGGCTGTCGGCTTCGATGAGCAGCGTGGAGATGTCATCACGATCAAGTCGATGTCGCTTCAGTCGGTGTCGCCTCAGGGAACCGAGGTGACACGATCGGTCTTTGATGGCGTAAATATCGATCTGATGTCGGCGATCCAGATGCTCGTTTTGGCCGTCGTGACGCTTATCTTGGGCCTGTTCGTGATTCGCCCGCTGTTGTCCCGGGATGCGCAACCGGTTGCAGGTCAGATCCAGGCGCTGCCCGGGGCCGCGCAAGGAGGTTCCATGGGCGCGGATGGGAACGACTTCGCGTTGCCCGAGTTGCCCATGCTGTCGGAATTCGACGAAGACTTCGACGCTCTGCCCAACCTGAATAGCAAGGACGGCATGAGCGAGGATCCCGTGGCCAGACTGCGGATGATGATCGGAGACCGCCAGGACGAGACGGTTGAGATACTTAGGAGTTGGCTCGAAGAAAAAGAGGAGAATGCTTGATGTCCGTGTCTCACAGGTATCGAAATCTTGGAGGTTCCGACAGTTCCGATGAGCCCGAGGAGAAAATCTCGAATGAAGAGATCGAGGATCAGAAGCTTCAGTCCTTCGAAGCGGGGTATCAGGCCGGTTGGGACGACGCTGTGCGTGCGCAAAGTGACCAGGTCGGTCGGGTGACGGCCGAACTCGGCCAAAATCTCCAAGAAATGAGCTTCACATATCATGAGGCGCTTGCCAAGTTCACCGCCGCTTTCGAACCGGTCATGCAACAGATCCTCGACAAATTGCTGCCTGAACTGCAAAGGGCCTCGCTTGGAGCGCATATCATCGAGCAGATCGGGATGATCTCCAAGGAAGCAGGCGGTATTCCGGTAGAAATCACAGTCGCGCCGGCAAATATCGGCAAAGTCAAGGAAATGGCGGGTGAAGCGCTATCGGACCCGTTTGTCGTCAAGGGAGAAAGATCCCTGGGCGAGGGTCAGGCATTTGTTCGCTTTGGGACAGCAGAACGGCAAATTGACCTCGATACGGTCATATCCGGCGTATCGACGGCAATGAGCGCTTTCTTCCATGAAATCAAGTCGGAGGCGGAAAATGGGTGAAACTGCGGCCGAGAGAACGCTGGCGACGGCGACGAACCCGTTTACGTCCGTTCCTATCGAAATTACCGTTTGCGTCGGCAAAGCCAGACCTTTGATCCGGGATCTTGTGACTTTGGGCGAAAACGCGGTTCTGACGCTGGACAAAAGTGTCGAGGATCCAGTCGAACTCTACGTTGGCGACCGGCTCATCGCAACGGGCTTGCTAGAGGAGCAAGACGTCGACGGCGGCAGCCGCCTCGTCGTGCGCATCACCGAAGTCGTCGATACTTACCCCAATTCCTGATCAAGCAAATGTGGAGAGCAATCTGCCTTGCCCTTATGACGGGGGCCCTGATCGTGCCCTCGGTTGGATATGCTCAGGAATTCTCATTGTCACTGGGCGATCAGGGATCCCTCAGTGTCCGTACGATACAGCTATTCGCATTGATAACCGTGCTGAGCCTTGCGCCCGGGCTTGCCATCATGGTTACTTGTTTTCCTTTCATCGTGACCGTTCTGTCGATCCTGAGGCAAGCAATCGGCTTGCAGCAATCGCCGCCGAACATGCTGATCGTCAGCCTCGCGCTCTTTCTGACCTACTTTGTGATGGAGCCCGTTTTTCTCGCCTCCTGGGAAAATGGCGTTCAACCTCTGATCAATGAGGAGATTGCCGCTGATTTGGCAATTTCACAGATCCTGGAGCCCTTTCGTGTCTTCATGGCAGGCAGGCTGGATCCGGACACCTTTTCTGCGATGGCTGAACTGCGGCCCGATACACTCGGCCTTGAGCCCGCGCCCAATGCGCCTCTGTCGGTTCTCGTCCCAAGCTTCCTGCTTTCTGAAATCGCACGTGCATTTCAGATCGGTTTTCTAGTGTTCCTGCCTTTTCTGATCATCGATCTGGTCGTTGCTGCGGTCTTGATGTCGATGGGGATGATGATGGTTCCTCCGGCTATCGTTTCACTGCCCTTCAAGTTGGCGTTCTTCGTGTTGGCGGATGGCTGGAGCCTGATTGCGGGTAGTTTGGTGAAGAGTTATTTTTAGGGGAACGAGAATACGACCGCCTCATCGCTTGATCTGCCCCCGAAAGCTCCTCCAACTGATGCCAGAGTCCTGCCCCCGGAGAGGGCCAGACCATGAAGAGATTGCACTTCAGCTAGGCGCAGACCCTCGGCATCCTGTGGGAGCAGGTGGCCTGTATGGCGACTGCGGCGTTGTGCTGTCGTCGCGGGATCAGCAGCGCAAGGTTCCACGCCTGGAAGGCCAGCCGACGCCCCGGTGATCACGATCTGCGCTGCGCCTGTCTTGTGCTGCGCTGGCGTCCGGACGGCGCTGGTTCGGCAGCCGGCGCGGGCACGTTCTGCTCGGGCGCGAGGGCCACGTGGTGAACCGCAAGAAGACCCGGCGGCTCTACCGCGGGGAAGCGCTCTGCGGGCGCAAGCGGTGGGGGCGGAAGCAGGGCCGCCACTGGAGCGCCATCGGCCTGAGCGACAATGGCGGCGGGCACGTGGGCGCAGCTTTTGACAGGGATCGCGCCGAAGGTGCGCTGGCCGCTCGATTTCGCCCACGACCCGTTCGCCCGAGCCAGGCGGTTCCGGATTTTCACCGTGACCGACGATGCCACGAAGGAGTACCTGGCTGCCCGTGGTCGATACCGCGATCTCGGGCCGCCGCGTTGCGCGGGACCTCGCGGCGCTCATCGCGCGGGCCTTGGCAAGCCCGACCTCTGGAACCGAGTTCACCTCGAACGCGATGCTGGCCTGGAGCGAGGAGACGAGCGTGGCCTGGCACTTCATCGCGCCCGGCAAGCCGATGCGAGACACGGCATCTACAAAGCCCTCACGTCCAGGATGCGGGACGACCTCTTGAATGAGACGCTGGCCTTCGGTCCCGAACATGCCCGCAGACCCCTTGCAGACCGGATGGCCGACTGCAACGCCGCCAGACCCCGTTCGGCGCCCGGCTACCAGACCCCCGCAGCCCATGCCGTCCAACGCTCCCTCCGCGCAAGCGGGCAATTCTCAACCGCCGGATCCGGCTTCAGCCGGATCAAGGTCACGCGTCAGGGCAGGAGCAGTCAGGTTTTCCTTTGATTGCCTTTGACGCTGCAAAATAACCAAAGCAGTAGCATTGCTGAAATCGGATTTATAAAGAGAGCAGCAACTTGCCAGAGAAACCGATCTTGGTTGCGCCTTTCGGCCATGTCACCTACCCAAACAAACAACTTCCAAGCAAACTATGCAAAAGCCACAACAGAAATTAAGACTAGTGCCACTTCCATCAGGTGATCACGTCCATTGTTTCGATACAGCGGCGGGCTCGCAGTGTGTCATGATCCAGGCGCAGGGGTAAGTAATGGCAAGAACCCGGTGCACGCGATGGTCAACGATGCCTTTCGTGCCGGACGACGTCAACTCAATAGACTGCTGCCACAGGTGAAGGCAAATCGCCTTTGCAATGACCTTGCATTTGCGGAATGTGAACTGCTTGTGGCGGGCGGAGCGCTTCCAATGTCTGCAAAGCACTTTGCTCTTTTGGTTGTTCTTGCTGGCTTTGGTTCCAATACATTTGAACCCATGCGTCGTTGACCACACAATCATGGGGCAAACCGGTCCATCGGTAACGAGAATGGCTTTGACTGTGGAAAGGCGCCAGTTTCGTCGTGCATGTCGCGAGCGGGGGTTTCAGACAACTCAGATTATTGAATGCTGGTCGGCAGTTGACGTCGGGCCCCAAGGATGCTGACTTTTCAACCGGAATTTCTTGGAGTTGATTGCCGGATCGCGAGCGCTGATCCAAGGCAAGCGGCGCTCGGTCGAGAACGTTTGGCAGGAATATCCCGCCGCGATCCAGCCGCTGAAATCCAGCGAGTCGACACCTATAGCCCCGAAACCGCATTCGAGTGGCCTCAGTCAGTGTGCGACAAGATCTGCCCTCGGCTCGGCAAACCGCTTTTGCACCATTGCCATGCAATGCGCGGCAGTCGGTGAGGCAAAACCTCCAAACACCAGAAGGCTGCCGCAAGAAGTACCTCCGCGAGACCGTCCCGAAATCATGTCGCATCTCGCCCGGACAACAGCATCGCCACGTCGTTTCATTCTGTTGCACCGCCCGGGTCGCTTCGGACAGGCGACGGAACTCTTTCTCGAAAACGAGACGGCGGAACTGCAGCCTGCAGGTGTCGTGGGGGCGACTTCCAAACGATGCCGGATGTGACGTCGGTCGCCAGGTGCTCCCTTGCAAGCCCTCGAGCGTCTCAGTGATTTTTCGCTTCCCCTGCGACCAGTTCCTCTCGCCGTTTTGGCGGGATGAAAGACGGAACCGGCCGCATCGGACGGCCATTTCCGCGCGTTCTCGCGATTGCCGGGCGATGCGTGCCTTTGCCTCGTTCCATATGCGGGTAGAAAGCTGGAACGAGCTGCCACAACTGCCTATACAGTTTTCTATCGCGAAGCGCGTGCCGATCTGCAACTCTCTGCTTCGCTCCAGGCGGCCAAAGCAGACTGTCGATGTGCGAGACTGACCCATGAAGATCGATTTGACCCAGCCCAATCCCACGATCGAGGCGACAGATCTTGGCAAGTTGCTGGGCCTCGCGCCCGCCGATGTCCTGGCACTAATGCGATCCGGCGATATCACCAGCCGGTTCGAAACCGGTGTCGATGAAGATGCCGGCACCGTGCGATTGACCTTTTGGTACAAGCGCATCCGGGTGCGCTTTACCTGTGATGCCGATGGCACGGTCATCAACACGACCCGCGTCAGTGTCGAAAAACCGGCGTGACCGCTTCTGCGGGCATGCCTGCCGAAGGATGCAATCTGCATGTCCGATGTGTCGCGGGCCATGTTCCGGTCGATCGGCCATTTCATGGTCTCGTCTGGAGTGCGCGACCCGTACCGGGGCATCCGGTCTGATCATCCCAGCTGGCCGGTACACCCAGTCACGCGATACCGCACCCAAGCGATCCACCAGGCATCGATGCCTCCGGGATGCAAGGCTTGGCCTGCTTCCGGCCTTGGACATCATGACCTCTCCGCAGCCGGCTCCCGGCTCCCACTTTTCACGCGTGTCGGGCAAGCCGGTGCGCGTATGAGCCGACGAAGCGTACCGGTGTTTTTCTTGCCCAAGCAATCAGAGGTAAGGCAGGCATGATGTCGTTGGCGTCTGATGATCAGCGCAGCGGATTGATCTGGCGGTCCCTGAAGGATTCGAACCCTCGACCGATCGCTTAGAAGGCGATTGCTCTATCCAGCTGAGCTAAGGGACCGCGCCCCGCCGTGATACCCTTCATCGAAAATCAAAGTAAAGCCGCAACTGGGACTTGCGGCTCAGATCTCGACCTCGCCCAGAAGGGCTGCCCATGACGCGCCGTGCATGTCGCGATCCGCGACCGAGCCCTGGATCTGCGGGCGCGGGAGACTGAACTTGATCACCGCAAGGTCGGGGATGTCGAAGCGTTTGACCGACTGCCCCTCGGTCCCGAAGACCTCTGCCACCCGACTGGTCGAGAGGTCGCGGCACACCCGTTCGAAGGCTGCTTCCGAGCCGCAGAAGATGTCGATGGTCAGCCAGAAGGGCCCTGCGTTCTTGGAGCGGACTTTCGTGACGAGGCTGCGGAGTTCAGGCAAGGTCGATCACCTCCAGCCGGAAGGCCTCCATCGGGTCATCGAGTTCCAGCACATGGTTCAGGGCAAATTCATAGACCTGGCCCATGTGCATCTCGGGCGGCGAGAACAGGAAGGCGAATGTCGGCTGCTCTTCCTCGCGGGTCAGCGGATGGTGCAGCAGGTAGGGGTTCAGCATTTTGCCGATCTCCGCGGCCTGCGCTTCCGTGGGCGCGGTGATGATGCCGATGGCGCCGAGTTCCACCGGATCGCCTTGCCGCGTTTCCAACGCGCCGAAACTGGCCGTCTGCCCGATCAGGCGGATCTCCAGCGTGAAGTCTTCGGGCGCGAGCCCAATGCGCTGCACCACCTTGGCGCGGCATTTTGCGACGATGTCCTCTGCCCAGGCGCCGGCATTTGCCACGTAATGCGGATCGCGCAGCAAGGCGATCGCCACGGTACGGAACCCGGCGGGCCGCGCCCCTTCGAGTTTGACGGTGTAACGCTCCGACGGCACCCATGTCGATCCCGTCACCCGCACCGAGGTGTCGTCGAGCGCGTGGTAGCGGGCCGCGGTCACGTCAAGATGCCCGCCGGGCTCGAACAGGATGAAGGGGTCGGAGTTTTCATAAAGCATATGCGCGGAAACCGTATGCGGCGAGGCATGCGAGCCCTCCGCCAGCGGGGTGACGGTGAAGCCTTCGCCGTCGAAGTCGATCTGGATCACGCCCGACTGCGGGTTGGTGGCGCAAAGCGCGCCGCATTCGCCGATCTTGGCGCCATGCCAGGCACCGCCTGCATGACACCCGCGCGCCAGTGGCAGGGCGGCGATGATCGCCGTATCCGTCGTGCGCCCGGCGATCACGATGTCCGCACCGGTCGCAAGCGCCGCCGTGATCTGTTCCGCCCCGGCAAGGGCCACGATGTTGGAACAGGCGAGAAGGGTGTCGCCGTTTATCTCGGGCGCATTGCCGAGCGCATGTACACGCCCTGCGGCATGTGCCTTCGCGATGGCCTCCGGATCCTGCGAACTGCGCAACACCGCGAGTTTGAGCGGCCGGCCCTGTTCGGCGGCGATTTCCCGGGTGATGTCGAGCATCCAGTCCACCGCCGCATCGGTGCCGCAAGTGCCCGCCGTGCCGATGACCAGCGGAACGCCGGCTTGCGCCCGCGCCTCCATCAGCCCCGCCCATTCGAGCTTGGTCGAGGAGCGCGCGTATTTCGACACGCCGCGCCCGAGGTAGGAAGGACCGCTGTCCGTGGAGCCGCCGTCGATGGCGATCAGGTCAGGCCTTGCAGCGATGCCGCGCTGCAAGGCCTCCTGGTCGTAGTTCAGTCCAAGCGCACCGGAAGGTATCAGCACGCGTACCATCAGTCAGTGATCGCCTGCGGTTTCTTCAGCACGTTGCGCAGGAACATCGGCGCCACGAAGCCGAGAATTGCCGCGATCCAGAGACCGATGGAGATCGGTGTGGAGAAGAGGAAGGTGAAATCGCCGTCCGAAAGCACCATGGCGCGGCGCAGTGCGTCTTCCATGTTGCCGCCCAGCAGGATGCCAAGGATCACCGGCACCGTCGGCACGTCGAGCTTGCGCAGGATGTAGCCGAGCGCCCCGAAAGCCACCATCAGCAGCAGGTCGAAGTAGCTGCCAGAGAGCGAGTAGATGCCCACGAAGGAGATCATCGTGACCCCCGGCAGCAGCACCCAGGCGGGCACCATCAGGATCTTCACGAAGACCTTCACCATCGGCACGTTCATCAGCAAAAGAACGATGTTGGCGATCAGCAGCGAGGCGATCAGGCCCCAGACCACCTCGGGCCGGTCGGTGAAAAGCGTCGGCCCCGGCGTGATGTTGAGCGTCATCAGGAGCGCCAGCAGCACCGCCGTGGTTCCCGAACCCGGTACGCCCAGCGTCAGCATCGGGACCAGCGCGCCGCCCGCTGCCGCGTTGTTGCCCGCTTCCGGCGCTGCCACGCCTTTGGGTGCGCCGGTGCCGAAGCCGCCGTTCTTTCCGGCGATGGACTTCTCCGACATATAGGCGAGGAAGGAGCCCAGCGACGCCCCGGCACCCGGCAGGATGCCCGCGATGAAGCCCACGCCCGAGGCGCGCAGCATCGTCCATTTGGTGTCCCGGATGTCCTTCCAGGGGATGCGCACCTTGTCGAGCACCACGCCGATGGAGGAGCCTTTGCCGTGGCTTTCGATGAAGAAGAAGACCTCGGCAATGGCGAAGAGCCCCACGATGGCGACGAGGAAGTCGATACCGTCAAAAAGGTGCAGGTTGCCCCCTGTCAGCCGTGGCATGCCGGATGAGCTGTCCACCCCGATCATGGCGATGCCCAGCCCGAGACAGGAGGCGAGCGCTGCCTTCGCCTGGTTGTTCGAGGCCATGCCACCCAAGGTGCAGAAGGCCAGAAGATAGAGGGCGAAATACTCAGCCGGACCGAAAAGATAGGCCACCCGCGCCAGCATCGGTGCCAGCAGCATCAGACCGATGGTCGCGAGAAAAGCCCCTACGAAGGACGCGACGCCGGAGAGCACCAGCGCGTCGCCCGCGCGTCCCTGCTTGGCCATCGGGTAGCCGTCGAGCGTGGTCATCAGCGCAGGCTCATCGCCCGGAATGTTGAGCAGGATCGAGGAGATCCGCCCGCCGTACATCGCGCCGTAGTAGACGGAGGTCATCAGAACCAGCGCCGATGTCGCATCGAGGCCGAGCGTGAAGGTCAGCGGAATGAGGATCGCCACGCCGTTCGAGGGCCCAAGCCCCGGCAGCGCGCCGATGATCGTCCCGAGAAAGCAGCCGACGATGGCCAAAAGCAGCGTGTAGGGCGAGAGCGCGATGGAGAACCCCAGCGCGAGATTGGACATCAGTTCCATGTCAGAACATTCCTCTCGGGAAGGCGAAGAGGCTCAATCCCAATGCGTATTTGAACAGGATGAAGAGACCCAGCGACAGCCCGCAGCCCGCCGCCACGGCGGCCTTGGGATTGGGGGATATCTGGTAGCTGAGAATTCCAGCCGCGATCGCCGTCGGCACGATGAAGCCCATCGGTTTCAGGGCGTAGGCATAGGCGACGAGCACGATGACGGCCACCAACAGCGCCCCCCACGTGCGCGCACTGGGCCAGTCGGGATCGGGGTCGGGCCGCACGATCATGTAAAGCGAACAGAGTGCCGCGACCGCGCCGATCAGGATCGGAAAGGCCTTGGGCCCTACGGGATCGGCGAGAAAGCTGGTCTGAATCTGCGTGGCGCCCGCGATATACGCGAGCGCCACAAAGAGCGTGACCAGACCGAAAATCCGGTCACTTGCCATTACTGGATCACTCCCAGTTCCTTGGAGAGCGCGTTGATTTCCTCGACGCGGGTGTCCACGTAGCTCTGGAAATCCACGCCGACCTTGGTGAAGGGCGCCAGACCGTTTGCGGCCATGGCTTCCTGCCACTCGGCGGAATCCGCCACCGCCTGAAGCTTCTCGGCCCAGACGTTGAACTGCTCGTCGGAGATGCCCTTGGGCACATACATGCCGCGCCAGTTCACCGCCGTCACGTCATAACCCTGCTCGATGGCCGTCGGAATGTCCTCGAAGCCCGGCACCCGCTCGTCGGTGAGCACCGCCAGCACGCGGATCTCGCCCGCCTTGAGGAAGCCCACGACCTCGGACATGTCGCCCGACATCGCCTGGGTGAAGCCGCCAACGGTCTGGGTGATCGCATCGGCACCGCCGTCGACGCCGATGTACTTGATCGAGCGGATGTCGGTGAAGCCGGCGGTCTTGAGGACCATCAGAGGTTTCATGTGGTCAAAGCCGCCCGCCGCGGAGCCGCCCGCGAAAGCTACCGAGCCCGGATCCGCCAGAGTTGCATCGACCAGATCCTTCAGCGACTGGAAGGGGCTGTCCTTGCCCACGACGATCACGCCCGGGTCAGCGCCGATGGCGCCCACGAAGCGCACCTGGTCGGCGGTCATGCCGGCATAGGCATTCTGCGCAAGGCGCGTGGTGGTGGCGGTGGAGGCGGCGACGATCAGGTCCGGGTCGTCGTTGCGGTCGGTGACCACATAGGTATAGGCCAGACCGCCGCCCGCGCCGGCCATGTTGGTGACCTGCACCGGCTTGTCCACGACACCGATGTCGAACATGATCTTGCCGATCTGCCGGCAGGTGAAATCCCAGCCTCCGCCGGGGTTGGCGGGGGCGATGCACTCGGCCGCGGATGCAGCGCCGGCTGCACCCAAGGTAAGCGCGGCACTCGTCAAGAGCGCCTTGAAAAGACGGTTTGTCATTGGATCCTCCCATGTGACACGCGGGTATTTCCCCGCTTTGTGTGGGCGGACCATAGGAAAGTGACACTGGGGTGTCACGCGGAAAGTACAAGATGTCGCAGCGGGCGCCGCCGGTCGGGTGGGGCGATGGCATCGTCACGAGGGCCCGCGTGCGGCTCCGGAATTGCCAAGTTCCGGGCATCCGGTTATGCCGGGCGCAGCCAGAGGGAGTTTCACGCATGGACCATTTCCAACCGATCGACCCTGCCGCCGTCAGCCCGGTCACCGAACGCCCCGCGCCGGAGAAACTCGTCTCGGGCGATCCTGTCTTCACGACCTGGAGCATCGAGGAGCTGGACGGGCTCTACGCGGGCATCTGGCAGTCCACGCCGGGTGCCTGGCGCATAAGTTACGACGAATGGGAATACTGTCGCATCCGCGCGGGCCATTCCGTTCTGCATGGCGAGGACGGCAGCACGCAGGTCTTGAAGGAAGGCATGAGCTTCCTGATCCGCCCCGGCTTCAAGGGCGTCTGGGAAGTGATCGAGACCACGGTCAAGGACTACGTGATCCGGCTCTGACGAAGGGCTCAGACCCGCGGCGGGCGGCTCTTGTAGACGGGCAGCTTCCAGCCGAAGGCCAGCGAGCCTGCCCTGAGCGCCCATGTCACACCCGCGCAGGCGGCCAGCGGCAGAAGCGGATGCACCACATGGGGTGCCAGAAAGGCGGCGACGGTCGCCCCGGCAAAGGCCGCGGTGACGTAAAGCTCGCCCTGTTTCAGAACCGTGGGCACGTCGTCCAGCACCACATCGCGCAGGAGCCCGCCCATGCAGCCGGTGATCGTGCCCATCAGCACCACCACCAGCACCGGCTGCCCGAGCGCCAGCGCCACGCCGGTGCCTGCGGGCACGGCGACCGCAAGCGCGAGACTGTCGAGCCAAATGAGCGCCTTGAGGCGGCTTTCGAACCGATGCGCCGTCAGGAACACGATCAGCGCGGCGGCGCAGGCGACGCCGATATAGGCTGGCTGCGCGATCCAGAAAATCGGGTTGCGATCAAGCAGCACGTCACGCAGCGTGCCGCCGCCCACAGCCGTGAGGCAGGCGACAAAGGCAAAGCCCACCAGATCGAGCTGCTTGCGGCTTGCCACCAGTGCCCCGGTCAGCGCGAAGATGAACACCGAGGCATAATCAAGAAACGCCAGCAGGGTCATTTCGGCTTGAAGGGCGCCATGCCGGCCCGCGCCAACTCGTCTGCACGCTCGTTCTCGGGATGGCCCGCATGACCCTTGACCCATTTCCACGTCACGTCGTGGCGGGCGTTGGCCTCGTCAAGCCGCTGCCACAACTCGGCATTGGCCACCGGCTTTTTCGCCGCGTTCTTCCAGCCGTTGCGCTTCCAGCCGTGGATCCAGGAGGTGATGCCGTTCTTGACGTAGTTGCTGTCGGTCACGATGGTGATCTTCGTCGCGCGGCTCAGGGATTCCAGCGCGTTGATCGCCGCCAGCAGTTCCATGCGGTTGTTGGTGGTCTGCGCCTCGCCGCCTTTCAACTCCCGCTCCTTGACGACGGTCTCGCCTTCCATCGCGCGCAGGAGCGCGCCCCAACCGCCGGGGCCGGGATTGCCCGAACAGGCCCCGTCGGTATAGGCGAAAAGCTCAGGCATGGGCGCTGATCGCAATATAAGGGGCGTCGGTGCCGTCCAGTCCCTTGCCGCTGCCGGTCCTGCGCGCCGTGATGGTCAGCCCTGCAGCCTCCAGAAGACCGCTCAATTCGGCATCGGTGTAATAGGTGTAGAACCGCCCAAGCCGGTCGCGTGTCTCGCCGGTGCCGGTCTTCACGGCGATATGGAAGAGGCCGCCGGGTTTCAGCGCCCTTGTAAGGGCCGCAAGGTGCCGCGGCAGATCGGCCCGGGGCGCGTGCAGCAGCGAGAAACTGGCCCAGATGCCATCGTATACCGCCACCGCGTCGATGTCGTCGAAGCTTGCCTGCCGCGCGGTCACGCCCGGATGCCGCCCCGCGAGCGCCACCATTTCGGCGACCGGATCGACCGCCTCGACGATGAGGCCTGCCTGCGCCATCTGCGCCGCCGATGCGCCCGGACCGCAGCCAAGGTCCAGCACGGCGCCGCCCTTGGGCAGCGCCTCGATGAAGGCCGCAAGGACCGGGTCTGCGGCGTTGACGTCATCGGTCAGGGCCGCGTATTCCTCGGCCTGTTCGGCGTAGACTTTCAGGGTTTCGGCGTCGCTCACAGGAACACTCCGACCGAAAGGCACGCCACCACCACCACGGTCAGCAGCGTCCGCAGAGCCATCCACCACGGCGGGGTCAGGCCCCAGCGCGAAAAGGCAAGATCGAGGATCAGCAGCCCCGCAAAGCCGAAGATCAGGTTCATCCCCGCCGTCACCGGCCCGCCGCCGGTCATGAAGAAGGCCCAGAGGGCCGGGATCACCGAGAGCGTGTAGCAGAGGCGGCCTGGCTGCCGCTCGGCCTTGGTGGCAAAGCCCCAAAGCACGCCCGACATGAACGACAGGATCACCGAGCCGTAGAAAAGCTGCACGTAAGGTCCTACGAACCGCGACCCCAGGGCACCCGCTCCCCAGACCGCCAGCGGATCGATCGAGATAGGTAAGCGCGCCCCAGACAAAGGGAATGAGCCCGGCCAGGCCGAGGATCAGGGGGGCTTTGGGGATGCTCTTCATGGCCGCAACATGGTCCGATGCCTCAGTCAAGGCAAGGGCCGCCGATCACTTTGTCATCCGTCCGCCGGGAACGAGATCGGGGTCCGCCATCCCCAGAATGCTGTGGTCCGTCGCGCGCAGGCCCAGACGGGTGCAGACCGCTTCCGACGGTGCGTTGCCCGGCTCCACCCCGGTGAAGATCTGGCTGAACCCGTAGCGGCGGTTCATTTCCACAATCACCTCCGCCCCCAGACGCAGCGACAGGCCCTGACCGCGTGCTGCGTCGCGGGTTGCCAGCATCCCCCACCAGCATTCGGCTTTGCCTGACGGGTGCTCCTCATGGGCAAAGGCCGCTGCCGCCGCACAGGACACAACCGCGCCCGCAGCGTCGATGGCCATGAGGCACGCACCGGGCCGCAGATCGCCGCGGAGTACTGCGAGGTTGGGCGGCAACACCCCGCAAGACAGAGCCATATCCGCAAAGGAGGCGCAGATGTCCGGCGGTGTGTCTCGCGTGAGCCATTGCGCCCGCAGCCCCTCCGGCAGCGGCCGTGTGTCCATCATCCGCCGCGCCGCTTCCAGCGTTTGCCCTGCACCGACCCAGCGCGCGTAGTGCATCGGTTGCAACCCCTGCGCCCGCGCCGCCTCGCTCAGCGCCGCGACCCGGTCATTGGCCACGCACGCAAAACTGCTGTTGCCTTGCAGCCGCGCGAGCGCGATCACCTGATCCAGCGGCGCGTCCTCAGGGCTGAACACCCCGACCGTCCGGCCATAATAGGTGAAATGCGGCCTGTCGCGGATCAGATCGAAAAGCGCACGACCTCGCCGCAACACCGCCCTCTGCGCGCCCGTGCCGACATAGTCTTGTGGATCAGCCACCGGGCTACGTCCGACTTACACAGGCGTCCGCAGCACGCGCGGGACCTTGAACTCGACGTTCTCCACGGCGGTTTCGACCAACTCGCGGGTGACCTCGTAGCGCTCGGAAAACGCATCCATGACTTCGTTGATCAGCACTTCGGGCGCAGACGCCCCGGCGGTGATGCCGATGCTGCGGATGCCGTCGAGCGCGCGCCAGTCGATGTCCGCGGCCCGCTGCACCAATTGTGCATAGCCGCAGCCCGCGCGCGTACCGACCTCGACCAGCCGTTTGGAATTGGACGAATTGGGCGCGCCGACCACCAGCATGGCGTCGCATTTCGGCGCCATCGCCTTCACCGCTTCCTGCCGGTTGGTCGTGGCATAGCAGATGTCTTCCTTGTGCGGCCCGACGATGGCCGGGAACCGCGCCTTGAGCGCTGCCACCACATCGGCGGTGTCATCCACGCTCAAGGTGGTCTGCGTTACATAGGCCAGGCGTTCCGGGTCGCGCACATCGATCGTCGCCACATCGTCGGTCGTTTCGACCAGAAGCACATCGCCCTCCGGCAATTGCCCCATGGTGCCCACGGTTTCGGGGTGGCCGGCATGGCCGATCATCACCATCTGCAAACCGTTGTCCGCATGACGCTGCGCCTCGATGTGCACCTTGCTGACCAATGGGCAGGTGGCGTCGACAAAGACCATCTCGCGCGCCTGCGCCGCCTGCGGCACGGATTTCGGCACGCCATGGGCGGAGAAGATCACCGGACGGTCATCCGGGCAGTCCGACAATTCCGCGACGAACACCGCACCCTTGTCGCGCAGCCCGTCCACCACGAATTTGTTGTGCACGATCTCATGGCGCACATAGACCGGCGCGCCCCATTTCTCGAGCGCCATCTCGACGATCTTGATGGCACGATCGACGCCCGCGCAGAATCCACGCGGCGCGGCGAGATAGAGAGTGAGGGGTGGTTTCGTCATCGGGCACCTTTGGGTCGCAGACCAGAGGTAGGGCTTTGACGCGACATCGTCCAGCGTCACATGACCTGCCGGACCCTGCCGCCTTCGATGCCTCAGGCGTTGGCCGCGTCCGCATATTCGCGCGGCGGACGCCCGATGACTTCCTTCAACTCGTCGAGTTCGATGAAATTATCGGCCTGGCGGCGCAGTTCATCGGAGATCATCGGCGGCTGGCTGCGGATCGTGGAGACGACCGAAACCCGCACACCCGAGCGTTGCAGGCTTTCCACGAGCGGGCGGAAATCGCCGTCGCCCGAGAACAGCACGATATGATCGACGCGGGGCGCAAGTTCCATGGCGTCCACCGTCAGTTCGATGTCCATGTTACCCTTCACCTTCCGGCGGCCCATGCTGTCGGTATATTCCTTGGCCGGTTTGGTGACCATGGAAAAGCCGTTGTAGTGCAGCCAGTCGACCAGCGGTCTGATCGGCGAGTATTCATCGTTTTCGAGAAGGGCAGTATAATAGAATGCGCGCAGGAGCTTTCCCCGACGCATGAATTCGGCCCGCAGGAGCTTGTAGTCAATGTCGAAACCGAGGGCCTTCGCCGCTGCGTATAGATTCGATCCATCGATGAACAGCGCGAGCCGTTCGTCCTTGTAAAACATCTGTCGTCCTTCCGGTGGGTTCGGATGCTGGTCTTCGGAAACTAAAATGATTAAAATCAGCAGCGATCCGGGTCGCAATCAAAATAGGGATATTTCACTGTGCCGCAAGTCCGGGAAGCGACTAATTCTGGCGAATTCCTGCCACAAAAGCGGTCAATTTCGCTGATTGCCCTAGGGTCAAACACGGGTTTCGGCGATGTTGACGCTACGGAATGCATTCGTGCTTCGGTTGAACACATCATCGAGCGCATCGGGGTGATTCGCGGCAGGAGCAGGATTTATCGCACACCCGCCTTTCCCGCGGGGTCCGGCCCGGAATTCCGCAACGCTGCCGTCGTGATCGAAACTGACCTGTCCGCTTCACACCTGCTGTCGGAGTTGCACGCGATCGAAGCGGCCTTCGGGCGCGACAGGACTGAGCGATGGGGGCCGCGTACGCTCGATCTCGACCTGATCGCGATGGGCGACACCGTCCTGCCGGACAGCGAAACCCAGCGGGCATGGACGGAACTGCCGCTGGAGATGCAGATGCAGCGCGTACCGCAGGAGGTACTGCTGCCGCATCCGCGCGTGCAGGACAGGGCTTTCGTGCTGGTGCCGCTGGCCGAAGCGCTCGCCGCTGCGGGGCTCGGCTGGACCCATCCCATCACCGGTGCGAGCGTGACGCAGATGCTTGCGACGCTGCCGGAAGCGCGGCGCGCCGAGGTGCAGGCGCTGCAATAGATGCTTGTCAATCCCGTAAAAGCGGCCTAAATACCGACCTTCTTACCACATTCCGACTGATGGAGACCGACATGGCCCGCGTTACCGTTGAAGATTGCGTTGATAAGGTTCCGAACCGCTTCGAACTGGTTATGCTCGCCGCACACCGTGCCCGTGAAATCTCCGCCGGTGCCGCAATCACCGTCAAGCGCGACAATGACAAGAACCCGGTCGTCTCGCTGCGCGAGATCGCCGAAGAGACCCAGAGCGCCGAGGACCTGCGCGAGCGGCTGATCGAGAGCAACCAGCACCAGATCGAGGTGGACGAGCCTGAAGAGGACGCCATGGCCTTGTTGATGGGTGCCGAAAACGACAAGCCGGACGAAGACAGCATGTCCGAAGAGATGTTGCTGCGCCAACTGATGGCGGCGCAAGGCTAGGGCTCTTTACGGCCCAAGCTGCCGCGGGGGCAGTGCGAATGTCGACAACCGGTCATCTGGACATCACAGCCGACGATCTGGTTGCCCTCATTCAGAA
Source organism: uncultured Alphaproteobacteria bacterium (assembly GCA_963715055.1). GTDB lineage: Bacteria > Pseudomonadota > Alphaproteobacteria > Rhodobacterales > Rhodobacteraceae > CAVQRB01. The sequence goes on along the minus strand of CAVQRB010000005.1, from coordinate 104,500 downwards.
GTATAACCCGAAAACAAACGTCAAACAGATCCACGCGGCCTATGATTTTGGCCGCGCCATGCACGAGGGGCAGAAGCGTCACTCGGGCGAGCCCTATTTCACGCATCCCGTGGCGGTGGCGGCGATCCTGACCGAGCAGCAGCTCGACGATGCCACCATCATCACCGCCTTGCTGCATGACACGATCGAGGACACGAAGGCCTCGTTCAAGGAGATCAATGCGCGCTTCGGCGAAGAGGTGGCGATGCTGGTCGATGGCGTGACCAAGCTGACCAACCTGCAACTCAATTCGTCGGAGACCAAGCAGGCGGAGAACTTTCGCAAGCTCTTCATGGCAATGTCGAAGGATCTGCGGGTGATCCTCGTCAAGCTCAGCGACCGTCTGCACAACATGCGCACGATCAAGGCGATGCGGCAGGAAAAGCAGGTGCAGAAGGCGCGCGAGACGATGGAAATCTTCGCGCCACTGGCGGGGCGCATGGGGATGCAGTGGATGCGCGAGGAACTGGAAGACCTCGCTTTCCGCGTGCTCAACCCCGAAGGCCGCGCCAGCATCATCCGCCGCTTCGTCAATCTCCAGCGCGAGACCGGCGACGTGATCCAGCGCATCACCGGCGACATGCGGCTCGAACTCGACAAGCGCGGGGTGGAGGCGGAGGTTTTCGGCCGCGCCAAGAAGCCCTATTCGATCTGGCGCAAGATGGAGGAGAAGGACCAGAGCTTCAGCCGCCTCTCCGACATCTACGGCTTTCGGATCATCACCGACAGCGAGGAGGACTGCTACCGGGCGCTGGGGGCGATCCATCAGCGCTGGCGCGCCGTGCCGGGCCGGTTCAAGGACTACATCAGCCAGCCCAAGACCAACGGCTACCGCTCGATCCATACCACCGTCTCGGGGCGCGACGGCAAGCGCGTGGAGGTGCAGATCCGCACCCACCAGATGCATGACGTGGCTGAAACCGGCGTGGCTGCGCACTGGTCCTACCGCGACGGCGTGCGTTCGAGAAACCCCTTCGCCGTCGATCCGACCAAATGGATCGCCACGCTCACCGAACAGTTCGACGCCGAGGAGGATCACGAGGATTTCCTCGAGGCCGTCAAGCTGGAGATGTATTCGGATCAGGTCTTCTGTTTCACGCCCAAGGGCGAGGTGGTGAAACTCCCGCGCGGGGCGACGCCCATCGATTTCGCCTTCGCGATCCACACCCGGATCGGGACTGCCTGCGTCGGTGCCAAGGTCGATCACATGCGCGTGCCGCTCTGGACGCGGCTCAAGAACGGCCAATCGGTGGAGATCATCACGGCGCAGGGGCAAAGCCCTCAGGCCACCTGGCTCGACATCGCCACCACCGGCAAGGCGCGTTCCGCGATCCGCCGCGCGCTGCGCGAGGAGGACCGGGCGCGCTATATCAAGCTCGGGCGCGAACTGGCGCGCTCGGCCTTCGAGAACGTCGGGCGCAAATCCACCGACAAGGCGCTCATCACCGCCGCCAAGGCGCTGCGCTTTGATGGGCGCGACGATCTGCTGGCGCAGCTCGGCAGCGCCCAGATCACGGGGCGCGAGGTGGTGCAGGCGGTCTATCCCGAACTTGCGCCCAAACCCGGCGAAAAGGTCGACATGAAACGTGCCGTCATCGGCCTGCAACCGGGCCAGTCCTTCGACAGGGCGCCCTGTTGCCAGCCGCTGCCGGGCGAGCGCATCGTCGGCATCACCTTCCGCGGGCGCGGCGTCGTCGTACACGCCATCGACTGCGACCGGCTTGGCGCCTATGAGGAGCAGCCCGAGCGCTGGCTCGACCTGCACTGGCACGAGGGCAGCCATCCGGCCGGCTATGGCGCCACGCTGGAAATCACGCTCAACAACGACGCCGGCACCCTGGGGCGGATCTGCACGCTGATCGGGGAAAGCCGCGCCAATATTTCGGATCTTCATTTTGTCGACAGGAAACCTGACTTTTACCGACTTCTGATCTATGTGGAGGTTCGGGATGTGGCGCATCTGCATTCGCTCATGCTCACGCTCGAGGCGGAAAGCGCTGTGGCCGCGATTTCCCGCTATCGCAATATGTCGCAGCCTGTGGCAGAAAACGAAACATCAGCATGATGCCCCGCACGGGTCATCAAGCCGTCATAATCTGCACGTGTTTTCAGGACAGTGCCCGGTAAAAGAGTTGGTAAGGACAAACTCCCTTGGTCTTCAAACGCAGAGATCCGAAAAGCTGGCCGCGGGCCATGCTGGAACTGCTCTGGCCAAAGGGCGGATGGAACCGCGCCTTTCACTACGTCAAGCATCGCGTACACCGCCTGCCTGACAGCCCCGAGCGCATCGCGCGCGGCATCTTCGCCGGCGTCTTCACGACCTTCACGCCATTTTACGGCTTCCATTTCATCGTCGCGGCTGTCCTCGCGCGGATCATGCACGGCAACATCATCGCCTCGCTGATGGCGACATTCTTCGGCAATCCGCTGACCTACGTGCCCATCGGGATCGCCTCGCTGACCACCGGCCACTGGCTTCTGGGCACGGAAGTGGACAGCGAGAACCATAGATCCTTCGGCGGCAAGTTCGTGGACGCGAGCGCGGACCTCAAGGACAACTTCCTTGCGATGTTCACCGATGCGACGGCAGACTGGTCGCGTCTGTCGGTGTTCTATGACGAGATCTTCTTTCCCTACATGATCGGTGGCATTCTGCCTGGCCTGCTCTGCGCCAGCATTTGCTACTATCTCTCCGTGCCCCTGATCCGCGCCTATCAGAAGCGCCGCAAGGGTGTGATCAAGGCCAAGCTGGAGGCGCTCAAGGCGAAAGCCGCCGCCAAGGCGGAAGCAAAACGCAAAGCGGATCGGACCGCGCCGGACAGGACAGGGGGCTGAAATGGCCAATGAGGGCAGACTGAGACTGGGTGTGAACATCGACCATGTGGCGACCGTGCGCAACGCGCGCGGCGGCGCTTACCCTGATCCGCTGCGCGCCGCGCTGGTGGCGGAAGAGGCGGGTGCTGATGGCATCACGGCGCATCTGCGTGAGGACCGCAGGCATATTTCCGACGCCGACATCGAAGGGTTGATGGAGGTACTCAACGTGCCGCTCAACTTCGAGATGGCCGCCACCGACGAGATGCAGAGGATCGCGCTGCGCCACAAGCCGCACGCGGTCTGCATCGTGCCGGAAAAGCGCGAAGAGCGCACCACCGAAGGCGGGCTCGAGGTTGCGCGCGAGGAAAACCGGTTGGCGCATTTCATCGCCCCGCTGCGCGAGGCGGGCTGCCGCGTGTCGATCTTCATTGCCGCCGAGCAGCGCCAGATCGAGGCCGCGCACCGCATCGGCGCCGAGGTCATCGAGTTGCACACCGGTGCCTATTGCGACGCCCATGCCGAAGGCCATCTGGACCTGCGTGACGCCGAATTGGATAAACTGCGCAAGATGTCCACCTTCGCGCAGTCGCTCGGGCTCGAGGTCCACGCGGGGCACGGGCTCAACTACGACACGGTGATGCCGGTGGCGGCTTTCCCGGAAGTCATGGAACTCAACATCGGGCATTTCCTGATTGGCGAGTCGATCTTTCTCGGGCTTGGTCCCGCGATCAAGGAGATGCGCCGCCTGATGGAGGCTGCAAGGTCATGAAGCCGCTGGTTCTCGCATTTGCCCTGACCCTCGCGGCACTGCCGGCGCAGGCGCAGGACTGGGGCGATCTCGACGCCTTGATCCTGCCCAACCTTACGACGTCCGGCACTGCCGAGGCGAGCTTCTGGCTTCCCGACAACCCCGATCCGGCGGCAGCTTCCATCGCTCTCGCGGTCGTCTATGAGTGGATCGAAGGCTCCGCCGGCAGCACCGGCATCGCGCCCGGCTTCTTCGTGAAGCAGGAAGGCAGTTGGGTCTTTGCCGGCAAGGTCGAGGGGCTCTTCGGGCAGTCGCCTTCCGATGTTGCCTATGGTGAAAGCGCGGTGGAGTTGACGACGATCATGCTGGGCCCCGACGAGCCCCGCTGCTGCCCGAGCATGCCGGTGCGCTGGCGCATCGATTACCAGAACTCTGACGGCCCAGCGGTTGAACTAGACGTCGCGCATGATCCTCGGTACCGGTGCTGAGCTTGCGCTCCCACACCGCCGTGAGACAGCGCCCCGTTTGCAAAAGGGACGATGATGTCCGCATTTTCGCTTTTGACCTTGCCATTCCGGCTGATCCGGCGTTTTGCAACATTTTTTGTGGTGTTGGCTTTAATTGCTTCACTGGGCTTCAACGTTGCAATGTTTACCATCAGTGGGGTCTATGCCGCTGCTCAGGGAGCGCTTTCTGCTGTGGGAATTGGAACTGTGGTTGCAAGAGAAGCAGGCGAGAAGATTGCTCGTCAAAACGCTGCACGTAAAATTAGCCGCGAGACCGCAAAAAAAGTCACCCAGCGAGTACAACGAGGTGCCGTTCGCAACATCGGTTCCGTTTTTGGGGAGGCCGTCCCTTTCCTCGGCGTCTCGGTGATTGCAGGTGCGCTTGTATGGGAAGTCAAAGACGCCTGCGACACAGCCGCTGACATGGAAGGGCTTGAAGCTGCCCTGACGACAGATGGCGACCCCGAAGCGGCGCGTGAGCAAGCAGTCATGAATTTCGACTGTGGGAGTATTCTGCCTTCCTATGATGACTTGCCGGGCAAGGAGGACATTCTCGCGACCGTTCTATCCTCGTCCAAGGAAGCCTTGGCGACGTCGTCGTCCTACTACCGGGATCTCGTCGCAACCGACTGGTCGGCCGAGTATCTGGCCGCCAAAATCAGATTTTCCGACTGGATCGCTGCCAATCTCTCTGATCTCTCTGAGGACCAAGCGGATCAGGGTGAAGGCGCGAAACCATGATCCTCGGCATCGGCACCGATCTTGCGAACATCGAGCGCATCCAGGGCACGCTCGACCGTTTCGGCGACCGTTTCCGAAACCGCGTCTTTACTGACGTTGAGCAGCGCAAGGCCGAACGCCGCCGGGATTCTGCCGGCATCTATGCCAAGCGCTGGGCTGCGAAGGAGGCCTGCTCGAAGGCACTTGGCACCGGGCTCGCCATGGGCATCGCCTGGAAGGACATGTCGGTGAGCAATCTCAAATCCGGCCAGCCCGTGATGCATGTGACCGGCTGGGCGAAGGAACGGCTCGACGCGATGACGCCGCCCGGTCACGAGGCGGTGATTCATGTCTCCCTGACCGACGATCATCCCTGGGCACAGGCTTTCGTGGTGATCGAAGCGCGACCGTTGCCGCGTTAACCTCTCCGCAAGGTTCCGGACCGTGCGTGCCCTTAAACCCCGGAATTGCCGCGCAGGGGGTGTACGCAGGGTGTACAGGGGGTGTACGCCCGGTGCCGCCGTCTTCTGCCATGAAACAAAGGCGTTTACCCCAATTCGCGACCCCCTGCGGTATTGCTGCCGCTGGCGCCGCGCGGGCCCGGCTTGACTCGGCTGCACCGCCCCCCCATTACGGCGCAAACCGAACAGGGAGAGCGCCAGATGGCCGTCAAGGAAAAGAAACAGGAGAACGGCTTCGTCGAGACGATCAAGACCATCGTCTATGCGCTGCTGATCGCCGGCGTATTCCGGACGCTCTTCTTCCAGCCGTTCTGGATCCCCTCCGGCTCCATGAAGGAAACGCTGCTGGTGGGGGACTTCCTTTTCGTCAACAAGATGGCCTACGGCTACTCCTACGCCTCCTGCCCGAGCCTGTTTCTGCCGCGCTTCGGCATTGACGTCGACGCCAAGGACATCTGCGGCTTTCTTGATGGTGACAACAGTCGGATCCTTGGCGGCGAGCCCGAGCGGGGCGATGTGGCCGTGTTTCGCCATCCGGTGTCGGGGCGCGACTACATCAAGCGTCTGATCGGCATGCCGGGCGATACGGTCCAGATGATCGACAGTGTGGTTCACATCAACGGCCAGCCCGCACCGCAAGAGCCCGATGGGGTCTTCGTGGAACTGATGGAGCCGCAGGGCCCTGAAGGCCGCCGGCCACGCTGCTCCAACGACCCTGTGGGTGATGGCGCTGCTTGCGAGAAACAGCGGTTCATCGAAACCCTGCCCGGCGGGCGGCGCCATGCGGTTCTCGACATCGGCCCGCAAGCCTCTGATCGCACTGGCGTCTATACCGTCCCCGAGGGGCACTACTTCTTCATGGGCGACAACCGCGACAATTCCGCGGACAGTCGAATGGCACCGCAGGTGCAAGGCGTGGGCTTCGTGCCCTATGAAAACCTGATCGGCCGTGCGGATCGGATCATGTTCTCGTCGGGGGGCCGCTCGATGCTGTTCTTCTGGACCTGGCGGGGCGATCGTTTCTTCAAGGCGGTGGAGTGAAGCTCTCGGCCGAACTGCGGTCCTTTCAGGACCGTCTGGGCCATGTCTTCAAGCGGCCTGACCTCCTGGCGCAGGCGGTCACCCATGCTTCCATGTCCTCGGCCAATCGGGACGACAACCAGCGCCTCGAATTCCTGGGCGATCGCGTGCTCGGTCTGGTGATGGCCGAAGCGCTGCTCGCGATCGACACGGAAGCCACTGAAGGCCAGCTTGCACCCCGCTTCAACGCACTGGTACGCAAGGAGACCTGTGCCGACGTGGCTCGCGAGGTCGATCTTGGCGCCGTGTTGCGGCTCGGGCGCTCGGAAATGCTCTCGGGCGGACGGCGCAAGCAGGCGCTTCTGGGGGATGCGATCGAGGCGGTGATCGCGGCGGTCTATCTGGACGCGGGTTTCGAGGCGGCCAAGGCGGTGATCCTGCGGCTTTGGGGCACGCGCATCCACGAGGTTGAAGAGGATGCCCGCGATGCCAAGACGGCGCTTCAGGAATGGGCGCAGGCCCGTGGCCTGCCGCCGCCGAGCTACGTTGAAGTGAGCCGCGACGGGCCGGATCATGCGCCGGTGTTCCGTATCGCGGCCGCCCTGGAGACCGGCGAGACATGCACCGCCTCGGCAGGGTCGAAACGGCAGGCCGAACAGGCCGCAGCCCAGGCCCTTCTGGCCCAACTGGAGAGTGACACATGACCACCCGCGCCGGATTCGTTGCCCTGATCGGAGAGCCCAACGCGGGCAAATCCACCCTGCTGAACCGTATGGTGGGGGCAAAGGTCTCGATCGTCACCCATAAGGTGCAGACCACCCGTGCCCGCATTCGTGGTGTGGCGATGGAGGGCGAGACGCAGATCGTATTCGTCGATACGCCGGGGCTCTTCCAGCCCAAGCGCAGGCTCGACCGGGCGATGGTCGCTGCCGCCTGGGGCGGAGCGGCGGATGCCGATATCGTGGTGCTGATGGTGGAGGCGCATCGCGGGCTGACCGAAGGCGTGGAACGCATCTTGGAAGGGCTGGTCGACATCGGGCAGGGGCGCAAGGTGGCGCTGGCGATCAACAAGATCGACCGGGTTCAATCCGAAGTGCTGCTGGGGCTCGCCAAGGCGCTCAATGATCGCTTCGCCTTTGTCGAGACCTTCATGATCTCGGCCGAACGCGGCCACGGCATCGATGCCCTGCGGCAATGGCTTGCGGGTGAATTGCCGGAGGGCCCGTGGCTCTATCCCGAGGACCAGATCGCCGACTTGCCGATGCGGATGATCGCAGCCGAGATGACCCGCGAGAAACTGACCCTGCGGTTGCATCAGGAATTACCCTATCAGCTGACCGTGGAGACCGAGAACTGGGAAGAGCGCAAGGATGGTTCCGCCCGCATCGACCAGCTGATCTACGTGATCCGGGACGGGCACAAGGGGATCGTGCTGGGCCACAAGGGCGAGACGATCAAGGCCGTGTCAAAGGCCGCGCGCGAAGAGCTTGAGGAGTTTCTCGGGCGCAAGGTCCATCTGTTCCTGCAGGTCAAGGTGCGCCCGAACTGGCTTGACGAAGCCGAGCGATACTCTGAAATGGGCCTGGAGTTCAAGGACGGCAACGCCTGAGTGGGCAACGCAGGGTAGGGGCGATGAAGACCGACGCGAAAAGACCGGGAGCCGATCCATGTTGCGCCTGACCGCGCGTTTCTGGGTCGACGCCTATCTGACGCGGTTGCGCGGCTCGGATATCCCGGCATTCGTGGTGGCGCATGGCGATGACACCGGCGGAGCGGTTCTGGTCAAGCTCAACAGTCTCGATGGACAGGCGGCACTCTACCAGCGCTCCTACGACGTCATGGCTGATACGCAACGCTGGGCCATCCTCGATCAGGGTCCCGAGGCGGAAGTTGATGCCAGCATCGCGCGCCAACGCGGCTATGACCCGGACCTCTGGGTGATCGAGGTGGAAGACCGCGAGGGGCGGCATCTGTTGGATCAGCCCGGGTTTTCCTGATGGAGTGGCGGGACGAGGGCATCCTGCTCACCACCCGGCGCCACGGCGAAACCTCCGCGATCATCGAGGTTTTCACCTCCGCGCATGGGCGGCATGCGGGCGTCGTCCGGGGCGGTACCAGCCGCAAGATCGCGCCTGTGCTTCAACCGGGCGCGCAGCTGGATGTGACCTGGCGGGCGCGGCTCGAGGACCATATCGGCAGCTTCACCGTCGAGCCCTTGCGCAGCCGTGCGGCGGCGGCGATGGGCGACAGGCTGGCGCTGGCCGGTCTCAATGCGGTGACGGCGCTCCTTGCCTTTGCGCTGCCAGAGCGCGAGGCTCATGCAGCCCTTTTCACGCAGACCGAACGGCTTCTCGATCTGCTGGGGCAGGGGGAGCTCTGGCCGCTTGCCTATCTGCGCTGGGAGGTGCTGCTGCTGGAGGAGATGGGCTACCGGCTCGATCTGGGCGCCTGTGCCGTGACCGGCACCACGGAGGATCTGGTCTATGTCTCGCCCAAGAGCGGGCGGGCGGTCTCGCGCGACGCTGCAGGCGATTGGGCCGACCGGATGTTGCCGCTGCCGGATGTGCTGCGCGGGATCGGTCCCGCTCCGGACAATGAGATTGCCGAGGGCTTCGTCACCACCGGCTACTTTCTGAAAGCGCACCTGGCGCAGGACCTCGGCACGAAGCCCCTGCCGGAGGCGCGCGCCCGCTTCGTCGAAGCCTTCACCCGTCGGCTTTGAAGAGCATCGTGCGCCCTTCCGGCGTGGACAGAAGCAGCGTGTCGCCCAGCACTTCCGAGAGCGTCATTTCCGATAGTGCGGTGAAGAACCTCGCTTCCGCAGCGTGGTCCGGACACATGCGCTTGGTGGACCCGATCGGCCCGGCCTCGAACCAGGGATAGGGCACGGTCATTGTCGCGAAATAGCTGTTGCACGGGCCTTGTCCGGCGATCTTGCCGGCTTCCGGAAAAACTAGCGTGGCAGAGGCCGCGAAGGGATCATCGTCGATGGCGACCAGACGCCAGGTCTTGTCGGCACCACCGTATGCTTTCACGGTCTCGTCTCCCTGACAGGCGGCCAGCGCCAGCAGGCTGAACCCGGTCAATGCCGCCAATCGCGGGTTCATTTCAGCGCCACGACCAGATCGATCATCGTGTCATAGGCGCGCGCCGCGTTGGTCTTGCCCTGCAACTGCCGCATGCCGATCAGGGCTGCAAGGCAGCTTTGCGCGAATTCAGGATTGGAAATGCCAAGCTGTTTCAGTAGGTTGGCGACATAGGTGAGCCGTTCTGCATCGACCTGCCCAAGCGCCTTGGCGACTGCATCGTCGTTTTGCGCCCAGGCGCGAAAAGCAGGTTCTTCCGCGTCCGACAGCAGTTTTCGACCGAATCGGCGCATGCGCTGCTCCGCATTGCCAGGTTCCGCCAGCGACTCGACGACGCGCGCGAAGGCGCGGGTCTGCCAATCCTGCGTCACCGCCTCATGGAGGGACGGTACGTCCTTGAAATGCCAGTAGAAGGAGCCTTTGGTCGCCCCTAGTGCCCTCGCCAGAGGCTCTGCGGCAAGGGCGGTCGGACCTTGCGCCACAAGGGCCTTGAGGCCGGCATCGATCCAGGACTGGCGGGAGAGGCGTTCGCGTTTCATGGCCTAGCGATACGCAGGGCCAGCAAATGCTGCAAGTGCGAAGAGGGCCACTGCGTCAAAGAGGCCGATTATTTGCCTGCCCTGCCCGTCAAACCGCCAGTGCCGCCGCCCGGATCAGCCCAGAAGCCGCCGCGCGATCACCTGCGCCTGGATTTCCGCGGCCCCTTCGAAGATGTTGAGGATGCGCGCATCACAGAGCACACGACTGATCTTGTACTCCAGCGCAAATCCGTTGCCGCCGTGAATTTGCAGACCGTTGTCCGCCGCGGCCCAGGCGACGCGCGCACCCAGCAGCTTGGCCATGCCGGCCTCCACATCGCAACGCCGTCCCTCATCCTTCTCGAAAGCCGAGAAATAGGTGAGCTGGCGCGCGATCATGATCTCCACGGCCATCATGGCGAGCTTGCCCGAGACGCGGGGGAAGTCGATCAACGCCTTGCCGAACTGCTTGCGCTCCTGCGCGTATTGCATCGCGATATCAAGCGCGGATTGCGCAACGCCAATGGCCCGCGCCGCAGTCTGGATGCGCGCGGATTCGAAGGTCTCCATCAGCTGCTTGAAGCCTTTGCCCTCCTCGCCACCAAGCAGGTTCTCACCCTTCACGAGGAAGTTGTCGAAGGCCAGTTCGTATTCCTTCATGCCGCGATAGCCCAGCACCTCGATCTCGCCGCCGGTCATGCCTTCGGTGGGGAAGGGGTTGGCATCGTCGCCGGGCGTCTTTTCCGCAAGGAACATCGACAGCCCCTTGTAATCAGTGGTCTCCGGATCGGTGCGGGCGAGCAGCGTCATGACATGGGTGCGCGCGGCATGGGTGATCCACGTCTTGTTGCCGGTGATCCGGTAATCCGTACCCTCCTTGACCGCCCGCGTGCGCAACGAGCCCAGGTCAGAGCCGGTGTTGGGCTCGGTGAACACGGCCGTCGGCAGGGTCTCGGCAGAGGCGAGGCGGGGCAGCCAGTTTTCCTTCTGCTCCTGGGTGCCGCCGGCGAGGATCAGTTCCGCTGCGATTTCGGAGCGCGTGCCGAGCGAGCCCACGCCGATGTAGCCGCGGGAGAGCTCTTCGGAGACCACGCACATGGAGGCCTTGCTCAGCCCGAAGCCGCCGAACTCCTCCGGAATGGTCAGGCCGAAGACGCCCATTTCCGCCAGTTCGTCGATGACCTCGATGGGGATCAGCTCATCCTTGAGGTGCCAGTCATGGGCGAAGGGCTCGACCTTCTCGACGGCGTAGCGGCGGAACTGAGCGCGGATCATTTCCAACTCCTCGTCGAGGCCCGAGGCGCCGACGGTGATGTTCGCGGAATGCTCCTGCATGAGCGCAACCAGCCGCGTCCGGGCGGCCTGCGTGTTGCCGCTTTGGGTCAGGGTCATGACCGCGGGTTCCATCAGGGCGCGCATCTCGGACTGACCGAGGCCCAGATCCTGCAGCCGGACAATCTCGCCCTGGTTCATCTGGATGCCGCCGTAGATCTGCCAGAGGTATTCACCGAAAGCGATCTGGTGGATCAGTTGTTCGGTCTCTCCGAACTTGCCTTGCGCGTGAAGATTCTCCGCCCAAGCCTGCATCTGGCGCAGGGATTGGGCGTAAGTGGCGAGCCAGGCGAGCCCGTGGGCGGCGGTCTGATGGGCTTCGATCTCGGCGCCCGACACGCGCCCGTCGATCGACACAAGCTCCCTCACGCACTCCTTGGCTCGGGTGAGCACCGCGTCAACCGGCGTCAGCGCGGCTTTCGTCAACTGCAGCAGATCATCCATCACGATCGGTTTCTGAAGGGAGGGGTTCTGTCCATCATGCGGCATTTTCATCATCCTCTTTCGGTCGGGGATGATGTAGGTCTTTCGCAGGTGCAGCGCAACAAAAATACGAAGAAAGTCCTATTTTTGGTCGAAAATTACCGAAAGCATCCTGTCGCATACTGCGCCGCAGCGAGCTATCACAGGCTCCCTACATTAAATTGCCGACACGCAGAAACCTGTGTGCCGGCAGAACATCCTTCAATCGTCACTCTGGAAATCACCTGAGCGGACATCGAATTGCCTTGGCGGAAGATGCCCGCGAGAAAGCTTATCCCTGGCGGGCGACGGTCACGCCGGACACGTCTTCGATGAAGGTGACGATGCGCGATTTTACCGTATCGTCGCGGATCGATGCGATCGCCGAGACGATCTCGAGGCTCGGGTCGCGCTGGGCGGGTTTGTCGGCGGTCTCGAGGCCTTCGAAGAAATAGGAGGTCGGAACGTCGAGGATGCGCGACAGCTCGAAAAGGCGGCTTGCCGCGATGCGGTTCGACCCGATCTCGTATTTCTGGATTTGCTGGAACGAGAGGTCCAACTCGCGGGCGACATCTGTCTGGGACAAACGGCGCATTGTACGAACCTGCTTCAACTTGCGACCAACATGAACATCTACTGGATGTGACATAACTTATTAACACCTCTGGTTGTGAGTACCTCAGTCATCACGGGAATCGGGCTTCCGATCAATTGGATACATTTTGGATATTTTTGACTAAAAATGTCCGCTTGATGGGTGAAAAATATTGCATTAGGGTGTTATTTATTTACCATCGGTTTCAATGACTAAGAATGAACTCATCAATTCTCCGGGGCTTGAGGACGAGGCGTCCGTAGCAGCTGACTCTCACGCTCTCCTGCATGAGATGATTCGGTCATATACCACCCTCGCGCGTACTTTGAATCTCAGTCATGCGGTAAAGGAACTGGGCAGTACCCGCCAAACCGTCCGGCGTCACATCGCCCAGTTGGAGGCGGCAAAAGGGGTCCAGCTCTTTACCGTCCGGGACCGCCAGTACCAGTTGACAGAGGCCGGGCGGGAGGCCCTGCCGCAGGCGCTCGACATCCTCATGCGGGGGCGTTCCTGGCTCCTGGGCCATGTCAGCCACTACAACGGCCTGCAACGTGTGCATGCAACGCTGCCGGAGGGTCGGTCCTTCTGGATGCAGCAACGTCCGATGAGCGAAATCTGGACCAGCCCAAGGCCGTTGCTACGCGAGAGCTACCGAGCCTGGTGCTATGGCAGGAGGCGAGCTTGAGCATGAGGCCATGAGCCATATCCGCCCTTATTTCATGGTCTATCGCGATTCCCCGAATGGTTGGATCTGCGTCGAGATCGGTGATGATTCATCCTACGTATCGTGGTCCGGATGGGCCGCCGCGCGCTCGAGTATCGGCCGGAACATGACCGGTTTGCCGGGGGGCGAGGAGTTCGCCCACCTCATGATCGAGCCTTTCGAGGACGCTGCCATCCATGAAAACACCCGCCTCGACCACCTTTATACTCAACTAAAACGGGAAGTTGGCGGGCCCTACGTCCCCCTGTGCTACCGGCGGTTATTGTTGTCGGGACGCTTCCCGGATGGCACCTTTGCCCTGATATCGGTGGTCGATCGATACCAGGGGATAACCATCGACGGCCTTGATCCCGCCAGCATGAAATCCATGCCCGATGAGGTCATCATGCCCGCCATTCCCAAATCGTTAAAATACGAGCACATTCCAGTGGATTAGGTTATTATTGTTTCATCTTGATACACGGAGATGAACAATGGCCATCCACTATAACACCCACGATGACTACCTATTTGCAACGAGCCTCGACCTCTTGCAGGGCATGGGTGTGAGCATCACTTCCGGAACCGATTTTGAAGAGTATCGTCAGTTACTTGCCGAGGCGCGACCGGATCATGCGCTGGGTGAGCCATTCGAACCGGTAAGGTACGGGCTGACGAAGGACAACGCCTGCTGGCTCGTCGGACGCAACGCGAATGGCGAGATCATCCACACGCAGGCGATGAAAAAACTGGACCTGCCGCACATCCGACTGGGTGACTACCTCCAGGCCAATCTGCGCGAATTCGAACCCTCCGGAATGGACATCGACTACAACCGGACAGTCTACCGCGCGGGTCCGGGTGCCCGGAGAATGTCCGGGCAGATCGTCTATCATGGCGAGTTCTGGGTCGGTGGAAACCCGAAGCACGGCATGGTTCTCTCACCGCTTCTGGGGCGACATGCGTTCCTGACGTCGCTGATGCTCTGGCAGCCCGACTATACCTTCGGATTCATCGCAAAACGTCTTGCCTTCAAAGGGTTCTCGACGCGCTTCGGGTTCATGCACACCGACCCTTCGGCGATAAAATACGTCCTGAAGGGTACGGGAGAGGTTTTCGAGGGCATCATGGGCTACATGACCCGCGAAGACCTGCACTACGTGCTCGACATTCCCGTCGAGGAAATGATCGATCAGGCGGCCTAGAGCCGCCTGAGGCTGCGGCGCATCGATGTCAGCCGATCGCCGCGGCTTTCACATCGTCGTCGATGAACGGCAAGTAGCGTTCGAAGTTGTCCGAGAACATCTTGACCAGTTTCGCCGCCTGCTTGTCATAACTCGCCGGGTCGTCCCATGTCCGGCGCGGATCGAGCAGGATGCTCGGCACCCCGGTCACGTCCACGGGCACCGCGAAACCGAAGTTCGGATCCTTGCGGAATTCCGCATCGGCCAGCGAGCCGTCCAGCGCCGCGGTCAGAAGCCCGCGCGTCGCCTTGATCGGCATCCTGCTGCCGGTGCCATAGGCGCCACCGGTCCAGCCGGTGTTCACCAGCCAGCAGGTCGCGCCATGGGTGGCGATCTTCTCGCGCAGCAGGTTGCCATAGACTTCCGGCCGCCGCGGCATGAATGGCGCACCGAAGCAGGTCGAAAACGTGGGCTCAGGCTCCGTCACGCCGCGCTCTGTCCCCGCCACTTTCGAGGTGAAGCCGGAGAGGAAATGGTACATCGCCTGTGCCGGGGTCAGACGTGCGATGGGAGGGAGAACCCCGAAGGCATCGCAGGTGAGCATGATGATGTTCTTCGGGTGCCCACCCATCGCGGTCGATGAAGCATTGGAGATGTAATGCAGCGGATAGGCGCAGCGCATGTTGGCGGTCAGGCTGTCGTCATCGAAATTGAGCGCCTTGGTTTCAGGATCGAATGTCATGTTCTCGATGACGGTCCCGAATTTCTCGGTCGTTGCGTAGATCTCAGGTTCGGCCTCGCGGCTCAGGTTGATGGTCTTGGCATAGCAGCCGCCCTCGAAGTTGAAGGTGCCGCGCCCCGACCAGCCATGTTCATCGTCACCGATCAAAGTGCGCGCAGGGTCGGCGGAAAGCGTCGTCTTGCCGGTCCCCGAGAGGCCGAAAAACACGGCCGTATCCACCGGGTTGCCGGTCGCGTGGTTGGCCGAGCAATGCATCGGCATAACACCTTTTTCCGGCAGCAGGTAGTTCAGCAGGGTGAAGACCGATTTCTTGTTCTCGCCCGCGTATTCTGTGCCGCCGATCAGGATGGTCTTCTTGTCGAAGTTCATCGCGATCACGGTTTCGGAGCGGCAGTTGTGCCGGGCGGGATCGGCTTTGAAGCTGGGGCAGTTGATGACCGTGAAATCGGCCACGAACCGGTCGACGTCCTCGCGGTCCGGACGGCGCAGCATGTGGCGGATGAATAGCCCGTGCCAGGCGAGTTCCGTCACCATGCGTACGTTGATCGCGTGTTTGGGGTCGGCACCGCCAACAAGGTCCTGCACGAAATAGTCGCGCCCTTCCATGTGCTTGAGCATGTCCGCATGCAACGCGTCAAAGCCCTCGGGGGACATGGGTGCGTTGTTCTCCCACCAGATCGTCTTCTCGACGCTTGGTGTCTTGACCACATGCTTGTCCTTGGGAGAGCGTCCGGTGAACTTGCCCGTCGTCACCAGAAATGCACCGCCCTTGCCCAGATGGCCTTCGCCGCGTTTCAGCGCCGTTTCGATCAGGTCAGGCTCCATCAGGTTGTAATAGACACTGCCGAGCCCGGTGATCCCCTGATCTTCGAGCCGGAAATCCGGGTTAACCCGTCCATGTGTCATGTTAATTCTCCTTTTTGCCCGCCGAACCGGCAGTGCATTTGGTCCTGAACACGGCAATTTCGCCGGGCTTTCCGCCTCTTAACATGCCGTTTCCGGATGTGAACAGGACGGTTTTTCGTCGTTAGCGCCATCACTGGCAACTTTGTCAGCCGGTTTCCGCTATCGAAACGGTGTGAGCGCCATCATGTCCAAAGCTGACACAATTTTGCGGCAATTTAGTCATCAGTAACCTAATTCTGGCCCTATTGTTCGCGAACAATGTGTTGATTCGCAGTTAACCATTGATTCGGAGGGACGAAGAATGATCAGATGCCCAAAAAATCAAGCTCACGAGCAGCACAAGGAAACAGGTAATGTCTAGAATAGCATTGGTGGACGATGACAGGAATATCCTGACGTCGGTGTCTATGACGCTCGAGGCCGAAGGTTTCGAGGTGGAAACCTACAATGACGGCCAAGCAGCACTCGACGCTTTCAACAAGAAACTGCCCGATATGGCGGTCCTCGACATCAAGATGCCGCGCATGGACGGCATGGATCTGCTTCAGCGTCTGCGCCAGAAGACGGCCATGCCGGTGATCTTCCTCACCTCCAAGGATGATGAAATCGACGAAGTACTTGGCCTCAGGATGGGGGCCGACGACTACGTCAAGAAGCCTTTTTCCCAACGTTTGCTCGTCGAACGGATCCGCGCCTTGCTGCGGCGTCAGGACGCGGTTGCCGGTGATGTCGTTGCGGACAGCGAGGAAACAAAGGTGATGGAGCGGGGCGAACTCCGAATGGATCCGCTGCGTCACGCCGTGAGCTGGAAGGGCAAGGACGTGTCGCTTACAGTGACGGAATTTCTGCTGCTTCAGGCGCTTGCTCAGCGTCCCGGTTTCGTCAAGTCCCGCGATCAACTGATGGACGTGGCCTATGACGACCAAGTCTATGTCGATGATCGCACGATCGACAGCCACATCAAGCGCCTTCGCAAGAAGATGCGTACGGCAGACGATAATTTCTCCGCGATTGAGACCCTCTACGGTATCGGCTACAGGTACAACGAAGAATAATTCGTAGAGATGGCTTCGGCCGAGAGGAACTTCGTGCGGGACATGACTCCCCCTCAGCCCAGGAAAGGCGATGTCGTACTGGGTGAAGACTGGGTGGCTCCGGAAAGTTCCGGAGTAGGTGAAATGCGCGCGACGCGTGAGCGTCGCGGCATCATGTCGTTGCGAGGGTCGCCGCTCACGCGCAAGATCATAACGTTCAACCTGATTGCCCTCAACATCCTCGTTGCGGGCATTCTCTATCTCAACGCGTCGCGCGACAGTCTGGCTCTTCAAAGGGCTGCGTCGCTGGTGTCGGAGGCGGAACTGATTGCCGACGTCATCGAGGCGCAACTGCCGCAGGGCGCGCCGATAAACCTGGCGACAGGTGACGGTGTGGATGTGGTGTCTACGCTGGACGGGCTGGATCTGCGCAGCGGCATCGAAGTCCTGGTGTTCGACACAGCTTCCACGCTGATCGCGAATACGGAAGGCAGGCTTGCAACCGAGGATGTCTCGGGCGGCGTGGGCGGCACAACCTTCCTGACGGATGGACTGAGTTGGCTCTGGTCGAAGATTTCGGCCGTCTTAAGCGCCCCGGCGGTCCTCGACCAGAAAGAGCTGAGCGAGAAGATCCGCCCGTTGATCGCCCAGAGCATCGAGGACGGCACTCATATTCGCAACGAGATCGACTTGGCTGGCGGAGCGCTTTTCACGGTCGTCACCCCGATCCTGCAAGGTGGCAAGGCCGTGGGGGTCGTGGCCGTTGCCACGGCCACAGGGGAGATCGAGAACCTCGTGCGCGGCGAGCGGGAACGAGTCCTCCAGATGTTCGTCATCGCCACGCTGGTCTCCGTCGGCCTCAGCCTTGTCCTTGCCTCGACCATCGCCAACCCGCTCGCGGATCTGGCTGCCGCCGCAGAACTCGGCCGCGACAAGAACGCCCGAAAGATGAATCCCGGACGCATCCGCATCCCCGACCTGACGGCCCGGCCCGACGAAATCGGGCGCCTGAGCGGTGCGCTGCGTGGGATGATCTCGGCGCTCTACAACCGCATCGATGGAAACGAGCAATTCGCGGCCGATGTGGCGCATGAAATCAAGAACCCGCTCGCCTCCCTGCGCTCCGCAGTCGGCACCTTGCGGATGGTCAAACGCGAGGACCAGCGCGAGAAACTTCTCGACGTGATCGATCATGATGTGCGCCGGCTCGACAGGCTGGTCAGCGATATTTCAAACGCCTCCCGCCTCGACAGCGAACTGGTCAAGGAGGAGGAAGAGCCGTTCGACGTGCTCGTGACTCTGTCGAACCTCGGCCAGCATCTTGGGGAGGAAGCGCGCAAGAAGGGCATCGATTTCATTACCGATCTGCCAAAAGATCCGGTGATCGTCTATGGCCTGGAAGCGCGTCTGGCGCAGGTCTTCGTCAATCTCATCACCAATGCCATCTCCTTTTGCGAGGAAGGCGACGCCATCCGCATCTGGGCACGCAAGAAAGAGCACCGTGTCTTGATCGTCGTCGAAGATACCGGGCCAGGCATTCCGGATCAGGCCTTGTCGAAGATCTTCAAACGCTTCTACTCACAGCGACCCGAAGAGCATTTCGGCAATAATTCCGGACTTGGCCTCGCGATCTCAAAGCAGATCGTGGAAGCGCACGGCGGGGTGATCTGGGCCGAGAATATCCGCCCGACCGAGGCGGACATCACATCGGATCCGCTCGGCGCGCGGTTCGTGGTCGGCTTGCCGATCTGAGCCCGGTGTCGGAACCGAGCCAAGAGCCATCCGACGACAGGATCATCGTTCACGGCACCTGCGTGGCGCTGTTCGGACAGGGTGTTCTGATCCTGGGGGCCTCTGGCTCGGGGAAATCATCGCTTGCGCTGCACCTTATGGCGTTGGGGGCCGAACTCGTTTCGGACGATCGGACCGTTCTCACGCCGGACGTGGACGCGGTCATCGCCACCTGCCCCGCGCCGATTGCAGGGATGATCGAGGCACGCGGCGTTGGCTTGCTTGCGGCGCATAGCCGGGCGCAGGCGCCCGTTCGTCTCGTCATCGATCTCGACCAGATCGAAAAAGCGAGGCTTCCCGACCCGAGAGAGGTGGAAATCGCCGGCCGCGTCATTACCTGTCTGCACAAGGTGGACGCCGCCTCCTTCCCGGCGGCGATCGTACAATTGATGAAAGGCGGCCGGGTGAGCCCGACATGACCAAAGCCGAACCTGGCGCACGGCCCATCGTTTTCGTAACCGGACCCTCCGGTGCGGGGCGCTCCAGTGCGCTCAACGTGCTGGAGGATGCGGGCTTCGAGGTTGTCGATAACCTCCCGCTGCGCCTGATCCCGGCCCTTCTGGACAGCCCCGGGCAGGAGCGTCCACTGGCTCTGGGCATAGATCCGCGAAACCGGGATTTTTCTACGACATCCGTGATCGATGTGCTGGGCAGGCTGACCGGCGTACCTGGCCTCGCTCCGGAACTGCTCTATCTCGATTGCAGTTCGGACGTCCTGTTGCGCAGGTTTTCCGAAACACGCCGCCGTCATCCGCTGGCGCCCGATGACCGGCCCTCCGAAGGCATCATGCGTGAGCAGGAGATGTTGCGCCCGCTCAGGGCGCGGGCGGATGTGCTCATCGATACCAGCGACCTGAACGTGCACCAGCTGAGAACGGAAGTCGTTCACTGGTTTGCCCCCGAAGGTCAGCATCATCTGTCGATTTCGGTGCAGTCATTCTCTTATAAACGCGGTCTGCCGCGCAGTGTCGACATGATCTACGATTGCCGGTTTCTCGTGAACCCCTACTGGCAGACCGAGTTGCGCAGCTATAACGGAACCGATGCTGCTGTGGCGGCCTATGTGAAAGCCGACCCGCGGTTCGATGCATTCGCGCAGCAGGTGCTCGACCTCAGTCTGCTTCTGCTGCCGGCCTATCGCGAGGAGGGAAAGTCCCATCTATCGATCGCTTTCGGGTGTACTGGCGGGCAACATCGCTCGGTTGTGATGGCTGAAACCCATGCTTTGCGGCTTGCGGAAAACGGTTGGCAGGTGTCAATTAGACATCGCGAACTGGACTTGCGACAGAAAGAAGAGGCCTGAGCCGTGATTGGTATCGTGATCGTCGCTCATGGAGGGCTGGCCAGGGAATATCTTGCCGCGATCGAGCATGTGGTGGGTGCGCAACCGTCCATACGGGCGATCTCCATCGACGCCGATCATGATCGCAAGAGCAAGGAAGCGGAAATCTGTGCCGCCGCCGATGATGTAGACAAAGGGCAGGGTGTGGTGGTCGTGACCGACCTATATGGCGGGTCGCCGTCGAACCTCAGTTTGCTGGCCTGCAAGCCCGGCGATCGGAGGATCCTTTATGGTGCCAACCTTCCGATGTTGATAAAGCTTGCAAAAAGCCGCCAGAAACCTGTACCCGAAGCCGTTCGCCTCGCCATGGAGGCGGGCCGCAAATATATCGACAGCCAGAACATCAGTGCAGAATGACAGGCCCCTCCAATGATTGAGTGCTCCTTGAAGATCGTGAACGAAAAGGGATTGCATGCCCGCGCCTCGGCCAAGCTCGTCGAGGTGGTAGAAGGCTTCGATGCGCGCGCCGAGGTCTCCAAGGACGGCGTGTCCGCGTCCGGCGACAGCATCATGGGGCTTTTGATGTTGGCAGCGTCCAAGGGAAGCTTTATTGACGTGAGAACGTCCGGTCCGGACGAGGAAGCCCTTGCACAGGCTCTGACCGCGCTGGTCGCGGACAAATTCGGCGAAGATGGCTGAGGAGCCAGTCCCTTGCCGACCATGGATTAGGAAATTGCGTTTTGGTTGAGACGCCGCAGAAGCAGACCGAGACCCAAGCGCCGGCAGATGTTACCTTCACGAAATACGACCGGCGCAGCCTGTCCTACGCCTCGACATTTGAAGACCCGTGGAAAGCGACCGTTATCAGGATCATGGAGGCTTTCACCGGGAAGTTGACGATCCTGAAACGGATCAGAAAGTTCGAAAAGCACGGTACGCCGCAGGGTCAGGCCTTCTGGCGTGCGGCGCTCGATGCGATGGGCATCGACCTTCTGACGCCGCAAGAACAGCTTGACCGCTTTCCAAAGACCGGCCCCGTGGTGGTCGTGTCGAACCATCCGCACGGGATGGTCGACGGGATGATCTTTGCGGATCTGATCGGACGCGTTCGCCCCGACTACCGTATCCTGACGCGGTCCCTGCTGACGGCGATCGATGAGGTCGCAGGCTCCTACATGATCCCGGTGCCGTTCCCGCACGATCCCAATGCGCAACGCAAGGGCGTGGAAATGCGCGCAAAGGCCATGACCCATCTGAAGCAGGGAGGGGTTGTGGCGCTTTTTCCGGCAGGCGGTGTGGCGGCCTCCGAGACCTATTTCGGTCCCGCCATCGAAGGTGAGTGGAGCCTGTTCACCGCCAAGCTGATTCGCCGCTCTGGTGCCACGGTCGTGCCGATCAAGTTTCCGGGACAGAACTCCCGCGCCTACCACATCGCCAACAAGCTGTCGCCGATGCTGCGCCAGGGTCTCCTGCTGCACGAAGTCGTGCATGCGATGGACAAGCCGCAAGCCCCGATCGTCGGTCACCCGCTGACCCAGGATCAGATCGACCGCTGGAACGATGACCCGCGCGGCTTCATGGAGTGGCTGCGCGCGCATACCTTGTCGCTCAAGGACTGAAGCACAGGACCACCTCGCTTAGCGCGTCGGGACTGGCACGTCTCCCCGATAATCGTAGAAACCGCGTTCCGTCTTGCGCCCGAGCCAGCCGGCTTCGACGTATTTCGTGAGCAGCGGGCA
This sequence comes from uncultured Alphaproteobacteria bacterium, assembly GCA_963715055.1. Classification (GTDB taxonomy): domain Bacteria; phylum Pseudomonadota; class Alphaproteobacteria; order Rhodobacterales; family Rhodobacteraceae; genus CAVQRB01. The sequence goes on along the minus strand of CAVQRB010000005.1, from coordinate 82,815 downwards.
GGGGCGATACTTGGTATCGGCCAGCCCGTCATGCAGGACGTTCATGATGGCAAGGCAAGTGTCGAGCCCGATGAAATCCGCCAGTTCCAGCGGCCCCATCGGATGGTTCGCACCGAGTTTCAGCGAGCTGTCGATGGATTTCACGCTGCCGACGCCTTCATAAAGAGTATAGACCGCCTCATTGATCATCGGCATCAGGATCCGGTTGACGATGAAGGCCGGAAAATCCTCCGCCGATGCGGCGGTCTTGCCCAGCCGGTCGACCACGGTCTTGCAGGCGTCGAAAGTCGGCGCATCGGTGGCGATCCCGCGGATCAGTTCAACCAGTTGCATCACTGGCACCGGATTCATGAAGTGGAATCCCATGAATTTTTCCGGGCGGTCGGTTCGGCTCGCAAGCCGCGTGATGGAGATGGAGGAAGTGTTCGACGTCAGGATCGTATGCGGTTGCAGATGCGGGATGAGGTCCTCGAAAATGGCCTGTTTCACGGTTTCCCGTTCGGTTGCCGCCTCGATGACCAGATCGGCTTTTGCCACATCCGTGAGGGTTGTGGTCGTCTCGATCCTCGCGAGGGCCGCCGCCTGTTCGCCGGCGGTGATCTTCTCGCGGGAGACCTGACGGTCCATGTTCTTCGTCATCAACTCCATGGCCTTGGTCAGCGCGTCCTGGCTGATGTCGTTGAGGATGACATCATATCCGGCCAGCGCCATCACATGGGCGATGCCATTGCCCATCTGTCCTGCGCCGACAATCCCGACCGATTTGATTTCCATGACATGCCCCCGTTGATCCTGCGCAGCTTACGGTGCACGCGGGGCGGGCTGCAAGGCCAAGACGTTCGCAAAATTCTCCTCAAATGGGGGATTTAAGGGAATCGCAGTATCCATGCGTCATGGTCGCTCCCGGGTGAACTTAAATGATGGTGGGATCTATGTCCTTCGACGCGCTGGGAGCGGGGGCTCTCGACTATTCGCCATGCCGGTATGGCACCTCCAAACTGTTGTTCCGGGGGCCGCAACGGCGGCTCGATGCGCCTTATGTGGCCTTTCTGGGAGGCACCGATACCTATGGCAAATTCCTGAAAACGCCGTTTCCGGCCCTTGTGGAACAGGAACTTGGCATCGACTGCATCAATCTCGGCATCCCGAACGCCGGCATCGATGTGCTGGCTCAAGACAGCTTCCTGTCGCAAGGGGCTGGCGAGGCCGTGGTCACCGTGCTGCAGATTGTCGGGGCGCAGAATCTCTCGAACCGCTTCTACGCGGTGCATCCACGCCGCAACGATCGGTTTCTGACCGCCTCCGCCTTGTTGAAATCGATCTATCCTGAGGTCGATTTCGCAGAGTTCAACTTTACCCGGCATCTGTTGGGGCGGCTCTACAAGATCTCACCGGAGCGCTTTGCCACGGTGAGGCTGGAGTTGCAGAAGGCCTGGCTGGCACGGATGCGGCTTCTGTTGAGACGCCTCACGGGCAATGTGGTTCTGGTCTGGTTTTCTGATCATGCGCCGGCGGACGACGATGCGGCCATGCCTGACCCGTCGATGGCGCGGGACCCGCTTTTTGTGACGCGCCCGATGCTGGAGCGTTTGTCGGCGGAGGCACGTGCGGTGGTCGAAGTCACCGCGAGTCAGGAGGCCATCAACGCAGGCACGGATGGGATGGTCTTCAGCGATCTCGAGGCTTTGGCCGCGCGCGAACTGCTCGGCCCTGCCGCGCATGAAGAGCTCGCGGCCCGGATCGGAGAATCACTGAAACCGCTGCTCCGATGAAAAAGGCCGCTGTCCTTGCGGGCAGCGGCCTTCGTTTTCCGGCATCGCGGATCAGAGCTTCTCGATCAGCTCCGGCACGGCGGTGAAGAGATCCGCCACGAGGCCGTAATCGGCGACCTGAAAGATCGGCGCTTCCTCGTCCTTGTTGATCGCGACGATGATCTTGCTGTCCTTCATCCCCGCAAGGTGCTGGATCGCGCCGGAGATGCCGACCGCCACATAAAGGTTGGGCGCCACGACCTTTCCGGTCTGCCCGACCTGCCAGTCATTCGGGGCGTAACCTGAGTCGACGGCCGCGCGCGAGGCGCCGACCGCTGCGCCAAGCTTGTCGGCGAGTGTCTCGATCAGGGCGAAATCCGCTTCCGAGCCCACGCCGCGCCCGCCGGAGACGACGACGCCCGCCGAGGTCAGCTCGGGACGGTCGCTGGCCGCGACCTTGTCCTCGACCCATTCCGACAGGCCTGGGTTGGCTGCGGCAGCAATGGTCTCGACCGGGGCGGACCCGCCGGTGCCGGCGGCCTCGAATGTCGAGGTGCGGAAGGTGATGACCTTCTTGGGGTCCGCCGACTTCACCGTCTGCACCGCGTTGCCCGCATAGATCGGGCGCTCGAAGGTATTTGCATCCACAACGCCTGATGCATCGGAGATGATCATCACGTCGAGCAGGGCCGCCACGCGGGGCATCACGTTCTTGGCGTCCGTCGTCGCCGGCGCCACGATGTGATCGTAATCGCCTGAAAGCGAAACGATCAGCGCTGCTGTCGATTCCGCGAGACGATGGCCGAGCGAGGCATCCTCGGCGACGAGCACCCTGGACACGCCGTCGATCGTTGCGGCGGCTGCACCTGCGGCGGCGGCGGAGCCACCGGCGGCCAGCACGGTCACATCGCCGAGCATCTTCGCCGCGGTCACGGCCTTTGCGGTGGCGTCCATGGAAAGCTCACCGTCGGTCACTTCTGCAAGGAGTAGAACAGCCATTACACGGCCCCCGCTTCTTTGAGTTTCGATACAAGTTCATCCACCGAGCCGACCTTGATCCCGGCGGCGCGCGCTTCGGGCTCAACCGTTTTCAGGATTTCGAGCCGCGGTGTGACGTCCACGCCGTAATCGGCGGCGGTTTTCTCGTCGAGCGGCTTCTTCTTGGCTTTCATGATGTTGGGCAGCGAGGCATAGCGCGGTTCGTTGAGGCGCAGATCCACGGTGATTACGGTTGGCATCTTGACCTTGATCGTCTGCATCCCGCCGTCGACTTCGCGGCTGACCACAGCCTTGTCGCCCTCGATGGCGACTTCCGAGGCGAAGGTCGCCTGGCTCCAGCCCAGCAGTGCCGCCAGCATCTGGCCGGTGGCGTTCATGTCGTTGTCGATCGCCTGTTTGCCGCAGAGCACCAGACCCGGTTTCTCCTCGTCCACGATGGCCTTCAGAATCTTCGCCACGCTCAAAGGCTCGATGTCCTGGTGCACGTCATCGGCTGCTACGACCAGAATGGCGCGGTCGGCACCCATGGCCAGGGCCGTGCGCAGGGTTTCCTGGCATTGCTTGACGCCGATGGAGACGACGATGACTTCCTCGGCCTGTCCGGCTTCCTTGAGCCGGATCGCCTGTTCGACCGAAATTTCGTCGAAGGGGTTCATCGACATCTTCACATTGGCAAGATCGACGCCGGAACCGTCCGCTTTCACGCGCACCTTCACGTTGTAGTCGATCACGCGTTTGACAGGCACCAAAACCTTCATATGCGTCTCTCTCCTTGAATTACGACTCGCAGGTCAGCACGAGCCCTTGTGTGTCTGAGAGGTGGTTTAGCGAAGCTGGCTTGCGGGAAACAGTGTAAAATCGTCACGTCTGGGCGCGGGAACGCCGCGTTTCTTCAATTCTTTCCGTCTTCGGGACGCTTTGCCTTTCGTCATACCGGGCTTGCGCCGGTTCAGCGGTTGGCCCCCGGCACCCAGAGCACATCATCCTTGCCGCCATTGTTGGCGACCCGGGCGGCCACGAAAAACCAGTCGCTCAGGCGGTTAAGGTAGGTCACGGCTGCCGTGTTGATCGCTTCCATCGTCGCCAGTTCGACGCAGAGCCGCTCCGCGCGGCGCGCGACAGTCCGGCAGACGTGCAGATGTGCCGAGAGGGCCGATCCGCCAGGCAGAATGAAGCTTCGCAAAGGTTCCAGATCGGCGTTCATCGCGTCGATCTCCTTTTCAAGCCGGGTGACCTGCGCATCGATCATCCGAAGCGGCGGGTATTCCGCAGTGGCGTCCTTTTCCATATCCGGGCGGCAGAGATCGGCGCCGAGATCGAAGAGATCGTTCTGGATCCGACTCAATGCCACATCCAGATCGCCGGAGGCCTCGAGGCGGGCCACGCCGACAAAGCAATTGAGCTCGTCGGAGGTGCCATAGGCGCTGACCCTGAGGGCGTGTTTGGCGACCCGGGCGCCATTCCCCAGCGCGGTTTCACCGGCATCGCCGGTCTTGGTGTAGATCTTGTTCAGTACGACCATCTCGGTTCAGCCCCCGTTGTTGCGGAGAAAGACATAAAGCAGGATGATGCAGACCGCCACGAATTGCGCACCGATCCGGTACCGCATCAGCTTGTTGGAGTTTTTCTTGTTGAAAGCGCCGCCGGTCGCGAAGCCACCCAGGCCGAACATCAGAATGACGACGACGGCGAGACAGGCGATGATGGCCAGAATGAATAGGGGGTCTGCCACGTTGGTAATCCTTTCCTTGCTTGGCGCAGATGTAGCGGGCAGAGGCGCGAAAGCGAGCCTGTTCTCGGAAATGGCGGCGAAAATCAGCTTCTGGAGAGCACCCAATCCAGCGCGCGAGTGGGCAGGAGCCGTTTCAGCGCCCCCATCAGATGTGTGGGCGTCGTGACGAAATAGCGCGGGCGTGGCGAATGATGTGTCACCGCGCGTCGCAGTTTGGCGACAACAGCTTCGGCGGGCAACTCGAAGCGATCGGGGCCGCGGCTCTCGTAGAGGCGCTTGGTGAGTTTCGCCTCGTATTGATCGCGTCGGGCGGAGTTCTGCCAGTCTATCCAGCGCTCGAAATGCGGAATGGAGTTCTGGCGGATTTTCGAGGTGATCGGCCCGGGTTCGATCAGGATGACGTGAATACCGGTGCCGCGGAGTTCGATGCGCATCGTGTCGGTCAGCCCTTCGAGCGCGAATTTGGTCGCGTTATATGCCCCGCGCCAGGGCAGCGTCACGAAGCCGAGAACCGAGGAGCACTGCACGATGCGACCATGACCCTGCGCCCGCATCACCGGGATCACGGCGCGGGTCAGCTCGTGCCAGCCGAAGAAATTCGCCTCGAATATGGCGCGCAGCGCGTCCGTTGGCAGGTCCTCGACAAGCCCCGGGGTGCCATGCGCGCCGTTGTTGAAGAGCGCGTCGAGTGTCCCGCCGGTCGCGGCCAGAACTTCAGCGAGACCGGAACGGATCGTGGCGCTGTCGGTATAATCGATCAACGGGCTTTCGAAGCCCTCGTCTTTCAGCCGGTCGCAGTCCTCTTGCTTGCGGCAGGCAGCGAAGACGCGCCAGCCATCGGCGCGCAGCCCCACCGCCGATGCGTAGCCGATGCCCGAAGAACATCCGGTGATCAGAATCGATTTTGCTGCCATATGCTGCCCCCTTGCCTTGCGTCAGATGGCAAGGATGGCGGGCAGGCGCAAGTCAGGTTCCCGTCAGCAGGAAATCGGCCACCCACCCGGTCGGTCCACCCGCGAGGGGGCGCAGCTGCACCCAGCCAGACCCGGTATCCTGCAGGATTTCGACCTGTGTGTTCCGGTCCAGTCTTGTCACGACCGCATGCTCTGTCCCCGGACCTGCTCGCATGTTTACCGAGACGCCATCCACGAAGCGGATGTCGCGCTGCACTGAAACCGTGGCGGAGGATACCTCGAGCGTATTGCCGGCAAAAGCGATGCTCGGGAGGATGATCTGTGGCTCCGGCGCAGCCTCTGGGGATGCTTCGGGCTCCGAGACGTCAAGCAATTGCAGCGAAAGGGTCTCCGACGGGGCCGGCGACGGGGGCTGCGCGACCGGCGTTGGATCCTGCAGAACCTCATCGGCAGTCACCAGGTTCAGCGAAGCGCGGGCCACCACCGGCTCATCCGCGGCCGGGTCGATGCGTTCCGCTATCGGCGTCACGGCCTCGGCAGCAAGCACTTCGGTGACGGTCGCCGGGTCGGTGCCATCGCGGTCGGCCCGCGCCATCATCGCGGCTTCGCGTGCGCTCTCGGGATCGAAATCGGCCCCACCGCTCAATTCGTAGAAACCAAGCCCCATGAAGACAAATGACAGCAGAATGAATCGTTTCATCGTAAAAGAATCCCCTTCAAGCGAAGCACTATAACGTGATTCCCTCTGTTTGGGTTCCTGAATCTGCGCCGTGGTTTCCGCGACCGTGGATATCGTGCAGAACGTTGACCATTGGTGGCGGTGTGCGCCGCCTTGCTGACCTTGGCCGTTGCGACTTGTAGGGGGCAGTTTCCACCGCTACACACGAAAGCGATGAGCGACGCAATCGACACCCCCGATCTTGACCCCAAAGAGTTGTCCGAGCCGCTGCGGCGCGCCTTGGGCGATCGCTATCTGACCTATGCGCTGAGCACGATCATGCACCGGGCACTGCCGGATGCGCGCGACGGGTTGAAACCGGTGCACCGGCGCATTCTCTACGCGATGCGCGAATTGCGCCTCTCCTCCACGGGAGGCTTCCGCAAGTCGGCCAAGATTTCCGGCGACGTGATGGGCAACTATCACCCGCATGGCGATGCGGCGATCTATGACGCGATGGCCCGGCTCGCGCAGGATTTCAACGTCCGCTACCCGCTGGTCGACGGGCAGGGCAACTTCGGCAACATCGACGGCGACAACCCGGCGGCCTCGCGCTACACCGAGGCGCGGATGACTGCCGTGGCCGAGGCCATGCTCGAGGGGCTGAACGAGAACGCGGTCGACTTCCGGGAGAATTACGACGGCACGCTCACCGAACCCGTCGTGCTGCCCGCGCAATTCCCGAACCTTCTGGCCAACGGATCGAGCGGCATCGCGGTCGGCATGGCCACCAATATCCCGCCGCACAACATCGCGGAGCTTTGCGATGCCTGCATCCACCTGATCAAAACGCCTGATGCGCGCGATGACACCTTGCTGAAATATGTCCCGGGTCCGGATTTCCCGACCGGCGGCGTGCTGGTCGAACCGCCCGAAAGCATCGCTGCAGCTTACCGGACAGGGCGGGGCTCGTTCCGGCTGCGTTGCCGTTGGGAGGTGGAGGATCTGGGCCGAGGCCAGTGGCAGATCGTCGTCACGGAAATCCCCTATCAGGTGCAGAAATCCAAGCTGATCGAAAAGATCGCGGAGCTGATCCAGACCAAGAAGATCCCGATCCTGGGCGATGTGCGCGACGAATCCGCCGAAGACGTGCGCATGATCATCGAGCCGCGTTCGCGCTCGGTCGATCCCGAGGTGCTGATGGGGATGCTGTTTCGGAACTGTGACCTGGAGACGCGGTTTTCGCTCAACATGAATGTGCTGATCGACGGGCTCACACCCAAGGTCTGTTCGATGAAGGAGGTTCTGCGCGCCTTCCTCGATCACCGTCAGGAAGTGTTGATCCGCCGCTCGACGCATCGGATGGAGAAGATCGACCACCGGCTAGAGGTGCTCGAAGGCTTCATCATTGCCTTTCTCAACCTCGACCGGGTGATCGACATCATCCGCTATGACGAGGATCCGAAGGCTGCGCTGATGGCGGAGGACTGGGGCAAGGATCATCCGCGTGCCCTGAACGAAGCCGATTACGTCCCGCCAGAGCCGGCGGATGAGCCATCGCTTACCGAGGTGCAGGCCGAGGCGATTCTGAACATGCGTCTGCGCTCGCTGCGGCGTCTCGAGGAGATGGAGCTTCTGCGCGAGCAGACCGCGCTCATGGAAGAACGCGCGGCGCTCGAAGACCTGCTGGAAAACCCAGAGCAGCAGTGGGACAGCATCACCGCTCAGCTGCGCGAGACCAAAAAGCAGTTCGGCAAGGATTGGCCCGGCGGCGCGCGACGGACGCTGATCGAGGAAGCCGCGGAAGTCGAGGAGGTTCCGATCGAGGCGATGATCGACCGCGAGCCGATAACGGTCGTCTGCTCGCAGATGGGCTGGGTTCGCGCCATGACCGGCCATATCGACCTCACGCGCGAGCTGAAGTTCAAGGACGGTGACGGGCCGCGCTTCACCTTCCACGCGGAGACGACCGACCGCCTGCTGGTCTTCGGATCGAACGGGCGCTTCTACACGGTTTCCGCCGCCAACCTGCCCGGTGGGCGCGGCATGGGCGAGCCCTTGCGCCTGATGGTCGACCTGCCCAATGAGGCCGAGATCGTGACGATCCTCACGCATCAGCCCGGGCGAAAGTTGCTGGTCGCGTCGAGTGCAGGCGACGGGTTCATCGTGCCGGAGGAGGAGGTTCTGGCCCAGACCCGCAGCGGCAAGCAAGTGCTGAACGTGCGCGGCGACGCGCGCGCCCTTGTTTGCAAGCCGGTGGCGGGCGACATGGTTGCGACGGTCGGCGAGAACCGCAAGGTGCTGGTCTTCGATCTGGCGGAATTGCCCGAGATGGGACGCGGCAAGGGCGTGAGGTTGCAGAAATTCAAGGACGGCGGCCTGTCGGATGCCGACACATTCGACAGCGCGACGGGGCTGACATGGCTCGATCCCGCCGGCCGGACACGCTCCGAGACGGACCTCGCGGAATGGACCGGCAAACGCGCCAGCGCCGGCCGTATGGCGCCTCGCGGGTTTCCCCGCGACAACAAGTTTTCCTGATCGCGTCGCGCCTGCGTCGAGGCTACAGTTCTTCGGCCTGCAACCAGACACCGCCCTGAGGGCGCAGGGTGATGATCATCACCGGTTTCGGATCGCGCCCCCTGACCGGGGTGAACCGAAACCGGGAGAGAAGCGTTGCGAGGATGATCACCGCCTCCTGCAGGGCGAAGGACGCGCCGATGCAAATGCGCGGCCCGTCGCCGAAGGGCAGGTAAGCATAGCGGTCGATCGCCTTCCGATCCTCGAAACGGTCCGGATCGAAACTGTCCGGATCTCGCCAGAGCGCACGGTGCCGCCCCAGCGCGTAGATCGGGATCATCACCGTATCGCCTGGACGCACGTCAGTATCGCAGAGAACATCCGCCTTCTGCGCGGTCCGCGACACGATGCCCGCGGGCGGATAAAGCCGCAGCGCTTCCTCCACGATCTGCCGCAGGTAAGGCAGCCGCACCACGTCCTCGCCCGTGGCAGCACGTCCCGGCAGCACCTGCTGCGCTTCCTCTCGTGCCCGCTCCTGAACGCCTTGGTCGAAGGCACAGAGGTAGAGCGACCAGGCGAGCGTGAGCGCTGTGGTTTCGTGGCCTGCAACGATGAAGGTCAGCAGGTTGTCGCGTAATTCGCCTGTGTCCATACGACGGCCCGACTTCGGATCTTCACCCGCCAGCAAGAGATCGAGAAGGTCCGGTAGAGTGCCCGGGCCTTGCCTTGCACGGGCCTCGATCGCGGCATCTGCGGCTTCCTTCATGCCGCTCATCGCCTGCAGGCTCATGACCCGGCCGGGGCGCGGCACCCAGTCCGGCACGCCGAGCACATCGAGCAGCGAAATCTTGCCCGCCTCATCGATGTAGGCCTCAATAGCCCGGTGCACGGCATCACGGTCGAAACTGCCATCGCCGGAGAAGGTCACCTCCGCGATCACGTCGAAGGTCGTGGTGATCATCTCGTCAAGGAGGTTGACGGCCCTTGGACCCGCCTGCGCGATCCTTGATGCCGAACGCTCCGCCGCCGCCGTCATCACCGGCGCAAGGCCCAGCACATTGCGATGCGAAAACGCGGGCGCTGCCGTGCGCCGTTGCCAGCGCCAATGCGCGCCTTCCGCGATGAAGAGCGACTCGCCGATCGCCGGGCGCAGCAGGTTCTTCGTCACGTCCGACTTCGGGTAATCCTCGAGCCGGTCGAGCAGCACATGCCGGATCGTGGCCGGATCCATGATCATGTGCCACCGTTTGCCGGTCCTGCCGGAGACGATCTTTTCCCGTGTCGCGACCTCTGGAATGATGCTGAGCACGTTCTCGCGCATCATCTGCCAGCTCTTGAGCAATCCCGTTTCCACTTGCACGAGCGGCACGCGCACGGGTAGCGCATCGGGTCGTTCGATCTGATCGGTGGACATGGCACTTTGACTCCTCGACAGGAAATCTAGAGCGGCCCGCCGCCGCTCCAAGGGACAGCTTGTCTCATCGCGCGCCTGGGCGGATTGCGCGGGGCCTGTCATTGGGCTAGTCAGTCTGACAAGAAAAGAGATGAGGAAAGCAGTATGCTCCGCTCTGCGGTGATCGTTTTCGGGTTCGCCCTCCTGTCCGCCTGCACGGGTGCCACAGATCTGAAAGACGCTCCAGTGCCCCTGGGGGACTTCAGTCTCGGTCACAATATCGTGGTCGCACCCAAGGCGCAGACCGCCGCCATCGGGCGCGACGTCTCCAAGGATGAGTTGGCGGCATCATTGCAGGAGGCGATCGCGCAGCGCTTTGGTCGATACGACGGCGAGAAGGACTACCATCTCGGTGTCAGCATCGAAGGCTATATTATCGCGCGCGCCGGTATCCCGGTTGTTGCGGCGCCGAAATCGGCGATGATCATCCGGGTGACGGTCTGGGACGACGCCAAGGGCATCAAGCTCAACACACCGCCCGAACAGTTGACGATTTTCGAGACGCTGGATGGCAACAGCCTGATCGGATCGGGCTGGACGCAATCCGCCGAAACCCAGGTGCAGCTTCTCTCCGCCAATGCGGCGCAGGCGATCGAGGATTTCCTCGTGGAGAAGAACCGCACCGATGGCTGGTTCGATCCAGCATTCGTCCCGCCGGAAGCCGACGCGGCGGCACCGGAAAACGTGGCGCTTGCCGCCACAGACCTGCTTGCACCGGCCCAGTGACGGTGCGCGCAGGAGGCGCTTGATTTTCCGGACGTATGGCAATACATCGCCGCCCATGTAAAGAACCGGGTCACCGCGACCCCATATGAACAAAGGGCGCCTCCACCATGGCAAAGGCAAAGTTTGAACGGACGAAACCGCACGTGAACATTGGCACGATCGGTCACGTTGACCACGGCAAGACGACGCTGACGGCTGCGATCACGAAGTATTTCGGTGATTTCAAGGCCTACAACTCGATCAACTCGGCGCCCGAGGAGAAGGCGCGTGGGATCACGATCTCGACGGCGCATGTGGAGTACGAGACGGCGAACCGGCACTATGCGCACGTCGACTGCCCGGGCCACGCGGACTACGTCAAGAACATGATCACCGGTGCGGCGCAGATGGATGGCGCGATCCTGGTGGTGAACGCGGCCGACGGCCCGATGCCGCAGACGCGCGAGCATATCCTGCTGGGCCGCCAGGTGGGTATTCCCACGATGGTCGTCTACATGAACAAGGTCGACCAGGTGGACGACGAAGAGCTGCTGGAACTGGTGGAAATGGAAATCCGCGAGCTTCTGAGCAAATACGACTATCCGGGCGACGACATTCCGATCGTCCGGGGCTCGGCGCTGCATGCGATGAACGGCACGATGCCGGAAATCGGCGAAGAGTTGATCCGCGCGCTGATGGCGGCCGTTGACGAGTTCATCCCGACCCCTGCGCGTGCGATCGACCAGCCGTTCCTGATGCCGGTGGAGGACGTGTTCTCGATCTCCGGCCGCGGCACGGTTGTGACCGGTCGTGTGGAGCGTGGCGTGATCAACGTGGGCGACGAGATCGAGATCGTCGGCATCCGCGACACCAAGAAAACGACCTGCACGGGCGTGGAAATGTTCCGCAAACTGCTGGATCGTGGTGAGGCGGGCGACAACATCGGCGCGCTGCTGCGCGGCATCGACCGTGAAGGCGTCGAGCGCGGCCAGGTGCTGTGCAAGCCCGGCTCCGTGAAGCCGCACACGAAGTTCGAGGCGGAAGCCTACATCCTGACCAAGGAAGAGGGTGGCCGTCACACGCCGTTCTTCGCCAACTACCGCCCGCAGTTCTACTTCCGCACGACGGATGTGACTGGCACGGTTCAGCTGGCCGAGGGCACCGAGATGGTGATGCCGGGCGACAACGTGAGCTTCGGCGTGGAACTGATCGCGCCGATCGCGATGGAGCAGGGCCTGCGCTTCGCGATCCGCGAGGGCGGCCGCACCGTCGGCGCCGGCGTCGTGTCGAAAATCATCGCGTAAACCAGACAAGACCAGCCTCCCCACAGGCGGGGGGCTGGAACAAAATGAGGCCGCTGGATCAACCAGCGGCCTTTTTTCGTGCTAAAATGACTGCCTGAAATGGCGGCGTCGTGCTTGGCGCCGATGGCAAAGCTTCAGCGCGGCAGGCTCGGTGTTGTCATCGACTGCACCGGATCACCCGGCGTCACCGCCATGCGCGTGATCGGGTAGGTTCCCGTGTCGGCGCAGGCTGCCAGAAAGAGGGCACCGGCGATCAGGGAGATAATGGATTTCGTGGTCATGACTTGTCCTTTCGGTGAATGGTACGGGCCGGAGACTGTTGAGCCCGAAACTGATGATGCGGCGCGGTCTGTTGCAATTCTCGAGCCAGAAGGTCGGTCCTTCTGTGCTCTGATCCCACCCTGCCTAGAGTCGCGCGCTCCGGTCAGTGAAGCAGTTCACAAAGGTGAAAATAATTCCGCTTATCTCACTTTTGGACGCTGCCGCCTGCCGCGGATCGCTTGCACAAGCGGCCGGTTGTATGCGCCAATCGCGCCGCCCCTCGACTTGTCTATCGCGTTGCACGCCAGGCATTGGCGTCGCACTTTCGCATCTGGGTCGGGATCAAGACCTGTTTACAGGCCCGATTTTGCGCTTTGACCTTTCGATCCCTCTTGAACCTCTGGCCAATTCCGACTACGCCGAAGGCCGGCATAGGGGTTTAGCTCAGTCGGTAGAGCATCGGTCTCCAAAACCGAGGGTCGTGGGTTCGAGTCCCTCAGCCCCTGCCAGCCTTCGGAAGAACTAAGCTACGTATTCTCGTGACACGGGAACGCCATGTTTCCGCCTCCGGATTGTCCCATTCTCCCCCTAGAATCGCCTTTAAACGCAACCGCAAAGACGTGCATGAGGGCCTGTCATGAGTGATGCAGGGCGAGGCGATCTGGCCGTTTCCAGCGACGATGCCGACCTCATGGCGATACGGCAGTTGATCGCGCTGAACGATGATCCCACAGACGACGCGCCGCCCGAAGATCGCAGCGATCCGCCCAAGGCCCTGCGGCAGCGACCTACCGAGGCACATTCCGCGCCCGCGCGGTGCGCTCCGGCGCCGGCTCCCATGGAAGCCGGGAAGACCGAGCGGCAGACCGGGCAAATCGCAGAACTCCTTACGCGGCTGCCGGGCAGCATCAAAGCCTACCGCCCCAGAGCCAGGACAGTCATTGCGACGAGCATGCTTCTGCTCTTGCTGCTCTATCCGGTGGCTGTGATCGGGTGGGCTGTCGTGGCGGCGATCTTCCTGCTGGCGCTCTACCTGATCGTCGGGGAAGACCGCTTCTGGCTGGGCGCCGTTTCGCTGCACGGGCGCTATGCGCGGATCAATCCCGCGGGGGGGCGGCGTCTCAGGGTGCGTGCCCGCCTTGCCGCAAGGCGATGGGATCGATGGGTCGCCTATTTGCCTGATCGTCTCGCCGACACGTTGCGCAGCCCGGATGTCCGAGCGCTCGTGCTGGCGGAGAGGCGCCATGATGCCGTGCTCACGGACCGCCTGAACCGCTTGGGGCGCGAACAGGACCAGCGGCAAGCTGTGCTGCACGGGCGAGATTGATCACTTGAAATCTCCAGGACGCCCGGTTATGTGCCCATGACGCAGCGCAGGGGAAGATAATCCATGGCCACGATGAATCCGCTTCAGTTCATTCAGCAGGTGCGCGCTGAGGTGGCCAAGGTCGTCTGGCCGACGCGCCGCGAGGTGATGCTCACCACGGTGATGGTGTTCATCCTGGCCGCCCTGACGGCGATCTTCTTTTCGCTGGTGGATCTTGCGATCCGCGGCGGTCTTCAGGCGGTCCTGAACTTCTTCGGGTGACCTCGCGCCGGCTGGCGGAAAATCGGCCGACCCCCCTTGAATCATTGGAGCTTGCGGAGTATGCCGCACTCCTGACCTGAACGGGGGCGTGCGGCGATTCGAGTTGCGCGCCGATTTTTTGTTCGGCGATGCTGGCCTAAGTGCCTGAAATAACGTGGATTGACGGGCGCAGAGCAGGTGCCCGGTGAAGACAGGGACCAAGGATCAGATGGCAAAACGGTGGTATTCGGTCAGTGTCCTGTCGAACTTCGAAAAGAAGATCGCGGAACAAATCCGTACGTCCGTGGCCGAGCAGGGCCTGGAAGATCAGATCGATGAAGTGCTGGTGCCGACCGAGGAAGTGATCGAGGTGCGGCGCGGCAAGAAGGTGACGACGGAGCGGCGTTTCATGCCCGGCTATGTGCTGGTGCACATGGAAATGTCCGACGGCGGCTATCACCTGATCAACTCGATCAACCGGGTCACGGGGTTTCTGGGGCCGCAAGGGCGCCCTATGCCGATGCGCGATGCTGAAGTGAATGCGATCCTGAACCGGGTTCAGGAAGGCGAGGATGCACCGCGCACGCTGATCCACTTCGAGATTGGCGAGAAGGTCAAGGTTGCCGACGGTCCGTTCGAGGATTTCGACGGCATGATCGAGGAAGTGGACGAAGAGAACCAGCGCCTGAAGGTGTCTGTTTCGATCTTTGGCCGGCAAACCCCGGTCGAACTGGAATTCACGCAGGTCAACAAGCAGGCCTGACGTGCGGGTCATGCGTCGCTTGCGATGCATGACAGTAAATCGTGGGAGGTGAGGGTGCCGCGGCATCCGGACCGGACCACGGCAACATGACCCGAACCGGCGCGCCGGGGCAGGGGTTGGAAAAGGAGAAGGCCAATGGCCAAGAAACTTATCGGCAGCATGAAGCTGCAAGTCAAGGCAGGGCAAGCGAACCCGTCCCCCCCCGTGGGCCCGGCGCTTGGTCAGCGTGGCATCAACATCATGGAATTCTGCAAGGCATTCAACGCCAAGACGGCGGATTTGGAGCCCGGTGCGCCGTGCCCGACCGTGATCACCTATTACCAGGACAAGTCCTTCACGATGGAAATCAAGACGCCGCCTGCGTCCTATTACCTCAAGAAGGCCGCCAAGCTGAAGTCCGGTGCGAAACTGCCGAGCCGTGAAACGGTCGGCACTGTGACGCAGAAGCAGCTGCGCGAGATCGCGGAAGCGAAGATGAAGGATCTGAACGCCAATTCCGTGGAAGCGGCGATGAAGATCATCATGGGCTCTGCCCGCTCCATGGGCATCGAGGTGAAGTAAGATGGCAAAACTTGGTAAAAGAACCCGTTCCGCGCGCGAGGCTTTCGCTGGCAAGGAAAACCTGAGCGTCGAGGAAGCGGTGGCGCTGATCAAGGGTAACTCGAACGTGAAGTTCGATGAGACCATCGAGATTGCCATGAACCTCGGCGTCGACCCGCGTCACGCAGACCAGATGGTCCGCGGTGTCGTCGGCCTGCCCAACGGCACCGGCAAGACCGTGCGCGTGGCGGTGTTCGCTCGTGGTGCAAAAGCTGATGAAGCCACAGCCGCAGGTGCGGACATCGTCGGTGCCGAAGACCTGATGGAAATCGTGCAAGGCGGCAAGATCGAGTTCGATCGCTGCATTGCGACGCCGGACATGATGCCGATCGTCGGCCGTCTGGGCAAGGTGCTCGGCCCCCGCAACCTGATGCCGAACCCGAAGGTCGGCACCGTGACCATGGACGTGGGCGCTGCCGTGAAAGCGGCGAAGGGCGGCGAAGTCCAGTTCAAGGCGGAAAAGGGCGGTGTGGTGCACGCCGGCGTCGGCAAAATCTCCTTCGACGAGAAGAAGCTGGTCGAGAACATCCGTGCCTTTGTCGGTGCCGTGTCCAAGGCCAAACCGTCGGGCGCCAAAGGCACCTACATGAAGAAGATCGCGCTGAGCTCCACCATGGGCCCGGGCGTGTCCGTGTCGGTCGACAACGCCGTCACCGAATAACGAAATTTGGCGGGGCGACCCGCCAGATGGGCAAGGCCGCACCATTGGCCTTGTTCTCTGTCCGAGACGGAGGGTGAGGGGCATCTGCCTCGCATAATTCCTTCCTGAGATGGGAAACGAGATAATTCCTGCCTTCGGGCGGTTTTGGCTCGGGACCCTCTATTGGACCCGAAACGGGGTGCAGAACATCGCACCTCCAAACTGAGCCGGGGTGTCCCAAGGGGCCCCCAATTTTGGAGTGAAACTGTGGATAGAGCCCAGAAAGAACAGCTGGTCGAGGAACTCGGCCAGATCTTTGAAAGCTCTGGCGTCGTCGTGGTAAGCCACTACGCCGGTATGACAGTGTCGCAAATGCAGGACCTGCGCGCGAAAGCACGCGACGCGGGCGGGTCTGTGCGTGTTGCCAAGAACAGGCTCGCCAAGATCGCCCTTGAGGGCAAGCCATGCGCAAGCATCGCTGACCTTCTGACGGGTATGACCGTTCTGACCTATTCCGAGGATCCCGTGGCTGCGGCCAAGGTTGCTCAGGATTACGCCAAGGGGAATGACAAATTCATCATTCTCGGCGGCGCAATGGGGGAGAACGCTCTGACACCGGCCGGTGTCGAAGCCGTGTCGAAAATGCCGTCGCGCGAGGAGCTCATCGCTTCCATCGTCGGCTGCATCGGCGCACCCGCTTCGAACATTGCCGGGGCCATTGGCGCACCTGCAAGCAATATCGCATCCATCCTGTCCACGATCGAGGACAAGGCGGCCGCATAAGGCACGAACGTCACATCGGCGTCCGGTTGAACACGGACGTTGGAACACACATATCGTTAACGGAAAGAGCTAAACATGGCTGATCTGAAAAAACTGGCAGAAGAGATCGTTGGTCTGACCCTGCTTGAAGCACAAGAACTGAAAACCATCCTCAAGGACGAGTACGGCATCGAGCCCGCAGCAGGCGGCGCAGTGATGATGGCTGGTCCCGCAGGCGACGCAGGTGCGGCCGCCGAAGAGGAAAAAACCGAATTCGACGTCGTCCTGAAAAACGCAGGCGCCTCGAAAATCAACGTGATCAAGGAAGTGCGCGGCATCACCGGTCTGGGCCTGAAAGAAGCCAAGGACCTGGTCGAAGCTGGCGGCAAGATCAAGGAAGGCGTCGACAAAGCCGAAGCCGAAGACATCAAGAAGAAGCTGGAAGCAGCTGGCGCGGAAGTCGAACTGGCCTAAGTGGCATGTCTCGGGGGATGCTCCGGTCGGAGCATCGCCGGGTTTTTCGAAATCCGACGCCCCCGTTCACAACATCGAGCTGGATCCGGGAGACCCGGGTCCGGCTCAACCTGTCTTGGCAAGGGCCTTCGCGACGAGGCCTTTTCCCAGATGCGGTTCAATGGTCGGGAGGGCGTCGGTGGGACGGGGCCTGTGAATAGACCGAAACGTATCGTCTCGTATGGGCGAGGTGCCGTGGCCCGACGGTCTCCTTGTCCGGTGAGAAATCTGAAAGGTGACACCTGATATGGCTCAATCGTTCCTTGGCCAGAAACGTCTTCGTAAATATTATGGCAAAATCCGTGAAGTTCTGGAGATGCCGAACCTCATCGAGGTCCAGAAATCCTCCTATGACCTGTTCCTGAACTCCGGCGACAAGCCGCAGCCTTCCGATGGCGAAGGCATTGCAGGCGTGTTCCAGTCGGTCTTTCCGATCAAGGACTTCAACGAGACCTCCGTGCTTGAATACGTCAAGTACGAGCTGGAAAAGCCGAAGTACGACGTCGAGGAATGCCAGCAGCGCGACATGACCTATTCTGCGCCGCTCAAGGTGACGCTGCGTCTGATCGTGTTCGATGTGGACGAGGACACCGGCGCGAAATCGGTCAAGGACATCAAGGAACAGGATGTCTTCATGGGCGACATGCCGTTGATGACACCGAACGGCACCTTCGTCGTGAACGGCACCGAGCGCGTGATCGTGTCGCAGATGCACCGCTCCCCGGGCGTGTTCTTCGATCATGACAAGGGCAAGACGCATTCCTCGGGCAAACTGCTCTTCGCCTGCCGCATCATCCCTTACCGCGGCTCCTGGCTGGACTTCGAGTTCGACGCCAAGGACATCGTCTTCGCGCGGATCGACCGCCGTCGCAAACTGCCCGTGACCACGCTGCTTTATGCGCTGGGTCTCGATCAGGAGGCGATCATGGACGCCTACTACAAAACGATCACTTACAAGCTTCACAAGAACAAGGGCTGGGTCGCCCCGTTCTTCCCCGACCGCGTGCGTGGTACCCGCCCGACCTATGACCTGGTCGACGCGAAGACAGGCGAAGTGCTCTTCGAGAAGGGCAAGAAGGTCACGCCGCGCGCGGTCAAGCAGCTGATCGACGAAGGCAAGGTCAAGGAATTGCTGGTGCCTTACGGCAATATCGCCGGCAAGTTCGTGGCCAAGGACATCATCAACGAGGAAACCGGCGCGATCTATGTCGAGGCCGGCGACGAGTTGACGCTGGAGCACGACAAGGACGGCACGCTGATCGGCGGCACCGCCAAGGAACTGGTGGATGCGGGCATCACCGAGATTCCCGTCCTCGACATCGACAACGTCAATGTCGGCCCCTACATGCGCAACACCATGGCGAACGACAAGAACATGAACCGCGACACCGCGCTCATGGACATCTACCGCGTCATGCGCCCGGGTGAGCCGCCCACCGTCGAGGCCGCGTCGAACCTCTTCGACACGCTCTTCTTCGACAGCGAACGCTATGATCTCTCGGCTGTTGGCCGGGTCAAGATGAACATGCGTCTGGCACTCGATGCCGAGGACACCGTGCGGACCCTGCGTCGCGAAGACATCGTTGCCTGCATCAAGGCGCTGGTGGATCTGCGCGACGGGCGCGGCGATATCGACGACATCGACCACCTCGGCAACCGCCGTGTCCGCTCGGTCGGCGAATTGATGGAAAACCAGTACCGCGTCGGCCTCCTGCGCATGGAACGCGCGATCAAGGAGCGCATGTCGTCCGTCGAGATCGACACCGTGATGCCGCAGGACCTGATCAACGCGAAGCCTGCCGCCGCCGCCGTGCGCGAATTCTTCGGCTCCTCGCAGCTTTCGCAGTTCATGGACCAGACCAACCCGCTTTCGGAAGTCACGCACAAGCGTCGCCTCTCCGCGCTTGGGCCGGGCGGTCTGACCCGCGAACGCGCCGGCTTCGAGGTGCGCGACGTGCACCCGACGCACTACGGCCGGATGTGCCCGATCGAGACGCCGGAAGGGCCGAACATCGGTCTGATCAACAGCCTCGCGACCTTCGCGCGGGTGAACAAATACGGATTCATCGAAACGCCTTACCGCAAGGTCAAGGACCGCAAGGTCACCGATGAAGTGCAATACATGTCCGCCACCGAGGAAATGCGTCACACCGTGGCGCAGGCCAACGCCCACCTCGATGGCGATATGAAATTCGTCAACGATCTGGTCTCCACGCGGAAATCCGGCGACTACACGCTGTCGCCGTCCGAAAGCGTTGATCTCATTGACGTTTCGCCCAAACAGCTTGTGTCGGTTGCGGCCTCGCTCATTCCCTTCCTGGAGAATGACGACGCAAACCGCGCCCTGATGGGATCGAACATGCAACGCCAGGCGGTGCCGCTTCTGCAGGCCGAGGCGCCGCTGGTCGGTACCGGCATCGAAGAGGTCGTGGCTCGGGATTCCGGGGCTGCGATCATGGCGAAACGCGCCGGTATCATCGACCAGGTCGACGCCCAGCGGATCGTGATCCGGGCCACGGAAGATCTGGAACTGGGCGACGCGGGCGTCGACATCTACCGCATGCGCAAATTCCAGCGCTCCAACCAGAACACCTGCATCAACCAGCGTCCGCTGGTGAAGGTGGGTGACACGGTGGGCAAGGGTCAGGTCATCGCGGATGGTCCGTCCACTGACATGGGGGAACTGGCGCTCGGCAAGAACGTCGTTGTCGCCTTCATGCCGTGGAACGGCTACAACTACGAAGACTCCATCCTGATCTCCGAGCGGATCGCCCGCGACGACGTCTTCACCTCGATCCACATCGAGGAATTCGAGGTCGCCGCGCGTGACACCAAGCTGGGGCCGGAAGAGATCACCCGCGACATCCCGAACGTCGGCGAGGAAGCCCTGCGCAACCTCGACGAGGCGGGCATCGTCTACATCGGTGCCGATGTGGAGCCGGGCGACATTCTGGTGGGCAAGATCACCCCCAAGGGCGAAAGCCCGATGACGCCGGAGGAGAAACTCCTGCGCGCCATCTTCGGTGAGAAAGCCTCGGACGTGCGCGACACAAGCTTGCGCGTCAAGCCGGGTGATTTCGGCACGGTCGTGGAAGTGCGCGTCTTCAACCGCCACGGTGTGGAAAAGGACGAGCGCGCGCTGCAGATCGAGCGCGAGGAAGTCGAACGTCTGGCCCGTGACCGGGACGACGAGCTGGCGATCCTCGACCGCAACATCTACGCGCGTCTGAAATCGCTGATCATGGGCAAGGTGGCCGTGAAGGGTCCCAAGGGTGTCAAAGCCAATGCCGTGATCGACGAGGAACTGCTGGAGATGCTGACCCGCGGTCAGTGGTGGCAACTCGCGCTCAAGGAAGAGGCCGACGCGCAGGTCGTGGAGGCTCTCAACGAGCAGTACGAGATCCAGAAACGCGCCCTGACGGCCCGTTTCGAGGACAAGGTCGAGAAGGTCCGTCGCGGCGACGATCTTCCTCCGGGCGTGATGAAGATGGTCAAGGTCTTCGTGGCGGTGAAGCGCAAGCTGCAGCCGGGCGACAAGATGGCGGGGCGTCACGGCAACAAGGGCGTTATCTCCAAGGTCGTGCCGATGGAGGACATGCCGTTCCTCGCGGATGGCACACCGGTCGACTTCTGTCTCAACCCCTTGGGTGTGCCATCGCGCATGAACGTGGGCCAGATCCTCGAGACGCATATGGGCTGGGCCGCGCGTGGTCTGGGTATCAACATCGACGAAGCACTGCAGGAATACCGTCGCTCCGGCGATCTGACCCCGGTGCGCGAGGCGATGAACCATGCCTACGGTCAGGACGTCTATGACGAGGGCATCGCGGGCATGGACGAGGAGACCCTGATCGAGGCGGCAAGCAGCGTGACGCGCGGCGTGCCGATCGCGACGCCGGTCTTCGACGGCGCCAAGGAAGCGGATGTGAACGACTCGCTCACGCGGGCCGGTTTCGACACCTCCGGCCAGTCGGTGCTTTTCGATGGCCGCACCGGCGAGCAGTTCGCCCGCCCGGTGACCGTCGGGGTCAAGTACCTGCTCAAGCTGCACCACCTTGTGGACGACAAGATCCACGCGCGCTCCACGGGGCCCTACAGCCTCGTCACCCAGCAGCCGCTGGGCGGGAAGGCGCAGTTCGGAGGCCAGCGCTTCGGGGAGATGGAGGTCTGGGCACTCGAAGCCTATGGCGCCGCCTACACCCTGCAGGAAATGCTGACCGTGAAGTCGGACGACGTTGCCGGACGGACGAAAGTCTACGAGAGCATCGTCAAGGGCGAGGACAACTTCGAGGCCGGCGTGCCCGAGAGCTTCAACGTTCTCGTCAAGGAAGTCCGCGGCCTCGGCCTCAACATGGAACTCCTGGACGCCGAGGAAGACGAATAACGGGCGTTTCGTGAGGTGCGCGGCTTGCGCACCTCGCCGCCCTCGTCTCCCAACGCTCCCCTTTCAAGGATTTGAAAATGAACCAGGAACTGACAAACAACCCGTTCAACCCGCTCACACCGCCGAAGGTCTTCGACGAGATCAAGGTCTCGCTGGCCTCTCCCGAGCGCATCCTGAGCTGGTCCTTCGGCGAGATCAAGAAGCCCGAAACCATCAACTACCGGACCTTCAAGCCTGAGCGGGACGGTCTCTTCTGCGCGCGTATCTTTGGCCCGATCAAGGATTACGAGTGCCTCTGCGGCAAATACAAGCGGATGAAATATCGCGGTGTTGTCTGCGAGAAATGTGGCGTGGAAGTCACGCTGCAAAAGGTCCGCCGTGAGCGCATGGGCCATATCGAACTTGCGTCGCCCGTCGCACACATCTGGTTTCTGAAGTCGTTGCCCAGCCGCATTGGTCTCATGCTCGACATGACGCTGCGCGATCTGGAGCGGGTACTTTACTTCGAGAACTATGTGGTGATCGAACCGGGCCTGACGGACCTCACCTACGGTCAGATGATGACCGAAGAAGAGTATATGGACGCCCAGGACGCCTACGGTATGGACGCCTTCACCGCCAATATCGGCGCCGAAGCGATCCGCGAAATGCTGGCGGCCATCGATCTCGAAGCCGAAGCCGAGCAGCTGCGCGCCGATCTGAAAGAGGCCACCGGCGAGCTCAAGCCCAAGAAGATCATCAAACGGCTTAAAGTCGTGGAATCCTTCCTCGAATCCGGCAACCGTCCGGAGTGGATGGTGATGACTGTCATTCCGGTCATTCCGCCGGAACTGCGCCCGCTGGTGCCGCTGGACGGAGGCCGTTTCGCGACCTCCGATCTCAACGACCTCTATCGCCGCGTGATCAACCGCAACAACCGCCTGAAGCGCCTGATCGAGCTGCGCGCGCCCGATATCATCGTGCGTAACGAAAAGCGGATGCTGCAGGAATCCGTGGACGCTCTGTTCGACAACGGCCGCCGTGGCCGCGTCATCACCGGTGCCAACAAACGCCCGCTGAAATCGCTCTCCGACATGCTCAAGGGCAAACAGGGCCGGTTTCGGCAGAACCTTCTGGGCAAGCGCGTCGACTTTTCAGGCCGGTCGGTCATCGTGACCGGCCCGGAACTCAAGCTGCATCAATGCGGCCTGCCCAAGAAGATGGCGCTGGAGCTCTTCAAGCCCTTCATCTACTCGCGTCTGGAGGCCAAAGGGCTCTCCAGCACCGTGAAGCAGGCGAAGAAGCTGGTGGAAAAGGAGCGTCCCGAGGTCTGGGACATCCTGGATGAAGTGATCCGCGAACACCCCGTCATGCTGAACCGCGCACCGACGCTGCACCGTCTGGGCATCCAGGCCTTCGAGCCGGTGCTGATCGAAGGCAAGGCGATCCAGCTGCATCCGCTGGTCTGTTCGGCCTTCAACGCCGACTTCGACGGCGACCAGATGGCCGTGCACGTGCCGCTCTCGCTGGAAGCCCAGCTTGAAGCGCGTGTTCTGATGATGTCCACGAACAACGTTCTGTCGCCGGCCAACGGCGCACCGATCATCGTGCCGTCGCAGGATATGATCCTCGGTCTCTACTACACGACCCTGGCGCGCGAAGGCATGAAGGGCGAAGGCATGATCTTCGCTTCCGTCGAGGAAGTGCAGCACGCGCTCGACGCGGGCGAAGTGCACCTCCATTCCAAGATCACCGCGCGGATCGCGCAGATCGACGAAGACGGCATGGAAGTGATGAAGCGCTACGAGACGACTCCGGGCCGCGTGCGGCTGGGCGCACTTCTGCCGCTGAACGCCAAGGCACCCTTCGAGCTGGTAAACCGTCTGCTGCGCAAGAAGGAAGTGCAGCAGGTCATCGACACCGTCTACCGCTACTGCGGCCAGAAGGAGAGCGTGATCTTCTGCGACCAGATCATGACCATGGGCTTCCGCGAGGCGTTCAAGGCCGGGATTTCCTTCGGCAAGGACGACATGCTGATCCCCGACACCAAATGGCCGATCGTCGAAGAAACGCGCGAAATGGTGCGCGATTTCGAGCAGCAGTACATGGACGGTCTGATCACCCAGGGCGAGAAGTACAACAAGGTCGTCGATGCCTGGTCGAAGTGTAACGACAAGGTGACCGAAGCCATGATGGGCGCGATTTCCGCCAGCCAGCGAGACGAGGCTGGTGCCGAGAATGGAGCCGAACTCGGTCTACATGATGGCCCACTCCGGTGCCCGTGGCTCGGTGACGCAGATGAAGCAGCTGGGCGGGATGCGCGGCCTGATGGCCAAGCCGAACGGCGACATCATCGAGACACCGATCATCTCGAACTTCAAGGAAGGCCTGACCGTTCTGGAGTACTTCAACTCCACGCACGGCGCGCGCAAGGGTCTGTCGGATACCGCCCTGAAAACGGCGAACTCGGGCTACCTCACGCGGCGTCTGGTGGACGTGGCGCAGGACTGCATCGTGCGCATGCTCGATTGCGGCACCGAGACCTCGATCACCGCCGTGGCTGCGGTCAATGACGGCGAGGTTGTCTCCTCGCTGGCGGAACGCGTTCTGGGCCGTGTCGTGGCCGAGGACATCATGCGCCCCGGCACCGACGAGGTGCTGGTCGCCACCGGCACGATGATCGACGAGCGGATGGCGGATATGATCGATGAGGCCAACGTCGCCTCCGCGCGCATCCGCAGCCCGCTCACCTGCGAGGCCGAAGAGGGCGTCTGCGCCATGTGCTACGGGCGTGATCTTGCGCGCGGCACGATGGTCAACACCGGTGAGGCGGTCGGCATCATCGCCGCGCAGTCCATCGGCGAGCCGGGCACACAGCTGACGATGCGGACCTTCCACATCGGCGGCGTGGCGCAGGGCGGGCAGCAGTCCTTCCTGGAAGCGGGCCACTCCGGCAAGGTCGTCTTCGACAACGCCCAGACCCTTGAGAACGCCAATGGCGAGACCATGGTCATGGGCCGGAACATGAAGCTGATCATCCAGGACGAGAACGGTGACGAACGTGCCAGCCACAAGGTCGGTTACGGCTCGAAGCTTTTCGTGACTGACGGCAAGACGGTGAAGCGGGGCGACAAGCTCTTCGAATGGGACCCCTACACGCTGCCGATCATCGCGGAGAAGTCCGGCACGGCGAAATTCGTGGACCTTGTGTCCGGGATCGCCGTGAAGGACGAGACCGACGAGGCCACGGGCATGACCCAGAAGATCGTGATCGACTGGCGGTCTGCGGCGCGGGGCAACGAGCTCAAGCCGGAGATCATCCTCGTCAGCGAAGACGGCGAGCCGGTGCGCAACGACGCGGGCAACCCGGTGACCTATCCGATGTCGGTGGATGCGATCCTGTCGATCGAGGACGGTGCGGAGATCCGCGCCGGGGATGTCGTCGCGCGGATCCCGCGCGAGGGCGCCAAGACCAAGGACATCACCGGCGGTCTGCCGCGTGTGGCCGAGCTTTTCGAGGCACGTCGCCCGAAGGATCACGCCATCATCGCGGAAATCGACGGCTATGTGCGCTACGGCAAGGACTACAAGAACAAGCGCCGTATCGCCATCGAGTCCGCGGACGATCCGGATCACAAGGTCGAGTACATGGTGCCCAAGGGCAAGCACATCCCCGTGGCCGAAGGCGACTTCGTACACAAGGGCGATTACATCATGGACGGCAACCCCGCGCCGCATGATATCCTCGCCATCATGGGGGTCGAGGCGCTTGCGGATTACATGATCGACGAGGTGCAGGACGTCTACCGCCTGCAGGGTGTGAAGATCAACGACAAGCACATCGAAGTCATCGTCCGCCAGATGCTGCAGAAGTGGGAAATCCAGGAATCCGGTGACACCACGCTGCTCAAGGGCGAGCATGTGGACAAGCAGGAGTTCGATCTGGCCAACGAGAAGGCGGTCAGTAAGGGGGGACGCCCGGCAACTGGCGAACCGATCCTGCTGGGCATCACCAAGGCGTCGCTGCAAACGCGCAGCTTCATCTCCGCGGCGTCTTTCCAGGAAACCACCCGCGTGCTGACCGAAGCTTCGGTTCAGGGCAAGGTGGACAAGCTGGTGGGCCTCAAGGAGAACGTGATCGTCGGACGTCTGATCCCGGCGGGCACCGGTGGCGCCACCATGAAAGTGCGCCGCGTAGCCCAGGATCGCGACAATGTCGTGATCGAAGCACGCCGGGAAGAGGCCGAAGCAGCCGCTGCCCTTGCAGCACCCGCGTCGGATGACATGGTGGGGGGTGATGTTTTCGACACGGTGATCCACCACGACGAGGACAGCCGCGACTGATCGCGCTGAGTTGAAAAGAAAAGCCCCGGCAGAGACGCTCTGCCGGGGCTTTTTCATTCTTGAGGCTGTCCAGCCCAAGGGATCACGGCCGGTTTCCTGTCCCCGAAGGCTGCAGACCGAAACAAACCCGCATGTAGCGAACGCCGTGCGGCGTCGAACAGGCTTGGCATCCCCGTGCGCGACGCGCTAAGTGTAAAGGCGACCAGCACAGGACATGCGCGAGATGGCCGACATCCACCCCATGGCACCCGAACACCTGCCGCGCTATTTCGCCGGTGCCGATGGCAGTGACCATCTTTTCACGGTAATGATCTTCTTCGTCGTGGGCATCATCCTCATTCTGGGTGTGGCCTATTTCACCCTGCATGCCATGCCCGAACGCATGGCGCACAAGGGCAACAGTACGCAATTGCAGCTCATCAGCCTGCTCGCCATGCTGGCGCTCTTTACCCACAACAACATCTTCTGGGTCGTGGCCCTGGTTCTGGCCGCCTTCCGGCCGCCTGACATCGTGACACCGCTGAATTCCATCGCACAGACGCTCCAGAATCTCGCTGGCCGGGACCGTCAGTAAATGCTGGAACTGCTCTTGTGTTCTGTCGTGACCATTTTGCCCGACTACCTGCTGCGCCGCCGTTTTCAAGGCAAGGTCTGGGGCGAGCATATCACGTTTTTCACGGTCTGGTACGAATTGCGCTGGGGCATCACGCTTTGTGCGATGCTGACCATCGGGATGATCACCATCGTCTTCTACTACCACCCGAGCGCGACCAATGTTGCTTCCTTCTTTCGTACGGTGACAGTCCTGTCGGAATCCCCCGGGCGGGTCGATGAAGTTTATGTGGAGAACAACCAGCGGATCGAGGCGGGCGCGCCTATCTTCCGGATGGACGCCTCCTCCCAGGAAGCCGCAGCCGAGACCGCGCGTCGCAGAATCGCCGAAGTCGATGCCGCGCTCGTGCTCGCAGATTCCGAACTGGCTTCCGCCAATGGAGCGCTTGATCAGGCGAAAGCCGCTTACGCTCAGGCGCTTGAAGACCTTAACCGGCAGGCGACGCTGCAGGCGCGGGGCTCCTCTGCAGTCTCAGCGCGCGATGTCGAGGTGCTGCAGAACGAGGTGGACCTGAGACAAGGGGCGATCGACGCCGCACGCGCCGGAGTGACGGCGGCGGAGCAGAACATCAGCCTGCTCCTGCCGGCACAGCGGGCCAGTGCGGTCGCGGCACTGGAGCAGGCGGAGAATGAGATATCGAAGCTGACCGTCTATGCCGGAGTATCCGGCACAGTGGAGCAAATGACCCTGCGTGTCGGCGATATCGTCAACCCAGTGTTCCGGCCCGCCGCTGTGCTGGTGCCTACCGATGCCGGGCGCAGTCGCTTTCAGGCAGGGTTCGAGCAGATATCCACAGGCGTTGTGAGGAAAGGCGGCCTTGCCGAGATGACCTGCCTTTCCAAGCCCTTCACGGTTATCCCCATGGTGATCACCGAAGTGCAGGATGTGATCGCTGCCGGTCAGGTGCGGCCATCGGATCGCCTTTTGGACGTGCAACAGCAAGGCGCGCCGGGCACGCTCACGGTCTACATGGAGCCGCTTTATGCGGGCCAGACCGACGACATCCCGCCGGGCAGCACCTGTCTGGCCAATGCCTATACGAGCAATCACGAGCGACTGGCAGATCCGGGTCTGGGTTTCTGGCGCAAGGTCTATCTGCATGTGGTCGATACGGTCGGCATCGTCCATGCGGCGGGCTTGCGGATTCGCGCGCTGTTTCTGCCATTGCAAGTGCTGGTCTTTTCGGGTCACTGACCGTCACGCGCCCGTCCTGCGCACGGGCATTTCACGGCGCAGCGCCACGCTGGGCGCTTGAGGATGAATCGAGATGACCAAGGCCCTGCGCGCGCCGCTTTCGCCGAACCTTGCCGGTGCCCTGCTGATGATCGCGGGCATGGCGTGTTTCACGTTGAACGACACGCTGATGAAGGCGACGAATGGAGAGGTGCCGCTCTTCCAGTTGCTTTTCCTTCGCGGGCTTCTGGCCAGTGCCCTGATCGCTGGCCTCGCCTGGTCGCGCGGCGCGCTGCATCTGCGTATCCCTTGGCGGGACTGGAAACTCATTGCCATCCGATCGGCCTCGGAGGTGGCGGCGGCCTATTTCTTCGTCACGGCGCTGCTCAACATGCCGCTGGCCAACATCACCGCGATCCTTCAGGTGCTGCCGCTTACCGTCACGCTGGGCGCGGCGCTCTTCTTTCGTGAGACGATCGGCTGGCGGCGCATGCTGGCCATCGCCGTCGGCTTTTGTGGAATGTTGCTGATCGTGCGCCCCGGTCCCGAAGGCTTCTCGATCTGGTCGGTCTATGCGCTGATTTCCGTGCTCTGCGTCACCGCCCGGGATCTGGCCACCCGCAGGCTCTCGCGTGCGGTTCCCTCGCTGATGGTGACACTCTGCGCCTCCACTTCCGTCTTCGTGCTCGCGGGTCTTGCGTCTCTGGGCACGCCCTGGCAGCCGGTATCGCAGGACATGGTGATCCTGATCGTCGCCGCGGGCCTCTTCGTCGTGGGCGGGTATTTCTTCTCCGTCCAGGTCATGCGCGTGGGCGATGTCTCCTTCGTGGCGCCCTTCCGCTATACGGGGCTGATCTGGGCGCTGGTCCTCGGTTGGCTCGTTTTCGGTGACTGGCCCAAACCGCTCACCCTGATCGGCGCAGGCATCATCGTGGCGACGGGCCTCTTCACGCTCTATCGCGAAAGGGCTCTCCTGCGGCGGTGATCCGGGCGAAACCCCTGTGAATTCTGGCTGGAAAAACGCTGCCGCCTTTGTGCCCGGATCGGCGGGAGGGGCTGTTGACACCGGGGGCAACTCCTTCTATACGCCCGCTATCGCCGGGGAGGGTTCATCCCGTTCCGGTCTTCAGAACTGTAGTGGTCACGATCCGGCCCCCTATCGGCCCGATCCTCTGTAAACCCACCGCGTCGTTTCCTCGGAACGGAAACGGAGGCGGTTTTTTTGTTGTCGCATCGACATGCGGCAAGAAACAAACGCGCTTCTCGCGCACCGGGCGGTCTTGTGGACGCATGAGACTGTTGAAATTGAAACCGCATGGGGGATGCCCCGTGCACACATATGTGAGCAACACGGGGATAAAACCGGAATGCCAACGATCCAGCAGCTGATCCGCAAGCCGCGGCAGCCAAAAGTAAAACGTTCGAAGTCGCAACACCTTGAGCAATGCCCGCAAAAGCGCGGCGTCTGCACCCGCGTCTACACCACAACGCCGAAGAAGCCGAACTCGGCAATGCGGAAAGTGGCCAAGGTCCGTCTGACCAATGGCTTCGAAGTCATCAGCTACATCCCCGGCGAGAGCCACAACCTTCAGGAGCACTCCGTGGTCCTGATCCGTGGCGGTCGTGTCAAAGACCTTCCCGGTGTCCGCTACCACATCCTGCGCGGTGTTCTGGATACCCAAGGCGTCAAAGACCGCAAGCAACGCCGTTCGAAGTACGGCGCGAAGCGTCCGAAGTAAGAGGAATACGAGATGTCCCGTCGCCACGCAGCCGAAAAACGCGAAGTCCTGCCGGACGCCAAATATGGCGATCTGGTTCTGACGAAATTCATGAACAACCTGATGATCGACGGCAAGAAGTCGGTCGCAGAGCGCATCGTCTACTCCGCCCTGACCCGGGTCGAGACCAAGATCAAGCGCGCGCCCATCGAGGTCTTCCACGAAGCCTTGGACAACATCAAGCCGTCCGTCGAAGTGCGCTCGCGCCGCGTCGGTGGTGCGACCTATCAGGTGCCTGTCGAAGTGCGCCCCGAGCGTCGTGAAGCCCTGGCCATCCGCTGGCTGATCAAGGCATCGCGCTCGCGCAACGAAAACACCATGGAAGAGCGCCTCGCAGGCGAGCTTATGGACGCTGTCCAATCCCGCGGAACAGCCGTAAAGAAGCGCGAAGACACCCACAAGATGGCCGATGCCAACAAGGCATTCAGCCACTACCGCTGGTAAATCAAGGCGGGCCGCATCCGGTGGCCTGTTCACATTTGACGATATTCACCTGAGGAAGCAGCCCCATGGCCCGCGATTATCCGCTCAAGCGCTACCGTAACTTCGGCATCATGGCTCACATCGATGCCGGCAAAACCACGTGCTCCGAACGCATCCTGTTCTACACGGGCAAGTCCCACAACATCGGCGAGGTGCACGATGGTGCGGCCACGATGGACTGGATGGAGCAGGAGCAGGAGCGTGGAATCACGATCACTTCGGCTGCGACCACGACCTTCTGGCAGCGCCAGGAAGAGCCCACCAACGAGGGCACGTCCGACACCAAGTACCGGATGAACATCATCGACACCCCCGGCCACGTGGACTTCACCATCGAGGTCGAGCGTTCCTTGGCGGTGCTTGACGGTGCCGTCGCAGTGCTGGACGCCAACGCCGGCGTCGAGCCGCAGACCGAAACCGTGTGGCGTCAGGCCGACCGCTACAAGGTGCCGCGCATCGTCTTCGTCAACAAGATGGACAAGATCGGCGCCGACTTCTTCAACTGCGTCAAGATGATCAAGGACCGCACCGGTGCGACACCGGCACCGATCCAGATTCCGATCGGGGCGGAGACCGAGCTGGAAGGCATGATCGATCTCGTGACCATGGAAGAATGGGTCTGGGAAGGCGAGGATCTTGGCGCAAGCTGGGTCAAGAAGCCGATCCGCGCGAGCCTGAAGGATCTGGCCGACGAATGGCGCGCCAAGCTCATCGAGACCGCCGTCGAGATGGACGATGCCGCCATGGAAAATTATCTCATGGACGGCGCCGAGCCGGACGTGGACACGCTGCGCAGCCTGATCCGCAAGGGCACGCTGGCGATCAAGTTCATACCGGTGCTCTGTGGCTCCGCCTTCAAGAACAAGGGCGTACAACCGCTGCTCAATGCCGTGATCGACTACCTGCCGAGCCCGCTCGATGTGGTCGACTACATGGGCTTCAAGCCGGGCGACGAGACGGAAACACGCAACATCCCGCGCCGCGCGGATGACGACATGGCCTTCTCGGGCCTCGCGTTCAAGATCATGAACGACCCCTTCGTGGGCTCGCTCACCTTCACGCGTATCTACTCGGGCCAGCTCAAGAAGGGCGACAACCTTCTGAACTCGACCAAGGGCAAGAAAGAGCGCGTCGGTCGGATGATGATGATGCACTCCAACAACCGTGAAGAGATCGATGAAGCTTTCGCAGGCGACATCATCGCGCTCGCGGGCCTGAAAGACACCACCACGGGCGACACGCTCTGCAACCCGAACGATCCGGTGGTTCTGGAAACCATGACCTTCCCCGATCCGGTGATCGAGATCGCTGTCGAGCCCAAGACCAAGGCCGACCAGGAGAAGATGTCCGCCGGTCTGGCCCGTCTGGCCGCCGAAGATCCTTCCTTCCGGGTGGAGACCGATATCGAGAGCGGTCAGACCATCATGAAGGGCATGGGCGAATTGCACCTCGACATTCTCGTCGATCGCCTGAAGCGTGAGTTCAAGGTCGAAGCCAATATCGGCGCGCCGCAAGTGGCCTATCGTGAGACCGTCAGCCGTGAGGCCGAGATCACCTATACCCACAAGAAGCAGTCGGGTGGGTCGGGTCAGTTCGCCGAGGTGAAGATGATCATCACCCCGACCGAGCCGGGCGAGGGCTATTCCTTCGAATCCCGCATCGTCGGTGGTTCGGTGCCGAAGGAATATGTCCCCGGTGTCGAAAAAGGGATCAAGTCGGTGATGGACTCCGGTCCGCTCGCAGGCTTCCCGGTCATCGACTTCAAGGTGGCACTGATCGACGGAAAGTTCCACGACGTGGACTCTTCGGTTCTGGCCTTCGAGATCGCGGCCCGCATGGGCATGCGCGAAGGCATGAAGAAGGCCGGCGCGAAACTGCTGGAGCCGATCATGAAGGTCGAAGTGGTGACCCCGGAAGAGTACACCGGCGGCATCATCGGGGACCTCACATCCCGTCGCGGACAAGTGCAAGGGCAGGACACCCGCGGCAATGCGATCGCGATCGACGCCTTCGTGCCGCTGGCCAACATGTTCGGCTACATCAACACGCTCCGGTCGATGTCGTCGGGACGTGCGAACTTCACAATGCAGTTCGACCATTACGAACCGGTGCCGCAGAACATCTCCGACGAGATCCAGGCGAAGTTCGCCTGAGCACACGAGATGGGATACAACATGCTTACGAAACGCACATTCATCGGGCTCGGATTTCTGGTTCTTGCCGCGGCGTGCAGCAATGTCACCGACATCAATCGCGCGAAAACCGATACGGGACCGCTGAAGCTGAACGCTGTTCGGGTCGACACGAGCACTGTGAAAAACACGTCGAACCGGCAAATCGTCGGTGTAAGCCGTAAGCGCCTCGCGTCGGATCTGACGGCTGCCCTGACCACGAAACTGGGTGCAGTGTCCAACCCGAACGGATTGCCTTCGAACGTCAACGTCACTGTCGAGGAGGTACACCTTGCGGACATCGTCGAGCGCGCGCTCGTCGGGACAAGCTACGTTGTCAGCACCATTTCCGTTACCGATGCGGCGACCGGTGAGGTCATCATTGCGCCGACCGAGGTCAGGGGCAACTCGGGGCAGCTCCGCGCAGGTGGCGTTATTGGCGCCGCAACCACACAATCTGTCGAAAATGACTACAAATTGGCCGTTCAGGGGTACGCAGACGCACTCGTAGCCTCTCTGGTCGCTTCAAAGAAATAACCCATACGCTGAAGGATAGAAGACATGGCAAAGGCAAAGTTTGAACGGACGAAACCGCACGTGAACATTGGCACGATCGGTCACGTTGACCACGGCAAGACGACGCTGACGGCTGCGATCACGAAGTATTTCGGTGATTTCAAGGCCTACAACTCGATCGACTCGGCGCCCGAGGAGAAGGCGCGTGGGATCACGATCTCGACGGCGCATGTGGAGTACGAGACGGCGAACCGGCACTATGCGCACGTCGACTGCCCGGGCCACGCGGACTACGTCAAGAACATGATCACCGGTGCGGCGCAGATGGATGGCGCGATCCTGGTGGTGAACGCGGCCGACGGCCCGATGCCGCAGACGCGCGAGCACATCCTGCTGGGCCGCCAGGTGGGTATTCCCACGATGGTCGTCTACATGAACAAGGTCGACCAGGTGGACGACGAAGAGCTGCTGGAACTGGTGGAAATGGAAATCCGCGAGCTTCTGAGCAAATACGACTATCCGGGCGACGACATTCCGATCGTCCGGGGCTCGGCGCTGCATGCGATGAACGGCACGATGCCGGAAATCGGCGAAGAGTCGATCCGCGCGCTGATGGCGGCCGTTGACGAGTTCATCCCGACCCCTGCGCGTGCGATCGACCAGCCGTTCCTGATGCCGGTGGAGGACGTGTTCTCGATCTCCGGCCGCGGCACGGTTGTGACCGGTCGTGTGGAGCGTGGCGTGATCAACGTGGGCGACGAGATCGAGATCGTCGGCATCCGCGACACCAAGAAAACGACCTGCACGGGCGTGGAAATGTTCCGCAAACTGCTGGATCGTGGTGAGGCGGGCGACAACATCGGCGCGCTGCTGCGCGGCATCGACCGTGAAGGCGTCGAGCGCGGCCAGGTGCTGTGCAAGCCCGGCTCCGTGAAGCCGCACACGAAGTTCGAGGCGGAAGCCTACATCCTGACCAAGGAAGAGGGTGGCCGTCACACGCCGTTCTTCGCCAACTACCGCCCGCAGTTCTACTTCCGCACGACGGATGTGACTGGCACGGTTCAGCTGGCCGAGGGCACCGAGATGGTGATGCCGGGCGACAACGTGAGCTTCGGCGTGGAACTGATCGCGCCGATCGCGATGGAGCAGGGCCTGCGCTTCGCGATCCGCGAGGGCGGCCGCACCGTCGGCGCCGGCGTCGTGTCGAAAATCATCGCGTAAGCATCAAACTTACGCTGGACAAACGGGGTGCCGGGTCATATCCGGCACCTCTGCCTTTGAGGAAGCGTTTCCCACAGGCACCAGGACGCGATGAAGGGCCGCAATAAGGCCGCTCTTCCTCTCCGTTTCGAGACCCGCACAAGGGAAAAGAAAATGGCACAAAGCCAAAACATCCGCATCCGCCTGAAGGCGTTTGACTACCGGGTGCTCGACGCCTCCACTCAGGAGATCGTCAGCACCGCCAAGCGCACAGGCGCGTCTGTTCGCGGCCCGATTCCGCTGCCGAACAAGATCGAGAAATTCACCGTTCTTCGTGGCCCCCACGTCGACAAGAAATCCCGTGACCAGTTCGAGATCCGCACGCACAAGCGCCTGCTGGATATCGTCGATCCGACCCCCCAGACCGTGGACGCGCTGATGAAGCTCGACCTTGCCGCTGGTGTGGACGTCGAAATCAAGCTGCAATCGTAAGCGTCAGGGAGGGTATCAGATATGTTGCGCTCAGGCGTTATTGCAAAGAAAGTCGGCATGACCCGGCTTTTCATGGAAGACGGACGGCAGATCCCTGTCACCGTGCTTCAACTCGACAACCTGCAGGTCGTGGCCCAGCGGACCCCCGAGAAGGATGGCTATGCCGCCGTCCAGCTTGGTGCCGGTGTGGCCAAGGCCAAGCGGACATCTCAGGCCATGCGCGGCCACTTCGCCGCGGCCAAGGTGGAGCCGAAGCGCAAGGTGGCGGAGTTCCGTGTGGACGAAGCCAACCTGATCGGCGTCGGCGAGGAAATCACTGCGAACCATTATTTCGAGGGCCAGTTCGTCGACGTGGCGGGCACCTCGATCGGTAAAGGTTTTGCCGGTGCGATGAAGCGTCACAACTTCGGCGGTCTGCGGGCCTCGCACGGTGTCTCGATTTCCCACCGCTCGCACGGCTCCACGGGTCAGTGTCAGGATCCGGGCAAGGTCTTCAAAGGCAAGAAGATGGCCGGTCACATGGGCGCCGCCCGCGTCACAACGCAGAACCTTCAGGTTGTGCGCAC
This sequence comes from uncultured Alphaproteobacteria bacterium, assembly GCA_963715055.1. Lineage (GTDB taxonomy): Bacteria > Pseudomonadota > Alphaproteobacteria > Rhodobacterales > Rhodobacteraceae > CAVQRB01. Next base: position 47,974 of record CAVQRB010000005.1, on the reverse strand, counting down.
CGATGCGGACCGTGGTCTGATCATGGTCAAGGGTGCCGTTCCCGGCTCCAAAGGTGGCTGGGTTACGGTCAAGGACGCGGTTAAAAAGCCCTTCCCCGAGAACGCAATTCTCCCCGCCGCCCTGAAATCCGCCGCTGAAGAAGCCGCCAAAGCTGCCGACGCCGCAGCCGCAGCAGCCGCCGCAGAGGCAGAAGCAGAAGCCAAGCGTCTGGCCGAAGAGCAGGCTGCACAGGAAGCTGAAGCGCTGAAAGCTGCCGAGGCGTCGATCGACTCCGACAAGGAAGCCGCAGGCGACCAGAGCGAAACCCTCGACGAGACCAAGAAAGAAGGTGACGCATGAAACTCGATGTCATCAAACTCGACGGCGGCAAGGCCGGCTCGGTAGATCTGGACGAGGCGCTGTTCGGTCTCGAGCCGCGCGCCGACATCCTGCACCGTGTCGTGCGCTGGCAGCGCAACAACGCGCAGGCCGGCACGCACAAGGTCAAGGGACGCTCGGAGACCAGCTACTCCACCAAGAAGATCTACCGCCAGAAGGGCACCGGTGGCGCACGCCACGGCGACCGCAATGCGCCGATCTTCCGCAAGGGGGGTATCTACAAGGGTCCGACCCCGCGCAGTCATGGCCATGAGTTGACCAAGAAGTTCCGCAAACTCGGCCTGCGCCACGCGCTCTCGGCCAAGATGAAAGCGGGCGAACTGGTCATTCTCGACGCGGCCGCCAGCGACGGCAAGACCGCCGCCCTGGCCAAGCAGGTCAAGAACCTGGGCTGGAAACGCGCGCTGATCATCGACGGAGCTTCCGTCAATGAAACCTTCGCACAGGCCGCCCGCAACATCGAAGGTCTGGATATCCTGCCGTCGATGGGCGCAAACGTATATGATATCCTCAAGCGTGACACCCTGGTGATCACGAAGGCGGGTATCGAAGCACTGGAGGCTCGGTTGAAATGAGCGCGAAACCAGAACATTACGACGTGATCCGCAAGCCGATCATCACCGAGAAGGCGACCATGACGTCCGAAAACGGCGCCGTGGTCTTCGAAGTGGCGATGGAGAGCAACAAGCCCCAGATCAAAGAGGCCGTCGAGGCGCTATTTGGTGTGAAGGTCAAGGCTGTGAACACCACGATCACCAAAGGCAAGCAGAAGCGTTTCCGCGGCCAGCTTGGCAAGCGCAAGGACGTGAAAAAAGCCTATGTGACGCTGGAAGCCGGCAACACGATCGACGTGTCCACCGGGCTGTAAGGCTCTACCGTCTGAACAGATGGATACCCCGGTCTCGAAAGAGGCCGGGGTTTTTGCATTTTCAACTCCGCGGGTACCGGCGGTTTGGCTTCGCGCAGTTTGCCAGCCTCGGTGAACCACAGAGGTTTCGGGCGCGCTTTTCAGAAAGCGCCTGCGAAACAACAGCCTCTTGATGGCTGTAAGCCACCAGCGCGGGAAGTCAGGAAGCGGAGCTCTCCCCAATCTATTGATATCTATAGTTGAATCTCCGAGTTTTTTTAGGGGTTTCACCTGTTTGAGACCTTAATGTGTCTTGTTTGAGGCGGAATTGTACTGGTATAAACGAGGGGTATGCCTCCGGTTTTGGAGGTGGGTTTATGGTTCGCTTGTACTCTGGGTGGTGAGGCGGCTTTGAAAGGTTAAGTTATGGGAATGGTTTTTGACAAATCGGTGAAGCTGGCTGCTGCAACGGCGCTTGCGGCGCTGATTTCTGCGGGTGCCGCTTCAGCAACTACGATGACCCTGAGGTATGACAACCCTGCCGTTGGCTCTGGCTTTGAGCGGGTGGATGTGAAAACTCCGGAAAAAAACAATGTCAATGCCGGGGCCTTCAATATGAAGGACCAAGATACTCTAGAGAGTTTCACCGTGTTCTGCTTGGATCTTTTGGCAAACATCTATCCGAAAAGAGATTACGGATACAAAACGACCGACACGCCATTCAGCAACAGCGTCGATTTGATGACCATTGATGGTAGCGGGTACACCGGCGTTGATCGTATACAGCGGATTTTCGATGCAGGCTATAGCACTGCCTTGGTCAACACGGTGTCGTCCGCTGGTTTTCAGGTTGCGCTGTGGAACGCCGTTTATGATACGGACTGGAGTGTTTCGCAAGGTGCAGGTGAGTTCTATCAGGTCGGCACGGAGAACGAGGATGTAAGGTCAGCCGCCAACACTTTCCTGAGTGCGGCCATGGACTACCGCGGCGGGAAGAAATGGAACCTGACTTTCCTTGAAAGCACTGCAACCGATCCCCGCAGCCAGAACCTTGTGACAATGGCACCTGTCCCTCTGCCTGCCGCCGGCTTTATGCTGCTCACAGCGCTGGGTGGATTATTTGCTGCGAGACGGCGCAAGTCTTCCTGATGTCAGCGCGGTGGCAGTCGATGTGACGCCGCAAGCCGGCAACACGATCGACGTGTCCACCGGCCTCTGAGACTCTTGAAGCAATCAAAACGAAGCCCCGGTGTCTTTGACGCCGGGGCTTTTGCATTGGTAGGACATCGGTTTTCTGGTATTCTGCCTGACGAACTGTCTTCTTCAATCCGCCTTATGTGCCTGCCAATGGTTCGGTAAAACTCTTGAATGAGCGCGAAAGTCCGCTTGTTTCCGTCTTCCTGCAGGCTTGGACTTCCTGAAAGGCGCGATGCTACTTAAGGTTGATGGCGGCGAGTTTCATGAGAAACTTGCTGACAGTAAGGGGTTCGTACCGCCGCACAGATGTCAGCGGCAATGGTCAATCGAATGCGACGTCGGAATTTCGTCTCATCGCGAGGTCAATGTCATGTCGGGACCGGAAGATAACACAAGCGACAGCACCTCCGTTCTGCGCAACGGGAGCTTGCCCTTCGATCAGGAGACCTGGCAGAGGCGGCTCGTGGACGCGCGTGCCCAACGAAAGCAGGCAATCGCTGCGCGGCAGGGCAAATCCAATGCGGTAGCCGATCAGGTTCCGGGCGCTTGCCCATCCTCCACCAGCGACAGACAAGTGTCGCTTGAACCTGACCTGCCCGAAGGCAGACGTACTATCGCCTTGAAAGAGTACATTACGAGACCTGCGCTTGTCTTCACGGCCGGCATGGGCTTCGGCGTGGGTTCCGTCCTCGGCCTGTGGCTTCTGGCGGATGCCGCGGCAACGAAGGTCGCCTCGCCGGCCTCGGCGAATGCCGTGATGCAACCCGCTCAGGTTGCCTCCGTTGCTCCGGTCGCAAGCATCGCCCCGGCGCCGATCCCCGCTTCCCTGGCCCCCGCTACCGTCGATCTCGTGGATGTTCCACCCGCGGCCGTGGCGTCGATATCGCAATCTGCCGACCCGCGTCTGCCACCTGAGATCACCAATGTCGTCTACATGCGCGCCGATATCGCTCCGGATGAGGCGAAAGCCCTGCGCAGTTTGCCCTTCGTCCCGGGCGCGGACGCGGCGCAGGCCCGCACGGAAAGGCCGCAGGTCTATGTGCATGCGCCGAGCGGTGTCTCGAGGGACCGGATGAACGGCTATCTTGGGGAGATCGAACAGGCTGGCGCGGAGGTGGTCAAGGTCGGTCGCGAGGCGTTCCACGTCTCGACCACGCATCTGCGCTACTACAACGCCGCATCTGCCGAGCAAGCCGCCGAGATCGCCGAGAAGCTCGGGGTAGAAGCGCGGGACTTCTCCGACGTGACCGCCGGGGCCGACCGCATCGAGATCTGGGTAGCAGGGAGGCCCCGGTACACGCCCGCACCGGAGCCAGAGCCCACGAATTTCTTTGTCCGCTTCCTGAACAGCCTTTGACGCCGTATTTCACGAGCGGGATGGCTTGACCTCCCTGCCACACTCCACTACCAGACCCCATCGGCCAGGCCCCGGATTCGTCCGGGGCTTGCCGTTTGTCCGAAAGGACATCCAATCCGGGCACCTACGGGGGCCTTCATACCATAGGCGGGACACCCTTCACCGGGCCTCGTCGTTAGCAAAACGGAAGACAGACAACATGGCACTCAAGTCGTATAAACCGACGACGCCGGGCCAGCGTGGGCTGGTACTGATCGACCGTTCGGAGCTCTGGAAAGGCCGCCCGGTCAAAGCCCTCACCGAAGGCTTGACCAAGAACGGCGGACGGAACAATACCGGACGGATCACGATGCGCCGCAAAGGCGGCGGGGTTAAACGCCTCTACCGGATCGTTGACTTCAAGCGCAACAAATTCGACGTCACCGCTACGGTGGTACGCATCGAGTACGACCCCAACCGGACCGCGTTCATCGCTCTGGTGCAATATGAGGACGGCGAGCAAGCCTACATCCTCGCACCCCAGCGTCTGGCCGTCGCCGACAAGGTGGTTTCGAGCCAGAAGGCAGACATCAAGCCGGGCAACGCGATGCCCTTCTCCGGCATGCCCATCGGCACGATCGTCCACAACATCGAAATGAAGCCCGGCAAGGGTGGGCAGATCGCCCGCGCTGCGGGTACCTATGCGCAATTCGTCGGCCGCGATGGTGGCTACGCCCAGATCCGTCTGAGCTCGGGCGAGCTGCGCATGGTGCGTCAGGAATGCATGGCCACCGTCGGTGCCGTCAGCAACCCCGACAACTCCAACCAGAACTTCGGCAAGGCCGGCCGCATGCGCCACAAGGGCATCCGCCCGTCCGTGCGCGGTGTGGTCATGAACCCGATCGACCACCCGCACGGTGGTGGTGAGGGCCGGACCTCCGGAGGCCGTCACCCGGTGACGCCCTGGGGCAAGCCGACCAAGGGTGCAAAGACCCGGAACAAGAACAAAGCGTCCAGCAAGCTCATCCTGCGCTCGCGGCACGCCAAGAAGGGAGGGCGTTGACCTATGGCACGCTCTGTTTGGAAAGGTCCTTTTGTCGACAGCTACGTGTTGAAAAAGGCCGAGGCGTCCCGCGAAAGCGGTCGCAACGAAGTGATCAAGATCTGGTCGCGCCGCTCTACGATCCTGCCGCAGTTCGTGGGTCTCACGTTCGGCGTTTACAACGGCCACAAGCACGTCCCGGTCAATGTGACCGAGGAAATGATTGGTCAGAAATTCGGGGAATACTCCCCGACGCGGACCTACTATGGTCACGCCGCTGACAAGAAGGCGAAACGCAAATGAGCAAGGATAAGAATCCACGCCGCGTTGCGGATAACGAAGCGATGGCTAAGTTGCGCATGCTGCGCACAAGCCCGCAGAAACTGAACCTCGTGGCCGCGATGATCCGTGGCAAGAAGGTCGATCGTGCCCTCACGGACCTGACCTTCTCCAAGAAGCGGATCGCACTGGACGTGAAGAAATGCCTTCAGTCCGCCATCGCGAATGCGGAAAACAACCACAACCTCGACGTCGACGAACTGGTCGTGGCCGAGGCCTATGTGGGCAAGAACCTGACCATGAAGCGCGGTCGCCCGCGTGCCCGTGGCCGTTTCGGCAAGATCATCAAGCCGTTCTCGGAAATCACGATTCTTGTGCGTCAGGTAGAGGAGCAAGCCTAATGGGTAACAAAGTCAATCCGATTGGCATGCGCCTTCAGGTGAACCGCACCTGGGACAGCCGCTGGTATGCCGACACCAAGGAATACGGTGATCTTCTGCTCGAGGATCTCGCGATCCGCGAGTTCATCAAGGAAGAGTGCAAGCAGGCCGGTGTTGCCCGCGTGATCATCGAGCGTCCGCACAAGAAGTGCCGCGTCACGATCCACACGGCGCGTCCGGGCGTCATCATCGGCAAGAAAGGGGCGGATATCGAAGGTCTGCGCCAGAAGATCGCCAAGATGACCAAGTCCGAGCTGCACCTCAACATCGTCGAAGTGCGCAAGCCGGAGCTCGATGCCGCTCTCGTGGGCGAAAGCATCGCGCAACAGCTGGAACGCCGGGTGTCCTTCCGCCGTGCCATGAAGCGGGCGGTGCAGAACGCGATGCGCATGGGGGCCCTGGGCATCCGTGTGAACGTGTCCGGTCGTCTGGGTGGTGCAGAGATCGCACGGACCGAATGGTACCGTGAAGGCCGCGTGCCGCTCCATACGCTGCGTGCCGACATCGACTACGCACATGTCGAGGCGCTGACGGCCTACGGGATCATCGGGATCAAGACCTGGATCTTCAAGGGCGAGATCATGGAACACGATCCGGCGGCCCGTGACCGCAAGGCGCAGGAACTGCAAGATGGTCCCGCACCGCGTGGTGCCGGCGGGCGTCGTTGAGGGGGAATGACAGATGCTACAACCTAAACGCACCAAATTCCGCAAGCAGTTCAAGGGCTCCATCAAGGGTGAAGCGAAGGGCGGGTCTGACCTGAACTTCGGCACCTACGGCCTGAAAGCCACGCAACCCGAGCGCATCACGGCGCGTCAGATCGAAGCGGCCCGCCGCGCGATGACCCGCCACATGAAGCGTCAGGGCCGTGTCTGGATCCGGATCTTCCCGGACGTGCCGGTTACCTCGAAACCGACCGAGGTTCGCATGGGTAAAGGCAAGGGGTCCGTGGACTTCTGGGCCGCCAAGGTGAAGCCTGGACGGATCATGTTCGAGCTTGACGGCGTCGATGACGAGACCGCGCGCGAAGCGCTGCGTCTGGCCGCGATGAAGCTGCCGATCAAGACCCGTGTGGTGGTCCGCGAGGACTGGTAAGACGCCGGAGACGCTTTCGCGTCCGACCGAAAACTGAAAGAACCCCTGCCAGTTGTCGGCGGGGGTTTTTTCGTTTTGTCCGTGGCTTGAAGCTCCTGCCCGTTCTCCACCCGTGCCACCGAAGTCGTGGCGCGCATTTGTCAAAATTCAACCATGATCTCGCCACAGTCCCGGATCACATATCTCCATGGTGTAGCTAGCGGGGTGTAGAATGCATGTCTTGAGCCTGACTGAGCAGGAACAGAGTATTCGTTCGGCGCTCTGCGACGCAGCGGATGGTGAGGCGCAATCCTTTCTGCGTTCATTCTCGGCCTGGCTGGTCGCACTGCTTTCAGCCCTGATGGCCCTGCATCAACTGGACGGTCTTGCGCAACTTTTTTTCCTCTGGGAGCTTGTGCTGTCGCTCTGCTGAGTCTGCCGAAAGATGCGAGGCCCGAAAAGCACGGCGCGTGTTGGTCGCGCCGGTCTCGATCGCAGGACAAGTTTCTCGACAGGCGCCGGCCAGGGTCAGGGTTCAACTCCAGCCGTAGTTGAAGCTCACACTGATCCTGTCGTCTTCCGACATGTTGAGCGGCACCTCATGGCGCAACCAGCTTTCCCAGAGCAGGACTTCGCCCGGTTCCGGTGCCACATAATGGAAAGCGCGCATATCGGGCCGCGCGTCCTTCACGCGACCGGGTGCGGCCATCATCATCGCCAGACGCGGATCCTCGAACTTGATGGCGCTCGCGCCGTCCGGCACCGCGACATAGGTCGTGCCGCTGATCACGGAATGAGGATGGATATGCGACGTATGCACACCACCCTCGGGCAGGATGTTGATCCAGAGGCTGTCCAGCTTCAGCTTGCGTGCGCCGAGATCGAACTGCAGATCGCCCGCAAAGGCCGCCACATGTTTGTCCAGCACCTTGACCAGATCCTTGAAGATCGGAAAGCGGTAGGGCAGGTCATCGAGGGAGGCGTAGCTGGTATAGCCCGGATAGCCGTTTTCCTCACACCATTCCTGGCCCGCTTCGTCATCTTCGGCGATGGAATAGCAGGAGGCTTCCAACTCTCCGGTGTCGATGGCCTTGCCCAACTCTTCCAGACGGGCGCGATAGAGACGAGTAACGAAGAGTGAGGCGATGTCTGACATGCAGCAGCTGTTAGCCGAAAACAGAGGCGTTGGCGATAGGTCGTCGCGCGATTTAGCGAGATGCAAACGTGGTAAATACCACCGTATGAACGCGCGGGAAGGGGTGCAAGTGCCGTTGCGTCATGCTGCCCAATGTCTCTGATTGGTCAAAAAGCGTCGATTATGGACTACAGTTGGCACCCGCATTGCGCGAGTAACCGGCAGCCAAAGCGGTTTGAGAATTGGATTGCTCCCGCATCCCTGCGCTGCCTCTCACCGGAGAGAAATGTCCGGGCAATGGAGATTTTATCATGGAACGCCAGACAGCGACCGACTTTTTCGATACGATTTCTCAGGACTACACCAGGCAGAATTTCCACCAGATCGCTGCACGCTATGAGCTTCCGGGGGCGCTCTACATTGAGGATGATATCGTCGTGTGGCAGGACCACGACGCACTTGTCGGCTTTCTCAAGGAGCATTGCCGGTGCAATTTTGCCCTGGGTGCCCGCTCGGTTCGGGCGAAAGTGATCGCACAAAGCATCAATACCACAAACAATTTCTCGATCTGGGTGGAGTGGCAGCACCTCGACCACGCAGGCGCGCAGGTTTTTGCCACGCAGTTCCGTTATTTCTGTCGCCGCGCGGAAGACGGCAGTCCGGTCATCCAGCTGGTCGAAGTTCCGGAGCGCCCGGCACACTATTTGCAGGAAGGCGTGCCGTCACCTTTTGGCCGGCTGCACCATCGCCCGCGCGTGCATCCCTTGAAGCGGCAGAAGACCTCCAAAATGCGCGCCGAGCTCTGGTCGCGCGAGGCCTGAGCGGGAGACAGTCGTGCCCACCGCATGTGCGCGCAGACCGCCCCTGTTCCAATTCGACCCGACAGGGGTTGCCTTACTGCCGGGTTCCATCTAAAGGAGCCCTTCATCATGAACTCCACTGGAATCAGGGTGACCCGTATCGGGGCCTTCCGGTGATGTTGAAAGGAGAGGGCGCATGAACGCCAAGGAACTGCACGACAAGACACCGGATCAACTCCGCGAAGAGCTTGCCAACCTCAAGAAAGCCAGCTTCAACCTGCGTTTCCAGCAGGCGACCGGCCAGCTTGAGAACCCGGCCCAGATCCGCAAGGCGCGCCGCGACGCCGCCCGCGTCCTGACCGTCATGAACCAGAAAGCCGCAGCCGCCGCTGCGGCCAGCGAATAAGGAGAGCACCATGCCCAAGCGCATCCTGCAAGGCGTTGTGACCTCCAACGCGAACGAACAGACAGTGACCGTTCTGGTGGAGCGCCGCTTCACGCATCCGGTTCTGAAAAAGACGATCCGCAAGTCCAAGAAGTACCGGGCGCACGATCAGAACAACACGTACAAGGTGGGCGATTCCGTGCGCATCGTGGAATGTGCACCGAAGTCGAAAACCAAACGTTGGGAAGTGCTCGAAGCCGCTGAGGCCTGAAGCGTTCCAATTTAATCGAAACCCTGGGGAAAAGGCACGCATCGCCCCCCAAAGGTCGGGAGAAACCAAATGATCCAGATGCAGACCAACCTGGATGTTGCTGACAACAGCGGCGCGCGCCGTGTTCAGTGCATCAAGGTGCTGGGGGGTTCCAAGCGTAAATACGCGTCCGTGGGCGACATCATCGTCGTCTCGGTCAAGGAAGCCATCCCACGCGGCCGCGTGAAGAAGGGCGACGTGCGCAAGGCCGTCGTCGTGCGCACCGCCAAGGAAGTTCGCCGCGACGACGGCACCGCGATCCGCTTCGATCGCAATGCCGCCGTGATCCTCAACAACAACAACGAGCCCATCGGTACGCGTATCTTTGGCCCGGTTGTGCGTGAGCTGCGCGCCAAGAACTTCATGAAAATCATCTCGCTCGCTCCGGAGGTGCTGTAATCATGGCTGCAAAACTTCGCAAAGGTGACAAGGTCATCGTGCTCGCAGGCAAGGACAAGGGCAAGACCGGCACGATCTCGTCCGTCGATCCCAAGTCGAACAAGGCCGTCGTCGATGGCATCAACATCGCCATCCGCGCCACCCGCCAGTCGCAGGAAAGCCAGGGCGGTCGCATCCCCAAGGCGATGCCGCTGGATCTGAGCAACCTCGCGCTTGTCGACAAGAACGGCAAGGCGACGCGGGTCGGCTTCAAGATGGACGGCGACAAGAAAGTGCGCTTTGCCAAAACCACGGGGGACGTGATCGATGCTTGATACTGCAACCTACACGCCCCGCCTGAAGGCCGTCTACAAGGACACCATCCGTGCCGCGCTGAAAGAAGAGTTCGGCTACAAGAACGAGATGATGATCCCGCGCCTCGACAAGGTCGTGCTGAACATCGGCTGTGGCGCCGAAGCCGTGCGCGACAGCAAGAAAGCCAAATCCGCCCAGGAAGACCTGACGCTGATCGCAGGCCAGAAGGCCATGACGACCATCGCCAAGAAATCCATCGCGGGTTTCCGTGTGCGTGAGGATATGCCGCTGGGTGCGAAAGTGACCCTGCGCGGTGACCGCATGTACGAATTCCTCGATCGTCTGATCACGATTGCACTGCCCCGCGTCCGCGACTTCCGCGGCGTTTCAGGCAAGAGCTTCGACGGCCGTGGCAACTACGCCATGGGCCTGAAAGAGCACCTCGTGTTCCCCGAGATCAACTTCGACAAGATCGATGAGAACTGGGGAATGGACATCGTGATCGCCACCACGGCGAAAACCGACGCTGAAGCCAAGGCGCTGTTGAAAGCTTTCAACATGCCCTTCAACTCATAAGCGCGGGAAGGAAAAAGACATGGCTAAGAAATCTATGATCGAACGCGAGAAGAAGCGCGCCGCCCTGGTGGAGAAATACGCCGCCAAGCGCACCGCGCTCAAGGCTGTCGTGAGCGACGAAAGCAAGCCGATGGAAGAGCGTTTCCGCGCTTCCCTGAAGCTGGCGAAACTGCCCCGCAACTCCAGCGCCGTGCGCCTGCACAACCGCTGCCAGCTGACGGGTCGTCCGCACGCCTATTATCGCAAACTGAAAATTTCGCGGATCGCGCTGCGTGATCTTGGCTCCACCGGCCAGATCCCCGGCATGGTCAAGTCGAGCTGGTAAGGAGAGCGTGAGATGAACGATCCTATCGCAGATATGCTCACCCGGATCCGCAACTCGTCGATGCGCGGCAAATCCACCGTCGTGACCCCGGCTTCCAAGCTGCGGGCATGGGTGCTGGATGTGCTGGCGGACGAAGGCTACATCCGCGGCTATGAGAAGATCACTGGTGCCGACGGCCATCCGGCCATCGAGATCAGCCTCAAGTACTATGAAGGCGAACCTGTCATTCGCGAGCTGAAGCGGGTCTCAAAACCCGGTCGTCGCGTCTACATGGGCGTCAATGACATCCCCGTTGTCCGTCAGGGCTTGGGCGTGTCGATTGTCTCCACCCCCAAGGGTGTGATGTCTGACCAAGCAGCACGCAGCGCCAACGTCGGTGGCGAAGTGCTTTGCACCGTCTTCTAAGGAGGGTCTGATGTCTCGTATTGGTAAGAAACCCGTCCCGATGCCCGCAGGGGTATCCGCGTCGATGAGCGGCCAGACCATTGAAGTGAAAGGTCCGAAAGGCACCCGCAGCTTCAAGGCGACCGACGATGTGACTATCACCATCGACGATGGTGCCGTCACCGTGCGCCCGCGTGGCACCTCCAAGCGCGCCCGCCAGCAGTGGGGCATGTCCCGCTCGATGATCGAGAACCTGGTGACCGGTGTGACCACCGGCTTCAAGAAAGAGCTTGAAATCCAGGGTGTCGGTTACCGTGCCGCGGTGCAGGGCAACACGCTGAAACTGAACCTCGGCTACAGCCACGATGTGGACTACGAGGCGCCCGCCGGCGTCACCGTGACCGCACCGAAGCAGACCGAAATCATTGTGGAAGGCATCGACGAACAAGCCGTTGGTCAGGTTGCCGCAGAAATTCGCGCATGGCGTGCGCCCGAGCCGTATAAAGGCAAGGGAATCCGCTACAAGGGCGAGTTCATCTTCCGCAAAGAAGGCAAGAAGAAGTAAGGACGCGAGAAAATGGCAAACAGCAAAAGACAACTGTTCTTGAAGCGCCGCCTGCGCGTTCGGAACAAACTTCGCAAAGTGAACGCAGGGCGCGTGCGCCTCTCCGTTCACCGCTCCAACAAGAACATCAGCGTCCAGCTGATCGACGATGTGGCTGGCGTGACGCTGGCTTCGGCATCCTCGCTCGAAAAAACACTGGGCGTCGTTGGCAAAAACAACATCGAAGCAGCTGCCAAGGTAGGCGCGGCGATTGCCGAGCGTGCCAAGAAGGCCGGTGTTGAAGAAGCCTATTTCGACCGGGGCGGTTTCCTCTTTCACGGCAAGGTGAAGGCAGTCGCCGACGCCGCGCGTGAAGGCGGTCTGAAGATCTGATCCCTGCAAGCCGCTCCATTCCGGGGCGGCTTCGATGATCCGGGAGCCGGGCGCGCCTTTGGGCATTGATCCGCATCTCACCTGGATTGAGACAACTGGCGAACAGCCACCCAAGGAAGGAATGCCTCATGGCAGAACGTGAACAACGCCGCGGCCCACGCCGCGACCGTGAAGATCAAACCCCGGAATTCGCCGACCGCCTGGTCGCGATCAACCGCGTGTCGAAAACCGTCAAGGGTGGCAAGCGCTTCGGTTTCGCAGCCCTGGTGGTTGTGGGCGACCAGAAAGGCCGCGTCGGCTTCGGCAAGGGCAAGGCCAAGGAGGTCCCCGAGGCCATCCGCAAAGCCACCGAGCAAGCCAAGCGCCAGATGATCCGCGTCCAGTTGCGCGAAGGCCGCACGCTGCACCACGACATGGAAGGCCGTCATGGCGCTGGCCGCGTCGTCATGCGCCAGGCGCCGGAAGGTACCGGGATCATCGCCGGTGGTCCGATGCGTGCCGTCTTCGAGATGCTGGGCGTCAAGGACGTGGTGTCCAAGTCCATCGGCTCGCAGAACCCCTACAACATGATCCGCGCCACCATGGACGGTCTGAAAAAAGAGTCGAGCCCCCGGTCGGTCGCGCAGCGTCGCGGCAAGAAGGTTGCCGACATTCTGCCGAAGCAGGATGCAGCCCCCGCGGCTGAATCCGCTGACGCGTAAGGAGTTTGACCCATGGCTAAAACAATCGTCGTCAAGCAGATCGGCTCCCCGATCCGCCGCCCCGCCAAGCAGCGTGCCACGCTGGTCGGTCTGGGCCTGAACAAGATGCACCGCACCCGCGAGCTGGAAGACACGCCTTCCGTCCGTGGCATGGTGAACTCGATCCCACACCTTGTGGAGATCGTCGAAGAAAAAGGCTGACACCAGCTTGATCCTTCGCTTGAGACAGCCCCGCCTCGCGCGGGGCTTTTTCGTTTCCGCGATGTGAAATTTCATGAGAATATCAACATGTAGCGCTGTAGGCCCGAAGGGCCGCGACCTGTGGTACATGCTAAGGTGCATATAGACATCTCCCCGTCGGCTGCGGTCAAATGCCGCACGCAAGGTCAATTGCGGCCGGCGTCATCCAACAGGGAGGGGATAATCATGTCCGCGTCTTTCAAAGGTGGTTGCGACCACGTTCATGTCACCATTTCAAAGGATCCGATCGACAACCACGTCTGCCATTGCAACGTCTGCAAGAAGGTCACTGGCCAGCAGACAACGCATGTGGCGTTTTTCAACCACGACGACGTCAAGGTCGACCATCCGGAGAAACTGAACCGCCAGCCTTTCAATGCCGACAACCCCGGCGGCCCGCTGGAACTGTGCACCTGCAAGGACTGCGGCGCGGCGATCATGCTCGACGACAAGCAGCACCGGATCCGTGTCGCCGTGCCGAACGTGATGGGCTATGACGATGCGAGCTTCCCCAAGGCGACGTACCACGCCTTCTACGATGACACCAAGGGCTACCCGAAACCCAGCGACGGTCGCCCGGTCTACGAGGGCCTGCGTCCGGATTTCGTCTGGCCGAAGGGACACTGACACCGAGGCCCGTGTCGACCTGCTCGCCCTTGGGCGGTCGACGCGGCACCGCTTCCATCGACAACTCCCTTTGAAACCCGCGCGCGGGAAGGATCGCCATCCAAGCCAAGCCTGTGAGTTTTTCCAGTCGGTACACGCAAAGATCGACTTGCATGGCCGCGCGGGATTCAGTTGAGTGAAACCCACCGACCATCACAGCGCAACATTGCAAAAGCGGCGTTGCGCACTGGTATTTCAAGGAGAACATCGATGATTGGACTGCGGGAAACCAAAATAGTGAAGACTGCCCTTGGCGCGCTTGTGACGTTGGGACTTGCGGGCATGCCCGCGTTCGCTGCGACATGCGAAGAGGAACTGCCTCAGATCCAGGCCGCCATCGACGCGATGCCCGATGATGCTGACAAGCAGGTTGCCGAGAAGCAATACGGTAAGGCACAGGAACGCCTGTCATCCGGCAATGAAAAAGCCTGCTTGAAATACCTTGAATCGGCCCGTTCCGCGATCGAGGCGGAGCAGATGCACGACAACAACTGACGCGATCGCCTTATCGATCGTCTGGCAGGACGCGCTTTCGGTGGGGCTTGATCCTGCCGGAGGCCCGGTCTATACGCCCCCGATGGTCCGCTGGGCCATCTCAGAATTGAAACGCCGCGTTTGCCCGCTCCCGTCGCTGGGGGGTACATCCGGCCAAAGGAGAAGCGACAATGAAACTGCATGAACTTTCCGACAATGATGGCGCCACCAAACGCCGCAAACGCGTGGCGCGCGGTCCGGGCTCCGGCAAGGGCAAGACTGCCGGTCGCGGTATCAAGGGGCAGAAATCCCGTTCGGGCGTGGCCATCAACGGCTATGAAGGCGGCCAGATGCCGCTTTACCAACGTCTGCCCAAGCGCGGCTTCAACAAGCCGAACCGCAAGGCTTTCGCTGTGGTGAACCTCGGCCTGATCCAGAAATTCATCGACGCCAAGAAGATCGACGCCAAGACAGCCATCACCGAGGATGTGTTGGTGGCCTCTGGCCTCGTGCGTCGCAAGCTCGATGGCATCCGCGTCCTGGCCAAGGGCGAAGTCACGTCCAAACTCGATCTGCATGTCACTGGTGCTTCCAAATCCGCGGTGGATGCGGTTGCAAAAGCCGGTGGCTCGCTGACGGTCACCGCACCCGTGGCGGAGACGGCAGAGGCGTAAGCCCAAGGATTTGACTTGTGGGCGGCGGCGACGCCGCTTACATAGTGCTTCGAGTTTTCCTTATCGCCGCCCGCCGGAAAACGGCCCGGGCGGCGTCTTCGTTACGAAAGAGAGCGCTTCATGGTATCTGCCGTCGAAAGCATGGCCGCCAATACAAGCTGGTCCGCGCTTGGAAAAGCCACCGACCTGCGTAACCGGATCTTCTTCACCCTCGGTCTGCTGATCGTCTACCGCCTCGGGACCTTCATTCCGGTGCCGGGCATCGACGGTGTGGCCCTGAGGGAGTTCATGGACCAGGCGGGGCAGGGCATCGGGGGCATGGTCTCCATGTTCACCGGCGGTGCGCTGGGGCGGATGGGCATCTTCGCGCTCGGCATCATGCCCTATATCTCGGCCTCGATCATCGTCCAGTTGCTGACCTCGATGGTTCCGTCGCTGGAACAATTGAAGAAGGAAGGCGAGCAGGGCCGCAAGAAGATCAACCAGTACACGCGCTACGGCACCGTATTGCTGGCGACCCTTCAGGCCTATGGGCTGGCGGTGAGCCTCGAGGCCGGTGACATCGTCACCGATCCCGGTATGTTCTTCCGCATGTCCTGCCTGATCACGCTGGTCGGCGGCACGATGTTCCTGATGTGGCTCGGTGAGCAGATCACCGCGCGCGGCATCGGCAACGGCATCTCGCTTATCATCTTCGTGGGCATCATCGCCGAAGTGCCCGCTGCCATTGCGCAGTTCTTCGCCTCTGGCCGCTCCGGCGCGATCAGCCCCGCAGTGATCATCGGTGTGCTGCTCATGGTGGTTGCGACCATCATGTTCGTGGTCTTCATGGAGCGTGCCCTGCGCAAGATCCATATCCAGTACCCCCGCCGTCAGGTCGGCATGAAGGTCTATGACGGTGGCTCCAGCCACCTGCCGGTCAAGGTCAACCCATCGGGCGTCATCCCGGCGATCTTCGCTTCCTCGCTTTTGCTGCTGCCGGTGACGATCAGCACCTTCTCGGGCAATTCCACCAACCCGATCATGTCCTGGCTGCTGGCGAACTTCGGCCCCGGACAGCCGCTCTACCTGCTGTTCTTTGTCGTGATGATCGTCTTCTTCGCCTATTTCTACACGTTCAACGTGGCCTTCAAACCCGATGACGTCGCGGACAACCTCAAGAACCAGAACGGCTTCATCCCGGGCATCCGTCCCGGCAAGAAGACCTCGGAATATCTCGAGTATGTGGTGAACCGGGTGCTGGTGCTGGGGTCTGCCTATCTCGCGGCTGTCTGTATCCTGCCCGAAATCCTGCGCGGCCAGTTCGCCATTCCCTTCTACTTCGGCGGCACCTCGGTGCTCATCGTGGTCTCGGTGACGATGGATACAATCCAGCAGGTCCAGAGCCACCTGCTTGCCCACCAGTACGAAGGGCTGATCGAGAAATCCAACCTGCGCGGCAAGACGGGCGGGAAACCACGCAAGAAACGGAGCCCCGTGCGTCGATGAACATCATTCTTCTCGGACCGCCCGGCGCGGGCAAAGGCACCCAGGCACGCACCCTCGTCGAAGAACGCGGCATGGTGCAGTTGAGCACGGGCGACATGCTGCGCGAAGCCAAGGACAGCGGCACCGAGATGGGCAAGGTCGTGGCCGATGTGATGGCGCGCGGCGCGCTGGTGACGGACGAGATCGTGATCGGGCTGATCCGCGAGAAACTGGAAACCGTTAAAGCCAATGGCTTCATCTTCGACGGCTTCCCCCGCACCCTGGCGCAGGCCGATGCCCTGGGTGAGCTGTTGAGCGCGGAAGGCGAGACGCTCGACAAGGTGATCGAGATGCGTGTCGATGACGAGGCACTTGTTGACCGGATCACGGCGCGCTCGACCTGTGCCGGCTGCGGCGAGGTCTACAATGATGCGACGAAGCCGATTCCAGCGGACGGCAAATGCACCAACTGTGGCGGGACCGAATTCAAGCGCCGCGCGGATGACAATGCCGAAAGCCTCAAGACCCGGCTGATGGAATACTACAAGCAAACCTCGCCGCTCATCGGCTACTACTACGCCAAGGGCCTGCTGTCCCGCGTGGACGGTCTCGGTTCGATGAAAGACGTCGCAGACGAGATAAAGAACCTAATGGGCAACTGACCCCATCGTTACGCGCAGTTGTAACGTGCGTTTCGGAAAGGCAGTTGTAGAGGACTGATATCCGTCAAAGGGTCAAAGTAAGTTTGCCTTAGCCTGAGTTTTCGAGCTGAAAACATCTTACTTTTGTTTCTTTGGTTGCTCCAAATGGATGGTGTATCGCATCCAATTGGCAGGAAACCGAAACGACAAATTATGAGTTTTTGATGTGTGCCGTTTTCTTGGCAGATTGTGCATCAACTTTTGTAGTTCCGATTTCAAAAAATGAATTCATCCTAAAAGCAAGCGCTGCTCCTGTGTGCGGCTCAACTTGCGTAGCAAAAGCTGCTTCGCAAGTTGCTACGATTGAAACGATCAAGGTCGGATATGACGGATTTGTAATCGTTGGAGCACAATCTGGCGACAATGTGCGCGTAGTGCAGACCGCACCTGCCGGCGCCTACACGTCATCTTCGTGTGATGCCTATGGAAATTCACTTTATGGGAACTCGACCACCACATTCACAGGGGGTGGTCCCATTGTACCTGGAAGATACAGTCAAGATCTTGCCGTCAGGATTTTTCGCAAAGGGGAACCGGGATTTGCCAATGCAACAGACGCCAAGAATCTTCCAGGAGCGGAATGGCAAGAAAAGGTGTCTTCGGGTGTGACAACCTGTGGCTGACTTCAATCACTCAGCCGTACTTGACGGCCCAGACAAAAGCCCATAGGCAGCCCTATCTCGAATGAGAATCAATTTGCCCGAGGGTCGCTCCCGACCGGCAGGAACACCTGATCAGCTGATGCCCGGTGGCCGCCAACGCGCTCCGGGCTTCGTTTGTGAAAAAAGGGTCTGGCATCACGGATCCGCAACGAAAAGGAAGACACGACGTGGCACGTATTGCCGGCGTAAACATCCCCACTGCAAAGCGGGTCGAAATCGCCCTCACCTATATCACCGGAATCGGCAACGCCTCGGCGAAGGCCATCTGCGAAGCCGTCGGCATCGACAAGGCCCGCCGGGTCAATGAGCTTTCCGACTCGGAAGTGCTGGCCGTGCGCGAGCACATCGACGCCAACTACACCGTGGAAGGCGACCTGCGCCGCGACACGCAGATGAACATCAAGCGCCTGATGGATCTGGGCTGCTACCGTGGCCTGCGCCACCGTCGCAACCTGCCGGTCCGCGGTCAGCGCACCCACACCAACGCTCGTACCCGCAAAGGCCCCGCAAAGGCCATTGCCGGCAAGAAGAAATAAGGGAGGGTCTGACCGATGGCACGTGAAAAAGTACGCGTTAAGAAGAAAGTCAGCAAGAACATCGCCGCTGGTGTGGCGCATGTGAACAGCTCCTTCAACAACACCAAGATCCTGATCTCCGACGTGCAGGGCAATGCGATCGCATGGTCGTCCGCCGGCACCATGGGCTTCAAGGGCTCGCGGAAATCCACACCCTACGCTGCCCAGATGGCGGCAGAGGATGCGGGCCGCAAGGCGCAGGAACATGGCGTCAAGACGCTCGAAGTCGAAGTGCAGGGTCCCGGTTCGGGCCGTGAATCCGCGCTGCGTGCGCTGGCTGCTGCCGGGTTCAACATCACCTCGATCCGCGATGTGACGCCGATGGCGCATAACGGCTGCCGCCCGCCGAAACGCCGCCGCGTTTGATCGGTCGATAGTTTTCGGGGCTGCGCGTTTTCGCGCGGCCCCAATCCACTTTTTTGAAACCTCGAGCGTCTGCACCTACGGACATGGGGCGCAGACAGGAATGGAGGGACGCATGATCCACAAGAATTGGGCTGAACTGATCAAGCCGCAACAACTCGACGTGAAACCGGGCAACGACCCGGCACGTCAGGCCACCGTGATCGCGGAGCCACTGGAGCGTGGCTTCGGCCTGACGCTCGGCAACGCGCTGCGCCGTGTGCTGATGTCATCGCTGCAAGGCGCGGCCATCACTTCGGTGCAGATCGACAACGTTCTGCACGAGTTCTCCTCGGTGGCCGGTGTCCGCGAGGACGTGACCGACATCATCCTGAACCTCAAGGGCGTTTCGCTCCGCATGGAAGTCGAAGGGCCGAAGCGCCTGTCGATTTCCGCCAAGGGTCCGGGCGTCGTGACCGCGGGCGACATCTCCGAATCCGCCGGGATCGAAGTTCTGAACCGTGATCATGTGGTCTGCCACCTCGACGATGGCGCCGACCTCTACATGGAACTGACCGTGAACCAGGGCAAGGGCTACGTCTCCGCGGAGAAGAACAAGCCCGAGGATGCGCCCATCGGCCTCATCCCGATCGACGCGATCTACTCGCCGGTCAAGAAGGTCAGCTACGACGTGCAGCCGACCCGCGAGGGCCAGGTGCTGGATTACGACAAGTTGACCATGAAGGTCGAAACCGACGGCTCGCTGACGCCGGATGACGCGGTGGCTTTCGCCGCGCGTATCCTTCAGGACCAGCTCGGCATTTTCGTCAACTTCGACGAGCCGGAATCCGCGAACCGCGCCGACGAGGACGATGGTCTTGAGTTCAACCCGCTGCTGCTCAAGAAGGTCGATGAGCTGGAACTGTCGGTGCGCTCGGCGAACTGCCTCAAGAACGACAATATCGTCTACATCGGCGATCTGATCCAGAAGACCGAAGCCGAGATGCTGCGCACTCCGAACTTCGGCCGCAAGTCGCTCAACGAGATCAAGGAAGTGCTCTCGGGCATGGGTCTGCATCTCGGTATGGACGTCGAGGACTGGCCGCCCGACAATATCGAGGATCTGGCCAAGAAGTTCGAAGACGCCTTTTAAGACCGGCATTCCCCCGGTGTACGGGGGGTGTACAGGGGGTGTACGCAAGTCACCCCCTGAAAATCTGGGCAAAACCGCCCCAAGGAGAGCGGCCCCCACGCAGGGTCGCCGGACAAAGCAAAACAGCCCGTAGAGGGCACATTAGGAGAAGAAACATGCGTCACGCACGTGGATACCGCCGCCTGAACCGCACACATGAGCACCGCAAGGCGCTCTGGGCGAACATGGCCGGCTCGCTCATCGAACATGAGCAGATCAAGACGACCCTGCCCAAGGCCAAGGAACTGCGCCCGATCATCGAAAAGATGATCACATTGGCAAAGCGCGGCGACCTGCACGCGCGCCGCCAGGCCGCGTCCAAGCTCAAGCAGGACGAATATGTCACCAAGCTTTTCGACGTGCTCGGGCCGCGCTACAAGGACCGTAATGGTGGCTACGTGCGTGTTCTGAAAGCAGGTTTCCGTTACGGTGACATGGCGCCCATGGCGATCATCGAGTTCGTGGACCGCGACCGCGATGCGAAAGGGGCAGGCGACAAGGCCCGCATGGCAGCCGAAGAAGTCGCCGCAGACGAATAAACCGACCTGGCCTTCCGGTCGATCCGCAACCCTTGCCCCTCTTGGGGCAAGGGTTTTTCTTTGCCGGGAACCACTTCGCCGCCGCCTTGCCATTTAGGCGCACCGAAGGCATATCATCGGCTACTGGAAAGTGAGGGTTTCGATGATCCGTCTTGTCCTTGCAGCCGCCCTTTTCGTCCTGCCGGCCCAAGTCCATGCCGAGCGCGTGCCAACATCGGCGGCCGAGATCCAGCTGAGTTTCGTGCCGCTGGTCAAGGAGGCCGCTCCGGCGGTCGTGAACATCTACGCCAAGGTGCTCCGGCAGCCGCGCAGCACGCCGCTCCAGAGCGATCCCTTCTTCGAGCGGTTCTTCCGCCGCCCCGGCACCGAACGTCCGCAGGTACAGAACTCTCTGGGATCCGGCGTGATCCTGTCGCCTGACGGCATTGTCGTGTCGAATTATCATGTGGTCGGCATGGCGACGGAGATCAACGTGGTGCTGGCTGACCGACGGGAATTCACTGCCCGCGTGCTCCTCGGGGACGCGGAAAACGACCTTGCGATCCTGCAACTCGACGGCGCTTCCGACCTGCCCTATCTGGCTCTGCGCGCCTCCGATACGGTCGAGGTGGGGGAGCTTGCGCTGGCCATCGGCAATCCCTTTGGCGTGGGCCAGACCGTGAGCAGCGGCATCGTCTCGGGTCTTGCACGCTCCGGTGCCGCCGAAGGCACGGGCCGGGGCTACTTCATCCAGACCGATGCGCCGATCAATCCCGGCAACTCGGGCGGCGCGCTGATCGACGTGGCGGGTCGGCTGATCGGCGTGAATACATCCATCCTGACCCGGTCGGGCGGGTCCAATGGCATCGGCTTTGCCATTCCGGCCGATCTCGTGGGCGCTTTCGTGGCGCAGGCGCGGGCGGGAAAGACCGATTTCGAAAGCCCTTGGGCCGGAATGGCCGGGCAATCCGTAGACATCGACATCGCAGAGGCCTTCGGGCTCGACCGACCCGGTGGTGTCATCGTCTCCGGGCTGCATCCCGAAAGCCCCTTTGCAAGGGCCGAGGTGGAGATCGGCGACGTGATCACCGCCGTCAATGGGCAGCCGGTCAACACGCCATCGGAAATGGTCTACCGCATGAGCGTGACCGGGCTCGGAGAGACCGCCCGCGTCACCGTGGTGCGCGGCGGGGATCGGCGCGACATCGATGTGCTCCTGATGGACGCGCCGGACAGCCCGCCGCGCGATACGCTGACGCTCAGCCGGGCCGAGGTTTTCGAAGGTATGCAGTTGATGCGCGTGAACCCGGCCGTCATGGCGGAATTCAACCTGCCGTTGGAGACCGAAGGGGTGCTGGTGGCGCAGGCGGGACCGACCGCCCTGCGCGTTGGCCTGCGTTCGGGCGATGTGATCGAGGCGGTCAACGATCAGGCCGTGACGCATCCGCGCGATGTGGCGCAGGCTTTCGCCACACAGGTGCGCGGCTATACGCTGACCGTGCAGCGGGGCGCGCAGCGGGTTCTGCTGCGCTTCGGTCGCTGATATGGGCGATCTCTTCGGCGCGCCCTCCGATCCCGAACCGCAAGGGCATCGCCCGCTCGCGGACCGCCTGCGCCCCAGGACGCTCTCGGAGGTCATCGGGCAGCAGCAGATCCTCGGGCCAGAGGGTCCGCTTCACACGATGCTCGCTTCGGGATCGCTGGGGTCGCTGATCTTCTGGGGGCCGCCCGGCGTCGGCAAGACGACGATCGCACGGCTTCTGGCCCATGAGACCGACCTGCATTTCGTGCAGATCAGTGCCATTTTCACCGGCGTTCCCGACCTGCGCAAGGTTTTCGAGGCTGCGAAGATCCGCAGGCGGAACGGTCAGGGGACGCTGCTTTTCGTGGACGAGATTCACCGTTTCAACAAGGCGCAGCAGGACGGCTTTCTGCCGCATATGGAAGACGGGACCATCCTGCTGGTGGGGGCCACGACGGAAAACCCCTCCTTCGAGTTGAACGCCGCCGTGCTGAGCCGGGCGCAGGTGATGGTGCTCCAACGCCTTGACGCGGGCGATCTCGAACGCCTCGCGCAGCGGGCGGAGAGGGAGCTAGAAAGCAAACTGCCGCTGAACGCGTCCGCCCGCGCGGCCTTGCTCGAGATGGCGGATGGCGACGGGCGCGCGCTTCTGAACCTGATCGAGCAGATCGCGGCCTGGAAGATCGACGGCACGCTCGATACCAAGGCGCTCTCGACCCGGCTGATGCGGCGGGCAGCGCAATATGACAAGAGCGGCGATGCGCATTACAACCTGATTTCCGCGCTGCACAAATCGGTGCGCGGCTCTGACCCCGATGCGGCCCTCTACTGGTTCGCGCGGATGCTGGAGGGCGGCGAGGACCCGCGCTATCTTGCGCGCCGGATCACGCGCATGGCGGTCGAGGACATCGGCCTCGCTGATCCGCAGGCGCAGGCGATCTGCCTGGCAAGCTGGGAAACCTACGAGCGGCTCGGCTCGCCCGAAGGCGAGTTGGCGTTGGCACAGGCGTTGACCTATCTCGCGCTCGCGCCGAAATCCAATGCGGCCTATGTCGCCTACAAGGCGGCGCGGGTCTCTGCCCGGCAGACCGGCTCGCAGCCACCGCCGAAACACATCCTGAACGCCCCCACCACGATGATGAAGGATCAGGGGTACGGCGCAGGCTATGCCTATGACCACGATGCCGAAGACGGCTTCTCCGGCCAGAACTACTTCCCCGATGACATGCCGCGCCCGGCCTTCTATGCGCCCGTCGAGCGCGGTTTTGAGCGCGACCTGAAGAAGCGTCTCGACTACTTCGCCAAACTGCGCGCCAAGCGCGAAACTTGACAATCTTGCGGGCGTAGGCGAGGGGTCGCAGATGATGAAAACTCTGATCCTCGTGGCTTTCGGCGGTGCTCTTGGCGCCTCGCTGCGCCACATCTGGGGCCATGCGGTCCTGCGCGTGACCGGACCCTCGGAGGTGCCGCTGGCGATCATGGGAGCCAATATTCTCGGCTCGTTCCTGATGGGCGCTTTCGTCGTGCTTGCGGCACAGAAGGGCCTCACGCATTTGAGCCCGTTCGTGATGACTGGGCTCCTGGGCGGCTTCACGACTTTTTCGGCCTTCTCGCTCGAAACCGTGACACTCGTCGAACGTGGCGAGATGGGGCTCGCGGCGCTCTATGTGGTACTGTCGGTAGGCCTCTCCATCGGCGGGTTGATGGCCGGTCTCTGGCTGATGCGGGGGGTGTTGACATGAGCCGGGTTCAGACCGTGAGCGTCGAGGCGGACGAGGGCGATCAGCGCCTCGATCGGTGGTTCAAGCGGCGCTTTCCGCAGATCAGCCAGGGCATGGTCGAGAAGATGTGCCGCAAGGGCGAGATTCGCGTCGACGGTGGCCGCGTCAAGGCGGCGACCCGGCTCGAGGCGGGTCAGCAGGTGCGCATCCCGCCCTTGCCAGAAAGCGATGCGCCCCCGCCCCCGGCCAGAACGAGGGTGACTGACGCCGATGCCAAGATGATCCGCAACTGCGTCATCTACCGCGACGATCACATCATTGCTCTGAACAAGCCCGCAGGCCTGGCGGTGCAGGGCGGCTCGGGGCAGACCGACCGCCATGTGGACGCGCTTTCCGAGGCGTTGATTTTCGATGCGGAGGAAAAGCCGCGTCTCGTGCACCGGCTCGACAGGGACACTTCCGGTGTGCTGCTGCTCGCGCGCACGAGGCTTGCGGCCAAGGCGCTCACGGCGGCAATGCGCCACCGCGAGACGCGCAAGATCTACTGGGCGCTGGTGGCCGGAGTGCCGACCCCCTATCTCGGTGAAATCCGCTACGGGCTGGTCAAGGCCGGGGGGCATGGCAAGGGCGGAGAAGGCGAGAAAATGATTGCCGTCCACCCCCGCGACATCGATGCGACGCCCGGCGCCAAACGGGCGCATACGCTTTACGCCACGCTCTACCGGGTTGCCTCGCGCGCGGCCTGGGTCGCGATGGAGCCGGTGACGGGGCGTACCCACCAGCTCAGGGCGCATATGGCCGAGATTGGCCATCCGATCGTGGGTGACGGGAAATACGGCGGTTCGGGGCAGGAAAACGAAGGCGACGGCTGGGGCGCGCAACTGGGCGGGATCATCTCGAAAAAGTTGCATCTGCATGCGCGGATGATGCGTTTCGAGCATCCCGAGACGCGCAAGATCATCACCGTCACCGCCGAGCTGCCGCCGCACATGGCACAAAGCTGGGAGACTTTCGGCTGGACCGACGATCTGGCTGCCGAAGACCCCTTCGAGAGCCTTCAGTGATGGAGAGGCCGCGCCTCGTGATCTTCGATGTCGACGGCACGCTGGTCGACAGCCAGCAGGACATCGTCGCGGCGATGACCGAAGCCTTCGCCGTCGTGGATATTCCCGTGCCGACGCGATCGCAAATTCTCGGCATCGTTGGGCTGTCGCTCGACGTGGCGATGGTGCGGCTCGCACCGGATCTTGATCGGCACGCGCATGACCGCATGGTGCAGGGCTACAAGCAGGCCTATATGGCGCTGCGGGCCCAGACCGGCGCCGCGCAATCCTCTCCTCTCTATCCCGGTGCCCGCGAAGCGATCGACCATCTGCGCGCGATGCCGGAGGTGGTGCTGGGTGTCGCAACCGGCAAGTCCCGGCGTGGCCTCGACAAACTCATCGAAGCGCATGGGCTGGAAGGTGCTTTTGTCACGCAGCAGGTGGCGGATTTCCACCCGTCCAAACCGCATCCTTCGATGCTGCTGCAGGCCATGGCGGAGACCGGTATCACAGCCGCGGATACGGTGATGATCGGCGATACGAGTTTCGACATGGACATGGCGTCGGCGGCAGGTGTCTGCGGTCTCGGCGTGGCCTGGGGCTATCACCCGGTCGCAGCACTTTCGGCCGCGCATCGCATTCTGGCGGATTTCGCCGAATTGCCCGGGTCATTGCGGGAAATCTGGAGCACCACCGCATGAGCGACTGGAAGGCCAAGCGTTTCTGGAAAGAAGTCTGCGTGTCCGAAAACCCCGAAGGCTTCGGCATAGCCCTCGACGCCCGTCCGGTCCGCACCCCGGCAAAGCGGGCGCTGCATGTCCCGACAAGGGCCTTCGCCGAAGCCATCGCAAGGGAATGGGAAGAACAGAAAGGGGTGATCGACCCGCGCACCATGCCCTTCACCCGGACCGCCAATGCGGCAGTGGACAAAGTTGCGGTGCAGAAGGCGGAGGTGGCCGACATGCTGGCGGCCTATGGTGATGCCGATCTGCTGTGCTACCGGGCCGAACATCCCGAGAGCCTTGTTGCGCGCCAGAAGGCGGAATGGGATCCGATGCTGGACTGGGCCGAGATGGCTCTGTCGGCGCGCCTTGAGACCCGCGCGGGCGTGATGCATGCGCCTCAGAACGCCCTGGTTCTGGAAAACCTTCGGGCCCGCGTCCATGCGCTTTCGCCGTTCGAACTGGCGGCCTTCCATGACCTTGTGAGCCTGACGGGTTCGCTGATTCTCGGCTTTGCTGCGACCACCGACCGCTTTTCTCCCAAAGCGATTTGGAAGATCTCCCGCCTCGACGAGATCTGGCAGGCGGAGGAATGGGGGCAGGACGAGGACGCCGAGGCTGCCGCCGCCATCAAGGAGGCCGCATTTCTGCATGCAAAGCAGGTGTTTGACCTTTTGCGCTCCTAGACCTTGCACAATTGTGCAGCCCCGTAAGGGAAGTCGCGGAAGTTTGACGCATTAATCCATTCCTGCACTTGACGTTTTAAAGCGATTTCGCCCAGTATGACGCCCACTTGAGAGGTGCAAATCCTCTCTGTATCGCCTCCGGCGCAAAGCCGGTCTAACCGCCTTAAAAAACATGGCGGAACATCAGGAAGAGGTAAAAAATGAAAAAATCAGTACTCCTTGGCGCGCTGACAATCGCGGGCCTTGCGGCCAGCGCTGCGGCCGCCGGTACGCTCGATGACGTGAAGGCACGCGGCAAGCTGAACTGCGGTGTTGTAACAGGTCTGGTCGGCTTCGGCGCCCCGGATGCAAACGGCGAATGGCAAGGCTTCGACGTCGCCGTATGTCGTGCCGTGGCCGCTGCTGTTCTGGGCGACCCGACCGCCGTCGAATTCGTGCCGACCACCGGCAAGACACGCTTCACGGCGCTCGCCTCCGGCGAGATCGACATGCTGGCGCGCAACACCACCTGGACCTTCAGCCGCGACACCGACCTGAAGTTCGACTTCGTGGGCGTGAACTACTACGACGGTCAGGGCTTCATGGTACCCAAAGCACTGGGCGTGTCCTCGGCAAAAGAACTCGATGGCGCCACCGTCTGCATCCAGACCGGCACCACGACCGAGCTGAACCTCGCGGATTATTTCCGCGCCAACAACATCACCTATCAGCCGGTGCCGATCGAAACCAACGCCGAAGCGCAGCAGCAGTACCTTGCCGGTGCCTGCGACGTCTACACGACGGATGCCTCCGGTCTGGCCGCGCAGCGCGCGACCTTCGAAAACCCCGGCGATCATATCCTTCTGCCGGAAATCATCTCCAAGGAGCCGCTCGGACCGCTTGTTCGTCACGGCGACAACGAATGGGGTGACATCGTGATGTGGACACTCAACGCACTGATCACGGCGGAAGAACTGGGCGTGACATCCGCGAATATCGCCGAGATGTCAGCGAATACGACCAACCCCGAAGTTGCCCGCCTGCTGGGCACCGAAGGGGAGCTTGGCGCGATGATTGGCCTCGGCAACGACTGGGCCAAGAACGCGATTGCCGCCAGCGGTAACTACGGCGAGATCTTTGCCAAGAACATCGGTGAGGAAACCCCGATCGGTCTGGCGCGCGGTCTGAACGCGCAGTGGACCAACGGTGGTCTGCTCTACTCCCCGCCGTTCCGCTAATACCCAAGACGCAAGGGCGCAGGGTCACTCCTGCGCCCTTGTCGCTTCTGAGACGACCAAATCCACAAACCGGCACCAGAAGCGCACAAGCGCTCGCACTCATAACAAGCCGGACCAACGGGGAACAATTCAATGACAACAATGACCGACCCACCAAGGGCGGCGTTTCGCCCGTCGATGCTGCTCAACGACACGCGTTACCGGTCCTATACCTTCCAGGCCATCGCGCTGTTGCTTCTGATCGCGGCTTTCGCCTACCTCGGAAACAATCTTTTCAGCAACCTTGCCGCTGCCGGTCTGAACATCGGGTACGGATTTCTCGGAAGTTCGGCTGGATATGACATCAACCAGACCCTGATCGACTACAACAGCCAATCGACCCATGCCCGCGCTGCCATCGTCGGGATTCTCAATACGCTTCTTGTCGCCTTTCTGGCCTGCGTCACGGCGACGATCTTCGGCGTGCTTGCCGGTGTGCTGCGTCTCTCCAAGAACTGGCTCGTGCGCAAGCTGATGGCGTTCTATGTCGAGATCTTCCGCAATATCCCGGTTCTGATCTGGATCATCATCATCTTCACGATCATGACCGCCGTGATGCCGGCGCCGCGCGATTTCCGCGGTGACGATGCGGCGGCGTCCATGGTGCTGGGCTCGATCGCCTTCACCAACCGCGGCATCTACCTGCCGGCGCCGATCTGGGGCCCGGGATCCATGGTCGTCGTCGCGACCTTCCTCGCCTCGCTGGTGGGAATCTTCGCTTATCGCCGCTATGCGACGAACCTGCTCTACAGCACGGGCAAGCTGCTGCCGACCTTCCTTCCAAGCCTCGCGCTGTTCTTCATCCCGTCGATCCTGATGTATTTCATCATGGGCAAGCCGATCAGCCTTGATATCCCCGTGCTCGGGGGGTTCAATTTCAGCGGCGGCCTCAACCTTGGCGGTCCTCTGATCGCACTGTGGTTCGCGCTCTCCATCTATACCGGTGCCTTCATCGCAGAGAACGTGCGCGCGGGCATCCAGGCGGTGTCCAAGGGCCAGACGGAAGCGGCCTCGGCCCTGGGCCTGCGCCCCGGTCGAGTGATGAGCCTCGTGGTGCTGCCACAGGCGTTGCGGGTGATCATTCCGCCACTGATCTCGCAGTACCTCAACATCACCAAGAACTCATCGCTGGCGATTGCCGTGGGCTATGCCGACATCACGGCGACGCTCGGCGGAATCACCCTCAACCAGACCGGCCGCGCCATCGAATGCGTGTTGTTGCTGATGCTCTTCTACCTCACGATCTCCCTGTCCATTTCGGGGATCATGAACGTCTACAACAATGCTGTTAAGCTGAAGGAGCGCTGAGGCCCATGTCCGATACACATGCCCATTCCGTCGCCTTCGTGCGCGAAACCGAAATACCCGCCTCGCCGCCGCCTTATGCGGCGACGGGTCCGGTCAAATGGATGCGCGAGAACCTCTTTGCGACGCCCGCGAATGCCTTGCTGACATTGGTCTCGATCTATGTCGTCTATCTTGTACTGGCCGTCGTGCTGCCCTGGATACTGAACGGCGTCTGGACGACGAGCAGCCTCAGTGAATGCCGGGAGGTTCTTCAAGGCAAGACCGGCGCCTGTTTCTCGGTGCTCTCGGAGCGCTGGAACCAGCTTCTGTTCGGTTTCCAATATCCATCCGAGTTCTACTGGCGTCCGACACTGGCACTGGTGCTCTTCTTTATCGCGGCAGCACCGGTTCTTTTCTTCGATCTGCCGCGCAAACTCCTGATCTTCACGGCGCTCTTTCCGTTCATCGCCTACTGGCTGATCTGGGGCGGGCCGGTCATGGTTCCCGTGGTCGCGCTGCTGGGCTTTCTGGGCGGGTTTCTTGTGTACCAGCGCTTCGTGCAGGGCAGCTTTGCCGCCGGGTTCTTCGGCGGCATTTTCGCGGCCTTCGTCATCTGGTACTTGGGCGGCTGGCTGGTCCCGGACGCGCCCGTCGACAGCGACGGCGTCGTAGGTAATTTCCTGCTGCCCGCGGTTCCAAGCCGGCAGCTCGGGGGCTTCATGCTCAACATGATGCTCGGCGTGACCTGCGTGTCCCTGTCGATCCCCATCGGCATCGCACTGGCGCTTGGCCGGCAATCCTCCATGCCACTGATCAAGATCGTCTGCGTGGTCTTCATCGAATTCGTCCGGGGCGTTCCGCTCATCACCCTGCTCTTCGTGGCCTCGGTGATGCTCTCCTACTTCTTCCCGCCGGAATCCAATGTGGACCTCTTCCTGCGCGTGGTGATCATGATCACGATGTTCGCCTCGGCCTATATCGCCGAAGTGATCCGGGGCGGCCTCGCGGCTCTACCCAAGGGGCAGTACGAGGGTGCCGACAGCCTCGGGCTCGACTACGCGCAGGCGACGCGGCTGATCATCCTGCCGCAGGCGCTGAAGATCTCCATTCCGGGCATCGTGAACGTGGCCGTCGGTCTCTTCAAGGACACCACGCTGGTCTCGGTCATCTCGATGTTCGATCTGGTGGGCATGATCCGCGGACCGATCCTCGCCTCGACAGAATGGAACGGCGTCTACTGGGAACTCCTGGGGTTCGCGGCGCTGCTCTTCTTCGTCGTCTGCTACGGGATTTCACAATACTCACAATGGCTCGAACGTCGCCTCGCGACCGACCACCGATAAGGAGGCCAGATCATGGCTGAACAAGCACCGAAAATGGAAATCTCGGACGAGGTTGCCATCGACATCGTCAAGATGAACAAATGGTATGGCGCTTTCCATGTGCTGCGCGACATCGACCTCACGGTCTATCGCGGTGAGCGGATCGTCATCTGCGGGCCGTCCGGCTCGGGGAAATCGACGCTGATCCGCTGCATCAACGCGCTGGAGGAACACCAGAAGGGGTCGATCACCGTCGATGGCACGCTGTTGTCCTCGGACCTCAAGAACATCGACAAGATCCGCTCCGAGGTCGGCATGTGCTTCCAGCACTTCAATCTCTTTCCGCATCTGAGCATTCTTGAGAACTGCACGCTGGCTCCGATCTGGGTCCGCAAGATCCCCAAGAAGCAGGCCGAAGAGACGGCCATGCACTTCCTCGAGAAGGTCAAGATCCCCGATCAGGCCCTCAAGTATCCGGGCCAGTTGTCGGGGGGTCAGCAGCAGCGGGTGGCGATCGCCCGGTCGCTCTGCATGAAGCCTCGGATCATGCTCTTTGACGAGCCGACCTCGGCGCTCGACCCGGAGATGATCAAGGAAGTGCTCGATACGATGATCGAACTGGCCGAGGAAGGCATGACCATGCTCTGCGTGACGCACGAAATGGGCTTTGCCCGTCAGGTCGCGAACCGTGTGATCTTCATGGATGCCGGTCAGATCGTGGAGCAAAACGAGCCGGAAGCCTTCTTCAATAACCCGCAGTCGCCGCGGACCCAGCTCTTCCTGAGCCAGATCCTCGGACACTGATCCTCACTCCAGATCCTTCGGAACGGTAAAATCGATCGGCTGGCCTTCGTGCCAGCCGATGTCATTCCAGCTTTCCGCATCGAAGTCGCAGACCAGCGTGGCGCATGTGGGATAATCCTCGAACCGCGGATGATCGAACGGCTCCGGCAGCAGACGCTGCGCCATCTCGCCGATGCCGCCGTTGTGACCCAGCATCAGGACAGACTGCCCAGTGGCTTCGCGGAGCACCCGCAGCATTGCTTCGGCCTCAGCGAGATACAAGCCACGGGTCAGGACGACAGGGACCTGCGCGTCGAGGCGCAGTCCTGCCAGCGTCTCCTGCGTGCGCTGCGCGGTCGAGCAGAGCACCTGGTCGGGAAGGTATCCCGTCGCGCGCAGCCAGTCGCCCATATCGCTGGCGGCGCGCAGGCCCCGCGCGTTGAGCGGTCTGTCGTGATCCCGCAGGTCGGGGACGTTCCAGTCTGACTTCGCGTGCCGCATCAGGATCAGTCGGCGCATCAGGTTCGTCCTTTGAAAATAGCCATGTGATAGGCGGATTGCCGGGGCAGCCGCAGATAGGTCGCGGAAATCGGGCAGGCCCGGCGCGCTCTGCAGCCCGTGGTCATGCACTCCTCCCCCGCTCCGGTGTCAAGGTACGCCTTGCAGGCCGGTACGTCATAGCTTTTTCCATCGAATGCCGCGACGGGGCAGGCCGTGAGACAGGGTCTCGAGGCGCAGCTCACGCATGGCGATACCTGTGCCTCGGGAAGGTCGATCCGGTCGACAAGTGCCAGCGCGCCCCGGAACGAGACGAAGAGCCCGGCCGTGTCATGGACCAGCAGCCGGATCGGGGAGGCATGGATCCGCCCCGTTCGCTTGGCCCAGCGGAAGAAGGGAAGGTAGGGCGGCGGGCCGAAGGGATAGAGCGCAGTGGCGTCGAGGCGCGACGCCAGATCGTCGATGACGCGCCGCGACCAGCGGTCCATCGGGTCGCTTTGGCCATCCTGCCACTCGGGGCTCGCGGTGAAACGGGTCCAGAAACCGGGCTCACCGGGGCCCAACAACAAAAGCGTGCGGCATCCATCGGGCGCGTCGTCGCCGGGTTCGGGATGAAAGCCGCCGAGGACCGCAAGCCCGCTGCCTTCTGCTTCCGCCTCGATCTGCGTGACCCTCACTTGCGGCCGAAGGGCAGGGCGAGCGACCAGCCAAGGCGGCTCGGGCGGTCGTCTTGCCACTCAAGACCAACCGTCATGTCGTCATGCCCCTTGGCAGGCTGTGCGATATAGGTGCCAAAGAGCCTGTCCCAGATCGAGAGCGAGAAGCCGTAATTGCTGTCATGCTCCGAACGATGAACCGAATGGTGCACGCGGTGCATGTCCGGGGTCACAAGCACCCTGCGCAGGCCCGCATCGAGCCAGAGCGGGAGGCGCAGATTGGAATGATTGAACATCGCCGTGCCATTCAGCAGGATCTCGAAGACAACAACCGCGATGGCAGCAGGGCCGAGCAGATAGACCAGCCCGATCTTCAGCAGCATCGACAGGGCAATCTCCACCGGATGAAAGCGAATTGCTGTGGTCACGTCCATGTCCACATCCGCATGATGCACCCGGTGTAGCCGCCACAGGACCGGTACCTTGTGGGTGACGAGATGTTGCAGCCAGATCGCGAAATCGAGGATCAGCACCACAAGGATCACCTCGATCCAGAGCGGCCAGTCGAGGGCATTGAATAGACCCCAGCCCTGGGCCGAGGCGTCGAGCGCCGCTCCGACTGCCAGCAGAGGCAGCGCGAAGGCGAGCGCGCGCAGTGTCAGTGTGTTCAGCAGCGTGATGCCCCAATTCGTCACCCAACGGCTGGCCCGTTGCTGGCGGCGCACGCGCCGGGGCGCAAGCGCCTCCAGTGCGGCGAGTACCGCGAAAAGCGTCAGAAAGACTGCGAGGCGAATGACGGCTTCGTTCTCCATGCGCCTAACCTAATCCACCCCCGCGGCTGCACAAGCGGCAGCTTGACACATCTGCGTCAGCCCTTGCGGATGATCGACCCGGCCCCATGCTCGGTGAAAAGCTCCAAGAGACAGGCATTGGGTGCGCGTCCGTCCAGAATGACCGCCGCCCGCACGCCGCCTTCGATGGCGTCGAGCGCCGTTTCGGTCTTGGGGATCATACCGCCCGCAATTACGCCATCCTCGGTCATCTGCCGGATCTGGCTTGCGCTCAATTCGGTCACGACATCGCCTTCTGCGTTCTTGACCCCGACGACATCGGTCAACAACAGCAACCGGTCCGCCTTGAGCGCAGCAGCAATCGCGCCTGCCGCCGTATCGCCGTTGATGTTGAAGGTCTCGCCATTGCGCCCGTAGCCCAGCGGCGCGATGACGGGAATATATTCCTTTTCCGTCAGATCGCGCAGGATCTGCGGGTTGATCACATCCGGCGTGCCGACGAGGCCGAGGTCCGGATCCGTCTGGGTGCAGGTGATCAGATTGGCATCCTTGCCTGAAAGCCCGATCGCCCGCCCGCCCTGGCTGTTGATCGCCTGTACGATGCGCTTGTTCACGACACCGCTCAGCACCATCTCCACCACTTCCATCGTGGCCGCATCGGTGACGCGCTTGCCCTTCACGAAATCCGACTTGATCTTAAGCTTGTCGAGCATCGCGTTGATCATCGGACCGCCGCCGTGCACGACGACCGGGTTCACCCCCACCTGCCGCATCAGCACGACATCGCGGGCGAATTCTTCCATCGCCTCGTCGCTGCCCATGGCATGGCCGCCGAGCTTGATGACGACGGTCGCATCGGCATAGCGTTGCAGATAGGGCAGGGCCTTGTTGAGTGTGCTCGCCGTGGCTATCCAGTCGCGGTTCATATCTTGGATCTTCATGTCAGGGCCGTTTCCAATGGGGTTATGGGGGGCCGGCGGCTCTCGTGCAAGGCGCAGCTATTCCAGTTCGGCGATTATGGACCTGAGCGTCGGAATACCCCAGCCCTTTTCGCTGGACGTCACCACGATTTCGGGGAAAGCCGCCGGGTGTTTGGCGAGGGCTGTGCGGACCTGATCGAGGATGCGCGCGCGGTCGGCTTCCTTTACCTTGTCGGCCTTGGTGAGCACCGCCTGAAAGGTGACCGCCGCGCCGTCGAGCAGGCTCAGGATCTCGTCGTCCACCTTCTTGACGCCATGACGTGCGTCGATGAGGACGAAGGCGCGCCGCAGCGACTGCCGGCCTGACAGGTATTGCTTCAGAAGAGCCTGCCATTTCGCGACGACCGCGGTGGGCGCATTGGCGAAGCCGTAGCCGGGCAGGTCGACAAGATAGTGGTTTTCGCCTGTCGCAAAGAAGTTGATTTCCTGTGTCCGACCCGGCGTATTGGACGCCCGCGCCAACCCCTTGCGTCCCGTGAGCGCATTGATCAGCGATGATTTCCCCACGTTCGAACGCCCTGCAAAGCACACTTCCAGGCGGTCGGACGCCGGCAATCCGGACATGGCGACCACGCCCTTGACGAACTCGGTGCCACCGGCAAAGAGCATGCGACCGGCTTCCGCGATCTCTGCGTCAGGCTCCTCTGCGACGGGAAAGGGAAGGGCGGTCATATGAGCACCACCGGATCGCCGACAGCGATCTCGCCGCCTCTAATAACTTCAGCGCGCACGCTGAAATCGCGATGGCCGAAACCGTCGAGCAGGCCCAGCACGTCGATATCCCTGACCCCGTTGTCAGGGTTGGTGGTCGTGGCAAGGCACCGCTCGGTCTGTTCGCGGGGCCGCAGGATGCAGGCACCGATGGCAAGGTCCTTGCCGATCCAGTCGCGTTCGGACCAGGCGTTCTGATTGTCGAACCAGAGGTTGCCACGCCACCTGTGGATGGAGAGCGGCTGACCGGCCTTTTCCTCCACCGCGCGATGAGTGGCCATGTTGCACAGGGTCACGGAGGGAAAATCGCTGTCGGTGAACCCCCGACCCTCGAGGCGAACGATACGCGTCGGAAGCGCGCGGTTCTGAGGCACGAGCGGCATGATCCAATCAATCAACCTTTGCTCCTCGCTGTCCGGGCGAAAAGTCAGATCGGGACGGTCCGGATGCGACAGGGTGAGCGTTTCGGTCTCTTCGTCGAGCCGGGAGGTTATGGCCATAAGCGCTGGCGCCTTCGTTACCCGGCTGAAGTGCACACAAGGAGCCCATTTTCCGGGGTCGATCTTCGCCGCGTCATGGGCCACGGCCCAGATGCGATCCCAGGGCATCGAGGTGCCCGCTTCCAGGACGACGGAGGCAAGTGCTTCCCGGCTATGGCTCTTGAGAGGATAACGCAGGATGCGGTCCAGCCTCGTCATTTCTTTTCGGACTTCGTCTTCCGGGACAAGCCGCCTTTGATGTTGCCAAAGACATCCGGCTTATAGCCCTGGCTGCGCATGATCAGATACTGCTGCGTAAAGGTGATCGTGTTGTTCGCGATCCAGTAGACCACGAGGCCGCTGGCGAAGCCGCCGAGCATGAACATGAAGACCCAAGGCATCCAGGCAAATATCATCTGCTGCGTTGGATCGGTGGGTGCCGGGTTCAGTTTCTGTTGCAGCCACATCGAAATCCCGAGCAGAAGCGGCAGGATGCCGATGAAGATCAGCGCCAGCAGCGAGCCCGGTTCCGGCGCGGCGAAGGGCAGCAGGCCGAAGAGGTTCATCAGCGAGGTCGGATCTGGCGCGCTGAGGTCCTGGAAGGGGCCGAAGAAATGCGCGTGGCGCAATTCGATCGTGACGAATATCACCTTGTAGAGCGAGAAGAAAATCGGGATCTGGAGGAGGATCGGCAGGCACCCGGCCGCGGGGTTCACCTTTTCCCGTTTGTAGAGCTCCATCATGCCCTGTTGCAACTTCTGCCGGTCGTCTCCGGAGTCCGCCTTGAGCTTTTCCATCTGCGGCTGCAGTTCCTTCATCTTGGCCATCGAGACGTAGGATTTGTAGGCCAGCGGGAAGAGTATCGCCTTGATGATCAGCGTGAGGCCGATGATGGCCCAACCCATGTTGCCGATCAGGTTGTTGAGATTGTGCAGCAGCCAGAAGATCGGTTTGGTCAGGAAGAAGAACCAGCCCCAGTCGATACTGTCGATGAACTTCGAGACGCCCTGCGATTCATAGGCCCGCAGGGTTGCCCATTCCTTGGCACCGGCGAAGAATTTGGTGGTCATCGTGGCACTGCCGCCGGCTGCCACGGTCTGTGCGGGCATGCGGGTCACGGCGCGATAAATCTCCGAACGGGCATCATAGGTCAGCGCCTGCTCGAAGATCTCGCCTTCGCCCGGGATCAGGATCGCCTGCCAGAAGTGATCCGTGAATCCGATCCAGCCGGAAGTCACGTTTTCGTTCACGATGGCCTGGCGACCCCATGTGGGGTTCAACGGAGCTTCTGCAATCTCGCTCCAGTCGGTCTCGATGAGTTCGCCATCGGCAATCGCCACCGCCCCTTCATGGAGGATGAAGAAGTTCTCCAGATCGTCAGGTTCCGTGTGTTGCACGATCATCCCGTAGGGCGCTACCGTAACGGCAGCCTCGCCGTCGTTTCTCACGGACTGCGTCAGCGAGAACATGTAGCTGTCGTCCACGGCAATCATCCGGGTAAAGACCTGTCCGGCGCCGTTGTCCCACGTCAATGTGACGGGTGTGTCGGCCGTGAGTTGTCCCGCGCCTGTGGCCGACCAGACCGTGTCCGGGCCAGGTACGGCGCTTGCGTCGATCCCTGCACCGGCCGCCCAGCCCTGGAATGCGTAATAGGCGTCATTGGTACCCTGCGGTGAGAGCATCGTGACGATGGGTGCGCCTTCGCTCAACGATGTCCGATAGTCCTTCAGCTTGAGGTCATCGATTCGTCCGCCGATCAGCGAAATGGACCCCTGCAACCTTGGCGTATCGATGGATACGCGCGGTGCGCTCTCGATAGAGGTTGCGGTCGCGTCTAAATCGGCTTGCAGTGGCGTTGCCGAGTCGGTTGCGTCGCCGGCCGGGACCGTCGGGGCGGTCGTGCCGGCGTCGGATTGCTCGACTACGTCCGTTTGCCTAGGTTCCGGTTCCGGCGGTGGAAAAAGGATGAACCACGTCAGGATGACTAGAAAGCTGAGCGCCGTTGCAAGAAGAAGGTTCTTGTTCTGATCGTCCATCTGGACTGCCACCTGATCTGTTTTGTACCAGCGTGGGTTCAACAGAGTGCAGGCACAAAGGTCAAGCGGAATCGCCGGATTCGGGCCAAAACGCCGCTGGCCGAAGTTGCGGGTCGCGAGGTTTTCCTTGCTGCCCCTGCCTCTTGCTAAAACCCGGCCTTTCCGCCGAGAAATCTTGGGTGCATCCTGAAGTTTGGCGTTGTGGGCCCGGATCCAGTCTATGGTCTGATCGAAAGGCATGGGTTTCCCGATGCCAAAGCCCTGCACATGGTTGCATCCGAGTTGAGCAAGCAGAGCGTGTTCTCCGACCGTTTCGACACCCTCGGCGAGGGTATCGACCCCGAGGCGATCCGCCATGGTCAGAATTGCGCTGACCATGCGCTGCTGCTCGGCATCGCGATCCGACTTCATTACGAAGGAACGGTCAATCTTGATGCGGCTTACGGAAAAGCGGCGGATGGAAGCAATCGACGCATGCCCGGTCCCGAAGTCATCAAGATCGATGCTGCATCCCAAGCCCCCGAGGCCGTTGATGTTACGCGTGATCGTGTCATCCGGCGCGTCCGCGACGACGGTTTCGAGGATCTCGACCGCGAGCCGTTCCGGCGTCAGTCCGAACCGGTCCAACTCCCATTGGATCTTGTCGATGAGTCTCGGGTTCTTTAACTCGGGACCTGCAAAATTGACCCCGATCTGCGGGACCTGAACACCTGCCGCATCCCAGGCTTTCAGGGCGGTGAAAGAGTGGTACAGCATCACTTCGGCCAGCCGTTCCAGGAGGCCTGCGGCCTCGATGGCGGGCAGAAACTCGGACGGTGGCA
The DNA here is from genome assembly GCA_963715055.1 of uncultured Alphaproteobacteria bacterium. Classification (GTDB taxonomy): domain Bacteria; phylum Pseudomonadota; class Alphaproteobacteria; order Rhodobacterales; family Rhodobacteraceae; genus CAVQRB01. Next base: position 10,309 of record CAVQRB010000005.1, on the reverse strand, counting down.
CCATACCGCGTTTGGGATGCGTCCAGCGCGCAAGCGCCTCGAATCCCGAAACCATGCCTGTGTCCGTCGATATCTGCGGCTGGAACCAGGGTTGGATCTGACCCTTTTCCAGAGCCGCTATCACATCGTCCCGCAGTTCGGCGCGCGTTTCCGTGCGGAGGCGCATTTCCTCGGAGTAAGCCCGGATCGCACCGGGACCGCTCATGCGCGCATCGCGCAGCGCCGTCGAGCCTGCTTCGATCCACGCACGATAATCGAGCCTGCTTGCGCGGTTGTTCTGACAGAACCCCACCGAAACGGTTGCGAAAAACGACAACCCGTCAAGCGACAGCGGTTCTTCCGCGGCCGTCTGGATCCGGCCAGCCAACTGAATACAAACCTCGAGATCCAGATGCCTTACCGGAGACATGCAGACCGCAAACCTGAAATCGCCGATCTGGCAAACGGCATCGTCGCTTCGCATCACCGCTTTTATGCGCTGTCCGATTCGCGAGACGATTTCATCGGTGGCGGCGAGACCATACCGCTCTGCGAAATTCTCGTGTTCGTCGATCTCGATAACGAAAATGGCAGCGCAGGTTCCGGCATCTCTTGCTGTCTCGAAACGCGTCTCCAAGAGACGCTCGAATGTGTCCCGCGTGACCAGACCGGGGCCCGCGGCGAGGGACGCCTGCCCTTGGCCTTCCGAAAAGCGCTCGCCGCCTGTAAGAACATAGATTAGGGGAAAACCGATGGCGCAGAGCATCAGCCCCAATTCTCCGAAGGACCAGTATGCCCCGAGGCAGATGGCCGGCAGGCAGGCGAGGGCCGGCGCGCTCGTCAGGGTGCGCGCCATCGACCGACGAAGGCTCGCGCAACGTTCAATCAAGGCAGATTTCATGTCTTTTCCCTCGGACCGCTCTGGCGACGTGTGGACGCAGGGCGAGACTAGAGGCAAATCGGTGATGGCAAGGTTAACGGAAGCGAGAATCTTTCGACCAATTGACAAAAAACCTAGGCTTGGCCTCGGGAGAGCCCCCGGAAGTCGAATAGGCCGGGATCCAGAAGATGCGAGGGTCGCGCGTTCATGAGCGCGCGGAACATCACCTGCCTGCGCCCGGGACTGTTCTTCTCCCATCCGTCGAGAATGGCTTTGACCTGCTGGCGCTGAAGCCCGTCCTGGCTGCCGCAGAGGTCGCAGGGAATGATCGGATAGCGCATTGCGGTGGAGAACCTTTCGCAATCCGCCTCGGCGACATGGGCCAGGGGCCGGTACACGAAGAGATCGCCTTCTTCGTTGACGAGCTTGGGCGGCATTGTCGCGAGCCTGCCGCCGTGAAAGAGGTTCATGAAGAACGTTTCGAGTATGTCGTCCCTGTGATGACCAAGCACGACGGCGCTGCACCCTTCCTCGCGCGCGATTCGGTAGAGATGCCCGCGACGCAACCGCGAACAGAGCGCGCAGAAGGTACGGCCTTGTGGTATCTTGTCCATGACTACGGAATAGGTGTCCTGATACTCGATCCGGTGCGGCACGCCCATGCGGGCGAGGAACTCCGGCAGCACCGTCGCGGGAAATCCGGGCTGACCCTGATCGAGATTGCAGGCGAGAAGCTCTACGGGCAAGAGGCCGCGCCACTTCAATTCATGGAGGATGGCGAGCAGCGTGTAGCTGTCCTTGCCGCCTGACAGGCAGACGAGCCAGCGTGCGCCTGGTTCGATCATGCCGTACTGGTCGACCGCCTCGCGCACCGAGCGCACGATCCGCTTGCGCAGCTTGCGAAATTCAGTGGACTTCGGCGCACCATGAAAGAGAGGGTGTATATCGTCTGCGCTGTCGAGCATGGCAAGGATCCTGGAAAGCTACGCAAGACCTATATCCTGCCTACGCCTGAACCAAAAGTGTCCGCCGGGCGTATCCAATGCAAAGAGGAAGGAAACAACATGATACTGCGGCTGGCGGTTATTTTCGCAGTCCTCACGCTTGCGGGCTGCGTCGGCAAGCCCAGTCTCGACGATGCCAGCCTGTCGGACAGACAGTTGAACCTCGAGGAGTTCTTTGCCGGTCATGTCGTGGCGCAAGGCCAGTTTCAGGATGTCTTCGGTACCGTAAGGCGGCGCTTCGATGTCGATATCAACGGCACGTGGGACGGTGAAACGCTCACCCTGGTGGAAGACTTCATCTATGAGGACAAGACGACAGAACAGCGAATCTGGAGCCTGAGAAAGACCGGGCCGGACAGCTGGGAAGGCACGGCACCTGGCGTGATCGGGCGCGCGTCGGGCGAGGAGCGCGGAGATACGTTCAACTGGCGCTACACAATCGATCTGCCGGTGCCGGACGGTACCCTGCGTGTCAGCTTCGATGACTGGATGTGGATGCTGAGCGAGAACCGTGTGCTCAACCGTGCCTACATGAAGAAATACGGCGTCGACATCGGCGAAGTCATCATCTCCTTCGAAAAGCAGTGAACGCAGCTACGGTTCGCGTTCCGATTTCTCGGGAACCGGGTCGTAACCGGATGCGCCCCATGGATGGCACCGCGCAATGCGACGTGCGGCGAGCCAGGCTCCATGAAACCCGCCGTGACGCTGCAACGCTTCGAGTGCATAGGCGCTGCACGTGGGCTGAAACCGGCAATTGTGCCCGACCCAGGGGCTGAAGACGAGCCTGTAGCCCCGGACTGGCAGCGCGAGAAGCCAGGCAAACGGTGTCATTCGCGCGGCTTGTGAATCTGCGCCAGCGCCTTGCCGAAATCGGCTTGCAGGGTCCCGAAGGGCAGATCCGCCGTTGCCGATTTCCGTCCGATCAACACGTAGTCGAAGCCGTCAACGCCTGCGCCAGGCAAACCGAGGCGCGCGACTTCGCGTAGCCGTCTCTTGGCGCGATTGCGCGCGACGGCATTCCCCACCTTCTTCGAACAGGTGAAGCCGACGCGAACGCCCTCGGCCTCGTCCGGATCTCGCCGCCGCGCCTGAAGGATGAAGCCGGGTTTTGCGACCCTTGCTGCGGTTGATGCGCGCAGAAAGTCGCCGCGTCTGGTCAGGATCGCAAGACGCAAAGAAGCCGCCGCACGCCTGTCACCGGATCCGGATATACCGGTCGGGGGGGCGTGCGGCGGCATCATTTCACACGTACTCGTTCGAAGCGCTTCAGGCGCTCAGAGTTTTCCGGCCGCGCGCACGGCGGGCGTTGAGTACCTTGCGGCCACCTGCGGTCGCCATGCGCGCGCGGAAGCCATGGCGCCGTTTGCGCACGAGGTTCGAGGGTTGGTAGGTGCGTTTCATCGCTCCGTCTCCACTTTAATCTTAGCCTGTGGCGGAATCGATCCGCGTGGCATGCAATCTTTGAAGCCTGTCCTCTAAAGCGCAGATACCGGCAAGTCAAACCCTTCGAGGCCGGAAAACAGCCGGTTGCAACAATTTCCGCCGTGACACGGCGCAAATGTTTCAGGGCACCGGGAACTTCGCGTTATTCCGTTGGTTTGTGTCACGCGCCATCAAGCGCACGTGAAGCCGCTATCGCCAGGGTCCGCAACAGGTCATTACTGGGGACGATTGAAGTGCAATGATCAAAAGGCGAAGTTTGTGACGGACATGACCGAAAACCAGACCTCCGGGCCCCTGCGGCACCTGCCGATCCTGATCATACTGGTCGTGGCGGCGGTCGGCGCCTTTACCTTGCGGGATTACCTGAGCTTCGACGCGCTGCGTGACAACCGCGAAGCGTTGATCGCCTTTCGGGACAGCCACTTCGTCCTCACCATGGCGGCCTTCGTCGCGGCCTATGTGGTTATCGTTGCCTTCTCCCTGCCGGGAGCGCTGGTTGCCACGCTGACGGGCGGCTTTCTCTTCGGCACGGTTGCCGGGTCTTTCCTCAGCGTGATCGGTGCGACCATCGGCGCCACCGTGATCTTTCTGGCCGCGCGCAGCGGACTGGGCGCGTACTTCTCGGCGCGGATGGACAGCTCCAAGGGGGCGGTGCGGACAATCCGGCAGGGCATCGATGAAAACCAGTGGTCCATGCTGTTCTTCATCCGGCTGGTGCCGGTCGTGCCCTTCTTTCTTGCCAATCTGATCCCGGCGTTTCTGTCGGTTCCGCTGCACCGCTTCGTCATCTCGACCTTTCTCGGGATCATACCGGGATCGCTGGTTTATTCCTCCGTCGGTGCGGGGCTGGGAGAGGTCTTTGCCCGAGGCGAGGCGCCGGATCTCGGTGTCATCTTCGAGCCGCACATCCTGTTGCCGCTCCTTGGTCTCTGCGCCTTGTCGCTGATGCCGGTGATCGTCAAGAGCGTGACCGGTCGGACAGGCCTCTGACATGGAAAGGCTGACGCCCGATCTGCTGATAATCGGCGCCGGCTCCGGCGGCCTTTCCGTCGCCGCGGGTGCTGCGCAGATGGGCGCAGATGTTGTGCTGCTCGAAGGTCACAAGATGGGCGGGGATTGCCTGAACTATGGCTGCATCCCCTCCAAGGCGCTGCTTGCCAGCGGAAAAGCGGCCGAGGTCCAGCGCCATGCAGGGGCCTTCGGCGTGCAGGTCGCGCGAGGCGAGGCGGATTACGCCGCCGCCATGCACCATGTGCGCGACATCATCGCCACCATCGCCCCCGTGGATAGCCAGGAAAGGTTCGAGGGATTCGGTGTCAAGGTCATCCGCGCCTTCGGCCATTTCATTTCACCGACCGAGGTGCAGGCCGGGGACAAGGTGATCGCCGCGCGCCGGATCGTGATTGCCACGGGGTCTTCGCCGCTGGTGCCGTCGATCCCGGGACTCGATGAGATCCCATTCGAAACCAACGAAACGCTCTTCGACCTGCGCGACCGCCCTGACCATCTGCTGATCATTGGCGGGGGACCGATCGGCATGGAAATGGCGCAGGCGCACCGCCGTCTTGGCAGCAAGGTGACTGTCATCGAAGGGGCCAAGGCCCTGGGCAAGGACGATCCCGAACTTGCAGGCGTCGTTCTCGAGCGTCTCCGCGCCGAAGGGGTGGTGATCGAGGAAGCGGCCAAGGTGGTGGAAGTCTCGGGCAGCAAAGGCGCTGTCGAGGTCGTTGCCGAAGACGGTCGGCGCTTCAAGGGCTCTGACTTGCTCATTGCGGTCGGGCGCAAGGCGAATACCGAGCGGCTGAATCTCGACATTGCGGGAATTGCGACAACCCGCATCGGGATCAAGGTGGATACGAGCCTGCGCACCTCAAATCGCAAGGTCTATGCCATCGGCGATGTGGCGGGCGGCATGCAGTTCACCCATGTCGCGGGCTACCATGCAAGTGTCATCATCCGCTCAATCCTTTTCGGCCTGCCATCGACCGTGAAGACGGAGCACATCCCATGGACGACCTACACCGACCCGGAACTGGCGCAAGTCGGGATGACCGAACAAGCGGCGCGAGCTAAACACGGCAGGGCGCTCGAAGTGGTTCGCTTCGATTTCGCCCATAACGACCGCGCCGTGGCCGAGCGCAAGACGACCGGTTTCATCAAGCTCATGGTGGTCAAGGGGCGTCCGGTCGGCGCCTCCATCGTCGGGCATCAGGCCGGCGAGTTGATCGGCCTGTGGTCGCTGGCCATCGCCAACCGCATGAAGATGAGCCAGATCGCCGCCATGATCGCGCCCTATCCAAGTATCGGCGAGATCAACAAGCGCGTGGCAGGCGCCTATTTCTCGCCGCGGCTTTTCGACAATCCCATGGTCAAGCGTATCGTGGGGCTTGTCCAGCGCCACATCCCGTGAAAGCCTGTCGGCACGATGTTCAACTCGCTCTCAGGACGGCTCTTCATACTGACCACCATCTTCGTGATGCTGGCTGAGGTGCTGATCTTCGTGCCGTCGATTGCGCGGTTTCGCGAAGATTATCTGATGAACCGGCTGGAGCGGGCCCAGATCGCCTCGCTGGCGCTGCTCGCCGACGACATGATCGACCGCGAACTGGAGGCCGAACTGCTTGAAAACGCCGGTGTCTTCAACGTCGTGCTGCGGCGCGACGAGGTGCGGCAACTGATGCTCTCCTCGGCGCTGCCCTCGCCGATCGATGCGACTTTCGACATGCGCGACGCCAGCGCGCCGGTGCTGATCCGGGATGCGATCGCCCGGCTGGCAAAGCCTGAGAACGAAATCATCCGGGTGATCGGCGCGCCGGTGCGCGACGCCGGGCTGCTGATCGAGATCACCATGGAAACCGCGCCGCTTCGGATGGCCATGATCGACTACGGCGTCCGCATCCTGATCCTTTCGGCGGTGATTTCGGTGATGACGGCCTTGTTGTTGTTTCTTGCCATGCGCGCGCTGCTGCTCAAGCCGATCAAGCGCGTCGTCGAACAGATGCAGAATTACGCCGCTGCACCCGAGGATGCGCGCCGGATCATCGTGCCGTCCGCCAAGGTCACCGAATTGCATGAGGCGGAACTGGCGCTGCAGAAGATGGAGAACGATCTCACCCATGCGCTGCGCCAGAAGGACAGGCTGGCACAACTTGGCAGCGCGGTGAGCAAGATCAGTCATGACCTGCGCAACATCCTCACTTCGGCGCAGCTCTTCACTGACCGCATCGAGATGAGCGAGGATCCGACCGTGAAACGCATGGCGCCGAAACTGGTTGGCTCGATCACGCGGGCCGTTCACCTGTGCGAAAGCACGCTCGCCTTCGGAAAGGCCGAGGAGCCGAGCCCGACGCTCACCGTACTGCCCCTGCACGAGGTCATCGAAGAGGTCATCGACAGCGAAAGGTTGGCGGTGGGAGATTTTCCGCTGGAATTCGAAAGCGAGGTGCCGTTGTCGATGAAAGTGCGTGCCGATCCCGAGCAAATCTACCGGGTCTTCGCGAACCTTATCCGGAATGCCCGCCAGGCGATCGTCGCCACGGGATCCCCTGGGCGCATTGTCGTGCGGGGCAGGGAGGATGAGGCTGCCTGGTGGATCGAGGTCTCCGATACCGGTCCTGGCCTTCCGGCCAAGGCGCTCGAGCATCTGTTCACGCCGTTCCAGGGCGGGGCGACGAAAGGTGGTGCGGGCCTTGGGCTCGCCATTTCCTCGGAACTCGTGCGCGGTCACGGCGGGACGCTGAAGATGACCCGGACCGGGGCGGAAGGCACGAGCTTCATGATCTGCCTCCCCAAAGGCGATGGCACGCTGGGTCCTGGCCTGGCTTCGACGTCGTTGAGGGATAGCGCCGCCTGAACAGTGATTTTCCGCGGATTGGGCTTGCATAAAACCGCAACCGGCACTAAACCCCGCCCTCAGTGGACCGATAGCTCAGCTGGATAGAGTACTTGACTACGAATCAAGGGGTCGGGGGTTCGAATCCTCCTCGGTCCGCCATAAATTTCAAAGGCTTAGCGTAAAATCGCTAAGCCTTTTCTAGTTTTCAGTCTCTTTTCAGTCTCCTTAATCGCTCTGTTTTGCAATATTTTTCGGTGTTCAGCTATGTTCTTGGCAATGGAGCGACTCGTCACGTGCTCGCGGGTCTGCTAACCTTTGCCTGCCTAGGTTTCGTCAACCTCAGGGCATCGCGATGCTCTTCATTTATGGAGATATCGTGATGCGGATACTATCAAAACGCCAACTGAAGGAGCTGGTCCTGTAGTCCCCTCAGCATGTTGCACGTCTGGAAAAGGCTGGTGAGTTCCCCAAGCGGATACAACTCGGTCCTAACAGAGTGGGATGGGTGGAAGCGGAAGTGCTGGAATGGCTTCAAGCGCGGTTGGACGACCGATAACCCAGCGACGCTCCTTTTTGGGAGTATAGGGTGGCCAGATGTGCACTATCTGGCCACCCGACAACAACGGCCCAAGCCCGACTCGCAGCGCTGCTACCAGATGCTGCGTTGCAGCCCGTTTAGCTGCCATTCGCTGCATCGCCGAAAACAGATAACGGGCGAACTCACACTTCGCGGACTAAGCCGACCACAGGATTGACTATCCCCTATACTTCAAGCTGATCGGAAACCATTTCAGCCATTTGCTCTAGAGCTCAATTAACGCGCGCGAACTACTTAGCGATGATGGCCTCCGCTGCTGATGCGTCGTCAAAAGTGTTCAACGGCTCGGGGAATCGTGCGATGATCGGTTCGAGAAGTCGTCGCCTTCTTGCGGATGCTTCGGAACCCCGCCACAGCCTTGCGAGACCGGTCGCCGCGCGAAGTCGCCACAGATGGGCTCCGTGCAACTCTGCTGTATGCATGGCTGCGGCATAACTAGCCTCGGCCTCCGCCGACCCGGACGCCCCACCCGCCGATGCAGAATAGCCACGAATGCGGAGTAGGTCGGCAGCGATCCAGCGCGCGCCGGTGCTCTCCATTTGTCTGAGCGCTTTTTCAATTACTGCAAGCCCTGCGTTCGCGCCGCTGGCCCACCCCTCGACCTCCGCCAGCAGGCCAAGAAAGTAGGGATTCCACATCTTGGCTCCAGTCGCGGCATAGTCAGCGAGACCCCTTCGCAGAGCCAAAATTCCCTCCTCGGCGCCGCGTCCCTCCCGCGCAAGCGTCCAGCCGTGGATCACCGAGCCGGCAGCGCGGTAGAGAGGGTATCCGTGGGCTTCGGACAGGCTGATCGCCTCCAGTGCCTCTGTAGACGCGTTTGGCACATCGTGGCTTAGTTGCAAGTAAATGCATCCCCACACGCGTGTGACGGCCGACGTGTTGGCATGGCCGACGCTTCGCGCGCGAAGGGCCGACTTCTCGTATCGCGAGCGGGCTGTCGCTGCGCGCCCGCGCTGAAGTTCAAGTTGAGCCAGCCAGCCAAGGCTCATTGCGCAGAAGTCGATGGCGAAGACGTTGGCCGAATTATGATCGCGGCCTTGCGTGCAAAGCGCCAAAGCAGCTTCGAAGCTTTCCACGCTTCGCTCGATCTCGCCCCTTTGCGACAGCGCGGAGCCAATCATGCGCAGCCCCGTAATCTCGGCTGGCCCGTCGCCTCGCGCCTGCCCGAGAGCGAGCAGATTCCGCGAGTTCCAGCGCCTTGCCGATCTCGCCGCGCTGGAAATGAAAAACCGAGCGTCCGTAAAGGATCGGAGCGAGTTCGGACCCGTCGCCGGTCGCAACGCAAAGCGCATGCGCACGTGCATAGGCGTCTCCCGCGGCCTCTGACGCGAAGCCGCGCGCGGCGATAGAAGCCTGCCCAAGCGCCAGTCTGAGCTTGAGCTCCCTTGCGTCGCGCGCCGGTCCAGCCTGCGCGCGTTGGATCGCCCCTAGACCTTTCTCGATCTGCATGATGGCCTCGGATGTTGCCGAGCGCGCGAGCGATCTCTTTCCGGCGGCGAGGCGATAGTCGACTTCCCTCTCGGCGAGACCTGCTTCGGCGCAGTGCTCCGCCAGTAGCTCGGGCTCTGTGAGCACGACGTCTGACAGGCGCGCTTCGATCGCGTCGGCAATCTTCGCATGCAGTTGTCTACGTGTCTTCCGTAGCAGGCTCTCGTGCGCCGCATCGCGCACGAGCATGTGCTTGAAGACATAGTACGCCGAAACGGCTCCCGGGCGTCGGAAGATGATTTCCGCCGCAATCAGCCGATCCAGTGCAGCGTCCAATTCGCTCTCCGGAAGCGGTGATACCGCCGCCAGAAGGTCATAGGAAAACTCCCGCCCGATGCATGAAGCGAGCTGCGCCATCTCCTTGACGCCTCGTGCGCGATCAAGCCGGGCCATTAGCGACGCGTGGAGTGAAGCAGGCACCGCGTTCCGGCTGGCCCCGGGTTCCACCACAGCCTTGGTCAGCTCCTCGATATACAGCGGTACTCCATCGGCGCGGTCGATGATGTCGCGCAGCAAGTATGGCGGCAGACCCAAGACGCCCCCAATTCGATTTGCGATGCTCTCGGCCGCGCCGCGACCCCAGCCGGTTCAGCGAGAGCCGCGTGACGTCTGGATGACCCTCAAGTGCGAGCTGGCCGTCTTGACGGCTCGTCATCACCACCATGACCCTCTGGTTCGATTCGTCGAGCACCTGGATGAGAAACTCGAGAACTGGATCGATCCAGTGGACGTCCTCGAACACTATCAGAACCGGCTGGCACAGTGCGAGGTCGCGCACATGGCTCGCAAGCGCGGCAAGGGTGCGCGCGCGAAGCTGGGCAGGCGAAAGATCCAGGGGCGGATAGCGGCTGGTCGCCGAGACACCTATCAAACCGGCAAACAGGGGAACCGCGGCTCCACTATTCTGTGAATTCTTGGCAATAAACATTTCAATTCGGCCGAGCTTCGTCGCTTCGTCGTCCGCAGCCGATATTCCGCCTCGTGGGCGACGTGCCGGACGACAGGCCACAACGCCGCGCCGGCATGTTGCGGCGAGCACTGGAACTGCAATAGCTGGTGTTGCTCGCCGGCAACCGCAT